>NZ_JBIAEA010000003.1:0-636826 GCF_042868165.1 Streptomyces sp. NPDC007872
AGGCTCTCTCCTCGGTGTGGGGCTTCGCCGAGTCCGGGTTGCATCACAGTAGCTGGCCTCGTGCCGTTGACGTGGGACTTTCCGATGAAAGCATGCCTACGGCAGCCCCAGCAGGTCTGAAGGAGAGGGCATCTGTATGACGGCTAGGGAACTTCGTCCTCATCAGCGAGAGGCCGTGGAGGCGGTACAACGTGCCCTTGAATTGTCTGCACGCTCGACCGTGCCGGAGCGGGGACTCCGCACGCAGGTGATCATGGCGACCGGGTCAGGCAAGACCCTCGTAGCCGCCCGCAGCGCGGCTGAGCTCCACGCGGGCCGGGTGCTTGTACTCGTGCCTTCGCTCGACCTGCTCGCGCAGACCGAGGCCGCCTGGCACGCGGCCGGGCGCCGGGGCCCGATGATCGGAGTCTCGTCGCTGCGGGGCGAGGAGGCGAGCTTCCCCAACACCACCAGCGTGAACGAACTCGTCGACTGGGTAAGGCCGTTGGAGAAGGTGACCGTGTTCGCCACGTACGCCTCACTCGGGATGGGCATCCTGGAGCGCGCGCACGCCGCGGGCCTTCCGGGGTGGAGCCTGATCGTGGTGGACGAGGCCCACCGGGTTTCGGGCCGGATCGGGAAGCCCTGGGCCGTCGTCCACGACAACGCCCGCATTCCGTCCCTGCGGCGTCTCTACATGACCGCCACGCCCCGTCTGTGGCAGCTCGGCGACGACGAGGCCGGCGCACCCGGCGAGCTCGTCGCGAGCATGGACGACCACCCGGACTCGCCCTTCGGCAGCAGGGCGTTCACACTGACGCTCTCGGAGGCGATCGATCGGGGAATCTGTGCCCCCTACCAGGTGGTGTGCGTGGACGTCACCGACACGCAGCTCCAGGCCGCCCAGCTCCTCGGGGCCCAGGCGCGGTCCGAAGAGGTGCGCGGAGCCCGGCTCGCCGCGCTCCAGACCGCGCTGATGAAGGCCTCGTCCGAGGAGAACCTGAAGCGCACGCTCGTGTTCCACGGGGTCATCAAGGAGGCCGAGGCGTTCGCCGCCGGTCTCCCCGGCATCGCCGGGCAGCTCCACGACGCCGACCCCGAGCTCTACCCGAAGACGATCTGGGCCGACTGGCTGTGCGGGGACCACAGGCCTCTCTACCGGCGCCGGGTGCTCGGGGAGTTCGAGGACGGCGTCGACGAGAACGGCACCGTGGTGGAGAAGGCGTTCCTCTCGTCGGTGAAGGTCCTCGGCGAAGGCATCGACACCCGCCGGTGCGACTCCGTGTACTGGGCCGACGTACGCGGCTCCATGCCCGACCTCGTCCAGGCCGTCGGCCGCGCCCTGCGGATGCAGCCCGGCGAGGGGAAGGTCGCCTCGCTCGTGGTGCCGGTGCTCCTGGGGCCCGGGGAGACGGCGGACAACATGCTGGCCTCCCGGGCGTTCGGCGGGCTCGCCAAGCTCCTGGAGGCCCTGCGCGCGCACGACGCGCGGGTGGTGGAGCAGTTGGCGGAGCAGCAGCGGCCGAGCCGCTACACGCCCGTCAGCAAAGACGAGACCGGGTCGGGCACGCGTAGGAGCGGGAAGGACTCCGGGGACGTCAGCGCCCCCGCCAAGGCGCTGCTGAAGTTCTCCACGCCCCGCGACCCGGCGCAGTTGGCGGCGTTTATCCGGCTGCGGGTGATCAACCCCGAGCACGAACACTGGCGGCGCGGCATCGAGGCCGCGTCCCTCTACCAGCGGCTCCACGGGGACCTGCGTGTGCCGTTCACCTTCCGGGTCCCGGCCAGGGAGGAGGGCCGGGAGGTGCAGGGTGAGGGGTGGCCGGCGGCGCTCGCGGGCTTTCCGCTGGGGCAGTGGATCGCCGACGCCCGGCGCTTCTACGCCCGCGGGGACATGGACCCGGATCGGGCCCGGGGGCTGGAGAAGCTCGGCATGGTCTGGTCCCACCACGACGTAGCCTGGGAAGAGGGCCTGACGGCGGCACGCGGGTGGGCCGCCGAGAACGGGCACCTCTTGGCCCCGCTCAATACCGTCTACCAGGGCGCGGCGGTGGGAATCTGGCTGAAGAACGCGCGGGCCGCCGCCCGGCGCGCGGCCGAGCTGGAACAGCGCCAGGCCGAAGGGCTCCCCGTGGCGTCGTGGGCCGGGGCGCTGTCGGAGGCGCGGCGCGAGCAGTTGGAGGAGATCGACCCGTCGTGGTGCCCGAGCTGGTCGGTGGAGTGGCAGAGGGCGTTCCACCTCGTCCGTCAGCACCTGGACGAGGGCGGGGCGCTGTCGGTGGCGGCTGGGGAGGTCGTGCGGCAGGGCGAGGATCTGGGGCGGTGGGTGCGGGCGCAGCGGCTCGGGTTCGACAAGCTCACAAGCGTGCAGCAGTGGATGTGCGAACACGTCCTCGGCATCACCCCCGCCACCCAGGAGGAGAAGCCGAAGGCCCGGGTGAGCCAGGCGAAGAAGTGGGCGATGCACTACGCCGCCGCCCGTCAGTTCTTCGAGCGCGAGGGCCATCTGACCGTGCCCAGGAAGCACGTCGAGACCCTCGTCCTCGCCGGAGCCGAGGACGAAGGCCGGGAACGGCGGGAGGTGACGCTCAAGCTCGGCACGTGGATCGGCAACCAACGCACCCGGGCCACATCGCTCTCCCCCGAGCGGATCGAACAACTCTCCCGAATCGGGATGAGATGGGCCTGACGGGCGTGAGGAACTGCGTCAGCGATTGAAGATCATGAACAGGATGACGGTCGCCGCTACGCTGATGAGCAGAGACCCTAGGCAGCCGACCCGGTTGCTGAAGAAGAACATGCCGCCCTCCTACCCGGGAGCTTCTTAATCACATCGAGCTTCGGATTATGGACCTTCGTTCCGGGGCTTGTGGACGGGCGGTACAGTCCGCGTCGTGGACATACCCGATTGGTTGGTCTGGGTCGCGCTGGGCATGATCGTCCTGCAGCTCCTGGGCCTCGTGCCTGTCACCCGTCGTATGCGTGCGCCCGATCCTGCGGTGCGTTCCAAGGGATACCTCGACCTGCTGGAGACTATCGGCTGCCTCCTGCTCTTCATCGGCTTGATGCTGAGCTTTGTGGTGGCGGGGTCCTGGTTCTGGATCACGCCCATCGGCTTCGTACTCATGACCGCCGCCTACGTACTGAAGGGCATCCGTCGGCTCCGTGCCCACCATTCCGCGCCTCGTCCGGAACACACCCCGTAGACGGCCGACCAGTCCCGGCTCACCAGGCCGCAGGTGCTCGGCGGCCAGGGTCGTCAGGCCGTCGTGATCCTGACCCGTCTCCCCACCGCGCCGCGCGCGAGCCGGCAGACCGCACGGGCCCCGGCCGTGAAGACGCCCCCGCAGGTGCCGGTGGCCGTGCCCATACGCGACCCGAAGTGGGCCGCACGGCGGGCCCGAGACGACGAAGGAGGAACGGCATGAGCACGAGGTCATACGCCGCGGCCGCCTACGGGTGGGAGCTGGCGCGGATCCACCTGCACCAGGACGAGGTGATGAACGCCCGTCTGGAGGTGTTCCGAGCCCTGGCAGCCACCAGGGCCTGGCCGAGCGCGCGGACGAACTCGTCGCGGCGCTGGAGGCCGGGGCGGTCGCCGGGGCACACACCTGGATCGCGGAGAGCGGCGCCCCCGACGAGGTCGAGGAGCGGATCGAGGACGGCTGGGACGCGGGCACACGGACAGTCGCTACAGACGTGCTGCGGCTGACCAACCAGGCCACCGCCCAGCGCCGCCGCCCACCAGCACTCCCCCGCCCAGCATCCCGGCGCCCCGGCCGGGGCGGGGCACGGGGCCGCTGTCCGGGCCCGCGCGTCGTCAGCGGCCGGAACCTTGGGAGCCGCCGGGCCGGCCCGTCCGCTTGCGGACGGCCACGGCGAGAACGGTGCCCGCGGCGGCTCCGGCGAGGGCCCAGGGAATGCTGGGGTGTCCGTCGTTCAGGTTGTAGCCGATGGCACAGCAGAGCAGGAACAGGGCGAAGCCGTACACGAGGGCCAGCTGCCTGTGGTTCATGGTGGTCCTTCCGGGGTCAGATGTGCCGAGAGGGCCGGACGACGGGTGTCGTCCGGCCCCGTCAGGGTGCGTTGGTTACCGCTTGAAGCGGAATCCGCAGTGCTTGTTGGTGCAACGTACGTTCCAGACCGCGGTGTTGCGGGCGGGAGCGTAACCGAACCATGCGGAGGTGTAGTAGTCCATCTGCATCTCGAAGCGCTCCTGGAAGCCACAGACCGGGAGGATCTTCAGCATGCACACCTGGCCCTTGCCGTTGGCCTTCCACTGGTGCCAGGCGTAGCGGTTTACACTGCGGTAGGCGCTGTGGAGGGACAGGTCCCAGCCGATCTTCGAGGCGGCGCCGCCCTCGTCGCCCCAGCTGGAACCGCTGGACCAGGTGATGCCGGCGTTCTTGGTACAGACTTCGACCCGCATGCCGACAGTGCCGATCTGGACCGGGACGCCGCCCTCGAAAACCTTGTAGCTGCGGGTGTAGGTGCGGCAGGCGGTACCGGTGGTGTCGCTCTTGTTGACCGGGTCGCCGCAGGAGTAGTCGTAGCCGTTGCAGCTGCCGCCGGGGACGGAGTCCTGGCTCAGGAAGCGGCCGGTGGCGGGCGAGTACAGGCGGGCGCCCATCAGGACGGTGCCGTCGGCGGTCTCGGTGGAGCGCTGACGGGAGCCGAGCCAGCCGTAGCGGGCCGTCTCGCCGGTGGCGTTGCCGTACTCGTCAGTGGACAGGACCCGTGGGGCGATCGCCGTGTCCAGCGGGTACTGCACGGCCACGTCACCGTGGAGGTCCGTCAGCTGCAGGGCGGTGCCGCCGCCGGCGATCGCGGCGAGGACGCCCTCACTGCTCTTGATGAAGCGGCTGGTCTGGCGGGGCGCGGCGCTCTCCAGGATCCAGTCGGGGCTGTCGGCCTCGGAGCCGTAGTGGTTGGTCCGGGTCGCGGTGGTCTCCCAGGCGCCTTCGGGAGACTTGGACTCGGCGGTCCAGGAACCGAGGCGGCCTGCGGCGTCCAGGCTCCAGTTCTGCCGGCGGTCGCCGGTGGTCTGGGAGCGGACCATGTCGTTGGCGAAGTAGGAGTAGTCGGTGCCCGCGGCCTTGGTGGTGCGGCCGAAGGCGTCGTATTCGGTGCCGGCGGCGATCAGCCGGTCGGCGCTGTCGTAGGAGTACGAGGTGGTGTTGCCCGCTCCGTCGGCGCACGGGGCGCCCTCGGTGCCGGTGGTGACGTTGAGGGAGGTGCGGTTGGCGTTGGCGTCGAAGCCGTAGGAGCGGCGGGTGCAGATCTCGTCCGACGAGGTGTCGTCGGTCCGGACGAGGGCTCCAGCTCCGTCGTAGGCGTAGCGGCGTTCCTGGGTACCGCCGCTGGTGCGGTCGCTGCGCAGCAGCTGGCCGTGGACGCTGAATTCTGCGGTCTCGGAGAGGATCACGGTGCCGTCGGAGTTCCGGCGGTAGGTGCGGGTGATCGGGTCGCCGGTCTGGTCGCGGGTGACGGTGAGCGTGATGTCACCGGGGAGCTGCTCCTGGGTGAGGTTGCCTTCCAGGTCGTAGGTGGGGGTGAAGGTGCCCGCGTCGGAGTCGGTGGTGGCGGTGGGCAGGCCGCCGGGCAGGGCGGTGTCGTATCGGTAGGTGCGGGTGGACGGGGCGGAGTCGGTCACCTTGACGGACCGGTCGGCGGTGTCGTACTCGGTGACGGTGGTGTTGCCCGCGCCGTCGCCGTAGGAGGTGAGGCGGCCGAGCTTGTCGTAGGCGCGGGTAACGGTGGCGTCGCCGGTGGTGGTGGTCAGCGGGTTCCCGGACTCGGGGCTGTAGGTGACCGTGGTGTCGGCGACGGTGCCGGCGGCTCCTCCGGTGACGGTGGCCTTCAGGGTGCGGCCCGCCGGGTCGGCGGTCACGGTGGTGGTGCGGGTCTGGCCGTTGGCGGTCTCGGTGAGGCGGGCGATGCCGCCCCAGCGGTCGTATTCCGTGGTCTTGACGGGGAGGGCCGTGGGGTTGTCACCGCCGCCCGTGATGGCTCCCGCGGGGCCGGTGCTGCAGGGCAGGCCCGCCCATTCGGGGTGGCCCTGGCAGGTTCCGGTGCCGCCGGCGTTCCAGTAGGTGGTGATCTCCGTGCCTGCGTCGGATCCGCCGGACTTGGGGGCGGTGCTCTTGGTAAGGCGTCCCTGGGCGTCGTACTCGGTCAGGCGGGTGATCTTGCGTCCGTCGGCGTCCTGGACGGTCTTGGTGCGCAGTCCGCTCTTCCAGTCGTAGCCGCTGGTGGTGGTGCGCCGGTCGGCGTCCTGCGGGTAGCCCTCGATCCAGGCACCGGTGGTGATGGTGGTGGGGCGGTCGGAGACGGGGCTGTCGGTGGGACGGCCTTCGTCGTAGACGGTGCGGGTGTGCTCGCGGGCGGCGACAACGGATCCTGCGGGCAGGGCGGGCAGGGGCCCGGCCGCGGCGACGGGCTCGACGAGCGTGACCCGGTGCAGCGGGCGGTGCAGGTCGGTCTCGCGGAGGCCGTCGGTGCTGTAGGTGGTGGTGGTGGAGAGGAGCTGGGCGCGGTCGGCGGTGGAGCGGTCGGCGATGCCGAGGGCGTCGAGTTCCGCCTGACGGGCGGGGGTGGCGCCGAGGGCGAGTTCGCGGTTGTTGGGCGACAGCTCGCGCACGGGGTTGCCGTGCCGGTCGTATTCGACGGTGCTCAGGCCACCGCCCGGCAGACCCTTGTTGACCTCACGGCCGGAGGGGTCGATGTAGCTGACGGTCGCGCGGGTGTAGGCATCGCCGGTGAGGGCGGCACCGTCGTGGCCGGCGGGTTCCGTGCCGGTGGGGAAGACCGCGGTGGCGTCGGAGGGCAGGCCGGTCTGGCCCCAGGCGGCGGCGTTCTGCGCGCCGAGGGCGTGCGGCGCCTTGTTGCCGGTCAGGGGAACGTCGTACACGATGCTGCTGGTCGTCTGTCCCTCGGTCTCGGAGGCTTCGCCCTGCTTGAGGGCGGGGCGGGAGACCTTCAGGAGCATGCCTTCACCAGCGGTGGCGGCGTTGCCGGCCTTGCCGTAGTGGAAGGTCCAGGGCAGTTCTCCGGCGGGGGTGAGCGTCGCGACGCGGCCCGCGGAGTCGTAGGTGTAGCTGGTCTTGAGAGCGGGGGTGATGCGCGGGTCCCATCCCTCGCGGAGGCGGCCCTGCTCGTCGTAGGCGTAGCGCGCCACGGCGGAGGGGGTGGAGGCGTTCTCGCCGGGTCCGGTCACCCAGATTCGGATCTCCTTCACCCGGCCGGTGTGGTCGCCGAAGGTGCCCGCGGTGGCGGTGGTCGCGTCGGCGTACACGTACTCCAGGACGCGACAGCCCGCAGTCGCCGGGGCGGCCTGGCAGGTGGCGACGGAGACCGCCGGGGTCGGGTTGACAACCCACTTGGGGCGGGCGAGGACCTTGCCGTCGACCGTGACCTTCTCGGCGATCACCTTGGTGGTGGAGTCATCGGTGGGCAAGGCGGTAGCGGAGACGTTCCAGACATCCAGGGTCGGGTCGACCTTGGTGAAAGTGGTGGTGATGCCGTCGGTGTTGCGCAGGGTGAAGGTGCTGGTCAGGGAGCCGGTGAGGGTGAACTGTTCGGATCCCGGCTCGGGGCGCCAGCTGCCGCCCGCGGCTGCCGTGAAGCCGACCTTGCCGCCGTCGACGTCCATGACGGCCACCGAGGTCGCGGAGGTCTTGCGCAGGTGCGTCCAGTCGGACTTGGTGAGTTCGGCGACGACGCCGGCGTTCCACTGCGGGCCGAAGATGGGTGCCTGGCCCTCCTGCTCGGCCGTGCTCCCGGCGCGGGAGGAGGCGGAGCGGGTGACGGTCAGGCCGAGGATGTTGGCGTCCGTGGAGGACAGGCTGTAGTCGCCGGTGAGGAGGTTGACGGAGCCAGGGCCCACGCCGGTGCTGGGTGCGGAGCCCGCGCGGCGGTCCACCGTGATGGTGTTGTGGGGAGAGGCGTCCGTGGCCGTGCCGTCGGTGAAGACGGCGCGAACGTCGACGGGACCGTCCTCGGCGAGGGTGTCCGTGATGTTCCAGACGAGCCCGGCGGGCGAGCCGCCGGTCACGGCGGTGGGCCAGGTGACGGTTCCCCCGGGGTTGGACGCGGGCCGCACGTCGGCGACCGGGATGTCGCGCCAGGAGTCCAGCTCGCCACGGCGGTACTGGTAGCGAACTCCGGTGTCGCTGTCCTTGCCCTGAGCGTTCAGGGTCAGTCGGCGGGCCGGACGGTCACCCTGCGTCGGGCTCAGCAACGCGGCTCCCGCGCCGGCGCTGAAGACGTGGGTGCGTTCGGCGGACAGGTTGCCCGCGGCGTCCTTGGTGCGAACTCCTACCGTGTGCTTGCCGGCTCGGAACGTGAGATTCCGGGAAACGGCGGAGCCCGTGGTGGCCACGGCGGTCCAGGCCCCGGCGTCGAGCCGGTACTCGATGGCCGCGACGTCGGTGGTGGGCGGAGTGAAGGTGAAGGACCCGGTGAAGTTGCCGGAGGCGTCCGGGGTTCCGCTCCACTGACCCGCCGGGAACTGCCCGGAGGAGACGGTGGGAACGGCGGGTGCCACGGTGTCCACGGTGAAGTTCTGCCAGGCCGACCAGGTGCCGTTCCAGATGGAGCCGTCGTAGACGGCGGCCCGCCACTTGTACGCGCCCGGGGCCAAGGCGGTGGTCGGGGTCCACGAGGCGTTCGTACCGGAGGTCACGAAGGCGGACTTGCCGGTCTGGACGGCCGCCGTTCCATTGGAGGCCCAGATCTCGAAGTTGAGCTGGACAGTGTTGCCGTCGGCGTCGCTCGCCTTGCCCGTCAGCGTGGGCGTCGAGTCGGAGGTGACGACACCGGAGAGCAGGGCGACCGCGGTGGCCGCGCCGGGCTTGGTGTTGTACGTGACCGACAGGTAAGGGGTGTTGGAGGTGGCGTTGCCGGAGTTGAAGCGCTTCCAGCCGTATTCGTCGGCCTCGTCCGTGGCCCGGATGCCGAGGGTATTGCTGCCGTTGCCGTTGGCGGCCCAGGCCGCTGCCAGGGTGGTGACATCAGCGTTGACCCAGCCGTCGGCGCAGCCGGTGCCGAAACCCTTGGTCTGTGTGGAAGAGGACCACTTCTTGTTCCAGCCGGGCTGCGCGGTCCAGCGCGAGGCGGTGGAGGCGGAGGCGGTGTCCCAGACCTCCCAGGACTTGGCGGTGCAGGACCAGGAGTGGAAGTTCCACAGGCTGAGCTTGGCGGCCTGGATCTGCTTCCCGGCAATCTTCGCCATGGGGAACTGCAAGAAGGACCGGGCAACCTGGCCGGAGCCGTTGTTGCCGAGCTTCAGCTCGGTGGCCGAGGACTGGTCGGTGCCGTAGCCCTGCTGCACGAAGGTGTCGAACCCGGCGCCGATGTTCACTGCGGGGTCGACGGTCACGGGGAAGGCCGTCTTCGGATCCGCGAGGAAGGCCGCGTCCGGGGTGAGGGTGAGGTCGATCCGGGCCCCCTTCTGGGAGACCTTCAGCCCGACCTTGGCCTTGCGGGTGTGTTCGCCGGTCCGCGGGTCGACGGTGGCGTCCCACATCACGGGGGCGGGCAGGACGCCCTGCTGGCGGCCCGTGCGAAGGTTCAGGAAGGAGACCGAACCATCGGCGTTCGCCCGGACCTTGAGCCCCTTGGCGGTCATGCTCAAGGTCACCGAACCGTTGGCCGCGACCGCCGAGCGGTCCTTGAGCTCTAGGAACTGTTCGAAACCGGTACGGGTCGCCTCGATGATCAGGTCGGTGGCGGGCAGCGCGTCCGCGTAGCGGGCGGTGTGGCCCTTCAGGCTGGGCTCGGGGAGAACGCCTCGCCATCCCAGGGTCACCGCGGTGCCCTTACCGTCGTCGAGGAGGGCCAGCGGGACCGAGGAGGTCTCCGGGCGGCCGGCCTTCGCGGCCTGCGCCTTGAAGGACTTGGCGTCGGTGCCCTTGGTGCGGCCCGCGAGCCGGAGCCCGAGCGGGTGCGCCTGCGCGGCCACCGACCCGTCGGCCCGGCGGATCAGGTCGGCGTCCACGGAACGCCATCGTCCCGCGGAGTCCTTGAAACGGACCGGCCCGGACGCGGCTTCCAGGGTGGTGGAACCGTTCGGGTTGACCCAGGTGGTGGCGGTCTCGGTGCGCTCGGACAGAACTTCGATCCGGCGGTTCTGCAGCCGGGCCATGAGCGCGGCCGAAGCGGCGTCGGCCGCTTCGGCGGGGCCGAGAGCCTCGGGCCGGTCGGTCCCCGCGGCCGGGGTCAGCGCCACCGCGGGCAGGGCCATCGCGCTGAGCGCGACGGTTTCGATGGCGAGTGCCATCACGACGAGCGCGGACACGCCCTTGTTCCGCCGCGCGCCCGAGGGCGTGCTCTGGTCCGCGGGCATGGCGGACCGCCTGAATGATCTGGACATCGTTGGCTTCCTCTTCGGGCCCGGTCACCGAGCCTGGGTCGGTTCGCGAGGAGTAGACCAACAAGATCAACTTTTTGTAAGAGGAGTTGAGGAGAATCTGAGCGAACGACAAAGAAGTAGGAGGCTGCATTCCGAATAAGGCCGAGAGAACCGATCCCGACGTTCAAACCCGCCCCCTGACCTGGACCGGAGCGGTGTCGCAGCGTGACACGCGCTCTGGCTGCTGCTGGGATCCCACCCAAACGCGCGGACGAGTCGGTCGCGACGATGAGCATCGAGTAAGTACGGACCGAGAGGCTGGTCCTGAGGACTGGCGCAAGTACTGAGAAACACAGCGCGTGGGCATCCGTGTGAGGCAGACTGAGTTCGCACAGCTCGTTCATTGATCAGCCCCGGGGATCTTCCGCCACTCCGGTGAGGCGCTGGACGAGGCCGCCACTGGTGACCCGCGTGCCCGGGACCACCAGGTCGCACCACAGTCTCACGACAAGCCGCACGCTGTGCTGTCTCCGAGGAGGTGGCAGACACGGCAGGGCACGCTCGCCATCCGTCCGCGCCACATATGACCACCCACCAAACACCCAGGGCAGTGAACGAGCCGACGGACGCTACTCTGGAAACGCCACCCTGGGCCCGGGCTCACGCCCTTCAGGGACGCTCTCAGGCAGAGAGCCGAAGGACCGCCTACCGCGAGGCATCCCCTACTCACGCGGACGACACCCCACAGGTGTCCGTTGTCCTCCCGCTTTCTGCCCGAAGGAGCAGCATCATGACCCGGGACAACGTTCCCGCCCCCGCACAGCCGTCCAGCCTGGCGCCCGTCCAGCCGTCGTCCGGCATCGTTCCCGCCGATCCGCCGAACACCGCGGGCGCCGAAGCGTCCGGTGCCGTACCGGTCCAACCCACGGGACCCGCGCCCGTCGTGCAGCAGGCGGCCAGCGGCACTGACGTGCCCGCCGCGATAGTCCAGGGTGCCGCTCAGGGTATGGCGAAGGCGTTCATGACCCGTCTGACGGAAAAGTTCCTGGCTGATCCGCCCGACTGGATCAGAGCCCTGGGGAGCGTCTTTAAGGGGCTGCGAGAGTAACCGTCGAGGCCGGGCAGGTTGATCCTGTCCGGCCTCCTTGGTGTGTGAGGACGTCGAGGTGCTGCCGGAGCAGGATGCCTGGAGAGCCGTTGTCAGTGGCCTCTGCATATCTGGTGCTGTGCCGGATTTACTGTCCCCATGCCGGACTGCCAGGAGATGCGCTCATGCCCTTCACCGCACTGCATCCTGACCTCGGCCGTCTCGACGCCACCCTCCCCGACCTGGGGCGCGGCATGGCCTGGGGCCAGGTACACAAGGTCCGTCCTCGTGTCCCGCTCGTCTGCCCCGAGTGCGCCTGGGGTGTGCACCCGAAGGTCTCGGGGTCCGGTGTGCGGTTCTTCTGCCACGATCCGAACCGGCCGGCGTCGTGCGAGCTGTCGAACGAGTCGTGGGAGCACCACATGCTCAAGCTGGAGATGGCGGGCGCGATCCGGGCGGCCGGGTGGTTCGCGGCCCTGGAGGTGCCGGCCGAGGACGGTTCCTGGCGCGCGGATGTGATGGCGTCGTCTTCGGACGGTGCGATGCGGATGGCGTGGGAGGCGCAGTTGTCGCCGATCACCCTGGAGGACATTGAGGCGCGCACCGGCCGGTACGCCGAGGAGGACATCCGGGTGTGCTGGGTGTATCCGGGGGTGCGGCCGCCGCGGTGGATCAGCGCGGTGCCAGCGATCCGGGTCCACCCTCCACAGGATCGGGAGGCGTCGTGGGTGGTGGACGACGGGCTCGCCGGGTTCGGGTACCGGGCCGGCCGGTGGGAGTTCCGCGAGGAGCCGCTGGAGCGGTTCGTGCGGTGAGCGCTGGAGGGCCAGGTCGTGTCTGCCGAGGTGTTGCCGAGGTACTGGAGGGTGTACCGGGTGGTGGACGGTGAGCAGCGGCGGTTCACGCGGGACCGGTGGTGGACGTCGCAGAGGTCGGTTGCCGATCAGGACAGGCACGAGGCGATGAGGCAGGGGCAGGAGGCCGCGCGGGCGGAGCGGGAGGTCCGTCGGCAGGAGCAGGAGGAAGCTGCGGCGCGGCGCCGGGAGGAACTGGCGGAGCAGGAGAGGGGGCGCAGGGCCGCGGAGGACGAGCGCCGCAGGGTTGAGCAGGAGGAGAAGCACCGCGTGCTCATGGAGCAGTTGAAGGCGCGCTGGGCGGAGCAGGACGCGCGACTGGATCGGGAACGGGTGGAGCATGAGGCGCGCCTTGCCCAGGAACGGGCCGAGAAGGAGGAGCGGGAGCGGCTGGCGTTGGAGACGGCTCGTGCGTGGTGGGGGCGGCTGTCGTCGAAGCAGCAGACCGAGTTGCTCCCGGCCGTCGCCGAGTACGCGTGGCGGACATCGAGCCTGCGGCTGGAGATCCTGGAAGAGCTGAAGATCTGGCCGCAGTACGCCTACGGGGTCCCGCTCTTCGAGAAAGGCCGCCGGCGAAACCTGTACGGGATCGTGCTTCCCTGCCCCGACCTCGCCGCTTCCTGCCCGGCCCTCAAGGGGGAGCTGATCCTGGCCCGCAGCGCCTCGGAAGAACGCGAACTCGCCCAGGTCCTTCCCGAGAACCGGATCGTGCACCTCGACCTGCCCGAGCACGAGCAGCTCACCATGATCTGAAGGTCTGAAGTCCTGCGCCCATCGCGGCCTCTCCAGCCGGCCTTCACCGACCCAGGGGGCGGTCACCCGCGAGTTCTGGGTGGCCGCCTCTTCTTGGTCTCCGGTCAGGTGATGCGGGCGATCAGGGCGGTGGCGTTGTCGGCGTACGGGTCCCGCCGTGCACGGGCGCGGCGTACGGCGTCGTCGACCAGGAGCTCGGCGGCCTCGCGCGGATCGCCGGACAAGTAGTCGCCCAGGTCGTGGTCGATGTCCTCGTGGGGTTCGTAGGCGCCGTCGGAGACCAGCAGCAGCCGTCCGGGGCGGGCCGGTCCGGACAGGGACTCGATCGCCGGGTGTCCCCAGTGTTGTTCGGTCTCCTCGTCGTCGCGGGTCCCGCCGAGGCAGGTGGTGATCAGGTTGCGGTCACCGAGACCATCGTAGGCGCGGCGGGCGTTGTGGTCCTCGGTGAGCTGTCGCAGGGGTCAGGGTCCGTCGAGGAGGTAGGCGCGGGCGTCGCCCGACCAGGCGACGGAGAACAGCCCGCCGGGGACGTGGACGGCGACGACGGCCGCGGCGGCGGGCAGGTCGTGGTCGGGGATGTGGCGGGCGGGGTCGGCGGCGTAGCGGTCGTACTCGGCGCGCAGGCCGGCTGCCGCGTCGCCGTGTCCGGCAGCCGCGCGGGCCAGACGGCGAGCGGCGGTGCGGGTCCAGGCGCGGACCGCGCGGGTGTCGCCGACGCCGTCGAGGAGGGCATGGGCGCGGGTCCCGCCCGGCACCCGGCACACCGCCGTCGCATCGCACTGGAACATCCGGTCCCCGGGCCGCCGGGCAACGGCGTGCGGCTTGACGACCAGGTCCTCGCCGGCGTCCTCACTCATGACAGAAGCCTTCCAGAACGCGAGTCGTCCCGGAGCGCTTCGCCAGGTCGCCGGAGCGCCCGGACAGGTGAATCCGCGCTCGCGTACGCGAGCGCGGCCTTAGCGGAGTACGCCCAACTCGCTCTGTACGGGTCGGGGGCTCGGCAGTGCTCACCACTGTGTGCCGATGAGTTGTTGGAAGAGGCCCAGAGCGCCGCCGGTCGCGGCGCCGCCGGCCAGTACGGCGTCCGGCCACGGGTGGCCGGCCATGCGCCAGAGGATTGTGGCCGCGATTCCGCACAGTGCGGACAGCAGCAGTACCAGTGCGGTGCGGCCGCGCAGCAACTCCGGTCCCGAGGGCGGCTGCTGTTCCGGTGAGTTGTCATGGTGATGGGGCGGGGTGGACCGGGACATGGTCTGCTCCTCGGTGGTCGAAGGGGATGCTTCAACCACCGTGCTCTACATGCCCGTTCGACCGTAATAGGGGGAGGTAAAGCCGAAGAAGGCCGTATCCCGGCTCGAACGACGCAGGTACGATGCCGAACGAAACCGAACGCCGAAGACACGGCAGGGGCGGGGGCATCGTGGAGGCTGAATCGGCACCGGATCCGGGGGCGGTCCGTACGAGGGAAGAGCTGGGCAGGGCTCTTGCCGCGCTGCAGACGCGCTCTGGCCTCTCCCAGGCCGCAGCGGCCAGGAACGCGGAAATCGGCGGGGCGACGGTCTCCGGCTGGCTCAAAGGGACGACGATCCCGCACGAGACGAATTTGACGAAATACCTCAAGGTGTTGGGGGTGCAAAAGGGACCGTGGCTCGGGGCGCGCGCGAGGGTCGTGGCGGCACGTTCCGTCCGATCTCCCGCAGGAGACCCGGCGCGTGCTGCCGGCAATCACCAGCGCGTGTCCATCGGGCTGGAGCCGTGGGTGAAGTACTACGACCAGGGCACGAATGCCGAGAAGATACTCGCCGGCACCCTGCCCTTGTCTCCGCCCGCGGGTCAGGAGCACATCGGCGGTCTGTTCGCGCTCGCCCGCGCCATTGTGGATCTGGTGGAGCAGGGCGCGATCGTCGAGGTTGTGACCTGTTACAAGAAGCTCGCCGTCCGGGTCGGGTCGGCGGAGGAGTTCTGGGCCCTGGTCTCGGCCGACTCCGTTCTGCGCGACGAGAAGGAACACTTCCCTTCCCGCAAGTGGCTGATCCAGGAGACGGAGAAGGCCGTCCGGGCCCGCGACGAGGCACGGCTTGAACGGGTCGGACGGGCCTGGCGTGCTGTCTTTCACCTGCTGCGCCGGGTCAGGAAACTGGAGCGGAGTGACTGGCCGCCGCGCGTTCTCGTCGAAGACATCGGCCGCAGGCTGAAGGGGTTCCTGCGTGCCCAAAGGGTCATGCGGTGGCTGTTGGAGGTGTTCGCCGACGACGCCGTGGCCAGCGAAGCCCTGGAGCAGGCCATGGACCGGTATGTCGCCGGCAGGTTCCCCGACTGGCGAAGAGCAGGGCAACGGTTCGACCCGCCTCTGGTCACCGTCGATGGAAGCGGCCTGTGCGGCTACTCCTTCCAGGCCATGCGGCTGCCCCTGACGGCCGCCGACATGGCGGCCTTATGGGCCCAGCGCGTCACAACCGGTGCCTCCGTGCTCGACCACCCCCCTTACGTCCTTGGCGCACACCGCGACGAACGCGGCGAGGCTCTCACGGACTTCCTGCGCAAACTGCTCGACCACTGCCGTGACATCACGGAAGCCGGCTCCGGCCATGGTTGGACCTGGGCCCTTCCCACCGCTCCCGAGTGGCTGGAGATGTCGGGATGCACCACCGACGAGCACCCCTACCCCTGGGGCGCAGAAGCCCCCACGCCCCGGCGCGCCAACCTCCGGTACAGAAACGAGCCACAGGAACTGCAGTCCTCGGGCATCCACACGAGCGGGAGATCACCTTCTGGCGCACTGGACTGCTGCGGGCACGTCCACGAGATCGTGATCTGGCGCTCGGGCGGCCTCACACGCGAAGCACACGGGAAACTCACGTCCGCTGACCTGCGCCTGGCGGGCGGCAGCTTCCGCAGCCGCGCCGAACACAGCTCCTGCCGTAAATTTCGCCCCCTGCGCCCCGCCCCGGGATCCTCCCGGCACAACGTCGGACTCCGCCTCATCAAGCACCGGACCGAAGACACCAGCCTGCGCCAGACAGCACTCCAGCAGTTCCACGCAAACCCGCACCACAACGGCGGGTGACCCGTCACCTGACACCACCCCTTGTGCCACCAGACCACCCGCATCCCAGACCACCGCAGGGCTACGGGCGGAAGAACCCGGCCGGCCTCATCTCCGCGAACACACTGCCCAGCCCCGAACAGGCCGCCGCCCGCCTGCGGATAAAAAGGGTGGAGCTCGACCAGAGGGACAAGCTGAAGTGGACCCGGGGTGCAGAGCGGGTCGAGGTGCAGTACGGCACCTCGCGGGCCGGGGCGGTCCAGGTCCCGCTCTGCCGCACCGCTGACGATGGGCCCGGTTGATCGTGGAGTCGACCGACACCGTCCACTCCACCACCCCAACCGAGTCGTCCCGGACCGGGACCTCCTCAAGCAGGCGGGCCCAGGTCCCGTTTGTCTCCCAGCGGGCGAACCGCTCATAGACCATCTGCCACGGCCCGTAACGTTCCGGCAGGTCACGCCACGGAGCACCGGTCCGCAACCGCCACAACACCCCGTTGATCACCTGCCTGTGATCCCGCCATGGCCGACCCCGCCCGTCAACACCCGGCAGCAGAGGCGCTATCCGCTCCCACGCCGCATCCGTCAGCTCACCACGACCCACCACAAGATCAATTATCAGACACGGCCTAGGCGGTTTCTTCTGGATCACCGCGCTGACCAGATGAAGATGCCTGCGAGGTGGAGGGCGGCGAGGTAGATGGTGGCGGTCTTGTCGTAGCGGGTGGCCAGACCGCGCCATTGCTTGATCTTGTTGATGCACCGTTCGACAGTGTTCCGCTGTTTGTATGCTTCGCGCTCGAAAGCTGGAGGGCGCCCGCCACGACGGCCGAGCCGTTTGCGGTTCGCTGTCTGATCGATGGGCTGGGGGATCACCGCCCGGATCCCACGACGCCGCAGGCAGGTGCGGATCGCGCGGGAGGAGTACGCCTTGTCCGCGAGGACCACATGAGGCGTCGTCCGTGGCCTGCCGACCAGACGGGGCACTCGGACCTTCGCCATCACCTCGGGGAATGCAGGGGCGTCACCAGCCTGGCCGGGCGTGATGACGAAGGCCAGAGGACGGCATCTGCTGTCTGCCGCCAGGTGGATCTTCGTCGTCAGCCCGCCGCGAGAACGCCCAAGCGCATGATGGTCCGACTCGCCGGCCAGCGCCCCCTTTTGCGGGCTCCGGCCGAGTGCTGGTGGGCCCGAACGACGGTGGAGTCGACCGCGACGACCCAGTCGAGATCGCCCTCGGCGTCGGCCTGGGCGAGCAACGCGGTGAAGACTCTCTTCCAGGTGCCGTCGACCGCCCATTTTCGCAGCCTGTTGTGGATGCCCTTCCACGAACCGAAGTGCTCGGGCAGGTCCGTCCAGGGGATCCCGGTGCGGTACTTGAACACGATCGCGTCGATCACCTGCCGGTGATCCCTCCAGCGCCCGCCCCACCTCGGCGTCCGATCCGGCAACAACGGCTCGATCCGCGCCCACTGCGCATTACTCAACGACACGCCCCGACGAACGACCCGCACCTTCCAAGGCAACGGCTGCCTGCCGCACCCGTCAGACAGGTCGCAGGACCCGATCAGGCTCTGCGGAAGCGGTCGTGGCGAACTCGGCGAAGCCCATGTTGCCGAGCGTCACGTTCACATGGACCGAGTGCACCGCGGCGGGCACGGTTCGGAACTCCCGGGGCTCCGGCGACTCGACGAGTTCCTGGTAGAAGACGGGATCAAGGTCGCCTTCGTCCTCCCAGACCGTCGACAGAGCCAGCAGCGACCGCGTCGGCGACTGCATCGTGTGGCGGTCGGCGAGGAAGGCGACGCTCAGGTCTTCGTCTTCGTCCACCGCGGCAAGAACCTCATCAGCTGTCGCTCCCGACCAAGCGGGGGCGTCGACCACGTGCACCCGTGCGAGAAACTCGCCATCCGGCCCCCACGGCCGGCGAAGCTCCCCGACCACCGCAGCCCACGACTCGTCGTCGCTGAAGTCGCTCCTGATGACGAGAGCGTCGAACATGTCGCGTCCGACGATCTCAGGCAGCACTCGCTCAAGGCCTTCCGGCATCGTCATGCCCAGGACTCTCCCACGCCGTACCGACAACCACCTTCCTCGGGAGTGATCCAGAGGAAACGGCCTAGTGGGGTCGAGCGTCTCCTGTGAAGGCGGCTGCCGGCATGCAGGGCGGTTGTAGGGTGAGCCGCCGGGCCCGGGCCGGTAGGGGCCGCATCGCTGTGGAGGAGCTGGTGGGGCGGCGTCTGGAGTATCCGGTGTGCTTCGCTTGTTGGTACGGATACCTCGGCGCATAGGGAAGGGACGGCTGGACAGGTGGCGAGCATGGATTTCCCCGGTGGGCTGCGGGCGGACGGCCTGCCGGCCGCGCTGTCGGATCCCGCGCGCCTGGCCGCGGTGCAGGCCACCGCTCTGCTGGACACCGGGTTCGAGGAGGTCTTCGAGGACTTGGCCGCGCTGGCGGCGAGGATCACCGGATCGGGGCGGGCGTTTGTGACCCTGGTCGACGATGAGCGTTCCTTCTGGAAGGCGTGCGTCGGCGTGGACGCCGTCGATCTGGCCGACCGGCAGAATCCGGTGGAGCAGAGCTTCTGCTACTTCCTGGTCGGACTGGACGGTGAGCCGTTCATCGTCGACGACGCCGCCACCGACCCGAGCACCGAGCACCGAGCACCGAGCACCATCCTTCGGTGGGTCCGATGAGCATCGGCGCCTGGGCCGGCTACCCCCTGCTCGACCCCGACGGACGGGTCCTGGGCAGTTTCTGCGTGATCGACGACTCCTCGCGCGCCTGGTCCCGGGCTGACCTGGCGACGCTGGAGACCCTGACCCGGTCGGTGGCGGCGGAGATACACCTGCGTCAGATCTTGAGCGCGGCGCGGGCCGCCCAGCAGCGCTCGGCCGATCTCGCCCACAGCCTGCAGGCAGGCCTCCTGCCCCCGCATCTGAGCAAGATCTCCGGTGTGGAGGCCGCGGCCTCCTACCTGCCGGCC
Source organism: Streptomyces sp. NPDC007872 (assembly GCF_042868165.1). Lineage (NCBI taxonomy): Bacteria > Bacillati > Actinomycetota > Actinomycetes > Kitasatosporales > Streptomycetaceae > Streptomyces > Streptomyces sp. NPDC007872. The sequence goes on from NZ_JBIAEA010000003.1 coordinate 19,057, forward strand.
TCCAACCGCTACTACTCCGACATCGAGGTCGGCGGCGACTTCTACGACCTGTTCCACACCCACGGCCAGAACTACGCCGCCGTCCTGGGGGATGTGTGCGGCAAGGGCGTGCAGGCCGCGCAGGTCAGCTCGATGACCCGCTACACCGTGCGCGCGGACGCCGGTGAGACCGGCTCGCCGGCCGAGCTGCTCGACCGCCTCAACACCGCCCTGCTCGCGCAGAACACCTCCCGCTTCCTCACCGCCGTCTACACCGCCTTCCACCTCACCGCCTGCGGCCTGTCCGGGACCATCGCCCTGGCCGGACACGCACCGGCCCTGATCCGCCGCGCGGGCGGAACCGTCGAATCCCTCGGCACCAAGGGCACCCTGCTGGGCGTCATGGACACCGTCCACCTGACCGACGTGCCCTTCCACCTCGCCCCGGGCGACCTGCTCCTGCTCTACACCGACGGCGCCACCGAAGCCCGCCCCCGCCCCGGCACCGCTCCCGAGGAAGCCCGGGCGATCTTCGACGAGGCCGACCTCGCCACCGCCCTGGCCGCCAGCCACACCATGGACGCCGCCGGAACCATCACCCACCTCACCGGCATCCTCGACGCCCACCACGGCGGGTGGGCCAGCGACGACACCGCCCTGCTCGCCCTGCGCGTCCCCCCGCCGCCCTGAGCCCGCCCGCTCCGACGAGGCGAAAGCCTGAGAGGCTGGTGCGATGGACGACCCGGCAGGACCCTCATCCCGTGACCTGCGCATCGTCCACCCCGCCCATCCCGGCGCCCATGTCCTGGCGCTGCACGGTAGGGCCGACGCCTCCACCACCGACGGCCTGGAGGACGACTTCCTCTACGCGACCGCGTACGGACCGCGCCTCGTCGTCGACCTCTCCGGCCTGCTCTACGGCGACGAGACACTCCTGGGCCTGCTCGTCCAGGCTCAGAAATTCCACGACGTCGAACTCGTCGGCCCTCTCGCCCCCAGCTTCCAGCGCCGCCTGGACATCACCGGCGTCGCCGCCTGGTTCACTGTCCACCCCACCCTCACCGCCGCCCTCAACCACTGATCGCGACAGAAGGACGCCAAAGCTCCCGGACCGCATCTCAAGACCGAACAGCCAGGGCGGTCCTTCGCCGTGGACGAGCGGCCGGTCAGAAGCCACCAGGGATGCCGCGGCCAGGCAGGAACGGGCAACCGCAGCATGCTCTTTTGTGGTTTTCTACTGATCGTCACCTCTCACCCCTAGGGTGGGGTTTCGGTTTCCTTCCCGGCGCTGTCGAGGGGTCTCGGCGGGCGCCGTGGCGCCGTCACAGAAAGACGACATGATGGACGAGCTGCGCTTCGAGCCGCCGGTCGGAGCCATCCCCGTCAGCCACCGGGCCGAAAGCCTGGCGCTCCTCAAAGGCCTCGGTGCGCACGCGCTGCGCCTGGAGCTGGAGGTACGCCTCCCGGCCGTCGCCGAGGCGGGCCGGGTCCTGACCCTGGAGAGCGACCTGTACGCCCCCACCGGCACCGGTTCACTGCTGTGGCTGGGATCGGCGGCCGTGACCGTGCCCTTCGAACCGGGCGCCGTCGAGCAGCCACGCCTGCAGTACGTCCTTCCCAACACCCTCGTCAGGGCCCTGGAGGAACGCCGCCGCGGCAGTCTGCACCTGGAACTGCACATACGGGCCGTACTGCCCCAGGCATCCGTCCACCCCGGCTGCCCCGACCTACGGCTGCGCCTCGACGTCGCCGAGGGCCACTGGCTCGAGCAGCTCGAAGGGCTGGGCCGCTCCCTCGGCGTGGAGATGCTCCTTCCCTTCCCCGCCCCCGGCCGGCCCGGACACAAAGCGGCCGATCACCTGCTGGAAGCACAACGCCGACTACGGCAGGACGACATCGACGGCGCCCTGTCCCACGCCCGCCACGCCCTGGACCACATCGACCGCAACAGCGGCTGGGGACGGCCGGGGAAGAAACCCAAACGCGAACGCGACGTGAGCGAGCGCTGGAGCGTGATCCGCAAAGCGATCCAGGAACAGACCACCGTCCTCGGTCCACAGCGCGAGAGTGCGGACGAAGCCTTCACCCACACCCGCGCGGACGTCGAGACGGTCATCACCCTGACCGCCGCCCTGGCACATCTGATCGGCCACTAGCCCCTCACCACAGACGGGCCAGGCGAGATACATGGTGTTGCGCTGGGTCCGTCCTCCTTCACGTTCACGCGGCGCGGCTACCCGCCCGGCTGGCCCTTACCCGGCTCGGCCGGGTTTGTCCGTGCGGCCATCCGGGTGGGTCGGGTCTGGCCGGGTGGGGCACAATCACCCGGGTACGCCCCGGTAGGGGTAAGGCGGAACGCAGCCGAGGAGATGCATGACCAGCAACGAGAAAATGGGCCACGCCGAACGGCTGTCCGTAGCGCACCGCGTGGTCGACGGCATCCGGGTCGTGACCCTGCGAGGCGAGATCGACCACACCGCCAAGGACACCCTGGCCCGCGTTCTGACACCCCAGGACGACACGGCGTCGCCTCCGCGGGTCGTGGCGGACCTGGAGAGTGTGAGCTTCATGGACTCCAGCGGCATCAACGCCTTCCTCCTCGCCCACCAGCACCTGACCGCCCAGCAGGGCTGGCTGCGGATCGCCGGCGCCCAGGAAGCCGTCCAGCGCGTCCTGCACCTGATCGGCGTCGACACCGTCGTCGACTGCCACCCCACCGTCGAACAAGCCCTCAACGCTTGACACAGCAGCACACCGCGAAGAAACCAGACAGGGGCGGTCACCCGGGACATCGGGGCGGCCGCCCCTCTTGGTACGCCGTATGGGCCAGATGGGCCGAAGAAGATCAAAGCCCGGGCACCGCCCATATCGGTCGCCGACCCGCCCCGATGGTCCTCGTCCAAGATCCCCGACAGCGTCGGGTGCTCAGCGCCAGTCGATGATGAACGCCTGCTTGCCCAGGGTGGCGAACTCACCGGTCTCATCAGCCATGCGGGGCGTGGAGCCGGGCGTGGTGGCGCTGACGTAGTAGTGGGAGAGGGAGCCGTTTATGGAGAGGAATACGAAGCTGCGGCCGTCGGGGGCGACGACCATCGGTTGGTTGTTGTGGTCGTTGTCGGGGAGGAGTGAGGGTCCGGGTGTCGACTTGGGTGCGGTGCCAGCAGTGGTGATCGGGCTAGATCCGGTGGTGCTGCCGCACAGGACGGTCTCGTTGGTGGCCCAGAGGAGGGGTTCTTCCTCACAGGCCCGCCGGTGTGGTTCCCCGGTCTTGTCAGCATCGATCACGGAGGCGTCAGCGGGCACGTCGAGGAAGCGCCCGTCGGCGATCAGGTGCTTCCCGTCGGGCGAGAGAGCCGCACTGCGGGCGAGAACTACCACGCCGGGTGCCTTTCCGGCAGTGATCACGTGCTGTTCATTGTCACCATCGGTCCTCAGCCGCTCGACGGGCCGGTGATCTCCGCTCAGGGAGCGGCTGACGAGGGACGTACCGGTTTTGTTCGTGCGCAGGAACCACAGTGTTTGGCCGTCGCGGGACAGGGAGGCGGTGTGCTCGTGGGGCGTGTTGCCGAAGCCCTCGTCGCCGGTGAGATCGGTGAACTTTCCCGTACGGTCGACATAGCCGACGTGGGTGGCCTGGGTCTCGCGGTCGAGGGTGGTGACGGCGATCTTCGTGAAGTCCTGGTCGAACAGGGAACGGATCGCGGCAACGTCGACGGCGCTGACCTCATCCGGGTCATCGGGTTCGAGGTCGCACAGCGTGGTCAGCCCCGAGCCGTCTGAGGCGTCCTCGAAGCGTATGGCCGTGGCCGCGGGGAGTGGGAACTGGACACGGGCGAGGTGTTTCCAGCTCTTGGGGTCCCACCCGTCCACCTGGACCGTGCCCCCGCCCGAGGAAGAGGGCGTGCACACCACCGACACAAGCGCGTCGCGGGCGGGGAAGTCCGCGTCCGGAGCCTTCGCCGCCGAAGACCGGCTGCCGCGGGACGCCGGATCGGCAGGAGATCCCCAGCCGCATCCAGCCAGCCCTCCTGCCAGCACTATGGACACTGCCGCCACCGCCGTAACCCTGCGGATCATCCCCGCTCCCCCTGCCCGGCCCGGACACCGCCCTGGCCTTCGACATCTGACACGTGCCGCGGCAAATTACCGTGCCCGCCTGTACACGGCCAGGGACCACCCGGCCAAAGTCCCGAGACCGTCATGCGCCCACGCCCCGGACTGGCCTGGTGCAAGTGTGAGAACGCATGTCAGTGCTCTCATGCCGACCGAACCCTGATCGTTCTCGCCTGGCACCGCTGTACCGGGTCCAGGGGCCGTCCCTCATCCGTACCCTGCCCCCGGGGCGAGGAACTCCCGCACGACAAGCCACGGATGAGGGACCCGTTCATGGGCAGAGTTCTCAGCAGACCGCGGTGCGGTCATATCGCCCGCCGAGGGTACGGAAGTACGCGCTGTGCCTGTTCGGGATCGTCTTACAGGACGTGTCCCGCCAGGACTTGACCACGACCTTGACACGCATGGACTTGCCGCACTTGTTGTACAGCCACGCCTGCATGCCGCCGTCGGGGTTGTTGACCACTTGGCGCTCGATGCAGGCGGGCGCGGTGCCCCCCGCGGCCTGCGCCGGACCCGCCCCTGCCGCGAGACTCATCGTCATGGCCACGGCAGTGGTACCAATCATGATCGCGCGGTTGCTCTTCAGCATCATCCGTCCCTTCCTGCCCCGCGCCTCGTGCGCGGGATCCGTCTCGCGCCGAAGCTACGGATGTTCCGGCCCGCAGGCATCAACCCTGGGTTTGCCTTCCGCTGTAAACCGGGGCTGTAGGGCGCTACGACGCCGGTTGCAGTTGGGGAGGCTGTCACGAGCCGGGACTGTGCTTCAGTGCAGGCGAAGCCGTCGTCACCCCGGCCGGTCAGCGGATGTTCCGGCGGCCGGAATCAAGGTAGGGGCCGTCTGCGAAGAGGCCGAGGGCGCCGTCATGACGGACGCCGATTGAGGAGATGACAGCGGTAACCAGGCCGCGCCCAGGCATGTGTGGTCCGCATGTCCCCTTCCCTCAACACCCCGGGAGCGTCGTCCGGTACGGGCGCTCAGGGGGTGTCGCCGGTGTAGAGAAGCGGCAGGCGACACCCGGGCCCGGCTTACGCGCCTCACCGGGGCGCGGGGCGTACAGGGCGCGGCCGCCGGGCCACCGGACGAGCTCGGTGATCAGGGCGACCCCGTCGTCAACCTCTACGGTCCGCCACTCATGGATATCCACCAGCAGGCCGTCCAGCAGGCCGTCCAGCGGGCCGCCGACGAGTTCGGCATAGGTCCGGCCCGGCTTCGGTCCCGGGTCGGGGTCATCGTGCTCCGCGCCGTAGACCCGGCCGCGCAGCAACTGCTCGTCACCCTCGTTCATCCGACTAGCCTCCCAGCCGCCGCCGAGAGCGGAAGGCCGACGGCGGCCGATTGTTCGGCCTCTCCCGCCTCGCGGGAGGGCACTCGATGACGGTCATGGTGACGTGTCCTTTCCGTCCGGCCGCGCCGGTCTCCCGGGTGGAGACGCGGTCGCAGGACCGAGCAGGCGGGAACGTAGAGCACCGACCGCATTAGCGTCGCGGCGCCCGGGCGGGGGCAAGCACGACGTGGGGTAAGGCCGGACCCGCGCACACCCTGCCGCGCTACCGGCGCCGCCCGAACAGGCCGCGGCCCTTCTTCACCTCCGCTTCGGCCGCCTCCCGCTCTGCGGCTTCCTCCGCCTCACGGCGCGCGGCACGCTCGGCCTCGAGCCGTGCGAAGTGCTCGTCCCGGCACGGCCCGCACAGCTCGTCGGTGCGGTCGCCCCAGGACCTTCCCCGCCCGAGCAGGTACTCCCAGCGCTCGTCGGTGAACTTCGCCCCGCACCGCGTACACACCGGCCGCCGCGCCTCCCGCTCGGCGGCCTCGCGCTCCTCCCGCCGGCGCTTGGCCTCCCTCCACTGCGTGAGGTACAGCCGGTCACCGTCCGGGTTGTCCAGAGCCTCGGCAAGCGTCTGCCACTCCTCACGCCCGAGCCGCCGCCACACCTTCCCCGCAGCCCCGGCCGGGTCGGCGGTGATGCGCTCCAGCTCGGTGACGACCACGGGCACCGCCTGGTTGTAGTCGACGGCCGTAATCCCCTCGCCCTGGCCCGGATACGGCTCCCCGGCGAAGTAGCGGCGGCCGACCTGCTCCAAGCGCCGCATGCGGCTCTCACGCTGTTCGGCGGTCTTCCCGGTGAACACGAAGACCACCGGTACGTAGCCCTCCCGGTTGGATGCCGGATAGAGGCGCGGCCACAGCCTGAATTGCTGCACCTTCGAACCCAGTTGCTCATAGCGGGCCGCCATCTCCTTGTTCGGGTCGGCCTTCGGCGCCAGGAGCTCGAACCAGTCGTTGTAGCGGCGCAGCTTGTCCACCAGGTCGTCGACGGGCTCGTTGACGCGGTCGACCTCCAGGAGCATCGCGGGCACCCCGGCGCCGGGGGCGCGCATCGTCAGGTCGGCGTACTGGGTGTACCCGTAGGGGAGCTTGTGGGCGATCCCCGTCTGCCAGGACAGCGGGGTGCCGTACCCGGCCCCGGTGAGCACAGCGGCGGTCGAGGTGACGGCGGCGGCGTGCTCGTCGTAGCCCTGTCCCGGAACTGGTCTGCCCTTGGTGTCGTACTTCTGCTTGCACAGCGCGGAGATCCGCACGTTCCTCGGCAGCAGCCCCTTGGCTCCCCTATGGCCCTGCTCGGTGAGCACCCACAACTGGTGTCCCGACTTCAGCCGCCTCTCCACCCGGACCAGGCCCGTCTCCTTCAACGCGTTCAGGGTGTCCCTGGTACACCGGTCGTGCCGGTCTCCGGGCCGCAGCATCCGCCACAGGTGTTCAGCAGTAGCCCGCTGGAAGATCCCCAGAGCCCTCAGCACTCCCCTGCGCCGCACCCCGGTCGGCTTCCAGACCTGTGTCGACCCAGGAGGGTTTTCGAACGCATCAGCGGACCTTGAAGTCCCGGTCTGGCCTGCGGAGATAAGCCCGGCGGGTGAAGCGGCCGTGGAGGGGCCTGCAAGACCTGGTCGACGTCCTCGGAAGGCCCGCAGTCGCGGGCGGCGTGGTGGTCGTGGGCGGGCACGGTGTCCTCGGCTTCTCCGGCCTGCGAGCCGGGTCGGCAATCGTCCGGCCCATACGCGGATGTGCGTACGGGCCGGGGCTACCAGGACGGCAGCAGACCTGAACAAGGGGATGACGACTGGACATGCCGCCGAGTCGATCTAGGCAGCCGAAGGAACGTTTTAGCCCTTGCTGACCTGTTCACCCCACTGTAGTGGGTGGAAAGAAATCTCCGGCCACTGTCCACAGGCCCACGATTTGAGACTCGTTCTGAGGCCGCCACGATCAGCGGGGCGGCCCGGAACCGAGGAGCCATACGTGCCCGAGAACACCACCACGCCACTCGCCCCGATGACCCCGGACGCGGTGATGGACGCCTTCAACCACCTGCGGGCGGTCAGCGTCGACAACACCCAGTACGCCGGCGAGCTCGCGGCCGCCGAACCACGGATGCCCGAGCTGATCGTGGACGCCGTCGAGCAGATCGTCGTCCCCGTCACCATGGTCGGCGAACGCGTGCCGGAACTGTGCGATGACTCCTTCGCCCTCGACGCCCTCGCCAGCGTCTTCGTGACCACCCTGCGCACCTGGGCCCAGGCCGGCCCGCACACCGCCGAACCCCTCGCCCGCGCAGCCCTGCACCTCATCACGCGTCATCTTGCACCGTAGGAGGGCACGCACGGCTGAGGAGGTCACTGAGGGCGGATCCCTCGAGCGTCGGTCGGGCCGACGCCGATGTCCGCTCACAGAGCCTTAGAGGTGTCTCGGACCTGGGGGTCGGTCACTCCATCCGGGCAAAGGCGGTCGGTGGGCCATCCCGCCAGGTGCGCACCGGCTGCGTATGCACTGTCGTAGAACCGTAGAATCTCGGCCCGGGCGTCCGGTGCGGTGCGCACGTCGTCGTAGGGCAGCAGGGCGAGGTGCGAGCCGTTGTTCGGCATCCACCGCGCGGCAGCCGGTTCCAGCAGGCGCTGTGCCAGCCCTTCGGGCTCCGGCGCCGTGTACGAGTAGAAGGCGGGTTCGGGGTAGGAGCGCTCGTCGCCGAACCAGAAGCCGCTGCTGATCACCTCGCGCGAGTACGCCTCACGGGTGACCGGGTCGATGGAAGATCCCTGTGTCACGTGGCGGTCGGAGAAGCGGGTCACGGCGATGTCGAAGGTGTGCCAGAAATGGTGGACGGGGCTGGTCTTCCCGGAGTACCCGGCCGCGTACTTCTCCAGAACCAGCATGACCTGGGTCAGGATCCTCCAGTAACGGTTCACGGCGGCCGGGTCGTACGTGGCGTGCTCCTCGTCCTCGGCGAACGGCCTGGCGGCGTCGGGCAGGTCGAAGGGATAGGGGTGTTCCGGAAGGATGCCGATGCCCAGGTGGGCCAGAGCGGCGGTGAACTTGTGGTAGAAACCGGCGACCGAGAGGCCCGTCAGGGGGAACGACACCCGACGTCCGTCGAGCACGAGGACCTGGAGGCGGTGGGTGGTGAAGTCGAAGTCGACGGTGAAGACGATCCCATCGGCGATCGGGCCGGTGGGTCGGGTGGTGATGCCGCTCCCAGTCAGATGGAAAGGAACGTTCCACCAGTGGTTGCGCCGGACGCTGGCCGCCAGCCGCACCTTGCCGACGATCTGGAGGAACCGGTGCAGCGTCTCCTTCGTCGCCGCCCAGGACTCCCTAGGCAGTGCGGGGAACAAGTCCATCAGGGATCCCTCCCACAAGCCCGCCCCAGCCCTGCCGACCGGGGACACCTGGCTTCACTCTCGTCCCCGGCACGCACGGCCGCATCCACAGAGCTGACGGGTACCACGTTCGCCGCGCCCGCGGTGCCGTCCTGGCCCTGGTGTTCCAGGCTTGCGGCATCGACCGCCGCGAAGGGAACCCGGCCATGCCCTCCAGCAACCCGCCCCGCTACGACGGCCTTGGCGCCCTCTACCTCAACTGCACCCTGAAGGCGTCGCCGGAGACCAGCAATACCGAGGGGCTGATCGACCGCAGCGCTGCGGTGATGCGCACGGCAGGTGTGCGCACAGAGGTAGTCCGCCCTGTCGACTGGGATCTCGCGATCGGTGTTCAGCCCGACATGACCGAGCACGGCGCCGCCACCGACGCCTGGCCCGAGCTGTACGCCAAGGTGATGGCCGCCGACATCCTGGTGCTCTGCGGCCCGATCTGGCTCGGCGACAACAGCTCCGTGATGAAGCACGTCATCGAACGGCTCTACTCCAACTCGGCCGACCTCAACGACGAGGGCCAGTCCGCCTACTACGGGCGGGTCGGCGGCTGCCTGATCACCGGCAACGAGGACGGCCTCAAGCACTGCGCCATGAACGTTCTCTACAGCCTCCAGCACATCGGCTTCGCCATCCCCCCGCAGGCGGACGCGGGCTGGATCGGCGAGGCCGGTCCGGGCCCCAGCTACCTCGACCCCGGTTCCGGCGGCCCCGAGAACGACTTCACCAACCGGAACACGACCTTCGCCGCCTGGAACCTCATGCACCTCGCCGCTCTCCTCAAACGAGCCGGAGGCATTCCCGCGTACGGCAACCGGCGCCCCCAGTGGGACGCCGGCTGTCGCTTCGACGCGCCCAACCCGGAACACCGCAGCTGACGCGCGGCCCCTACCAGGAACGGGGCGGCGTTCCGCTCGGGAGCCGGCCGGGCCACCGCTCTTCCTCCCCGCTGGCAGCTCTCGCCGGTCGAGGGCAGTCTGGTGAGGGGCTGCCCACTTCTGTGCCGTGCGGCCCTGCCCCGATCGAGCAAGGAGTGCACCGATGGCTGACCGACCAGTTCACGGCATCGACCCTCAGGCCGCCCCGAGCGGCCCGGGCTGCGCAGACTGCCAGGCGGGGGACGGTCCCGGCTGGTGGTTCCACCTGCGCCGCTGCGCCGCCTGCGGCCACATCGGCTGCTGCGACTCCTCGCCCTCCCAGCACGCCACCAAGCACTTCCGGATGGCCGGCCATCCCTTCATCACCAGTTACGAGCCGGGCGAGGACTGGTTCTACAACAACGAGACCCAGCAGTTCTATGAGGGCCCACAGCTCGCCCCGCCCACCTCCCACCCGGCCGACCAGCCCGTACCGGGCCCGGCGGGAGCAGTACCCGAGGACTGGGAACAGAAGCTGAACTAAGCGTATGACGGAGCCGGTTGGCCCCGCGCCGGCAGACTCTCGTCCCGTTCCCCCTTCCAGCACCTGCCAGCCCCGGGGGCGGCAAGCGCCCGGACAGCGGAGAACCCGCTCCAGCGGTTCCCACCACCAGCACACCGGCGACGGGAACGAGCATGGTGACGGGAGGCGGGGCCACCGAAGACACCCCGGTCGTCTCCAGGGCCCGTCCGATGCCCGCCGCGTTCGGAAGTCCTCCGCCTCGGCGACGCAAAGGACATGCCGGATTCCAGGACCCCATCAGCCATCGGGTAAGGGCGTGTCCCGGACGGGCACGCGCTGGACGGCCAGGAGGTAGCACCCGTTCCGGCAGTACTGTCGTCGCGCGGTCTACGCTCCGTCCTGGGATCGTTACGCCGGCGCCGAAAGGGCAAGGGCCCCGTAGACCGTCCCGGATGCCAGTAGCGTCAGTGCTCCCAGCCGCACCCGCCGGTCGGGGACGAAGAGGGCTGCGGCGAGAGTGTACGGCGCTCCTGTCAGAGCGATCCGTGTATTGGTGCTTCCCAGGCTAATGCCCTGGCTGTAGACGGCCAGTCCCGCCAGTACCCCGATGGTGCCGAGGATGAAGACGAGCGCCGCCCAGCCCAACCGTTGCGGTAAGGAGCCGCACATCGGCACTATGGTCCGTACCGGAAGGGCTGTGATGGCCAGCAGGCCCAACATCACAGGAACTCCCACGGCGAAGACGGGAACGGTCGCACCGAGCCCGCCGCCCCAGCTGCTCGCCAGCAATGCGAAACCGAAGAACGGCGTCAAACCCGCAGTCGTCGCCCAGACCAGTAAGAGGTGCAGGGCCGTCAGCGTTCCTCTGTCACCCGTCATCATGGTCCCGCAGCGTGCCAGCGTATGTTCCGGTCTGCATGAGTACGCGTACTCATGCTCTCAGATGCCATGGCGCTGAACGCCATCGTTTTTGGGCCGCGTCCGATCCCGCTGATTCCTAATGTCGCCTGTCAAGCCGCGAGAGTCGTCGGTGGCGTGAGCTGGTAGCACCGTCCGTCGCGGAGGGCCCAGAGGACGTTGACCCGGCGGCGGGCGAGGGCAAGGACGGCTTGGGTGTGGCGCTTGCCTTCGGCTCGTTTGCGATCGTAGAACCGACGTGACTCGTCGCTCCGTCGAATGCTGAACAGCGCGGAGGTGTAGAGGACGCGTTGGAGCCGTCGGTTGTAGCGTTGCGGGCGTCGCAGGTTGCCGCTGATCTTTCCGGAGTCGCGGGGGACCGGTGCGACGCCGCCGAAGCCGGCAAGGCGGTCGGGGGTCCCGAAGGCGGACATGTCGCCGCCGGTGGCGGCTAGGAACTCGGCGCCGAGGATGATGCCGAGGCCGGGCATGCTGGTGATCACCTCGAAGTGCCGGTGGTCGCGAAACCGGGCCTCGATGAGCTTGTCCAACTCGGTGACCTGCTCGCTGAGGGCCAGCACTTCCTTCGCAAGCGTGTGCACCATCTGCGCGGTCAGCTTCTCACCGGGCAGGCTGGTGTGCTGGCGTTCAGCCGCCTCTGCCGCAGCCTGGGCGAGCTGGTCGGCCCGGAGGACCTTGCGGTGGAGACGCCCACTCTGTTGTACGAGCCGATGCCGGCGTCCAGGTACATGAGGGCCTGGGCGCGCAGCTCCCATGGGTGGGTGCCGGTTCCGCTGGTCAGGAACATCCGCTGGGGTACGAGCGGGCTGGGTTCGAAGGCGGTCGTGAACGTCTCCTGAGCGTGTTCGGCTGCGGGGCGCGGCCAGTGGCGTACCGGGATCTTCAGGTGATGCGAAGTTTTCTCTGCGTGTTTCTGTGCCGTGGGGCGTTCACGAATTGTCGGTGAGACGCAGGTAGGGGTGGAGGGAGAGACGGTTGTCCCGGAGGTGGTCTCCTTCCGGGCTGAAGGGGGTGGCTGTTCCGGGCAGACAGTCGGCGATGATTAGGCAGTCGTGGTTCTGTTCGGCGGGGGTGGCGGTGACCAGTGCGTGTCCGCCGGGTGCCCAGATGCCTGAGTTGGCGCGGTAGAGACGCGAAGGCCCGGGATCGGGGTGTTCCCAGCCTCGACGGTTGGCGTAGGCGATGAACAGGCGCCAGATGGATGCCATGGCGGGGATGATGTGGAGGGTGGCGTCCGGGTACGGGATGATGGAAAGTCGTCCGTCCGGCATGCGGTAGTGGTGTTCGGCGGCGGTCGGGCCGATGATCACCTGTGCGCCCCGTTCCGCGAGGTACTGGTACAGGGACGGAAATTCGCATTCGTAGCAGTTGAGCAAACCGATGCGGATGCCGTTCAGTTCTACAAGCGGAGGGAGTTCTGTTCCTACGCTAAAATTGCTCCGCTCGGCCGCCCCGTACAAGTGGGTCTTGCGGTAATTCGCCAGCGGGGTTCCGTCCGGCGCGACGACGGTGATGCTGTCGTAGATTTTTTCTCCGTCGCGTTCGATGTAGGGAAGGACCACGGCTGTGGCGTGCTCGCGGGCCGATCGGGCGGCCCGGGCGAGGATTGGATCGTCCTGGTGTTGGGCCAGTTCTCGGATCAGGGAGCTTCCCAGGGCGTAGCCGGTGGGGTAGCACTCGGGGAAGACGCACACCTGGGCGCCGTGATCGGAGGCCAGTGTTACCGCTTCGTCGAGTCGTTCCATGTTGGCTTCGACTGCCTCTCGGCTGCCCGCCGGTCCTTCTCCCTGGTAGAGAGCGACGCGTAGTCCCTGGCCGGCCTTGGGAGGGGTGGGCTGCAACCCGCCGGCGAGGATGTGGAGGGGGGTAGCGGCCGGAGTCATAGGAGCTTCCTTCGTCCAGGGCACGTCCGACGAAGGACATCATCACCGGTATGAATCATCTTGGCGATGCTTTATTCAGTCTTTCTGATTTTTCTTGAAGAATTGTCAGGTGCGGTGCGCAGGGGGGCGTGAGGTGCTGCCGTGATTTCCACTGCTCGAGTTACGGTTGAGGCTGTACTTGTCTCGCCTCTGTTCTCAGGTTTCTTTCGTCTGTCGGCCGGTAGGTTCTGTGGAGCTTTCGAGGGCGTGGAGTCCGGGATGGAAGATGTCGTTTTCGAACATGGCGCGCTCGGCATCTCCGTCGCCCTCCGTGGGGTGGAAGCGGGCCGACCAGTGGACTTCGCAGCGGTCGGGGCCAAGGGCTTGTACTTCGATGCGTGCCCGGTAGTCGGTGACGGGGAAGGGGTGGTGGACGAAGGTGTACTCCTGCACCTTCTGGTGACGGTCGCTGAGCAGGAGTTCCTCGGTGATGTCCTGGCCGTCGGCGGTGAGGAGCTTTCTTGTGCGTGGCCCGGTGGGGCCGGGGGCGCTGTGGGTGATGGCGGGGTGCCAGGAGGCGATGGCGGTGAAGGCTTCGATGTCCTCCCACACCGCTTCAGCGGGGCGGTTGACAATGCGGTGGACGCGGGCTTCCACGTGAGCCGCTCCGGGGCGCAGGAGGGTGTAGTCGCGGGTGTCGAATCCGGGAGCGACCACGCACAGGAACAGGGCGTAGGCCGAGGAGAGCAGACGAGTGCTCTGCCAGAGGCCGGCGGGCACGAGATGGTGCGTGTCCTGTCGGGAAGGCGGAATGCCGGCACCGTCCTCCGACGGGTCCGGGGGGCCGAGCAGGTGGGCGGTGGGGCGGTGGTCGGGCGCGTCGGGTGGGAAGGGGGCGGTCAGCAGGTGGGCCGGTCCGCCGTTCTGCCAGATCCACAGTTCGTCGGAACCGACTTGGTGCCATTCGGCTTTCTCACCGGGTTCCAGCAGGTACTGGATGGCGGTGGCGGCCGGGCGGGCGGAGCGTCCGTCGAGGGGGGTCACGGACTGTTCGGATGTCCAGATCTGCCGGAACCGGCCTCCTTCGGGATGGGGTTCCATGGGCTCCCGCAGAGGGCCGGGGGCACGGTGTGCGGGTTCGGAGGCGTCCATGTCTACTCCTGGGAGGCGTCGAGGGCGGCGAGTTCGGGTTCGCCGGTGAGGTAGTCGCTGTAGACGGCGTGCCCGGGGGACGGTGGGTCCAGTGGTACGCCTCTTGCGGCGAGGGCCAGTCGGGCCACTTCCTGCTGGATCTCCGTGCTGAGTTCGTGCAGGCCGGGCCCGGGCCGTCGGGTGACGAGGCTGGTGACGGCGAGGGCCTGGGCGGCGAAGGACAGGTCCATGGCCGCCGCGGCGTGGCCGGAGCCGCCGGCGGTGTTGACCGGGTTGCCGCCGGCCAGCAGGAGGATGCGGCGTCCGGATGCGGTGATGTGCTCCTCGACCCCTGGCAGGACGCGTCGACGCTCGTCACTCGCCGCGGCAAGGGCGGGGAGGTCGATCTCCGCAGTACCGTGTCCGGCGTTGGCGAGGACGGCGCCGTCGGGCAGCAGGGCGAGGTGCTCGGCGCGGACGACCCGGCGGCTTCCGGTGGCGGTGATCAGCATGGTCGCCTCCCGGGCCGCTTCGGTGAGGGACAGCACGCGGTAGCCGAGTGCGTGGGCTTCGAGCGCGCGGAGCGGGTCGACCTCCGTCACCAGCACCTGGGCTCCAAGTCCCCTGGCCCGTTCGGCGATTCCGCGCCCCACGTGGCCGAATCCCGTCACCACCAGTACCGATCCGGCGATGGACACGTTGGTCAGGCCGACCACCGCGTCCAGGGCGCTGGCGCCGGTGCCGTGCCGGTTGTCGAACGTGCTCTTCAGCTCGGAGCCGTCGACCACCATGACCGGCAGTGTCAGGCCGCGGCGCCGGTGGAAGCTGCGCAGTCGCTTCACGCCGGCGAGCGTGTGGACACACGCACCCGTCAACTCGGATAGTTGCCAGGAGCGTTGGAGAGATCGTCCACCGTCTGGAGCCGTGGACCTTCCGCCGGTTCCTCACCGATCCCGAAGGGGCCGGTCTGACCGGTGACCAGGCGCGGCTGCTGGGCACCGCCGGCATCGGCCCCGCCGCCTGGGACTGCTTCTGGGGCATGGGGGTGGTGGAGCTGCTGCGTCTGCTCCTGGCGGCGGAGGGCGCGGAGTTCCGCCAGCCGCAGGAGGGCATCAGCGCCCTCGCGGAGGGGTTCTGGTCCCGGCGCGTCACCGGACCGGACGGACGCGAAACGAGCCTGGAGGAGGTCAACGCCGGTGTGCTGCGGCCGGCGGTCACCGCGCTCGAGGTGTCCGACGATCCGCAGAACGGAGTGACGGTCCACAGTGCCGACGGACATCGCGAGACCTTCGCCGCGGTGATCTTCACCCCTCAGCTCCAGCTCCTCGAGACGTCCGTCCGCCTGCTCCCCGCCCGTACGGGCGGACCGAGTCCCCTGGGCCCGCGGCTGTGGCGCGCCGTGCGCGGCATCACGTACTGGTCCTCCGCGAAGACCGCGCTGGTAGTGCCCGAGCCGTTCTGGAAGGGCACGAGCCTGGACGGCGTCACCCTCACCGACCGGCTGCCCCGGGCGACGTACACCGCCGACTACGGCCCGCCCCGCGCGCCGGGGGGACGGACGGCGGTGCTGGAGCTGAGCTTCACCTGGTCCTTCGACGCCCTGAAGGTCTCCGCCTCCTCCCTGTCCGAGCGGGTCGACGCCTTCGTCCGGGAGCTCGCCGCCATCCACCCGCAGGCCGCCCCCCTGCTGTACGAGGCGGCGGCCCATGCCCCGGCGGCGACCGTCTCCTGGGGCAACGAACCGAACTTCCGCGGCATCGCCCGCCTCTCACAGCCCGGCGAGTACGACTACCAGTACGACCTCTTCCACCAGAGCCTCAAGGACCGGCACGGCCGGTCACGGGTGCCCGGGGAGCCGGCCGGCGCCCTCTTCCTGGCGGGAGACGACACCTCCTTCTCCCCCGGCTGGCTCGAACACGCCCTGGCCTCCGGGATCAACGCTGCCTGGGGCGTGATGACCCTGCTCGGCGGCAGCAGCGAACCGGACAACCCCGGCCCCGGCGACGTCCTGTCCGACCCCGACTACCGCCCCCTGCCTCCCCCGGCCTGAGGAACCCCATGCCCGAACACCGCCCACACCGCACGGTACTGCGCCCCGAACGCCTGTGGACCGGCCTGCACGACCGTCCTCACCACGGGGGCCAGGTGGTCGTCGAGAACGGCCGGATCGTCTCCGTCGACACCACGACGACCGACCCCTCCGACACGGACGCCGTCGTCGACCTGCCCGGCTGCACGCTCCTGCCGGGCCTGATCGACTGCCACGTCCACCTCGCCGACGAGAACGCCGACGGCGACTCCGCCCCTTACCAGGTCCTCACCGCCCTGCCCGCCATGCGCGCCCTCCTGGACAACGGCTTCACCACCGTGCGCGACCTGGGCAGCGCCCACCAGCCCCTCAACGTCGCCCTGCGCAACGCCGTGGAAGAGGGACTGATCACGGGTCCCCGAATCGTGGCCGCGCCGAACATCATCTCGCCGCGCGGGGGACACGAGGACAAGGCACCGGGTCTCGCCCAGCGCTACGGCGCCCAGATCGGCACGGTGGCGGACGGACCGGACGAGATCCGCCGGGCGGTTCGCCGCCAGGCCAGGGACGGCGCCGACTGGATCAAGTACGCCGGAAGCGGCGGTTTCTCCTCCCCCGCCGACAGTCCCGATAGCGTCTCCTACGCGCAGGAAGAAGTCGACGTCCTCGTCGCCACCGCCCGCGACCTGCGTCTTTCCTGCGCCGTGCACGCCTTCGCCGACGAAGCCGTGCGACGCGCGGTACGGGCGGGGGTGCGGAGCGTCGAGCACGGAACGTTCGCCACCCCCGCCACGTACGCAATGATGAAGCGCGAAGGTGTCTTCCTGGTGCCCACCCAGTACTGCCAGCGCCTCTTCCTCGACCACCTCGACGACGAGGACTTCTGGCGGGACAAGCCTGCCCACCTGCCGCGCTCCTACCGGTCCTTCGCAGGCCTCCTGCGCGAAGGACTGCACCAGCAGGCCACCGCTGACGTACGCATCGCCTTCGGCACGGACGCCGGCATGTTCCCCCACCGCGACAACTGGCGCGAGTTCCTCACCCTGGTCGACCACGGCCTTACCCCGCTGCGCGCCCTGCGGGCCGCCACCATCACCGCGGCCGCCCTCCTCGACCGCCCCGACCTGGGGCAGATCACCCCGGAAGCAGTCGCCGACCTGGTGGCGGTGGAAGGCAACCCCCTGACAGACATCGAAGCCATGGGACGGGTGCGGCTCGTCATGAGCGGCGGCCACGCAGTCGCAAATCCCGGACACTTCGCGACCGATCACCACACGCACCACCGGCAACTCCCGTCAGAGGTCCTCGACCGACAGGCCTGACCCATCGTTTCAGGATGAGGTTCAAAGCCATCTCGAACAGATGAGGCCTGGGCGAGCTGGAACAGGCCGAGGCGGAGACCAGGACGAGGGCAACCTCAATAGCGCACCCCACCTTCACCCGCTGACTTCCGACCGGAACGCACGAAGCATCGGCCCCATAGGGCCGGGGGCCGGATCAGACCAAAAGGGCTGTTACGCGGACTGAAGGCGGCGCCCAGAGCGATGCGGGCAGCGATGCGTTTGCTGACCAGTTCCTGCTCGCCGAACAGCTCCTCGGTGACGGCCCTGACAATCTCCATGCCGTGCCGCCCGACCCGGCCCGGATCGGCGGCCCGGATCGCGGGCACGGTGGGATCGTTGTCCTACGCCGCAACGTCCATGGCCTCGGCAGTGAGACGCAGCTCCATCAGCACCGGGCCGGCTGGAACCGGCGCACCGGAATGGACGGAGGGTTCACTTCGCCACGAACCGGCTCGTGTCCCTTGATGTCTACGAGCGCGGTCCGTTCATGCGGAGGGCGGGAGGGTTTGAAGATGGCCGAA
Source organism: Streptomyces sp. NPDC007872 (assembly GCF_042868165.1). Taxonomy (NCBI): domain Bacteria; kingdom Bacillati; phylum Actinomycetota; class Actinomycetes; order Kitasatosporales; family Streptomycetaceae; genus Streptomyces; species Streptomyces sp. NPDC007872. The sequence continues at coordinate 37,040 of NZ_JBIAEA010000003.1, forward strand.
GTGCGTATACGCCGTGTTGACGCAGGCTTTATATCAGCAGGTTGGAGACGCATCATGGGCATCATCGCGTGGATTCTCATCGGCCTCATCGCCGGTTTCATCGCCAAGGCGATCATGCCGGGCAAGGACCCGGGCGGTGTCATCATCACCATTCTGATCGGCATCGCCGGCGGCCTGCTGGGCGGCTTCCTCGGCAAGGTGATCTTCGGCGTCGACTCCGTCGACGGCTTCTTCGAGATCTCCACCTGGATCGCGGCCATCATCGGCTCCGTCATCCTCCTGGCCCTCTACCGCCTCGTCACCGGCAACCGGCGACACGCCTGAGCACGCCCCTTCCCGGTACGTACCGCGCGAACGGCCCCGTCCTTTTCGAAGGGCGGGGCCGTTCGCCGTACCCCAGCCTCCTTCCCCTCCGAGCATGAGAGGGACCGGATCACCACCTCGGGCAGCACTCCGGACGTGACTCGCGAAGAAGCGGTGGCCGCCCCGCCTGCGGGCCATCGCCCCGTCGAGCGCGACCCGTGCCGGTGGTGTCGGCTTTTGCCTGTTCCCCTGTCTTGGCGGGTCGGCACCGCGAACGTCTGCTGGAGCAGGGAAGGCGCCGGCCTCCACTCGTACAGGTGGTGCGGTCGCCGTTGCACCCCGGGGGTTTGCCGGAGGCGTGGGCGGTAAGGCGGGGTGGCGGGAAGAGGATTTCGCGAAGCGAAGGGTGGTTGTCATGGCCGGGGACGAGAAGGTTCAGGCGAAGGCCGAGCAGGCCAAGGGCAAGGTCGAGGAGGCGGCGGGCAGGGCGGTCGGCAACGAGCGGCTGACCGCGGAGGGCCGTGCCGACCAGGCCAAGGGCGATGCCCGCGATGCCAAGGAGAAGATCAAGGACGTGCTCACCGACTGAGCGCTACGCAAGACCGGGCCCCCACCCTCTCCCCGGGTGGGGGCCTTTCGCATGCCTGGTGAGACCTGCACCGGAACCGTTCCGCGCCGCACCGCACGTACCCAACGGCCCCGCGCCGGAGTCGTAGAACACCAATCGCGCGGGGCCGGCTTCTACGCCGCTATGCCGCGCCGGGGGCGTCGGTCAGGGCGAGGCGGGCGGTGACGCGTTTGCCGACCGGCTCCCGCTCGACGGACAGCTTCTCGGCGACCTTCTTGATGATCTCCAGACCGTGATGGCCCGCTCTGCCAGGATCCGCGGCACGCGCCACCGGAACGGCCGGGTCGCTGTCCCACACCACGACGTCCACACCACTGGCGCCGATGCGCAGCTGCATCAGGACCGGCCCCACAGCGTACTTGTGGGCGTTGGTGACCAGTTCGCTGACGACCAGCTCGGTCGACTCCCGCAGCCGCCGCGAGATCGGCAGACCGTACTCGGTGCGGATCTTCTCCAGAAAAGCCACGGCGTGGCGACGAGCGGCCGCGATGCGGCTGCCGCCACCCTCCAGCGTGTAATCGGACCGCGCCAGATGGCCTTCCGGCCAAGGCTGGGCACCGCTGTCATAACCGGCATCGAGTTCCACGTGATCCGTCCTCCCTCTCGCTCACGCAGCGCGGCTACCCGACCGAATGATCCTTAAATCGGCGCAGAGCGATCATGCCCCGTCCGGGTGTATTCCGTGTTGGCCGGTAGGGCAGAATCGCCCGTGCACGCCCGGATTCGGGCAAGCCGGAGCGCAGTCGAGGAGATACATGACCAGCAACGACAAGACGGGCCAGGTCGAACGGCTGTCCGTAGCGCACCGCGTGGTCGACGGCATCCGGGTCGTGACCCTGCGAGGAGAGATCGACCACACCGCCAAGGACACCCTGGCCCGCGTCCTGACACCCCAGGACGATACGGCGGTGTCACCCCGGGTCGTGGCGGACCTGACAGGCGTGAGCTTCATGGACTCCAGCGGCATCAATGCCTTCATCCTCGCCCACCAGCACCTGACCGCCCAGCAGGGCTGGCTGCGGATCGCCGGCGCCCAGGAAGCCGTCCGGCGCGTCCTGCACCTGATCGGCGTCGACACCGTCATCGACTGCCACCCCACCGTCGAACAAGCCCTGCATGCCTGACACAGCAGCACACCGTGAAACACCAGGTAGGGGCGGCCACCCGGGGGCATCCCGGTAGCCGCCCCTGCTGGATGCGCCAGGCAGATCAAACAAGAGCGGAGCAGGTCAGAACCTGGCGGCCGATGAGATGGTGCTCGATGTCGACACCGTACGCCCCGTCCCACGCCTCCCAGACGAGCCGGCCGACAGTCTCGGCCGCCGCGACACTCCTTTACGGGACTACCAGGGCGCCTCAGCGACGGTGGCCAGGGCGAGGGCTTCCGCGACGGTGTCGGCCGGGGTGGTGCGCACCGGGACGCCGAAGCGGCCCGCCACTTAGATCAGGTATCGGTTGCGCTCCGGGCTGGGGCAGTCGTCCGGCGCTCCGAGGACGGCCCGGCCACTGGGGGCGTCGAGGCCGGACTCGACGTTGGTGGTGAAGCCCGGCAGAACCTTCACGTCGCGGGGGATCCAGAACAGGATCGCGCTCGCACCCTCGCGGGCCCTGGTCTCCCAGTCGACCTGGTGCTCGTAGCGCTCGGCGCGCTCACCGTGCCGGGATTCGGGGCTCAGGGCGGTCAGCAGCTTCGGCCCGGTCCGCTGCCCGGTCAGGAGCCGGACGGCCTCGGGCCGCCAGGACGGTACCGGTGTCCGCTTGTCGAGGGTGGGCCCGGCGAGGAACACCGACGGGCCGCCCGCGGGAAGGGGTTCGCGGGCCATGACGAGGGTGACGGCACTGGTGTTCATGCGGTGGCTCCGTTCCGCGCGGTAGCGCGGGCAGCGTGCTGCGGGGTCCAAGGCAGGGGCAGACCGTCGCCCTCGGCGCGGGGCACGATGTGGACGTGGAGGTGGAAGACGCTCTGCGTCGCCTCGGTGCCCTTGGAGGTGATCAGGTTCGCGGCGCCGTGCTCGGCCATCAGCTCGGCGGCCCGGCGCATCACCACAACGGTCACCTCCGGGTCGGTGCCGGCGTCCTCGACGTGGACGCGGGGCAGGACGAAGACGTGCCCGCTGTTCACGCCGCCGCTGCGCGGCCGGACCGCGAGCGCGTCCGGCCACTCGCGGACGACGAGCGCCGGGGCCCGCCCGGCGGCGATGGCACAGAAAATGCAGCGCTCGACGAGATCGCCGAGGGCGGGAGCGTCGTGACGGACATCGGCCGAGTAGGGACGAGTGGCGGCGACGGGGTCAGCCCCGTTCAGGAGTGTGGTCTGCATGTCTCCACCCTCCCGGCCCGATGAAGGTCTGGAAAGGAGTTGCCCGTTGCCTCCGAGAACACGCAACAGGAAACGAGACGCGGCGTATCAGGGTGTGCGCGCGGGAGGCGGGTCAGCCGTGGGCGGGGCCGACCGGGCCAACGGGATCCTGGCTCCAGTCCAGTCCTCACCCCCTTCAGGTCCGGTCGTCGTTCTCGCCGCGGTCGGCGGGTGAGCGGGGCGCGGCCAGTGCGGGTGGCTTCGGGACGGGTAGGAGAGGCGGCTTTCGTCCCGCCTCCGCGAGCAGGGCAAGGACGGCGGCAAAGCAGGCGGTTCGCCACCTGGCCCGCGCTTCCTTCGACAGATCCGGCGGGACGAGCAGGCGGCACAGAAGCCGCCTGGACGCCAGGCCCCGGGCGTCGGCCCGGCGAAACGCGTCAGGGCGTGGGCGCTGTCCTCCGTCGGATGGCGGCGACGGCCAGTACGGCACCGGCGATGCCCCACGCCACGCTGGGGTGCGAGTCGTTCAGCTTGTATCCCACCGCACTGAAGAGCAGGAACAGCGATAACCCGTAGACCGAGGCAAATCTTCTGGCCCTCATGAGAGCAACCCCCGAAGTTCTCGTCGTGGTATGGGGGCGGGGGCCGGACAGCCTGTGACCGCCCGGCAGGGTGAAGAAAGCGGCCCGGCGGTACTGCGTCCCGGAAAGTGCCCCGGGCGCCGGGCCTGACCCGTGCACGCCATATCGGCACGGGCTGACACGGACCCCCATGTGCCCCAGACCTCAGCCATGGTTCCGGAACCCGGGACCGGAACATGCCGAACGGCCCGCACCACCCCCCAATGATGCAAGCCGCCCGACAACCCGAGAACCTGCCCGCAGGGGGTACAGGCAGGCCCCTCTCTTCACAGCGCTCCCGTACGCTCCACCCCCGCATGCCCCTGAACCCGCATCCCACACCCCGGGCTCCCCGGGGAAGTCGCTCAAGGCGTGTCGCCGGTGGGGTAGAAGCGGCAGGCGACACCCGGACCGGGCCTGCAGGCCTCGCTGGGGCGCGGGGCGTACAGCGCGCGACCGACAGCTCGGCCCTTTCCGCCTCGCGGAGGGACGCGGAGGCGCCCTCCCGCGAGGCGGGCATAAGGCGCAGGGCAGACGATCGGAGACGGGCCAGTCGATGTGCACCCTCCGGCGGATCAGCGCGGTGATGCTGTCGACCCGGCACGTAAGCGGCTGTTCTCGAGTGAGGTGGCGCAGCGCCCGGTACACGCCGTCGCGCAGTCGGCCGTCGGTCATCGCGGTCGCCGGCTCCTGCAGTTCGTCGAGAAGCTGCCCAGCGCTGGACAGCGCGGCGTCGGCGAGCGGTCCTTCGGCGAAGCCGTCGCGGACGTACGGGCCAGGTTCGATGAAGGTCGTGGTGACGGTCTTCTCCGCCCGGCCTCGCCGGTCTCCCGGGTGGAGACGCGGTCGCGGGACCGAGCGGGCGGGAACACGGGGCACCGACCTCGTTAGCGTCGCGGCGCAGCGGCCGAGCGGGGACAGACGCGGCGTGGATCGAGCCGAATCATCGTCATGGTCCGGCCCCATGGGGTCTGGCCCTGCGTGAAGCGGAGTCTCCGGTCCATGGTCGGGGCACCGTGCGTGTTCCGATCAATGGCACGCCCCCCTCTAGGCTGTGCTCCGGTCGGGCCCGGGTGCGGGGCCCCGGGGGGTGGAGAACAGGGTGTCCGTGGAACGTCACATAGCGGGGGTACTCCAGCAGATCGCCCGTCAGCAGGGCATCGTTGAGATCGCCCCTCAGGGCTCCGCGCCGAAGGCGGCCGCTCTGGCGCATGTGGCGGAGCAGTACGGCTACATGTACGGCACGGCGTACAGGACCGGGTTCAAGAACTCACTGGTCCAGGTCAGGATGTACCGGGACCCGCGGCCCGACGCGCGCGTCCGTGAGGCGGCAACCATCACTGCCCATCCGCGGGCGGGCAACGGCGGGACAGTGCCGGGGCTGAAGCAGGGCTCGTTGAAGCCGCTGCCCGAAGCGGCCGGTGACGTGGCGGTGCTGAGGGATCTCATCACTTTCGACGTCATGGCCCTGTACGTCGCCGACCGGAGCCAGAAGCTCCTGGTCTACCTCGCCTGCGCGGTCCTGGCCGTCCTGATGTTCATCGACAACAGGTCGCCGGTCGAAGCGGTCGCCTCCGGCGGGGCGGTCGCACTGCTGTGCACCGTGGCGTTCAAAGTGGGCACGGTCCGCCGCAGGATGATCGCACGGCGGCTGACGGACGCCGGGTTCCTCACGGTGCGCGACGAACAGGGCAGCCGGCGGTTCCTGCGCTCGGAGCAGCAGTTGCCCGACCACACCGACCGGTTCACCACCTGAAGGCCCCGCCCCCCGTCATCGCGAAGTTGCCTGCGCTCTCCACCGTGCCCGAGCAGGCACTCCGCGCGCGGGTGATCACGGCGATCGGGTCGGGCGAAACCCTCGCGGCCGCCCGCAGCGCAGAGGAGCTCCACGCGAACCGGATGCTCGTGCTCGGACTCTGGCGCGGGGTCCGTCACGAAATGGCTCAGCCGGTAGGTGGTCGGATCCGCCAGGCGCCCGCACGCGTGTCCATCCGGATCATCGCCCCGCTGACTCCGGCCTCCCGGAGACGGTCCCACCTCGTACGCGTCTTCGCCGGTCCGAAGTCTCAACGACCGCTTTCCACTGTCCCGCCTCCGAGGACGGTCGGTGACGGTCCGTCTGGACGGAAGGCACGCTACTGGGCTTGATCCGCTTTGACGGGCATCAGTCATCAGGGGCTTCGGTCCCGGAAGGATGATGTCCGTCATGGGGAGCATGAGGAAGAAGCCCCGCCCTCGCCGCTCGTTCGCGTCGGAGTTCAAGGCCGAGACAGTCGAGCTGTGCCGACGCGGGGACCGCTCGGTCGGTCAGGTCGCCGAGGACTTCGACCCGACCGAGACCGCGGTGCGGGACCGGGTGAAGCGGGCCGAGGTCGACGCGGGCGAACGCGACGGCCTGACCGGTGGCGAACGCGAGGAACTGGCCGCGTAGCGGCGGGAGAACCTCAGGCTGAGAGGTCGTTTGCGCAGGGGCAGGTGTTCTGCTCCCCTGCGCCGGGAAGGCAGGCTTGCACCGGCTGTCCGACCTCGGTGCACAGCCCGCACCAGTCCTCGTTCCTCCGCACGCCGCCCGTCACCGCGCGCCACAGCGCATCGGCTGTGGTCGCCAGGCTCTCGGCCCGCTGCGTGAAGCAGCGCGCGGGCCAGTGTGCGTATGCGTCCGGCGGGCATCCCGGGGCTGCGTCGTGCCCGCGTCAGGAGAGCTGCGACGCGGGGCGACACGCAGGGGTCGTCGAGGATGCGCACGTCCATGCGCCGGCGGGCCGGCTCGGCCGTCACGCCGACTGCCGGTCATCTCGTCCTCTCACGGCTCACTCCGACGAAACCCGCCGAGCCCGCCTAGTAGTTGGCGTGAGGGGCCAGGGGTGTTGTCAGTGGCGGCCGGTACGTTGCGTCCATGGGTGTCTATCTGGTGAGTGTCACCGCACAGGACTGGTCGCAGCCCGGGGAGGACGGGTACGGGGACGTCGCCGCCGCGCTGAACACCGAGCTACAGCGGCACGGGCTGCCCCCTTACGAGCTGCCGCACGCCGCGCAAGGAGTGCCGGGCCAGTTCGAGGAGAAGGTCGGTCCGTCCATGGACGGCTTCGTGGCACTGTGCGGAACACTGCTGACCGAGGCGGAGCTGTCGGCCCTCCTCGACTGGAGCGTGCTGGTACCCCTCGCGCTGGAAGAGACAATCGTCCTGCCCGTCGGTACCGCGTGCTCCGGTGAGGAGACCGTGGTCACTGGAGCTCAGCGGGTGCTCGCCCTGGCCGAGCGGCTCGCCGGCGCCGTCGAACTGCCCGTGGGCGCACTGCCGTCGGGCAAGGTCCTCGCGCTGAGCCGGTGGTTCATGGACGGCGGGGCGGAACGAACCGCCCGGACACAGCCGGGACCGTGGGCCGAGGACCGGGACGCAGCCTTCTACGTAGCGCTCTACCTGCGCGCCGCGCAACACTCCGTCCGACACGGCTGCCCCATGACCTACTCCTGAGTACCGATGCTCATCCTCTTCACCGAATCGCAGGGTGCGGAGGGCTGATGGCATGCCGGTTCTGTCGCCCGGGGCGGGAGGTCATCGTGGCCACTTCATCGCCGGGCATGCCACGACCGGGCAGCTCGTCTCCACCGTCCTGCGCCGTGCGCTTGCCGAGTCCGGAGGCGTGGGTCGAGGAAGTGCTGCGGCGCGAGCCGCCCGTCGTCTCGTGGCGCCGGGTCACCGCACGCCCGCCGGAGCTGGGCGGCGGTGTGGAACTCCCCGCCGGTGTCGAGCTGCTGCTGATGCTCGTGGGCAGCGGTTCGGCTCCGGTCGTCTTCGACTCCTCCTGGGCAGATGGTTCCCAGCCGCGCGAACCTTCTCCACCGCCTCGCCTTCGCCGTGGGCAGCCCGCCGCCTGCCCGTCCGGCTCGGGCCCTATGCGGCGGTGGCGCCCGCGCTCGGTCCGCTGTCCTTCCGCGCTCCACTGCGGGCCCCGTCGTCGACGAGGTGATCACAAAGGCGGAACGTCGATCACTCGGTCCGGTCGAGCACGTACGTGAACAGCCCGTCCAATTGCTGTACGGCGGTGTGCGTGAGGGACGCGTCGTGCAGCGCGCGGCGGGCGGTGTCCAGGTGCCGGCGCGCTTCGTCACGGGTCGCGGTCCGCCCGCCCAGCTCCTCCACGAGTGCCGCGACGTGTGCGGCGGCCTCGTGGTCGAGCATCCGGGGAGGGTCGAGCAGCGCCGCCAGTTCGTGCGCGGCCCTGCCTCCGCCGGCCAGTGCGGCGAGCATCGGGAAGGTCTTCTTGCCCCTGCGCAGGTCGGCGTGGACGGGTTTGCCGGTCACGGCGGGGTCGCCCCAGATGCCGAGGATGTCGTCCACCGCCTGGAAGGCGAGGCCGAGATGGCGGCCCGCCCGTTCGAGCGCGGTCGCGGTCCGGTCGGGGGCGCCGCCGAGGATCGCGCCGAGCGCGACGGCGCAGCCCAGCAGGGCGCCCGTCTTGTGTTCGGCCATCGACCGGTACTGCTCCGGTCCGACCGCGCCGGGGCCGTACCACGGACGGTGTTCGAAGCGCAGGTCCTGCGCCTGGCCGGACACCAGCGTGTTCAGGGTCCGGCAGAGGCAGCGGACCGCAGCCGCCGCGTGCCGGCCCGGGGCCTCGGCCAGGGTGGTCACGGCCTGGGCGAGAAGCGCGTCGCCGGCGAGGACGGCCGGGCCGGTCCCGTACGCCTTCCACACGGCGGGCCGCCGCCGGCGCAGGGCGTCGCCGTCCATGATGTCGTCGTGGAGGAGCGAGAAGGTGTGCACGAGTTCGACGGCCACGGCGCCGGGGACGGCCTCCGCGCCATCGGCCCCGACCGCCTCCGCCCCGAGTACGACGAGCGCCTGGCGCACTCCCTTGCCCTCGGATCCCCCGGCATCCGGAGTACCGGTCGTGTCGGACCAGCCCAGCGCGTACGCCGCCATCTCACCGGTCCACGGATGGAGGCTGCCCACCGCCTCCACCAGCGCAGGCCGGACGAGTGCACGACAGCGCTCCAGGACACGAGCCGGCTCTGCGTCGTGATCACGAGAGGAAGGCACCGTGGCCACGACTGCAGCGCCCGGCGAGTACAGGGGCGAGAGCCGTGTCGGGACGGCGCTCACCGCAGGCCCTCCACATCGGCGGCCCGGAGCGCCTCGGCCCCGGCCGTTGGCAACACGGGCCTCGCGGCGCCCCGCTCGTGGCCGCCGGGGTCCGGCAGCGGCCCGACCTCCAGTTCGGCCGCTGCCTTGTCCACCATGTCCCGGGCGTGCCGCAGCCCGATGCGGTCCAGTGTCGAGCGCAGTTCGGCCAGGTCCGCGGCAGTGTGCGCGGCGTCGCGGCCCAGATGGGCGGAGGCCTTGACCAGCCCCAGTCGTGACAGCGCCGTCCCGCGAGGCTCGTCCATCTCCTGGAACTCCTCGAGGGCCAGCGCGTACATCTCACGGGCCTGCTCGTAGCGGCCCGCCCGGTACAGCACGTTGCCGCGCATCTTGTGGTTGTAGGCGAGCGCGCTGGACAGCCGCATCTCCCGGCAGGCCTCCTCCGCTCGGGACAGCAGCGACAGGGCGCGTTCCACGTCGGCGTCGCGCACGGACACCACGTCCGCGATGCCGCGCAGCGCCCATGCCCACCCGCGCCGGTCCTCGGCTCGGGACGCCGTGTCGGCCGCCTCCTCGAACAAGGCGAGGGCCTCGTCGTATTCGCCGGTGTTGCGGTGCATCTGCGCGATGCCCTCCAGCGCCCACACCGTGTGCCGAGCCTCGCCCCGGCGGCGGGCCTCGGCAAGGAGTTGCTCGTGCAGCCTCCTCACCGCCGCGTAATCGCCCTGGATGCGCCCGGTCTCGGCGAGCCCCGCCAGCGAGTAGCCGCGTACGACGACGTCACCGCCCCGCTCGCCCGTCTCGGCGGCCAGCCTCAGCAACCGGTACGCCAGCCTGAACGCACCCCGCTGTCGGGCCAGCGTGCCGCCGCTCCACAGGGCCCACGCCATGGCCCCCTCGTGGCCGGCCGAACGCGCCGCCCGGTAGCTCGCCTTCCACGCCCGGTCGGCCTCCTCTATGCGCCCGAGCCTGCGGCAGGCCTCCGCCACGGCCAGCCCGCAGCGCGCCTCCTCCCGGCGGTCCCCGGCCTGTTCCGCCGCCCGCAGCTCCTCCATGCCCCGGGCCAGTACCTCGGGCAGTGAGGCGTTCACCGACAACGATTCGAGAGCCCCCTGGTACTCCGGCGCCGATGCCTTCGCCCGCCTCGTCTCGCGCACCTGACCTGCCATCACGCTCCTCCTCGTGTCGACCCGACGATCAAGCCGACGCGAGAACCAAGACGGCGACCGCGGGCCGGGGTTCCCTCTCGGTCGAGAAGTCCGCCTCCGTACGGACGCGGGGTCGTCCTCAAGTGCTACGCGGCTGTCGGCGACTCGTCAGCGAGACGTACGCCGAGGCCCCCGGGCCAGTCGGTTTCGCCTGCTCCTCCATGCGCCTTCGGGTGCCGGGCTCACCACCGATGTCGGCCTGCAGACCCTGCGCCGTGCCCGGTTGCTGCCTGCTGTCGCTCCGGCAGGAGACAGCAGGGCATCAGGGCCGGGCTTCGTCGCGGTCGTCGAAGTCTTCGCGGGCGCGCTGGATGGCGGGCATGTTCCGAGAGGTCCAGGCCAGCAGTACGTCGATGGGATGCCGGAGGGTCTTGCCGAGGGGCGTGATGCGGTACCTGACTGCCACGGGGCGGGTGGAGACGACCTCGCGGTCGATCACGCCATTGCGTTCGAGGCGTCGTAGCGTCGCGGTCAGCGACTTCTGGGTGACCCGGGGAATGGCTCGGCGCAGTTCGTTGAAGCGGCACGGCCGCTCGCAGAGCTCGCTGAGGACGGCGAGCGACCACTTGTCGAGGATCTGGTCGAGCAGCTCGCGGTGCGGGGCATCGATGCGGACTTCGTCGGCGGTATCCATGGCGAAACCTGGTCTCGTTGAAGTGTCTTTCTGACATTAGGTAGCTTCGCGATACCCAGCACGGAAGAGGGACCCATGGCTGTTCACCACTTCACTCCGCACGGCATGCTCCGGCAGGTTCCTTATCACCACGTCGCCGTGGGCACCGGAACCAAGCACGTACACGTCAGCGGCCAGATCGCGCGCCGGCCCGACGGCACCCCTGTCGCACCCGGTGATCTGGCCGGGCAGGTCGCTCAGGCACTGCGCAATACCGCCATCGGGTTGGCCGGCGCGGACGCGACCTTCTCGGACGTACTGCGTCTGACGTTCTACGTGACCCGATGGGCTCCGGAGAAGATCGGCGAGTTCATGGCCGGCGTGGAGGCCGTAGCCGCCGAGATCGGTCTCCCCACGCCCTTGCCTCCGGCTTCGCTCATCGGCGTCGACCACCTCTTCGAGCCGGATGTGCTCGTCGAGGTCGAGGCGACCGCACTCCTGGACTGACATCTTGTGTCGGCCTGCTCGGCCCGCGACGACCGTCCCGGGCGGTCAGCCCGGCGGGGGTGTGCCGTGTGCCGATCAGCGGGCGATCGATATCGCGAAGGGGACGAACCCGGTGGCCCGCATCACGTGCGGTACGAACAGGATCGCGGCCTCGGTGGCGCGGGCGGTCTCGATCCCGCCGAGGTCCGTGATCCATTCCCGCTGCCAGCCGAGGTCGCCGAGCAGTCGGCTCACCGTCTGCTTGGCCTCCGCGTCTTCGCCGGAGAGGAAGGCGGTCGGTGCCTGGCCGAGTGCGGCGGGTGCGGTCATCACCGTGTAGAGCATGGTGTTGAGCGTCTTGACGACGTGGGTACGAGGGAGGGCGTCCTGGAGCCGCTCGGCGAGGCTGGAGCCGGGGTGGATCAGGGCGGTCGGCAGTCCGTCCGGCCCGTCGACGGTGGCATTGGAGACGTCCACGAGGATGCGGCCCTCCAGCTCCTGGCGCAGCGCGGTGAGCCGTTCGAGCGATCCGGCGCCCGGGGTGGCGTTGATGACGATCTCCGCTGCCTGTGCGGCGGCGGATGCGGCGCCCGGCGCGCGGTCCGCCACGGTCACCTCGTGGCCGGCCTGGGTGAGGGCCTTCGCGAGGCTGCCGCCGACGCGGCCGTTTCCGAGAACGGCGATCCTGGTCATGGTGATGTGGTCCTTCCGGTGGGTGCAACGGCCCTGAGGATTGGTGCTGGTACTGCTGGGAGGTGGGGGTCAGCGGGAGAGCGTGGTGACGGCCTGGGCGTGCACGCCGGGCGCCGCGGCCAGGAAGCTCTCGCTCTCCGGGGTCCAGGGACGCCCCTCGGTGTCGGAGACGCGTCCTCCGGCCTCGCTGACGAGCAGCGCCCCGGGGAGCAGGTCCGCGCGGGCGCCGGAGAACTGCCAGAAGGCGTCGATCCGGCCGGCGGCCACGTTCAGCAGGTGCAGGGTGGCGGGCACGGAGGTCCGCACCACGAGCGCGTCGAACAGCATCGCGGTGATGGAGGAGCCGGTGCGCCGTACGACCTCGTCGGCCTCGTCCGGCCTGGCCTGGCTCGTGGCCACCAGGCTGAGACCGAGGTCGTCGGCTCCGGACACGCGCAGCGGGCGGCCGTCGAGTTCGGCGCCGGCCCCGGCGAGAGCGGTGTAGGTCTCACCGGTCGACGGCACGTGCACCGCGGTGAACACCGGCTGGTTGTCGCGCACGAGCGTGGCGGTCACCGCCCACTCCGGCAGGGCGTGCAGATGATTGACGTTGCCCTCGGCCGGATCCAGGACCCACCACTCGCCCGGCGGCAGAGCCCCGCCCGCGAGTTCGTCCTCCACGAAGCGGGCGTCCGGACGCAGGAGGGTGAGGCGGGGGCGCAGAACGCCGAGAGCCGCCTCGTCGTTGACGGCCAGCGCCCGCATCAGTTCCTCGCGGGTCCGGTGGGGGACCACGTCGCCGAACCGCTCCCGCAGAACTGCGGCGGCGGCGCGTACGGCGTCCACGGTCCCGGCGAGCAACTCGGCGTCGGACACGGAACCGGCGGCGGTCCCGGCCGCGGTGAGGGTTTTGTTGGTGGCGGTCCCGGCGGTCTGCGTCGATTCGGGCATGGCGATTCTCCTATACGAGAGGGCACAGGGGGAGGTGGCCGGGCGAGAGCGGCGTATCGCCCTTCGCGGCCGTGTTCGGTACCTCGACGATAGGAAGGCGGACGATTAACGACAAGTGCATGTCAGGAACGTCTAGCATGACTCCCATGCAATTGGATTTGAATCTGCTCGCCGCACTCGACGCGCTCCTGGAGGAGGGCAGTGTGGCCGGGGCCGCCGAGCGTCTGCACGTCACCGCCCCCGCGATGAGCCGGAGCCTCGGCCGGATCCGGCGCGCGACGGGAGATCAGATCCTGGTGCGCACCGGGCGCACGATGACACCGACGCCGTACGCCGTCGCCGTCCGGGCGCAGGTGCACGAGTTGCACCAGCAGGTCCGGGGCGTCCTGGCGCCGAGCCGCGAACTCGACCTCGCGACACTCGATCGCACCTTCACGCTCCGCTGGCACGACGGACTCGTCGCCCTCGGCGGCCCCGCCCTCCTCGCGGCCGTCCGCGAGGAGGCGCCGGGCGTGCGGCTGCGGTTCGTCGCGGAATCGAGCGGTGACACACCCGAGTTGCGTCGCGGAGAGGTCGACCTGGAGGCGAACGCGAACCGACCGGCCGCACCCGGGATCCGCGCCGAACGGGTGGCGGAGACGCGGCACGTCGTCGTCGTGCGGAAGGGGCACCCGCTCGCCCTGGCCGAGACCGTCACCGCCGCGCGGTATGCCGAGGCCGAGCACATCACCGTCTCGCGGCGCGGAAACCTCGGCAACGCCCTCGACGACGCCCTGGCGCGGCTGGGCCTCACCCGCCGGGTCGTGGCGACCGTGCCCACGGAAGCGACGGCCTTCGAGTTCGTGCGCGGTTCCGACCTCCTCGTCACCGCCCCCGCCTCGACATCACGCGCGACGGCCGGGGCGCTCGGCCTGACCCTGCTTCCACTGCCCCTCGAACTGCCCCCGGCCGCCGTGTACGTGTCGTGGCATCAGCGCTACGACACCGACCCCGCGCACACCTGGCTGCGCGGTCTGGCCCGGACCGCCCTGGCGTCCTCGGTGTGACCCGAAGCCTTCGCGGCACCGAGGGGGCGACGCGGCCGCCTCCATGGCGCCCGTGCGCCCCGGAGACTCGGCGGCAGGGCGGTCGCTCCCGACCCGTTCAGGCGATCGTCAGGACGATCTTGCCCTGGAGGTGCCCCTCGGCGGCCCGTTCGTGCGCCGCGCGGGCCTGCGCGAGCGGGTGGACGCTGTCCACGGCCACGCGAAGAACGCCGGTGTCCACCAGGGCGGCCAGTTCCGCCAGTTGGGCCCCGTTGGCCCGCACCTGGGTCCCGGTGACGGTGATGCCGAGCCGTGCGTTCTCCTCCTCGTCGAACTCCCCGACGTACACCGGGAACAGTGACCCGCCGCGCTTGAGGGTGGGGAGGAGGCGGCGGCTCGTGGGCCCTCCGACCGCGTCCAGCACCACGTCCACGTCCCGGACGACGTCCTCGGGACGCCGCTTGGTGTAGTCGATGTACACGTCGGCCCCCAGGTCGCGCAGGAACCGCTCGTGGACGCCGGAGGCGACGGCGATGGTGCGGGCTCCCTTCCAGGCGGCCAGTTGCAGGGCGAGGTGGCCGACTCCGCCGCCGGCGCCGTTGACGAGCACGGTCGTGCCGTCGAGGCCTACGGGCCGGTGCCCGGCGTCCTGGAACGGGGACGGGTGGTCGTGACCGACGTCGATCAGGTACTGCCAGGCCGTCAGGCCCGACATCGGCAGTGCGGCGGCGTGGACGTGGTCCACGCCGGCCGGCTTGAGCGCGAGGTCGCCGGCCGGTGCGGTGACGTACTCGGCGTACGTGCCGCTCTGCATCAGGTCGGGGAAGCGCAGCAGGCCCATCACCTCGTCCCCGGGCGCGAACGCCCGGACGCCGTCGGCGACGGCTTCCACGACTCCCGAGACGTCCGTCCCCGGGATCAGCGGCAGGTCGAAGGAGGGTCTGAACGCGTCGGGAACGCCGGGCATGCCCTCGCGCACGTACCAGTCGGGCGGGTTGAGGCCCGCCGCCGCCACGCGTACCAGCACCTCGCCCGGTGCCGGTACGGGGACGGGGACCTCCTCGTACCGCAGCACATGCGGGCCACCGAACGCATGCAGCCGGATCGCATTCATCCTGGTGGGAGTCATCGTCGTCCTCCGCTCACAGCGCGGTTACGCTTATCCGGATCACTGAACCAGGTAAGTGGTTCAGTGATCCGAATATATGGATCACTGAATCGTTCGGCAAGGAGGGGTGCGGTGCGTGCCGACGCCCGGAGGAATCGGGATCACCTGCTCACCGTCGCGCGTCCCGCCGTCGTCGAGCACGGCATCGACGTGTCGATGCGGGACGTCGCACGCAGGGCCGGGGTCGGTCTGGCGACGTTGCTCCGGCACTTCCCCACGCGCGAGGCCCTCATGGAGGCGCTGCTGCGCGAGAGCTTCGAGGAGCTGACCGCCCGCGCACACGATTCAGCGGCGTCCCGGGCACCCGCCGACGCGCTCGTGACATGGGTGCGCGAGTGCGTCGCGTGGACGACCGAGTACCGGGGTGTGACCGTGTTGATGGCGGCCGCCATCGAGGACCCCGACTCCGCGCTGCACACCTCGTGCGTCGCCCTGCGCGCGGCCGGGGCCGGGCTTCTCCTCCGCGCGCAGGAGGCGGGAGCGGCCCGTGACGACCTCGACGGCGAGGACCTCTTCGCCCTGATCGCCATGTTGGCGTGGACCGGTGACCAGCCCGCGCTCGCGTCCCGCGCCGATCGTCTGCTCCACGTCGTCGTGCGGTCCCTGCTGACGGACCGGGGCGTTCTTCCCGGTATCGGCGAACCGGCGTAGACGACCGGCGGCAGGCCCCTCGGGCGCCGAGGTGGCCGCGTTCGCCGCCGGCGTTCGGGATGACCAGTGCCTCGGCGGGGCCACGATCGCAGCGGATGGCGTGAGAGGTCGTCGCCGAGAGGTAAGCCGTCCGGTCCGTTTCGATCCGGATGACGCGTTCGCCGGGGTCGCCGGTCCCCTCTTCCTCGGCGCCCTGGTCACGGCCCTGCTCCACCGAACCCGCAGCACTCCGCCGATGACGATCGCGAAGCACCGACGGCCACTTCGGCGAGGCCGATGCGACGTCTGGCCGACACCGGCCTCTTCGCCGGGCTAGGTTGAGGCGATGAGCACTTACCTCGTCACCATCCCGGTCGGTTTCGAAGAGGAGCCGGACAGCAACTTCATCAGCGACCTCAGCGAGGCCCTCGGGAAGTACGCCCCGGCCGGCAGTACGTTCGCCCCGCAGGTGGGACAGTTCGAGTTCTACCGGCGCGGCACCGACGGAATCCACACCTTCAACCTCCTCGTCGAAGCAGACGATCAGGCCGGCGCGGTGAACGAGGGCCGCAAGGTCCTCAACTCCGCTCTTCTCGACATCGGTCAGACGGTGGAGACCGCTCGGGTGGACACGCGCACCCTCCATGCCGAGCCCTGGAACGCCGCGACCGGCGACTGACCGGCTCCCTGGCGAGTCGAGAAGCCCCTCCGCACCGAGGGGCTTCTGCCGTGCCCGGCCGAACGGCTCGGCAGCCCGCACGCGTCGGATCTCGG
Organism: Streptomyces sp. NPDC007872; assembly: GCF_042868165.1. NCBI lineage: Bacteria > Bacillati > Actinomycetota > Actinomycetes > Kitasatosporales > Streptomycetaceae > Streptomyces > Streptomyces sp. NPDC007872. The sequence continues at coordinate 53,503 of NZ_JBIAEA010000003.1, forward strand.
CCGACTACGGCCGCGTCAAAGGAGGAACGACGTGCGGAGGGCCGAAGGGCACGCCGTCAGGATCCCGCCGACAACGGGTGTCGGTGGCGGAATCACCGTGAGGTGATCGATGTGAGGAACTCCTGGGCACGCCGGTCGAGATCGGCGTACTGCGCCTCACGATCGGCGCCCGCGACCGCTTCGCCGACCAGGAGGTTGCCCTCGGCGTCGACGCTCTGCGGGCGCTCCTCCGCGTCGGTGAGCAGGCCGACGGTGGAGTGGGAGAAGCCGCAGTAGTAGGCGATGCCTTCGTTCAGACTGTTCTCGAGGACGGTCCGCATCCCCTTCACCAGGGGATCGTCACTGGTCGCGCCGGCCAGGCCCAGCCAGAGGATGCGCTTGCCGGCGAGACGGGGCTCGCTGCGGCCGTAGGCGAACCCGTAGTTCCACACGCGGTCGATCCAGCCCTTGAGGATGGCGGGCACGCTCTGCCAGTACACCGGGAAGACGGCGACGACGACGTCGGCGTCGAGGAGGCGCCGCATGTGGGCGCGCACCTCGTCCGAGTACGGCTTGTCCCTGTTGCCCCAGTCCGGCTGGTCCGAGCTGTTCATCCGGGGGTCGAAGCCCTCGGCGTGCAGGTCGAGCACGTCGATGCGGTATCCGGCGGCTTCGAGCCGGGTGGCGGCACGGCGGGCCGTGTGCGCGGTGAGGGAGTCGGCACGGTGGTGTGCGACGACCACGAGGGCTGTCCTGGTACGGCTGTCCTGCTGCGGCACGGTGTCTCCCGGCTGGTCTCGGTCGATTCGGTGAGTCCAGTACAGCCGTGGCGGTGTGGATGATCCATGGGAGGAACGCTCCGGAACATAGGAGATCGTCTACGGTGTCCTGTGTGGATCCTTTGAGTTCGCTGCTGAGCGGCATCCGGGCCGAGGGCTCGGCCGTCAGCCACGCCGTACTGACGGCGCCCTGGGCCATCCGCTTCGCCGACGACGCTCCGCTCACCATGATCAGCGTGCTGCGCGGCGGGGGCACCCTGGTGCTGTCCGACGGCGCCGAGCGGGTGATCGGCGCGGGCGACACGGCCGTCGTGAGCGGGACCGCGCCGTTCCACCTCGCGGACCGTCCCGCCACCGTCCACGGCCCCCACGCCGCGTACGAGATCGCCTGCTTCGGCACGGACGCCGAGTGCTCCGGCCAGGACCTCGGCGGTATCCACTGGGGTGCCGACTCGGCGGAGGCGACCGCGTTGGTCGTGGGTGCCTACCGCGCCTCGGGCCACCGCCACGAGCGGCTCCTGCATTCCCTGCCGCCCGTCCTGGTCGTCCGGGAGGACGCCGAGGTCTGTGCCTGGCTGGAGACGGCCGCCGCCGACGCCGCCCGTCTCCCGGCGGGTTCGCAGGCGCTGATGGACCGGCTCCTGGACTGGGCGCTGGTGTGCACGCTGCGCAGTTGGTTCGACCGGGCCGGGGACGGCGCCCCCGGCTGGTACCGGGGGCTGGCCGACCCGGTCCTCTCCCCCGCCCTCCGGGCCTTCCACGACCGACCCGCCGAAACGTGGACGGTGGCGTCACTGGCCGCCCGGGCCGGTGTGTCCAGGGCTCTGTTCGCCAAGCGTTTCACCACGCTGATGGGCCAGCCACCCCTCGCCTACCTCACCCGGTGCCGCATGGACGAGGCCGAGGCGCTCCTGACCGGCACCGACCTCAGCATCGCCCAGGTCGGAAGGTCGGTCGGCTACGCCGACGCCTTCGGGTTCAGCGCCGCGTTCAAACGCCACAGAGGCGTGAGTCCCCGCGCGTTCCGCGCCGCGGCGGCCTGAGCTCCGGGTCCGGCGTCAGGCCTCCCCCTCTGCCGGGTGCGCGGAACCGGTGGCGTGTCCGTCGGCGTCGCGCCCCCGGGCAGTTCGAGCACGGGACCGACGAGGACGGCGCAGTGGCGGGAAAGGTGTTCCCGGCGTCGGTGAAGGCGTCGGGCGAAGGGGTCGACACCTGTCGGCGCGACTCCGCGTACCGGGCCGACGTAGACGGCTCACTGCCCGGCCCCGTCCAAGCCGAGGAGCGCGGGCTGCGGACGCAGCCCGGTGGGGAGGGGAGGAAGTTCACCCGCGGGGGCGCGGGACGGAGCAGCGCGGACAGTCGGAGCGGGCAGCCGGAGAAGGCCGGGCCCTCCGGGTGCCCGGTGCGGCCCGTCACCTGACAGCGGGCGTTCCACTTCGTCCGCCGGCACCGGGCGAAAGCGGGAGACTGCGCGACCGGGGGCGCGCATCCGGAGCGCGGTCTCGCCACCGAGGTGGGCGAGCAGGCCGTGCGGGCGGGCGGCCCGGACCCGACGAGCACCTGGTCACCGGCCGGCGTCGTCCCGTACGTCCCCCGTGATGTACGGCATCGCTGCCCGTCCTCGTCCGGCACGCGGCATCGACCGCGTCCCGGCTCACGCGCCCATGGTGGAGCCGCCCGAAGCGGCGGACCATGCCCGTGCGGGGGGGCGCGTGGACGCACAAAAGGAGCACGACCGGCGCGTCCGGGCCTCGGGAGTGCCCCGGCTCTCTTCCGAGGGGGCCCGTGCGCGGGGCCGTCCTCGGGGTCGGACGTGATCACCGGTGTCCCGTCGCGGGCCGTGACGGCCCGGGGGCAGATGCCGACCGTCCCGTTTTGTTTCCGCCGGGTCGGTCGGCTTCAGGCCAGGGCCCGCAGTCCGGGGCCGGTGAGGTCGGCCAGGGCGGTTCGGCGGCCGCTGACGGCCAGGAGCAGACGGAGCGCGGGGCCCGTCACGGCCGGGCCGGTGCCGGCCGTGAATCCGGTGTCCGTCGCGGTGAGCCGCACCCCGGTCAGCAGCTCCCGGGCGCCGCCGAACGCGGCGGGGGTACGGGCCTGGAGCCGGAGCGCCCGCACGACGGCCTCGTGCGGGTAGGCGCGGGCGAGCCCCAGCGGCCCGCGGATGTCCTCGCCGTGGACGATCTCCTCCACCAGACGGCTGTCGAGGGGGCCGGGCGGGCCCGAGGTGCGCGACGCCGCCCGCTCCAGACGGCGCAGCGTCTCTTCCGGGGTCGTCCCGCGCCCGCGTTCGACGCCCGCCGCGTTGTGGCGGTCGAAGTCGAACCCCGCCCGCGCGAGATCCTTCAGGAAGCCCAGGCGGGTCGTCCTGGCGTTGTCGACGAGGTGGGCGGCCACGTCGTGGACCGTCCATCCCTCGCAGAGGGACGCCGTCCGCCACTGCGCGTCGCCGAGGACTGCGAGATCGTCGATCAGCGCGGCGCGTTCGGCATGGACCATCGCCCAGACGTACCTCTTCGGGATCTTCCTCTTCATGTTCATGGTCTTCTCTCGTTCCGCCGGCCACGGGTGGCTGGGAGAAGAGACTCCGCGACCGTCCCGGACTCATCGCCGGGTACGGGCTCGGGACGGTGAAGGCGCGCCGTACACCGTCCCGACCGGGTTCGTGCGCGGCAGGGGCCGATGTGGAGTCCAGTCCTCAGGAATCGCTCGTCCGCTCATGGAGTGCGCGCTTCATGTGCATGCTCGGCGCTGTCCGGGGTAAGCGGGGCTCGTCGCCCCCGAGGGCGAGGGTCGGCGAGTTCGGCAGGGGGCGGAGAGCATGATGACGGTGGCGGAGACCGGCACGAGGGTTCGGGACGTCGAGCTGCCGGTGGTGCCCGATCCGGCGAAGGTGGCGCCGAAGGACGCGCGCTCGCTGTCGAAGCGGTTCCTGGAGCGGCTGGCGGTGCTGGAAGAGGGCACGCCCGAGCACCAGTACGCGCGGAACACGTTGATCGAGATGAACGCTTCTCTCGTCCGTTACGCGGCAGGCCGGTTCCGCAGCCGTGGGGCCGACGAGATGGAGGACATCGTCCAGGTCGGCACGATCGGTCTGATCAAGGCGATCGACCGCTTCGAGCTGTCGCGCGAGGTGGAGTTCACGACCTTCGCGATTCCGTACATCGTCGGTGAGATCAAGCGGTTCTTCCGTGACACCTCCTGGGCCGTGCACGTGCCGCGTCGTCTCCAGGAAGCCCGCATCGAGCTGGCCCGCGCCACGGAGGAGCTGCGCTCCCGCCTGGACCGCAGTCCGACGGTCGGGGAACTCGCCGAGCTGATGAACCTGTCCGAGGAGGAGGTCATCGAAGCGAGGATCGCCTCCAACGGCTACCACTCCGCCTCGCTGGACGCCACCCTCTCCGGCGACGAGGACGGCGAGGCGGTCCTGGCGGACTTCATCGGCGCGCAGGACCCCGCCATGGAACTGGTCGAGGACTTCCACGCCCTGGCGCCCCTCATCGCGGAACTGGACGAGCGGTCGCGGCAGATCATCCACTGGCGGTTCGTCGACGAACTCACCCAGGCCCAGATCGGAGAGCGGCTGGGCCGCTCGCAGATGCAGGTCTCACGGCTGCTGGCGCGCACCTTGAACCGTCTGCGCGAAGGCATGCTCACCGCCGACTGAAGGCCCCGCCCACGCACCGGCGAGGCCCGAGCACCAAGGGCCCGAAGACCCGTCGACCGCTGTGCGACACCGCATGCGGCAAGCAAGGAGAATCCGTGTTGACCGAACACCGGCACCAGCCCGTCGACGAGACGCCCGTCCCCGCGGTCGACACGCACCTGGAGATCCTGCTCCGCATGGTCGAAGCACAGCCCGCGGCCAGGATGGCGATCTGCCTGACCACACGGGGCGGTGTCGTCGCCGGCCATCTGGTGGCCGCGCAGACATGGGCGGAACGCTGGGAAGAGACTGTGCGCCAGGCCGACGAACAGCGACAGACCGAGGTGATCGCGCATCTGCCGCAGATGATCCAGTCGACACAACGGCACGGCGAGGCCTCCGAGAACGGCCTGCACCCGTTCCTGCACCTGGTGGACGTCACTTTCATGTCCGTTCCCGGTCCCCTCACCTCCCCGGTATGGCGCGGACGAGTCAGCGATGTCTGCGGATGGTCGCTCGGCACCGTCTGACCGGGCGTCCGTCGGCAGGCCGAGCAGTACGTGGTCGCTCGTCGCTGTCGAGACCCAGGACAGGCGTTTAATCGGATGTGCGTACGACGCGGAGTTGTTAGGTTCGCCGTGTGCCGAAGCTGAATCAGATCATCGCAGTCGAAAAGGGCGTCAAGTCCAAGGCTCTTCAAGAGCTCACCCAGGCCCACCAGGACGTGCAGAAGCCCGCCCTGCTGGCCGGGATCTCCCGGACCTACCAGCCCAAGGACGAGGAGGGCGAGCAGTTGCCGCCCGAGTCGACGCGGGTGCAGGTCAAGGCCGAGGACGTTCTGCGGGCGACCGCCGGGACACTGACGCGGCTCTTCGACGTGACCGCGACGAAGGACTGGGCGAACCGGTCCGCGGTCGCGGACGTGGCGGTCGACGGGACGGTGCTGCTGCCCCAGGTGCCCGTGCCGTACCTGTTGTTCCTGGAGAAGCAGCTCACCGACCTGCACACCTTCGTGCGCAAGCTGCCGGTGCTCGACGCCTCCGAGTCGTGGAACCTGGACCCCTCGACGGACTCATGGAAGACGGACCCGGTGCGGACCATCCGCACGAAGAAGGTTCCGCGCAACCACGTGAAGGCCGAGGCCACGGAGAAGCACCCGGCGCAGGTCGAGGTGTACTACGAGGACGTTCCGGTCGGTTACTGGACCACGGTGAAGTTCTCCGGCGCGCTGCCCGCCCGGCGGGTCAACGAGCTCCTCGACCGCGTCGAGAAGCTCCAGCAGGCCGTCAAGTTCGCCCGTGAGGAGGCGAACAGCACCGAGGTCACCGACCAGCGGGTCGGCGACGCGGTGTTCGGCTACCTCTTCCGGTAGCCCCCACACACGCCCTCCGTCGCGAGCGGAGGGTGCGCGATGAGCGCAAGCTGAAACTGATGTCGAAGCTGATGGAGGGGTGTCAGTCGGGGGTTCGAATCCCTCCCCCCGCACCACGTGCGGGGGTGGCCCAAGCCTGGCAGAGGCGGCCCCGTGAAACTCAGATTCTCGCTCCAGTCTCAGTATTCGCCGCCGAACACCGGATCGACCGAACGTGGGCGAACATCGACGGATGGGGGTTCAAGTCCCCTCGGCGCCTCTTCCGTGGCGCTGTAGTTCAAAGGCAGAACACGCCGATCTCAACGTGACCCGCGGTTCTTAAACGCCGCCGGTGTGCGCAAATGGGTGGCAAGCTGGAGCCCGGGAGCTGGACATGCTCCCGGGCTCCGTCACGTTCCGGCGGCCGGGACGCCGGGGGTGGGGTGCGGGATCCTGCGGTGACCGACCGCCCCGTCCGACAGGGCGAGTGATGTGCGGTCGGCTCGTCATTCCCTCGCCGTGGCGGGGCCGGCGCATGAGGGCTCGGCCGAACGGGAATCATGGCCGGATGAGAAACAGGGGGTACGGCACCGGTTGGTACCGCGGGCGGCTGCCCTACTGGTTACGGGGGCTGCTCGTCCTCGCGGTCGGATGGGGGGCCTTCCTGTGCGGTCAGCAGGTCGCCGAAGGCTACGGCGCGACCATGGAATACCGGGACGCACCGGTGTGCCGGGGCGGGGCCCGGAGCGGAGACGGGGACGGCGAGGGGCCGTGCGTGCGGCGCGAGGCGGGCACGGTGCTCGACCGGCGGACGGGTGAGCACTGCACGTCCAACGGCACGAGCGGCGGCACGACAGGGGGCATCACCACCGGAGGCGTCACGGCCGGAGGCGGTATGAACACCGCCGGTGGCAGCATGGGCGGCGTGACGGCCGGTGGGGTGACCACCGCAGGCGGCGGGGGCGGCGGTACGACCTGTACGACGTACTACGACCTGAGGGTGCAGTGGCCAGGGGGTGCAGCCTGGCTGGGCGTCGGGTCGGAGACGTACGACGACGCCGGGAAGGGTGACCGCGCCGAGGTCCGGCTGTGGCAGGGGGACGCCGTGGAGCTGAGGGTTCGCGGCCACGTCGATTCCTACGCGCCGTCTTCGCAGCACGCGGTCCTCCCGTGGTTCGCGCTGGGCTGTCTGCTCCTGGCGGGCGGTGCGTGGGCGTTGCTGAGCGGGCGGCTCTCCGGCCTCTTCGCCTTCCCCAACTTCGGCTTGCTCTTCGTGGCCTTCGGGGTGAGCTGGCTCGGCACCATGGCGCTGTTCGGCGGCCACCCCGCGGTCTGGGCGTTCGCCGTCCTGTGGACGGGCTTCGCGGTCTTCTGGACCGTGGGTGCCTGGCGGGACGGGTAGCAGACCGTTCGAGCCGCCGGCGGCGGGCGTTGCAGCGGGTCGGCCGGCCGGAGACCGTCCTTCTGCGGGTGGCGGCGCCCCGTAGTCGCTCACTGCGGAGGGTCTCGCGCTTCATGGAGCGGCAGAAGGGGCGGCACGGTTCACCCTCTCTCGCCCGCGCTTCCGGCCACCACCGTGCGGAGTCCGTTGTTCGCCGGCGCCGTGCCTCATCGTGCTGTGTGCGGTTCGGACCGAGCATCTACTGTGGTTCGAATCCAGGTTTCGAGGGGGGGCTCATGCAAGGCGAAGACAGGGCTGAAACGGGTGGTGGCTCCGACGGTCCATGGGCGGACGGCACAGCTCGGCAAGCGGGCCCCGGGGCGACTCAGCAGTGGCCCGCTGCCTCGTCCCAGGGAGCCTCGTCAACGCCTGATCACCCGCAGATGGTCATCGAGGGCCGCTACGCGCTGCTGGAACCGATCGGCAGCGGCGGCATGGGCGAGGTGTGGAAGGCCTACGACCAGCGGCTGCGCCGGTTCGTCGCCATAAAAGGCCTGCTCGACCGCAACGCGGTGGCCGCCGGCTCGCAGGCTGCGGCCATGCGGCGGGCGCGCCGGGAGGCGGAGGCCCTGGCCAAGATCGAGCACCCGAACGTGGTGACGGTCCACGACCAGGTCGAGACCGATGACCAGGTCTGGATCGTGATGAAGCTGCTCGACGGCAGGTCCTTGGCGGATCTGCTGCGCGAGCGGAGGAGGCTCGCGGTACCGAAAGCGGCGGACATCAGCCGTCAGGTTCTCCAGGGGTTGCGAGCGGTGCACGCCGCATCGGTCCTCCACCGCGATGTGAAGCCGGGCAATGTGCTGGTCCGGGAGGACGGGCACGTCATCCTGGTGGACTTCGGGATCGCGACGTTCGAGGGAGCAACCCCGCTGACCCGGTCCGGAAGCATCATCGGCACGCCTCCGTACCAGGCGCCCGAGCTCTTCTCCCGCGGTCCCAGCCCTGCCTCGGACCTGTGGGCCCTGGGGGTCACGCTGTACGAGATGGTCGAGGGCGGTCTTCCCTTCGAAGGCAGGGAGCCCTGGGAGGTCCAGGCGAGCATCCAGCGGTCTCCGCACCCGGCTCCGCGGCACGCGGGGCTCCTCGCTCCGGTGATCCAGGGGCTCCTGCGCGCGAACCCCGACGAACGCCTGGACACGTCCACGGCGGACGGCATGTTGCGCGGGGTGCTGAGCACTCCGTCGAACGCCGTTCCCACCGGGGACGCGATGCGGCCGCCGGGGAACCGGCCGGAGCTCGCGTCCGAGTACGCGTCGCAGCACGCGCCCGCTCCGGCTCTCGCGGGAGTCCCCGCTCCCCCGCCCGCACCGGAGAAGAACTCCGGACCCCGGTCCTGGAAGGGCGTGAAGAGGGCGATGGCGGCGGCTCTCGCCGTGGCGTTGCTGACCACCGTCGGCTGGTTGGTGGCGAACCACGTCGGCTCGGGTCCTGAATCGGGCGAGAAGGACGAGGCCGGTAACACCGTCGGCCCGGACGGCCGGAGCGGCGACGCCGGGGAACAGGCGTGGACGGAGTGGAAGAAGAACCATTCCCATCTGAAGATCGGCGTCAAGGCCGATCAGCCGGGGCTGAGCCAGAGGAAGGGAAAGGACGCCGAAGGGAACTACACCTACGCGGGCCTCGACGTCGACATGGCCTACGCGGTCGCCCGGAAGCTGGGATACGAGGACAGGGACGTCGAGTTCGTCGAGGTCACATCAGGAAACCGGGAAAGCCACCTGGAAAGGAAGGCCGTGGATCTCGTCATCGCCTCCTACACCATGCGGGAAAGCACCACGTTGGATTTCGTCGGCCCTTACTACACCGCGGGCCGAGGGTTCCTGGTGCGCAAGAACTCGGTGAGACACGGCGAGATCAAGGACTCCAGTTATCTGAGGGCGAAGAAGGTCGAGGTGTGCACCGCCAAGGGTTCGACCTATGCGAAGGACCTGCCCTCGCTCGGTTTCACCCTGATGAAGTCCCTGCCGGCCACGTACCAGTACTGCCTGGAACAGTTGCTGAGCAACGAGACGAACGTCTACGCCGTGGCCTCCGACGATGCCGTTCTCGCGGGCTACGCCCAGTCGGACAAGGTCCGGATGCTGGATCCGATCGAGGGCACGGAGGAATACGGGGTGGCCATGCTCTCCGGGACGCCGCCTCTGAAGAAGAAGGTGTGCTCGGCGGTGGCGGAGATCCTCAAGGACACGTCGGGGTGGGATTCCATGTACCAGAGGAATCTGGCCCTCCTGCTCAAGAAGCCCACGCCCGGCGTGCCCGACCTGGACCCGGAGGCGTGCCCGGAGGACTGAACGGGTCCGGCTCCGGCGAATCCATCGCGACGGGTGACCGCCGGCCCCCTGCGGGGGAGGTCACGGTCCGGTCGAATCGTTCTCGTCCAGTTCGAACCAGACGGTCTTGCCGTCCGGTTCGGGGCGGACGTTCCAGCGGTGAGCCAGCAGATCGAGCAGGACGAGGCCACGGCCGGACGAGGACAGTTCGCCGGGGGCTCGGCGATGCGGGACTTCGTCGCTGCGGTCGGTGACCTCGATGCGCAGGTGACGCCGTTCCTCGACACCGCTGATGTGGGCTCGCAGGACAGCCGAATGCTCGGTATGGATCAAGACGTTTCCCAGAAGCTCGGAAGCGAGGAGCAGCGCGGTGTCCACGTGCTCGGAGTACGCCCAGTCGTGGAGCAGCCCCCGGAGCTCGATCCGCGCATCGGCGAGCCCGTGGGCCTGGTCTTGTTCCAGGGTCAGCCGAAGGCTGCGTCCCGCGGGGTCCACGGAGGAGCCCGCCGGATCGCGTCGTAGAAGGAGCAGGGCGATGTCGTCCTCCGTGAAGGAGGACGGTCCGCTGCCGTCCTGTGGGGGATGCGGGGCGACGACGGCGTTCATGAGCCGGTCCGCCAAGCCGTCGATGTCACCGGCGGTGCCCGGTTCCAGGGCGCCGCGGACACGGAGCCAGCCGGAGTACATGTCATGACCACCGGACTCGATCAATCCGTCGGTGCACAGCATGAGGATCTCGTTCTCGCGCAGGGTCATGACGCTGACCGGATAGTCGTCCTCGCCGAGTTCGAGTCCGAGGGGCAGACCGCCGCGCACGTGCTTGAGCAGGCAGGTTCCGTCCGGGAGGCGCAGCACTGGGTGCGGGTGGCCGGCGCGGGCGATGCGCAGCGTGCCGCTCGCGGGATCGGCTTCGAGGTAGATGCAGGTGGCGAAGCGGTTCTCGCCCAGCGATGCCAGGAAGCGGGACGCACGGGCCAGTACGGCATCGGGCCCGTGTCCCTCGGCGGCGTAGGCGTGAATGGCGGTGCGCAACTGGGACATCAGGCCGGCGGCTTGGACGTCATGGCCTTGGACGTCTCCGATCACCACTCCCAGGCGTCCGCTGGGCAGGACGATGCTGTCGAACCAGTCGCCGCCGACCATGAGCCCTCCGCCGGTGGGCACGTACCGCGCCGCGACGGTCAATCCCGGGAGCCCGGGACCGACGCGGTCCATGCTGCTCCGCAGGCCCTGTGACAGCGCGTGGTCCGCCTGGCCGTCGTAGGCGCGCTCGATGCTCTGGCCGAGCAGGCGGGCCACGGTCATCAAGAACGCGCCCACGTCGTTGATCCTCGGGAGGGGGGCGTCGAACACGGCGAGCCAGACGCCGGTCAGTCGGCCGTACGTCACCAGAGGGAGAAAGGCCCAGGCCTCGGTGCCCGGCCGGTCGGCGAGCGCCCAGGCGGACGGGAATCGTTCCCTGTACTCCTGCGGGGAGGTCAGGAGCACGGGGCGGCCGGTCCGGATCACCTGGATGGCGGGGTGGTCGCCGTCCAGTGGCAGACGGAACGCTTCGCCCTCGTTGTCGCACAGTCCGATCTGGCAGACGCAGTGCAGGAACTCGCGATCGGTCCGGAACATCGCCTGCCCGCACAGGGGCAGCTCGCCGTCCGCCAGCCGGGAGATCAGGACGAGGGCTTCACCGAGAGATTCCGTCCGCGCCAGCTCGTGTCCCACGACGAGCAGATCGGCTTCCTTGCGGGTACCATGCCTCACCGCCTCGCCGGAGCTGTAGGCGGGCACGCTTGCCAGCCGGTTGAGTGCGTCGACCTGGCGTATCTCGGCATCCTGGTCCTCGAAGCCGCTGTGCTCGTCTCCACCGGCCACCCGCGGCACTCCCCTCTGCTCGGATCGTTCCGTGCCACACCGCCTGGTCCCCATACTCCGGCAACCGGCCGCGCCTCGCCTGCTCGGCGGGTACGACGCGTCCGTGGCCACGGCCTGGACGGGTCCGGTGCCCTGCGGCAGCAGCGGCTCGGCCCGGGCCCAGGCGGTTCGCCGGATCCCCCGTACCGCGAGACGCGATCCCGAGCGGAGGGGACCTGCTTCTGCAACGGGTTCTCAGCCCTGCGCCGGATCCGGTCGACCCGGTCCTCGAAGGCGGTTCCCGGAGCGCTGTCCACGGATGTGACGCGCGTACGAGACCGTCACCGCCACCGGAAGGCCGGCCAGGAAGAGGGAGAGTCCCACGGGGAGCACTCCCGCCCCCACCGAGGGTGAGACGTATGCGGTTCCGGAGGCTCCGTCCACCAGCCGCGCGCGAACCGGCGGCGAGCCGGTGTCGCCCTCGACGAGGACCCCGGACGGCGAACCGCCGCCGTCCGGGGCGAAGGTGCCCCGGCAGGACTCCGATGTTCCCGCGTTGGCCGCGGTGGCGTCGTACGTCCGGCAGTCGATCTCGCTCACGGTGCCCGGCGCGCCCCACAGGGCCGCCCGCAGCTCCCCCGTGAAGTTCGCCAGCACGGCACACGCCAGTACGAGTCCGACCACGCAGGCCAGGGCAAGCCACGGCGCCGGCCCCACCCGCTCCTGTCGCCCGTCCAGAACGCCCCCTCGTTCGACCCTTACCCGCAGCCCCCGGCGGTCCTCCATCGTGACCGATCCGGAACCCCCCGGGAAGAGGTCCCGGCGACCGTCGTGCGGGTGTGTGCGACGTGCCCGCCGAACTCGCCGCGCCGGCCGCCGCCGAGTGGCACCGGAGCGACCGGCCAGGTGCGTTCCCCGACGAGACGCTACGGCGGGGCGGCCCGTGCTCCCCGCGCGAGGGGGATCCCGGTGCGGGCGGGGAACCCGCCCCTTTCGAGGGCGGCGACGGCGCTCGTACGCAGGAGGCCGGTCGCATCCGGCCCAAGGCAGGCCCACCACCGTGTCCGTCCCGAACGGGCGGGGCAGCACCCCGCCCCGGTCCGCCGGGGCGACACGTCGGTGTCCCCGGGAGGGACCGTCCGCGGTCGGAGCACCGGCAGGTGTCGTGCGGAGGGCACGGGTGCGGGTGCCGGGAGGGCGGTCCGCACTTCACGCCCCTTCCGGGCACTGCTCCCTGGTGGTCGTCGAGGACCTCCGACGCACGGGACGGTTACCGGACAGCGCCCCGGTTCACCGCCGGGTCAGACCCTGCCCTCGGGTTCTGACAGGTGTGCCCGTAGCCGCGCCTCGGCCTGATCGGCCTCCAGGTGCGGGGTGATGGTGACGTACACCTCGGTGGGGTCGGGTGTGGTCACCGCCGCCCACAGCAACACGCCCCAGAGCAGCACCGCGGCGCCGTCCTGGCGCCGGATCCCGATCCCGACCGGAACGGCGGCACCGATCCTCGACGGCGGTGCGGTTCCGAAGTCCGGCGGCGCGTAGGAGGCCGGGCCCTCGCCGGCCAGGACCACCGGATCGGCCAGTACCTTCAGCCACTCCACGGTGACACCCGGCACGATCCGTCGCAGGGCCGCCTCCGTCCAGGTGCGTACGGTGGCGGGCGGGTCGTCGAACATGTGCAACGGGCAGTTCGGGGCAGCGAGCCGCTCGAAGTCGTCCCTCGGCGTGCCGTAGCGCGGGTTGTCGAAGGTCTCGCCCGTCTTGCGGCCCCGGTGGTCCACCTTCCAGCCCCGGCGGATCGTCTCGTTGGGGGTCCAGCCGTCGTCGCCGGCGTACTCCCCGGAGATCTCGTAGATCCAACTGCCGTCGCCGACCTCCGGCCTGCGCCTGCGTAATCCGAACAACCCCATCCGTGTTCCCGCCCCTCGTGGTTTCGATACGCCCCGCCCCGGGTCGGCGCTCCGGCCGCCCGATGCTTCCGGATCCTGCCCATTCCCCCGGCCCGGCAGTCGTGAACGCCCGCCCTTCGGACCGCGTCCTGGGTGACGAGCCGGACGGGGTGTCGAACGGGGCGACCTCTAGAAGCCCGCTCCGCCGAGGCCCGGCGGGTCGTTGTTCTCCGCGTACGACGGCTCGGGGCGCCGCAGGGCACGGCGGAGATCCTCCGGCACGGCCGTTCCGGTGCCCCCGGTGGCGACGTCGTACAGGGCCCGGTCGGTGCCGGACGCACCGGTCGGGAGGTTCCTCACGAGGCGGTCACCCGCTTCGGTGAGGCGCTCGGGACGGAAGCGGGCGAGGCGGCGCGACAGCAGGGAGAACAGCCCGAAGGCCGGTGACACGGACGCCACCCAGCCGGCGTCGGGATGGCCTCCTGACGCCCACGCCGCCAGAGCCGTCAGACAGAGCGGAACGGTCGCGAAGCCCGCCGATGCCGCCGCCACCTCCCAGCCCTCCCGCCGGGCAGCCCGCCCCGGGTGGGCGAGCAGGCCCTCCTCCGCCAGGGAGGCTCCGAGTCGGCGTACGGCCCGGCTCCTCGCCACGCGGTCCTCCGTCCTCGGCCCGGGGGCGCCGCGACCGGGTCGGCACGAGGCCCGGGCGGCGGCCTCGACGGGATCGAGCGCGCGGCCGCCGCCACCGTGGTCGACGGACGGCACGGGCACGTCCACGCGGACGATCCGGTTCCCCACCGCAGTGATCAGGCCCGCTCGGTGCAGTGCCGTCAGCGTCGTCAGCGCCGTGCGCCCGGGTCCCCCGGTGAGATACGCGTACGCGTACGGCCCCGGGGCGTCGCCGTCCCGTACGGGCCGTGACGGACGATGGGCACGGACCAGGTGGTGGCACACCAGGAAGCCGAGTGTCGTCACACCCGTCGCCGCCCACACGACCGCGCCCGCCCACATCCACATGAGTCCGCCCCCCGACGCCCTCGACGCTCCGGATTCCGCAGGAGCTCCGAACACATTGTCCGCGAGCCGGAGGTTCCTGAACAGAACGCCTTTGCACGGCGGTCCGGTCGCCGCCACCCGGCGGTTCCCCGCGGCTCCGGCCGCGAAGTCCCGGCTCGGGGCGTGACGGGTTCGTCGCGGACGGCGACCTCCTCCCGGAAGGCGTTTCCCGTGAGGTCCCGGGCACGTCCCGTGCCACGGGCACGTGTCCGGTCCGCGCCCGGGGCGCCCTGGTGGGGAAGGGGACGAGCCGGGCCCGCGACCAAGGAGCACCTCGCTTCCACCCGCGCGGAAGGCTCCCACCGGGTGCCCGGACGGCCGGTCCGGATCCCGGCCCGCCTCCGTCTGCGCGGGGCCCTCCGGTCCTCCTCCGGACGACCCGTGCGCCGGGCCGTCCCAGGACCGGGGTGTGTTCACCGACGTCTCCTCGTGGACCGTGACGGCCCGAGAGGGCGGATGCCGGCCACCCTGCTCTCTTTCGGCCGGGTCGACCGGGTCGGTCGGCTTCGGGCCGGGGCTTGCAGTCCAGGGCCGGTGAGGCCGGCCAGGACGGTCCGGCGGCCGCTGACGGTCGAGACGCGTCGGAAGAAGCCGCCGCCGGTCGTCCCCGCGGTCCGTTCAGTGCGCGTCCGCGTCGTGGACCCGCACGCCGCCCACGTACGTCTGGACCGCGCGGACCGCGTGGAGGTCGGTGGGGGCCACGGTGAACGGGTCGCGGTCCAGGACCGCGAGGTCGGCGAGACGGCCGAGCGCGATCACACCGGCGTCGTCCTGATGGTTGACCCACGCGGAACCGGCCGTGTACGCGGCGAGGGCGTCGGCGAGAGCCAGGCGCTGTTCGGGCAGGAACGGGGGGCGCAGGTCCGGTTCGCCCAGCTCCTCCGCCCACACCTGACGGTTGACGGCGACGTGGATGCCGTGCCAGGGGTCGGGGCTGGAGACGAACCAGTCGCTGCCCGCCGCGAGGACGGCACCGGCCGCGTGCAGGGCCCCGAAGGGGTACTGGCGCCGTCCGCGTTCCTCGCCGAGGAAGGGCAGCGTCAGTTCGTCCATCGCCGGTTCGTGCGCGGCCCACAGCGGCTGCATGTTCGCGGCGGCGCGCAGGGTGCGGAACCGCGGGATGTCGTCGGGGTGCACCACCTGGAGGTGGGCGAGGTGGTGGCGCAGGCCGGTGTGGCCGTGCGCGGCCACGGCCGCTTCGAGCGAGTTCAGCGCCTCGCGGACCGCCCGGTCGCCCAGGGCGTGGAAGTGGATCTGGAACCCGTGGCCGTCGAGGGCGATCACGGCGTCGCGGAGCACGGCCGGGTCGACCATGGAGATCCCGGCGTTGTCGCCCGGACAGCCGCAGGGGTCCAGGTAGGGCTCCAGCATGGCGGCGGAGAAGTTCTCCACGACCCCGTCCTGCATGATCTTGACGCTGCCGGCGGTGAAGCGCCGGCCTCCAGCCGCCCGTTCGCGGCGGGCGAGCAGCGAGTCGATCTGTCCGAGGTCCTGGTCGCGCTCCCACCAGAGCGCTCCCCGCACCCTCGCGGTCAACGAGCCGTCGGCGTCGCAGGCGAGGTAGGTGTCGAGGGGATCGGGGAAGCCCGCGTACGTGCCGACGAGGGCGTCCTGCCAGCCGGTGATCCCGAGCGAGTGCAGCAGTTCCTGGGCGGCGAGGAGCCCGGCTCGGGCCTCGGTCGCCGAGGCGGGGGGCACGAGGGCGCCGACGAGGGTCATGGCGCCCTCGTGCAGCACGCCGGTGGGTTCGCCCGTGGCGTCGCGCTCGACGCGGCCGTCCGCGGGGTCGGGCGTGTGCCGGTCGATCCCGGCCAGGGCGAGGGCCCGGGAGTTCACCCATGCCGAGTGTCCGTCGCGGACGGGGAGGTAGGCGGGTCGGTCGGGGAGGATGTCGTCGAGCTGGTCGCGGTGGGGCAGGCCCCCCGGAAAGGCGTCGAAGGACCAGCCGCTGCCCCGGATCCAGGCGGCCCTCGGGTGGGCGGCGGCGTGGGCGGCGATCGTGGCCCGGTAGTCGCGTGCGGTGCGGTCCGCGCTCAGGTCGCATCCGAGCATGCCGATCCCGGCGATCACCGGGTGGACGTGGGCGTCGGTGAAGCCGGGTTGTACGAACCGGCCGCCGAGGTCGGTCACCTCGGTGCGCGGCCCGACGTGTTCGCGGACTTCCCGGTCGGTGCCGAGGGCGGTGATCCGACCGCCGGTGACGGCCAGCGCCGATGTCCGGTGGCGTACGGGGGACGCCGTCCAGATGGTGCCGTTGAGGAGGACGAGGTCTGCGTGGCGCATGTGTGGGCTCCGTTGGGTGGGAGGGTGGGAGAACGGCCGGAGCGGGCGTGCCGGCGCCCGCGTCCGGGCCGTGGTCAGCCCCCGGCGGCCGGGGTCGGCGCGAGGGGGGTCGGCGGCTGGGTGAAGTAGGCGGCCCTGCGCCGGTAACGGGTCCACAGGGCGGCGGGCACGCCGAGGGCGATGACGGTGAGCGGCAGGACCGTGAGGAAGCGCCCGTTCTCGGCGTCGAAGGCCAGGTGGTCCGCCGAGTTCCACTGCTGGTGGGCCACGAGGCCGCCGAGCAGCAGGAGCGCGATGCCGCCGAGCAGCGGCAGCAGGGCCGCGACGAGCGCGTCCCGTGCCCGACCCCTCAGTTCGTGGCGGAAGGTGACGGCGCAGGCGATGCCGCCGATCCCGTACATCAGCGAGACCAGGATGCCGACGGAGTTGACGACGGCGACGACCACCTCGGACAGCGACCCGGCGGCCAGCCCCGCGAGCGACACCCCGACGGCGAGGGCCGCGATGCGCACGGTGGAGGTGACGGGCGTGCCCCAGGCGGGATGCAGCCGGGTCCAGCTCGGGCCGAGGACCCCGTCCCGGCCCATGGCGAGCGTGAGCCGGGCCCCCGCGATGACGCTCGACTGCATGCAGGCGACGGTGGCGAAGAGCATCGCGGCGAGGGCTGCGGTCGCACCCGCGGTGCCGTAGAAGGTGCGGGCCAGTTCGGTGATGCCGGACAGCGGGTCCGCGAGCTGTCCGGGCGTGAGGGCGTGCAGGAAGCCGGTGGCCGAGAAGAGGAAGAACCCGGTCGTGACGAGGATCGCGATGATTCCGGCCCGGCCCGGCGAGCGGACCGAGGTCGACTCCTCGACCACGGAGAAGGCGCTCTCCCAGCCCCAGAACATGTACGCAGCCATCACGGTCGCTCCGAGCAGCGTGAGCGTGTCGGGGAAGGCGAACGGCGAGAACCACGAGGCGGAGACGGGGGCCGCGTCGCCCCGGACGAAGGCGGTGGCCACGAGGACGGTGACCACGACCGCGGAGAAGCCGAGCAGCACGCTCTGCACCGCGGTGGCGCCCCGCACCCCCCGCAGCGCGCTCACGACGATCAGGCCGCTCCACACCAGGCCGGTGACGGTGACCGTGGGGGCGTCGTCCGGGGAGAGCGCCGTCACGCCCGCCTCCGCGAGCAGCCCGAGGGTGAACTGGCCGGCGAGCTGTCCCGCGTACGACAGGAACAGGATGTTGGTGGCCACCGAGGTCCATCCGGTGAGGTAACCGGTCCAGGGACCCAGCGCCCGGCGCACCCAGACGTACGCCGTCCCGCAGTTGGGATCGCGGGCGGCGAGCCGGGCGTAGCCCCCGGAGACGGCCAGGATCGGCAGGGCCGCCAGCAGGAAGGCCGCGGGCATCGCGGTGCCGGCGAGCGCGGCGAGGAAGGCGAGGCCGATGCCGACGCTGACGGTGGGGCTGATGTTGGCCAGCGCGATGACCACGCCGTGCCGGGTGCCGAGGGTCTTGCGGAACGTGGCGGCGGGTGGCGGCGCCTCGCCGGAAACGGGGCTTGCGTGGTCCATGAGCAGCGCTCCTCGGTTCGGGGTGCCCCGCAGACAACCGCTCGCCGCACTATTTTGTCAACGGTGTGGGTAAAAAGATTTCGCACCGTGCGACGGGGCTTGCGGAGGCCATGCCCGGCCTGGTCTGATCACCCCATGGCAGTACGAGGCAGAGGCCGTCCCCCCAAGGTCGAGCTGGACCTGCGGATCATCGTGGACGCCGCACTCGCGCTGACCGACGACGAGGGCGCGGCGGCCCTCAGCGTGCGGCGGCTGGCCGCGAGACTGGGCGTCGACCCTTCCGCCCTGTACCGGCACGTCCGGGACAAGGACGAACTCCACCTGGCCCTGGCGGACCGCTTGTTCGAGGAGACGCTGGCCGGATTCGAGCCTTCGGAGGGCTGGCGCGACACACTGCGCGACCTCGCGCTGCGCACGCGCGCAACGGCTCTGCGCCACCCCGGCGCGGCGGTCGTGGCCACCTACCGCACCACTCGGCGGCCGGCCGAGATGCGGATCGTGGAGCACATCCTGGCGGCCTTCGGCCGGGCCGGCTGCTCCCCCGCGCTGGCCGCCGTGCTGCATCGGGTCTACGGGGACTTCTCCCTGGCCTGGGCGGGCATGGACGCGGCGTTCGAGACGCTCGACGGGGCGGCCCGTGCGGGCGACGAACAGGCATGGACCCGCGACTACCCCGCGGCCGACCCGGTGGCCTTCCCCGCGATCGCGCGGAGCGTGGCCCACATGGCGCGGCTGGACGGGACCACGGTGTTCCTCGCCGCGCTGGACACCCTCCTGGACGGGCTCGCGGTGCGGATCGCGGCGGAGGCCGCGAGTCGGCGCCCGGACGCGCCCGGCGAACCGGCGGATCGGACGCCGGCCGCACAGCCGCCCCCGTGACCGGCACCGGGGCGTCCCGGCGGGCGACGGTGTCGCCCCGTGCGCCGTCCTGAACGCCCGCGGCCCTGCATCGGGCGGTGGGGAACGGCGGGACGATCACGCTTCGCCGGACCGGTGCATCCGGATCCCCTCCCTGTCGGAGAATGCAGGGAATGGAGAGCTGGAAGCCAACGCAGAGCGGTCCGTTCGTCGGACGGGCCGAGGAAGTCGGGGAGCTCGCCTCCCTGGTGGGCGAGCAGCGGCTCGTCACGCTGGTGGGAACAGGTGGGACGGGGAAGTCCCGGCTCGCGTCACGCGTCGCCGAAGACCGCGGGCCCGAGGCCTTCACGAGCGTCCACTGGGCTCCCCTGTGGTCGTTGACCAACGCCGCCCTGCTGGTACCCCTGGTCGCCGACGCCTGCGGACTGTCGGACCATTCGCCCGGCGAACCCGTCGGCGCGCTGGCCGACTGGATCGGCGGGCGCCGCGTCCTCCTGGTCCTGGACTCCTGCGAACACCTCGTGACCGCGTGCGCGGCGTTGGTGGCGGATCTCCTCGCGCGCTGTCCACGGCTCGTCGTGCTGGCGACCAGTCGCGAACCACTGGGTACGGAAACCGAGTTCCTGTTCCCCGTCGGCCCCCTGCCGGTCGACTCCGATGCGATGGAACTGTTCGCCGAACGGGCCGGCGCCGTCGGTGTCCGCTGGACGCGGCCCGAGGACTTCGTCGTCGCCGCCGAGGTGTGTCGCCGGCTGGAAGGCCTGCCCCTGGCACTGGAACTCGCCGCCGCGCAACTGCGGGAAAGACCGTTGTCCGCGATGGCACGGCTCCTGCGCGACGGGCTGTCCCTCGCCGGTGCCCCCGGAAGCCGGATCCAGCCGTCGCGCCACCGGGCGCTGCGCACCACGATCGGGTGGAGCCACGAGCTGTGCGAACCGCACGAGCGGCTGGTGTGGGCCCGCCTGTCGGTGTTCCGTTCGACCGTCACGGTGGCCGACGCGGTACGGGTGTGCCGCGGCGGGCCCTTGACCGAAGACGCCGTGGAGCGGGCCCTCGAGGGACTGGTCCGCAAGAGCGTCGTGACCCTGTCGGACGGGCGTCTGCGCCTCTACGACTCCGTGCGCGAGTACGGCGCGCTGTGGCTCGCGGAACTCGGCGAGACCCGGACGACGGCCGACAGGCACGCGCGGCGCTTCCACGAGGTGGCGCTCGCCGCCGAGGACTCCTGGTGGGGGCCCGGGCAGGTGGCGTCCTCTGCGCGGCTGACCGCCTGCCACGGCGACCTGTGTGCCGCGCTGGAGCACCTGCTGGCCACCGATCCCGCAGCGGCCGCCGAGTTGACGGGGGCGCTCGGCTTCTTCTGGGCGTGTTCCGGGCGTCTGCACGAGGCCGCCCACTACCTGGAGGAGTGCGCACGGTCGGTCTCCGGGCCCGGGGCCGTCGTGGGGAAGCTGGCCTGGGGGCTCGGGGTGGTGCGCTGTCTGCGGGGCGACCACGACACCGCGGCGGAGCTGGCGGACCGCGCCGAGAAGTGCGCGGTGCGGGTGCGGGACGCGACGCTGCTTGCCGACGTCGGCTACCTGCGCGGCCTGGTGATGCTGCTGCGCGGCGACCCACCGGGCGCACTGGCCGTCGCGGAGCGCGCTCTGGCGGCGGACGAGGGCGCGGCCATGCCCGCGGTGGCGCGGTGCCGACTGGTGAGGGTCTTCGCGTTGACGGCGTCCGGTCTCCTCGAGGAGGCCCGGGTCGGGGCCGAGGAGCTGCGGCTCGACTCGATGTCGGCGGGCGAACAGTGGACCCGGTCCTACGCCGAGTACCAGCTCGCGGTGATGGCGCTGCGGGAGCGGCGACCGGCCGACGCCGCCGACCACGCCCGGGCCATGCTGCGGGGCAAGCGCCTGATGGGCGACGTCTTCGGCCTCGGCCTGGGGCTCGACCTGCTCGTGGTGGCCCTGTCGGCGCTGGCCAGGGGCGAGGAGGCGGCATCGGCGTACGGGACCAGCCAGGTGTTCTGGCAGATGGTCGGGCATCCGCAACGGGGCACTCCCGAGCTGCAGCCGCTGCGGCGGAGCGCGGAGCTCTCGGCCCGGAAGCAGATCGGGGACGACGCGTACGACCGTGCGTACCGCCTGGCCACGCTGACGGATCCGTTCGCCGCGCTGATGGACATCCTGGCGGAGTGAAGGCGAGAGCCCGCCTGGAGGAGAAGGCGCCCCACGTGCCGGTGGCAGCGGCCGGTTGCGCCGTCGTCGCGGCCGCCGCCCTCCCGGTGGTCGAGGCGGACGGCGAGTGGGTGCGCCTTCGGGCGGGCGACGAGCCGGGCTCGGTGACCACGACGACGTGGGGGTGCCGCCCGCGGCCTCCCGGTCCCGCCGCACCGCCTCGCGACCGGCCTCCCGGCGGCGAGCACGGCACGGGCGTGCGGCGGCAGGGCCGTGCCGACACCGGTGAGGGAGACGCCCTGGCGGTCGCGGTCGAAGAGGGGTGCGCCGAGTCGGCGCTCCAGGGACCGTATCTGTTCGCCCGGGACACGAGGCTGTCCCGACCTGCCGACCCTCTCGGACGTGCTCGCCCCCGGGCGGGTCGCCGGTGACAGATCGGGAGGGCCGGTCACCGGTCGAGGCGCGTCCGGCGATCCGCCGGAACCGGCGTCCGGTCGGTGCGCGGACCGGGTGTCGCGAAAACCGGGACGTCCGGAGCCGCCTTCGTCCCGATGCCGTTCGGCAGGCCGGGACGCCGACGGGCCCGTCCCTGCGCCCGAGGGAGCATCCGTCGTGCGCCTCCGTCCACGACGCCCGCACGGGACCGCCTCCGCGTGCACGGGTCCGACGGCCACGACGGGCGCAGGGTGTGGTCACCGTGCGCCCGTGGCGTTCGCCGATCAGTCGACGGCGTCGAGGACCTTGCCGAGGTCGACGAACTTGAAGCCGGTGGCCTCGCGGTCGCCGTCGCCGGGGGTCTCCTCGCCGTCCTGGACGACGAGCAGGCCGTTGGGGTAACGCCTGCCGAGCGGGGCGTTGAGGGCCGCGGCGCCGTCGCAGACCTCGGAGCCGTCGAGGCGGGCGGAGGCCGCGGTGACGCGGAAGGCGTTCTCGTACTCGTTGTCCTCGTCGCGCTCGCGGTCGTAGGCGACGAAGGTGTCGTCGCCCTGGCTGGAGGCGAGCAGGTAGCCGTCGCCGTCCGGTTCGGTGACCAGGGTCAGGCCCTCGACGTCGGCCGTCAGGTGCTTGCCGCCGAAGCCGGGGTCGGCGCCGGGCGTGCACTCCTCGGTCCGCTCGTCGTACGCGCCCGGCACGCCGTACTCGCGGACCTTGTCGATCAGGGTCGGCGTGCCGGTCAGTCCGGCGTCGATGCGCCAGATGCCGACGTCCTCCTGTCCCGCGTACAGGGTGCCGTCCGCGGGGTCGACGACCATGCCCTCGACCTGCGGCAGTTCGTCCGGCTCGGCGCACGGAGTCCAGGAGGTGCCGTCGGGCAGGCGGAAGGAGGAGGGCAGGTCCAGGGTGCGGACCTGCCGGTAGTCGACGGTGCCGGCCGGGGTGGCGATCAGTTCCAGCAGGGCGATCCGGGTGCGGTTGCGCCGGCTGACCAGGGCGTAGGAGCGGCCGGTGGTGCGGTCGGTCCAGGTGGCGAGGCCGTATGCGGTCTTCTGCTCGTCGATCTCGGCCTGGTCGGCGGAGAACACGGGCCGCGCCGCCGGGTCGGTGACGTCGGTGAGCGGGCCGCCGGGCTTGTTCCGGTCGATGCGGTAGATCCGCAGCCGGTCGTTGCCGCGGTCGCTGACCACCGCGACGTCCGCACGCGCACCGCCCAGGCGCAGGCCCTGCACCAGGTCGACGTTGTTGAAGCGGCCGGGCTTGTCGTCGGCGTCCGGGCCGGCCGGAGCGGGGATCGACTGCACCTGGCGCGCGTCCAGGTCATAGACCCGCAGACCACCCTGCTTGGCGGTCGCGATCACCAGGCTGCGGTCCGGGTCGGCCGCGTCGCGCCAGATCGCCGGATCGTCCGCGTTGGCGTTGCCACCGGCCTCGTCATCGAACAGGGGCGCGGTCTCGGCCTTCGGGAGGACGCCGTCGATCCCGGCGGCCTGCGCCGGGAGGGCGAGCGAGGCCGCCAGTGTCGTGCAGAGAACGAGCGCGGAGACGCGAACGGCCAGACGTATCGTCATGTTTCTTCCTTGTATGAGGGTTTTCTCCCTGTCGGCAAGACCTTCGCGATCACGTCCATCATGTACACGACAGGAATGTGGACGGCAGTTGAACACACTGCGAAACCGCGGAGTGAGAACCGGGCCCGCCCCGTGCGTGCGCCGGCTCCCGTGGCCGGAGCATCCCGAAGGGGGCTCCGGCCACAGGAGTGCCGGTGACGAGCGGGTTCGGTCAGCCGATGGCGATGCCGTCGAGGAGGAAGACGGTCGACAGGTAGGTGTCTTCGGTGCCGGCGAAGTCCAGCTTCACCGTCCGGCCCTTGTAGGCGGAGAGGTCGACGGTCTTCTGGACGTACCCGGAGCCGGCGTTGGCGTTGGAGTAGGTGGCCAGTGTGGTGCCGTTGACGTTGACCTTGAGGGTGTCGTAGGCGGTGGAGCCGGATTCCTGGGTGGAGACCTTCAGCCAGAAGGTGAGCTTGGGGGTGCCGGTGGAGGGCACCGCGACGCTCGACTGGGACAGGGACTCCACGGCGTCGGCGCCGTAGCCCATCATCCAGGCGTACCAGGACCCGTCACGGGCGGTCTGCAGGGACGAGTTGGTGATGATGCTGTCGCTCTGGGTCCAGCCGCTGGTGCCCTGCTCGAAGCCGCCGTTGGCCAGTGCGTTCCCGCCGGGAGGCGTGGTCGGGGAGGGGGTGGGGGCGGTCGGCGAGGGGGTGGGGGTGCCGGTGCCGGGGTCGGGCAGTGCGGTGCCGACACTGACGGCGGCCCAGGCCTTTGAGACGAGGTACCGCTCCTGGGAGTCGGTGCCGTACAGGTCGGCGGCGGCCTGCAGGGTGGCGGTGCGGGCGCCCGCGTAGTTGGTGGTGGAGGTCATGTAGGTGGACAGCGCGCGGTACCAGACGGCGGCGGCCTTGTCCTTGCCGATGCCGGTGAAGGTGTCGTTGTTGCAGGTGGTGCCGGTGTGCGAGCGTCCGCCGATGGTCTTCGCGCCGGTTCCCTCGGCGGCCAGGTAGAAGAAGTGGTTGCCTATGCCGGAGGAGTAGTGGACGTCCGCCGAACCGGCGCCGGAGTTCCAGCAGGACAACGAGCTGCCGTCGGCGGCGGGGTTGTCCATCCGGCGCATGTAGCCGCCCGACATGTTGAGCTTCTCGCCGATGTAATAGTCGCCCGGGTCGCCGGTGTTGCCGGCGGAGAACTCGACCATGGTGCCGAAAATGTCGCTGGTGGCCTCGTTCAGGCCGCCGGACTCGCCCGAGTAGGTGAGGTTCGCGGTGGCGGCGGTGACGCCGTGGCTCATCTCGTGACCGGCCACGTCGAGCGCGGTGACCGGGGTGTTGCCGTTCTGCGAGGAGCCGTCGCCGAAGAACATGCAGAAGCAGTCGTCGTCGTAGAAGGCGTTGAGCAGGCCGGTGTCCACGTGCACGTACGCCGGGGCGCCGCGGCCGTCGTTGCGGATGCCGGAGCGGTTGAAGGAGTTCTTGTAGTAGTCCCAGGTCTTCGCCAGGCCGTAGGAGGCGTCCACCGCGGCACTCTCCCGGCTGGAGTTGGTGCCGTTGCCCCAGGAGTTGGTGGTCCTGGAGAAGGTCCGGGCGTTCTGCTTCGGGTTCGACTGGGGGCTGTTGTACGAGTCGTAGACGACCGTGCTGCCGTGCGCGGCGTCGGTGAGGGTGTAGCCGCTGCCGGCCTGGGCGGTCTCGATGGAGACCTGGCCGACGGTGACGCCGTTGCCGGTGCCCGTGGCGCTCTGGTGCAGCTCGTACTGGTCCAGCGGCACGCCGCTGGTCGCGTCGACGATCACCGCCTGACGGGAGGCCGGGCCGGTCTCGCCCTCGCCGGTGACGGTCGAGCGGTAGGCGAGGACGGGAATCTTGCCGACCGCGTACACCACCAGGGCGCTGTCCTTGCTGTCGGCCTTCGCCTTCTTCACGTGCCTGGCGTGCTTCACGGCCCTGGCCGAGGCGTCGGCCGCCGTCAGCTTCGGGATGGTGACGGCGATCCGGATCGCGCCCTGGTGCGCCAGGTCCGAGCCGGTGATCCCGCCGTCCCCGGCGAGGTGCACCACCAGGTCACCGCCGATCACCGGCAGGCCTCTGTAGGTACGGTTGTAGCGCACGTGCCGGGAGCCGTCGGCATCGATCAGCACGTCCTTGACCACCAGGCGCTCGTCGGGGCCCAGACCGAGCGCACGGGCGGTCGCGGCCGCGTTCCGGCCGGCCGTGCGTATCGCCTCACTGCGCACGTCGGCCGACATCGCCCGGAACCCGGCACCGGGTCGGGCGACGGAGGTACCGGCGGTCGCGGCGGGCCGGGGGGCGGCGGCGGACTGGGTGGCCACCATGCTCACGGCGCCCAGGGCGAGGGTTGCCGCGACACCGGTAGCCAAAGCGTTCTTGCGGTTCATCATGGTCCTTCCGCCGGGCCTCGTCGGGGATACGCCGCAGAACGTCATCTGGGGTGCGGGGGTGTTCGGCAGCGGTTGGCCCGGCTGTGGCCATGAGGCTAGGGACGCGGGGGACGGCCGACATCAGGGCGACCCCTTGACCTGGACCGGGGGGACCCGCAAGGCGCACCATGATCCGATGCCAGACTCTGCGATGTGGGTGAGCACGTCGTCCGAGGGCGCTCCCGTGCTGCCGGTGCTGCCGGTGCTGCCGGAAGACGTGCACGGCGCCCGTCGGGTGGTCCTGTTCGGGCCGCCCGGAAGCGGCAAGACCACGGCGGCCGGGGTCCTGGGGCAGCGGTGGGGCCTGCCCGTCCTGCGACTGGCCCCGGGCCCGCAGGACGCCGGGGTCCCGTATGCCGGCCTGCTCGAACTCGCCCTGGCACTCCCGGCGCTCCCCGCCGCACGGGAGCTGGCGGCGAGCCTGGACGAGGCCGCCGACCGGCAGGGTTCCCCGGAAGACGCCGGTCGGGCCCTGCGGCTGCGCCGGCAGACCGCCGCTCTGCTGCGGGACGCACCACCCATGACGTTGGTGGCGGACAACGCCCAGTGGCTGGACCCGGCCAGCGCGGCCGTCCTGGGCTGGGCGCTGCGTCTGACCCCGGACCTTCCCGTCATCGCGGCCGAACGCACCTGGCGCCCGGGGGCCGCAGGGCACTGGTGCGGGGAGGAAGCGTACGCGGTGCGCATCCCGCACCTGACCGCTCCTCAGGTCGGAACTCTGCTGTCCCCGCACCGGCTCGTTCCCCATGAGGTCATGCGCATCCACGCCCACAGCGGAGGGAACCCGGCCCTGGCACTGGCCCTCGCCCAGGTCCGCGCCCACACCGCCGCCGTACCGATCGACGCGGACGCAGAGGACGACCCGGCCCTCCCGTCCACGGCCCGCAGGTTGGTGAGCGAATGGCTGGGCACCGTATCGGGAGAGGTCCAGGAACTACTGACGTGCGCCGCACTCGACGACCGGCCCCGCCCGGACCTGTTGAGCGCCCTCGCCGGCCCGGCGGCCGAAACCCTCCTGGCCGAGGCCGAGGCAGCCGGACTCGTCCACCTCGGACAGCCCGACGGGACGATCCGGTTCACCGCCTCCGCGATCGGCGCCGAACTCGTGGCCCGGCTGCCGGGCCACGCGCGCAGACGCCTGCACGCCCGCCTGGCCGAGGCCGGCCGTGACGACGTCCGTCGCGACCGGCACGCGGCGCTGGCGGCCGATCCCGCCGACCCTCGGTCGGCCCTCCACGCCGCCCGCGCTGCCGCACGCGCCCGGCAGCGCGGCGAACACGCGCTCGCGGCCGAACTCTCCCTCCTCGCCGCCCGGCGCACCCCGTACGAGGACGGCGACCTGCTCACCGAGCGGGCCCTGACCGCCGTACGCGACGCCGCCCACTACGGCGACCTCCCCCGCGGTCGGGTCGCCGCACGCCTGCTCCTGGACCACGACACCACCCCCGCTCAACGCGTCGACGCCCTCATCGCCCTGATCGACGCGAGCGGCCAGCACCTGCACAGCGCGGACGAACTGTTCGCCGACGCACTCCACTCGGCAGCCGGACGCCCCGACCTCACCGCTCAGATCCTCATACGCCAGTCCGTCTGGGCCAACGTCAACGAAGGCGACCCCCATCGGGCGTGTGCCCTGGCCGGCCGGGCCGCCGACCTCGCCGAGGCCGGCGGCGACATCGCCACCACCGTCATGGCCCTCACGATGCAGGCCCGCATCCGACGCGTCCTCGGCCGCCCCGACGCCGAGACCACGCTCGGCCGCGCCGTGTCCCTGCCGCGCGCCGCCTCCGTCCCGGTCAACGGCACGCCCCAGCACCTCGCCGCCCGGCACGCCCTCTTCGACGACCGCCCCGAGGAGGCCCGTACCGCGCTGCTCCCCCTGCTGGTCGAAGCCGAACGGACGGGAGACGCCGAGGCGACCGTGGACATCCGGCGCAGCCTCGCCGAGGCCGAACTCCGTGCCGGCCGGTGCGCCAGGGCGCTCGACCACGCCCACCGCTCCCAGGCGTTGACCGACGAGACCTCCCTGTCACCCGCACCGGCGTGCTACACCTCCGCCCTCGTCGAAGGCACCGCCGGACGCACCGACCTCGCCCTCGTCCACGCGCGCCGCGGAGTCGACGCCGCCCGGCACGAGGGCAACAAGGTCTTCCTCTCCCGCAACCTCTTCGCCCTCGGACACCTCCTCCTGACCACAGGCCGTCCCGAAGAGGCACTGGACGCACTGGAGGAAGTCCGCGACCTGGAAGGACTCCAACAGGTCCGCGACCCCTCCGTCCTGCGCTGGCACCCCGAGCTCGCCGAGGCCCTCGTCGCCCTCGGCCGTCTCGACCGGGCGCAGAGCCTGCTGGACGACACGTGCCGCACCGCGACCGACCTGGGCAGGGACAGCGTCCTGCCCTCCCTCGAACGCTCCCGGGCCCTTCTGGACGCCACCCGCGGCGACTACGACACCGCGGCCCGGCGCCTCACCGGCGCAGCCGACCGCCTCCGCCACCTCCCCCTCGAACGCGGCAGGACCCTGCTGGCGCTCAGCCACACCGAACGGCGCGGACGCCGACGCGCCAGCGCCCGCACCGCCGCGCGAAGCGCCGCCGACCTCTTCACCGCCCACCAGGCACACCCCTGGATCCGCGTCGCCACGCACGCCCTCGACCGACTGGGGACCGTCCCCGCGGGCGACAGCGCCCACCCCCGCCTCACCTCCGCCGAACAGCGCTGCGCCGAACTCGCCGCCGCCGGGGCGAGCAACCGCGACATCGCCATCGCCCTCACCGTCAGCGTCAAGACGGTCGAGGCGACCCTCACCCGCGTCTACCGGAAACTCGGTCTGCACTCGCGCTTCCAGCTCGCACGCACCGTCACACCGGCACGCGAGGGGGGCTTCCCCACCTGATGGCGCCGACCGCGCGGGACGAACGGCCGCTGTCCGTCACGACGCGACCGGACCGGGGCCCGTCGGGTCCCGGTGCTCGGTTCGGGCGGAACGGGAGCGGACGACCGGCCCAGGCCGGTGGTCGAGACCGCGGAAGAGCAACCGGACCACAGGACCGGTGCCCGGTGCGACCGGAACGACGCCCCCCACGTGTCGGTCCGCCGCCTCCGCCGCCTGCCGTTGCTCCCGCACCGGACGGACGCGCGTTCCCGGCGCTTGGACTCTCCGACGACTCCTTGGATTCCCGGGGGTCTCCCCTGGCCACCGGGCCGTCCGCTTGCGAAGGTGACCGCATGACCGCCTCTCCCCCGCCCTTCCCCGGCGCCGTCTGGGCCGTGGCGCCCGCTTCCTGGTCGGTGGCCGACGACACCCTGACCGTCGTGGCCGCGGCCCGTACCGACGTCTTCACCGATCCGCTGACCGGTGTCTCGACCCGTGACGCCGCCCGCGCCCTCGCCGTTCCGCCGGTCGGCGACTGGCAGTTCTCGGCCCGGGTGCGGGTCGCCTTCCGGGCGAGCTGGGACGCCGGCGCGCTGATCGTCTGGTCCGACGACGACCACTGGGCGAAGCTCAACCTCGAGCGGGCGCCGAACGGCACGCCGACCGTGTTCTCCGTCGTCACCCGCGGCCGCTCGGACGACGCCGTCGGCGTCCCCGTGGACTCCGCCGCCCTCTGGTTGCGGATCAGCCGACTCGACGGCGGCTTCGCCTTCCACACCTCGGTCGACGGTGTCACGTGGTGCCTGGTACGGCAGTTCGCCCTGGACTCGCCGTCGGCTCCGCGGGTCGGCGTGGAGGTCCAATCGCCCGTGGGCGAGGGGTGCCGGGTCACCTTCGACGCCCTCCGCCTGACTCCCACGCGCCTCGGTCACCTCTCCGACGGCACGTGACCCCGCGCCCGGCCGGGTGGCAACGGTTCGACGGGGGTCCTGCGCGGGTGTCACGCCGGGTCGCGGGTGACGCCCTCCAACGCCGGGGACGGCGCCGCGTCCGTGAGGAGGCGGGCTGCGGCCAGTTCGTCACGGGCCGCCCGTTCCACGGCCTCCAGGTAGAGGAAGGCGTCCTCGCCGACCGGGACCCGCAGCGGCGTGGCGTCCGGTGAGGCGACGAGGGCCAGGACCCGGGCCGCGAAGTCCTCCGGGCGGCCCATCGCCGCGTCGTCGGCCATGCCGCGCAGTCCGTCCAGCATCCCGGCGGTCGCCGCGGCGTACTCGGGCATCCGCCGCGCGGAGCGGGCGAGCGAGGTTCCGTAGCGTGTGGCGAAGCCGCCCGGTTCGACCACGGTGACCCGGATGCCGAGGGCGGCGACCTCGGCGGCGAGCACCTGGCTCATGCCCTCCAGCGCGAACTTTCCGGCGACGTAGGCGCCGAGGCCGGGGAAGGCCATGCGGCCGGCGAGCGAGGAGACGTTGACGATGTGGCCGTGGCCCTGGGCGCGCATGCCCGGCAGGACGAGACGGACCAGCCGCCAGGGGCCGATCAGCAGGGTCTCCATCTGATCGCGGATCTCGGCGTCGGAGACCTCCTCGGCGGCACCGAACAGCCCGGATCCGGCGTTGTTGACCAGGACGTCGATCCCGCCGAGCCGTGCGGCGGCGTGACGGACGGCCTCCTCGCACTGGGCCGCGTCGCGCAGCTCCAGCGGGATCGGCACGATCCGCCCCGGATGACGGGCGGCCGTCTCCTCCAGCGCCGCGGTGTTCCGGGCGGTGACCGCGACCCGGTGTCCGGAGGCGGCCGCCGCCTCCGCCAGCGCCCGGCCCAGACCCGACGAGCACCCCGTCACCAGCCAGCGTCGTCCCATGCGTCCCCCCGTGATGTGCGGCGTCTCCGCCCGTCCTCGTCCGGCACCCGGCATCGACCGCGTCCCGGCCCACGCGCCCATGGTGGAGCCGCCCGAAGCGGCGGACCATGCCCGTGCGGGGGCGCGCGGACGCACAAAAGGAGCACGCCCGGCGCGTCCGGGCGACAGGGGACGTACCTGGTGTCCCACGTGTTCCTCGTCCCCCTCCGATCCCCCGGCCCAGTCGCTCGGCCGCCCGCGACGCCCCGGCGGTGCCGGGGAGGGCGGCCCGCTCATCGGGAGGACGGGCGCGGGCCCCGGTCTCCCTCCTGGCGGTCTCGGAGGACCGTTCGGGCCGCCTCTCGTACGGCGCCGACGGTCGGCTCGTCGCGCCTCTCTGCGAGCCAGGCCAGGGCGGCGGTGCAGGGAGTGAGGTCGATGACGTCGACGTAGCGGATGCCGGGGCGGGGAAACAGGTCACGTGCGGCCGCCGGGAGGAAGCACATCGCCTCTCCACCCGCCACGGCGTGCAGCAGGGACTCCATGTCGGTGACGACCGGCCCGTACCGGACGGGACTGCCGTCGGGGCGCGGGTTGACCGTCCAGAAGTCCCACCACACCCGCGGCACCTTCTCGGGCACGGCGACCACGGGCCGGTCGGCGAGCTGCGCCAGGGTGACGGCGGGCAGGGCGGCCAGCGGGTCGTCGGCGGAAAGACAGGCCAGGCGGGGCTCGGTGGCGAGATGGCACACCTCCACGCCGGCGGGGACGGGAGGCCTCAGGAACATCACGTCGACCTCCTGCCGGACGAGGGCGGTGAGGTGGTCGGCGATGTTGAGACTGACCACCTGCAGCACCATCCGCGGGTGCCGGTCCGTCAGCGCGCGCAGGACGGCGCGGGTGTGCGGCATGGCGGCCTCGGCCCCGACGCTGCCCACGACGAGCCGGCCCGACACCTGACGTGCCTGGGCACCGGCGATCCTCCGCATCCTGGCCACGGCGTCGACGGCCGCTCGCGCCTCGGGGAGCAGGGCACGTCCGGCGGCGGTGGGGGCGACCGTACGGCTGGTGCGCTCGAAGAGCCTCACTCCCAGGCGTCGTTCCAGGTCCCGGATCTGCTGGCTCAGCGCCGACTGCGTGATGAACAGGCGTGCGGCGGCGCGGCTGAAGTGGAGTTCCTCGCCCAGCACGACGAACAGACGCAATTGGTGAAGGCTCGGTACCGGTCCCTCGGCTCCGCCGCCGACCATGGCAGTCGCCCGCTTTCCTCGTGGATGAGGATCACCTTATCGATCCGTTGGGGTTCCGCACGCCCGTATCCCATGACAACGACGGCACCGTTGTGTGAGTGTTCTGAGCGCCGCCCCGGCCGCCGGACCGACCCTCCGGCTCGGGGCCGGGCGTCGTCACGCTCGCGCGTGGCGGGGAACCGGACGGGGGACGACTTTGACCGTGAACAGGACACCGCCGCCGGAACACGGCCGGTCCGCAGGCCCGATTCCCGCTTGCGAGGGTGTGCGGCGCACCCCCCGGGCGGGCGCGGTCTGAAGGGCCGTCCCGCTGCGCGTCGCGCTTCCGGTCCGGTGCCCGCTTCCGGCGCGGAAGCGCGGCGCGCAGCGGGACCGTCCGGGCGGAACCCGTCGTTCCCGTGGCCGGCGCGGCACGCCCGCGCCCGCTCGCGGAGCGCGTCGGCGGCACCTCGGCGACGACCCCCGGAGGAGGCGGTTCACTCCTTCGAGGCGATTCGACGGACGGCATCCGCGGTCGGGAACCGTTGCCGCTGCCGCCACCTCTTCCATGGGGAGCGGGCCGAACGCCCTCGGCCGTCGCGGAACTCCGGACGACCGGGCGCCTCGCCCCCACCCAGCCCCGTATCCCCTGACCCGACCCCGTGGCTCCGGAGCGCTGCGTCCCGGCGGAGCCGACGGGCACCAGGATCTCGATGATGGAGAAGGAGACCATGAGCGGTGTACTGGTTCACCTGTCGTCGGACGGGAGGACGGACACCACGTCCGCCCCGGAGCCGGTGAGCCTTCGGCTCGGCCCGGGGGACGTGGCCCGTTTCGGGCGCGGTTCCGCGTCCGTCCCCGTCGACCTGCCGTTGGCGAACCCGGCGGTTTCCCGGCTCGCGGGCGAGATCCGGGTGACGGAGGACCACTGGCAGCTGAGCAACCTCAGCGCGACCCAGACCTATCTGGTGGAGAACCCGGAAGGGGCGGGAGAGTACTTCAGGGTCCCGCCCCGCAGGGCCGGGGCGCCCGTGCCCTTCGAGTTCGCCCGCGTCATCCTGCCGACCCGGGGATCCGCCGTGGGTTTCCAGGTGTTCGCCCCCGACCACGTGTACCTCGGGGCGACCGGCACGACGGGCCTGGCGGGCACCGGAACGCTCGCCGGCTTCTCCCTGGACGAGACCTCCACCTACTTCCTCGTCCTGGTGGCGCTGTGCGAGCCGCGCCTGCGCGACGAGTCCACGGTGGCGGTGGCGACCACCCCCCGGATCGTCGAGCGGCTGCGGAGCCGGCCGGGCTGTGAGCGGCTGACCGCCCGGGCGGTCAACTCCCACATCGACTACCTGGCGGACGAGAAGCTGCGGATCGCCACCCCGGCGACCGGGCCGGGCCGGGCCGCGAGGCACGACGGCAAGCGGGAGGCGGTGGCCGGCCTCGCCCTGCGTTTCGGACTCGTGCGCGAGGAGCATCTGGGTCTCCTGCCGCCGAGGGCGACCGCCCTTCACCGGGCGGGGGTGGCGGGAGGATGAGCGGCGGATCCCTGGAAGTGCTCCCGTCGGGTTACCGGGTCGGCGCATGGGAGGTCACCGGTCTGATCGGGGCCGGCGGATGGGGGACGGTGTACGCGGCCAGGCGCGCCGACGCCCCGGACGGCGACGGAGGCGCGTACGGGAACGCGGCGGGGCCGAGCGCCGACGGGGAGGGGGCTCCGGCGGAGGTCGCCCTCAAGTTCCTGCCCACGGCCGGGCTCTCCCCACGCCAGGCGCGGAGCCTCGTGGAGACCGCGCGGCGCGAGACCGAACTCAGTCGGCGCGTCCGGCACCCGCGGCTGATCAGGCTGTTCGACTCCCTCACGCTCGACGAGTCCGCCGGTCCGGCCTTCGACGGGACCGTGGTGCTCGTGATGGAGCGGGCCGAACGGAGTCTGCGCGAACGGCTGGTGGCGCCGCCTCCCCCCGGCCGGGACCCCGCTCCGTCGTCCGGTGCGCGCTCCTCCGCCCCGGCCGGAGGGGAACCGCTGGCGGTGGACGAGGGGGCACGGTTGCTCACCGAGGTCTGCGAAGGGATGGCGCACCTGCACGGGCTCGGCTGGGTGCACGGGGACCTCAAACCCGACAACGTCCTGATCATGGCGGACGGGTCGGTACGGCTGGCGGACTTCGGCCTTTCGGTGGAGCTGACCGGCACCCACGCCTACGCCCCTCCCCTCGGCACCCCCGACTACCTGCCGCCGGAACGCTGGCGGGCGCCGCTGGGCGAACAGGGCGTACAGGTGCGGCAGAGCGCCGACGTCTGGGCATGGGGCGTGATGATCCACCAGGTCTTCACCAGGGGCGCCTCGCCGTTCCCCGGAGCCACGCCGGCGGCCCGTGCGGCCGCCGCCCAGGAGTACGCCGACGGCCGCGCGCCGTTGCGGATGGACCTGCGCGTTCCGCCCTTCTGGCGCGACCTGGCGGCCGACTGCCTCGGCCCGACCCACGACGACCGTGCCGTCCACACGGCGGAGAGCCTGTTGGACCGTGTCCGGGCGGAGCAGGAGCGGCCCCGGCCGTGCTCGGCAGGACGGCGCGGGCGCACGGTCGTGGCGGTCGCCGCGCTGGCGGTGGCGGTGGGCGGAGCGGGGGCCGCCGGGTGGCTCCAGTCCGGTGACGGTCGGCCACCGGGCGGCGGCGTGCCCCGGACGGGCGGGGCGTCCGCGGCCACCGTGCCGCACGCGCGCATCGAGGTGTACAACGCCGAGCGGTCGTGCCACGGGCTCGGCGCGCGGGACAACCTGTGCAGCCTCGGACTCGCCGTCGACCCCTCGTTGCCGTACGACATCGACAACGTCGTGCGGACCAGGGTGTGGGACGGCGACGTGCTGACCGCCGACTGCCGGTTCCCCCAGGGAATGCCGGTCGCCGACGAGGCGGGCACGCGCTCGGTGCAGTGGTACAGGGTGCGTCTCGGGGCGGAGAAGGGCCGGACCACGGCCTGGCTGCCGGCCGTGCGGACGAAGGACCGGCCCGCGCTCGCGGAGTGTCCGGCCCGGCCCTCTCCGGACTGACCCGGTCAGCACGACCGGATGTCGCGTCCCTCGTTGTCCTTCGCCTCGTCGTTCCCCCAGCGCTGGAGGAAGTACGCGGAGACGTACGCGCGTCCCGAGCCGCCCGGTGACACCTCGTCGAGGTCGGTGAGCAGCCACCAGTGGTTGGAGGAGCTCCCCACGCGCACCTCGTCGCCCCACTTCTTGCACAGGACGTAGTTGGTGCCCTTGAACAGCTTCCCCTGGACCGCGCAGCGGGGGGTGGCGTCGCCGACGCAGTCGACCGCCGCGTAGCCGGGGGCGTCGGCGAAGGTGTCCACCCAGAACCGCTCCGTAGGTGTGCCCCCGCCACAGGCGTTGGTGCTGGTGACTCGGGGGAACGGCCCGGAGGGCGAGAGCCGGTGTTCGGTGCCCTGGATCACCGGGTGCACCATCTCGTCCGTCTCACCGTCGTTGTCGCCGTTGGTGTCGTAGAGCTGCTCGTAGTGCAGGTGCGCCGAGGTGGTGCCGACCAGTCCGAGCCTGCCGAGCGGCGTGCCCGAGGGGACCTGCTGCCCCAGGCGCACGTCGATGCGGTCCATGTGCAGGTAGACCGAGAACCAGCCGCCTCCGTGGTTGATCTCCAGGCCGCCGGGCTCGAAGAACTCGGTGACGGTGCCGGCGGCCGAGGCGACGACCGAAGCGCCGAGGGTGGGCCCGCCGACGCGGTACATGTCGAGCTTCTTGTCGTCGGGCGCGTGTCCCGCGTAGGTCTGCAACTGCCAGGTCTCGCCGCAGGCGAAGGGCAGGCGGAAGTCGGGCCGGGCACCTGTGGGCGCCCGTGTCGGCGCGGCGGCCGCCGGCACCGTGCCGGAGACCGCCCACAGGCCGAACACCGCGAGGACGGCCACGAGGACGAGGACGAACGGTTCGGGCAGCAGCGATCCGGAGGCGCGCCTGCCGCGGGATGTGTGCATGGGGATCCTCCCTGCCCGGTCGGTACCGGGCGGTCTTCTCGTACGGTGTCGCGGGACGGACCGGTCCGCCCCGCGGGACCCGGGGTCAGCACTGCCGTGTGACGCCGCCGGTCGCGTCTCCCTTGAGGTAGATGCCGCTGACGTAGCCGACTCCGCCGGCTTTGAGGGGCAGTTGGACCCACTTGTCGCTCGTGTATCCCTCGGCCGTGACCTTCTGGCCGATCGTCCAGCAGTTCGCCGGGTAGGACTCGCCGGCGCGGACCGTGCTGGCCCTGTCGCATTCGGTCGACGCGCAGGAGCGCACGTTCGCGTCCGCCCAGGCCGTCACCGTGGTCCGCCCTCCACCGTCGTCCTCGGGCTGGAAGGTGACGTCCACCCAGTCGTTGCCGGTCATGCCCAGGCCGTCCCAGAAGGTCCCGTCGGCGACGTCGATGCCCGCGGGATTGGCGACCCTGCGACCGAACTCGTCCAGGCCGCCGTTGTAGCCGTTCTGGAAGGCGGCCTGTGCCTCGGGCCGGCCCTGGGGCAGGTCGCGCCACGTCTCGCGCTGGGCGGGCGGGTTCCAGTAGTCGTCCCTGGTGTTCCACGGACCGACGTCCCACACCGGTGCCGTCTCGCAACGGCCCTTGTAGCACAGCCGCACGCGGTACTCCCGGCCGCCGTCGCTCGCCAGCATGCGGCGCGAGGGCAGGGCGACGAAGTGGTCGCGTTCCCGGATGACGTGACCGTTGGCCGTGGTGCCGCCCACCAGCCCCTCACGCGTGGCGAACAAGCGGTAGGTGGGGCCCGACGCCGCCGCGACGCCGGCTTGGGGCGACGGGGCCGGCTGCCGGGGGGCGGCCCGGACCACGAGGTCCGACACCGTGGGGGCGCCGCCGCCCGGGGTTCCCAGGAAGGTCAGACGGACCTGGACGACCGAGACCTCGCGGGACAGCCGCACCGCGTCCGCGCCCTTCGCCTCGCGCCATTCGGTCCAGGTGTCCGGATGGTCGCTGCCGCGCAGTTCGACCAGGAGACGCGACCCCGCGGGAATCCGGGCCACCGCCCGTACGGTGAACGAGCTCAGCGGGCGTCCGAGGCGTACGACCGGGGCGGTGTAGACGGCGAACGACCGGCCGTCGGCGGAGGGGGTGCGCAGCGCGGGGTCCTCGACCGTGACCGTCCCGCCGGAACCGTGCGCGACGTTGCGCTGGTCGCCGTGGGTGCTGGTCAGGTCGACGTGCCAGTCGCTCACCGGCCGTGTCCCGGCGGCTGCCGGAGAGGGGGCGACGAGCGTGCAGGCCAGGAGGGCCAGGAGGAACGGCAGGGCTGCTCGGCGTTGTCCGGGGAGGCCGCGGGGCCGGATCGTCGTTGCGCCGGGCCACCGGCGGACGGGGGACGGGTGCACGTGTTCTTCTCCGGAGGACGAGGACGGAAGGGGACGGGAAGGACGACGTGGGCGCGGGGCCCGGTGCGCGCCGGCCGGGGCCGGCGCGCACCACGGCGTCCGTCGGCGGATCAGCAGCCGTTGACCCAGCGGTTGGCCTCGCCCTGGTCGTTGGCGACGCTGTCCCAGGTGTTGCCCCAGCCCTTGTCGAGGCAGAAGGACCGCCCTCCGTACCCGTTGTCGTGGTAGACGACCACGGAGCTGTACGAGGTGCCGGTGCCGTTGTTGTACCAGGAGGAGTCCTCGTGGGCGATGTAGGCGTTGGCGGTGTCCGACCAGATGGGGTTGTCGTACTTGAACCGGGCGATGCCCACGCCCGCCTGGTCGTAGTTGATGCCCTTGTACACGCACAGGTAGCCGGAGTCGCAGTTCCCCGGGTTCCGGGTGGAGTAGGTGGGGTTGGTGCCGTCCGCGTGCGCGGTTGCTGCGGCGAGGGGAAGCATCACGGAAGCGAGGGCCAGGCCCAGGGTGACGCGTGTCGACTTGCGCATGGTGTCCGATCCTTGTCTGCGGGGTGCCGGCCTCCGGGGTGCCGGAGGCTCCGTGCGGGACCGTGCCGCGGTCGCGGCACGGGGTCTGTGGAGGGCGAGGCCGCCGGAGCGGGCCTCACCGGTGTCGGGTCAGGGCTCGCGCCTCGGCCAGCGCGGCGGTGACCGCGTCGGTGAAGTGCTGTGCCTGCCGGGCGAAACGGGTCTTCGCGGCGGCACGGATCCGTTCGCCCTGCAGACGGGCGCCGGTCCGGGCGAGTCCGGCGTCACGGTTGCACTCGGCGTCGGCGACGGCCGTGCGCCTCTCGCGCTCGCGTACGGTCCCCGCGGGTCCGGCGCGCTCGCGGGTGGCGACGTCGCCGATGGCCTCGGAGGAGTCGGCGTAGGCGAACCCCTTGTCGGCCATGCAGGTGCGCCAGGATTCCAGGGCCGCCGTGTACTCCGGGGCGGAGACCACCTGCTCCCAGGTGAGGTAGCCGAGGTTGACGACGACCGCCTTGGCCTCGGTCCACGCCCGCAGGTCTCCGTACAGCCTGCGGCGGGCGTCGGCCTGGCATCCGTCGGCGCTGGTGAAGACCTGGCCGCGTCCCGGAACCTCCACGGTGATCGCCGCCCGGTCCGTGCCGTCCAGCGCCCGGCCGAAGGCGCGTCTGCGTTCGGGCGTGAGGGAGGCGAGGTAGCGCTCCTGCGTGCTCACCCGGGCGACGGCCCTGCCGTCGTCCCTCGGCCCGCCGGTGTCGAGTCCGTACCCGTGACGGCGCGCCCAGTCGACGTCGTCGAGACCGAAGGGGCGGTCGGGCGCCCGGTCGGGGTCCTCGGGCAGGACGTCGACCGTGTAGGCGAAACCCCTCTCCTTCATGCATCCGGTGATCAGGCGTCGCTCGGCGTCCGCGAGGAGGGCGTTCTCCGGTTCGGACAGCTCGGTGCGCACGCCCGTGGCCGGGGCCGGCGCGTCGGGCGTGGTGGCCCGGGCCGGCGCGTCGGGCGTGGTGGCCGGGGCCGAGCAGGCCGCGACGAACACCAGGAGCAGTGTGGCGAGGGCGGGCCGCGGGTCCTTCCCGGGCATGGGGACTCCCTTGCTGTGAAAACGATGTGACGGGCCGGCGGATCGGCGGAGCGGAGCGGACGGGGGATCCGTCCGGCGGCCGGACGCCGGCCAGCCGGTGGCGTCGGTGACGCCGCAGGCCGTGCCCGCCCGGGCCGCCGTCGGACGAGCCGGGACGAACACGCGGTCCCCGGTGTCAGAGGAGAAGCGGAACGCGGCCTGCCCTAGCAGGCGTTGGGCACGTTGCCCTTGTCGTCGCCCTTGAGGTAGATGGCGCTGACGTAGCCCACGCCGCCCGCGTTGAGGCGCAGTTGGACCCAGTTGTCGTTGCGGTAGCCCTCGGCCTCGACGAGCTGGCCCTTGACCCAGCAGTTCGCCGGATAGCTCTGGCCGGCGTAGACGTCACTGATGTCCTCACACGTGGTGGAGGCGCACTTGCGGACGTTGGCGTCGGCCCAGGCGGTGACGGTGGAGCCGCCTCCTCCCCCGCCGCCCGGTGTGCAGGGCAGGCCGATCCCCCGGTCGCGCAGGTAGGGAACGGGGTCGATGCCCCGGACGCCGGTGGAGGTGCCGACACGGATCCGCAGGTGCAGGTGGTTGCCCGTGGAGTCGCCTTCGCTTCCCATGAGCGCGATGCGCTGGCCGGCCACGACGGTGTCCCCCACGGCGACGTCACGTTGGTACATGTGGCCGTATTCGCTGACGGTCCCGTCGGGGTGCTCGATGCGGATCCACTGACCGTAGCCCTGCGCCGGGCCCGAGTTGATCACCCGGCCGGGACCCACCGCGTGGATCGGGGTACCGCGGTCGTTGGCGATGTCCACGCCGTCGTGGCCCGAGTGGTACCACTGCGAGACGACGCCCGCGGCCGGGCACGCCCCGGAGTAGGCCGTCGGCGAGGCGGCCGACGCGGGGGCCGTCACAGGGGCGGCGTTGCCGGGAGCCGCCGCCGCGAGCAGCAAGAACGCCGTGGAGGCGAGAGGAAGGCCGCCGCGCAGGACGCGGCCGAGCGGGCGTGGGCGCACAGGTGTTCCCCCTGGATGTTCCGAGCGCGTTCGCGCCCCGTGAGGTCGTCGGCACCGGTCCCTCGTCGTCGCGACCGGACCGGTGCCTGAAAGGTATTCGCGGGAACGCGGAGGGCGGCACCTGGAAGATTCCGGAGTGACGCCGGCCCGGGGGCGGGGCGCCCGACGGAAGAGCACCGGTCGGGTCGGAGGCCTCCGGAGTTCCTCTCCGGCGCGCCGCCAGGAGGAACCGGCCGCGCCGCCGACCGCGGATCCCGCGTCCGGGCCGCACTCCCACGGTCCGGACGGGCCCGGGTCCTGGCACCGACGCCGGTGCCGGCACCGGCGATGGCCGGCGGAACCCGACCTGCCGATCGAGCTCACCGGAAGTCGCGGACCGACGACTGCCAGGACCTGTCCGGCTTCGAGGTGGCACTGGGCTTCCGGGTGGAGTCCGTCGACGCCGGCCGGGTCGTCGCGGCACCGAGCACCCTTCGGCAGGACGCACGAGAGAGCGGCACGATCCGGTGTCGGCTCGATTCTTCCGCCGGCGGGCCCTCACGTGCCGTCGATGGGGGAACAGGCCGACCCGAGCCCCCTCCCCCGCCCCGTGCCGGTCCCGCGACCCGCGATCCCAGGTGGGGGAAGGCTCGTTCACCGCATCGGTTCTCTCTTCGTCCTCCCCCCTTCCTGAGGGTGAGGACGCTTCGCTGCCGGCGGTTCGCCGGGGCGCGCCGGCCGTAGCAGGACGGGACGCAGGCGGCTGTACCCCCTCACCGACACCGGGCGCAGCACTTTCAGGTCGTACGTCGTCGTGCCCGCCAGCTCGCCGGCGAACGCCGTGTCGACCAGGACGGTGTCGGGACGCGCCACCGCGGTGAGTCGTGCCGCGATGTTGACCGCCGCCCCGTACACGTCACCGTAGCGGATGAGAACCGGACCGTGAGCGAGCCCCGTCCGCAACTGCGGCAGTCTCCGGTCGTGCGCGGCTCGGGCGGTCAGTTCCCACGCGATGCCGGCCGCCGCGGACGCCGACTCGCCCACGAAGAGCACCTCGTCACCGATGGTCTTCACCACCCGGCCCCCTCCTTCGGCGACCGCGCCACCGACCAGGCTCTCGAACCGGTCGAGGACGCGGGAGAGTTCGGCGCTGTCCAGTCCTCGGGTCATCCGCGTGTAGGCGACCATGTCGGTGAAGCCGACCGCCAGGTGACGGATGTCGGCACCGTCGTGGAACGGTTCCGGTTCTCCGTCGGCGGCAAGCATCCGTCCGGCATGGGCGGCCAGGTGCCTGCGCCACACATGTCTCTGCAGTAGCTCCATCTCCGGCAACAGCCGGGCGACGTGCTCCACCGGTGCCGTTCCGTCTCGGCCGCCGTCTTCGCCGAGGGCACGGCCGAGCCAGCTCCACAGCGTCTGCACCTGCCACTCGGCGAGCCGGGAAAGATGGTGCCCCAGGGCGCGCGCCATGGCCACCTCGCTCTCCTCGGTGATGATCCCGGCCTCGATGAGCCGTTCGCCCGACCGCAGCGCCTCGACATCGGCTTCGGTGAACACCCTCGCGCGGTCGTCGGCCACCGGGAACCCGAGTGCTCGCCATATCCGCGCCGAGCGCTCCGGTTCCACCCCGGACCGCTCGGCGACGTCCTTCCTGGTCCAAAGACGGTCGCCGTCGAGCAGCATCTCCTCGATGGCCCGGTGCGGTTCATCGTTCCGCGTCGGGCCGTCCGCCGCCTTCCGTCCGGGCTCCGCCACGCTCACGTGGTGTGCACGATCAGCACGTCGAGCCCGGCTTTCCTTGCGATGCCGGCGGGGACCGAGCCGAGGATGCGCCCGGCGAGCGAACGTAATCCCCGGTTTCCGACGACGATCAGATCCGCCGCGTGTTCCCGCGCGATCCGTTCCAGGGCCGCGACGGGT
Organism: Streptomyces sp. NPDC007872; assembly: GCF_042868165.1. Taxonomy (NCBI): domain Bacteria; kingdom Bacillati; phylum Actinomycetota; class Actinomycetes; order Kitasatosporales; family Streptomycetaceae; genus Streptomyces; species Streptomyces sp. NPDC007872. The sequence goes on from NZ_JBIAEA010000003.1 coordinate 94,863, forward strand.
TTGTCCTCCAGCGCGACCGATCGGACGTCTTTCACGCCCTCGTTCCGGGCTCTGTCCCTGGCGATGCGCAGGGTGTCCTCGGCCGGCGCCGAGCCCACCACCTGGTACGCCTCGGCCCCCAACCGGTCCTTCGCCACATCCAGGTCGGGCCCGCGCATCGGAGAGTAGGCGCAGGCGATCACGAGCCTGGCTCCACAGGCGACAGCGAGGCGTGCCGCACTCGTGACCGCCGCGAACGACGACTCGGAACCGTCTGTGCCGACCAGCACGGTCTGATAGGCGTTCAAGGTCAACCTCCTTGCACCACAATGAACTTACTTGCAAGTAAGGTAGAGCGTGGTCATTGCGGCAGACAAGGTGTCGCGAAGCGGCGACCCCTCCGTCACCCCGAGAACGCGGGCCCGGCCGCGAGCAGGACGAGCGACACCCGCGCCTGCCGAGGCCCTGGGCACGACCGAGAAGGCCGCTGCTCACCTCCTGTGCCGCGAGTACCCCAACGGCTCACCGGCCGGTGAGGGCGTCCGGCCCGGCGGCCTGTCCGACCGGCTGAGAGGGCGATGTCACGCAGGGGCGCCGAGTGGCGGGTGCTCGAGCACGCGGGGCTTGTACTCGACCATCTGGATGCGGCCGTCGAAGGTGCGGTGTTCGGTCATCTCGAGGGCGACGTCCGGGTAGCCGTCGTAGATGCGCTCTTCGCCCGTGGCTCCGGTGATCACCGGGAACATCACGACCCGGAAGCGGTCGACGAGCCCCGCGCGCAGCAGGGACCGGCACAGGCTGAGGCTGCCGATCGTGCTCAGGAGCCCCGCGCCGCTCGCCTTCATGGTGCGGACCGTCCCGACGGCGTCGTCGCGGACGAGCGTGGAGTTGGCCCACGTCAGCGGTTCCTCGATCGAGGAGGAGAACACCACTTTGGAGGCTTGCGTGAGCTCGTCGACGGACGCCTCTTCCTCGGGCCTGAACTCGTCCTGGCCCTTCGGGACCTCGCCTGCGGCGAAGCCCGACATCAGACGGTAGGTGTTCGCTCCCATCAGGTAGGTGGGCTCGGGCTGCTTGCCGAGCCACGCGAGGTACTCCGGGCCCTCCAGGCCCCAGAAACCGGGCCATCCCTCTCCCGACGCGTAGCCGTCGAGGGAGGTGATGAAGTCGACGAGAAGCTCCGACATGGCGGTGTCCTTTCCGAGGTGTCACGAGCTTGGACCGGCGGGGGGCCACGAACTCATCGGCCGCGCCGTGGAACGACGAGAAAACCCGTGTCGCCGCGGAGCACGGACGAACGGCAGGTCGGCCACGAGGCCGAGCCACGCCTACCGGCCATCGGGGCCGGCGCCGAACCCGGGCAGGGGCGGAGACGTCGTCCACAGCAACGTCGGGGAAGGCCTCCGGGGAGTCGCCGGCGCTCCTGCCGGCCTTGCCGAAGGCCCGGGTGGTACGGCGGTTCAGAAGCTGTGGTGCGGGAGGATGGCGGGAGTGCCGGGGACCGGGCGGGATACTTCGCTCGAGGCCGGTGCGCGGGTCGGCGGCCGGCGGCCCGAGCGGCGTCACTGACGCCGGAGCGGATCGAACGGCTCTCCGGGACCGGGGTGGGGTGGGCGTGGTCGTCGCCGTGGTCGCGACGTTCGCGGCCGGTTGTCTCCTCGGCCGGGTCCGTCCGTGTCTCGAACGCCGAGGAGTGCCGTCGATACGCCGGTGGCGCCCCCTCGGCGCGGCCGGAGAGGATCGGACGGCGCATGCGCCCGGCGTGCGCCGCCCTGCCCTCCTGCGTGCGCCGCTGCCGGGTCCGGGCGCGACGGCCAGACTGGTCAGCGTTTCGCGGCCGGGCACCGCCCGTCGGGTCCGGACGCGGCCGTCGGGCTGCCCGCGCCGCCCGACGACGGGCCTTCCGCAGGCCGCAGTCACGGTCACGGTCTGCGGGACGAGTCGAGGAGGGGAAGACGTGCACAGACACTTACCGGGTCGGCCGCGCCGGACCGTACCGTTCCTGCGCGCCGCCGCAGCATCCGGTCTGGCGTGCGCGGCGGCACTGACCGCCGTGCTGCCCGCGGCCGCCGCACCGGGCGCTCCCGCGCCCGCCGGAACCACCACCGTGTCCGCACTCGCGCCAGGCGTCGGAGCGCGGTGGGCCGTGGCGGTCGCCGCGCCGGTACCCCGCGCGGCGACCGTGCTCTTCGAGGAGGGGTTCGAGAACGCCCCCGGAGCTCCCCGCCTGCTGACCTCGTACACCGGGGCTCCGCCGCTCTCCGAGACGTACACCGCCGACCCGGCCTGGCTGACCGCCTGCAACGGCTGGCTGGTCTCGGCGGCCGACCCCGCCACCGCCCCGTCCGGCAGCGGCTGCGGGACGTCCTGGCCCTCTCAGCAGGCCATGGCGTCGGCGCTGGCCGAATGGGCCGGCGGCGACCCGGCCGCCAACCACGCCGTCACCGCGTACACCGCGGGAAACCCGGGAGCCGGAAAGACGCAGTTGGAGACGGTGCAGCCGGTGCCGGTGGCGGCGACCGACCGCTTCCTGACCTTCTCGGTGGACGCGGCGGCCGTCAACTGCTTCGCCGCGCACCCGCTCCTGGAGTTCTCCCTGCTCGACGGAGAGCGGGCCGTCCCGGCGTTCACCGACCCCATCGACACGTGCGCCGACGCCGATGAGGTCACCGCGAACGGCACGTACGTCGGCACCTACGCGGGCGACGACGCCGTGCTCTTCTCCGGCCCCTCGGCCGGTGTCCGCATGGTCAACGCGCAGGCCAGCGGGACCGGCAACGACGGCGCGATCGACAACCTCCGGATCCTGGACGCCACCCCGCAGCTCAGTACGGCCTTCGCCCCCGACCCGGTGGGCGTCGGCGACCCGACCACGCTGACCTTCACCGTCACCAACACCACCGAGAAGGCGGCGAAGCGCGGCTGGTCCTTCACCGAGCAGCTACCGCCCGGGCTCGTCGCCGACCCCGGCTCCGCCACCACCGACTGTCCTTCCGGCACGGTCACCGTCGACCCCGGTGGGCACGGTCTCACCTCCGGCGGCGACCTCGCCGCCGGGCAGGAGTCCTGCACGATCACGATCCGGGTGACCTCGGCCCGCAGCGGCACGTACACCCTGTGCGCCGCGGCGACCACCGCCCGGCGCGGCATCGACCCGCCCGGCTGCACCTCGGTGACGTTCGTGGCCCTGCTCATGGACGCGCACGCCCAGGCCGTCACGGCCGCCCCGGCCCCGCCACTGGCCCCTTCGGACGTCACCTGCACCGAGGACCCGGCCACCGACGACGCCCGACTCGGCAACACCCACGTCGGCTCCTCCACCGGCTCGTTCAGCTCCGCCACGACCCACGCGGCGGGCACCGCGGGCGCCGGCAGTGCCCGTACGGCCACCTCGACCGCCACCGTCAACGGACTGCATCTCCTCGGTGGCCTGGTCAGCGCGGGCACGGCGACCGCCACGGCCACCGCGACCGCACCCACGGCACTGGGCACGGTCACCGTCACCGGTGCGACCACCCTGACCGGGGCCCGGGTGGGCAACACCACGCTCGCCGCCCACCCGGCGCCGAACACCGTCATCACCCTCCCGCAGCTCGGCTCGGTCACCCTCAACGAGCAGCGGGCCTACGGCGACGGGCGCGGTCTCGTCGTCAACGCCCTGCACGTCCGGCTGTCCGACGGCACCGACATCGTCGTCGGCGGCACCCGCGCCTCCCTCACCCGGACCCCGGGTCCCTGCCCCTCGCCCTGACGCCGGATCCCCCGGACCGGCTCCCGCCGGATCCGGCGATTCCGGGCACCGATCCCGGGCCTCCGGCCCGCGCGGCCCCCTCCCGAACGCGCCGACGGGCAGGGGGTCGCGCCGTGACCGGCCCATGCCCGGCCGCGCACCCCGATTCCCGATCGAGGACGCGGTCGGGGCGGAGAAGGGGCCCGTCGGCGTCGGCGGACTCCTTCTCCGCCCCGACATCGTCGACGTCCGCGGGCGGGGAGAGGAGGACCGGGTCCAGGAGTGCGACGGCGGCGTTCTCGTCGAGCCGTCCCGCGGTTCCGGCGGCGTCGCAGAGGGGGAGGACCGCGCTCCACAGCAGCAGGTGTCCGGGCAGGTCCCGCCGGATCACCGCGAGGTGGGCCTCCTCCACGGGGAAGGTGAACGTGCGGGGCTCGTGGTTGGCGTCGGCCCCCGCGGCGAGCATCAGCCTCAGTTCGCCGTCCTCGCTGATCACGCTCGGGATCCATCCGCCGCGGGTGAACACGATGTCCCTCATGGGCTCAGAACCCCTCCGGAACGGCACCGGCCGGGCGCGGGACGAACAGCACGGGGATGCCTCGGAATCCCGGCGGTCCCGTCCGGCCGCCCGTTCCGGCCTTCCCTCCTCAGCACAGTCGCTCGGCCAGGCCGACGATGATGCCCTCCGGACCGCGGAGGTAGCAGAGCAGGAAGCTGTCCTCGAACCGGGCGATTCCGCCCACGAGTCCGGCGCCGTGGGGACGCAGGCGGGCGACGGTGTCCTCGATGTCGTCGACGGCGAACATGACCCGGTGCGTGCCCAGAATGTTGTGCGGCCGGTCACGGGGTCCGGCGCCGATCGCCGCGGGACTGTGGTATTTCGCCAGTTCGAGCCGACTGTGGCCGTCCGGGGTACGGAGCATGGCGATGGTGCAGCGGACGCCGTCGAGTCCGGTGCACCGGTCGGCGAAGGGGCCCTCGACCTCCCCCCTGCCCTCCAGCTCCATGCCGAGTTCGACGAAGAACGCGACGGCGGCGTCCATGTCCTCGACGACGATGCCGACGTTGTCCATCCGCTGGATCGTCATGCCGGTCCCTCCTTCTCGTCCGTACGGCCGGTGGCGGCCGTCGATGCCCCTGGGACGGAGCCGACGGTACGGTCTCGACATCCGCGGATCCTCGAAGCGGCGGACGTTCCGTCTCCCGCCCGGCGCCGGCCCCGGCTCGCCGCGTTGCGGCTGCTCGACGAGGGCCTCGGAGCCGACCGGGTGCGTGACCGTCGCGCATCGGGAACGCCCGGAGAGGGCTGCGCACCGACCTCGTTTCCGTTCCCGTGCGCACGATGCGACTGTCCGCCGGTCCGATCCTCATGCGGCACAGGCCACCCCGCACCGAAGGGCGAGTGCCTCTGGCATAGTCAGACGGGACAGGATCATCCGCGCACGCTCCCCACCAAAGGGAGCCGAAGTGTCCTCGAGGAGACCATGACTAGCAAGGACGAAGCCGACCGGACCGCTCGGCTGTCCGCGTCGCATCGCGTGGTCGACGGCGTTCGGATCGCCACCCTGCACGGCGAGATCGACCACGAAGAAGGGGACGTCCTGCGCGGGGCGCTGCTGCCCGAGAGCGAACCGGTGCTGCCGGTCGTGGCCGACATGAGCGGCGTGACCTTCCTCGACTCCAGCGGCATCAACGTCCTGATCGCCATCCACCAGCGGGTGAGCGACGCCCGGGGGCGGCTCCGCATCGCCGCTCCCACGGACGGCGTGCGGCGCGTCCTGGCCCTGGTCGGCATCGATGCCGTCATCCCGTGTCACTCCACCGTCGAGGACGCCTTGAACGCCTGACGCGGAGACCACGGCGGAGGAGGGGCGCCCGGGGAGGCGCGTTCCCCTCCTCTGCCAGGATTCCGGTCGGGACCACGACGAGGGACCGCGAGGGAGAGGTCAGTGCCGCCCGGCCGCACCGGTCGTACGCCACGGCGTCAAGATCTGCGGCGAGCCGAAGGCGGTCGTCGCCGGCCGGGTCGAGCCCGGCACGGCCGCCTGTGCGGAGGTGCGGCGTGGAACGGACGGGGTCGTCACCATGTCCGGTGCACGGTCGCCTTGCCGCCGGTCACCAGACTCGCCGGCGGGACGTCATCGGCCACGACCGCGCCGGCCGCGATCACGGCGTCACGGCCGATGCTGACGCCGGGCAGGATCGTCGCACCGGCTCCGATCCACACGTTCTCCGCCACGTCGATAGGGGCGCCGGTGAGGTACAGCCGCCGCTCCTCGGGGTCGACCGGGTGGCCGCTGGTGATGAACGTGACCTTCGGTCCGATCATCACGCGTTCGCCGATGCGGATGCCGGCGTAGTCCAGGAACGTGCAGTTCTGGTTAACGAAGACGCGTTCGGCGAGGTCGAGGTTCAGGCCGTGGTCCGTGTAGAAGGGCGGATAGATCGTGACTCTGGACGGCAGCGGCCTGCCGAGGATCCGCTCGAACAGTTCCGCCTTTCCCTTCTCGTCCGCGAAGGGCAGGACGTTCAGACGGGAGGTGAGCTCGGTGACTTCCAGGACCCTCTCGGCCATGGCCCGGAACTCGGCACTGTGGATCTTCATGAGACGGTCGCCGGTCATGCCTCGATTCTTTCCGCGTACCGGTGGCCGGGCAAGACCGGACGGACGGTCGAAGCCCGGAGGCGCCGGTGCCGGGGTCGGCGTTCCGGTCGGCGCGGCGCGCCCCGTACGACCGCACACGGACCACCGGGACGGCGTCGTCGGTGGCCGCGTCGAAGGACAGCGGTCCGGCCGGACGCGAGCGGTCCGGGCCTGCCCGGACCGGACCGGACCGCTCGCCCCGTGCCGCTCCTCGTCAGGCCGCCGTGCCCGTCGGGTGGAAGTTCAGGCGCTCACGGACGACGGGGAAGCCGGCCTTGGCGAAGTTCGCCGCCATGGGGAAGTTGGCCTGGTCCGTGGCTCCTCCGATGAACTCCGCGCCCTGCTCGACGAGGAAATGGGTGCACTCCGCCAGGAGGTCGTAGGCATAGCCGCGACCGCGCTGCTCGGGGACGACTCCGACGAAGCCGATGGTCGGGCCGGAGGGGTTGTGGGCCGGAATGTGGATGCCGGCCAGGTCGCCCTCCGGTGTGCGCGCGACCTGCCACCATTCCCGTGGGGAGGGACACCACCGGAAGAAGTCGAGTTCCTGCTGGGCGGCCCGGTCGGGGCCGCCCTCCTCCACGGCCTGGAGCGCGTGGGCGTCCAGGGTGACGGAGTGGATGCGGCGCAACGCGTCGAAGAACACGCCGTCGTCGGGTTCGGCGCCGAAGCGCAGGCGTCCGGGGCGTTCGGGCAGGCCTCGCTCCGGGGTCCAGCGGTACAGGAAGCGTTCCACCAGGAGTTCGTACCCCGCGGCCCGTGCGGCGGCGAAGCGCGCTTCGGCGGCGGCGCGCAGGCCGGGATCGTCCCGCCAGCCTCCCGGCAGGTTGATCTCCAGTTCGACCTGCCAGGGAGCGGAGCGCAGGAGTTCGGCCCCGGCCTCCTCCTGGCCCTCGGCCACGTCGAACCAGTTGATGTTGACGGGCTCGGGGTCGTCGGGGCCGCCCCACCACGCGCCGCGTGCGACGACCTCGCCGTCGCGCAGGGCGACACGCTTCCAGTCGGGGCGGTAGCGGGTGAGCCGATGTGCTTCACGGGCTCCCAGGGGGTCGGGGAGCGCGAGGAAGAGAGGGGCGTCGCTCGTGGAGAGCGCGCGGATGACCGGATCGGTCACGGGTTCCTCCGGAATACGGGCTGTTGGGGCGCTCCCGGTCAGAACCCGCGCAACACGCCGGGACAGCGGGAGAGGGAGCGCTGGAAAGGTCTGAACCGCACGGCACTCGCCTCCTTCCGTTCGTCCCAGGGCGTGAAGTCGGACGGTAGGCGATCCGCCACGGGTCCGTCCACGGATTTTCGCGTCTCCCGGAGAAGGATCTTCCCGGTGATGCCCGGACAGCTTGTCGGCGAGGTGCGGTCGACGGGAAACCGCCGTCGGCTCCCGGGACGGGCCCGGTGGGAGCCGCAAGAACGCCCGGCCCACGCCGCCTCACCGGCCCGGACGCCGAAGCGGCCCGCACCTCACGGTGCGGGCCGCTTCACCACCCGAACTGCCGGAGGGGGAATCCGGCAGGCCTTTCCTGTCCGGAGCGAATCCCTTCGCTCAGACCCCCGCATGCCCCTGATCCCGCCATCCACACACCTGGTCTTCCGGGAATCGGCTGGGATCGGCCGGGATCGTTGCGGCAGGAGACGTACGCAGAGGACGAAGTGGCGGTCGGTGCGCCACGGACACGGGCCGTCCTGACGCGGAGGTGCCGGTTCCGGAACGGCTCAGAGCCTGCGAGCCACAAGGCCGGCGGGAGTGTCGGGAATCAGCCGGAAGACGTCGTAGGCCGCGGGGAACAGGTCGGCGGCAAGGAGCAGGAGTTGCAGGGGCTGCTCGTGCAGACCTGTCACCGTCACCCTGCGGTACGGGTCGCCCTGCGGGGCGGGACCGAAGAACAGACGCAGGCCGGCGACGTCGGTGAAGGAGAGGTGCTCCAGGTCCCACAGCAGGCCGTCGACGTGTGCCGGCAGCCGTTCCACGGCCATGCGCAACGGGGACAGGGTGTGGAAGTCGATCTCCCCGTACGGGGTGATGCGGGCGGTCGTGCCGACGATCGTGGTGGTGATGTCCATGCTGGGCGCGCCCCCTTCCGGGGGGTTGATGAGCCCACAGACGAGACGCCCCCGATCCGAGGAAGAGGGGGCGGACGACGATGGCGGGATCCGAGTGCCCGGAGTGGGGGCAACTCCCGCATCCCAAAGGCCGCAGTCCATCGCGGCGGCCGGTCTCACGTTCCTTCAGCGTCCCACACCCACGCTCGAACGCGAAACAGGGCAAGTCACACGGACGCCGGCCAGGAGCGGCGCTCTCCCGCTCGTCCGCCCCGCCGCCCCGAGGACCGCGGCGGCGTCCCCTACGCCTCCCCCGCCCCCAATCACCCGGCCGGGGGGAGCCGTTCGACGGCGACCAGGGCCGCGTCGTCGCCCAGGCGGTCTCCCGCGTGCGCGTGGAGATCGTCCTGCAGGAGGTCGAGCAGGGCCTGCGGACCGGCTCCGGCCCACGCGGTGAGCCGCTCGGTCAGTGGGTGGAAGGGGCGTGAACGGTCGCGGGCCTCGAGGACACCGTCCGTGTGGAGAAGGAGGACGTCGCCGGTTTCGAAGGCGAAGCTGTCCGCCGTCACCTCCGGAGACAGCACGTCCGACAGCTCCAGGGGCGGATACGCATTGTCCGCGCCGAGGGGAACGACTCGTCCCCGGCTCAGGAGCAGCGGTGGCGGGTATCCGCAGTTCACGAGGCGTACGACGGGTTCGTGATCGGGAACGTCGAGCACCAGCGCGGTGACGAAGGCCTCGTGCGTCTCGTCGGAGGCCTCCTCGCTCTCCGCTCCGGCTTCCTCCGCCTGCTCGGGCTCCTCCGCCGAGCCCACCGCCGCCTCCAGGTGCCCGACGAGTCCGGGCAGCTCCTGTTCACGGCCGGACGGCAACCGCGCCCACGAGGGCCGTCACGCGCGGTCCCGCGAACGACGCCGTCACCGCGGGCGCGGCGATCAGGAAGGGCCCCAGATGGACCTCGGGCGGCAGGAGGACGTCCGCGACGGTGACCGCCACGATCAACGCGAAAGGGACGGCGAGCAGCGACCGCCTACCGCGCCGGGCGGAAAGGGAGGTGAATGCTCGCCAGCGGAGGCCCATGCCCCGGGCATACCGCAGACGAGTGGACGTGTCCTGCCACCGGCCGGGGCACATGCCCGTACCGCCGGTCTTGGAGCGCGCGCGTCGGCGTACGTTCCGAGACCGGCCGGGAGGAACCGCGCCGGGTCGGGGGGCCGACGCCGACCGCTCCGTGCCCCGGCCGATGGACCGTACGCGTCTCGGCCGCGAAGACGCCGACACCGGCGCTCGACGACCTGCTCGGGCAGGACCGCCGGCTCTCCCCGCCGTCCGGTCGCAGCGCTGTCCGGACCGCGGGAGCGGCCGGTCAGCGCGGTGCGGTCTCGCGCAGGTCCCACCACCGGTCGTCCCACCGCCACCACCCGGCGGAGTCGCGCATGGCCCAGGTGTGCACCAGCCGGCCCTCGTCGTCGCCGAGGACGAGTTCGATGTGTCCGTTCCAGCGCGAGGTGCCGTCGAGCCGGGTGTACCGGCCCGGCGGCGGCACGGGGAAGGGGCCGGAGGCCAGGCCGCCGGGGTGGAGGACGCAGTGGCCGCCGCCGAGGACGACCAGGGCCTCGTCGGGCAGCGGCACCGCGGCGCTCACCGGGGCGTGTTCGTCGTCCAGGACGCGGCGCCAGCGGCCGGCGGCGGGGCCCGGGCTGTACAGGAGGGTGCCCGACCGGTCGACGGCCGCGAGGGTGCCGCAGGCCACCCCGGGGCGTACGGACACCAGGCCGGCGGGGGCGCCGGGCAGCGGCGACCAGGACGTCCACCGTCCGTCGTCCTCCTGGCCGCGCTGCCAGCCGCCGCCGTCCCGGTCGACGGCGTACAGCCGGTGCGGGGTCCACGGGGCTCCGGTGGCGGCGACGTCGGTCAGCGGGGCCGTGCCGGGCGTCGGCCCGTCGTCCTCCCATCCCGACCAGTCCCCGATCGGCACGCAGGTCTTCGGGTCCACGGTCAGGGTCCGTCGCCACAGTCGCCCGTCGTGGCCCAGGAGCCACAGGTGCTGCCGGTACGGCACGGGGGATCCCGCCGCCAGGGCGCGGGCGGGAGCGGGGGCGTTCAGGCCGTGCCAGCCGCTCCAGCCGTCGCCCACGTTCCAGCCGTGGCACAGGCCCCGGGGATCGGCGGCGAAGACCTCCAGGTGCGGATCGCCGTAGGAGGCCACCGCGAACGTCGCGTGCGGAAGCGGGAGGGTGGGGGCGAGCGGTTCCGCCGTCGCCAGGTCACGCAGCCGCCGCGCGGCCTGCCGGGCGGTCGGCCGGCTCCCGGGATCGGGTGACAGCAACTCCCCCACGAGGGAAGCCGTCACCGGGTCGGCGCCGGTGGCCGCGAGCGCTTCCACGACCTCGCCCGCCAGCCGCAGCGCCCCCTCCTCGCTCGGTACGGCGAGACGCGAGGGAAGCCTTCCGAGGACGCACTGTCCGAGGACCACGCCGAGGGACCACATGTCGTCGGCGGGCCGCACCTCACGCGGTCCCGAGCCGGGTGCACGGAGACGCTGGGGCGACATGTAGGAGGGCGTGCCGCCCAGGTCCCACGCCACGGTCTCCCGCAGGGCCGTGGCCACGTTGAAGTCGGCGATCTTCCACAGACCGCGACAGCGCACGATGTTGCCCGGCTTCAGGTCCGCGTGCACCAGTCCCCGGCCGTGCACGTGTTCCAGGGCCTCGGCCACACCGGCGAGAACCGCGGCGGCCTCGTGCGGCGGCAGCGGACCGGCCGCGTCCAGGTGGTCACCGAGCGCGCGGTCGCCCAGCTCCATCACCTGCACCAGACAGCCGGCGAACGGCCCCTCCGGCGCGAGGAAGGCGTCGACGTACGCCACCGCGTGCGGGCATCCCATCAGCCGTTCCTGGATCCGGATCTCCTCCAGCGCGCGCCGGCGCTGCTCCGCGTCTCCCCGGACGTGGTAGATCTTCACCGCCCGGTGCTCGACGTGCCCGTCCAGACCCGGCCGCACCCGCCGAGCGGGAAGCACCCGCGCGAACTGTCCGCTTCCCAGCGGAGCGGCCTCGTCGACCAGCCATTCCCCCACCCGAGTCTCGCTCACGGCGGGACAGTACACCCGGGAAAGGCCGACGGGGTTCCTTCGAGCGGCACCAAGGCGCGGTCGGGCCGCCGCCGGCCGATGGCGGCGAGCCGGACCGGGCCGCGCGCCACGCGCTCGACGGCGCCGCCGTCACGCCGGGGGCGGCCGAAGGGGCCGGCCCGGTCGCGTCATCGTCCGGACCCTTGCCCGGATGACGTCCCGGATGCTCCACCCACCCCCACATCTGGGGTGGCGAGAGTATCGCCTGCCCAGATGTAGTGTTGGCGAGGCCGGTGATGTACCGGCCGCTCGTGCGCCCGCGGGGTGCGGGAGGCCAGGGAGAAGTGAGGAATGGCAGTGATCTGCGTCGGCGGCATGATCGGTATCGGCAAGACGAGCGTCGCCGAGCTGCTCGCCAGGGAACTGGGGAGCGAGGTCTTCTACGAGAGCGTGGACGACAACCCGATCCTCCCGCTCTTCTACACGGCGACGCCCGAGGAGATCCGGGCGAAGCGCTACCCGTTCCTGCTCCAGCTCTACTTCCTGCAGACGCGGTTCGCCTCGATCAAGCAGGCGTACAAGCAGGGGAACAACGTCCTGGACCGCTCGATCTACGAGGACTGGTACTTCGCCAAGGTCAACCACGACCTCGGCCGCATCAGCGCCCTGGAGATGCGGGTGTACGAGGGGCTGCTCGACGAGATGATGCGCGAGATCGACGGCCTGCCCTACCGCAAGGCGCCCGACCTGATGGTCTACCTCCGGGCCGACTTCGAGACGGTGCTGCGCCGCATCGGGCTCAGGGGCCGCGACTTCGAGCAGGACGCGGGCCTCGTCGAGTACTACCGGACGCTGTGGTCCGGCTACGACGACTGGGTCCACCTCCACTACTCGGCCAGTGACGTCCTCGTCGTCGACATGAACCGTACGGACGTGGTGAACGACCCCGCGGACGCGGCCCGCGTCGTACGCGAGGTGAAGGACGCCCTGGCGGCGGCCGGCCACCACCGGGTCGAAGCCGGCCTGGAACCTGCCTGAAGCCACCTCGCGGGGAATCAAAGGGAGTTGGGGCGGGGCGGACGGTCCGGGAGATGCCGGCCCGCCGCGAGACGGTCGCTGCCATGTCCTTTGCATGCGGTCGCCCTTCACCCTCCGGTTCCCGCCTCCGGCCGCGTACGGGTACGCCGGGTCGCCGTCGGCCCGGCGGCCCCGCCCGGGTCCTCGCCGCGCTGCTCACCGTCGTCGGACTGCTCGTCGCCGCGCCCGCGCCCCGGGCGACCGCCGCGCCCGTCGAGCCGGTCGTCAACGGGCCCGTCTTCAACGACCCGCTCGGCTCCCCCGCCCGGCAGAAGGCGGTCTTCACCCAGCTCGTCGACCTCGTCAACGCGACGCCCGCCGGGCAGACGATCCGCGGCTCGATGCTCGAGTTCGCCCACCGCGGCCACTTCTTCCCGCGCGGCGACTCCTCCAAGATCCGGTCCGCCTGCGGCGGCTGACCCCGGCCGACGGCCGGGGCCCCGGCAGCGGCCTGGGAACTTCGGTGATCGTCAAACCACCGGCGCCCCGAAAATCATATGAGCGGCGTCTGAGCTGCGGTCATGCGGGTAGGCAGGGAGAATCGCCGCCCTTTCCACGCACGGGTGCGAGGACCCATGGTCTCGCACCCGTACCGTACGAGGAGATGCCCGTCATGAGCTCCACCACGGTCCTGCCCCTCCCCCACCGGCCGGTGCGCACGGTCACCCCCGCTCCCGCCGCTCTTCCGTCTTCGGCGTTCGACGCGATGCTGGACGCCACCTACGAGACGCACCGCAGGTTCCAGCACGGCGCTTTCGCCGAGCCCTGCCCGACGTGCCACGTCTCGGCGGGCGAGTTCTGTCTGACGCGTCGCAGCGTGCACGCCGCCCGCCGACTGGCACACCGCGTTCGAGGGGCGCAGACCGATCCGTTCTCCCGTATGGCCAGGAAGGCCTGCTGAGCGCACGGACCGGTGGCGTCGGAGAACCCGGAAGCGGTTTCACCGATCCGACAGTGCCGAGTTCAACGGTGAGGAGACCGGGAAGGGGCGGTTCGGCTCGACGGCAACGACCCTTCCTTGTCAGGCTGCCCCTGACACTCCTACCCTGCGTGTCAGGATCGGCCTGACGGACGGGCCGCCAGTGAGGGAGTGCGCGATGCTCGCCGAAACGACGGACCGCGACGGCCGGGCGTGCTCGTTCTGCGCCAGGCCCGAGGCCGAGGTGACCAAGCTGGTCGCCGGCCCCGGGGTGAACATCTGCACCGACTGCGTGGACCTGGCCGCCTCGATCGTCGCCGAGTACCGCCCGGGCCCGACCGAGCTGCGGATGCCGATGTGGGGCGAGCTGACCGACGCCGAGATGCTGGAGCGGCTGCCCCGCGTCGCGGCACTGGCCGACCAGGTCGAGGACGATCTGCGCATGTGGGTCACGGAGCTCCGGCGCCGCGGCGTGACCTGGGCCAGGGTCGGACAGGCGCTGGGCATCACCCGCCAGTCGGCCTGGGAGCGCTTCTCCGGGGAAGAGTGACCGGAAGGGATCCCTCGGAGGGTTCACCGGGTCACCGGCGGGGCTGAGGGGCTGGACCACGCCTTGCGCCGCCTCGGTCAAACGGGCGCCGCGTTCCACTTCCGTGGGAAGAGGACGTGGGAACCGCGAACGGTCGGGGCTCTTCTCCGGTCGAGTCCTTCCGCCCGCTCCCACCGGCTCCGTCTGCCACGCGGCCTCCGGTTCGTCACGAACAGGGGCCGCGGCCGTTCTGATCGTCCGCGCCCTTGACGGCCCTCACGTCGGCGCACTCCTCGGCCAGGCACTCCACCCTGTCGAGCACCTCCGCCCGGGCCACCGTGACCTTTCCGCCGAGCTCACCGCGCCGGTCGCCGGGGAGTCACGGAGCCGCCTACGGGGCGCGTCCGCCGGCGAGAGGGCCGTGGCCGGACCGTCAGTGACGTGTGTCGTCCTCCGTGCCACCGGAGGGCACGCCGGCCGGATGTACGCGCCTCGTTCCTTCGCCGGGACGATCGTCGGCGGCGGGCTCCACCGTTCGGCGGTTCCCGCGTGTGCGTGAGGACAGGCCCTGTGTCATCTCGGCGAACCACCAGGTGCCCGCCACCACGCACGCCATCAGGAACCCGCTCACCACGGATGTGCGCCAGGGCGCCTGTTCCACCCGCCATTCCACGAAAGTCAGCGCCACCCATCCGACCAGCAGCACGCACGCGACCCGTACACGTCGATGTTTGAACATGTCCACCCGCTACCCGAGACGGTGCCGATCACACCGGTGGCCCCTCCCGCCGGGCCGGGATCGGTCAGGAACGGAGAAGCCCCGGCGAGCACGCCGGGCCTGGCGTGGGCGGCATGACCTCCCTCACATCCGTCACCCTCGAGGTGGCCGACCCCGCGACCGCCGCCCGGTTCTACGACGACGCCTTCGGACTCGGCCCCGCCGCACTGCGCCTGCGGGCCTGCGAGACCCCGACCGAGGGTTTCCGCGGGTTCACCCTGGCCCTGACCGTCTCCCGGCCGGCCGACGTCGACAGCCTCGTCGAGTCCGCGCTCGCCGCGGGGGCCACCGCGCTCAAGCCCGCCGACAGGTCCCTGTGGGGCTACGGCGGCGTCCTGCGGGCCCCGGACGGGACCATCTGGAAGATCGCCACCTCCGCCAGGAAGGACGACGGGCCCGCCACCCGGAGGATCGACGAGACCGTGCTCCTCCTGGGCGTCGAGGACGTGAAGGCGAGCAAGCGGTTCTACGTCGAGAGGGGCCTGGGCGTGGGCAGGAGCTTCGGCGGCAAGTACGCCGAGTTCACCGCCGACGCCTCCAGCCCCGTCAAGCTCGCCCTCTACAAGCGGCGCGGTCTGGCCCGGGACCTCGGCGTCCCCGCCGACGGCTCCGGTTCGCACCGCGTGGTCCTCGGCGGCGCCACCGGCCCCTTCACCGACCCCGACGGCTTCTCCTGGGAGACCGCGGTCCCCGTCACCGCGTCCACCGGCATCTGATCCCGTCCGCTTCCGGCTTCGGCCGGCGGGGCACGGCGCGGGATGATGGGGGCATGCGTTCTCGGCCTGTGCTCGTCTATGACGGAGACTGCGGCTTCTGTACGACGGCGGCGCGTTTCACCGAACGGCGCGTACGACCTCGCTGCGACGTCGTCCCGTGGCAGTTCGCGGACCTCGACGCCCTGGGCGTCACCCGGGAGCGTGCCGCGTACGAGGTGGTGTGGGTGACGCCGGCGGGAGAGGTGGACGGTGGCTCGCGAGCCGTCGCGAAGGCGCTCGTGAGCGCGGGGGGAATCTGGGCGCTGTCGGGGCGGACGCTCTTGTTGCCCGGTGTGCGGTGGGTCGCCCGGCGGATCTACCGGGTCGTGGCGGCCCATCGCCACCGGCTGCCGGGTGGGACGCCGACCTGCGCCGTGCCTCGCCGGCCCCGGTGATCCTGAGCGGAAGCCCGCCGCCTTCCCTCCGCTCCCTCGCTCCCTCCGGGGTTTCCGGGCGGTTGTGGAGGATCGGTGGGGCGGGTCAGGAGTATCCGGTGTGCTTCGCTTGTTGGTACGGATGCCCCGGTGCGCGAGGAAAGGACGGCTGGACGGATGGCGAGCATGGACTTCCCCGGTGGGCTGCGGGCGGACGGCCTGCCGGCCGCGCTGTCGGATCCCGCGCGCCTGGCCGCGGTGGAGGCCACCGCCCTGCTGGACACCGGGCCCGAGGAGGTCTTCGAGGACCTCGCCTCGCTCGCGTCCCGGATCACCGGGTCCGGGCGGGTGTTCGTGACCCTGGTCGACGCGGAGCGCTCGTTCTGGAAGGCGTGCGTCGGTGTGGACGCCGACGCGCTCGAGGACCGGCAGAACCCGGTGGAGCAGAGCTTCTGCTACTTCCTGGTGGGTCTGGAGGGGCAGCCGTTCATCGTCGACGACGCCGCCGCCGACCCGCGCACGGAAGGTCACCCCTCGGTGGGCTCGATGAGCATCGGCGCCTGGGCCGGTTACCCCCTGCTCGACCCCAAGGGGCACGTGCTGGGCAGCTTCTGCGTGATCGACGACTCCCCGCGTGCCTGGTCCGCGGCCGACCTGGCGACGCTGGAGACCCTGGCCCGGTCGGTCGCGGCGGAGATACACCTGCGCCAGAGCCTGACCTCGGCGCGGGCCGCCCACCAGCGCTCGGCCGACCTCGCCCACAGCCTGCAGGCCGCGCTGCTTCCTCCGCGACTGCGGGAGGTTCCCGGTGTGGAGGCCGCGGCCTCCTACCTTCCGGCCTCGAACCGGCACCGCACCGACATCGAGGTCGGCGGTGACTTCTACGACCTCTTCCACACCCGTGGTACGCGCTACGCCGCCGTCCTGGGCGACGTGTGCGGCAAGGGCGTCCAGGCCGCGCAGGTCAGCTCCATGGCCCGCTACACCGTACGCGCGGACGCGGGCGAGGCGGACTCGCCGGCCGATCTGCTGGGCCGTCTCAACACCGCCCTGCTCGCCCAGAGCGCCTCCCGCTTCCTCACCGCCGTCTGCACCGTCTTCCAGCCCTTCCCCGGCGGGCTGTCGGGCGTCATCGCGCTGGCCGGACATCCGCCGGCGCTGGTCCGCCGCGCCGACGGGCGCGTCGAGCCCCTCGGCACGCCGGGCACCCTGCTGGGCGTGATGGACACGGTCCGCCTGACCGATGTGCCCTTCGAGCTCGCTCCCGGTGACCTGCTGCTGCTCTACACCGACGGCGCCACCGAAGCCCGCTCCCGCCCCGGCACCGCTCCCGAGGAAGCCCGGGCGATCTTCGACGAGGCCGACCTCGCCACCGCCCTGGCCGCCAGCCACGCCCTGGACGCCGCCGCGACCATCACCCACCTCACCACCGTTCTCGACGCCCACCACGGCGGCTGGGCCAGCGACGACACCGCCCTGCTCGCCCTGCGCGTTCCCCCACCGTCCTGACCGCGTCGATTCCGAAGGGGCCGGGGTTCGAGAGGGCGGGGTCCGGCCCGGAGCGGCGTTCTACGCCGGGCTGAGGGTGTCGGCCAGAGCGATACGGGCGGTGATGCGCTTGCCGGCCGCCTCCTGCTCGATGAACAGCTCCTCGGCGACCGCCTTGATGATCTCCAGACCGTGCTGGCCCACCCGTCCCGGATCCGCGGTACGGACCGCGGGGATGCCGCGTTCGCCGTCCCGTATGACCACGTCCACCATGTCGGCGGTGACGCGCAGCTCCATCAGGACCGGCCCCGGGGCGTATTTGACGGCGTTGGTGACGAGCTCGCTGACGACCAGCTCGGTCAGGTCCCTGGCGCGTGCGGAGACGGGCAGGTGGTGCTCGGTGCGGGCCGTTTCCAGGAAGGCGGTGGCGTGGCGCCGGGCCTCGGCGATGCAGGAGCCGTCGCCGTCCAGAGTGAAGCCCACGCGCATCAGAAACGCCTCGGTTCCGTTGTCGGCGTGATCATCGGCATGGGCTTCCACTGTCGTCGTCCTCGTTCCCGTTCACGCGGCGCGGCTACCCGCCCGGATGATCCTTACCCGGCCGGGGCGGGCCGGGTCACCGCCCGGGGCACCCGGTCCCGGACGAGTGGGGCACAATCGTTCGCACCTGCCCCCGTCCCGGGGGGTAAGCGTAGACGCAGGCGAGGAGACGATGAGCGGCAACAAGGAAGTGGACCAGCCCGGCCGGCTGTCCGCGACGGTCCGCACGGTCGACGGGGTCCGCGTCGTCACCCTGCGGGGCGAGATCGACCACACCGCCCGGGAAGTTCTCGGCCGGGCCCTGGCCCCCGAAGGAACGGCACCGGCACCACGGGTCGTGGCCGACCTCACGGGGGTGAGCTTCATGGACTCCAGCGGCATCAACGTCTTCATCACCGCCCACCGCCGGATCGGGGAGAGCGGCGGTCGGCTGCGTCTCGCCGGCGCCGGCGAGGCCGTCCGGCGCGTTCTGGCCCTCGTCGGCGTCGACACCGTCATCCCGTGCCACCCCACCCTCGAACAGGCCCTTCTGGACGCCTGACCCCCGGCGCACCACGAAGGACGGGAAGGGGCGGGCATCCGGTTCCCGCCTCCCCATCCGGGGACGGAGGGGAACGGTGCCCCTTTCCCCGCCGGGTGACGAGCGGGCGGGGCGGGCAGCGTCCACCGTTCCCGACGTCCCGGGCGTGGCCGTGTCGCGCGGGCCGCCCGCCCGTCTCCCGGCCCTCAGTCCGACGGCCGTCCGCGCCAGTCGAGGCAGACGACCATGGCGTCGTCGTCGGGGTCGATCACACCGCGGTGACCGGCGAGCTCCTGGAGGACGGCGCGGGGGACCTGAGAGGCGGGCAGGAGCCGGGTGCTGGTCAGGGCCCGGGCCAGGGCCCGTTCGCTGTACCGTTCCCCCGACGGGGAGGCGACGTCGTAGACGCCGTCGCTGACGAAGACGAGGCGGTCGCCCGGTTCGGTCCGGAAGTGTTCGGCCGTGTAGACGGTGTCCTCGAACATGCCCAGGGGAAGCTGGGCGTTCAGCTCGATCTGCTCGACCTTGCCGCGCCTCACGCGCCACATCTTCGGTGATCCGGCGTCCACGATCTCCGTCGCCCCGGTGGCGAGGTCGAAGCGCAGCAACAGGACCGCCAGGTGCTGGGCCCCCCGGTGCTGGCCGTAGACCGCCTGGTCGGCGAGGTAGGCCTGGTCGGCCAGGGACAGGCCGGCCCGCCGGGCGTTGCGCAGGGCGTTGACCGCGAGGTTGGTCAGCAGGGCCGCGTCGATGCCCTCGCCCATTCCGTTGGTCACGGTCAGGGTGAGGTCGTGGGTCGACGTCGACCAGTCGAAGTTGTCCCCGTAGATCGCGTAGGCGGGTTCGAGCTGCGCACCGATGTCGTACTCCGGGCGGGCGCACGAACGCCCGGGAAGGAGCTGCCACTGCATCTCGGCGGCGAGGGTGAGGCGGTCGGCCCGCCGGGCCTGGAGGTAGAGGTCGGTGTCGCGTTCGCCGACGACGATCTCGTGTCCGAGCACCTCGGCGATCTCCGTCAGCTCCCGGGCGGTGCCGGAGCCCTCCTGCCAGTCGGGCAGGCGCAGGCTCAGGACCCCGATGCGGTCTCCGCGCACGCTCACCGGCAGGTGCACGGTGACCGGGCCGTCTCCCCCGGCGCCCTCGACGTGGGGCGACTGCCAGTTGAAGGCCCGGCCCGGGGCGCTGTCGTGGACGGGGACGGGTTCCCTCGTATAGGGGAGAGCCGTGACCGGTTGCAGTATGGTCGTCGCGTAGTCGGCCATGAGCAGGGTGACGTCCGTGGCGCCGTAATGGGCCACCAGCCCTTCCTCCAGGGATCGGAGGAGGGCGTCGGGCGTGGCGGCGCGCAGGGCGCGCTCGACCGCGATGAATCTGTCCATTGTCCGGTTACCGCCTAGTCTCAGAACGCATGCGAAAGGGGGGCTCTCCTCATGTCTCGGCGACCGGAGGAAGCATCGCGGCGGAACGGTGCGGAGGTCTCCGCCGCCGGCGTGGCGCTCGAGGTCCTGGAACTGCTCGAAGTGCTGTGGTCCCAGGGGGAGACGGTGTCGACGGCTCCGCTGTCCTCCTCCCAGGTGCGCGTGCTGTACGTGCTGGAGCGCGAGGGAGTGGTGAACCTGCGCACCCTGGCCGAGAAGCTGGACTCCATGCCGTCGTCGGTCAGCCGGATGTGCGACCGCCTGCAGGCGGTGGGCTTCATCG
This sequence comes from Streptomyces sp. NPDC007872, assembly GCF_042868165.1. Classification (NCBI taxonomy): domain Bacteria; kingdom Bacillati; phylum Actinomycetota; class Actinomycetes; order Kitasatosporales; family Streptomycetaceae; genus Streptomyces; species Streptomyces sp. NPDC007872. The sequence goes on from NZ_JBIAEA010000003.1 coordinate 115,007, forward strand.
ATCGCGGCCACAACCCGTCCGACCGCCGCGAGCTGGAGCTGCGTCTGTCACGCAGGGGCGCGAGCTACCTCAGTGCGTTCCGTGCCCGTCGCGAGCAGGTCCTGCGCGAATTGCTGGGGAAGATGACCCCGACCGAGCAGACCATGCTCGTGCGGGGACTGTCCGGGATCCGGACCGTCGCCGGTGCCGGGTCGCCCCGCGAGGAGACGGACGCCAGCGTCACGGAATCGGCCTGAGGCCGGCGACTGCGCCGATCGGTGCACGGTTCCTCCCTTCCGAGGAAATGCCGGAGGCCGTCTGCGCGCCTCGTGATGCTGCGACAGATTCGTTCCTCGGGCAGATACTTGTCAAATGACAAGTATTGCGGCCGTGTAACCCGCGCCGGGCCGGTGGGCGTGCGGCGAGGGGGCCGCGGGGAGGGTGGAAGCCCGGCTCCTACGGGGTCAGCGGTCCCCGTCGCGGTCGCGCAGCGAACTCTGCAGGGCGGCGAGCAGGCCGACGAGTCCGGCCCGTACGGCTTCGTCCTCGGCATGGTCCGGCAGGAGGAGGGACGGCTCGGTCAGCCGTTCGGCCCGCATCTCGGCGAGCAACCGCCGACCGGCACGTGTGGCGGTGACGATCCTGCCCCGTCCGTCGCCCGGCGTCGGAGCGCTGGCCACCAGCCCGGTCTGTGCGAGCTTGGCGGTCACGCGGCTCAGCGAAGTGGTCGGCACGGAGAGCAGGTGCGCCAGCCTCCCGGGGGTCAGCCGTCCGAAGTGGTCCAGCAGGACCAGTATCCGGTACGCGAGGCCCGCGGGCTCCCGGCGCCGTTCCAGGTCCTCCCACAGTTCCAGCATCGCGGCGGCCGCCTCTTCGTCGGCCGAAGGGGAAGAGGCCTGGTCCGGGTCGTCATTCATAGGCAGGTGCGGGATCGAGGACGATTCCCCTCCGCTTTCCCCGTGCGGCCCCCTTCATGCCTGCCGGGAACCACCTCGCTCGCCGCGGCCCCCGCGCGGCCGGTTCCGGTCACGAAGGACGGTGCGGATCCGGGGAAGCGGACGAACACCCCCCTTTTCCGCCCCACTTCGCTCCGCACCGTGAAATACTTGTCGCACGACAACTATTGCTCGGCGGTCCGCGGGCCAGAAGAGGGGCGAAAGCGTGACGACGGCAGTGCCGGGAGCCGAGGACGGCCGTGCGGACGCTTCTGAGGACGGGCCCACCGACGGCCTCCTGGCCGGGGCGTTCGAGCTCCTGCCGGACGCCGTCTCGATCTCGGTGGCGGTACGGGACGCCGACGGCCGGGCCGTCGACCTCTGTCTCGAGTACGCGAACGCGGCCGCCCGCTCCGGCCGCACGGCCGGAGCGGCGCCCGCCGGGGGCCCGCGCGGCGATCTGTGGTCCCGGACGGCCGACGACGGTGTCCTCGCGGCCTGCCTGGACGTACTGAACACGGACCGGCCGGAGGGGCACGGAGTGTTCACCCCGGCCGGGGAAGGAGCCCACCGCACGGCGGATCGCGAGTACCGGGCCTTCCGGCTGGGAAAGGACCGCCTGCTGCTCGTGCTGTGCGCCGACCGGCGGACACGGGCCGAGGAGCGCACGGGGGCGCGGCCCGGCGGAGACGCGAGCAGCGGCGGGGACGACCGGGAGCGGCTCCGGATCCTGGCGGACGCGGGTGCCGTGCTGGGGAGCTCGCTCGACCGCGGGGCGACCATGGACGCGGTCGCGGACTCCGTCGTACCGGATGTCGCCGACGGCTGTCTCCTCTACCTCGTCGACGACACCGGCCTGCCGGCCCTGGCCGCCCTGGCCCACCGCGACCCGCTCCGGCGGCGGGAACTGCGCGACCTGGCCGAGGCGTCTCCCCCGCACCCGGACTCCGAGGGCGGAGTCGGCGCCGTCATCCGCACCGGACGCCACGAACGGGGTGCCGACGTCGCCCGCGCCCTGGTCCCGTCCCCGCACGCCGGCGAGGACCGCCGGGTGCCGCACCGCCCGGCACCCGCGGATTCCTGGCTGGCCGTCCCCGTGGGCCGGTCCGGCACCGTGATCGGGGCCATGGTCCTGGTGAGGGCCGCTTCCGGGTCCTCCCCCTTCACCGAGGAGGACGTCGCCCTCGCCCGGGAGCTCTCCCACCGCGCGGCCCCGGCGATCCGGAACGCCCACCGCCACGCCGAGCAGGCGGAGGTGGCGCGCAGGCTCCAGGAGAGCCTGCTGCCCCGCGCCCTGCCCGACGTGCCGGGCCTCGAACTGTCCGCCCGTCACCGTCCCGGCGAGAAGGGCACCCTGATGGGCGGGGACTTCTACGACGTGTTCCCCAGCGGTCCCCGGGACTGGACGGTGACCGTCGGCGACGTCGCCGGCAAGGGGCCGGGGGCCGCGGCGCTCACCGGCCTCGTACGTCACACCGTCCGCGCGGTGGGGCGGAGCGCCGCCGACCCCGCCGACCTCCTGCGCGCCGTCAACACCGCCCTCCTCGACGAGCCGGCGCCCGCTCGCCGCTTCTGCACGACGGCCTGCGCGACCCTGCGCCCGGACGGCTCCGGTATGCGCCTCGCCCTGGCCCTGGGGGGCCATCCGCACCCGCTGTTGCGCCGGAGCGACGGCACCGTCGTCCCGGTCGGCCACCCGGGCACCCTCCTCGGAGTGGTGGACGAGCCCCGCCTGCGGACCGTCCACCACACGCTGGGCCCCGGCGACCTGCTGCTCTTCTACACCGACGGCGTCACCGAGCACCGCTCGGACGACGGCGTCATGCTCGGCGAGGCGGGCTTGCACGCGGTCCTCACGCGCACCGCGGGCGCCTCGGCCGAGGCGACCGTACGCCTCCTGGAGGAGGAGATCGCCGCGCACGACCCCAGGGCGCCCACCGACGACTTCGCCGTCCTCGCCGTCCTCGTGCGCTGACACCGGATCACGCGCCCCCGAAGTCGGGCCTGCCGCTCGTACGGCCGACCCGGTCGGTCTCGGATCCGTCCCTGCGGGGGCGCGTCAGCCCTGACGGGGCCGGCGGTGCGGCTTGCGCGGGCGCCGGATCGTGTCCGCGCCCGCCCCGGCGGCGCCGGCGGAGGAGAACAGGCTGGGCACGCTCGGGCGCGGAAGCGTCCGGGCCTGGGCGGCCGGCTTGGCGGCGGTACGGCCGGTGGGGGCCGCGGCGCGGGCCAGGATCCGGGCGTGGGGGATGTGGGGCGCGCACATCGCGCAGACCTCCTCGACGATCCACACCTGGCCGACGACCGGGTCGTGGCGCAGGATCATCACCACCTCGCCCGCGCACGGCGTCTTGTCTCCGGGGTGCGCCTCGCAGCGCCCGGCGCGGCAGTGGCAGGCGGCGTCGGGACGGACGGTGGCCACCCTGGCGTGGGCGGCGGCGTGCCGGGCGGCGAAGGCGCGCAGGGAGGCCAGGTCGCGGGAGCGGGCGGGCATCGTGCACGACGAGGTGCAGGTGACGCTCGCGGTGCGGTCGCTGTGGCCGGTGAGGCGGACGGTCCAAGCCCGTCCGGGCACGCGCGTGGTCGGGGATTCGAGGGGAGCGGTCGTCACGCGAGGAGGTCCGTTCGATAGGGAGTCGATCACGGGCCGGGTCCGCTGTGCGATGTCCGCGGGCTGCCCGGGGCCACGGTTTTCCTTCCCCCGTGACGCGCTTCGTAAGCAGGGTGGTCCTCTCCCGCCACGGCGACCTGCGGCAGCCGGACCGGCCGTCCGGTCCTCGGCCTCTCGTCCCGTCGTCAGGAGCGCGCGAGCCGGGCCGCGAGGTAGGGCGCGGTGACGCTGCGGCGGGCTTTCGCCACCTCGGCCGGCGGGCCCGCCGCGATCACCCGTCCGCCCGCTTCGCCGCCGCCCGGCCCGAGGTCGACGACCCAGTCGGCGGTGGCGATCGTGTCCAGGTCGTGCTCGACGAGGACGACCGTGTTGCCGGCGTCGACGAGCCGGTGCAGTTGTCGCAGCAGCAGGGCGATGTCCGAGGGGTGCAGGCCGGCCGTCGGCTCGTCGAGCAGGTAGAGCGCGTGCCCGCGGCGGGCCCGCTGCAGTTCGGTCGCCAGTTTGATGCGCTGCGCCTCACCGCCGCTGAGTTCCGTCGCGGGCTGGCCGAGGCGCAGGTATCCCAGTCCCACCTCGCGCAACGTCTCCAGGCTGCGGGAGGCGGCCGGGACGGCGGACAGGAACTCGGCGGCCGCGTCGACGGACAGCGCCAGGACGTCCGCGATGTTCTTGCCCCGGTAGGTGACTTCCAGCGTTTCGGGGTTGTACCGGGCGCCCCGGCAGGCCGGGCACGGCGCGTAGGTGCCGGGGAGGAACAGCAGTTCCACCGTGACGAAGCCTTCGCCCCGGCAGGTTTCGCACCGCCCTTCGGGCACGTTGAAGGAGAACCGCCCGGCCGTGTAGCCGCGCTTCCCGGCCTCGTCCGTCGCCGCGTACAGCCTGCGCACCGCGTCGAACATTCCCGTGTACGTGGCCAGGTTGGACCGGGGTGTGCGGCCGATGGGCCGTTGGTCGACCCGTACCAGCCGGTCGAACGACTCGGCTCCCGAGGCGTCCTGGACCTCGACCTCCCCCTGCGCCTCGTCGGCCTCCTCGGGTACGAGCCCGAGGTGGCCGCGGACGACCTCGGCGAGGACCTGTGTCACCAGAGTCGACTTTCCGGAACCGGACACGCCCGTCACCGCAGTCAGTACGCGGAGCGGGACGTCGACGGACACGTCGTGCAGATTGTGGCGGGAGACGCCGCGCAGGTGCAGCCAGCCGTGCGGTGTGCGCGGACGGTGGGCGGGGCGTCGGGCGCGCCCGAACAGGTACTGGCCCGTGGCCGACCCGCCGACCCGTTCCAGGCCGGCGACCGGCCCGCTGTACAGCACGCGGCCGCCGTTCTCGCCCGCGCCCGGGCCGATGTCGACCACCCAGTCCGCCCGCCGTACGACGTCCATGTCGTGCTCCACGACGAACAGGGAGTTGCCCGCCGCCTTGAGCCGGTCCAACACCTCCAGCAGTGGTTCCGCGTCGGCCGGATGCAGGCCCGCGGAGGGTTCGTCGAGGACGTAGACGACGCCGAACAGCCCCGAGCGCAACTGGGTGGCGATCCGCAGGCGCTGCGCCTCACCGGGCGACAGGGTCGTCGAGCGGCGCCCGAGGCTGAGGTATCCGAGGCCCAGGTCGAGCAGGACGTCGATCCGCGCGACCAGGTCGCCGCAGATCCGGAGCGCGGCCTCGGTCGTCTCCCCGGTTCGCGCGGTCGACGTGGTGGCGTCGGCCCCGGTCCTCTTCGCGACGGGGCGCAGCAGGGCCACGACCCGGGTGAGCGGCATCGTGTTGATCTCGGCGAGGGAACGTCCGGCGAAGGTCACGGCGAGCGCCTCGGGCCGCAGTCCGCTGCCGTGGCACGCGGGGCAGGGCACGCTCCTGACGAACCGGAGCGCCCGTTCGCGCGTCCTCTCGCTCTTGGAGTCGGCGAGGACGTGCATGACGTGCTTGCGGGCGCTCCAGAATCTTCCCTGGTAGCCGTGGTCGACGCGGCCCTCCTCCGGCTCGACGTGGACGGAGGGCTGCTCGTCCGTGTACAGCAGCCAGTCCCGGTCCTTCTTCCTGAGCCTGCGCCACGGCCGGTCGATGTCGATTCCCAGGCCTTTCACGACACTGCGCAGGTTGGCGCCCTGCCAGGCTCCCGGCCAGGCGGCGATCGCCCCCTCGCGGATGCTCAGCGAGGGGTCCGGGACGAGGAGGTCCTCGGCGACGTCGTGCACGACGCCCAGTCCGTGGCACTCCGGACAGGCGCCGGCCGCGGTGTTGGGCGAGAAGGACTCGGCTTCGAGCCTCGCGGCTCCGGGCGGATAGGTACCGGCGCGGGAGTAGAGGACGCGCAGGAGGTTGGACAGCGTGGTGAGGGTGCCGACCGTCGAGCGCGAGCTGGGCGACCCGCGTCGCTGCTGCAGGGCCACGGCGGGCGGCAGTCCGGTGATCTCCCGCACGTGCGGCGCGCCGGCCTGTTGCAACAGCCTTCGGGCGTACGGTGCCACGGACTCGAAGTAGCGCCGCTGGGCTTCCGCGTAGAGCGTGCCGAAGGCGAGCGAGGACTTGCCCGAACCCGAGACGCCGGTGAAGGCGACCATCGCGTTCCGCGGAACGTCGACGTCGATGTTCCGCAGGTTGTTCTCCCTGGCGCCCCGGACGTGCACGAAGGGGTCACTCGCGTCCTTGTTCACCGTTCCTGATTACCCGACCGGGCCGGAAACCGCGCGACGGGCGTCGTCGCCGGGCCCGCCCGGCCTGCCTGTTCCTACAGCTCGAACTCCAGGTGTTCCACGTCCGTGAAGTGGACCTCTTCCAGCGATCCGGCGCGGCGACCGCCGTCCTGGAAGTAGACCTCCCTGAGGGCTTCGGCCGTGATCTGCCGGAGTTGGGCGTCGCCGGCGCCGCCGTCCTGGGCGTCGAAGAGGCGGGCGGCGTAGACGGGGGGCAGGGCGATGGTCAGGTGGCGGACGCGGTCCTGGTCGGTGGAGCCGATCGGCGCGGTGTAGCCCATGCGGGCGCGGGTGTCGATGACGATGCCGTCCGTGGAGGCGGCCCTCTGCCGGGCCCTGGCCCGGATCTGCGGCTGCCACCGCTTCTTCACCTCGCGTTCGAGGCGGGCGGCGAGGACGGGGCGGGGCCTTCTGGCCCTGCCCGCCACGTACCGCTCCACCTGCCGCTGGGACATCCCCAGCAGGTCGGCGGCCGCCTTCGTACCACCGAGCTTCCTGACCAGGTAACGCATCTGCGCGCCCGCGGTCTTGGGCGCCGGACGCGTGAACGCCTTCTGCACCGCCTTGTCGAGACCGTCGCCGAACAGGCTCATCGTGGGCCTCTCCTACTCGCCGTTGTCCGTGCCGGTGACCGTGCCGTCCTTGATGTACCGGGCCAGGTTCAGCTCCGGGGCGTCGAAACGCTCGCGGACCTCCTCGCCCCACAGCACCGACTGGGTGCCCTCGTGCTTGACCAGGCCGGGGTTGACGCCGAGCTTGAATCCGCCCGGGAGCGGTCTGCCCTGCCGGTAGGGCAGGAAGTCCAGCGGCGAGGGACCGCCGGCGGCGTAGACGACGCAGTCGGACAGGACGGCGATCGGGTACTGCCCGGTGAACGCGGCATGCTTGACGATCTTGCGGTGCAGGTTGATCCGGGTACGGGAGATGACGGCCGCGCGGATGTCCGGGCGCCACGTCGGGCGGGACAGGGCGCGCCACGGCTCACCCGGCCGCCAGCCCTCGGCCCGGGGCCGCTCGCGGAGTTTGCCCAGACCACCCTTGACGGTCGCCTTGACCGCCGCGACGACGGTCGCGAGATGGGGGTCGCGGTCCTTCCAGCCCTCCATCGCCGCCAGGAAGACCTCCGGGGCGGTGTCGGCGTGGACGCCGAGGTCGGCCATGGTGGCGAGGTAGGCGTCGCGCAGCCGGGTGTACCAGCCGTCCAGGTAGCGGCCGTTGTCGTACCGGACGTGGGCCTCGGACGGGCGCACCTCGTAGCCGAGCTCGACGGCGTAGGCGACGGTCGGGGTCGCGTACCAGGCCGGGCCCGCCGGGCGGTCGCCCTTCGGCGTGAACGGGGAGGGCAGCAGGTCGCCGTCCAGCTCGGCCCACCTGTCCTTGCCGACCTTCACCTTCGACAGGTCGACGTGGGAGAGGTCGACCAGCCAGGAGCCGGGCAGCTTCGGGTCGAACACCGGGTTCTTCACGTGCGTGGGCGCGCCCAGGCCGACGATCAGGCCGTTGGCGCCGGCGCCGAAGGCGAGGTTGACGTCGATGCCGACGAGGTGGCGCAGGGTGCACTCGGCGTCCGTCATCGGCCGGGCCCAGTCGTACGCCTCCTCGAAGAGCTGCTCGCCGGGGCCGCGGACGTGGAAGCGCGGCAGGTCCTTGAGGACGGGGTGGCCGTCGGGTGCCTCGCACGGCGCGGGGTGGACGGGGTCCTTGCCCAGGGAGCCGGGGTTGTGCTCGGAGTGCCGCCTGCCGTTCTCGTCCGGCTCGGAGGCGCGGGTCGGCGGGTGCAGCGCGGTCATCAGCTCCAGGCCGGTCACCGCGGTCGATCCGCGCGGGGTCATCACGCGGGAGGCGTACAGGCCCAGGACGCGGGCGAGTTCCGCCGGCGGGAGGTGTCCCGCCCCGCCCCAGTGACGGGTGTCGAGCGCGTTCCACGACGGGACGCAGAGCTGGACGCAGGCCCGCTCCGAACCGGTGGCGGGGCGGTAGATCCGCGCCCACGGGCCGAAGCCGCGCTTGGTCAGCTTCCACTCCGCGCGCACCAACTGCTTGACGGCCTTGTGGCCCTCCGGCAGGCGCCCGGCGGTCCGCTCCTCGTCGGTGAGGGTGGCCGGGAGGCCGTAGCGCTCGCACGCGGCTCCGGTGAGGACGAGCAGCGGGTCGGCGTCCTTGCCGGGCCCGGACAGCCTCGGCTGACCGAGCCCGGCCTCCTTCAGCGTCCAGTCCACCAGCGACGGCAGGGACTTGGCGGGCACGTCCAGGACCAGGCCGCCGGTGCAGTACGCCAGCACCCGTCCGTCCTCGTCGACGTCGACGACCGCCAGCGGACCGTTCGCGAACCGCGGATCGGTACCGGGTGCCGGAGTGTCGGACACCGTCACGGCCGCGGTCCCGGTCTCGGCCCGCTCTTCCGTCGGGGGGGCGGTGCCGGTGGGAGCCTCGGGGGCCGGAGCGGTCTCGGCGGGCGCCGGAGCGGTCTCGGCGGGTGCGGCTTCGGCCGAGGCGGGTGCAGGTGCGGCCGAGGCGGGTGCGGCTTCGGCCGAGGCGGGTGCGGGTGCGGGGTAGAGCTTGGCGAGCCCGTCGAGGAGCCGCGCGTACGCGTCGCGCTCCGGCGGACGCGGCTCGGTCCTACCGGCCTCCCAGCTCGTGACCGTGGCCCGGCGCACCTTCAGCGCGGACGCGACCTCGTCCACCGTCAGGGCGTGGGCCTGCCGCAGACGCTTGCGCTCCTCGGGCGGCGGCAGGACGGCGCGGGACGTGAGCAGCGCGTCGACCGCGTCGAACAACTCGGACATGAGGACACCTCCCGAGCACACCCTATCCCGCGAAGCGCATGTCCTGCGTATATCACGCGCACGAAGAGCGTCCAGGAACCGTACATGTCGCGGTAGGAGGAGGGCTCGGGAGGACGGCGTGACCTCGGTACCACGCCCCGGTGCCTGCGGAGCCGCCCCCCGGGAGGGGACGGATCCGCGTGGGGCGGGGCCCACGGCCCTCTTCCGCGGCCGGGCGCCTCGGTGCCGTCCGGCTTCGGCGGGAGCGTGCCCCTACCAGGGCACCTCGCCCTCGTCGCTGAAGAAGCGGCCCGTCGGTCCGTCGTCCGGCACGGTCGCCAGTCGGATGGCGGAGGCCGCGCCCTGCCGTGGGGTGCGCACTCCCCGGAAGTCGTTGAGGTCGGTCGCGGTGTAGCCGGGGCAGACCGCGTTGATCAGGATGTCGGTGTCGGCCAGTTCCTTGGCGTACTGCACGGTGACGGCGTTGAGGAACGTCTTCGACGGTGTGTAGGCGGCGGAGATCGGACCCGTTTCGACGCCCGGGGTGGTCTGGAGCGTGAGGGAGCCGACGCTGCTGGAGACGTTCACGATCCGGGGCGACGGCGAGCGGCGCAGGAGGGGCAGCAGGGCGTTGGTGACGCGGATGACCCCGATCACGTTGGTCTCCACGGCCGCCCGCACCCGGTTCACGTCGACGGTGGTGGGCTCCTGCGGTCCGCCGCCGGTGATGCCCGCGTTGTTGACGAGCACGTCGAGCCGCCCGGTCCGTTCCTCCAGCAGTCGGGCCGCCGCCGTCGCGCTCGCGTCGTCGGTCACGTCCAGCGGTACGCCGAACGCGTCGACTCCGGCCGCGCGCAGCTTCTCCACGGCGGCTTCGCGCCGCTCCTCGTCGCGCGCGCCGACCCCGACGGACCAGCCGAGTTCGCCGAGCCCGGCGGCGATCTCGTATCCGATGCCCTTGTTGGCCCCGGTCACCAGGGCGACTTTGGTTCGGTTCACGGTGTTGTTCTCGCTCATGACTCCGATGCTGCTCCCGCGCCCGGCGGGGCGTCCAAGACCGATCGGGTGGGTGGCGATACCGGCCGGGTATCGCCGCCGGTGGGGGCGGTTACGCTGGCGGGGTGGAGACACGTGAACTGCGGTACTTCGTCGCGGTCGCCGAGGAGTTGCACTTCGGCCGGGCCGCGCAACGGCTCGGGATCGCCCAGCCTCCGCTGTCGCGGGCGATCGGCGGGCTCGAACGGCGCCTGGACGCGCTCCTCCTGGAGCGCGGCGGCCGGGGCGTCACCCTGACCGAGGCCGGGGCGGTGCTGCTGCGGGAGGCGCGGGCGGCGCTGGACGCCGTCGAGGCCGCCGAGCGGCGCACCCGCCGGGCCGCCCTCGCCGCGGCCGGCCGGCCCTCCGTGGTCCTCGCCGCGAAGGCGGGCGCCTCCGGCGAACTGCTGGCCAAGCTCCTCGACGCCTACGCCGCCGAGCCCGGTGCCGTCGCCGTGGACGTCGTGCTGTGCGGGCCGGGCGAGCAGGCGGAGGTGCTGCGCGACGGCCGGGCCGACGTGGCCCTGCTGCACCGGCCGTTCGACGACACGGCCGGCTTCGACACCGAGGACCTGCACACCGAGGGGCAGGTCGCGGTCCTCCCGGCGGGCCACCCCCTCGGCGTCCGTCCCCACCTGCTTCTCGCCGAGGTCACCGGCCTCCCCGATCTGCCCCTCCCCCGCTGGCCGCGCCCCGACGGAACCTTCCCGGACGGGCCGGGGCCGCGGGTGCGCGACCACACGCAGCTCACCCAGCTCATCGCCCTGGGCCGCGCCTGCGCGATCGTCCCGGAGGCGATCCGCACCGGCCTCCCCGAGGGCCTCGTCGCCGTCCCCGTCCCCGACGCCCCGCGCGTCACCACGGTCATCGCCTGGCCCCCGCACAGCCGCTCGACGGCGGTCGCGGGGCTGGTCCGCGCCGCCACCGCCCTGTGACGGGCCTTCCCCGGCCCGCGCGACGTCGTCGCCGGACGCCTCGCTGACGACGGCGTCACCCCCGGTCATCCGCCCCGCCCGTCAGGGCCTTCGTCCTGGTGCGCGGCGACCGCCCTGCGCCGTTCGCGCCGCCCGAGGAACACCTTCACCGGGAAGAGCGCCAGCCAGAACCAGAGCGCCGCGTGCGGGGCGACGAAGGCGAGCGGCACGGAGAGCCCGAAGACGAGGATCGTCGCGCCGAGATCGACGGCGCTGTCCCCCCACTCCCCCACCGCCCGGACCCCGTGGCGCGTGCGCAGCGTGGCGAACATCGCGAACTGCAGCAGGTCGACCAGGCAGATGGTGGCGGCGTAGGCGGCGACGGCGACCGGTTCGCGGGCCCCGTACTCGGCCAGCATCGACGTCGGGAAGGGCACGACGGCGATGACGGCGAGGACCGCCAGCGCGAGGTACTGCGGGATGCCGCCGACGGTGGCGGCCATCGACAGGATCTGCCGCTGGTCCCGCCAGAAGACGCAGCAGATCAGGAAGGACAGTCCGTACGCGGCGAGCGACGGCAGGGAAGCGCGCAGCGCCTCGTGGAACCGCTCGGTGTCCAGGTCCGGCGGGACCCTCACGTCGAGGGCGAGGAGCGTCATCGCGATCGCGAAGATGCCGTCGGAGAGGGTGATCAGACGCTCCGTGCGCGGTGCCGGGGAGTTGGCGTGGTCCACCCCGACACCTTGGTCCCCGCCGGGACCGGGACGGTGGATTGGGCCGACCGGGGGCACGCCGTCCCGGCCGGACCGGCGCTCCACGGGGAACGGGGGACGCGCGGGGTGGGGCCGCGCGGGCACCCGCCCCCCCCCCCCCCCGGGGGGCGGGCCCCGCCCGCGCCCCGCCCGGCACGCGGGGGGGGGGGGGGGTGTGGGGGCCGGGGGGGGGCCCGCGGCGGCGGGGGGCGGGGCCCGGGGGGGGGGGGGGGGGGGGGGGGGGGGGGGCGCCGCCCCCCCGCCCCCCCCCCCCCGCCCGAGGGGGCCGTCCCCGGCCTGCGCCCGGACGGTCACGCGTCGGCGAGGAGGGGGTCGTAGGGGGTGGTGCGCCGGCGGCCGGACATGAAGGACAGGAAGTCGTTGACGAAGGCGCTGCGGCCGTAGGTTCCGTCGGCGCCGGCGGTGTCACGGCGGAAGGCGGTCCGGAACAGCGCCCGGTACTCGTCCGCGTCGATGGTGTGGTCGCCGTCCTTGTCGGTGACGTCGAAGAGGACCTCGGCGACCCTGATCAGCGCGGGCCCCGCCAGGGAGGGCACGGCGGCGGCGTACTCGTCGGCGCTGACGCGGCCGTCGCCGTCGGTGTCGAGGGCGCTCTGGAGTTCGCGCCACCAGTCGGCGTAGGCCGTGTAGAGCCTGGTCTCCTCGGGCTCGTCCAGGTCGAGGCGGCTGCAGAGTTCGCGCGCCATGGCGGCGAGGTCGGGCCAGTCCAGGTGTCCGTCGCCGGTCTGGTCGAGGACTTCGGCGAAGAACGTCCGCGCGCCGCGCCGCGTCTCGTCGGCGGGAGCGGGCTCGGGTTCCGTGGGCATGGGGGTGATGAGCCGGATGAGGGCGCCGGCCCGCTTCATCCGGTCGCGCAGGGCGTTGACCGTCCGGGCGCGGGGGTCGTCGGCGTCCGGGGAGAGCGTCAGCAGGTCGAGGATGTTGTCGGCCTTGATCCAGCCCTCGGGCAGGAACCGGGTCAGGCCGGCGGCCAGGTAGACGCCCTGCATCAGGGTCTGCACTCCCGCGATCTCGGGCAGGCCGGCCCGTCGGCGGAACGGTTCCGGCAGGGACGCCACGGTGATCGCTCCGACGACCGGCCCGGCGACGGCCCGGCCGGTCGCCCACAGGGCGGGAAAGCCGTTCAGCAGCGGCGGAGCGGGAAGGTGGTCGAAGAGCTTGTAGAGGATGATGCGCATCGCCTCGGTGTTCTCCAGCTCCTCGGCGACCACCCGGTCGTAGTAGGGCCAGAACTCGTCGAGGGTGCGCGGGAGGTGGTGGGCCGGATCCCCCAGGGCGGCCTGGAAGGCCTGGAACTCGGCGTACAGCCGCTCCATGGTCTTCTGTTCGAGGGGCTGTCCGCTGAGCCGGCACATGGTGACGGTGCTCTCGAACAGGGTCGCCACCACCCAGGCGCGCACCTCGGGGTCCATGGCGTCGTAAGGCCGGTCCTGCGGGTCGGTGCCGTGCAGCCGTGCGTGCATCCGGTTGAGGCGCGCCGCTTCCCTCTGCCGGGTGTGGTCGTCGGCCCCGAACATGCGCTGCAGGCTCGTGAGGGTGTTGCGGAGCCGGCGCCAGGGGTGGGTGACGAAGGTGGAGTTGTCGATCAGGGCGGCGCCGACCTGGGGGTGCGCGGCCTCCAGTACGGTGGCCCGGATCACGGCCAGGGCCCAGCGCGGGTCGTTGAAGAAGCCGTGGAACTGCGAGCCGGGGCCGAAGAGGGATTCTTCTCCGGCGTCGCCGTTCCCGCCGCCGTGATCGGCGGCGTCGGCGCCGGGAGGCGTCGTGGAGGGGCGGTCGTCCGGGACGGTCACGATGGGGGTTCTCCGTTCTGGGGCGGCGGCACGGCGCCGAAGCGGCGTTCGCGCTGCCGGTAGGCGTGCAGGCACTGGAGGAAGTCGGGGGCGCGGAAGTCGGGCCACAGCGCGGGCGGGAAGACCCATTCGGCGTAGGCGACCTGCCAGAGCATGAAGTTGGAGATGCGCTGTTCGCCGGAGGTGCGGATGACCAGGTCCACGTCCGGGGTGTCGGGGAAGGGGAGGTGCGCGGCGAAGCTCTCCTCCGTCACGGATCCGGCCGGCGCGCCGCTGCGGATCAGTGACCGTGCGGCCTCGACGATGTCCCTGCGGCCGCCGTGGTCGAAGGCGACGGTCAGCGTCATCTGCCGGTTCCGGTCGGTCAGCGTCGTCAGGTCGGCGATGTCACGGGCCAGTCCGGGAGGGATGCGGGGGTCGGTCATGCCGAGGAAGCGGCAGCGGATGCCCCGTGCGTGGAGCAGAGGGGCGTGCTTGCGCACCACCCGGCGCACCAGGTGCATCAGGAAATCGATCTCGGTGTCCGGGCGGCGCCAGTTCTCGGTGGAGAACGCGAAGAGGCTCAACCAGCCCACCCCGGCCGCACGCGCCGCCTCGATGACGTCGATGACCGTCGTCTCCGCGGCGCGGTGTCCGGACGTACGCGGCAGGGACCGCCGGGCCGCCCACCGGCCGTTCCCGTCCATCACGCACGCGACGTGACGCGGCATCCCGCCGCGTTCCCCGGGTGGCCCGGCACTCCGGGGAGCGGCGAGGGGAAGAGCGGGCCCCTCGTTCATGGACTGTCCTGTCGTCACGCCCGTCCTTCCGGCGTCCGGGGCGGACGCCGTCCCGCGAGGGAGGAGGCCCCGTTCCACGGGGCCGCCGCCGTCCGAAGATCACCGACACAGACTGGCAGCGCTCGGCCCTGTGCGTGGCGCGCATCCTGCGTCTTCACCCCTGGCACTCGTGTCCGAGTCGGAGCGCCGGGGGGGGCCCGGCCCGTCCGCGGACGAAGCCGGCCGTGACCGCCGCCCGAACCGCCTCCCCGTCTGCCGGTCCCGGCGGCCGGCGCGCGGGACGGTGGTCGCGGCCCACCACCGTCTTGTGAGGAGATCCCGTGCTCGAAGGCTTCGGCGAGGCGCTCGCGGACGGGGAGTACTACCTCCCGCTGACCCGCGTGGCCGACCCAGGACCGCGCTTCACTCCCGGTGAGGTGCCGCCGGGCCTGCGCGGCTCCGCCCAGGGCATCTGGACGGTCTGGGGCGGCCAGCGGACCGGGCCCGCCGGGCAGGGCTGGAAGATCCACGTGTCGGCGCGGCTGGAGCGGGCGCAGCACGTGCTCGACACGGTCGCCGGGATCTGCTTCTCCGAAGGCGTGCCGTTCAAGCACCTGAGCGCCCGGCTCTTCTTCCTGTTCCTCCATCACAAGCACGCCGCGCGGGCGCAGTCGGGCAAGTTCTGCGCCGTCTACCCGCCGGACACGGCGACCGCCCGCCGGCTGCTGGAGCGCCTGCGCGACGCGCTCGACGGGGAGGAGGGCCCGTACGTCCTCACCGACCGGCGCTTCCGCGACTCGCGGACGGTCCACTACCGCTACGGCTCCTTCGACGGCGCCCGCAGCAGGCTCCGGGCCGACGGCACCCGGGAGGGGACGGTCCGCGACGGTTCCGGCCGCGAGGTCGCGGACTCGCGACTGCCCGCCTTCCACCTGCCCGACGGGATCACGGACCCCTTCGTCGAGCGGGAGGAGGAGCCGCACGCGGGTCCGATCCTGATCCGCGACTACGAGGTGACCGGTGCGGTGCGCCTGAGCAACGCCGGGGGCGCCTACCGGGCCCGCGACCGGCGGACCGGCCGCACCGTCTTCCTCAAGGAGGCCCGCGCCCACAACGGCCTGGTCTTCGACGGGACCGACGCGCGGCGACGGCTGCGGCACGAGTACGACGTGCTGCGCGCGCTGCACGCGGCGGCCCCCGGGGTGGCACCGGAGCCGCTGGAGCACTTCACGGAGTGGGAGCACGACTTCCTCGTCACCGAGTACGTCGCGGGGCAGCCGCTGACGGGCTGGCTGAGCCGGTCCACCCCGCTGGCCCGCGCCGACCGCACGGCCGGGTCCGTCGCCGCATACCACGAGGCGTGCCGGCGGCTGCTGGCCGGGCTGGACGCCTCGCTGGAGCGGCTGCACGCCGCCGGCTACCGGTTCGGTGACGTCAGCCCGGGGAACATCCTGGTCACGGCGTCGGGCGGGATCCGGCTCGTGGACTTCGAGGCGGCCTCGGCGCTGTCGGCGGCCCCGTCCGGGATGGGCACTCCGGGGTTCACGCCTCCGTCCGGCCTGCGCGGGAGCGGCACCGATCCGCTGCTGCCGGACCGGTACGGCGCGTCGGCGGTCGCGCTCGCCCTGCTGGCGCCGTGCCACGAGATCGCCGAGCACGCGCCCGCCAACCTCGCGCTGCTGCGGCGCGACCTGGCGGACGTGGCTCCGCCGCGGGACCTGTGGCGGCGGGCGACCGCGTTCCACCCGGCAGAGGACCGGGCACAGGACCGGGACGAGCCCGACCGCCCTCCTTCCCCCGCCGAGGTGGACGCCGATCCGCGCGGCTGTCTCGCCCGTCTGGCCGGGAAGGTGGCCGCGGGGCTGCTGGAGACGGCCGACGCCGACCGGCCGGAGTGGGTGTTCCCGCCCCCGCCCGAGGCGCTGCGGACCAACAACGTGTGCCTGGCCTACGGCACGGCCGGGGTGGTGCACGCCCTGCACCGCGCCGGGACGGCCGTGCCGGAGGAGATCCTCGAACGGCTGCGCCGCGACGCGCTGGCGCCGCGCGGCGCGCTGCCTCCCGGACTGCTCGTCGGCTCGGCCGGCGTCGCCCGGGTCCTCGCGGATCTCGGCCGCCCGGACGAGGCCGTCGACCTGCTCCGGGACGCCGACGGCCACCCGCTCACCGCCTCCTGTGCCACGCTGGCCGGCGGGCGGGCCGGGGTCGGTCTGGGCTGGCTCGCCCTGCACCGGCTGACCGGGGAGAACGGCCACCTGGAGCGGGCCGCCGCGGCGGGAGAGGGCCTGCTGCGCACCTCGGACCCGCGGGCCGTCCTCGGCGAGCACGACGCCCGCGGGCTGCTGCACGGCCGTTCGGGGCTCGCCCTCTTCCTCCACCGCCTGGCCCGTGCCACCGGCGAGGCCCGCTTCCTGGAGGCGGGCCGCCTGCTGCTCCACCAGGAACTGGACCGGACCTTTCCGCTGGATGACGGCGCCCTGTCCCTCTCCGACGACGCGCGGTTCACCCGTGCCATGCCGTACCTGGCCACGGGCGCGGCCGGTCTCGCGGCGGTGCTCACCCGCTACGTGGCCACCGCGCCGGACGAGCGCTGCGCCGCGGCGCTGCCGCGGCTGGTCACCGGCGTCCGGGTCTCCCGCGCCACGAAGGAGGCGGGCCTGTACCGGGGGCTGGCCGGACTGGTCTGGTTCCTGACCGGGCACGCCGAACTCACCGGCACGGACGCCGCCCGCGAGGACGCCGTGCGGGCCGCGACCGGCCTGCTGAAGTACGCCGTTCCGTACCGGCGCGGCGTCCGCTTCCTCGGGGCGGGCTCGCAGCGGTTCACCGCCGACCTGTCCAGTGGCGGGGCCGGTGTCCTGCTGGTCCTGCACCGCCTCCTCACCGGCCCGCTCCTGGCGGCGCCCCGTTCCTCGCGCCCCCGGCTCCCGGTGGCCGCCTGACGCCACCGTACGAGCCCCCCACGACCCCCTCGGTGCGGCGGCGAACGCCTCCGTGACCGGGGTGTGCAGTGATCCACCGGTACGACCCCGGCAGGAAACCCGACAGGAAAGAGGAGATCACCCATGAGCCAGATCCTCGCGCTCCAGGCCCTGGACACCGAGCAGGAGGCCCTCGACGCCCTCGTCCCCTGCTTCAGCGTCGCCTGGAGCATCAGCGACATCTTCCCCGAGCCGATGTGACGGACCGGTACCCGTGAGGGCCGGGACCGGTGGCGGCGCCATCGGCCCCGGCCCTCTGTGTCCACGGGGGGCCTCTCAGGCCGTCTGCGGGCCCATCAGCCGGGCCAGCAGGTCGTCGAGGCTGACGAGGCCGGTGAGGGCGTCCTGTCCGTCCCGTACGACGGCGAGGGAAGAACGGCGGCGGCGCAGTCGCTCGACGGCCTCGGCGACCGTGGTGCCGGCGGTCAGTACGAGGACGGCGAGCAGGCCGAGGGCGGCGTTCACCGGCTCCCGCCCCCCGGTACGTGGGGGCGGGTCGTTCCGACGGACAAGGAGGTGCTCCTTCGTGAGGCGGTGGTCGGGACCGGGGTGGCCGGGGCCGCGCGGCGGGGCGGGCCCGGCCCCGCCGGAAGGTTCGTCCGTCGCGGGTCGCTCGCTCCTTGTCGTGCTCCGGCGGAATCGACGGCCGGGGAAGCGCACGGGCTTCTGCATCACCGCGGAGGAAGAGCGAACGGGCGCCGGGAGCACCGCCGGGCGAAGGCGGTCGGTCAGGCGGTGGTCACCATCCGGTCCCGGTCGTGCGGGACCGGCGGATGTGGGGCGAGGGAATGTTCGAGGGTGTCCAGGGCCCGCCGCACGTCGGCGATGTGCGCGGCGAGCTCCGCGGGAGGCGCCTGCGGGGAGATCCGCGCGACCGGGGTGCCCGTCGTGGTCTCCTGCTCGTCGGGGGTGCGGCGGGCCGCGTCGAGTGCGGCCTTGTCGAGTTCGCGCGCCTCGTCCAGGCTGTTGAGGACGACGCCGATGAGGACGTTGACCAGGACGAACGAGGCGAGCAGGACGTAGGAGCCGTAGTAGAGCAGGCTCAGGCGCGAGACGGAGAGCCCGTTGTAGATGGCGTCCTGCAGGCCTTCCAGTGTCATCAGCAGGAACAGGGTGAGCAGAGCGCGTCCCAGGGATCCGAAGTGGGCCGGGTCGTGGGAGCCGAAGCAGACCCAGCCGACCATGGCGTAGACGTAGAGGACGACGGCTCCGACGAAGAGGAAGCTGATGGTGCCGGGGAGGCTGCGGGAGACGGCGATGAACAGGATGCGCAGTTGGGGCAGGAACCGGGCGGTGCGCAGCACCCTGACCATGCGCAGCAGCCGCAGGACGGTGGCGTTCTCCCGCACGAAGGGGATATAGGCGCAGGCGACGACGACCAGGTCGAAGACGTTCCAGCCGTCGCGCCAGAACTCTTTCGGCCGGTCGGCGTGGGCGGCCAGGCGCAGCAGCATCTCCAGGGTGAAGAAGGCGAGGCAGCCGTGCTCGGCCCGTCGGAGCCCGGCGGCGTGGGCGGCGGCGAAGCCCTGGTAGGTCTCGGCGCCGAGCAGGGCGGCGTTGAGCAGGATCGCGGCCAGGACGGCGAGGGAGAAGGAGGGGGTCTCGATCAGGGTGCGGCAGGGAGCCGCGAGGCGGGTCCGGGCGGGAGCCGGGGCGGTGGTCATGGGAATCTCCGTAACGGGGCACACGCCGAGCACCGCCCGGAGGGGACGCGGAGGCGACCGGGCGGGATCGATGGCTTGTTCTTTTCGCTCCTAACGCGCCGACGGGCCTTCGGGCTGCGGGTCACGGGGGAAGTGGGTAAACGATTCATCCGCTCCAGGGAAATGCCACGCGTTCGGCCCGCCGCGGGGCGGCCGGGCCGTGACCGATCCAGCACAAGATCGTTTACGTCGAACGCCACCGCGCCGCTCCTGCGGGAAGGACGAACGGCCTTCCCGCCCGTCCCGCTACCCTCGACGGATGTTCGACATCAGGATCGCGGGTCCGGACGACGCCGAGGCGCTCGGCGACGTGCACGCCGCCGGCTGGGAGGCGGCCTACGCGCCCTTCTTCTCGCCCGAGTTCGCGGCGCTGGGCGTCAGCGACCGGCGCACCCGGTGGCATGCGCGCATCGGTGGGGGAACCCTTCTCCTCGCCTCCTTCGAGGGGCGTCCGCTGGCCCTTTCCTGGTCCGGCGCCTCCCCCCGGCGGCCCGACTGGGCCGAGGTGTACGGCTTCTACGGGCACCCCGACGGTTGGGGGAGCGGCATCGCCCCCGCGCTCATGGCGCGGACCCTGGTCCACCTGCGCGCCGGGGGCCACGAGCGAGTCCACCTGTGGACCCTGCGGGACACGCCGCGCTCGCGCCGTTTCTACGAGAAGAGCGGGTACGTCCCGACCGGCGCCTCGCGGTCGCACGACTTCGGTGACGGCAATCCGCTGGCGCAGGTCGAGTACGCGCGGGAGTGCTGACCTCCCGGGCGGGCGCTCCGGCCCGGCGCTCCTCCGGTGCGCGGCCGTGGCGGGTCAGACGGTCCCGAGGGCGAACGGGCCCCCGTCGCCGAAGGCGAGGCGCGCGAAGTTCTCGGCGATGCGGTGGTGTCCCGCCGGGTCGGGGTGGATCCCGTCGGGCAGGGGGAACTCGGCGTAGTCCTTCTCCCCGTAGAGGTCGCGGCCGTCGAGGTAGTGCAGGTTCGGGTCCTCGGCCGCTCGCGCCGCGACGATCCGGGCGAGTTCTTCGCGGACGACGGTGAGCGTCAGGCGTCCCGCGGCGCGTTCGGCGGGGTCGCCCGTCGCCCTGAACTTCAGGGTGCCGTCGCTGAAGTCGGGCAGGAGGGGGCCGGGGGTGTCCTCCTGGACCGGGCACAGGACGGACGAGACGACCAGGAGCGGTGTGGCCGGGTGGCCTTCGCGGACGGTGTCGAGGAAGCCGTGGACGGCGGGGCCGAAGGCGCGCAGGCGCATCGCGTCGGTGTTGACCAGGTTGATGCCGATCTTCAGGCTGATCAGGTCCGCGGGGGTGTCCCGCAGGGCGCGGGCGGTGAACGGGTCGAGCAGCGCGCCGCCGCCGAAGCCCAGGTTGACCGGTTCCACGTCGCCCCGGGCCGCGGCCAGGGCCGGCCAGGTGGCGGTCGGGCGGGTGGCGTTGGAGCCGTGGCTGATGGAGCTGCCGTGGTGCAGCCACACCCTGCGGCCGCCGTCCGGTACGGGCGCGACGGGGGCGTCGGTGCGCAGGGCGACCAGTTCGGTGGTCTCGTTGTGCGGGAGCCAGATCTCGACGTCCTTCTCGTGCGCCGGCAGGCCGGTGAAGCGGGCGGTGCCGACGGGACCCTCGTGCAGTTCGGAGGTCTGGGCGACCATGTCGGTGACCGTGAGGACGTTGCCGCCGGGCACGGTGGCCCGGCCCGTGAGGCGGCCGTCGACCAGCAGGTCGTAGACGCCGTCGGCGGGGGGCGGGAAGCCCCGGTAGGCGCGCTTGGTGGGCAGGGTGTCCAGTTCGACGACGGTCGCCGCGGTGCGGAAGACGAGCCGTACGCCGGACGGCTGCGCCTCCGTCAGGGCGAGCTGTTCGTCGGGGATCTGCCGGCGTGCCGCCGCGGGCAGCCGGTGCGGGAGCAGGCCGCGCGGGGTCGGCTCCAGGTCGAGGAAGCCGCGCAGGATGTCCGGGGTGATGGGGGTGGTGGTCCGGGGGCGGTCGGCGTTCATGGTGTCCAGCCTGTCGATCAAGGTGTACGGGTCGTCCGGACGCGCCCACACGTGGGGGCGGCCCCCTTCGGTTCAGGGGGTGCCGTGCCGGCGCAGCAGCGCGTCGAGGGAGTCCAGCGTCCAGAGCCAGGACGCCTGCGAGTCGGGGGCGGTGTGGTCGAAGCCTCCGGCGAGTTCCAGGCTGATGTAGCCGTGGAAGACGCTGCCCAGCATCCGGACCGCGTGCGTCCGGTCCGGTTCCGCCAGGTGGTAGGCGCGCAGGAGGGCGCGCGTCATCCGGGCGTGGCGAACGCCGGCACTGGCGGCGGCCGTCCCGGAGTCGAGCCTGAGCCGGGTGGCGTCGTAGCGCCCGGGGTGCTCGCGCGCGTAGTCGCGGTAGGCGTCCGCGAAGGCGATCAGGGCGTCCTTGCCCGCCCGGCCGGCCAGGGCGTCGGAGGCCCGGTCGGCGAGTTCCTCCAGGGCGAACAGGGCGATCCGCGTCTTGAGGTCCCGCGAGCCCTCCACGTGCGAGTACAGGCTCGCGGTCTTCACGTCGAAGCGCCGGGCGAGCGCGGCGACGGTCACCCGGTCGAAGCCGACCTCGTCGGCGAGTTCCGCCCCCGCCCGGGTCAGGCGCTCCGGGGTCAGTCCTGCTCGGACCATGGCTTTCCTCCTCTCTCCCTACAGCCAGAATGAACCTGCCTAATATGATTAGGCAAATTCTGCTGTCGGTGAGGATTCCGCCGTACCGGGGATCATGGCGGCGCCGGAAACGGGTAGGCAGACACGCGACGACACCGCGGCACACCCCTTGGGAAGTGAATCGACATGACCGACGACGCCTACCTCTTCCTCGCCGACACCACCGCCGGCTCGGGCTGGCAGGGCACGCCCGTCTCCCTCGTCGGGGAGCTGGAATGCCTGGAGACCCCGGCCGTGCGGGCCTGGCTCGACGCCCACGAGACCGACGCGGCCTCCCCCGTGCTGCGCATCGTGCCGCCCGAGCAGACCGGGATGATCCCCGAGGACGCCGAGCGGCTGCCGGTGCCGCTGGACGGGGAGGAACTGGAGCGGGTGCGCCGGGCCGGTGCCACCGATCCGGTGGCGGCCGTCGAGGAGGAGCTGCTGGCCTACCGCGACAGCAAGGAGGGCCGCGACGACCTGCTGCACAAGGCCCTGGCCGCCGGCATCCCGGCGCACCGCATCGTGGAGCTGTCCGGGGTGGACCCCACCGCGCTGCCCACCCCGCCCCGCCCCTGAAGGACCGGACGCGGCGGACCGCGCCGGAAGCCCTCCGCATCCGGGAGCCGGGCGGAAGGCGAAGCGGGGAGTGAGGGGGACGCGTCCGGAAAGAGGGGTCCCGTGAACGACGTACCGGCTGTGCCGAAGGAGTCCGTGTGGGACTATCCGCGGCCTCCCGCGGTGGTGGCCGACGGCCGTCGGGTGACGGTCGCGGTGGGGTCCGAGGTGGTGGCGGACACCCGGGCGGGCCTGCGGGTCCTGGAGACGAGCCACCCCCCGGTCTTCTACGTGCCCCCGCACGACGTGCGCGCGGAGCTCCTGCGCCCCGGGGCGGGCCGGACCCACTGCGAGTGGAAGGGCGCGGCGTCGTACTGGGACGTCGTGGCCGGCGGGGTGGTGGTCCCCCGGGCCGCCTGGAGCTACGAGCGGCCCCTCGGCCCGTACGAAGTCCTCCGGGGGCACCTCGCCTTCTATCCGTCCCTCGTGCGCTGCGCGGTCGACGGCGAGGCGGTGACCGCGCAGGAGGGCGACTTCTACGGCGGGTGGATCACGCACGAGATCGAGGGGCCCTTCAAGGGCGGGCCGGGGACCTGGGGCTGGTGAAGGCCGCGGGCCCGGGTGCCGGCCCGGCTCCCTTCGCGCTCGAAGGCGGGGCGCGGGCCGGGGTGTCAGCTCCCCTCGGTCTCGAAAGCGCGCAGCAGGTCGGCGGCGACGCTCACGGCGATGGTCGCGGGTTCCTTTCCGGTGATGTCGGCCAGTCCGATCGGGGTCTTGATCCGGGCGACGGCGGCCTCGTCGTGACCGCCTTCCGTGAGGAGGCGCCTGCGGAAGCGGCCCCATTTGGCGGCCGAGCCGATCAGTCCGACGGAGCCCAGGTGGGGCGTGCGCAGGGCCGCGTCGCACAGGGCGGCGTCCTCGGCGTGGTCATGGGTCATGATCAGGACGTGGGTGCCGCGCGGCAACTGTTCGAGGACCTCCTCGGGCAGCAGGGGCGTGTGGTGCACCCGTACCGCCGCCACCGCGTCGGCGAGGACGGCGAGCCGGTCCTCGGCCAGGACGGCGGAGCGGCTGTCGATCAGGTGGAGGTCCAGGTCCTGGCGGGCCAGGACGCGCGCCAGTTCCATCCCGACGTGCCCGACGCCGAAGATCGCCACCGTCCGGACCACGGGGAGGGGTTCGAGCAGGATCGAGACCGTGCCCCCGCAGCACTGCACGCCGTGCCGGTTGGTCACCTTGTCGTTCAGGGCGAAGTCGATCAGCTCCGGTTCGGGCGCGGGCGCGGCGATCAGCTCCCGGGCCCGGTCGACGGCGACCGCCTCGACGTTGCCGCCGCCGATCGAGCCCCACGTCTCGGTCCGTCCCACGACGAGTTTCGCGCCGGCGTTGCGGGGGGCGTGGCCGCGCACGGTCGCGACGGTCACGAGCACGCCGGGCTCCCGGCGTGCCCGCAACCGCGCGACCGCGGTGACCCAGGTCATGTCAGGCACGGTGCGACGCTTCTGCGCCGGTCCGGGAGGCGTCGCCGGCCCGGCGGGCCGCTCGGACCGCCCAGTACACCGCCTCCGGCGTGGCGGGCGAGGCGAGTTCCACGGCGGTTCCGGCGGGGCCGAACGCCGCGGCGGCCTGCCGCAGCGCCTCGCGCACCGAGAAGGCCAGCATCAGCGGGGGTTCGCCCACGGCCTTGGACCCGTAGACCGCGCCCTCCTCGGTGGCGTTCTCCAGGAGGCGTACGTGGAACTCCTCGGGCATCTCGGAGAAGCTGGGCAGCTTGTACGTGCTGGCCGCCTGGGTCAGCAGCCGGCCGCGGTGGGGTCCGTCGCCGGTGTCCCAGCGCAGGTCTTCGAGCGTCAGCCAGCCCGCGCCCTGCACGAAGCCGCCCTCGACCTGGCCGACGTCGATCATCGGGGAGAGGCTGTCGCCGACGTCGTGCACGATGTCCACCCGCCGGACGCGGTACGCGCCGGTGAAGCCGTCCACCTCGACCTCGGCCGCTGCGGCGCCGTAGGAGAAGTACTTGAACGGCGAGCCCCGGAACGCCTTCGCGTCCCAGTGGAGGCCCTCGGTGCGGTAGAAGCCGGCCGCCGACAACTGGACCCGCTGGAGGTAGGCGGTGCGCACCAGGTCGTCCCAGGGCAGTTCCCCGTCGCCGCCGAGGGCGCGGGCGACGCCCTCGACGATGCGCACGTCCGAGGCGTTCGCCCCCAGTCGGGTGGCGGCCACCCGCGTCAGCCGTTCGCGCAACTGCTCGCAGGCGTTCTTCACCGCCCCGCCGTTGAGGTCCGCCCCGGCGCTGGCGGCGGTGGCGGAGGTGTTGGGCACCTTGTCGGTCCGCGTCGGGGCGAGGCGCACCTTGTGGAGCGGGATGCCCAGGGTGGTCGCGGCCACCTGCAGCATCTTGGTGTGCAGGCCCTGGCCCATCTCGGTGCCCCCGTGGTTGATCAGGACCGAGCCGTCCTTGTAGATCAGCACCAGCGCGCCGCCCTGGTTGAAGGCGGTGAGGTTGAAGGAGATGCCGAACTTGATGCCGGTGACGGCGAGTCCCCGCTTGGTGTGCGGGTGCGCGGCGTTGAACGCCGCGATCTCGCGCCGGCGGTGGGCGACGTCGCCGTCGGCCTGGACCTGCCGCCAGACGGTGGAGATCCGTTCGGCGTGGGTGACCGGCTGTCCGTACGGTGTCGTCTGGCCCTGTCCGGGCCGGTAGAAGTTGCGCTCCCGCAACTCCGCGGGGTCGAGGCCGAGCAGGGGCGCGCACCTGCCCATGATGTCCTCGATCACCAGCATGCCCTGGGGGCCGCCGAAGCCGCGGAAGGCGGTGTTGGAGACCTTGTGGGTCCTGGCGATGCGGCCGGCGACGCGCGCGTTCGGGATCCAGTAGGTGTTGTCGATGTGGCAGAGCGCGCGGGCGACCACCGGTTCGGAGAGGTCCAGGCTCCAGCCGCCGTCCGCGGTCAGGGTGGCGTCCAGGGCCTGGATGCGGCCGTCGGCGTCGAAGCCGATCCGCCACGCGGCGTGGAAGCCGTGGCGCTTGCCGGACATGGTCAGGTCCTGGGTCCTGTTGAGCCGGACCCGGACCGGCCGGCCGGTCAGTCTGGCGCCGAGCGCGGCGACGGCCGCGAACCCGTGCGGCTGCATCTCCTTGCCGCCGAAGCCGCCGCCCATGCGGAGGCACTGCACGGTCACCTCGTGACTGGGCAGTCCGAGCACGTGCGCGACGATCTCCTGCGTCTCCGAGGGGTGCTGGGTGCTGCTCTGGACGAACATCTGCCCGTTCTCGTCGACCAGGGCCAGCGCCGCGTGCGTCTCCAGGTAGAAGTGCTCCTGGTCGGAGAACTGGAACTCGCCCGCGAAGACGTGCGCGGAGTCGGCGAACCCGGCGTCGACGTCGCCGGTGAGCATCACGGGCCGGGCGCCGTGGAAGCTCCCGGCGGCGATCGCGTCCCGCAGCGAGATGAGGGAGGGCAGTTCGTCGAGTTCCACCTCGACGGCCGCGGCGCCGAGGCGCGCCGCCTCCGCGGTCTCGCCGAGCACCCAGGCGACCGCCTGGCCGTGGAACATGACCTCGTCGGGGAAGAGCGGTTCGTCGTGCTTCATCCCGGCGTCGTTGACCCCGGGCACGTCGGCCCCGGTCAGCACGCGGACCACGCCGGGCACGGCGAGCGCGGGCCCGGTGTGCAGCCCGGTGATGCGGCCGTGGGCCTTCATGACCTGGACCGGGTGGGCGTGCAGCACGTCCTTGGTGCGGTGCACCAGGTCGTCGGTGTAGAGGGCGGTGCCCGTGACGTGCAGGTAGGCGCTCTCGTGGGGCATCGAGACGCCGACGACGGGCTTCTCGGGACGCTCGGACAGGTGGCTCATGACGACACCGCCGCGGTGGTTCGCACGTACAGCTTCCTCAGGCTCTGGCCGAGCATCTCGGCACGGTAGGCGGCACTGGCCCGGTGGTCGTCCATGGGGGTGCCCTGGGCCCGCAGCACCCGGGCCGCGGCCTCGACGGTCTCCTCGGTCCACGGCCGGCCTTCGAGGGCCGCCTCGGTGGCGAGGGCGCGGATCGGGGTGGCCGCCACGCCGCCCAGGCCGATGCGCGCCGTGCGGACCGTCCCGTCCTCGATGTCGAGCGCGAAGGCGACCGCCACGCTGGAGATGTCGTCGAAGCGCCGCTTGGCGATCTTGTGGAAGGAGGTGACCGGTGCCAGGGGCAGCGGGACGCGGACCGCGCGGATCAGCTCGCCGGGGCGGCGCACGCTCTGCCGGTAGCCGGTGAAGTAGTCCGCCAGCGGGACCTCGCGCTCGCCGTCGGCGTCGGCGAGCAGCACCGACGCGCCGAGGGCGAGCAGGACCGGCGGGCTGTCCCCGATGGGGGATCCGGTGCCCAGGTTGCCGCCGAGGGTCGCTCCGTTGCGGATGAGGCGGGACGCGAACTGCGGGAAGAGCTCGGCGAGGAGGGGCACGGCGCCGTCGAGACGGCGTTCGATCTCGGTGAGCGTGAGCGCCGCCCCGATCTCGACGTGGCCGGACGTGGTCCGCAGCTCGCGCAGTTCGGGCAGCCGGTCGACGGCGACGACGCAGTCCGCCCGCCGGGAGCGGATGCTGACCTCCACGCCCCAGTCGGTGGAGCCGGCGACCACCACCGCGTCGGGGCGCTCGCGCAGCAGCCGCAGCGTCTCCTCCAGGGTGTTCCTCCGCAGGAAGGTGCTGTCGCCCCGGGTGTACTCGGTGGCCACCGGTTCCGGCGGGGACTGCTCGCGGCGCCGGGCCAGGGGGTCCTCCCCCGAGGGCGTGCCGACGGCGAACGCGGCGTCGCGGATGGGACGGTAGCCGGTGCAGCGGCACAGGTTGCCGCTCAGCGCGTGCAGGTCGAAGCCGTTCGGGCCGTGCTCGGGGTCGGGGCAGCGGGCCGGGTCCGCGGGCGCCCGGCGGTCGGGCCGGTAGTACTCGGCGGCCATGCTGCAGACGAATCCCGGTGTGCAGTAACCGCATTGGGAGCCGCCGCGGACCGCCAGCTCCTCCTGCACCGGGTGCAGGACGGCGGGCGTACCGGCCTCACCGGTGGTGGCGAGCCCCTCCGAGGTGACGACCTCCTGGCCGTCGAGCGCCGCGACCGGGAGCAGGCAGGCGTTGACCGCCACCCAGTCGGTGGGCTCGCGCGTCCCGGGCCGGGCGACCAGGACCGCGCAGGCCCCGCACTCGCCCTCGGCGCAGCCCTCCTTGGTGCCGGTGAGACCGCGCTCGCGCAGGAAGTCGAGGACCGTGGTGTGGGGCGCGGCCGGCGAGATGGGCGCTTCGTCGCCGTTGACGGTGATGCGCGCCGTCGTCACGACGGCCATGCGTTCCGGCGCGCGGTCGAACGGTTCGTCGTGTTCGTCCATGTTTCAGACAGCTTTCTGTACTCAGGACGCGGACGCACCGCGTGGAAGGCGCGCCGCACGCGAGGGGCGGGCGCGCGAAGGCGTGCGTCAGCGAGGTGCTGGCGAAGGGGAGGCGGGGACTACGGAACCCGCGACGTGCCGTGGACGGGCACGGGAGAAAGGGGGGCGTTCAGCAGCCGTGCGCGATCTGGCCCGGGACCCAGGCGGTGCACCCGGCGGGGCGACCGGGATCGGAGGGGGTGGACATCCGCGGGTCGCCTCCTTCCGGGAGCTGTGGGACGACGTTCACGGCAAAGTAGTGGTCGGCGTCCTGGAGGTCAAGAGGTGGATCTTCGCGTGGCGGGGGCGTCGCCTTCGCGACGGGGAAGGGATCGCGGGGCCCTGCCGGGGCGGGTCAGACCTCGATGTAGGCGACGACGACCACGGTCCTCAGGGCGGTGACGAAGTACAGGACGCGTATGCGTTCGAACTCGTCGGCGTACTGGAGGAGTTGGGGGCCGGTGGTGTCGCCGGGGATCGGTTCGCCGATGGCGGGGTCGACGGAGACGACGACCAGGGCGCGGTCCAGGGCGTGGAGTTCGGCCTCGTCGGTGAGGGATTCGAGCTGCTTGGCGGCGGCGTCGGAGAACGCGATCCGCGCGCGCCGGCGGTCGTGTCGCGGCATCAGGCGACGGCCGGGCGCCGGGCGGCGAGGCGGGCGAGGTGCTCCTCCCGCAGCTCTTCCCACGGGGTGCACTCGTCGACGTCCGGCAGGCCGTTGGCCGCGAGGTCCTCGAGGACGGCGGCGAACCGGTCGGCAGTGGCGCGGGTACGGGCGGCGTAGGCGCGGACCGCTTCGGCGGCCGCCGGGTCCAGGTGCTGCCGGGCGGAGGGGTCGGCGGTGGCCGGCTGCTCGCTCATCGGGGCCTCCGTGCAGGGGTGGACGGGTCTTTGCCCCCACGGTATCGCCGCGTGCGCGATCCCGGCGCCGGTCCGGGCGAACCCGCCCGCCGCGTACGGCGCCGCCCCCTCGGCGAACCGGCCGGGAAGCCCGGGGGGAAACCCGTTTGGCGGACCGCCCCGACCGCTGCTACGTTTCCGGAGGCCGTGCGAGAGAACGAGGAGGTGGTACCCGTGAACGCAGTATCGACATGGGTGCTCCCCTCCGGGGTCACGGTCGGGCGATAGGTCGTCCGGGAGCGCCGTTCCAGCGCACTCCCGAAAGGCACGACCGTGCACTTCACTTCCGAACAGCGTCTCGACGGCGACGTCCTCGAACGCGCCTTCACCCTCGGCGACGTCCCGGGCCTCCTGTGGACGCCCGCGTCGCCCTCCGCACCGGTACCGCTGATCCTGCTCGGCCACCCGCCGCTCGGGCTGTCCCGGATGTATCCCCGGCTGGTGGAACGGGCCCGGCAGGCCGTGGCGGACGGCTTCGCCGCGGCCACCATCGAACTCCCCGGGAGCGGTGACCGGCCCCGTTGGCCCGAGATCGAGCGGGCCCGCGCCGACCTGCGCCGGGCCCTGGAGGCCGGGGGTCCGGTCGACGGCGGGATCGTCGACGCCCTCGTCCTCCCGCTCGTCGAGAAGTCGGTCCCCGAGTGGCGGGCCGCCCTGGACGCCCTCCTGTCGCTGCCCGGGATCGGCGGTCCGGTCGGGTACTCGGGAGGGGTGATCTCCATCGGCGTCCGGCTCGCGGTGGTCGAACCGCGCGTCTCGGCGGCCGTTCTGTTCGCCGGGAGCCTGGTGCCCGCCGTCATGTTCGAGGAGGCGCGCCGGGTCACCATCCCGCTGCACGTCCTGCTCCAGTGGGACGACGAGGGGAACGACCGGCAGGCGGCCCTGGACCTGTTCGACGCCTTCGGCTCCGAGGAGAAGACGCTGCACGCCAACACGGGCGGGCACACCGGCGTCCCCCGGTTCGCGGGAGACGCCGCGGCCGGGTTCTTCACCCGGCACCTGAAGTAGGGCCGGGGCCGGGGCCTCCCGGCGGGCCCCCGCCCGCCGGGAGGCACCGGCCCGCGCCCGGGCGTCACGCCGCCGGGGCCCCGGTTCGGGGGCGGGCCATGCGAGTGCATCGCGGCGCCCGGCGGCCCGAGCGGAGTACCCCGGCATGCGGGCGGGGGCGAGCGCTGGTGAAGTCTGTGGTGTCCCTGACCTCCACTTCCCGGAGAGATCATGCTGTCCTTCCGCAAGACCTTCGCGTCCGTCGCCCTCGCCGCCGCCGCGGTGCTGGCCGGTGCCGGCGTCGCCTCGGCCGACCACCACCTCGAACGGGGCGACGAGTCGGCGCCCTACGGGCTGTGCAACGACTTCACCACGCAGCTCGGCGCGGTGAACGTCAACCAGGGCCCGGTCTGCATCGACTTCGGTCCCCTCGAGGAGGCGGGTGAGAGCAAGGGCGGCGACGACATGGTCTTCGCCTGCAACGCCGCCGTCACCCAGGTCGGCCTGATCAACGTCAACCAGGGTCCGGTCTGCATCGACTTCTGACCCGTACGCGCCTCACCGGCGCCGGTGGAGGGGCGGCCGTCCCGAAGGATCCGGACGGCCGCCCCTTCGCCGTGCCGGTCCCGGTCGCCTTGCACCTTCCGTCCGGCAGGAACGTGACACCACCCGTGAAGCCGCAGGTCGGAGCCGTACGGAAGCGGTAGGACGGGGCTGGCGCCAACCGCCCGGACGGTTGGTGCCAGCCCGGAGGCGCTGACAGGCCCGGCGCGGTCGAGCAAGCTTGGACTCGTCGAAAGGGCCCCGCCGAGGGGCGATGCGACACGAATCCCACGAACCGCTCCCACCGGAGGTCTCCCCGCCATGCGCTCTTCCGCCCGCCGCGCCCTGGTCGTCGCCCTCGCCCCGCTCGCCCTCGCCGGCGCCCTCCTCGTCGCCCCGCCCGCCGCCGCCGACGCCGACACCACTCCCCCGGCCCCGGCCGCCGTCGCCCCCACGCCCACCCCCACCGCCTCCACCGACGGCTTCTCCTGGGGCTGACCGGCCCGCACCACCCGGACCCGGTCATCTACCTCATCGGCATCTCGCTGTCCGCATCCGCCGCGGCGGACACCACACGCCCCACCTCCAGCGGCGTCCTGCGCGCCCTGCGCCGGGCCGTACATCCCACGGACCCCGTCGAGACCGCCCGTGCCCTCGTCACCGGCGGCTCCGTCCGGATCGCGCTCTGCGTCGACTGCCCGGACGAACTCGACGCCATCGGGCGGGCCCTCGGCATCTGCCGGCGGATGCTCGCCGCCGACCCGCCCGAACTCCGCGGTTACGCGGTGGCCGACTGCCGCCGCCTCTGAGCGCAGGCCGCCCCACCACCCCCTCCCATCACCCCTCCGAGAAGCGAACGGGGAGACTCCGCCGTGTTCCTCCATGTCCTCGGCCCGCTGCGGGCCACCGTCGACGCCCGACCGGTGCCCCTCGGCGGCCGGCGGGCCCGGACCGTCCTGGCCGCCCTCGCGCTGGAACCCGACTGGGCCGTCTCCGTCGAGAGCCTGGTGGAGGCCGTCTGGGGACCGCACTCCCCGGCCAGTGCCCGCACCCAGATCCGCATCTGCGTCTCCGCGCTGCGCCGCGCCTTCGCCTCGGCCGGGGCGCCCGAGGTGATCGAGACCCTGTCGTACGGCTACCGCCTGCGGATCGGCCCCGACCAGCTCGACTCCGCCGTCTTCGAGTCCCACGTCCACCGCGCCCGCGAACTCGCCGAGCACGGCCGCCAGGCCGAGGCCGTCCTGGAGCTGCGCAGCGCGCTCGCCCTGTGGACCGGCCCCGCCTTCGCCGGCGAGAACGGCCCCGCCCTCGAACCGGGCGTGCTGCGCCTGGAGGAGCTGCGGATGCGGGCCACCGAGGAGAAGCTCCGCCTGGAGCTGGCGCTCGGCCGGCACTCCGACGTCATCGGGGAGCTGATGGCGCTGACCGCCGCCCACCCCTTCCGCGAGCAGCTCCACGGCCAGCTCATGCTCGCCCTGCACCGGGCCGGGCGGACCGCCGAGGCGCTGGCCGCCTACCGGCGGATCCGTCTGACGCTCGTCGACGAACTGGGCATCGAGCCGGGCCCGGGGCTCAGCGGCCTGGAGCGGTCGATCCTGCTGGGCGAGCGGCTGGAGCCCCTCTCGGCATGACCCCGGGCGCCCGGCCCCCGGCCCGTACCCCTCACAGGGTGAGGCGCAGCTCCTGCATCCGGTGCTCCGAGATCCCGTCGGTGGGCAGGAAGTCGTAGCGGTGCACGGTCGCGTCGCCCTTGGTGAAGGCCCAGTCCATCCGGAAGAACGGCAGGTCCCGGTTGAACAGGGCGTCCTCACCGAACTCCCCGAGGGAGGCGAACTTCCAGCTCAGCGGCAGGAAGGCGGGGTTCGCCGGGGTGGCGTCCTCGGCCACGTCCCGCAGCCCGTCGAGCGAGCGCATGGAGGCCGTGGCGTTGAAGTCCCCGGCGATCAGCACCGGGTGGTCGTTGGCGGCCACGTCCTTCTCCAGGCCGGCGAACTCCGCCTGCCGCCACGCGTGCTTGCGCCGCAGGTAGCGGTCGTGGTCGAAGTCCGAGAGCAGGTTGAGGTTGTCGAGCGCGAGCGGCACGGTGATGTGGACGTTGTACGTGCTCAGCACCCGGCCGCCGACCTCGAGGTCGGTGCGGAGCACCTTCTCCCGCGCGAACTCCTGCCCGAAGTCGGGCTTCTCGCCGAAGGTGAGCGCCGGTCCCGGTCCCACCGGGTACTGGGCGACGATCGGGAAGCGGGAGACCGTGAGCAGCTCGCCCCGGCGGGCGAGGTGGTAGCCGGGGAAGGCGCGTCGCAGCGCGGCGTCGTCGTCGAGCCTCCAGTAGCCGTCCTCGCCGAGGCCGGGGGTCCAGCCGACGTGCTCCTGGAGCAGGTAGACGTCGGCGTCGCGGGCCTGGAGGAGGGCGAGGAGCCGGTCGGAGTCGGTCGCCATCGCCCAGTACTGGGTGTTGAGGGAGACCACCCGCAGGGCGCCGGCCGGCACCGGGCCCGGCTCGCGCCAGAGCGCGGGCCAGTTGAGCCCGGAGCCGGTGGCGAGGGCCAGCGCGAGGGCCGCGCCGGCGAGCGCGGCGGCGGCCGGCCGGCGGCGGCCGCAGGCGGCGGCGGAGGCCACGAGCAGCAGGAGCGGGGCGCCGAGGAGGAAGAGCGGCGGTACGACGTCGAGGATGAGCGACCAGTGCCAGCGTCCGCTGACCAGCCACCGCACCACGGCGTAGACCAGCCACAGCGCGGCGGCGGCCACGAGGGCACGCCCGTACTGGAGCCGCAGACCGCGGGCGATCCGCCGGGCCCGGCCGGGGGCGGGTGCCCCCGGCGGGGCCGGGGCCGGTTCGGAGGACGTACGGACCGGGGTGGGGGCGATGCTCATGCCAGCGCCTCCCCCGGCTGGTACATGCGGCGGAAGCGGCCGCTGGCGGCGTACTGGGCGAGGCCGGTGGCCAGTCCGGCGACCACGGCGGTGTTCACCAGCAGGTGGGCGCCGGTGAAGAAGGCGGTGAAGGCGAGGCCGCGCTCCCTCCGGACGAAGCGGTACTGCCCGAAGTCGGCCAGTACGGAGCCCGCGAGGGCCAGGGCCGAGACCGGCAGGGCGGCGGCGGGCAGGACGGCCGCGAACGGCAGGGCGGCGACGGCGAGCCCGCCGAGGGCGGAGGCGGCGGCCCGGCCGCCGGTCTCCATGCCCTGCATGGCCCGGCCGCGGTCGAAGTAGAACGGCACCCGCAACCGGCTGCGGACGAACGCCTTGCGCAGCAGCGGGCGCATCCGGCTCTCGTCGGAGAGCCGCCCCCGTATCCGCGAGGTCAGGAGCATGGGCCACCGGGCGGCGAGCCGCTCCGCGTGGTCGATCTCCTCGGTCTGGCGCAGGGCCGTGTTGAACCAGCCGGCCTCCAGGAACGCCGCTCTGCGGACCGCGCCGAGCGCGTAGAAGCCGCCGCTGACGTCGCCCTCGGCGCTCTTGCGCCAGTAGTGGTACTGCAGGATGCGGTACTGCCCGACGAGCGGCTCGGGGAAGAGCGGTTCCTTGTCGGGGACGCCGAACACCGCCCCGTACTCGGGATGTTCCCCGAAGAGCGCGACCGCCTCGGCGACCGCTTCCGGGTGCATGGTGAGGTCGGCGTCCAGGAAGAAGACGATCTCGCCGCGGGCCCGGCGGACGCCCTCGTTGCGGGAGGCGCCGGGGCCGCCGTTCTCGGTGACGCGGACGAGCTGGACGGGGTGGGCGGCGGCGACGTCGGCGCAGCCGTCGGTGCTGGCGTCGTCGACGACGATCACCTCGATGTTCGGGTGGGTCTGGGCGAGGACGGAGCGCAGGCAGAGGTCGACCGTGCGGCGGTCGTTGTACATGGGGACGACGACGGACACGAGGGGTGCGGACATCGGGGTTCCTCGACGGTTCGGTTCGGTGCGGACGGGGCGGGGAGGCCGCGGGGATCAGGCGGCGAGGTGCGGGAGGAGCAGCAGGCCCCAGACGGCCGAGTTGGCGAGCATGACGCGGTCCCGCAGCAGGGTCTTCACCGGCTCGCCCCCTCCCCCGTCGACGACCACGACCTGGAGGTAGCGGAAGAGGGCGAGCAGGGCGCAGACGACGGTGAGCAGGGCGTAGGGGCCGAAGCCGGACTCGGTGCGCAGGTAGAGCAGGTAGCCGACGACGGCGAGTGCGGAGCACAGGACCAGGACGAGGTCGAGGAAGTGCGCCGAGTAGCCGACGAGGGCGGGGCGGTGGCCGGTGCCGGAGACGCTCAGCTCGTGGCGGCGTTTGCCGAGGATGAGGACCAGGCAGAAGGCGAGGACGGTGAGGACCAGCCACATCTCGGCGGGCCGGCCGGTGGCCTCGTAGCCGCCGAGCAGACGGAGCACGAAGCCGGTGGCGACGACGAAGACGTCGACGAGCGGCAGGTGCTTCAGCTTCCAACTGTAGGCGGCGTTCACGGCGAGGTAGAGGCCGACGACGAGCGCGCCGCCGGGGCCGAGGGCGAGGAGGGCGGGCCCGAGCAGGGCGCCGAGGGCGGCGGCCGTCGCCCAGGCCGCCGGGATGCCCATCCGGCCGGAGGCGAGCGGCCGGTGCCGTTTGACGGGGTGCCGCTTGTCCCGGTCGACGTCCGCGATGTCGTTGAGGACGTAGACGAGCGAGGAGGCGAGGACGAAGGCGCCGAGGGCCAGGGCGACGCGGGCCGCGCCGCTCCCGCTCCAGCCGCCGTCGAGCAGCGCGAGCGGGACGACCAGCAGGTTCTTGGGCCACTGGCCGGGGCGGAGCAGGGCGAGCGGGGCCGGGAGGCCGCGCCGTCCGCGGCCGGCCGGATCGGGCGGGGCGGGCGCGGTCTTCGGCGCCTCGGCCTCCGGAGGGGCGGGGGCCTCGGGGGCCGGTGCGGTCGGCGTAGTTGTCGTGGTCGGCGTGGTCGTGGTCGGTGTGGACGGTGTGATCGGCGCGGTTGTCGCGGTCGTCGTCGTGTCGTGGGTGAGTTGGGTCATGGCACAGCCCCTCAGAAGAAGATCTTCGCGGTGGACAGCAGGCCCTGCTTCCACGGGTCCCGGCTGGTGCGTCCGGTCGTGCCCGCGGCCGGGGTGGCGTGCCGGGCGGTCCGCCACCACGCGTAGGTGCGCAGGACCGCTTCGGCGTTGGACAGGCGCGGGGCGAAGCCGAGGCGGGCCTTGGCCTTGTCGGTGCTGACGTAGGAGTCGTCCATCAGCTTGTGCAGCAGGCGCCCGTACACCGGGGAGAGCTTGAGCCGCTGGAGGACGCTGAGCAGGGCGAGGGCGGGCCGGGCGGGCAGGCCGACGACCCGCTTGCCGTGGCCGGCGGCGTCGAGGACGGCCTGGAAGTCCTCGCGCAGGGTGCCGAACTCGGTGGCGGCGAGGTTGTAGGTGTCGTTGGCGACGTCGTCCTCGGCGTGGATGACGGTGGTGACGGCGTCGACGAGGTCGTCGACGGCGAACATCTGGATCCTGACGTTCCCCTTGCCGAGGACGGGGAAGTTGCGGCCCTCCTCGGCCCATTCGAAGAGCATGGAGAAGAGGCCCATGCGGCCGGGACCGACGAAGGTCTTGGGGCGGAGGATCGGCACGCACATGCCCTCGGCGCGGTACCGCTCGGCGATCTCCTCGGCGGCGGCCTTGGCGCGGCTGTAGGTGTCGACCGGCTCGCGCGGGTACTCCTCGGGGGTCGGCACGACGGTCGGCAGGCCGTAGACGGCGGTCGAGGAGATGTGGACGACCCGGGGGGTGCCGGCGGCCGCGGCGGCGGCGAAGACGTTGCGGGTGCCGCCGACGATGATCGAGCGGATCTGCTCGTCGGGGTAGCTGGGCAGGGCGGCGGCCGCGTGGACGAGGACGTCGGCGCCGTCGAGGGCCTTGTCCACCAGGGCGCGGTCGCGGATGTCGCCGGTGAGGACGACGCCGGGGCCGGGGCGCAGGTCGACCCCGCGGACCTCGTGGCCTTCGGCGAGGAGCCGTTCGGCGAGGCGGGAGCCGAGCATGCCGGCCGCGCCGGTGATCGTGATCACCACTGGGAGCTCACCTTCTGCTTGATGAAACGGGCGACGAGGCCGGTGAGGCCGCGGGAGAGGACGTCGTCGAGGGCGTCGATCACGCGCTCGGCCTCCTCGGGTTCGGTGACGAGGGAGGGGCCGATGATCAGCGGGTTGTTCCCGTTGAGCGTGTAGTAGGTGTAGATGTCGTGGTCCTGGTAGAGCGCGTTGATGACGGCGCAGGTCACGAGCTTGGTCTTGAAGCGGGGGTCGCGGGCCATGCCGCCGGGGGCGAGCTTGGCGACCAGGTCGAGGATCCTGGGGCCGCCCTCGATGAAGACGCCCCAGAGCGCGCCGGCGCCGGCGATCCGGCCGATCTCGTCGGGGTACTGCTTGGCGAGCCGTTCCAGGCCGGGCTGGAGGACGGCGCCGAGGGCGCGGGCGCGGGCCGGGTAGTCGTCCTCGACGGCGATGTTGACGGCTTCGAGGGCGGTGGCGCACTCCTCGCCGAAGCCGTAGTAGGTGGTGGAGGTGGAGTTCATCAGGGCGTCGCCGAGGTTGTCGTACGCCTTGCGGAAGACCGGCTCGCGGGCGACGTAGGCGGAGATGGAGGACTTGCCGCCGCCGAAGGACTTGGACGTGGTGAGGACGTCCGGGATCAGGCCGGGGTAGCGCATGAAGTGGAAGAGGGAGCCGGTCTTGCCCCAGCCGGTGTAGATCTCGTCGAAGATCAGGACGATCTTCTCCCGGTCGCAGATCTCGCGCAGGCCGCGCAGGAACTCCTCGGAGCACTCCTGGATGGTGGAGGCGCTGAACGGCTCGATGAGCAGGGCGTAGACGTCGCCCTTGTGGGCGGCGACGGCCCGGCGGACGGATTCGAGGTCGTCGTAGCGGAAGGTGTCGACGCCGGGGATGGTGGGGAAGCCGAACTGGGCCTGGCCGGTGAGTCCGCCGGAGCCGAGGAGCTTGCCGTGGAAGGCGCAGTCGGCGCGCAGGACGGTGTTCCGCTTGCCGTTGTGGAACTTGTACGCGAGCTTGACCGCGCCTTCGACGGCCTCGGCGCCGGAGTTGGGCAGGAAGGCCATGTTCAGGTCGCCGGGGAGGATCTCGGCGAGGTTGTGGCCGAGGGCGGCGAGGTAGGGCGAGAAGTAGGTCTTGTGCACCTCCATGCGCTTGTCGCGGGCGAAGCGCTCGCGGGCGGCGAGGATGCGGGGGTGGTTGTGGCCGTGGTTGAGGACGCCGACGCCGCCGGTGAGGTCCAGGACGCGGCGGCCGTCGGTGAGGGTGAGGTGGGCCCCCTCCGCGCTCCTGACCAGCTCGCGGCCGAAGCCGAAGGAGGTCATGAGGGAGACCTGGCTCTTGTTCACGTAGCGGCGGTAGAGGTCGTGGACCTGGTCGACGTCGAACCGTTCGGCTTCGTCAAGGGTGTACACGGGCGTTCTCTCCGATCGGGAGGATGAGGGCGTGCGGGTGGGCGTGGGGGACGCCGGCGAATTCGTGGACGGGGGTGCCGGGCGTTCCGGCGGTCGCGGTGGTTCCGTTCGTGCGGACCGGCGGCGTGCCGTCGCGGGCGTCGCGGATCCGGGACCAGGTCAGGACCGCCGCCGAGCTGCCGAGTTCGGCGAGGACGCAGACCAGGCGGCTGGCGAGGGCGGCCGCGGCGGCGAGTCCGCCGGGCAGGACGGTGGCGAGGGCCGCGGTGAGGGTGAGCTCCCGTACGCCCCAGCCGTCGGGCACGATCACGGCGAGGCTGCTGACCACGGTGGCCAGGGCGAAGCCGCCGACCGCCGCGCCGAGGCCGGACCACGGGGGCGCGCCGATCGCGAGCAGCAGGAACCACAGGTGCAGTCCGGAGGCGGCCCAGGAGGCGAGCGCGAGGAGGACGGCCCGGCGGACGGCGGTGTCCGGCGGCGGGTCGACGGGCCTGCGGGCCAGTGCGGTGAGCCAGGTGACCGGCCGGGTGATGATCGCGGGCCGGACGACCCCGGCGAGGAAGACCAGGACCGGGGGGCAGAGCCAGTACCAGTGGCCGGGCAGGGCGGCGGGGGCGGCGGCGAGGCCGACGGCGGCGCCGGTGAGCAGGGTGAGGGCGAGGCTGAGCACGTACGCGGAGGTCATCCGGGCCCCGGGCACGCCGGCCGCGCGGCCGTGGGCGATGTGGGTGAGGACGCCCCAGACGCGGCCGGGCACGTACTTGCTGAGCTGGCCGAGGAAGTAGATCTTCGCGGCGAGCAGGCCCCGGACGGGGTGGTCGCCGGGAATGAGGACCCGCCAGGCGTGGACGGCGAGGACGAGGCCGGCGACGTTGGCGAGGACGGAGGCGGCGAGCAGCGGGACGGCGTCGGCGCGGGCGAAGGCGCGGGCGGCCTCGGCCCCCTGGTCCCGGACGAGGAGGAAGACGCCGACGAGGGCGGCGGCCACCACGACGGGGGTGAGCCAGCGGCGGAGTCGGTCCGTCATCGGGCGCCCGCCTTCGCGGGGGCGGGCGGCTCCGGGGTCTTCGTGCGCTGCCCCTGGGCCGGGATCTTCGTGCGTCGTCCCGGGGGCAGGGTCCTCAGGGCTCCCACCGCCGCCCCGGCCAGCAGGGCCGCGTGGCAGGCGAGGTGGACGGCGGTGAAGAAGGGCGCGAAGGCGGCGCCCCGGCGGCGGGCGGCGAAGCCGATGAGACCGGCGTTGGCGAGGCAGAAGGCGAGCAGGCCGGCGGCGGCAGGCAGGGCGGCCCACGCACCGGGCGCGCCGAGGAGCGGGAGCAGTACGGCGAGGACCGGGGAGCCGAGGAGGAGGAAGGCGGCGGCCAGGACGGAGGCGGGGGTGTTGGCGGTGAGGTGGGAGCGGCCGCCGGCCCGCGCGGAGCGCAGGGCGGGGACGAGGAGGAGGGCGCGCCGGTAGGTCTCGGCGAGGAGCGGGCCGAGCCGGTGCTCCTCGTCGTGGTGGGCCGCCACCCGCTCGGTGAGGACGATCCGGTAGTGGGGGGCGAGCCGGTCGCTGAGCTCCAGGTCCTCGGAGTCCCGCAGCGACTCGTCGAAGCCCCCGATCCGGGCGAAGACCTCGCGGGGCACGGCCGCCTGGGCGAAGAGGGCGGTCTGGACGACTCCGGCGCCGCGGGCCCGCCACCAGTGGGCGTGGAGGGTCTTGTACCACTCGACGGGACCGTCGTCGACGAGCGGCTCGGGGGCGATGACGCCGTGCACGCAGCCGCAGGCCGGGTCGGCGCGGAGGATCTCCAGGGCGGCCTCGACGGAGCCGGGGGTGAGGGCCTCGTCGGAGTCGAGGAAGAAGAGGACGTCCCCGGTCGCGGCGGCGATGCCGGTGTTGCGGGCGGCGGAGACGCCCCGGTTGACGCCGTCGCCGAGGAGGGTGCAGGGGTGGCGGCGGGCGATCTCGGCGGTGGCGTCGGTGGAGCCGTCGTCGACGACGATGACCTCGTGGACGGGGTGGGTCTGGGCGTACACGGATCTGAGGCAGGCGTCGAGGGTGCGTGCGGAGTTGTGGGCCGGTATGACGACCGACACGGTTTGCGTCATGGGAAGAGCACACCGGGTCGGCGTATGGGACGCGTATCGTTCCCGTATCGCCCGTTCTCGCAGTTCGAGACGGTCAACTCGCTTGAGCGAAAGAGGACTTGGGCCCTGCTAGCGTTCCCGGTCGTGAACCTTCGGACGACCTTTCCGCGCATGCTCGCGTGGGCCGTGGCGGGGTGGGCGCTGTTCGCCCTGCCGGGCCTGTTCCTCAGTGGGACGTGGTGGCCGTGGCTGCTGCCCGACCTCGTTCCCCCGCTCGCCTTCCTCGCGGTGCCGCTGGTGCTGCTCGCGCTCTGCGCGGCCGTGGGGGACCGGGCGCGCCGCCGGTGGCTGGCCGGGGCGCTGGTGGTGCTGCTGCTCGCCGGGGCCGGGCGGGCGGGGGTGCACTGGGGCGCCCTGGTGCCGGGGGGCGGACCGGGGCCGGCCCCGGCGGGCGCGCTGCGGGTCTTCTCCTGGAACACCCTGTACTGGGACACCACCGACGACCCGGCCGCCTTCCACCGCTTCCTGCGCGCGCGGGACGCCGACGTGTACCTGCTCCAGGAGTACCTGGCCTGGGAGGACGGAACGCACACGGAGATCGACCGGCTGGCCGCGCTGCGCGCCGCCTTCCCCGGCTACCGGGTGGTGGTGCGGGGCGAGCTGGTGACGCTCTCGCGCTTCCCGGTGGTGGCCACTCCCCCGGTCGGCCCGGGGCAGGCGACGGACGACCGGTCGGTGCCGTGGCGGGAGCGGTTCGAGCGGAACAAGGTGCTGCGCACCGACGTCGACGTGGCGGGCCGGGTGGTGTCGTTCTACAACGTGCACGTCCCGGTGCAGGTGGACATCGAGCGGTCGCCGCTGAGCCGGGGCTTCTACCGGGTGGTGCGGGACACCGACGCCGTGCGCAAGCGGCACTACGCGGCGCTGCTCGCGGACGCCCGCGCGAACCCGCATCCTCTGCTGATCTCGGGGGACTTCAACACGACCCCGGCGATGGGCGATCTCGACGGGTTGCGGGGCGCGTTCGCGGACGCGGCGACGGCGTCCTCCTCGGCGCTGCCGGTGAGCTGGGGCGCCGGGCCGCTGCCGCTGTGGCGGCTGGACTGGACGTTCACGGGCGGGGGCCTTCGCGTGCACCGGTACGCGCTGACCGATCCCGGGGACCTGTCCGACCACCGGGGCCAGGAGCTGCTGGTCTCTCCGGCCCCGGCGGCGGGTGGAACCTGAGCGTCAGGCGCCGGCCTCGTCGAGGCGGCGGCGCTGCTCGGGGTCGAGGGTCAGCGTCAGCGCGCCCATGACCTCCTCGATCTGCTCGACGCGGCTGGCGCCGACGATCGGCAGGATCCGCTGCTCGCCGCCGAGCAGCCAGGCCAGCACGACCTGGTTGACGGTGGCGCCGAGTTCGCGGGCGGTCTCGTCGAGCGCGGCGAGCCGGGGCGGGGTGCCGGGGTGGTCGTACGCGTCGGGGATGCCGATCTCGGGCCGGGTGTAGCCGCCGGAGAGCAGGGAGCTGTAGGCCCAGACGGGAAGCTGCTCGGAGCGGGCGTAGTCGAGGTGTTCGCGGGTGACGTGGACGTGCGCCGTGGAGGGCAGTGCCTTGTCGAAGCGGGGCAGCAGGTAGGAGTGGCGGTTCTGCAGGTGGGTGTAGCGGGGGCGCTCGCCGGCCAGGGCGCGGGCGCGCTCGACGCGCCAGGCGGCGTGGTTGCTGGCGCCGAGTTCTCCGGCCTTGCCGTCCTCGACGAGGTCGGCGAGGGCGCCGACGGTCTCCTCCAGCGGGACGGCGCGGTCCTCGACGTGGGCCCAGAAGACGTCGACGCGATCGGTGCCGAGGCGGGTGAGGCTGTCGTCGAGGGCGGTCTTGACGACCTTCTCGGAGAGGCCCTCCCACTCGTCCGTGCCGGGGCGGGGGCGGGCGCCGCACTTGGTGGACAGGACGACGGAGTCGCGGTTGCCGCGGGCGGCGAGCCAGCGGCCGACGGTGACCTCGGACTCGTCGCCGGTGGCGCCGTCGAGCCAGTACGCGTAGTTGTTGGCGGTGTCGACGACGGTGCCGCCGAGTTCGGTGAAGCGGTCGAGGACCGCGAAGGAGGTGGCCTCGTCGACGCCGGTGCCGAAGGGGAGGGCACCGAGGACGACGGTGCGCTGCGGGATCGCCATGGGGGTGTGGTCCTTTTCGATGGAGCGTGGAAGACGGCGAGCGGGTTGGTCTAGTCCAACCCGCCTTCATCCTGGAGCACGAACTCCCGTCCCGCAGCGCTTTCTTGATCCCGTGTCCGTCGACCTGACGAACTTCGGTCACATCTTGATTGGTCCAGACCTACGGCTCGGTAGCGGCATATGATCACCGCGCACGCGCTACGGACACATGGCCTTACCTGGGGGGATACGCCTTGTTGGAGGCGCTGGGAATTCAGCAGTCGGCAGAGATCGTCTACAGACTCATGCTCGACCATCCCGAGGAGGGCGTGGCCGAGCTGGCCGCCCGCCTCGACTGGCCGCAGGAGCGGGTCCGCGAAGCCCTCGGCCGGCTCACCGAGGCCCGTCTCGTCGCCATGGAGGACGGCTCCGGCGACCCCGTCCCGTTCAATCCCGAGGTCAGCTTCTCGTTCCTGCTCGCCCGCGCCGAGGCCGAGTTGAACCGCCGCCGCCGGGACGTCGAGCAGGCCGAGCGGGCGGTGGCCGACATCCTCGCCCGGTACGCCACCGGCCCCGGCTCCGGTCCCGCCCACGACGTCGTGGAGCGGGTGGTGGGCCTGGACGCCGTGCGCCGGCGGCTCGAAGCGCTCGCCGTGGGGGCCCGCGAGGAGTGCCTCTCCCTCCTGGTGGGCGGGGCCCAACTGCCCGACACCATGGACGCCAGCCAGCCCCTCGACCAGCTCGCCCTGGAACGCGGCGTCAAGATCCGCTCCATCTACCAGGAGAGCTTCCGCAACGACCAGCCCACCGTCGACTACGTCCGCTGGTACTGCGAACTCGGCGGCGAGGCGCGGACCGTGCCCGTCGTCCCGCTCCTCATGGTCGTCGTCGACCGGGAGGCCGCCCTCGTCCCCGTCGATCCCCTCGACGGCCGCGCCGGCGCCCTCGAAGTGCGCAGCCCCGGCCTGGTCCACGCGCTCACCGTCCTCTTCGAACGACTCTGGGAGTCGGGCACCCCCTTCGGCGAGGCGCCCCGGCGCGACGCCCACGACCTCTCCCCCCAGGAGCGCGAACTCGTCATGCTCCTGGGCATCGGCTGCACGGACGACATCGCCGCCCGCCGGCTCGGCGTCTCGCTGCGCACGGTCCGCCGGATGAGCTCGGAGCTGATGTCCCGGCTCGGCGCCCGCAGCCGTTTCGAGGCGGGCGTCCGAGCGGTGAAGGAGGGCTGGCTCTGACCGGACCCGGACCGGGCCCGGCCGGAGCGGCGGTGACCGCGCGGTCGTGTCCGCGCGGCGACCACCGTCAGGTGCGTCGCAGGGTGCAGCTCCCCCCTGTGCAGGAACGGCGCAACCGCCCGGCCGAGACGGTCTCCACGAGGCCGATCGTCCAGCACATCGGGCAGCCGCGCAGGGCGATCAGGCCGATCGGGGCGAGCAGGAGGCTCGCGGGACCGACGGCCGGCAGCAGGGCGAGCGACGCGACGAGCGCTCCGAACCCGATCGCACCGCGGGCCAGGTGACGCGGGACGGTGGAGCTTGCGAAGCCGCCGGGCCCCGGCGTGCCGACACCGGCGGGAGCACCGGACGGGGCGGCGCCCGTCGTGGTGGGGTCAGGTGCCATCGCCTTCTCCTTCCGCCCGTACCGGCTCCTCGCGCAGTGCCTCGCGCACCGCCGTACGGGCGCGGTGCAGACGGGACTTCATCGCGGCGGTGCTCAGTCCGAGACGGCTCGCGACGGTGCGGCCGGGCAGGCCCTGGACGTCCCGCATGACCAGCACCCGCCTCTGGTCGGCGGGCAGGGCGGCGACCGCGGCGGCGACGCGCTCGGCTTCCAGCCGCAGCAGGACGTCCTCCTCGGCGGACCGCGCGGCGGCGCCGGACGCGTGGTCCCCGCCCGCCGGCTCGTGCCGCCCCGGGTCGCCGTGGCGCCGGGACGGCCCACGGCCCGGGACGGCCGGGCCGTGGGAGATCAGGCCCCGGGTGCGGCGCAGGCACTCGTTGCGGACGATCCGGAACATCCAGGACGCCAGCGCCCCGGAGGCCCGCAGCATGCCGACCTTGCGGTAGAGGATGATCAGGGCTTCCTGAGCGGCGTCCTCGGCGTCCTGCGGGGTGGCGCACAGCGTGCGGGCGAACCGGTGCACGTGGGGATACGAACCGTGCACCAGATCGGTGAGCGCCTCCGTGTCGCCGCGCTGCGCTGCGGCGACCA
The DNA here is from genome assembly GCF_042868165.1 of Streptomyces sp. NPDC007872. NCBI lineage: Bacteria > Bacillati > Actinomycetota > Actinomycetes > Kitasatosporales > Streptomycetaceae > Streptomyces > Streptomyces sp. NPDC007872. The sequence goes on from NZ_JBIAEA010000003.1 coordinate 158,805, forward strand.
GGGCCTCGCCGGGCCAGGTGTGATCAGCCACGCCGGCGCCTCCGGCGGCGCAGCACCGTGACGGTACACGCGCACAGCAGCAGCGCGGCGGCCGCGGCGATGACGACGGGGGTCATGGGGTCCTCCTGGTGGGTCGCGGGGCGGACGGGGTCGTCCGCACACCCATAAGAGCCGGGACGGGCACGAAAGGATTCGCCCCGTGCCGGGATGCGTACGCGTCCGCGCCCGGGCCGCCGTACCGGGCGCGGCGGTGCCTACGGGGTGAGCCAGTCGCGCAGGAGCCTGCTGACGGCCGGCATCGCCACGTACGTCATGAGCACGTTGAAGACGCAGGCCGTGACGGCGTTGCCGAGGAGGAGGGGGAGCGCGGTCAGGTGGGGCAGGAGGAAGAGGCTGCCGAGGACGGAGATCGGGTAGACGGCGAGGGTCGCGCTCACCGCCATCTTCCACCGGGGCGGCGCGGGCCGGGTGGAGCCCGGCTCGGCGAACCAGGTCTCCATGCCGGTGAGTTCCCGCCGGGCGATCTCCGTGTGGTGGTGTCCGTCGCAGTCCGCGAACCAGGCCGCGCGTTCGGGAGAGTCCTGCCAGGTCCGGCACGCCCCGGCGTCCCGGAAGCGATGGACGAGGAACCACGGGGCGTCACCGCCGGAGGAACGGAAGAACCCGTACCCGAGGTGGCCGGGGAAGGCGGCCGCGGCGTCGAGGATGCCCTTCGCCCACCGCTCGAAGGCCGCTTCGTGGCCGGGGTCGACCCGGCGGGCTATCAGGAGGGTGACCTCGCCGGTGTCGGCGGGGACGGTGGCGTGTTCAGGACTCGTCGCGGTCAAGACGGACTCCTCGTGTATCTCGCCGCGCCACCCGTACTGTACGCGCCGCACGGGGCGGACGTCGGCGTCCGGGCCCGGGCGCCACCGGTCGTGACCGGGCCCGGCCGTGCGGCCGGGGCGGCCGCGAATGCTCCCGGCGCACCGCTCCGGGCGGATCAGGCCAGGACCCGGAGGGCCTTCGGCTGCACCCGGACGGTCACCGGCAGGACCGAGTCGACCTCGCCGTCGGCGCCGTAGGGGAGGGCCCGGTCCGCCTCGATGCGGATCTCCTTCCCGCGCAGGATCTCCACCTGGGGGCGCCGCACGTGCGCGCCGGTCTTCAGCTCGTTCATCACCGCGAAGAAGTGGCGCTTCGAGGTGTGGGTGATGACGACGACGTCCAGGAGGCCGTCGTCGAGCCTGGCGTCGGGGGCGATGTTCCTGCCGAAGCCGTAGAAGCCGGAGTTCGCGGCCACGACCGTGTAGCCGGTGCGCTCGTGCACGACCCCGTCGACGGTGACGCGGTAGGCCGCGGGCTTCCAGGCGAGGACGGCCCGCAGGCCGCCCGCGTAGTACGAGGCCGCTCCCCGCAGGAGTCGCGACGCGTTCGCGTGGCGGTTGGCGATCGCGTCGATGCCCGCGTACACGCTGCCCAGGACGGAGGTGCGCGCGTGCGCGGCGGACTCCACCTCGATCGTGTCCACCGCGCGCGGCTCGCCGTCGAGCAGTGTCCGCGCGAGGGAGGGGGCGTCGGCGGGCAGGCCGAGCGCACGGGCGAAGTCGTTGCCCCGGCCTGCGGGGACCAGGCCGAAGAGCGTGTCCGTACCGCTGAGCGCGCCGCCGACGCAGCCGGCCATTCCGTCACCGCCGACCGCGAGCACGACGTCTCCTCGTTCGCCCGCCCGGTGGGCGAGTTCGCGCGCGTGCTCCAGGCTCCGGCTGTAGACGGTGTCGAGCCGCGCGCCCTCCTGCCGCAGCGACCGGGCCAGGGGGATCAGGGCCGCCACGCCGCTGGAACCGCCTGCGGTGGGGTTGACGACGGCGGTGAACTGTCGCATGGGTGGGGCCTCCGGAGGGGAGAGAGGGAGCGGCGGGCGGGGGTGGGGAGCGGTTGGTTCCGGCGAACGGTTCCGGCGGCCGGGGTGGTGTACCGGTGCGGGAGCGGTGACGGCCGGGATCCGGTGGCCCGTGGGGGCCGGCGGCCTGCCCGCCGGCCCGCGGAGGGGGGTGGGACCCGCGGACCGGCGGGGGCTCGGGTTCAGCGGACGGGGACGAGGACCCCGGGGTTGAGGACGCCGGACGGGTCCACCTCGGCCTTGACGGCCTGGAGGAGCCGGACGCCCAGGGGGCCGATCTCCCGGACGTACCAGTCGCGGTGGTCCGTGCCGACGCCGTGGTGGTGGCTGATCGTGCCGCCCGCCGCGAGGATCGCGTCGTTCGCGGCGCGCTTCGCGGGCTCCCAGTGGGCGACCGGGTCCTCGCCCTGCGCGGAGACGACGGTGAAGTAGAGCGAGGCGCCGTTCTCGTAGACGTGGGAGACGTGGCACATGACCAGCGGCGGAGTGCCGGCCTCGGTCAGGGCCGTCGTCAGCGCCTCGCGCACGTCGGCGTACAACCGGGGCAGCGCGGACCAGAACGCCGCGGTCTCCAGGGTCTCGGCGAAGGCGCCGGCGTCGAGCAGCGCGTCGCGCAGGTACGGCGCGTTGTAGCGGCCGTGCGCCCACCGGTCGCCGGGTTCCTCGCCGATGTACTCGCCGCCGGCGTCGAGCAGGACCTCGCGGGCGGCGGCGCGGCGGGTCGCGGTGTCGATCTCGGTCCCCTCGTATCCGGCGACGGCCACGCAGCCCCCGCCCGACGGAGCGTCGGAACCGCCGATCGCGTCCGGCTGCGCGAGCCCGACGAAGGTCTCCGTCTCGTCGGAGAGGCGCAGCACCGTGGGGCGCGGGCCGTCCTGGGCGAGCCGGCGGAGGGCCGCGGTGCCCGCCTCGAAGGAGGAGAAGCGCCAGCCCTCGTAGACGCGGCGGCGGGGCAGCGGGCGGACGCGCACGGTCACGGCCGTGATGACGCCGAGGGCGCCTTCGGAGCCGAGGACCAGTTGGCGCAGGTCGGGGCCGGCGGCCGAGCGGGGCGCGCGGCCCGTGTCGAGGGTGCCCTCGGGGGTGGCGAGGGTGAGCGCGAGGACCATCTCGTCGAAGCGGCCGTACCCGGCCGAGGCCTGGCCGCTGGAGCGGGCGGCGGCGAAGCCGCCGACGGACGCCCACTCGAAGGACTGCGGGAAGTGGCCGAGGGTCCAGCCCTTGTCGTTCAGGAGCGCCTCGACGCGCGGGCCGCGCAGTCCGGGTTCGAGGGTGGCGGTGCGGGAGACCTCGTCGATCGCCACCAGCCGGTCGAGGCGGCGCAGGTCGAGGGCGACGAACGGCCGCTTCGTCTCGGGCGCCAGGCCGCCGACGACGGAGGTGCCGCCGCCGAACGGGACGGCCGACAGGCCGTGTTCGGCGCAGGCGCGCAGGACGGCCACCACTTCGTCGTGGCTGCCCGGCAGGACGACGGCGGCCGGCACGTCGGCGACCTCGCCCGCGCGGATGCGCAGGAGGTCGGGGGTGGACTTGCCCCGGGTGTGCCGGATGCGGCTCTCGGCGTCGTCGCGCAGGGCGTCCTCGGCGGCGAGCACCCCGGCAAGCGCGGCGCGCGCCCCGCCGGTCAGGGGCGAGGGCGGTACGTCGACGGCGTCGAGGGTCGCCGGTCCGCTCGGGCGGGGGGTGACGCCGAGCAGGTCGCGCAGCAGACCGATGACCGCGTCGGGCAGGGGGGCCGCCTTGGCCGGGTCTCCCCAGCCGCTCCACAACATGTCCACTTCGAGGCGTTCCTCTCGGTCTGTTCCACGGTCGGTGCTGCCGTTCGGCCCGCACTGGCATTACACTGTGACAGATGACGCCCATTCGTCACAACCATTCCGACCGGACGGAACCGGACCGGTCCGATCGCAACCGCTCGGACACCGACCTCCTCCTGGACGCGGCGCGCGACTGCGTGCTCGCCGTCGGCGTACGCCGGACGACGCTGACCGACGTCGCCCGGCGCGCGGGCGTGTCCCGGATGACGCTGTACCGCCGGTGGCCCGACGTCCGCAGCCTGGTCGGCGACCTGATGACCCGTGAGTGGATCGCGGCCGCCGCGGGTGCCATGCCGGCCGGTGCGGACGGCCGGCCCGTCCGGACGCGGCTCGTGGACGGGCTCGTCGCGGCCGCCACGGCGCTCAGGTCCCACCCGCTCTTCCACAAGATCCTCGACGTGGATCCCGAGCTGCTCCTGCCGTACGTCCTCGACCGCAGGGGGGCCAGCCAGGAGGCCTTCCTGGAGCTCCTCGTCACCGCGATCGGCGCGGGCCACGAGGACGGGTCCGTGCGCCGGGCACCGGTGGACCTCCAGGCCCGGTCCCTGCTGCTCGTCGTGCAGTCCTTCACGCTCTCGCTGCGCACCATGGCCGACGAGACCGATCCCGACCTGAGCGAAGCCGCCTTCCTGGGCGAGCTGCGCACCCTGCTGGAGAGGACCCTCACCCCGTGACCCCCACGAGCAGCCCCTTCCCGTCCGCCTCCTCGCTGAACGCCGCGCGCCGCGCGCGCGAACTCGCCCGGCTCGCCGACGGCGAGGAGGTCGACGTCCTCGTCGTGGGCCTCGGCGCGACCGGCGCCGGCGTGGCGCTGGACGCGGCCACGCGCGGACTGCGCGTGGCCGCGATCGACGCCCACGACCTCGCGTTCGGAACGTCGCGGTGGAGCTCGAAGCTGGTCCACGGCGGACTGCGCTACCTCGCCACCGGGCAGCTCGACGTGGCCCACGAGAGCGCCGTCGAACGCGGGATCCTGATGGAGCGGACGGCGCCCCACCTGGTCCGCGCCCAGCCGTTCGTCCTCCCCCTCACCCCGCTCGTCGGCCGCGGCCAGGCCGCGCTGGCGCGGGCCGGCTTCCTCGCCGGCGACGCCCTCCGGGTCTCCGCCCGTACGTCGCGCCGCACGCTGCCCGCGCCGCGCACCCTGTCCGCCGTCGAGACGCGCCACCTCGCCCCCGTCCTGCGGTCCACCGGGCTGCGCGGCGGTCTGCTCTCCTGGGACGGCCGGCTCACCGACGACGCGCGCCTGGTCACCGCGATCGCCCGCACCGCGGCGGCGCACGGCGCGCGGATCCTCACCCGCACCCGCGCGCTCGCACTCGACGGCGGCGGCGCGCGGGTGCGCGACGAGACGACCGGCGAGGAGCTGCGCATCCGCGCCCGCGCGGTCGTCAACGCGGCCGGGGTGTGGGCGGGCGGCCTCGTCGGCGACGTCCGGCTGCGCCCCTCCCGCGGCACCCACCTGGTCCTGCGCGACCGGAACCTCGGCGGGCTCGCCACGGGGCTGCACATCCCGATCCCGGGCGAGGCCAACCGCTTCGTCCTGGTCCTCCCCCAGGGCGACGGCCGGGTGTACGTCGGGCTCACCGACGAACCCGTCGACGGCGAGGTCCCCGACGTCCCGGACGTGCCCGAGACCGACATCGGCTTCCTCCTCGACGTCCTCGGCTCCGCCCTCGACGTCACCCTCCGGCGCGGGGACGTCGTCGGGGCCTTCGCGGGGCTGCGCCCCCTCCTGGACACGCGCGGCGAAGAGGGCCGCACCGCCGACATCTCGCGCAAGCACGCGGTCCTCCACTCCCCCGACGGCGTCGTGACCGTGGTCGGCGGCAAACTGACGACCTACCGGCGGATGGCGCAGGACGCCCTGGACGCCGCCGTGACCGCCCGCGCCCTGGACGCCGGTCCCTGCCGCACCGCTTCGGTGCCCCTCGTGGGCGCGGCCGCGCCGCGGACCCTGGCCGGTCTCGACGCCCCGTCGCACCTCGTACGCCGCTACGGAACCGAAGCCGTCGCCGTGCACGAGATGGGCCTCGAACGACCGGAGCTCGCGCTCCCCGTCGTACCCGGGCATCCCGTCACGCGCGCCGAACTGCTGTGGGCGGTCCGTCACGAGGGCGCCCTGGACGCCTCCGACCTCCTCGACCGCCGCACCCGGATCGGGCTCGTCGCCGAGGACCGGGCCGTGGCGGAGGCCGAGGCGGCCGGGGTGCTGGCGGAGGCGGTCGGGGGTCACGGGGGCAGGTGAGGTCGGGTCGGGCCGGATCGGGTCGGGGCAGGCCGGGACCGGTCCGGTCGGGTCCGGTCGGGCAGACTGTGCGGGATGGACGACTATCGACCGGTGGACCGGTATCCCGCTCCGGAGCGGTACGGACGCCTGCGCGTGGAGACGGCCGGTCTCGGCCCGGCCCGTTGGCTCACCGAGCGCGCCCCGGGGGACGGCGGCCTCGGGACGGTGGCGGGCGTCGCCGCGCCCGGGTTCGCCGCCTACGCCCGGATCCTGCATCCGGCGTCCCTGGACGAGCGGCCGGTGCGCTGGGCGGCGGTGGCCGCCGCCCACGGGCGCGCGATGACACCCGCCACGGACTGGCACGAACTGATCGGGGCGGATCCCTCCTACCACAACGCCTCCGAGTACGGTCTGCCCGGCGTGTGGGACGAGCACCCGGCGGAGGGTCCGACCCCGCCGGACGTCGCCCGGGCCCTGATCCCCGTCCTGGCCCGGCACACCCGGACCCCCGAACAGTGCTGGTTCGGTCTGTGGAACGGCTACGGGCGGTGGGACTTCGACCGGTTCCCCTCCTTCGAGACGCCCGGACGGGACGAGGTGCTGCTCGCCGGGACGCTGGCCGATGCCGTCTCGCCGGTGTCCCTGGACGAGTTCGCCGAACTGCCCGACCTGTGGTGGCCGCAGGACCGCGCCTGGTGCCTGGGCGGTGACGTGGACCTGGTCAGCACCTACATCGGCGGGTCGCGGGAGCTCGTCGCCGACCTGCTGGCCGCTCCGGAACTGGAGGCGCGTCCGACGGCGCCCGGGGAGAAGGTCGGCTGAACCACGCCGCGAGCGGCCCCCGGTTCCCCTACCCGAGGGCGAGCATCGCCGCGGCGACCTCGCCGACCGCCGCGTCGGGGATCGCGGTGGCGGCCTCCTCCAGGACGAGGAGCCGTGCCCCGGGGATCTCGCGGGCGAGCGCCTCGCCGTTGCCGAGGGGGAAGAACCGGTCGTGGCGGCCGTGGACGACGAGCGTGGGGACCCCGATCCCGGGCAGGCGCTCGCGCCAGCGGGGCGCGCAGTCGAGTGCGGAGAACACCGTGCCCATCTGGTTGGCCGTCTGGACCGGGGGCGCGGTGCCGGGCGTGCGGTCCCAGACGCGTGCGGCGACCGCGCGCGCGGCGGCGGGGTCGTCGCCGAGGATCTCCGCGCCGGCGGCGGCGAACTCCGCGACCGCCTCGCGGTCGGTCCAGTCGGGCGCCGGGAGCGCGAACAGCCGGGTCATCGCCGCCCGGTCGTGGTCGGGGAGGTCGTCGTCGGGGGGGGCCGGGGGCGACCGCGCGGGTGCCCACCAGGGTGAGCGCCGAGAACGCGCCCGGGTGGTCGAGCGCGGCCACCTGGGCGACCATCCCGCCGACGCCGATGCCCGCGAGGTGCGCGGGTCCCCCGCCGAGCGCGTCGACGAGGGCCGCCGCGTCGGCGGCGAGGTCCCTCAGCGTGTAGGCGGGCGCTCCCGGGTCCGTCGTCGTCGACTCCCCGCTGTCGCGCAGGTCGTGGCGCACCGCGCGCCGGCCGCCGGCGGCGAGGCGCTCGCACAGCGCGCCGGGCCAGGAGAGCATCGTCGTCCCGCCCGCGAGCAGGACGAGCGGCGCGCTGTCGGCACCGAACGACTCGACGCCCAGGGCGACCCCGTTGACGTGGACCGTGGTCATCGGATCACCTCGTGACGTCATAGGTCAGGTGCGTCGCGGTCGACGTCGGGAGCACGCCGGTCCGTACGAGCGCGTACGGCGCTCCCCCGGTGAACAGCGGGGTCCCGGCGCCCAGCACGACGGGCGCGAGGTGCAGCGTCAGGACGTCGACGAGCCCGGCTTCGAGTGCCGAGCCGATCGTGGCGCCGCCGCCCATGAGGACGACGTCGAGGTCTTCGCCGGTGCGTGCCGACGCCGCCTCGGCACGCGCGCGGGCGGCGGCGACGGCGTCGGGCAGACCGGTGGTGACGAACGTCCAGTCGAGGTCGGCGAGCCGTACCGACTCCGGCACCGAGCCCGTCACGACGACGAAGGCGGGCCTGCCCGCCTCGTCGGCGCCGTAGCCGACCTCGTCGTCCCACCCGCCGGGTCCGTCGACGAGGTCGAAGAGGCGGCGTCCGAGGACGACGGCGCCCGAGCGGGCGGTCCCCTCCCGCAGGAGGCGGCGGTCCTCGGGATCGTCGGAGAACGCCCAGGTGTGCAGCGCCTCGCCTCCGGTGCCCAGGCCCTTGCCCGGGCCGGGGTCGGGGCCCGTGACGAAGCCGTCGAGGGAGACCGAGATGTCGGCGATGATGCGCGTCATACCAGGGTGGACCGGATCCGTCCCCGGAACTCATCGCTCGCCCGTGGAGGACGTCGCGGCAGCGCGACCCCGGTCAGTCGACGCGCTGGGTCCTGTCCTCCGGCTGGACGGGTACGGCGGGCAGGGGGGCGGTGCACGACGCGCAGCGGCGGGCCCGGGCGGGGACGGGGCTGAGGCATTCGGGGCAGTCACGCTTGGGAGCCTGGACGTCCTGGTGCGGCGCGAGGCGCTCGTGCAGCTTGTTGATCGGCAGCACCACGAGGAAGTACAGGGCGCCGGCGAGGAGCAGGAAGCTGATCACCGCGGTGATGAAGGCGCCGTAGGGGAACTGGGTGGCGCCCACGGCGAAGGTCTTGCGGTTCATGTCGCCGGTGGCGCCGGCGGCCAGGCCGACCAGGGGCGTCAGGAAGGCGCTCACGAAACCGTTGACGACGGCGGTGAACGCCGCCCCGATGACGATGCCCACGGCCAGGTCGACCACGTTTCCGCGCAGGATGAAGCTGCGGAATCCTTTCACCTTCTCGCTCCTCGGAGTTCTTCGACGTCGACGGGCGGCCCGGGAGTGCGGCCGGTTCCTTCCCCGGATGCCCGGTCGCGTCCCGCCCATACCTGCCGGGTGCCGGCCGGAATCGTTTCGGTGTTCGTTTTTCGTTCCCCGGGGGGTAGGAGGGGCGGGTCTGTCGACGATGGTGAGAGGGGCCGGTTGTGGCGGGAGCGTTGGTTGCGGGCGCGTGGGGCCTGTTCGCGGGGACGGCCCTGCTGGTGGGGGCGGCCGTCGGCACGTTGGTGCGGGTTCCGCCCCGGCTGATCGCCCTGGTCATGGCCTTCGGCAGTGGTGTCCTGATGGCCGCGGTGTCGTTCGAACTCATCGCCGAGGCGTACGAGCGCTCCGGCATGGTGCCCGTGGTCACCGGCGCCGTCGGCGGTGCCGTCGTGTACTCGGGGGCCAATGCCCTCCTGGCGCGGCGCGGGGCGCGGCACCGGAAGCGCTCCGGGGAGCAGCAGCCCTCCGAGGGCGAGGCGCCGGGGTCGGGCAACGCCATAGCCCTGGGGGCGCTGCTGGACGGGGTCCCGGAATCCGTCGTCATCGGCACCAGCCTGCTGGGAGGCGGGCACCTGGGAGTGGCGACGGTGGGGGCGGTCTTCATCAGCAACCTGCCCGAGGGGCTCGCGAGCGCCGCCGGGATGCGTGCCGCCGGACGCGGTCGCGGCTACGTGTTCGCCCTGTGGGGAGGCATCGCGGTGGTCAGCGGTCTGGCGGCGCTGGCCGGGTACGCCCTGCTGGGCGGCGCGTCCGCGGCGGTGATGGCGACGATCACGGCGGTGGCGGGCGGGGCGATCCTGGCGATGGTCGCGGACACGATGATCCCCGAGGCGTACGGCAGGGTGCACCTGATGACGGGCCCGGTCACCGTGGTCGGCTTCCTGTCGGCGTTCGCCCTGGCCCACCTCTAGGACGGGACCGGGACCAGAGCCGGCGCCTCTTCCGACCGCGGCCGGGGCGTCAGACGTGGCGGAGGTGGTCGCGCAGGGTGCGGGCCGCCTGGCCCATCAGGGCGTCCGCGCCGGGCTGGACGGCGGCCGGCACCAGGGATTCGGTGAGCACCGCCACGGCGTAGGCGTCGCCGTCGGCGTGCTCCACCACGCCGATCTCGTGCCGGAGGTTGAGCAGGGTGCCGGTCTTGGACCACCAGGTGGTCGCGTCCGAGGCGAAGTCGGGGGTGAGGCGATGGCGGAGCACGTTGTGCAGCATCAGTCCGCGCACCGCCTCCGCGACCCGCGGGTGGAGGGCCGTGGGCGCCCAGAGTTCCTGGAGCAGGTCGGCCCAGGCCCTGGCGCTGCCGGTGTTGGCGCGCGTCGTGTCGAGCTGCGGCACCCGGTGGCCGCGGCCGCCGGTGCCGGCGTCGATGGCCAGCGCGTGCGCGAGGTGCGCCTGGGCGGGGTCGAAGCGTTCGACGGGGGTGTCGCCGAGCTCGTCGACGGTGTGGCGCACGGAGATGCCGTGGATGCCGAACTCCCGCAGGAGCGAGGTGACGTGTGCGGGCGGGGTGAGGCCGAAGAGGGTGTCGGCGGCCCGCTCGTCGCTCAGGCAGGTGCTCAGGTAGAGCAGGTCCTCGACGGCGATCCGCGCGGGGTGGCGGAAGCGGGTCAGACCGGTGGGTCCGGGGGCGGTGCTGCGTCCCGGGGCGACGTCGAGCGGGGCGGCGCCGTCGAGTTCGCCGCGCCGGACGCGCTCGAAGGTCGCCACCGCCAGGGGGATCTTGACCAGGGAGGCCGAGGGCAGGACGGTGTCCGGGTCGACGCCGACCTCCTCGCCGGTGCGCAGGTTCCGCACCAGAAGGGAGCCTCGTAGTCCACCGTCCGTCAGCCGCCGCCGCACCTCGTCGGTCAGCGTGTCGGTGCGCACGTGCCGGTCTCCCGTCCCTCGTCCGTGGTTCCGTCCGTGTTCCGCGCCGCGGTTCCGTCCTCGTCCGTGGTTCCGTCCGTGTTCCGCGCCGCGGTTCCGTCCTCGTCCGCGCCCAGGCAGCGGGCGAGGGCGCGGCCCAGGCGGCTGACCGTCCCGGCCGGGTCCCCGGCGTCCGCCGCGCGGAGCGCGAACCCCCGGACCGGGGTGAGTCCGCCCGTCGGCCGCCAGTGCAGGCCGAGCCCGGCGGCCTGCCCCGGTGAGCAGAGCAGCAGGTCGTCCCCGTACAGCACCTCGGCCACCGCGTCCGTCAGGTCGGTCGCCGCGGCGAACTGCGCGGGGCGCAGTCCGACCGCGTCCCGCAGGCGTGCCAGGGGATCGCGGACGTGCGGCACGTCGTCCTCGGGCTGGATCCACAGCTTCCGTGCCGGGCCCCGGTCGGTCCGGCCGACCCGCAGGGTCTCCAGCCAGACGCGGCGTACGCCGGGATCGGCGGCCGTGGCGACGCCCAGCGGCACCGACCAGACCGCCTCGTCGGGCGGCACCGCCAGCACCGCGGCCCGCACCTGCCGGGCACGTACCAGGTCCCGGCGTTCGGCGGGCGGCGCGATCCGCAGGTCGAGGGCGATGCCGAGGGCGCGGGCGTCGGCGACGAGGCGCGCCAGCGCCACCGTGCCGCAGACGGCGGGCACCGCGATCCGCCACGGTCTGCGCCGTGCCGTCTCGGCCTCGTGGAGCAGGACGTCGGCGGCGCGCACCAGGGCCCGCGCCGACGGCAGCAGGTCCCGGCCGAACGGGGTGAGCACCGCGCGGCGCGAGGTGCGTTCGAAGAGCTGTTCGCCCACGTGCTCCTCCAGCGCGGCGACGCGGCGGCTGGCCACCGGCTGGGACATGCCGGCCGCGGCCGCCCCGGCGGTGAAACCGCCGTGTTCGCTCACGCTGACGAAGGCTCGACTCGCTGCCACCAGATCCACGCCCCGCACCCTACGCGCCGCCGCGTTCCATGCCGATTCCGCATGGAACGGCACGTGGCGGCATTGGACCGCATGGCGACGGCGGGCGAATGTGGTCGGGTACTCATGACACGCACCGGGCCGGTGCCGTGCGGGCCCGGCCCCTACGCGCCCCTGCCCGGGGCGCACCGGAGGTCCGGACCATGCAGCCCACCCGCGTCAGGCGCGTCCTCACGGGATTCGCCGCCGCGCTCGTCCTCGTCCCGCTGACCGCCTGCGCCGAACAGAGGGCGCAGGCCTCCCCGCCCGTCCCCGTCTCCCCCGCCTCCCCCTCCGCCGACACCTCCCACCGGCGTGAGTTCCGCGCCCTGGAGGAGGCGTTCGACGCCCGCCTCGGCGTCTACGCGATCGACACCGGCACCGGCCGCGAGATCACCCACCGGGACGGCGAACGGTTCCCCTACGCGTCCACCTTCAAGGCCCTGGCCGCCGGCGCCGTGCTGCGCGAGGAGGGGCTGGGCGGCATGGAGCGCGTCGTGCGGTACACGAAGGACGAGCTGGTCGACCCGTCGCCGGTCACCGAGAAGCACGTCGACACGGGGATGACGCTGGACGCCCTCGCCGACGCCGCCGTCCGGTACAGCGACAACACGGCGGGCAACCTGCTCTTCGAGGAGCTGGGCGGTCCGAAGGGCCTCCAGGCCGTGCTGCGGTCGATCGGCGACGGCGTGACGCGGATGGACCGGATCGAGCCGGGGCTCGGGGACTGGAGGCCGGGCGAGGTCCGGGACACCAGTTCGCCGCGGGCGCTCGCCGGTGACCTGCGCGCCTTCGTCCTCGGCGACGTGCTGCGTGCTCCCGAGCGGAAGCGGCTCACGACGTGGCTGAGGACCAATCTGACGGGTGACGGGACCATCCGTGCCGGAGTGCCCGACACGTGGGTGGTCGGGGACAAGACGGGGACGGCGACGACGTACGGCGGACGCAACGACATGGCCGTGGTCTGGCCCCCGGACGGGGCGCCGATCGTGATGGCGATCCTGTCGACCCGTTCCGACCGGGAGGCGGAGCCCGACGACCGGCTGATCGCCCGGGCCGCCTCCGTGGTCGCCGGGGCGCTGCGCTGAGCGGGCGCGCCCGGAGTCGTGGCGCTTGCCGGGAGGAGGTCACTCCGCCGGGGGCTCCGACGCGCGGGTGAGTTCGCGGAGCAGTTCCGCGTTCCACTCGACGTACTCGACGCCCGCTCCGTCCGCGTGGCGGGCGTAGAGGAACCGTCCGGTCGGGCCGTCGGTCGCGGGGGTGGTGAGGGTGGCTCCGGCGGCCTTCAAGGTCTCCTGGAGGGCGTCGAGGTCGTCGACGACGACGGTGGCGGAGGCGTGCTCGTACTTCGCGCGTTCCCCGGCCGGCCCCGCGATGACCAGGAAGTCGCCGATGGCCCCGAGGGCGACCTCGTGGAACGTCAGCCGCAGGTGGGGCCGCTCGCCCGTGAGGCGCTCCAGGAGCGGCAGGGCGCGGTCGAGGTCGTCGACCCACAGGCGCGCGTAGGTCTTCAGGATGGTCATGTGCTCGCTCCCCCAGGTCGCTTCCGGTTGTTCGGCAACGGTAGGGGAGTCTGTTCCGACGGGGGAGAACGCACTTTTCCGTGAGAGGGGCACCTGATGGAAACCGAGCAGGACGGGGACGCGACGCGCGCCGATTCCCTGGCACGCGAGATCTTCTCGGGGGTGGCCAACAAATGGGCCCCGCTGATCATCGACGTCCTGGGAGCGCGGACGCTGCGGTTCACCGAGCTGAGGGCCGAGGTGGAGGGCATCAGCCACAAGATGCTCACGCAGACCCTGCGCGGGCTGGAACGGGACGGGGTGGTGCACAGGACCGTGTACGCGACGGTTCCGCCGCGCGTGGACTACCGGCTCACCGAGGCGGGCGCGGCGTTGCGCGACACGGTCAACGGCATGTGTGCCTGGGCCCGCCGCCACCTGGGCGAGATCGAGGCCGCGCGGCGCCGCTTCGCCGAACGGGAACACGGCGCCGCGCGGTGAGCCGCGGTCACGCCGAGGCCTCCAGGGCGGCCCGCCAGACGGGGCTGTCGACGTAGTGGTTGTCGAACCGCTCGGCCGAGGCGGCGATCTCCCCGGCGTCCGCCTCGCCGCGCATCACCCGGCCGAGCAGGCGCAGGTAGTCGAACCGGCCCGCGCCCGGCGTGAACACGAACAGCACGTCCGCCTCGCGGCCCGGCGCCGCGGCGAAGGCGTGCGGGGTGCCGGGCGGCACGGCCAGGAAGTCGCCCGCCTCCAGGACGGTGACCTCCTCCCCCACCAGCACCCGGAGGGATCCGCCGATCACGAAGAAGAGCTCCGTCGCCCTGGTGTGGAAGTGGGCGGGCGCTCCCACCGCTCCCTGCGCGAAGGTGGAGCGGTAGCCGGTGAACCCGCCGGCGGTGCCGTCCGAGTCGGCGAGCAGCGTCATCACGCTGCTGGGGTCGGCACAGGTCTCGGCCTCGGTGTGGCGGGTGAGCACCGGTCGTCCGCCGGTCGGGGAGCTGCTCATGGTGGTTCCTCCGTCATGGTCGGTCAGCGTCTTCACCGCTCTGACGGACCGGACCGCACGGATGTGACCGACGGCCCGGAACTCTTCCCGTTTCCCCCGCGACGCTGAGGCCGCACGCACTCGCGTGCGTCGGTGCGGCGGGCCGCGGCCCCCGGTGACGTGGAAGGTTCCACGTCACCGGGGGCCGCGCTCACGTCAGGGCCCATGTCCCGTCAGGGCAGGGTCCACTTCTGGTTGGTTCCGGTGTGGCAGGTCCACAGGTGGACGGCCGTGCCGTCGTTCCACACGCCGCCCGAGGCGTCCAGGCACTTGGCCGACTGCGGGTTGCGGACCGTGCCGTCGGTCTGGGGCGTCCACTTCTGCGCGCCCGTGCCGTTGCAGGTCCACAGTTGCACCTTCGTGCCGTCCGCGCTGCCGCCGCCCGAGACGTCCAGGCACTTGCCGAGCGCCTTCACGGTGCCGTCGGCCGCGACCGTCCACTTCTGGGCGGCCGTGCCGTTGCAGGTCCAGAGCTGGATCTTCGTACCGTCCGCGGTCAGGGAGTTGTCGACGTCCAGGCACTTGCCGTTGACGCCCTTGACCTCGCCCGTGCGGGAGCCGGGCTGTCCGCCGCTCTGCTTGATCCGGATGTCGCGGAAGGACACGTCGTCGCCGGTCCCGTGGTTCTGGAGGCCGATGTGCCCCTGGCGCAGGCTCCGGACCGGGTCGGTGTTGGTGAAGTCGTTGATCTTCGCGCCGTTCAGGAAGATCTCCAGGCGCTCGCCGGTGACCCGGAGTTCGTACGTGTTCCACTCGCCGGGCGGGTTCAGCGCGGCGTCGCGCGCGGCGATGTCGGCGGACTTGAAGCCGTAGACGGATCCGGTGGTGCGGTCGGCCGCGTCGGTGGCGTCGATCTGGATCTCGTAGCCGTTGTTCACCGCGGTCCACGGGTCGTCGGAGGCCGGGAACCCGATGAAGACGCCGGAGTTGTCGTCGCCCGCGGCCCTCCAGTCGAGCTTGAGGGAGTAGTCGCCGGTGAACTCCTCGGCGGAGTGCCACAGCAGGCCCATTCCGCCCTGGGAGGTGAGCGTGCCGTCCGCGAGGGCGAATCCGCCCGGACCGGCCTGCTTCCAGCCGGTGGTGGACGAGCCGTCGAAGAGGGACGTGTAGCCGGTCTCCGGGCGGCAGTCGGCCTCGGTCATGCCGGCGGCCCAGCGGATCCCGCCCAACAGGTGGCGGCGGAAGGCGGGTTCGGCGTACGACTCGTCGGTGTGGCCGCCTCCGGTGTAGAAGGCCCGGCCGCCCTCGTATCCCTTGCACCAGGCGATCGGATGGTCGCCGGACATGTTCCCGCCCGTGTAGCTGCTCTCGTCGAGGGAGGCCAGGACGTGGGCGGTGGAGCGCGGGTTGGCGCGGTAGTTGTACCACTCGTCGGTGCGCTGCCAGGTGGTGCCCAGGTGGGCGGTGGCGTCGTGCGCCCGGTCCTCCACCTTGACGGTGGCGGACTGGACGGCCGGGTGCGAGTGGAAGAGGGCTCCGGCCAGGCCTTCGTAGAAGGGCCAGTCGTACTCGGTGTCGGCGGCGGCGTGGATGCCGACGTATCCGCCGCCGCCCCGTACGTACTGCTCGAACGCGGTCTGCTGGGTGGCGTTCAGGACGTCACCGGTGGTCGACAGGAAGACGACCGCCTCGTACTGGCCGAGGTTGCCGGTCGTGAAGGCCTGGGCGTCCTCGGTGGCGTCGACGGTGAAGTTGTTCGCCGTGCCCAGGTCGCGCAGGGCCGCGATGCCGGGGGCGATCGAGGAGTGCCGGAAGCCGGCCGTCCTGGAGAAGACGAGGACCTTGTAGGCCGGGTCCGCGGCGGCGCGCGCCCCGGCGGCCTCGCCGGTCGCGGTCGTGGAGTGTCCCGGCGGTGCGGCCTGGGCCGCCGCCTGGGGGGTCAGGCAGAGCGCGGCGCCGGCCAGCAGGCCGAGAACCGCCTTCAGGGGGGTACGCATGGAACGGTCGCCTCCTTGTCCGGGCGGCCGCGGGGCCGTGGGGCCCCGCGGCCGGAGAGCTACGGCAGGGTCCACTTCTGGTTGGTTCCGGTGTGGCAGGTCCACAGGTGGACGGCCGTCCCGTCGTTCCACACGCCGCCCGAGGCGTCCAGGCACTTGGCCGACTGCGGGTTGCGGACCGTGCCGTCGGCCTGGGCCGCCCAGTTCTGGGCGGCGGTGCCGTTGCAGGTCCAGAGCTGGATCCTCGTCCCGTCGGCCGTGCCGCCGCCCGAGACGTCCAGGCACTTGCCGAGGGCCCGCAGGGTGCCGTCGCCGGGGAGCGTCCAGTTCTGGGCGGTGCTGCCGTTGCAGGTCCAGAGCTGGATCTTCGTGCCGTCCGCGGTGCCGGCGTCGTCGACGTCCAGGCACTTGGCGTTCACGCCCTTCACCGGGCCGGAGCGCGCGCCGCCGCCGGAGGTCGTGAAGGAGAACTCGTCCACGTCGAACAGCGAACCGGCGGCACCCTTGAAGACGAGGTACAGGGTCGTGGAGCCGGACGGGCGGTTGCCGAGCGTGGTGGTCACGTCCTGGAAGGTCTCCCAGCCGCCGGTGACCGGTGCGGCGACCGTGCCGAGCAGGGTGCCGGTCGGGGAACCGGCGCGCACCTCGATCGTGCCGCCCGTTCCCGCCGAGGAGATCCGGGCGGTGAACCGGTCCGCGTTCGCCAGGGCGTACGGCCGGAAGGCGATCCAGTCGCCGTTCTCGATGTACCCGACGGTCTTGCCGCCGTGCGCGGGGGCGTGGCTGACGACCTCGACCCCGGAGGACTCGCCGTAGTGCTCGGCCTGGCGGTGGCTGGGCTGGGTGACGTGCTGGTCGTGCGCGGTCAGCGCGGGCAGGCCGTTCGCGCCCTTGTCGGTGTACTCGGCGTCGACGACGCCGAAGACGTTGGCGTTGGGGTCGTGCTCCCCGTCGGCGAGGGTCCGCAGGGTGCCCGCGCAGCCGGTGGCCGAGGTCTGCGGGTGTCCGTGGCTGTCGTGCCCGACGATGAAGGTGACCTTCACCCTGGAGCAGTCGATCGTGCCGTCCTCGGGGTCGGTCACCGTCACCTTGAAGGGGATCGCCGCGCCGAAGTCGTAGACGCTCCCGTCGGCGGGCAGGTCGAGGCGGACCGTGGGGGCCGTGTTCCCGACCGTGATCAGGACTGAGGCGGTCGCCGACTTTCCGGTGGAGTCGGCGACCTTGAGCGTGGCCGTGTACCGGCCGTCGGCCGTGTACGTGTGGGAGGGGGCGGCGGTGGTGGCGGTGGCGCCGTCGCCGAAGGTCCAGGCGTGGGAGAGGGCGTCGCCGTCGGGGTCGGAACTGCCGGTCGACGAGAAGGAGACGGTGAGCGGCGCCCTGCCGGAGGTGACGTTCGCGCGGGCCTGGGCGATCGGGGCGCGGCCGCCCGTGACGTGTTCGATCCGGTACAGGGCGGAGTTCTCGTCGCCGTTGAAGTACCCGGTGCCGTAGTCGAGGACGTACAGGGCGCCGTCCGGTCCGAAGGCCGAGTCCATCACCTGGGTGCCGGTCCAGGGGAAGGCGTTGATCGACTGCACGGTGCCGTCGGCGGCGGCCTCGATCCGCTTGATCCAGCGGCGGCCGAACTCACCGGCGAAGAAGTCCCCGTCGTACTCCTGGGGGAACTTCACCTCGGAGGTCGAGGCGGCGTCGTAGCGGTAGACCGGGCCGGCCATGGGCGACTCCGAGCCGCCGCCGAACTCGGGGACGGAGGAGCCGTTGTACGGGATCCAGGCGGGCTGGGCGGGCGGCAGGTCGGTGAGGCCGGTGTTGCGCGGGGAGGTGTTCTTCGGGGCGGCGCAGGTGAAGACCGCTCCCGAGGTGCCGGTGGCGAAGTCGTAGTCCGTGTAGGCGTCGTTCTTGCCCGTGCAGTAGGGCCAGCCGAAGTTGCCCGCCTTGGTGATCCGGTTGAACTCGACCTGGCCCTCCGGTCCCCGGGCGGGGGACGCGGTGCCCGAGTCGGGGCCGTAGTCGCCCAGGTAGACGGTGCCGGTGGCCTTGTCGACGCTCATCCGGAAGGGGTTGCGGAAGCCCATCGCGTAGATCTCGGGACGGGTCTTCGCCGTGCCGGGCGCGAAGAGGTTGCCGCTGGGGACCGTGTAGGAGCCGTCGGCGTTCACCTTGATCCGCAGGACCTTGCCGCGCAGGTCGTTGGTGTTGCCGGCCGAGCGCTGGGCGTCGTAGGCGGGGTTGCGGCCGGCCCGTTCGTCGATCGGGGTGAAGCCGTCCGAGGCGAAGGGGTTGCTGTCGTCGCCGGTCGACAGGTAGAGGTTGCCGGCCGCGTCGAAGTCGATGTCGCCGCCGACGTGGCAGCACAGGCCGCGGGAGGCGGGCACGTCCAGGATCTTCTTCTCGCTGGCGGGGTCCAGGGTGCCGTCGGCCCTCAGGACGAACCGGGAGAGCCGGTTGACCCCGTCGTACGGGGTGAAGTCGGCGGCCGTGCCGTCCGCGGGGGCGTCGCCGCCCGGGGTGGTGAGCTTGGGGGCGTAGTAGAGGTAGATCTGCCGGTTGGACGAGAAGCCCGGGTCCGCCGCGACGCCCTGCAGGCCCTCCTCGTCGTGGCTGTAGACGTCGAGCCGGCCCGCCACGGTGGTGGTGCCCGCGGCGTCGGTGCGCCGGAGCGTGCCGTCGCGGGAGGTGTGCAGGACCGAGCGGTCCGGGAGGACGGCCAGGGTCATGGGCTCGCCGGTCTCGGCCACGCCCTTGGCCAGCGTGACCTGCTGGAACTCCGGGGCGGCCGCGGCCGCTGCTCCGGCCGTGGTGCCGTGGTCCCGGTGCGCGGGCGCGGAGGTGGCCGGGGACACCGGCAGGAGACAGCCGAGGGTGCAGGCCACGGCGGTCAGCAAGAAGCGGGCGCGTCCGCGCCCGGGCGTTCTCATGCGCACAGAGGTCTCCCGACGGAAGTGGGGGTGGTGGTGGCCTCAGCGTGCTGCCGAGGGGCTACGGGCGTGCGCCGTCACGCCGTAGGGGCCGGTCCGCAGCTCATGACCGGTTCATTTCAAGGAAGTTAGCGGGCTTTGTCGAAGTCCGTAACCCGGTGCGCGCGAGTTTTCGTCACTTTATTCACACCGGGGACAAAGCATGGACGGTGCCGGGAGAAGTCCCTACTGTGTCCGACGCGACGGTGCGGACCCGCTCCCTCCCGCCCGCAGCGCCTCCGTACCCGGGACGACGGCGCGTCCCGGCGGCGGTGGATCCCCCACTTGCCCGATCGGAGCCCTTCGCGTCCCGAAGGGCCGTCAGGAGGTCACGTGCGTCCACGGCTGTACTCCCCCCGATCGGCCGGCCGACCGGCCGGCACGCTCATCGCTTCGTTACTGACCGCCGCCCTGTCTGTCTCCCCGGCCTCTCCGGCCGCTCCCCCCTCCCCCACCGCGCCGGCCGCCCCGGCCTCCCGGGGCCCCGCGCACGATCCCGCCGACGCGAACGGGCTCGCCCGCGTGAAGGGCTCCGCCGTCCCGGCCGGTTCGACCCTCGAGGGCCGGGCCGCCGCCGCACTCCCCCCGCAGACGCCCGGGGTCACGCTCCGCGTCTTCGACGTGCAGATCCCGCTGAACAACCTCTGCGTGCTGAAACCGGGTCAGACCCCCAACATCGACAAGCTGATGCCGGTGGTCGACTGGTCCACGTCCACCGACTTCGGCCTGGAGACCCACTTCGTCACCCACGTCGTCGGCAACCTCGTCGTCCCGCAGGCGGGCGGCTACACCCTCCGCCTCGCCAGCGACGACGGCTCCCGCCTCCTGATCGACGACCGGGTGGTGATCGACCACGACGGCCTGCACGGTCCGGACCCCAAGGACGCGACCGTGAACCTGACGGCGGGCGCCCACGCGCTGCGCATCGAGCACTTCGAGCGCGACGGCGGCCAGCAGATCACGCTGTCCTGGAAGCCGCCGGGCGCCGCCGGCTTCGCCGTCGTGCCGAACTCGGCCCTGAGCACGGACGCCGACGTCGTCCGCGTGACCGCGCCGGGCCGCAAGGAGTGCGAGGGCATCGCGGACACGCCCGGCGACGGCCTGCCGCTCACCGGCGTGCACCCGAACTACACCCTCACCGACCTCCGGCCCAAGGGCTTCGAGCCGCAGGTCTCCGCGATGGACTGGCTGCCCGACGGCCGACTGGCCGTCACCACCTGGGGCGGCAGCAACACCACCACGGGCGAGGTCTACCTGCTCGGCAACGTCACGGGGAACACCGGCCCCGACAAGGTGACGGTGAAGAAGGTGGCCTCGGGCCTGAAGGAGCCCATGGGGATCACGTACGTCGACGGCAAGCTCTACGTCTCCCAGAAGCACGAGCTGACCGAGCTGAACGACACCGACGGGGACGAGGTCACCGACCGGTACCGGCGGGTCGCGACCTGGCCCTTCGGCGGCAACTTCCACGAGTTCGCCTTCGGCCTCCTCCACAAGGACGGGTTCTTCTACCTGAACCTGTCGGTCTCCATCAACTACGGCGGGGCGACCACGAACCCGCAGCCGGCACCGAACCGCGGCACCACGATCAAGGTGAACCGGCAGACCGGCGAGGTCTCGTACGTGGCCGGAGGCCTGCGCACCCCGAACGGCATCGGATGGGGCCCCGAGGGCGGCATCTTCGTCACCGACAACCAGGGTGGCTGGCTGCCCTCGTCGAAGCTGGTGCACATCAAGCAGGACCGGTTCTTCCACCACTACACGAACCCGGCCGGCCCCTTCGACTCCCGGCCGGTGACCAGGCCGGTGCTCTGGCTGCCGCAGAACGAGATAGCCAACTCGCCCAGTACGCCCCTCCAGTTGACCGGCGGCCCGTTCGCCGGCCAGATGCTGTTCGGCGACGTGACGTACGGCGGCGTGCAGCGCGGCTTCCTGGAGAAGGTGGGCGGCGAGTACCAGGGCGCGGTCTTCCGGCTCACCCAGGGCCTGGAGGCGGGCGTGACCCGGATCAGCGTCGGCCCGGACGGCGCGCTGTACGCGGGCGGGCTCGGCGCGGGCGGCAACTGGGGTCAGGAGGGCAAGCTCGCCTTCGGCCTCCAGAAGCTGGCGCCGAACGGCGCCGACGCCTTCGACATCCGCGCCATGCGCGCCGTTCCCGGCGGCTTCGCCCTGGAGTACACCCAGCCGCTGTCGGCGCAGACGGCCACCGACCTGGCCAAGCGCTACAGGATCAAGCAGTGGCGTTACGCGCCGACCGCCGACTACGGCGGCCCGAAGATCGGAGAGGAGACGCTCACCGCGGGGTCGGCCACCCTCTCCGCCGACCGCAGGACGGTCACCCTGGCCATCCCCGGCCTCAAGGCCGACCGGGTGGTGCACGTCCGCTCGCCGCGCCCCTTCAGCTCGTCCACCGGCGAGTCCCTGTGGAGCACCGAGGCCTGGTACACGCTCAACCGGCTGCCCGGCGGGGTGCCCACGGGAGAGGTGCGGGGCCTCGGCAACAAGTGCCTGGACGTCGACGACTCCCAGACCGCGGACGGCACGAAGATCCAGGTGTGGGGGTGCAACAGCACCGCCGCCCAGCAGTGGACCGTGGCCGGCGACGGCGCCCTGAAGGTGCTCGGCAAGTGCCTGGACGTCGCGGGCGGCGGCTCGGCGGACGGCACGAAGGTGCAGTTGTGGACCTGCAACGGATCGGGCGCCCAGACCTGGCAGGCGCAGGCCGACGGCAGTCTGCGCAACCCGCAGTCCGCCAAGTGCCTGGACGTCGCGGGCGGCACCACGGCGGACGGCACGAAGGTCCAGTTGTGGACGTGCAACGGGACGAGCGCCCAGAAGTGGGCCCTTCCCTGAGGCGAGTCGACGTGAGGACGGGGGTGGTGCGGGCCGTACGCCGTGGCGTACGGCCCGCACGCGCTCCCCCTTTGTCCTGTGCGTGGAAGAAGTCGAAGCGGAACTGTGCGCAAGTCCTTCCCCTCCGGGTGAAGCGCTGCTACGTTCCCCTCGAAAGCGAAGAACGGACGAAGCACGGAAGAGGAGAGGAGGGGACATGCGACGCATGACGGCCAGGCCCGCGAACGCCCATCAGGCCCGCCTGCTCCGGCTGTTGCGCGACGGCGGCCCCAACTCGCGCGCCCAGCTCGGCGATCAGGTCGACCTCTCCCGCTCCAAGCTCGCGGTCGAGGTGGACCGGCTCCTGGAGACCGGCCTCGTCGTCGCGGACGGGCTCGCCGCCTCCCGGGGCGGACGCCGCTCGCACAACATCCGGCTCGCGCCCGGCCTCCGCTTCCTCGGCGTCGACATCGGCGCGACCTCGATCGACGTCGCGGTGACCAACGCCGAACTGGAGGTCCTGGGGCACCTCAACCACTCCATGGACGTGCGCGATGGCCCCGTCGCGGTCTTCGAGCAGGTCCTGTCGATGGTCGGGAAGCTCAAGGCGTCGGGGCTCACGGACGGACTCGACGGCGCGGGCATCGGCGTGCCGGGCCCCGTCCGCTTCCCCGAGGGCGTCCCGGTGGCCCCGCCGATCATGCCCGGCTGGGACGGGTTCCCCGTCCGGGAGGCGCTCAGCCAGGACCTGGGGTGCCCGGTGATGGTCGACAACGACGCCAACCTGATGGCCATGGGCGAGCAGCACGCGGGCGTCGCCCGGTCCGTGAACGACTTCCTGTACGTCAAGATCGGCACCGGCATCGGCTGCGGCATCGTCGTCGGCGGAGAGGTCCACCGCGGTACGACGGGCAGCGCCGGCGACATCGGGCACATCCAGGTCGATCCGGAGGGCCGGGCCTGCGGCTGCGGCAACCGGGGATGCCTGGAGGCCCACTTCGGCGGCGCCGCGCTCGCCCGCGACGCCGAGGACGCGGCGCGCGAGGGGCGCTCGGTCGCCCTCGCCGCCCGGCTCGAGGCCGCCGGCGCGCTGACCGCGGCGGACGTCTCCGCCGCCGCCGCGGCGGGGGACGCCACGGCCCTGGACCTGATCCGGGCGGGCGGTGACCGGGTCGGCCAGGTCGTCGCCGGGCTCGTGAGCTTCTTCAACCCCGGGATGGTCGTGATCGGAGGCGGGGTGACGGGCCTCGGGCACACGCTCCTCGCGAGCGTGCGGACCCAGGTGTACCGGCGCTCCCTCCCCCTCGCGACCAGGAACCTGCCCATCGTCCTGGGCGAGCTCGGCTCGACCGCCGGCGTGACCGGCGCGGCCCGGCTCATCAGCGACCACCTGTTCTCGCCGGCCTGACACGGACCGGCGGGCACCGCGAGGTGCCACGCACACCGGCACCGCGAGGTGCCACGCACACCGGCGCCGTGAGGCGCCCAGCACGTGAGCACCGCGCGGTGCCCCGCACGCGAACACCGCGCGGCCTCCCGTGCGCGAGCACCGCGAGGTGCCGCGCACCGGGCCCACCCGTACGACCTGCCGCACGCACGTCCCGTACCGCTCGCACCACCCGCACCCCGTACCCCGTACGCCCGTACGTCCCCCGCCTCCGGGGCCGTGCCGTCCGCGCGAAGCCGCGGTGCCGCACCGCCGCCGGAGCACCCCGCCACGCCCCCGTTCTCGCGTCCGCCCTGTCCGCTCACGGCCCGCACCAGCCGAGGAATTGCCATGGCACCAGAACCGCCCCTGCTCACCATGTCCGGCATCACGAAGTCGTTTCCCGGAGTCCGCGCCCTCGACGGCGTCGACCTGGAGGTCCGGGCCGGAGAGGTCCACTGCGTCCTCGGCCAGAACGGTGCCGGCAAGTCCACCCTGATCAAGGTGCTCGCCGGCGCCCACCGGCCGGACGGGGGCACCGTCACCTGGTGCGGACGGGAGGTGGCGCCGGGCTCCCCGATCGCGGCCATGCGCCTCGGCATCGCCACCCTCTACCAGGAGCTCGACCTGGTCGGGGGACTGTCCGTCGCCGAGAACGTCTTCCTCGGCCACGAGCCCACCTCCGCGGGCTTCGTCGTCCGCGCCCGCGCCGCCCGCACCGCCGCCGCGCGGTTGCTGGAGCGTCTCGGGCACGGCGAGATCGACCCCGCGCGCCCGGCCGGCGAACTCTCCGCCGCCCAGCGGCAGATCGTCTCCATGGCCCGCGCGCTCTCCCACGACGTCCGCCTCATCGTCATGGACGAGCCGTCCGCCGCCCTCGACCCGGAGGAGGTCGACAACCTGTTCCGGACCGTCGGCGAGCTGACCGCCGCCGGGGTCGCCGTCGTGTACATCTCCCACCGCCTGGAGGAGATCCGCAGGATCGGCGACCGGGTCACCGTCATCAAGGACGGCCGGACCGTCGCGGGCGGGCTGCCCGCGAAGACCACCTCGACCGACGAGGTCATCACGCTGATGACCGGCCGCAGCGTCGCGTACGTCTTCCCGGAACGCCCCCCGCGGCCGGCCCCCTCCGCGGCCGAACCCGTCCTGCGCGTCGAAGGGCTCGCCCGGAAGGGGGAGTTCGCCCCGCTCGACCTGGAGCTCCGCCCCGGCGAGATCGTCGGGCTCGCCGGGCTCGTCGGCTCGGGACGTTCCGAGATCCTGGAGACGGTCTACGGCGCGCGCAGGCCGACCGGCGGACGCGTCCTCGTCGACGGGGTCCCGCTGCGGCCGGGCAGCGTCCCCTCGGCCGTCCGCGCCGGCATCGGCCTCGCCCCCGAGGAGCGCAAGGCACAGGCGCTGCTGCCGATGGAGTCCGTCACCCGCAACGTCACCCTCTCCACCCTCTCCCGCTTCGCCCGCGCCGGCCGGCTCGACCGGCGGCGGGAACGGGAGGCCGCCCGGCGGGTCACCCGCGACCTGTCCCTGCGGCCCGACGACCCCGACGCCCGGATCCGGACCCTGTCCGGCGGCAACCAGCAGAAGGCGGTGCTCGCCCGCTGGCTCCTGCGCGGCTGCAAGGTCCTGCTCCTCGACGAGCCGACCCGGGGGGTCGACGTCGGCGCCCGCGCCGAGCTGTACGCGGTCGTGCGGCGGCTCGCCGACGAGGGCCTCGCCGTCCTCCTCGTCTCCAGCGAACTGCCCGAGGTCCTCGGCCTCGCGGACCGCGTCCTGGTGCTGCGCGAAGGAGACGTCGTCCACACCGCGGACGCCCGGGAGCTCGACGAGCACCGCGTGCTCGACCTCGTGATGAAAGGAAGCCCGACGGCATGACGCAGTCGACCACCCCGGCGGGACACGACGCGCCGGTCACCCCCCTCGCTCCCCCGCCGGGCGGGAAGACCGCCGCGCGCCGGCCCCTGGGCCTGCGCCCGGACGTGCGCAACCTGTCCCTGCTCGGCGTCCTGGCCGCCCTGGTGGTCGTCGGCGGCCTCACCCGGCCCGACGAGTTCCTGGCCGCGAGCAACCTGCAACTCGTCCTGACCCAGGCCTCGGTCATCGGCGTCGTCACCGTCGGCATGACCTTCGTCATCACCGGCGGCGGCATCGACCTGTCGGTCGGCGCCATCGTGGCCCTGGCGTCCGTGTGGGCCACGACGGTGGCGACCCAGGAGTTCGGCTTCGCCGGCATCCTCTTCACGGCGGTGGTCGTCGGCCTCGGCTGCGGCCTGGTGAACGGCCTCCTCGTCGCGTACGGCGGGATGGTGCCCTTCATCGCCACCCTCGCGATGTTCGCCTCCGCCCGCGGCCTCGCCCTCCAGATCACCGAGGGCAGGACCCAGATGGTGACCGTCGAGTCCGTGCTCGACCTGGGCGTCAAGGACGCCTACGTCCTCGGGATCCCGCCGCTCGTCCTGGTCTTCGCGGCCGTCACCCTCGCGGGCTGGTTCCTGTTCGACCGCACCACCTTCGGCCGCCGGACGGTGGCCGTGGGCGGCAACGCGGAGGCCGCCCGGCTCGCCGGCATCGACGTGCGCCGCCAGCGCCTCCTGCTCTACCTGCTCTCCGGACTGTGCTGCGGGATCGCGGCCTTCCTCCTGATCGTGCTCGCCGGTTCCGGCCAGAACACCAACGGCAACCTGTACGAGCTCGACGCCATCGCCGCCGCCATCATCGGCGGCACCCTCCTCAGTGGCGGCCGGGGCACCATCGTCGGCTCCGTCCTCGGCGTCCTCGTCTTCACCACGATCACCAACATCTTCGCCCTCAACAACCTGGAGAGCGCGGTCCAGCAGATCGCCAAGGGCGCGATCATCGTCGTCGCCGTCCTCGTCCAGCGCCGCGCCGTCCACGACTCCTGACGCTCCGGCGCCCCCGCGCCCCGTCCGAAGGGATCCACCGCCATGCCCGAAACCAGCCGCAGACACCTCCTCCTCGGCGGCGCCGCCGTCTCCGCGGGGGCCCTGCTCACCGCCTGCACCAGCAACGAGCCCGAGGAGCGGGTCCCCGCCGGGAGCGCCGCCCCCGCTGCCGACGACAAGCCCGGCGCCCCCGTCACCATCGGCTTCGCCGGTCCGCAGGCCGACCACGGCTGGCTCAACGCCATCAACGAGAACGCCGAGCGGCGCGCCGCGACGTACTCCGACGTCACCCTGGAGATCACCGAGGGCTCCAACGACACCGCCGCCCAGATCGGCCAGGTCCAGACCCTCATCAACAAGAAGGTCGACGTCCTCGTCGTCCTCCCCGCCGACGGCAAGGCCCTCACCCGGGTCGGTCTCCAGGCCATGCGGGCCGGTATCCCCGTCGTCAACCTCGACCGGGTCTTCGCCTCCCCGCAGGCCTACCGGTGCTGGATCGGCGGCGACAACTACGGCATGGGCCTCAACGCCGGCCGCTTCATCGGCGAGAAGCTCAAGGACAAGCCGAACGCCACCGTCGTCGAACTCGCCGGCATGGACAGCCTGGAGCTCACCAAGCAGCGCACCCAGGGCTTCGACGACGCCCTGAAGAACTACCCGAACATCCGCAAGGTCGCCCGCCAGGCCGCCGACTTCACCGTCGAGTCCGGCCAGGCCAAGATGGCCCAACTGCTCCAGGCGCAGCAGAAGTTCGACGCCCTCTGGAACCACGACGACGACCAGGGGGTCGGGGCCCTGCGCGCCATCGCCCAGGCCGGCCGCAAGGACTTCCTCATGGTCGGCGGCGCCGGGGCCAAGTCCGCCATGGACGCCATCAAGGCCGACGCGGGCGTCCTCAAGGCCACCGTCCTCTACCCGCCGACCATGGCCGCCTCCGCGATCGACCTGGCGCGCGCCCTCGGCCAGAAGAAGGGCATCGGCGGCATGTCCGAGCTGGAGATCCCCGCCTCGATCACCCTCTACTCGGCCGTCGTCACCAAGGAGAACGTCGACGAGTACCTGCCCACCGGCTTCAACTGACCGGCACGGGCGCCGCCCGGGAGGACCCCGGCGGTCCGTCGGCCCTTCGCTCCCGTCCGGGCGGGGCCCCGTTTCCGGCGCGCCGCGGAACCGACGTCTCCACCGGCCGTGGCCGGTGCCTGCGAGAGGACACCAATGGAACAGAGCGAGAGGGTCCCGCCGACGCTCGGCATCGGCCTGATCGGTTACGCCTTCATGGGCGCCGCCCACTCCCAGGGCTGGCGCACGGTCGGCCGCGCCTTCGACCTGCCGCTGCGGCCGGTGCTCGCCGCGGTGGCCGGCCGGGACCCCGGGGCCGTCCGCGCGGCGGCCGGGAGGCACGGCTGGGCCGCCGCCGAGACGGACTGGCGCGCCCTGATCGCCCGCGACGACGTGCAGCTCGTCGACGTCTGCACCCCGGGCGACAGCCACGCGGAGATCGCCGTCGCCGCCCTGGAGGCCGGCAAGCACGTGCTGTGCGAGAAGCCGCTCGCCAACTCGGTGGCCGAGGCCGAGGCGATGGCGGCGGCGGCGGACCGGGCGGCGGAACGCGGCCAGATCGCCATGGTCGGCTTCAACTACCGCCGGGTGCCGGCCCTCGCGCACGCCCGCCGGCTCGTCGCGGAGGGCCGGCTCGGCGCCCTGCGGCACGTGCGCGTCACCTACCTCCAGGACTGGCTCGTCGACCCCGACTTCCCGCTGACCTGGCGCCTGGAGCGCGAGCGCGCCGGGTCGGGGGCGCTCGGGGACCTGGGGGCGCACATCGTGGACCTCGCCCAGCACCTGGCGGGAGAGCCGCTGGTCGGCGTCTCGGCCCAGTTGGAGACGTTCGTCAGGAAGCGTCCCCTCCTCGCCGGGGCGTCGGCCGGGCTTCGCGCGTCCGGCGCCCCGGGGCACGGGGCCGTCACGGTCGACGACGCGGCCGTCTTCACCGGGCGGCTCGCCTCCGGGGCGCTCGCGACGTTCGAGGCGAGCCGGATGGCGCCCGGCCGCAAGAACGCGCTGCGCCTGGAGATCGACGGGGAGCGGGGCTCCCTCGCCTTCGACCTGGAGCGGCTCAACGAACTGTCCTTCCACGACCACACCGAGCCCGCCGTCACGGCCGGCTTCCGCCGCATCCTCGTCACCGAGCCCGGTCACCCCTACCTGGAGGGCTGGTGGCCGCCCGGCCACACGCTCGGCTACGAGCACACCTTCGCCCACCAGGCCCGCGACCTGGTCCACGCCGTCGCGACCGGCACCGCCCCCGCGCCCTCCTTCGCCGACGGCCTCCAGGTCCAGCGGGTCCTGGCCGCGGTCGAGGAGAGCGCCCGGAACGACGCCGTCTACACCCCCGTGCTCCCCCTTTCCGTATCTCCCGCATCTCCCGTATCTCCCACATCTCCCGTATCCCGTGTGTCCCGCTAGGAGGCCCGGACCGTGCCACGACCCTTCACGCTCTTCACCGGCCAGTGGGCCGACCTGCCGCTGGAGGAGGTCTGCCGGCTCGCCCGCGACTTCGGCTACGACGGCCTCGAACTCGCCTGCTGGGGCGACCACTTCGAGGTGGACAGGGCCCTCGCCGACCCGGCGTACGTCAAGGGCAGGCGCGAGCTG
Organism: Streptomyces sp. NPDC007872; assembly: GCF_042868165.1. Classification (NCBI taxonomy): domain Bacteria; kingdom Bacillati; phylum Actinomycetota; class Actinomycetes; order Kitasatosporales; family Streptomycetaceae; genus Streptomyces; species Streptomyces sp. NPDC007872. The sequence goes on from NZ_JBIAEA010000003.1 coordinate 187,706, forward strand.
CTCGACGCGTACGGCCTGAAGTGCTGGGCGGTCTCCAACCACCTGGTGGGGCAGGCCGTCTGCGACGACCCGATCGACGAGCGCCACCGGGCGATCGTGCCCGCCCGGATCTGGGGCGACGGCGACGCCGAAGGGGTGCGGCGGCGGGCGGCCCGCGAGCTGGCGGACACCGCGCGGGCCGCGGCGGCGCTCGGCGTCGACACCGTCGTCGGCTTCACCGGCTCCTCCATCTGGCACCTGGTGGCGATGTTCCCGCCGGTCCCCGAGCGCATGGTCGAGCGCGGCTTCGAGGACTTCGCGGAGCGCTGGAACCCGATCCTCGACGTCTTCGACGCCGAGGGCGTGCGCTTCGCCCACGAGGTGCACCCCGGCGAGATCGCCTACGACTACTGGACCACCCAGCGGGCCCTGGAGGCGATCGGCCGCCGTCCCGCCTTCGGCCTGAACTTCGACCCGAGCCACTTCGTGTGGCAGGACCTCGACCCGGTCGGCTTCCTGTGGGACTTCCGCGACCGGATCTACCACGTGGACTGCAAGGAGGCCCGCAAGCGGCTCGACGGGCGCAACGGACGGCTCGGCTCCCACCTGCCCTGGGGCGATCCCCGGCGCGGCTGGGACTTCGTCTCCGCGGGGCACGGCGACGTCCCCTGGGAGGACGTCTTCCGGATGCTCCGCTCGATCGGCTACGCCGGTCCGGTCTCCGTGGAGTGGGAGGACGCGGGCATGGACCGGCTCACCGGCGCCCCCGAGGCGCTCTCCTTCCTCAAGCGGTACGACTTCGATCCCCCGGCCGCCTCCTTCGACGCCGCCTTCTCCGGGCCGTGAACCGCGCGCGGCGTCCGGGGCCGAGGGGCGTGCCCGCGTGGAGGGGCCGTCCATGAGCCGGCGGCGGGCGGGGAGGCGTCGTACCCCCCGCCCGCCGTCTTCCCGACCCACACCCACACCCACACCCGCACCACCGACACGGCAGGGAGGCAGTCAGTGCGCCACGGGAACGCGACGGGGAGGCAGCCAGTGCGGCACGGGAACACGAGAGGGAGAGGGGCCCACGACCCGGGAGCGCGCACCGGGGTCTGGTTCGTGGGGGCGCGCGGATCGGTGGCGACCACCGCCGTCGCCGGGTGCGCGGCCGTCAGCGCGGGGCTGTACCCGCCGACCGGCATGGTCACCGAGACGCCGCCGTTCGCGGGGGCGGGGCTGCCTCCGCTGGCCTCGCTGGTCTTCGGCGGGCACGACGTCGCCGACTGTCCCCTGCCGAAACGCGCCGAGGACCTCACCGGGGCCGGTGTGCTGCCCGCCGGTCTCGCCCGGGCCGTCCACGCCGAGCTGGCCGCGGCCGACGGGGAGATACGTCCGGGCGGCCCGCTCCCCGGGGACACCCGCGACGACGAGGAGCTGATCGCCGGTTTCGCCGGCGACCTGACCGCCTTCCGCACGCGCCACGCGCTGGCGCGGGTCGTCGTCGTCAACGTCTCCTCCACCGAGCCGCTGCCGGAGCCGGACGCCACGCGTCTGCCGCCCAGCTCCCTGTACGCCGCCGCCGCGCTGCGCGCCGGCTGCCCCCACGTCAACTTCACGCCCTCGACCGGGCTGCGCGCCCCCGCGCTCGCGGCCGCCGCCGAGGCGAGCGGCCTCCCCCACGCGGGCCGCGACGGCAAGACCGGCCAGACGCTCCTGCGGTCCGTCCTCGCCCCGATGTTCGTCCAGCGGGCCCTGGCCGTGCGGGCGTGGTCCGGCACCAACCTGCTGGGAGGCGGGGACGGGGCGGCCCTGGCCGATCCGGCGGCTGCCGCGGCCAAGAACGCCGGGAAGGAGCGCGTCCTCGCCGAGACGCTCGGCCCCGGCGTCGAGGGCGGCGTCCACATCGACGACGTCCCCGCGCTCGGCGAGTGGAAGACCGCCTGGGACCACATCGCCTTCGACGGCTTCCTCGGCTCCCGGACGGTCCTCCAGACGATCTGGCAGGGGTGCGACTCGGCGCTCGCCGCCCCCCTGGTCCTGGACCTGGCGCGACTCGTCGCCCGCGCCCACGAGGCGGGCCTCGCCGGGCCCCGCCCCGAACTCGGCTTCTACTTCAAGGATCCCGACGGCGGCCCGGCGGGCCTGTCCGAGCAGTTCGGCGCGCTCCTCTCCTTCGCCGACCGTCTCCGGGAGACCGGATGATCCGCCCCCCGTTCCTCCGGTGTGCTTCCGCGGACGCCCCCGCGCGCGGGGGCGCGTCCGCCCGGGAGGGGCTGCGGGCGTGGAGCGAGCTGCTGCGCGTCTCGGCCCTGCCCAGCGTCCCCGGCGACGCCCTCGCCGGGGCCGCGGCCGCGGGGGCGCGGCCCGGCAGGGGCACCGCCTGGGCCGTCGGCTCCTCGCTGTGCCTCTACGAGGCGGGCATGGCGCTCAACGACTGGGCGGACCGGCACGAGGACGCCGCCGAGCGCCCCCACCGCCCCGTCCCCTCCGGCCGGGTGAGCCCCGGGGCGGCCCTGGGCGCGGCCGGGGTGCTCACCGCCGCCGGCCTCGCGCTCGCGGCCCGTGCGGGGCGGCCCCCTCTGGCGGTCGCCACGGTCCTGGCCGCGACGGTCTGGGCGTACGACCTCCGTCTGAAGCACACGGCCGCCGGTCCGGCGGCCATGGCAGCGGCGCGCGGCCTCGACCTCCTCCTCGGCGCCACGGCGACGGCGTCGGCCGTCCGGAGGGGGGCGGGGGAAGGTTTCCGCCGTACGGCCGCCCCGCCGCCCACCGCCTTCCCGGTCGCCGCCCTCCCCCCGGCCGCGGTGCTCGCGGCGCACACCTACGCCGTCACCGCGGTGTCCCGGCACGAGGTGCACGGCGGTTCCACGAGCGCGCCCCTGGGCGCGCTCGCCGCCGCCGCGGTCCTCGGCGCCCTCACCGCCTCGCCCCGCCCCGATCCGTACCGTCCCGGTGCGCGGGGGAGGCCGGCGGTCGCACCGCGCCGTTTCCCGGACCGTTCTCCGGCGGAGCGCGTCGCCCCGGTCCTGGCCGCCGTCTACGTCCGCACCGCCGCCCGCCCCCTCCTCGACGCGGCCCTGAACCCGTCCCCGCACCTCACCCGGCACGCCGTGGGGGGCGGCATCCGGGCGATGGTCCCCCTGCAGGCCGCCCTCACCGCCCGCTCCGGGGCGCCCGCCGGGGGTCTCGCCCTCCTGGGCCTCGCCCCCCTGGCCCGCCGTCTCGCGCGAAAGGTCAGCCCCACGTGAACGGACCCCCCACGGCACCCGCCCCGGCCCCCCTCCGCTACGGATACGGCACCAACGGGCTGACCGACCTCCGGCTCGACGACGCCCTCGCGCTCCTCGCCGACCTCGGCTACGACGGCGTCGGGCTCACCCTCGACCACATGCACCTCGATCCCCTCGCCCCCGGCCTGGCCGCCCGCACCGCGCGCGTGGCGCGCCGGCTCGGTGCACTCGGCCTCGCCGTCACCGTGGAGACCGGCGCCCGCTACGTCCTCGACCCCCGCCGCAAACACGGTCCTTCCCTGCTCGACCCCGACCCGGACGACCGTGCCGTCCGCGTCGGGCTGCTCGTCACCGCGGTGCGCGTCGCCGCGGACCTCGGCGCCCACGCCGTGCACTGCTTCAGCGGCACCGCTCCGCCCGGCACCGACCCCGACACGGCCTGGAAGCGCCTCGCGGAAGCGCTCGGGCCGGTCGTCGGGGCCGCCGGGGCCGCGGGCGTCCCCCTCGCGATCGAACCCGAACCGGGCCACCTCCTCGCCACGCTCGACGACTTCCACCGCCTGCGGGCCGCCACGGGGGACCCCGCGTCCCTCGGCCTCACCCTCGACATCGGCCACTGCCAGTGCCTGGAACCGCTGCCGCCCGCGGCCTGCGTCCGCGCCGCCGCGCCCTGGCTGCGCCACGTCCAGATCGAGGACATGCGGCGCGGCGTCCACGAGCACCTGCCGTTCGGCGACGGCGAGATCGACTTCCCGCCGGTCCTCGACGCCCTCGCCGCCACCGGCTACCGGGGGCTCACCGTGGTCGAGCTTCCGCGCCACTCCCACGCGGGGCCCGAACTCGCCCGCGCCTCCCTCGCGTTCCTCCGCTCCCGGATGCCGGGAGGCCCCCGGGCCCCGGAAGGATCCCCGCCCCCGGAAGGAGACCCGACCGCATGACCGCCACCCCCTCCCCCGGCCCCCCGGCCGTCTCGCGCGCCGCCCTCGACGCACGCCTCAGCGCCGCCGCCCGCGCGTGGCTGGACGACGCGCTGGCCGAAATCGCCGGTACGGACACGGGCGCGGACCACGTCCGTGAGGACCCCGGCACCGGTCCCGTCTGGGAGCCGCGCTTCGCCGCCGCGGGCCGCCACTGCGGCCACGAGCACGCCGACGCCGTCCGCGTCCTGCTCCTCACCGCGGCCCGCCCCGGCCCGGAGACCCTCGCCCTCCTCTACCACCGGGGCAGCGCCGCCGAGCGCCGCGCCGTGCTCCACTCCCTGCCCCACCTGGTCGGCGGTCCCGAGGCGCTCCCCCTCGTCGCCGACGCGCTGCGCACCCACGACACCACGCTCGTCGCCGCGGCCGTCGGCCCCTACGCGGCCGCCCACCTCGACCGGCCGGCCTGGCGGCACGCCGTCCTCAAGTGCCTCTTCACCGGGGTTCCCGTCGACGCGGTCGCGGGGCTGCGGCGCCGCGCCCGCGGCGACGCCGTGCTCGCCCGCATGCTCGCCGACCACGCCGCCGAGCGCACCGCCGCCGGCCGCGACGTCCCCCACGACCTGCGCCGCGTCCTCGCCCTGACGGCCGGGGCGCGTCCGTAGGGCCCGTCCTGCCGATCACGGCCGCGGCCCGCCCGACCCCGATCCACCGGACGGGCCCCGGCCCCCGCAGCCCGAGGAGTCCCGATGCGCATCTTCGACCCGCACGTGCACATGACCTCCCGCACCACCGACGACTACGAGGCCATGGCCGCCGCCGGCGTCCGCGCCCTCGTCGAGCCGTCCTTCTGGCTCGGCCAGCCGCGGACCTCCCCGGCCAGTTTCCTCGACTACTTCGACGCCCTCCTGGGCTGGGAGCCCCACCGGGCCGCCCAGTACGGCATCGCCCACCACTGCGCCCTGGCGCTCAACCCCAAGGAGGCCAACGACCCCCGCTGCGTCCCCGTGCTCGACGTCCTGCCCCGCTACCTCGCCAAGGACGGCGTCGTCGCCGTCGGCGAGATCGGCTACGACTCCATGACGCCCGCCGAGGACACCGCCCTGGCCGCGCAGCTCCAGCTCGCCGCCGACCACGGCCTTCCGGCGCTGGTCCACACGCCCCACCGGGACAAGCTCGCCGGGCTGCGCCGCACGATCGACGTGGTGCGCGAGTCCGCCCTCCCTCCCGAGCGCGTCCTGCTCGACCACCTCAACGAGACGACGGTCCGGGAGGCCCGGGAGAGCGGCTGCTGGCTCGGCTTCTCCGTCTATCCGGACACCAAGATGGACGAGGACCGGACGGTCGCGGTCCTGAGGGCCCACGGCACCGAGAAGGTCCTGGTCAACTCGGCGGCGGACTGGGGGAAGAGCGATCCGCTGAAGACCCGCCGGGTCGGCGAGGCGATGCTCGCCGCCGGGTTCGACGAGGACGACGTCGACCGGGTGCTGTGGCGCAATCCGGTCGCCTTCTACGGGCTCGGCGGCCGCCTCCGGCTCGACGTACCGGCGCCGCGGGGACCGCACGAGGGGAACTCCGTCCTCCGCGGCGGGGAGTGAGGGGCCCGATGCGCTTCCGCCACCCCGACGGGTCCCTCGTCCACCTGTCCTACTGCACCAACGTCCACCCCGCCGAGACCCTCGACGGCGTCCTCGCCCAGCTCCGCGACCACTGCGAGCCCGTCCGCCGGCGGCTGGGGCGCGACCGGCTCGGCATCGGCCTGTGGCTGGCGAGGGCGGCGTCCCGCACCCTGACGAACGACCCGGCGGCGCTGCGCGGCCTGCGGGCCGAGCTGGACCGCCGGGGCCTGGAGGTCGTCACCCTCAACGGCTTCCCCTACGAGGGCTTCGGCCTGGACGAGGTCAAGTACCGGGTGTACCGGCCGGACTGGACCGAGCCCGAGCGCCTGGCGTACACGACCGATCTCGCCCGGCTCCTCGCCGTCCTGCTGCCCGCCGACGTCGACGAGGGGACGATCTCCACCCTGCCCCTGGCGTGGCGCCGGGGGTTCGGTCCGTCCGGGAGCTCCGCCGCGCGGGAGGCGCTCGCGGTCCTCGCCGAACGCCTGGACGTCCTGGAGGAGCTGACGGGCAAGTCGATCCGGGTGGCCCTCGAACCCGAGCCCGGCTGCGCCGTCGAGACCACCGCCGACGCCATCGGTCCCCTGACCGCCGTCGGCGCCCCGCACCGCGTCGGCGTCTGCGTCGACACCTGCCACCTCGCGACCTCCTTCGAGGACCCGGCCGGCGCGCTGGCCGCCCTGGACGCGGCGGGCGTCACCGTCCCCAAGGTCCAGCTCTCCGCCGCCCTGCACGCCGACCATCCGCACCTGCCCGCCGTGCGCGAGGCGCTGGCCGCCTTCGCCGAGCCGCGCTTCCTCCACCAGACCCGTACCGTCGCGGCCGGCGGGCTGCGCGGCACCGACGACCTCGACGAGGCCCTCGCGGGAGGGGCCCTGGCGCTCCCACTTCCACGTCCCCCTGCACGCGCGGCCCGCGCCGCCGCTGGCCTCCACGCTCCCGGTGGTCGAGGACGCCCTGGCCCTGCTCGTGGGCGGTCCCGTCCCCCGTACGCGCCACCTGGAGGTGGAGACGTACACCTGGCAGGCGCTGCCGCCCGAGCTGCGGCCCGTCACCCGCGCCCGGCTCGCCGACGGCATCGCCGCCGAACTCTCCCTGGCACGCGACCTCCTGACCGACCTCGGCCTCAAGGAACTGCCATGACCGACCCGACCGGTGCCTCCGCCGCCCCCGTCCCTCCGCGCCCCACTCCGCTCCTCGTCCTGGACGTCGTCGGCCTCACCCCGCGGCTCCTGGAGCACATGCCGCACCTGAGGGCGCTCGCCGCCGCCGGTTCCCGGGCGCCCCTCGCCACCGTCCTGCCCGCCGTCACCTGCGCCGCCCAGACGACCTTCCTGACCGGCACCCTCCCGTCGGAGCACGGCGTCGTCGGCAACGGCTGGTACTTCCGGGACCTCGGCGAGGTCCTGCTGTGGCGCCAGCACAACGGGCTCGTCTCCGGCGACCGGATCTGGGACGCCGCCCGCCGGGTCCACCCCGGCTACACCGTCGCGAACATCTGCTGGTGGTACGCCATGGGCGCCGACACCGACGTCGTCGTCACGCCCCGCCCCGTCTACTACGCCGACGGCCGCAAGGAGCCCGACTGCTACACCCGCCCGCCGGCCCTGCACGACGAGCTCACCGAGAGGTTCGGCACCTTCCCCCTCTTCCGCTTCTGGGGTCCGGGGGCCGACCTCACCTCCAGCCGGTGGATCGCCGGGGCCACCCGGCACGTCCTGCGCACCCGCCGCCCCGACCTGGCCCTCTGCTACCTGCCGCACCTCGACTACGACCTCCAGCGCTACGGCCCCGACGACCCGCGGTCCCACCGGGCCGCCGCCGAGCTCGACGGCGTCCTCGGCCCGCTGCTCGCGGACGCCCGCGCGGAGGGCCGCACGGTCGTGGCCCTCTCCGAGTACGGCATCACCCGGGTGGAGCGGCCCGTCGACGTCAACCGCGCCCTGCGCCGGGCCGGTCTCCTGGAGGTCCACACCCAGGACGGCATGGAGTACCTGGACCCCATGGCCTCCCGGGCCTTCGCCGTGGCCGACCACCAGATCGCGCACGTCTACGTCCGGCGCCCCGCCGACCTCCCGGCCGTCCGGGAGGCGCTGGCGGACCTCCCCGGACTCGCGCGGCTCCTCGACGACGAGGGCAAGAAGGAGTACGGCCTCGACCACCCGCGCTCGGGGGAGCTGGTCGCCCTCGCGGAACCCGACGCCTGGTTCACGTACTACTACTGGCTCGACGACGCCCGCGCCCCCGACTTCGCGCGGCTCGTCGAGATCCACCGCAAGCCCGGCTACGACCCCGCCGAACTGCTCATGGACCCGTTCGACCCGTACGTGAGGATCAGGGCGGCCAGGGAGGTCGCCCGCAAGAAGCTCGGCATGCGCTACCGGCTCGCGGTCGTCCCCCTCGACCCCTCTCCCCTCCGCGGGAGCCACGGCCTCCTCCCGGCGGACGAGGAGGAGGGGCCGCTCCTCGTGTGCTCCGTCCCCGGCGCCGTGGACGGCCGGGTCGAGGCCACCGACGTGAAGGCGCTGCTCCTGCGCCTGGCCGGGGTGGAGGCGGGCGCGGGCGTTCCGCCGCCGCGCTGAACCGGGGCGGGGGCGGCCGTACGGGGAGGCCGTACGCACCGCACCGTGCGGAGGGGGCCGCCCGGTACCGCCGGGCGGGCGGGCCCGGCATGATGGTGCGGGGGCGGGGCCGCCCCCGCCCGTCCCGGCCAGGGACGGGTCCACGTGCCGATGAGGAGACCATGAGCGACCACGACAACACCGCCCGCCCCGGCCGGCTGTCCGTCACGCACCGCACCGTCGAGGGCGTGCGGATCGTCAGCCTGCGGGGCGAGATCGACCACACCTCCAGGGACGTCCTCGGCGAAGCCCTGCTGTCCGGGGACGCGGCGGTGACGCGGGTCGTGGCGGACCTCGGGGGCGTGAGCTTCATGGACTCCAGCGGCATCAACGTCCTCATCACCGCCCACCGGCAGATCGACGCCGCCGGCGGCAAGCTGCACATCGCCGCCGCCAACGAGGCCGTCCTGCGGGTCCTGACCCTCGTCGGCGTCGACACCTTCATCCCCTGCCACCCCACCACCCGGCAGGCGCTGAGCGCCTGATCCCCGTCCCTCCCCGGGAGGAGGGACGGGGGCCCTCCTCCTACACCGCGCCGACGACGTCGGCCAGGGGAACGCGGGCCGTGACGCACTTGCCGGCCGTCCCCCGCTCGACGAACAGGTCCTGGGTGACGGCCTCGATGATCTCCACCCCGTGGTGGCCGATCCGGCCCGGATCGGCGGCCCCGATCGTGGGGACGGCCGGGTCGCTGTCCCACACCACGACGTCGACGCTGCCCGAGGTGACGCGCACCTCCACCAGGACCATGCCGGGGGCGTACTTGTAGGCGTTGGTGACCAGTTCGCTGACCACCAGCTCGGTCAGGTCCCTCGCGCGCTCGGAGACCGGCACGCGGTGCTCGGTGCGCGCCTCCTCCAGGAAGACGGCGGCGCGGCGGCGGGCGTCCGCGATGCAACTGCCGTCCCTGTCGAGCCCGTAACCGGCGCACATCAGCAGTCCGTCCGGTACGACCCGGGTCCCGTCACGGCCTTCGGCATGGGTTTCCACTGTGTCCGTCCTCTCTCCCGTCCGGACGACACGGCTACCCGCCCCGCCGGTTCCGACGCAGGGTGCGGTTCACGCGGTGTCACGGATTCGCGTGACCGGGAACGGACGCGACCCTCGGGAGGCCTGTCAAGAGGCGGTTTCCTGGGACTTTCAGGGCGGTCGATCCTCACGGAAGGTGGTCCTCGCGTCGTCGTCGAACGAAACCGAGGAGACCCCGCCCCATGTCCACTGATGACCACGGGTCGCTGCCCCTGACCTCGGCGCAGGCCGGTGTCTGGTTCGCCCAGCGGCTGGACCCCCTGCGCCGTGACTTCGCCATCGGCGAGTACCTGGAGATCCATGGGGCCGTGGACCCCGGCCTCTTCCAGGAGGCGCTGCGCCGGATGCTGGCGGAGACCGAGGTGCTCGGCATGCGCTTCGAGGAGGCGGACGGGACGGTGCGGCAGCGGCCGGCCGGCCGGCGGCCGTTCGTGCTCGAGACCGTCGACGTGAGCGGCGAGGCCGACCCCCTCGCCGCGGCCGAGGCGCGCATGCGGGCCGAGCTGGACAGGCCGATGGACCCGGCCACCGGTGACGTGCACCGGCAGTTGCTGGTGCGCACGGGGCCCGCGTCCTCCTGCTGGATGCAGGGCTACCACCACATCGTCGCCGACGGCGTGAGCGGTCTCCTCCTCGCCCGCCGGGTCGCCGCGCACTACTCGGCGCTGGCCGCCGGGGAGACCGCGCCGCCGTCGGACGCGGCGCCGTGGCGGGAGGTCGTGGCGGAGGAGGAGGCGTACCTCGCCTCCGGGGCCCGGGAGGCCGACCGGGCGTTCTGGCGGGACGCGCTCGCGGACGCGCCCGACCCGGTCGGCTTCGCCGGACGGCCCGCCGAGGGCGGCCCCGCCGCGCCGACGAGCGGGGTCGTACGGGTGCGGGGCGACCTGCCCGCCGGTGACGCGCGGTTGCTGCGCGAGGCGGCCCGGGCGTACGGGACGCGCTGGTCGGCGCTCGTCATGGCGGCGGCGGCCGCCTATCTGCACCGGGTGAACGGCACGGAGGACGTCGTGCTCGGGCTGCCGGTGACCGGGCGGGCCACGGCCGCGGCCCGCCGCACGCCCGGCATGTTCTCGCGGGTCCTGCCGCTGCGCCTGGCCGTGACCGGGGCGACGCCGCTCGGCGACCTGGTGCGCCGCACCTCGGCGGGCATCAAGGAGGTGCTGCGTCACCAGCGGTACCGCATCGAGGAGGCGCACGCGGGGGCGCCGCTGTGGGGCGCCACGGTCAACCTGATGTCCTTCGACTACGGCCTGGACTTCGCCGGGGCCCCGGCCACCGCGCACAACCTGTCGGTCGGCCCGGTGGACCACCTCACCGTCAACGTCTACGACCGGGGCGGCGACAGCCCGCTGACCGTGCAGGTCGAGGGGGACGCGGCCGAGGTGGACGAGGCGGAGGCGCACCGCCACCGGGCCCGGTTCACGCGGTTCCTCGCCGCCCTGGCCGCGGCCGGGCCGGAGGCCCGCGTCGACTCCCTGGGGATCCTCACCCCCGACGACGAGCGGCGCCTGGCCGCCTTCGCGGACGGCGGGTCCGCCGACGTGCCCGCGGACCGCTGTCTGCACGAGCTGTTCGAGGAGCGGGCCGCGCGGACCCCCGACGCCGTCGCCGTCGTCTGCGACGGCGAGGAGGTGACCTACGGCGCCCTCGACGCCTGGGCCGAGGACGTGGCGCGGCGACTGCGGCCGCTGACGGAGCCGGGCCGCCCGGTCGGCGTGCGGGTGCGCCGCTCGCCCGCGATGGTCGCCGCGCTGCTCGGCGTCCTCAAGGCGGGCGGCTGCTACGTGCCCCTGGACCCGGCGCTGCCCGCGGCGCGCGTGGCGCACGTGGTGGACAGGGCCGGGATCGGCGCGGTCGTCGCCGGTGCGGACACCGCCGGGGTGCTGCCGGAGCACGTCGCCGTGGTGCCGGTGCGCGAGGCGGCGGTACGGGAGGCGGACGCCCCGCACGGGCCGGGCCGGACCGTGGTGCCGGCGCTCTCCGCCGCGTACCTGCTGTTCACCTCGGGCAGCACCGGCGAGCCGAAGGGCGTCGTCGTGCCGCACGCGGCCGCGGTCGACTTCGTGCACGCCCACCTCGCCGTGGCCGGCGTCCGCGCCGGGCAGGGGGCGGGCGAGCGGTTCCTGGGCTTCGCGGCGCTGTCCTTCGACGTGTCCGTGCTCGACGTGTTCGGCGCGCTGCTGAGCGGCGGCATGCTCGTGCTCGCCACCGACGCGGAGCGGACGGACCTGGACCGGCTGCAGGCGCTGATGGCCGACCGGGGGGTGACCGTCGCCGACCTGCCGTCCGCCCTGCTGCCGCTGCTGGACCCCGGCGCGGTGCCTTCGCTGCGCTTCCTGTCCACCGGCGGCGAGGCGCCGTCGGCCGACGCGGTGGCGCGGTGGGCGGCCGGGGGCCGTGAGGTGTGGAACGGCTACGGTCCGACCGAGGCCACCGTCGAGGTGACGATGCACCGGTGCGCGCCCGGTTCCGGCGGCCGGGTGCCGCCGATCGGGCGGCCGATGGCCAACCACCGCGCCTACGTCGTGGACTCCCGGCTGCGGCTGCTGCCGCCCGGCGCGGCGGGCGAGCTGTGCGTGGCGGGTCCCGGTCTGGCGCACGGGTACTTCGGACGTCCCGGCCTCACCGCCGGGAGCTTCGTGCCCGACCCGTTCTCGGACGTCCCCGGGACCCGGATGTACCGCACGGGCGACCTGGTGCGCTGGTCGGAGGAGGGCGACCTGGAGTACCTGGGCCGCATCGACCGGCAGGTCAAGGTGAACGGCTACCGCGTGGAGCTCGGCGAGATCGAGGCCGTCCTCGGCCGCCACCCCTCGGTGCGGCAGGCGGCCGTCGACGTGCGGCCCGCGCCGGGCGGCGGGCGGCGCCTGGTCGCCTTCGTCGCGCCGGAGCCCGGCGGCGCGGTCGCCGCCCCGGCGGAACTCACCGCCCACCTGGGGCGGTTCCTGCCGCCCTACATGGTGCCGCACACCTTCGTCGCCCTGGCGGCCCTGCCCCTGACGGCCGGCGGGAAGGTCGACCGCAGGGCGCTGCCCGCGCCGGACCCGGAGCAGGAGACGGCGCGGGCGGGAGCGGCACGGGAGGCGGCCGACGGGCCCGAAGGGGTGCTGTGCGGGCTGTTCGCCGAGGTGCTGGGCCGGGCGGTCGCGCCCGACGACAACTTCTTCTCCCTCGGCGGCGACAGCATCGCCGCCCTCGCCCTGGTCAGCCGTGCCCGGGGGAAGGGTTTCGCCTTCACCCTGGGCGACGTCTTCCGGCACAAGACCCCGGCCGCCCTCGCCCCCCTCACCGGGTCCGGAGCGCCGGTCGCCGCGCCGGAGCCGGCCGAGGCCTGCGGGGAGTCGGCGGCGACGCCCGTGATGCGGTGGCTGCTCGACGGGCCGGGGCCGATCGGCCGGTTCGGCCAGTCGATGACCTTCACCCTGCCCGCCGGAGCGGACGACGCCCGGCTGGTCCGCGCCCTGCGGACGCTCCTCGACCGCCACGCGGCGCTGCGGACGCGGGTGGTGGAGGGCTCCGACGGCCGGCCCGCCCTGGTGGTCGGCGAACCCGGTTCGGTCGACGCCGCGCAGGTGCTGCGCCGGGGCGCCGGGCCCTACGACGCGCGGACCGCGGGCGAGGACGCGGCGGCGGAGCTGGACCCGTCGCGGGGCGTGCTGGTGCGGGCCGTGCGGTGGGAGGGACACGACGGGGCGCCGGACCTGCTGCTGCTGTGCGTCCACCACCTGGCCGTGGACGGCGTGTCCTGGCGCGTCCTGATCGAGGACCTCGCCGCCGCCTGGGACGCGGCGGCCGACGGCCGGGACCCGGCGCCGCTCCCGTACGACACGGGCACCTCGTTCCGCGCCTGGGCCGCCCACCTGGAGGAGCTGGCCGTCTCCCCCGGGGTGCTGGCCGAACTGCCGCACTGGCGTCGGACCCTGGCCCCGGAGGACGGGCCCACCGCGTCCGGAGCCGATGACACGGCGCCCGGGGACGAGGCCCCGCGGGCGGAACGCGCCGGGGTGCCCGCGCCCTGGGACCGGGTGCCCGACCCGGTGCGGGACACCGTCGGCACCACCCGCACCCGCACGCTGACCCTTCCGGCGGAGACGGCCGGGCCGCTCCTGACGTCGGTGCCGGCGGCCCTGGGCACCGGACCCGCCGAGGTGCTCCTCACGGCACTCGCCCTGGCCATCCACCACCCCCGCGTCGCCCCGCCCCGAGCTCCGGACTCGCTGCTCCTGGACCTGGAGGGCCACGGCCGGGCCGACCGCACGGGACGGCACGACCTGTCGCGCACGGTGGGCTGGTTCACCACCCAGTACCCGGTACGGCTCGACCTGCGCGGCCTCGACGCGGCCGCGGCCCGGGAGGGCGACGGGGACGCGCTGGCCGCCCTCGCGGCGCGGGTGCACGGCTGTCTGGCCGCGGTCCCCGACCACGGCACCGGGTACGGCCTGCTGAGCCGGCTGAACCCGGCGGCCGCGGGCGAGCTGGCCGGACTTCCCCAGCCCCGCGTGCTCTTCAACTACCTGGGCCGGTTCGACGGGGCGGGCGACGCGCCCTGGACCCCGGCGCCCGGCACCGGCGGACTGGCCGCCCACGCCGACCCGGCCATGCCCGTCGACCACTGCCTCCAGATCGACGCGCTGGCCGTGGAGGGGCCCGCCGGTCCGGCGCTCACCGCCGTGCTGACCTGGCCGGAGGGCCTGCTGGCGCGGGACGAGGCCGACGCGCTGGCGGACGCCTGGCGGGAGGCCCTGTGCCTGCTGGCCGCGTCCCGCGTCCGCGCGTCCGCTCCCGTCCGGACGGACCTCGCGCCGGCCGGTCTGTCCCGCGCGGACGTGGACGCCCTCGCCGGCCGCCACCCGGGGCTGAGCGACGTGCTGCCCCTGTCGCCGCTCCAGGAGGGCCTGTTCTTCCACGCGGCCTTCGACGCCGAGGGCACGGACGCGTACACCGGGCAGCTCGTGCTCACCCTGGACGGTCCGCTCGACGCGGACGCCCTGCGGCGGGCCTGCGGCGCCCTCCTCGACCGGCACGACGCCCTGCGGGCGGCCTTCACCGACCGGGGGCTCGACCGGCCCGTGCAGGTGGTCGCCGGTGCCGTCGAGGTCCCGTGGACCCCGGTCGACCTCACCGCGTGCCCGGCGGGGGAACGCGACGCCGCCTTCGACCGGCTCCTCGCCGACGACCGGGCCCGCCGCTTCGACCTGGAGCGGCCGCCGCTGGTGCGCTTCACCCTGGTCCGCACGGACGAGGACCGGCACCGGCTCCTGATGACCAACCACCACATCCTGTGGGACGGCTGGTCCTCCGCCGTCCTGCTGCGCGAACTCCTCGCCGGGTACGCGGAGCTGACGGGCGCCGCGCCCCGCGCGGCCATCGCGCCGGCGGTGCCCTACCGGGACCACCTGGCCTGGCTGGCCGGGCAGGACCGCGCAGCGGCGACGGCGGCCTGGCGGGAGGCGCTGGCGGGCCTGGACGAGCCCACGCTGCTGGGCTCGGCGGACCCGAACAAGCTCGGCGCGCTGCCCGAGCGGACCACGGTGGAGCTGTCCCCGGAGGCGACGGCCCGGCTCACCGGGCGGGCCCGCTCGGCGGGCATCACGCTCAACAGCGTCGTCCAGGGCCTGTGGGCGATCCTGCTCGCCCGCCTGACCGCCCGTACGGACGTGGTCTTCGGCGGCACGGTCTCCGGGCGCACCGCGCCGGTCGCGGGGATCGAGCACATGGTGGGGCTGCTGATCAACACGCTGCCGGTGCGCTTCCGGGTGCGGGCCGAGGAGACCCTGCTCGACGCCCTGGCCCGCTTCCAGGACGAGCAGGCGCCGCTGATGGACCACCAGCACCTGGGGCTCGCGGACATCCAGCACGCGGCCGGGCTCGGCACCCTGTTCGACACGGCGGTCGTCGTCGAGAACTACCCCCTGGACCTGGAGCGGATGCGCGACCTGGCGGGAGGGGTGCGGCTCACCGGCGTGGACGGCACGGACGCGACGCACTACACCCTCAACCTCCTCGTCCTGCCGGGCGAGCGACTGCGGCTGCACCTCGACCACCGGCCGGACGTCCTCGACGCGCGCGCCGCGCGGAGCGTCGCGGAGGGCCTGGAACGGCTCCTGACGGCGGTGGCCGAGGAGCCGGACACGCCGGTCGGCGCGGTCGACGTCGTCTCCGCCGCGCAGCACGAGCTGATCGCCGGAGGGAACGACACCGCCGTGCCGGTGCCGCGCACCACGCTCACGGAGCTGTTCGCGCGGCAGGCCGCCCGCACCCCGGACGCCCTCGCGACCGTGTTCGCGGACGAGCGGCTGACCTACGCCGAGCTCGACGCCCGCGCGGAGGCGCTGGCCGCCGCGCTGCGGGGCCGGGGCGCGCGCCCGGAGGAGATCGTCGCGGTCGCGCTGCACCGGTCGACCGAGCTGGTCGTGGCACTGCTCGCCGTCCTGAAGTCGGGCGCGGCCTACCTGCCGGTCGACCCGTCCCTGCCGGCGGAGCGGATCGCCTTCATGCTGTCCGACGCGGCGCCGGTGCTGCTGCTCACCACCTCCGGCGTCGACGCGGACCTCCCGGCCGGGACGCCGGTGCCCCGGCTGCTCCTGGACGCGGAGCACGCCGAAACGGCCGCCCCGGTGGCGTACGCCGGTTCGGGTCCGCTGCCCTCGCACCCCGCCTACGTCATCTACACCTCCGGTTCCACCGGGCGTCCCAAGGCCGTCGTCGTCGAGCACGGCGCGATCGTCAACCGGCTGCTGTGGATGCAGGACCGGTACGGCCTCGGGCCCGACGACCGGGTGCTGCAGAAGACGCCGTTCGGGTTCGACGTGTCGGTGTGGGAGTTCTTCTGGCCGCTCCTGACCGGTGCCGCGCTCGTCGTCGCCGCGCCCGGCGGCCACAAGGACCCCGCCTACCTCGCGCGGCTGATCCAGGAGGAGGCGGTCACCACCGCGCACTTCGTGCCGTCCATGCTCGCCGTGTTCACGGCCGAGCCCGCCGCCGCCGGCTGCCGTTCGCTGCGCCGGGTGGTGTGCAGCGGCGAGGCGCTGCCCGAGGAGCTGAAGAACCGCTTCCTCGACGTGCTCGACGTACCGCTGCACAACCTGTACGGGCCCACCGAGGCGGCCGTCGACGTCACCCACTGGGAGTGCCGCCGCGAGGACGGGGGCCCGGTGCCCATCGGGCGGCCTATCTGGAACACCGCGCTGTACGTGCTCGATCCGGAGGGCCGGCCCGTGCCGGTCGGGTTCCCGGGCGAGCTGTTCCTGGCCGGGGCCGGTCTGGCCCGCGGTTATCTGCGGCGGCCCGCCCTGACCGCGGAGCGCTTCCCGCTCGACCCGTTCGGGCCGGCGGGGTCGCGGATGTACCGCACCGGCGACATCGCGCGGCTGCGGGCGGACGGCGCGGTGGAGTACCTCGGCCGCACCGACGACCAGGTGAAGATCCACGGCTTCCGGATCGAACTCGGCGAGATCGAGACCGCGCTGACCCGGCAGCCCGGAGTGGGGCGGGCGGCGGTCGTCGTCC
The DNA here is from genome assembly GCF_042868165.1 of Streptomyces sp. NPDC007872. NCBI lineage: Bacteria > Bacillati > Actinomycetota > Actinomycetes > Kitasatosporales > Streptomycetaceae > Streptomyces > Streptomyces sp. NPDC007872. Next base: position 204,592 of record NZ_JBIAEA010000003.1, read on the forward strand.
GCGAGGACGTCCCGGGCGAGCGCAGGCTCGTCGGCTACGCCGTGCCGGAGCCGGGGGCCGCCCCGGACCCGGCGGCGCTGCGCGACGGCCTGGCGCGGGCCCTGCCCGAGTACATGGTGCCGCTGGTCGTCGTCGTGGACGGCCTGCCCGTCACGCCGAACGGCAAGCTCGACCGCAGGGCCCTGCCGGCGCCGGCCGCCGCGCCCGCCGGACACGAACCGCCGGACGGCGAGATCGAGGAGCTGGTCGCGGCCGTGTGGTGCGCGGTCCTCGGGGTCGGGGGCGTCGGACGCCACGACGACTTCTTCGCCCTCGGCGGCCACTCGCTGAGCGCCACCCGGGTCGCGGCGCGGCTGCGCCAGGCGCTGGCGCTGGAACTGCCGCTGCACACGCTGTTCGAACAGCGGACCGTCGCCGCGCTGGCCGCGGCGGTGGAGACCGCCCTCCTCGCCGACATCGCCGCCTCGACGGCGGACGACGCACTGACCCCCTCGTCCACCACCGCAAGCACGTCCCCCACGTCCTTCGTGGCCCACGCACCGCAGGGAGAGACCTCGTGACCATCCAGGAGAGCACACCGGGCGCCGCCGACCGGTCGGCCGCCGCCCGCGAGCTGATGCGCCGCCGGGTGCGGTCCGCCCTGGCGCGGACGACGGCCGGCGCGGACGGGACGCCCGCGCCCGCCGCGGACGCGCCGCGGACGACCGGGGCCGGTCCGGCCGCCGGGCCCGTCGCCTCGTTCGCACAGGAGCGCATGTGGCTGGTGGACCGGATGCGGGGCGGCGCGCCCGGCTACGCGATACCGGAGGTCGTACGGCTGCGCGGCCCGCTGCGCCGGGATCTGCTGCGGCGGAGCCTGACCGGGGTCGTGGAGCGGCACGCGCCGCTGCGGACGGTGTTCGAGGAGCGGGACGGGCAGCCGGTGCCGGTCGTGCTGCCGGCCCCGGACGAGGTGCCGCTGGCCCTGCTCGACCTGGGCACGGCCGGTGACGGCGCCGGGGCGCCGGACGCCGTGGCACGGGCCCTGGACCTGGCGCGGGAGGAGGCGCGCCGCCCGTTCGACCTGTCCGCCGGGCCGCTGCTGCGCGCCCTGCTGATCCGCCTCGGGGCGGAGGACCACGTGCTGGTGCTCGTGGTCCACCACGTCGCGACCGACGGCTGGTCCATGTCGCTGCTGTGGAAGGAGCTGTCCGAGGGCTACACGGCCCTGCTGCGGGACGTGCCCGCGCACCGGCCCGCCCTGCCGGTCACCTACCAGGACCACGCCCGCGACCAGCGGGAGCGCCTGGCGAGCGGCGCCCTGGACGCCGGCCTCCGGCACTGGGAGGAGCGGCTGGCCGGTCTGGAGCCGCTGGAGCTGCCCGCCGACCGGCCGCGGCCGACCCGGCGGAGCGGCGCCGGGCACACCCTGGAGTTCACGCTCGACCAGGAGCTCACCGACCGGCTGCGGCGCCTGGCCGAGGCGCGCGGGGTCACCCTCTTCATGACGCTGCTCGCCGCCTTCCAGGCGGTCCTGGCCCGGGTCTCGGGCCGTACGGACATCGCGGTCGGCACGCCGGTCGCGGGCCGGGACCGCGTCGAACTGGAGCCGCTGATCGGCTTCTTCGTGAACACGCTGGTGCTGCGCACCGACCTGTCGGGCGACATCGGCTTCCGCGAGCTGCTGGGCCGGGTCCGCCGGGTGTCGCTGGACGCCTACGACCGCCAGGAGGTGCCGTTCGACCGGTTGGTGGAGCACCTGAACCCCGAGCGGTCCGGCGACATGAACCCGCTGGTGCAGGTGATGTTCGCCGCCGCGAGCGAGGAGACGGCGGCGCTGCGGCTGCCGGGGGTGTCGGTCGAGCGGGTGCCGTGCGACTTCGGCGCGTCCCTGTTCGACCTGAGCGTGTTCGTCTCCGAGGGGGTCGACCGCTGCACCGGCTCGCTCGTGGCCGACACCGACCTGTTCGACCCGGCCACCGCCGAACTCCTGCTCGGGCACTACCTGGAGCTGCTGGTCTCGGCGGTGGAGGACCCCGACCGGCCGCTCGCGGAGCTGCTGCCGGACGCCGGGGCCGCCGCCCGGATCGTCGCCGGCGGCCACGGCCCCGTACGGACCGACCTGGCCCCGGCCACGCCCGTCGGCCTGTTCGCCGACCGGGCCCGCCGCTCCCCCGGCGCGACGGCCGTGGTCTGCGGCGCCGACCTGCTCAGCTACGCCGAGCTCGACGCCCGCTCGGACGCGCTGGCGGCGCGGCTGCGGGCCGGCGGGGTGGGCCCGGAGACGCCGGTGGCGCTGCTCATGGAGCGCTCCGTGCACGTCCCGGTCGCGATGCTGGCGGTGCTGAAGGCGGGCGGGGCCTACGTGCCGCTCAACCCGGCCTTCCCCGTGCGGCGCCTGCACTGGATGCTGGAGAGCACCGGCGCCCGCCTGCTGCTCACCGATCCGTCCCTGGCCGGGCACGAGGCCGCCACGGGCTCCCCCGTACCGGTGCTCGACGCGACCGAGGACCGGCGCGGCGGGGCGGTCCCCCCGGGCGGCGCGGTGCCGTGCGCGCCCGACCGGCTCGCCTACGTCATGTACACCTCCGGGTCGACGGGCGAGCCCAAGGGCATCGGCGTCACCGGGGCCAACATCGCGGCCCTCGCCCGCGACTCCGCGTTCGGCACGGCCCACCGCCGGGTCCTCGCCCACTCCCCGCTCGCCTTCGACGCCTCCACCTACGAGGTGTGGACGCCGCTCCTGACCGGCGGCACGGTGGTGATGGCGCCGCCCGGCCGGATCGGCGCCGACGCCCTCGCCCGGCTGGTGCGCGAGCACCGGATCACCGCGCTGTTCCTGACGGCGGCCCTGTTCGACCTGGTCGTCGAGGAGCGGGTGGAACTGCTCACCGAGCTGCGGGAGGTGTGGACCGGCGGCGAGGCCGCGAGCGCCGCGTCCTTCCGCCGGGCCCTGGCGGCGGCTCCGGACACCGTCCTGGTCAACGCCTACGGCCCCACCGAGACGACGACGTTCGCCACCGCCCACCGGGTGGACCCCCGGGACGGCGGGACGGTCGGGGGCCGGGTGCCGATCGGCTCGGCCCTGGACGACACCCGGCTGTACGTGCTCGACGGGCGCGGACGTCCGGTGCCGGAGGGCGCGGTCGGCGAACTGTGCGTCGGCGGCAGCGGTGTCGCCCGCGGCTACCTGGGCCGGCCGGGGCTGACCGCGGAGCGGTTCGCCGTCGACCCCTACGGGCCGCCCGGGGCGCGCATGTACCGCACCGGGGACCTGGCCCGGCGGCGCCCCGACGGCACCGTCGACTACCTGGGCCGCGCCGACCAGCAGGTGAAGATCCGCGGCTTCCGCATCGAGCCGGGCGAGGTCGAGGCGGAGCTGACCCGGTGCCCGGGCGTGGGCCGCGCCGCCGTCGTCGTCCGCGAGGACACCCCGGGCGAGCCGCGCCTGGTCGCGTACGTGGTGGCCGCCCCCGGCGCCGACGCCGCCCCGGACGCGCTGCACCGCGCCCTCGCGGAGCGGCTGCCGGCCTACATGCTGCCCGCCGCGATCGTGCCGGTGCCCGGCCTGCCGACGACGCCGAACGGCAAGCTCGACCGGCGCGCCCTCCCCGCCCCCGACGGGCCGGCGGTGAGCCGGGCGCGGTTCGAGGAGCCGGAGGGCGCCACCGAGCGGCTCGTCTCCGAGGTGTGGGGCGAGGTGCTCGGCGCCGAACGCGTCGGCCGCCACGACGACTTCTTCGCCCTGGGCGGCCACTCCCTGCGCGCCACCCGGGCGGTGTCCCGCCTCGGCGTGCGGCTCGGCACCGAGGTGCCGCTGCGGCTGCTGTTCGAGCACCCGGTGCTCGAACGGTTCGCGACCGTCCTGGACGCGCTGCGCGCCGACGCGCCGGGCGCCGCCGCCGACCGGGTCGTCCCGCGTCCCGCCGGCTCCACGGCGCCGCTGTCCTTCGCCCAGCAGCGCCTGTGGTTCCTCGACCAGCTCCAGCCGGGCCGCCCCGACTACAACATCCCCGTCGCCGTCCGCCTGGAGGGCGCGCTCGACGCCGACGCGCTGCTCGACGCCCTGCGCGGCGTGGTCGTCCGGCACGAGGTCCTGCGCTCGCGGCTGACCGAGGGCCCGGACGGGCCCGTCCAGCACGTGGAGCCGGCCGGGGTGTTCGTGCCGGTCGTGACCGATCTCGACGGGCTGCCGCGGGAGGAGGCGCGCTCCCGGGCCCTCGGCCTGGCCCACGGCGACGCCGCCGCCCCGTTCGACCTGACCCGGGCGCCCCTGCTGCGGGCCCGCCTGGTCCGCGTGGCCGCCGAGGAGCACCTGCTCGTCCTGGTCCTGCACCACACGGTGGGCGACGGCTGGTCGATGCCGGTGCTGTGGCGGGAGCTGTCGGACGCCTACGCAGCCCTGCGGCGCGGCGAGCGGCCCGTACCGCCCGCGCTGCCCGTCCAGTACGGCGACTACGCCCACTGGCAGCAGCGCCGGCTGGCCGAGGGGGCGGCCGACCGCGGCATCGCCCACTGGCGCGAGCGGCTCGCGGACCTGCCCTCCCTCGAGCTGCCCACGGACCGGCCGCGGCCGCACGTCCGGACCGGCGCGGGCGGGTCGCTCGCCTTCGAACTGCCGGCCGAACTCGCCGAGCGGCTCGGCGTCCTCGCCCGCGAGCGCGGGGCGACGCTGTTCATGGTGCTGCTCGCCGGTTTCCAGTCCCTGCTGATCCGGTGGACCGGGCAGTACGACCTCGCCGTCGGCTCCCCCGTCGCGGGCCGGGACCGCACCGAGCTGGAGCCGCTCGTCGGCTTCTTCGTCAACACGCTGGTGCTGCGCACCGACCTGTCCGGCGACCCGGCGTTCGGCGAGGCCGTGCGGCGGGTGCGGGAGACGGCGCTGGCCGCCTTCGAGCACCAGGACGTGCCCTTCGACCGGCTGGTGGAGGAGCTGCGCCCGGAGCGCGACCTGAGCCGCAACCCGCTCTTCGACGTCCTCTTCCAGCTCCACCCCGACCAGTTGGACGCGCTGCCCCTGGACGGGATCCGCACCACCTCCCTCGACACGGCGAACGGCACGGCCAAGTTCGACCTGAGCCTCGCCCTCACCGAGCACCCGAACGGTCTCACCGGCACCCTGAGCTACGCGTCCGACCTGTTCGACCACGCCACGATGGAGCGCTTCGCCGGGCACTACGCGCGGCTGCTGCGCTCCGCGGCGGCCGACCCGGACGCCCCCCTGTCCCGCCTGGAGGTGCTGCCGCCGGAGGAGCGCGCCGCGCTGCTCGGCGCGGACGCGCCCGGCGCGCGGAAGTTCCCCGCCCGGGCGGCGACCCTGCACGCCCTGGTCGAGGAGCAGGCCCGGCGCCGGCCCGGCGCGGTCGCCGTGACCTGCGGGGGGCACGACACCACGTACGCGGAGCTGGACGCCGCCGCCAACCGGCTCGCCCGGCGGCTGCGGGAGCTGGGCGCCGCCCCGGGGGCGACGGTCGCCGTGGCGACCGGGCGCGGCACCCGTACGGTCGTCGCCGTCCTGGCCGCCCTGAAGGCGGGCGCGGCGTACGTACCGGTGAACCCCGACCAGCCGGCCGAACGCGTCCGTACGGTGCTCACCGACAGCGCGGCGCGGGTGGTGGTGACGGACGGTTCTCCCGGCCCCGTCGCGGACGGCCCTTCCGGTTCCGTCGCGGACGGTCCGTCGGGCCCCGTCCCGGACGGCGTGGCGGTGCTGGACCTGGAGCGGGACCGGGCGCTGATCGACGCGCTGCCGGACACGCCCCTGCCCGCCGCGGCCGGTCCCGGGGACCTCGCCTATCTGCTGTACACCTCGGGCTCCACCGGGCGTCCGAAGGGCGTCGCGGTGCCGCACGCCGCGATCACCGGCTACCTGGCCGCGCTGACCGGCACGTTCGGCCTGGGCGAGGAGGACACCGTCCTCGCGCGGACCGCGCTCACCTTCGACCCGTCGGTGCGCGACCTGTTCGCCCCGCTGTCGACGGGCGGCCGCGTCGTGCTGGCCACCGGCGACGAGGCGGACGACCCGGACGCGCTGGCGCGTCTGCTGCGTGCCGAGCGGGTCACGGCGGTGCTGTCCGTCGTCCCGTCGATGCTCGCCCTGGTCGTGGCCGCGTCCCCCGGACCGTCCGCCGACCTGCGGCTGGTGCTGACCACCGGCGAGGCGCTCACCGCGCCGCTCGCCGACGCGGCCCGGGCGCTCGGCGCCCCGGGACGACTGCGGCTCGTCAACCAGTACGGGCCCACCGAGTGCACCAACACCACGACGTACCACGTCGTCACGGACGAGGACGTGGCGCGCGGACGGGTCCCGATCGGCAGGCCGCTGCCCGGCGCCCGGGTGCGCGTCCTCGGTCCGCGCCTGGAGCTGCTCCCGGCCGGGGCGATCGGCGAGCTGTTCATCGCCGGGCGGGGCGTGGCCCGCGGCTATCTCGGCGACCCCGGCCGCACCGCCGCCGCCTACGTCCCCGACCCGTACGGTCCGCCCGGCAGCCGCATGTACCGGACGGGCGACCTGGCCCGGCTGCGGGCCGACGGGGTGCTGGAGTTCCACGGCCGGCGCGACAACCAGGTGAAGGTGCGCGGGCACCGCGTGGAGCTGGGCGAGGTGGAGGCCGCCGTGCTGCGGCATCCGGCCGTGGCCCGCACGGCGGTGGCCGCGCACGGCGAGGGCGCCGACCGCGCCCTGGTCGCCTACGTGGAGTGGCACGCGGACGGCGCCCCGTCCGGCGGTACGGCGGAGGTGTCGGACACGGTGCGCGCGACGCTGCCGGCCGCGCTGGTGCCGTCGTCGGTCGTGGTGCTCGACGCGCTGCCGCTGACGCCCAACGGCAAGACGGACCGCAGGGCGCTGCCCGCGCCCGCGCCGGGCGCGGACGGCACCGGACGCGCGTACGCCGCACCGCGCACGGCGCTGGAGCGGACGGTCGCGGAGGTCTGGGAGGAGGTCCTCGGTGACGGCCCGGTCGGCGTGCGGGACCACTTCTTCGAGCGGGGCGGCCACTCCCTGAAGGCCACCCGGGTGGTGTCCCGGCTGCGCGGGCTGCTCGGCCTGGACGTCCCGATGCGGTCCCTGTTCCGCCATCCGGTCGCCGAGGACTTCGCGCGGGCCCTGGCCTCGCTCGGCGCGGACGAGCAGCCCGCCATTCCCCTTCTGCCGCCGGGTCCTTCGCCGCTCTCCTTCGGCCAGCAGCGGCTGTGGCTCCTCGACCGGCTCCAGCCGGGGCGCCCCGACTACAACATGCCCGGTGCGCTGCGCCTGTCCGGGGCGCTCGACGCGCGGGCCGTCCTGGACGCCCTGCGGGACGTGGTCGTCCGGCACGGGGTGCTGCGCTCCCGCGTCGAGGAGGACGGGCCCGAGGGGGCCGCGGTCCTGGTGACCGAGCCGGCCGACGTGTTCGAGCCGGTCTTCACGGACCTGTCCGGCGATCCGGCGACGGCCGACGGGCGGGCGCGGGAGCTGGCGGAGGCGGACGCCGCCCTGCCCTTCGACCTGTCCCGCGCCCCCCTGGTGCGCGCCCGGCTGGTCCGGACCGCGCCGCGCGAGCACCTGCTCGTGGTGGTCGCCCACCACGCCGCCTTCGACGGGTGGTCGGCCGGGGTGTTCTGGCGGGACTTCTTCGCCTGCTACCGGGCGCGGACCGAGGACGGCGCCGAGCCGCTCGCCGAACTCGCCGTCTCCTACCGCGACTTCGCCGCCTGGCAGCGCGAGCGGCTGACCGGCGAAACGCTGGAGCGGCAGCTCGGTCACTGGCGCGACCGCCTGGCGGGGCTCGCCCCGCTCGACCTGCCCACGGACCGCCCGCGCCCCGCCCCCCCTTCCGGGCGCGGTGACCGGCACTCGTTCACGGTGCCCGCGCCGCTGGTCGAGCGGCTGCGCGCGCTCGGCCGGGACCGTGAGGCGACCCTGTTCATGGTGCTGCTGGCCGGTGTCCAGGCGCTGCTCGGCCGCTGGGCCGGTACGGACGACGTCGCCGTCGGCTCGCCCGTGGCGGGCCGGGACCGGGACGAACTGGAGCCGCTGGTGGGCTTCTTCGTCAACAACCTCGTCCTGCGCGCCGACCTCTCCGACGACCCCGCCTTCGCCGATCTGGTGTCCCGGGCCCGGGACACGGCGCTGGAGGCCTACGCCCACCAGGAGGTGCCGTTCGAGCGGCTGGTGGAGGAGCTGCGCCCGGAGCGCGACCTCAGCCGCAACCCGCTGTTCCAGGTGATGCTGGTCCTCAACGAGGAGCCGGTGTCGCCGCGCCTCCCGGCGGGGCTCGACGCCGAGGCCCTCGAACTGGACAGCTCAGCCTCGAAGTTCGACCTGTCGCTGTACTTCACGGAGGAGGCGGGCGAGCTGCGCGGCGAGGCCGTGTTCGCCACCGACCTCTTCGAACGGCCGAGCGTCGCCCGGCTGGCGGCGGCCCTGCTCGAACTGTTGTCGGCGGCCGTCACGGCGCCCGGCACCCGCGTCGGCGCGCTGCCGCTGCTGCCGGCCGGACGGGAGGCGGAGGCCGCCGCCCGCTGGAACGACACCGCCGAGCCGGTGCCCGACGCGCCGCTGCACGTACGGATCGGGGAGCAGGCCGTGCGCACCCCGCACGCGACGGCCGTCGACGACGGGCGCCGCAGGCTCGACTACGCCGGTCTGTGGGAGCTTTCGGGCCGGGTGGCCGGCCGACTGGCCGCGCTCGGCGCGGGCCCCGGCACGGCGGTCGCCGTGGGCGTGGACCGGTCGGTGCTGCTGCCGGTCGCCCTGCTCGGCGTCCTGCGCAGCGGCGCCCGGTACGTGCCGGTCGACCCCGCCTACCCGGCCGAGCGGATCGGCCACATGCTGGCGGACAGCGGCGCGCACCTGCTCATCGCCTCCGGCGGCGCGGAGGACACGCCCGGGGCCGACGGCCCGGTGCGGGTCCTGGACGTCGCCGCGCTGGTCGACGACCGTCCGCCGGCCGGCGTCCCGGAGCCGGTCGCGGTCCACCCGGAGGACCTGGCCTACGTCCTGTACACGTCCGGCTCGACCGGACGCCCCAAGGGCGTCATGGTGCCGCACCGGGCCCTCGCCAACTTCTCCCACGACATGGTGGCCCGGCTGGGGACGGGTCCCGGCGACGTCGTCGCCGCCGTCACCACCGCCTCCTTCGACATCGCCGTACTGGAGCTGCTGGTGCCGCTGACCTGCGGGGCGGGCGTACGGGTCGTCGACCGCGAGACGGCCAGGGACGGCAGGCTCCTCGCCAAGGAGCTGGACTCGGCCGGGGCCACCGTCGTCCAGGCCACGCCCGCCACCTGGCACCTGCTCATGGAGGCCGGCTGGGAGAGCCCCGGGGTGCGCGCCCTGTGCGGCGGCGAGGCGCTGCCGACGGCCCTGGCCGCCCGGATGCGGTCCGCCCTGGGCACCGTCTGGAACGTGTACGGGCCGACCGAGACGACCGTCTGGTCGACCGCGCACCACCTGCGCACCGGGGACCCCGACGGGCCGGTGCCGATCGGCGGGGCGCTCGCCAACACCCGGCTGCACGTGCTCGACGGACGGCTGCGGCCGCTGCCTGTGGGCGTGTTCGGCGAGCTGTACATCGGCGGCGACGGGGTGGCCCGCGGCTACCACGGGCGGCCCGCCCTGACCGCCGAGCGGTTCGTCGCCGACCCGTTCGACGCGGGCGGCCGGCTGTACCGGACCGGCGACCTGGTGCGCAGGCTGCCCGACGGCGGCCTGGAGTACCGGGGCCGGGCGGACAGCCAGGTGAAGGTGCGCGGCCACCGCATCGAGCCGGGCGAGATCGAGGCGGCGCTCGTCCGCCGCCCCGAGGTCGCGGCGGCCGCCGTCGCCGTGCGGGGGCGGGGGGTGGACGCCTTCCTCGTCGGCTACGTGGTCTGGCGCGACGGGGACGGCGATCCCGCGGCCCTGCGCGACTTCCTGCGCGAGGAGCTGCCGGCCCCGATGGTGCCCGGCGTCCTGGTCCCGCTGGAGCGGCTGCCGCTCACCCCGAACGGCAAGCTCGACCGCCGGGCCCTGCCCGCGGTGGCGCCGGGCGCCGCCCGCCCGGGCGACGCGCCGCCGGTGGCCCCGCGCGACGCGGCCGAACTGCGGATGGCCCGCCTCTGGGAAGGGGTGCTCGGCACCGGACCGGTGGGCGTCCGGGACGACTTCTTCGCCCTGGGCGGCCACTCGCTGAAGGCGCTCGAACTGATGGCGTCCGTGCGCGCCGAGTTCGGGGTGGACCTCCCGCTGAGCCTGGTCTTCCGCAGGCCGACGGTGGAGCTGCTGTGCGAGGCGCTGCCGGAGGCGGCCGCCGCGTCCGGACGGCTCGTGGTGCCGCTCTCCGACGGCGGCGACGACCGTCCCCCGCTGATCCTGTTCCACCCGCGCGGTGGCGATGTCGTCTGCTACCTGAACCTGGTCCGGGAGCTGGCGGCGACCTCCGACGGCCCCCGGCGGGTGCTCGGCGTGACGGCGGTGGGCTGCGACACCGACGAGACGCCGCTCGAGGAGGTGTCCGCCATGGCGGAGCGGTACCTCGCGGAGATCCGCGCGGAGGTGCCCTCCGGCCCGTACCTGCTGGCGGGCTGGTCGTTCGGCGGGACCGTGGCCTTCGAGGTCGCGGCCCGGCTGGAGGCCGCCGGCGAGCGGGTCGCCTTCCTCGGCCTGATCGACTCGGCCGCTCCCGGCCCGCGTGCCGGGGCCGTGCCGGACGCCGGGGACGACGACCTGCTGCGCCACGGGCTCGCGGCCGGCCTCGACGCCGACCAGGCCCGCGCGCTCGACGAGGAGGCCCTGCTCGACGCCCTGGTCCGCAAGGGCCGCGAGAACGGCAGCCTCCCGAGGCACGGCGCCCCGCAGGCGCTGCGCCGGATGCTGCGGGTCGCCTCGGCCAACGGCGTCGCGGCCGCCGCGTACCGCACCGGGGCGGTCCTGGACGCGCCGGTCCACCTGTTCACGGTGGACGAGGTGCACGCCGACCTCGCCACCGCGCTGGTGGACCCGGGCCCCTGGCGGGCGCGGGCGAGCGCCGTGCACGGGATCCGGATCCCCGGCAACCACCACACGCTGGTGGACCCGCCGCACAGCGCGGTCCTCGCGGACCGGCTCGCGCGGGCGCTCGCCGACGCGGCGGGCCCTGCCGGATCCGGCGGATGACCCGCTGACCGGCCGGGGGGGGGGGGGGGCGGGCGGGGGGGGCCCCCCCCCCCCCCCCCCCCCCCCCCCCCCCCCCCCCCCCCCCCCCCCCCCCCCCCCGCCCGCCCCCCCCCCCCCCCCCCCCCCCCGCCCCCCCCCCCCCCACGTACGNNNCGGGGGGGGGGGCCCGGGGGGGGGGGCGGGGGGGGGCGCCGGGGGGGGGGGGGGGCCCGGCGGGGGGGGGGGGGGCCCCGGGGCCGGGGGGGGGGGGGGGGCGGCCGGGGGGGGCCCCCCCACCGCCCACCACACACCGGCACCGGCACCGGCACCGGCACCGGCACCGGCCGGTGATCCCGGAACCCGGCTCACCCGACCCGGCTTGACCGACCCGACCCGACCCGACCCGACCCGACCGACCCGACCCGACCGGTGAACCGAACCGGTGGACGACGAGGAGAGACACCGTGAACGACGAGACGAAGCGCCAGTACCTGGTCGTGGCCAACGACGAGGAGCAGTACTCCCTCTGGGAGGCGGCCCGGCCCGTTCCGGCCGGCTGGCACCCGCGGGGCGTGCGGGGCTCCCGCGAGGAGTGCCTGGCCCACATCGAGCGGGTGTGGACCGACATGCGCCCGCTCAGCCTGCGGCTGAGCACGGCCGGCTGACCCGACGACCGACGGACGCGCGCCGCCCGGCGCTCCGCTGCCGTGGAGCGCCGGGCGGCGCGCGTCTCCTCCCGAGGACCCGAGGAAGGGACCGCAATGAACCCACGAACGTTCTCGCCCTCCTGGCACAAGGCACCGCTGGCGGCCCTCGTCGCCGTCGCCGGCGTGTCCGCGCTGGGGATGGCGGCGACCCTGGTCGCCGTGCCCTGGTTCGTCCTGCACCGCACCGGCAGCGGCACCTGGACCGGCCTGGTCGCTGCCGCCGAGACCGCGGGCCTGCTCTGCTCGGCCGTGCTGGCGGGCCCGGTGGTCGACCGGTTGCAGGCCAGGGCCGTCAGCGCGGGCGCGGACCTGCTGACCGCGGCGGCGCTCGCCCTGATCCCGCTGCTGCACGCCCTGGACGCGCTGGCGCTGCCGGTGCTCGTCGTCCTGGCCTTCGTCGTGGGGGCCGCCCGCGGCCCCGCGGAGACCGCGCGCCAGGTGCTGCTGCCCGCCGCCGTGGAGCGGGCCTCGGTCACGATGGAGGCGGGCACCGGCGCGGTCGAGGCGGCCCGCAGGATCGGCCTGATGACCGGAGCGCCGCTCGCGGGCCTGCTCATCGCCGTCATGGGCCCGGTGCGCACCCTGTGCACCGACGTGGGCGCCGCCCTGCTGTGCTGTGTGCTGGTGGTGGCGCTGCTGCCGTCCGGGCCGCGACCGGCCGGGCAGGACGGCCGGGACGGTCCGGGCGGGGCCGTCGCCTCGTACCTGGCGGACCTGCGGGCGGGCTGGGCGTACCTGGGCGGCGACCGGCCGGTGCGGGCGGTGGCGGCGGTGCTGCTGGTGACCAACGCGCTGGACGGCGCGCTCAACGGGGTGCTCTATCCGGCGTACGGGACCCAGGTGCTGCGCAGCAGCGGGCTGTTCGGGGCGATGGTCACCGCGATCGGGGCGGGTGCCCTGCTCGGGGCGGCCGTGTACGGCCGGATCGGGCGCCGGCTTCCGCGCCGGACGCTGTTCGTCGGCGGGTTCCTCCTGGTCGGCGCGGTGCGCTGCGCGACGCTGGCCGTCGGGCCACCGCCCTGGGCGCTGCTGCCGCTGCTCGCCCTGACGGGTCTGGGGTCGGGGGTGCTCGCTCCGCTGATGATGTCCGTCGCCTACGAGCGGGTGCCGGAGGCGGTGCGCGGGCGGGTCTTCGGCATGCTCACGGCCTGCGCCCTGGCGGCCACTCCGCTGGGCATGCTGGCGGCGGGCCCGGTGCTGGACGGCTGGGGGGTGACCCGGGCGCTGGTGGCGACCGGTGTGGTCTACCTCGGGGTCACGGTGGCGCCCCTGGTGTTCCCCGTGTGGCGGGAGTTGGACGCGCCGCCCTCTCCCCGGGCTCCGCATGACGACCGTTATGCACGGGATAGGGAGGTTTGCCACCCCTCACTTTAGGGACAGGCAGCTTGATGAGCGGCCGAACGGATCGCCGTGGGGTGGCCGTGGCGGCAGGGTTGGTCCTGCACGACAACGACCGAAGGCCCGGTACGACACAACCGGGCCCGCACACCACCGACTTGCTGGGGGAACAGCATGACGAAGCGTCTCGTACTGACCGTGGCCACCGCGACCGCCGCCTTCGCCGCCGCCCTGACGGGCACCGCGGCGAACGCCCTGCCCGACGGGGCCGGCACCCGGGTCACGGCGGGCGACCGCCCCGCGGTGGTCGTCCCGGTGACGACCACCACGACGACGAGCGGCTCGGGTCGGCCGAAGCCCCCGACGGACACCTCCTGGGGCGGCGGCCCGGGGCAGCGAGAGGTCCAGTAGGACGAACGGACCGGCCAGACGAACGGACCGGTGAAACGCACGGAACGAGGCGCCCTGGTGGACGCCTCGTTCCGTGCGTGAGGGGCAGGACAGGAAGGCCTCCCCTCAGTCCGTCGCCGACCGCTCCGGTCCCTCCGGCCCGTCCGGGTGGAGCACGACGGCCGTCCAGCGGGCGACGGGGGTGGGCTCGGCGGCGCGCGACCAGCCGTCGGGGACGTACAGCACCTCGCCCGCGCGCAGGCGGTAGCGGAGCGAGGCGTCCCGGCCGTCCTCGCCGGATCCGACGACGCTCCAGGTGGTCGCGCCCGCCATCTGGTGGACCAGCAGGTGCCCGTGCGGGACGCCGGCCGGGGCCGGGCGGGCGCCGAGGCCCGTCGCCGCGGCGATCTGGGCGGCGAGCAGCTCCACGTCAGGATCCGCTACACCGCTCTCCGCCCCGTCCCCGACGAGCGGATGGTCGTGTTCCGGCCACAGGACGCCGGGGGCGCGTCCGAGGTGGAGCGCGACGAAGAGGGCCACCTCCCGCAGGTGGTCCCCGGCCGGGCCGGCGGGTCCGCCGGCCGGCCGGACCCCGGGATCCCCTTGCGGAAGCCCCGCCGCTGGCCCGTCGACCGGCATGTTCATCCTGCGCCCCTCAATCCGTGCACGGCTCGCCGACGCACCGCGTCCGCCGTGCGTGCCGGATCGCGTGTGCCGCGATCCCGTCGGGGAAGCATCGTTCATCGCACCCGATGCATACCAGCCACGGAAACGCGTTCCCCGAAACCCGTGACACACGCGGTCGCCCCGGCCGGCGCGGGCGACGGGAGCGACGGGACGCCGACGGATCGCGCCGGCGCGGGGCGCGGCGGATCAGTCCGCGGCGGTCTCCCCGGCCGGCCCCGCGCCCCCGGGGTCGTCGAGGAGTCCTCGCGTCGCCGCGGCGACCCCCGCCTGGAAGCGGCTTCCGGCGCCGAGTTCCTCCATGATGTCGGCGATGTGCCGGCGCGCGGTGCGCAGGGACATGCCGAGCCGCCGCGCGATGGCCTCGTCCTTCAGTCCGGCCGCGAGGAGCCGGATGATCGTCTCGTGGATCTCGCGGGCGACCTCCTCCAGGCCCTGGCCGACGGCGTTGGAGAAGGGGGTGGCGTGGTCCCAGGCCTGCTCGAAGATGTCGCAGAGGTAGGCGACGGTGGCGGGCTCGCGGATCACCACGGCGCCCCAACTGCCGTCGGGCACCGGGATGAAGGCGAGTTCGCGGTCGAACGCGATGAGCCGGCCGAAGAGTTCGTGCGCGGTGCGGTACTGCGCGCCGAGCGCGGAGGCGGCGGCGACGTACGCCTGGCTGGGGCCGTTGAAGCGGGCGGTGTGGTGGTAGAGGCTGCGGATGGAGATGCCCCGCCTCAGCATGGCCTCGTCCCGCCGCAGCGCCTCCTGCATCGCCTCGGGCACCCTGCTGCCGCCGCCGGGCTGGCTGGTGAGGACCTCCAGGCGGCACCGGTCCGAGGCGCGGTTGAGCGCGCCGCGCACGTCCTCGACGTTCTCCAGCACTTCCAGCGCCTCGCCCACGGAGCGGCGCTGGAGGTAGCGGGGCATGAAGCGCCCCAACTCCTCGCGGATGCCGCTGATCTCCCGCTGACGCGTGCGGATCTCCTCCTCCAGCGGCGCGGCGAGCCTGGACGCGGCGGTGTCCGGCGCCACCGCGAAGGCCACGGAGTCGTCCTCCGGGCTGCGGTGCAGCAACTGGGCGCCGAGCAGGCGCTCCACGCTGAGCCGGACCTCCTGCGCGGTGCGGCCGGTCCCCGCGGCGACGGCGTCCGCCTCGATCGTGCGGTGCTGGAGCACCCAGCCGTAGACGTCGAGATCTACGTCGTCATCCGTGCCGTCGCCCGTGCCGTCGCCCGTGTCGTCGTCCGCACCGTCGTCCGCGCCATCGAGATCGGACAACACCTTTGCCCCATTTTGCATGCCTTCACCCCGGGTCGCTTTGCTGCCAGGCACCTTGGTGAGGCGCCCGCCCCCTGGCGTCAGCATAAGCAAGCGGAAAGGCTGCTCATGAGCAGCCTCGGCGGCGCGTCGGCTCGCGGAACGCCGCCATGAACATCCGAAGGAGCACAGTGGATACCGGACTTTCCTCGAAGGAAACCCTGTCGAGAACGTTTTCAGCCGTAACGGTTCCCGTCGCCGTCCGGGAGTCCGCGCCCGTCCCGCCGGAGTCCGTCATGTCCGGCGACACCCTGTCGGACCTCGCGCTCTCGCCCCGCGAGCAGGAGGTCCTGGTCCACCTCGCGCAGGGGTGCACGTACCGGATCATCGCCCGTCGCATGGGGCTCAGCCCGCACACGGTCGACACCTACGTGCGCCGGCTGCGCGGCAAGACCGGCCTGGTCAACCGCATCCAACTGGCGCACCTGGCGTTCCGGCTGGGGTACGGCCCCGGCTACTGAACCGGGGCCCCGGGCCCGGCTCCGTCCTCGGTCCCGGCCCCGGCCCCGTCGAAGGTTCGCATGCGCCGCAGGGGCGAGCACAGCAGGATCAGCGGGGTGGCCGTCAGCCCGGCCGTCAGGATCCACAACGCGTCGCGCACGCCCACCAGTTCGCCGAGGGCACCGGCCAGCAGGCCGCTCACCGGCAGCACTCCCCACACCAGGAACCGCATGGTGGCGGTCATCCGGCCGAGCAGGTGCGGCGGGCAGACGGTCTGCCGGTAGGCGACCTGGCAGATGTTGTACGTGGTCACGCCCGCCGACTGCACGAGGGCGCCCAGGACGAACAGGCCCGTCCGCCAGCCCTGTTCGGCCAGCGGCAGCAGCAGGCCGAAGGGCATGGCGGCGAGCAGGGACAGCCAGGTCAGGCGGGCCGCGCCCAGCCACCGGGAGAGGCGCCGCGTGACGAGCGCGGCGAGGACGGAGCCGAGCGCGGCCGTGGCGAGGAGCCAGCCGACCGCCGCGGGCGGCAGGCCCACGGTGCGGGTCAGGAACAGCGTCTCCAGGGCGAAGATCCCGCTGAGGAAGAGGTTGACCGAGGCCGTACCGAGCGCGATCACCCGCAGCACGCGGTGGCGCAGGACGTGGTGCAGCCCCTCCCTGATCTCCGGCAGGAGGCCGCCGTGCCCGGAGGGTCGCGGGGCGGGCCGTTCCTCCCGCGCCTCGATGCGGCCCAGGAGGGCCGCGGAGGCGAGGGAGGTGACGGCCTGTCCGGCCAGGGTGCCGACCGGGCCCAGGAGCTGTACGAGGAAGCCCGCCGCGCCCGGGCCGGCCAGTTCCGTGCCCGACCGCACGGTCTCCAGGCGCGAGTTGCCCTCGATGAGGCTCGACCGGCCGACCAGGGAGGGGAGATAGCTCTGGTCGGCCACGTCGCCGAACAGGCGCGCGCAGCCGAGGAGCAGGGCGACGGCGTACAGCAGCGTCATGGAGCCGGCGTCCAGCAGCCAGGCCACGGGCACGGCGGTGAGCAGCACGGCCCGCGCCAGGTCGGCGGCGATCATGACGTCGCGGCGGCGCATCCGGTCGACCCAGGCGCCGGCGGGCAGTCCGAGCAGCAGGAACGCCGCGCTCTCGGCGGCGACGAGCGCGCCGGCCTGCCACGCCGAGGCGTTCAGGGTGAGCACGGCCGTCAGGGGCAGGGCCACGTACGTGATGCTGCCGCCCAGTTCGTTGCAGACGTGCGAGGCCATGAAGCGGCGGAAGTCGCGCCGCTGCCGCGGGGTGGGCGCGGCGCCGTCCGGCGGGGAGGGGGCGACCGCGTCGGCGGCGGGATCGGGGGCGGCGGTGGGCTGGGACACGGGGTTCCTTGTCTGCTGGGCGGGCGGCGGCGGGTCCGGCGGGGCGGATCCGCTCAGGGGGCGGGGGGCAGGGCGGGCCCGGCCGTGAACGGGTCGGGCAGGGCGCGCACGTCGAGCTTGCCGCCCGGGGTGCGCGGCAGTGCGGGCAGGACGCACGTCCGGGCCGGGACGAGGTGGCCGGGCACCCGCGCGGCCACGTGCCGCCGCAGCGCCTCGCCGTCCAGGGCCCGCCCGAGGGCGGCGGCGACGTAGGCCACCACGCGCGGCTCGCCCCGGTGCGGCACGGCGCGGGCGACGACGTCCACCACGTCCGGGTGGGCGGCGACGGCCGTCTCGACCTCCTTGAGCTCCACGCGGTGCCCGCGGATCTTGACCTGGTCGTCGGTGCGGCCGAGGAAGCGCAGGGTGCCGTCGGACGCCCGCCGGACCCGGTCCCCCGTGCGGTACATGCGTTCGCCGGGGGCGGCGAACGGGTCGGCGACGAACCGTTCGGCGGTCAGGGCGGGCCGGCCGTGGTAGCCGCGGGCCAGGCAGGGCCCGGCGAGGTACAGCTCGCCCGCCTCGTCGTCCGCAGCGGGTTCCATCGCCCCGTCCAGGACGTAGGCCCGTACGCCGTCGAGGGGCAGCCCGAGCGGGATGACCTCGTCGGTGGAGCCGGTGGAACCGGCGGGGCCGGTGGAGCCAGTGGAATCGGTGGAGCCGGTGGGCGGTCCCGGGCGGGTCTCGTGGCAGGTGGCCGTGATCGTCGACTCGGTGAGGCCGTAGGCGCTGGTCACGGGCGGTCCGCCGGCCGCGTACCAGCGGTCCAGGTCCGCGGTGCGGCCCGCGTCGCTGCCGATCACCACGTGGCGCAGGGCGGGCGGCAGCGGCCGGGGGCGGCGTGCGAGGTCCTTGGCCCACTGGGCCCAGTAGGGGGTGGGCAGGTTGACGAGGGTGACGTGCCGCCGGGCGAGGAAGGGCTCCAGTTCGGCGGGCGGGGCCAGGTTGTCGTCGACGAACACGGCCGTGCCGCCCGTGCACCAGGTCGGCAGGGCCTCCTCCAGCGACACGTCGAAGGCGGGCGCGGCGAACTGGAGCACGCGGTCGGCGGCGGTCAGGCCGTAGCGCGCGGCGAGCGCGGCGGTCTGCCGGGCCAGGCCGGCGTGGCCGACGGCGACCGGTTTGGGCCTGCCGGTCGAGCCGGAGGTGAACAGGACGTAGGCGAGCGAGCCCGGTGCGACGGCGGCCGGTTCCGCGGCGGTGTCCGGGGCGTCGCCCCGGGTGCCGGCCCAGAAGAGCTCCCCGCCGGACCGGCGGCGCAGCGCGGCCGCGGCCGTATGTCCGGTGACGACCGCGTACCGGGTGCCGGCGGCGTCGAGGAGCGTCCGCAGCCGCTCCTCGGGGGCGGCCGGGTCGACGAGCAGCGGCGCGGCGCCGGCGTACCAGGCGCCCAGGACGGCCACCGCCCAGTCGGCGCCCCGGTCCGTGCCGACGAGCACGGTGTCCTCCGGGCCCGCGCCGGCCGCGCGCAGTTCCCCGGCCACGGCCCGGGCCCGGCGGTCGAACGTGCGGTAGGTCAGCTCGCCCTCGGGGGCGCTGACGGCGGTGGCGTCGGGTGTCCGGGCGGCCTGCCGGGCGATGCGCAGGGGGACCGGGGTGTCGTCGGGGGTCACGGGGTTCTGCCTCCGGGTCGGTGCGGTCGGGCGGGGGTCAGGCACGGTCGCGGGCGCGCGGGCGCAGCGCCGGGCGGGCCGGGGCGGGGGCGGTCGCCGCCGCGAGGCGGGCGGCGACGCCGGCCGGGGTGGGGGTCTCGAAGAGGTCGCGGATGGTCAGGTGGGCGCCGAGTTCGGCGCGCAGCCGTCCGGTGAGCCGGGTGGCGAGCAGGGAGTGGCCGCCGTGGGCGAAGAAGTCGTCGTCGGGTCCGGCGGCGGCGATGCCGAGGACCGCGGCGAAGACGGCGCAGACCGCCTCCTCGGCGGCGTTCGCCGCGGTGCGTCCGGCGGGGCGCGCGAGGTCCGCGGGGTCGGGCAGCGCCTTGCGGTCGATCTTGCCGTTGGTGGTCAGCGGCAGGACGGGCAGCGCGAACAGCAGCGAGGGCACCATGTGGTTCGGCAGGGCCTGGACGAGCGCGGCGCGGACGTCGTCGGCACCGGTCCCGCCGGTGAACCAGCCGACGAGCCGCTGCTGTCCGGCGCCGTCGCGGTCCACGGTGACCACCGCGTCCCCGACGCCCGGCACGGCCCGCAGCGCGGTCTCGACCTCGCCGAGTTCGATGCGGTTGCCGCGGACCTTGACCTGGTGGTCCTGGCGTCCGAGGAAGTCCAGTTGGCCGTCCGCCCGCAGCCGGGCCAGGTCGCCGGTGCGGTACATCCGGGCGCCGGGCTCGTCCGCGAACGGGTCGGGGACGTAGCGCTCGCTGCTGCGGCGGGGCTCGTTGAGGTAGCCGGGCCCCACGCCGGTGCCGGCGATGAAGAGTTCGCCGGGCACGCCGGGCGGTACGGGCGCCAGGGAGGGGTCGAGGACGTAGAGCCGGTTGTTGCGCAGCGGCCGGCCGACCGGCAGGCGGCCCTGTTCCAGGAGGCCGTGCACGTCCCGGCCGACGGCGGCGTGGGTGCTGTCGTCCGAGCACTCGGTGAGTCCGTAGGCGTTGACGATCGCCGCGTCCGGGTGGCGGTCGTACCAGCGGACGCACAGGTCGGGCGGCAGAACCTCGCCGTTGACGACGAACCGGCGCAGCGCCGGGAGCGCGGGCCGCCGCACGCCGGAGTCCCACAGGTCGAGGGCGGCGCGCACGAAGGAGGGGACGGTCTCCATGACGGTGGTGCCGTGCCGGGCGACGGCGGCGAAGAGGGCGTCGGGGTCGCGGGCGGTGTCGCGGGAGACCAGGTGGACGCGGCCGCCGGTGATCAGCGGGGCGAGCATCTGCCACACGGAGATGTCGAAGGTGAGCGGCGCGTTCATCACCACGCGGTCGTCGGCGGTGAGCCCCAGGTCCTCGATCTTGGCGAGCAGGTGGTTGTTCATGCCGCGCCGGTGGACCATGGCGCCCTTGGGGCGGCCGGTGGATCCGGAGGTGAAGCACACGTAGGCCAGGGCGTCGCGTCCGCCGCCGTCCCGGGGCGGCCGTCCGGACGGGCGGTCCGCGCCGTCGTCGTCGAGCACCAGGACGCGCACGGGGTGCCCGGTGGCCGCGGCGATCTCCCGGGCGCGCTCGCGCTGTTCGGGGGCGGTCAGGAGCCACGGCACTCCCCCGGCGGTGAGCAGCGCGGCGGTGCGCGGGACCGGTCCGTCGGGGTCGAGCGGTACGTAGGCGGCTCCGGCGCCGAGGGCGGCGAGGAACGCGACCGGGGTGCGGGCCGTCGGCTCGCCGAGGACCGCGACGAGGTCGCCGTCCGCCACGCCCTCCGTCCGCAGCCGTCCGGCCAGGGCGTCGGCGCGGGCGACGAGGGCGGCGTAGGTGAGCGCGCGGCCCTCCTCGTCGGTCACCGCGACGGCGTCCGGCCGCAGTGCGGCCCGGTGCCGCACGCGGTCCACGACCTCGGCGTACTCCTCGTCGCGGGCGGTGTCGTTGAACTCCACCAGGACGCGGCGCCGTTCGGCCGGTGACAGCAGGTCCACGGCTCCGGCCGGGCGGGACGGGTCGTCGGCCACGGCTTCGAGGAGGCGGACGAGGCGGTCGAGCAGGGCCTGCGCGTCGGCGGTGTCGAAGGCGTCCGGGCGGTGGTCGATCTGGAGGCGCAGCCGGTCGCCGGGGATCGCGGTCAGGGTGAGGGGGTAGTGGGCGGCGTCGTGCGGGTCGACGGCGGTGACGCGCAGGTCGCCGGCCGACAGGGCGGCGAGGCCGGCGGCGTCCACGGGATAGTTCTGGAAGGCCACGCAGGAGTCGAACAGCTCGCCGGCGCCGGCGGTGCGCTGGATCTCGGTCAGTCCGAGGTGGTGGTGCTCGATCAGCCGGGCCTGCTCGTCCTGGAGCCGGGTGAACAGCCCGGTCAGGGGCTCGGTGCGGTCGACGCGGACGCGTACCGGCACGGTGTTGATGCACAGGCCCACGATGTCGGCGACGCCCGGCAGTTCGGCGGGGCGTCCGCTGACGACGGCGCCGAAGACCACGTCGTCGGAGCGGAGCCGGTTGGCGAGCAGCAGCGCCCACGAGCCCTGGAGGAGGGTGCCCGGGGTGATCCGGTGGGCGCGGGCGAGGGCGGTCAGCCGGTCGGTGAGCTCGGGGGTGAGGACGGTCTCCACGCGATGCGGCAGCAGCGCGGAGGGGCCGGAGACCGGTGCGGTGCGGCTGCCGCCGGCCAGCCCCGCCAGGGCCTGTCCCCAGGCGTCGCGGGCCGCGTCCGCGTCACGGGCGCCGAGCCAGTCGAGGAACGAGGCGTACGGGGTGACCGGGGGCAGCGCGGCGCCCTCGGGGCCGGCGTCGTGCAGGGCGAGCAGCTCGCGCACGAGCACCGGCCAGGACCAGCCGTCGAGGACGATGTGGTGGTACGTCAGGAGCAGCCGGTGGCCGAGCGGTCCGGTGCGCAGCAGGGTGAGGCGGAGCAGCGGCGGCCGCGTCAGGTCGAAGCGCCGGGCCCGGTCCTCGGCGAGCAGCGTCCGTACGGCGTCGGCCTGTCCTTCCTCGTCCAGTGCGGACAGGTCCCGCTCCTCCCACGGCACCCGCGCGTCGCGCCGGACGACCTGGGCGGGCTCGCCGGAGGCGCGGCGCAGGAATCCGGCGCGCAGGACGGCGTGGCGGGCCAGTACGGCGTCGGCGGCAGCGCGCAGCCGTTCGGCGTTCAGCGGGCCGGACAGGTCGAGCAGGAGCTGCGCCACGTAGACGTCGCGCTCGCGCTCGTCGAACAGGGCGTGGAAGAGGATGCCCTCCTGGAGGGGCGAGAGCGGCAGGACGTCCTCGACCTTGGAGGCGGTCGCGGTTCCGGAGGGCGGGGGAACGGCCGGGGCGGGGTGGACGGGCGAGGGGGCGGACGGGGTACGGCTCACGGTGTTTCCCTGGGATCGGTGGGACGGGTGGTGGTGGCGGTCCGGTCAGGCGCGGGCGGCGCGGCGGGCCCGGCGTACGACCGGGGGTTCGTCGGCGGGAGCGGTCCCGGCGGCCGTCACGGACTGGGCGAGGCCGGCCACCGTGGGTCCCGCGAAGAACGCCCGCACGGTGACGGCGGCGCCGAGCAGGGAGCGCACCTCCGCGAGGAGGCGGGTGGCGAGCAGGGAGTGCCCGCCGAGGGCGAAGAAGTCGTCGTGGACGCCGACGCGTTCCACGCCGAGCAGTCGTTCCCACAGGGCGGCGAGCGCGCGTTCGGTGGCGTCGCGCGGCGCCTGGTGGGACCGTTCCCCGGCGGCGGGGCCGGGGGCGGGCAGGGCGGCCGTGTCGATCTTGCCGTTGGGGGTGACCGGGAAGCGGTCGAGCACGGTGACCGTGAGGGGGACCGTCCAGTCGGGCAGTTCGCCCCGCAGGTGGGCGCGCAGCGCGGCGGGGTCGGGGCGTCGGCCCTCGGCGGGCACCGCGTAGCCGGCGAGCACGGGCCCCGCGGGGGTCGGCACGACGGTGACCGCGGCCCGGCCGACGTCCGGGTGGCCCGCCAGGACGTTCTCGACCTCGCCCGGTTCGATGCGCATCCCGCGGATCTTGATCTGCCGGTCGGCGCGTCCCAGGTACTCGACGCGGCCGTCCCGCGCCCAGCGGGCGAGGTCGCCGGTGCGGTACATCCGGGTGCCCGGCGGTCCGTACGGGCAGGCGGTGAAGCGTTCGGCGGTGAGTCCGGGCCGTCCCAGGTAGCCCCGGGCCAGTCCGGCGCCGGCGACGTACAGCTCGCCGGTGACGCCGGGCGGGACGGGGGCGAGGCGGTCGTCGAGGACGTGCAGCCGGGTGCCGTCCAGGGGGCGTCCGACGGGCACCTGTCCGGCCGGGTCGTCGTCCCCGGGGGCCAGCGGGAAGAGGGCGGCGAAGGTGGTGGTCTCGGTGGGGCCGTACGCGTTGGTCACGGTGGTGTCGGGGCAGTGCGCCCGGACCCGGCGGACGGCGGCCGGGGAGGCGGCCTCGCCGCCGGTCATCACCTCGCGCAGGGTACCGAGCCGCTCCGGGCAGCGGTCGGCCAGTTCGTTGAAGAGCGTGGCCGTGAGGAAGGTGCCGGTGACCCGCCGGTCGCCGATGAGCCGGGCGAGGCCGGGGACGTCCAGGTCGCCGGGCGGGGCCACGACCACGAGGCCGCCGGTGAGCAGGGGCACCCACAGCTCGTAGGTGGAGGCGTCGAAGGCGTGCGGGGAGCGGAACAGGACGCGGTCGTGGGCCCCGCCGCGCCAGTGTCCGTCCAGGGCGAGGGCGACGACCTCGCGGTGGGCCACGGCGACGCCCTTGGGCGTGCCGGTGGAGCCGGAGGTGTACATCACGTAGGCGAGGCCGTCGGGGTGCCCGGGGGCGAGGGCCGCGGTCCCGTCGTGGGCGGTGGTGCCGGCGGTTCCCTCCGCGCCGAAACGGAGGACGTGGCGGACGCCGAGGCCGTCGGTGTCCGTGCCCGGGTCGGTGACGAGGACCGTCGCCCCCGCGCCGGACACGACCGCCGCCGAGCGGGCGCGCGGTGCGCGGGCGTCGAGCGGCAGGTAGGCCGCCCCGGCCTTCAGTACGCCGAGGCAGGCGGCGATCAGCTCGACGGAGCGGTCCATGAGGAGGGCGACGGTGTCGCCGGGCCGCACCCCCGCGGCGGCGAGGCGGGCGGCCGTCCGGTCGGCGAGGGCGTCGAGGGCGCCGTAGCTCGTCTCCCGGTCGCCGCAGACGGCGGCGGTGCGCTCGGGGTGGGCGGCGGCCCGCTGTGCGAACAGGGCGTGCACGGTGGTGTCGTGGGGCGCGGCCGGCGCGCCCTGCCAGTCCTCGGCGACGGCGGCGCGCTCGTCGGGCGTCAGCAGGTCGTGCGCGGCGACCGGGGCGGCGGGGTCGGCGGCGACCGCGTCGAGGAGGAGGACGAGGCGGTCCAGGAGCCGCCGGGCGGTGTCGGCGTCGAACAGGTCGGTGGCGTATTCGAGGGTGAGCCCGATGCCGGCCGGCCGGTCGGCGGCGTCGGAGCGTTCGTCGACCTCGAGGGTGAGGTCGAACTTGGCCGTGGGGGTGCGCACGGCGTCCGTCCGCGTCCGCAGGCCCGGCAGGACGGGCTCGCCGCCCGTGTCCCGGCGGCCGGCGACCGCGATCTGGAAGAGGGGGTGGCGGCCGGGTGCGCGGGGCGGGTTGAGCCGCTCCACCAGGGCGTCGAAGGGCACGTCCCGGTGGGCGTGGGCGTCCAGGGCGGCGTCGCGGACCCGGTCGAGCAGGTCGGTGAACGCGGGGTCGCCCGAGGTGTCGGCCCGTACCACGACGGTGTCGACGAAGAGGCCCACGAGGTGTTCGAGCGCCTCGTCGTCGCGGCCGTCGACCGGGCAGCCGAGGGCGAGGTCCGTGCCCGCGCCCAGGCGGGTGAGCAGGGCGGCGAACGCGGCCTGGACGGTCATGAAGACGGTGGCGCGCCGGTCGCGGGCGAGGCCGGCGAGGCGGGCGTGCGCGGGGGCGCCGGTCCCGGCGGTGACGACCGCGCCGCGGTGGGAGGCCGTGGCGGGCCGCGGCCGGTCGGTGGGGAGGGTGTGCTCCTCGGGCAGGCCGGCCAGGGCGCGGGCCCGGTGGTCGAGCTGCCGGGCGTGCTCGGAGTCCGGGTCGTCGGGGTCGCCGAGGACGTCGTGCCGCCACAGGGCGTAGTCGGGGTACTGGACGGGGAGTTCGGGCCAGTCCGGTTCCCGGCCGGTGAGCCGGGCGGTGTAGGCGGCGGACAGGTCGCTCAGGAGGACGTCCAGGGAGGCGCCGTCGCCCGCGATGTGGTGCAGGACGAGCAGCAGGTGGTGGTCCCGGTCGCCGTCGGTGAACAGGTGGGCGCGCAGCGGTGGTTCGGCCGCGAGGTCGAAGGGCCGTGCCGCGGCCTCCCGGGCGCGGTCCGGGTGCTCGTCGGCGGGGGCGTCGGTGACGGCCGGGGCCCGGGCGGTGCCGGGGTCGAGGACGTGCTGGCGGGGGACGCCGTCCTCGTGGGGGAAGACGGTGCGCAGGGCCTCGTGCCGGTCAGTCACGTCCGCGAGGGCGGCGGTGAGGGCCGCGCGGTCGAGGTCGCCGCGCAGGCGCAGGCCCACCGGGATGTTGTGCAGGCCGCCGGGGTCGCCGTCGCGGCAGAGGAACCACAGGCGGCGCTGGGCGTGGGACAGGGGGATCACGGCAGTTCTCCGAACTGTGCTTCGAAGGCGTCGAGGTCGGCCTGGCCGAGGCCGGGCAGGGACACGTCGGACGGGGTGAGTCCGGCGGCGCCGGGCAGCGCCGCGTACCGCACGAGGGCGCGCAGCGCGGCGAACCACTCGTGGGCCAGGGCGTGGGCGCGGTCGTCGGGGCAGGCGTTGCCCGCCCAGGTCCAGGTGGCGCTGAGGGCGGGGCCGTCGGGGCCGTCGTGGGCGGCGGCGTTGACCTCGATCGCGTGGGCCATGGCCAGGCCGTCGTCGGACTCGTCCAGGGCGAGGTCGTGTCCGGGCGCGGCGGCCCAGTCGGCGTCGTCGCCCGTCGGGAAGCGGCCGAGGTAGTTGAAGCCGATCTCGGGGACGCCGAGGGCCGCGAGGGCGGGGCGGGTGCGGCTGTTGCCGTGGCGCAGCAGTCCGTGGCCGATGCCGTGGTCGGGGACCGCCCGCAGGGCCTCCTTGACCGTGCGCAGCACCTCCCCGGCGGCGGGGCCGCCCGACCGGGCGTCGTCGAGGTCGGGCCGGCCGAGGTCGAGGCGGACGGGGTGGACGATGGTGAACCAGCCGACGGTCCGGGACAGGTCGGGGGCGCCCGCGACGTCCTCGCGGCCGTGGCCCTCGACGTCGACCAGGACGGTGCCGCCGTCCGCCGGGCCGGTCACCGGGCGGCGCCAGGCGAGGACCGCGAGGGCGAGCCCGGTGAGCAGGACGTCGTTGACGGTGCCGTTGACGACGCCGGGCACGGCGGTGAGCAGGGGCCCGGCGACCTCCGGGGGCAGGGTGAGGGTGAGGCGGCGGTCCGCGCTCTCGGGGTCGAGCCGGTCCTGCGGGCAGACCCCGCCGAGGGGTTCGGGGGCGGGGCGCAGGGCCTCGGCCCACCCGGCCGCCTCCGTCATCCGGCGGCCGGAGGTGGCGTCGGCGGCGAGCAGGTCGGCCCAGTGCGCGAACGGCGTCGGCGCGGGTTCCAGGACGGGGTCCTCCCCCGCGGCGAGCCGTGCCCAGCACGCGCGCAGGTCGTCCTGGAGGATGCGCCAGGACACGCCGTCGACCACGAGGTGGTGCACGACGAGGGCCAGCCGGCCCTGCCGGTCCGGGCCGCGGTCGACGTGCACGGCGCGCAGCATGACGCCGTCCGCCGGGGACAGCGACCGCCGGGCGGCCGCGATCCGGCCGGTGGTGAGGGCCGGCAGGTCGGCGTCGGTGGCGCCGGGCGCGTGGACGTGCTCGACGAGGTCGTGCGCGTCGGTGCCGCCCGGCGGCGGGACGAGGCATCCGGCGGCGGCCGCGCCCGCCCCGCCGGGCACCGTGAGCCGCAGCATGTCGTGCGTGTCGAGGAGGGTCCGTACGACGCGGACGGCGTGCTCGGCGCGGAACCCGGCGGGGGTGCGGACGACGAGCGACTGGTGGTAGGTGTCGACGGGGCCTTCGAGCTCGCCGAGCCAGGCCATGATCGGGGTCGCGGTCAGCGGGCCGGTGCGGCGGGGGGGGTCCGCCGGGCCCTCGTCGGTGCCGGGGCCGTCCGCGGGGCGGGCGGCGGTGGCGAGTGCGGCGATGCTCTCGCCGCGCAGGACGTCGCGGGTGGTGAGCAGCAGCCCGGCGGTCCGGGCCCGGCTGACGACCTGGATGGCCTGGATGCTGTCGCCGCCGAGTTCGGTGAAGCCGTGCTCCGCCGCGACGGCGTCGACGGCCAGGCCCAGGACCTGGGCGATCAGGTGCCGGAGCGTGTCCACGGTGGCGTCCGGGAGGGCTCCTCCCCCGGCCGGGGTGCGGTCCGCCGGGGCCGCGCCGGCCGCCGGCGCGGGTGACGCGCCGGGGCCGGGCAGCAGGCGTACGGGCTCAGGCACGGGCCGGGTCCCCGGCGAGGGCCGCGACCAGGGACGCGGGCCGCATGTCGGTCCAGTTCCGCTCGACGAAGTCGAGGCAGTCCTGGCGGCCCTCCGGACCGTGGACCGTGGTCCAGCCGGCGGGGACGGGCAGGTCGGCGGGCCACAGCGAGTGCTGGAGCTCGTCGTTGCGGACGACCAGGTAGGCGGCGTCGTCGTTCTCGAAGGGGTTGCTCATGAGGGTTCTCCCGGTGGGGTGGAAGGGGACGCCGGACGGGTCCGTACGGCGCACGGAGGAAACGGAGGAAGGAGCCGGGGCCGGGGCCGGTCGGGCCGGCCGGTTGGTCGGGGGGGGCCGGTCGGGTCGGCCGGTCCGCCGGACCAGCCGGTTGGGTCGGATGGTTGAGTCGAGTGGTCAGGCCGGTCGGTCGGGCCGGCCCGGTCGGATCAGGTGGTCGGATCGGCCGGGCTCGGCCCGACCGGGCCGGCCAGGCGGGCCGGACGGCCGGTCAGACAGGCCGGACGTACCCGGTCAGCACGCGTCGGCGCGGGCGTCGACCGTGAGCCGGATCAGGTCCCGCGCCTCGTCCAGCGCCGCCGTCACCCGCTCGGGGTCCGGGCGGCACGCGATGACGTGCCCGAGGCGGTCGCCCGCGCTGCGTGCGCGGTGGACTCCGGCGCCGGGCGCGGCGGTGACGGTCACCGCCTCGACGCCGTCCACGGCCCGCGCCCGCGCCACGCCGTCGACGGCGTCGAGGACCCCGTCGGCGTCGGCGAGCAGGAACTGGATGCCCGCGTGGACGGCGTGGACGGGCTTGAGGTCGGGGGCCAGCCCGATCGCGGCCCTGAGCTGCTGTTCGAGCAGGTCGACGCCGCTGGCCAGCCGGACGAGTTCGGGGATCATGCCGCCTGCGGGACGCGGGTTGATCTCGATCACGGCCGGTCCGTCCCCGGTCAGCTTCACCTCGGTGTGGGTGGCGCCGAGGCGGATGCCGGCCGCGTCCAGGGCGGCCGCCACGGTCTCGGTGATCCGCTGGGCGGTGCCGGCCGGCAGCGGGGCGGGGAAGAGGTGCCGGTGCTCCACGAAGTGGGGGCTGCCGGTCACGGACTTGGCGGTGATGCCGACGCACTCCGTCCCGCCGTCCCCGCCGAACATCTCCACGCTGTACTCGGGACCGTCCAGGTACTCCTCGACGAGGACGGTCCGTGCGGTCGGCATGCCCCGGGCGTTGGTGGTGACGGCGAGGACGCGCCGGGCGTGGGCGAGGGCCTGCGCCTCGTCCGTACAGAGCAGGACGTTGACCGAGCCGGAGTCGTCGGCGGGCTTGACCACGCACGGCAGTCCGGTCCGGGCGACGGCCTCGGCGACCTCGCCGGGCTCGCGCACCACCGCGTACCGGGGCTGGCGCACCCCGGCCCGGTCGAGGAGGGCGCGCAGGGCGGACTTGTCGCGGCAGGCGGTCACCGCCCCGGGCGGGTTGCCGGGCAGGCCGAGCCAGCGGGCCAGGCGCGCGGCGGCGGGGACGTAGAAGTCGCTGGTGGTGGTGACGCCGGCGATCTCCTCGCGGCGGAAGCGCTCCTGGAGCACGGCCCGCAGCGCGGCGTCGGAGTGGGTGTCGCAGCGGATCACCTCGGCGCCGGTGGCGTCGAGTCCCCGGTAGCGGTCGGGGTCGCCGGTCAGCAGCACGGGCGCGGTTCCGAGCCGGTCCCGGGCGAGGCCGAGGGCGAGCATGCCGGTGCCGGTGGTGTTGGACTCGACGAACACGAGGTGCCGGCGCAGGTCCTCGGGGGCGCGGTGGGCCTGCCGGGACCAACGGGTGACGGCGGTCCCGGCCGCGACGACGGCGGGGCGGTCCGACGCCGGCAGGGTGTGCAGGGCGTGCGCGTCCCAGTGCTCGTCGCTGTAGACGGTGTCGGCGTAGCGGTCGCCGCGGTCGGGCAGGATGCCGACGACGCGGGAGCCGGGTGCGGCGCGCCGGGCGAGGTCGCCGAGGACGCGGTAGACGGAGCCGGAGGTGTTGCCGCCGAAGATCTGCTGCTCGCGGGCGAGGTCGCGGGTGGCGGCGAACGCCTCGTGGTCGTTGAGCCAGTGGACCTCGTCGACGAGGGAGCGGTCGAGGTTCTTCGGCAGCAGGCTGTTGCCGAGGCCGCTCTGCAGCCGCTGCGGGACGTCGGGCTGTCCGAAGAGGGCGCTGCCGACGCAGTCGACGCCGACGATCCGGACGTCGGGCAGGGCCTCGCGGAGCGCGCGGCCCGTCCCGCAGAGCGAGCCGCCGCTGCCCACCGCGCCGACCAGGGCGTCGACGTGGCCGAGGTCGTCGAGGAGTTCGCGCGCCAGGTCGCGGTAGGCGCCGGGATTGTCGGGGTTGGTGTACTGCTGGGGCCAGAAGGCGCCGGGCAGGTCGGCCATCAGCTCCGCGAGCCGCTCCAGGCGCGCGGACTGCCAGCCGTGGCTGGTCATCGCCTCGACGACGTGCACGCGGCACCCGAGGGCGCGCAGTTTCGCCAGCGTGACGGGGTCGATGCGGGGGTCGGTGACGATGTGCACCTCGTGGCCGAGGGAGCGGCCGACGAGGGCGACGCCGAGCGCCATGGTGCCGGAGGAGCTCTCGACCACGGGGGCCCCGGGGCGCAGCATGCCGAGCGCCCTGGCCTCCAGGACGATGTTGCGGGCGACCCGGTCCTTCATCGCGAAGAGGTTCTGGAGCTCCAGTTTGGCGTAGACCTCCACTCCGCGTTCCTCGCCGAGGCGCAGCCGGACGAGCGGCGTGCGGCCGATCGCGTCCGTCAGCGTGTCGAACAGCATGGTCAGGTCTCCCGTCGGTGGAGGGTGGGGCCGGCCGGGACGGCCGGTCGCGGGCCGGGGGCCCAGTCGTCCCCGGCGCCCAGGGCGCGGTGGACGGAGACCTCGCCGCCCAGCGGGGCACAGCCGGCGCGGACGTGCCGCGTCTTGGCGTCGAGTTCGGGGTCGTGGGCGTCGAGGAGGACGCCGAGCAGGGTGCCGCTGTGGGCGAGGACCAGGCCGTGGCCGTCGACCTCCCGGCACAGGGCGCGCAGTTCGGCGAGTCCCGCGCGGGCGCGGCGGCGGCCGTTGAGTTCGGCGCTGCGGGTGGCGACCTCGCCGACGGCGGGCAGGTCGCCGGTGGCGACGGCGCCGGCGAGCCGGTCCAGGAGCCTCGCGTACTCGTGGCGTTCGGCCGTGCCGATGGTCCCGGCGGACCGGTTGTGGGCGACGGTGTCGACCTGTCCGCCCTCGTCGTGGGCGACGACCGCGAGCGGGGGCAGCGTGCCGAGCCGGCGGCCGAGCCGCACGGCCCGGTGGTGGAAGCAGACGACCTCGTCGTACATCACGCCGTCGGCCGGTTCGACGCCGCGCAGGAAGGCCTCGGTCCGCGCGGGGCCGAACGTCCGCCCGTACGCGGCGCCGACGGCCCGCACGGTGGCGACCAGGTCGGCCGAGGAGCTGGCCATGCCCTTGCCCTCGGGCAGGTCGCCGCCCAGTTCGAGCAGTCCGCCGCCGCTCTCGCCGAGCGCGGCCAGGACGGCCTCGGCGACCCGGCGGGACTTGCGCTTGTGCGCGGGCACGACGTGGACGTTCCGGCCGGCCGGGGCCGGGTGGAAGACGGCGGTGGCCCAGCGGGCCAGCGGGAAGGTGACGAGGAAGTCGCCGTCGGGGCCGGGCAGGGCGCCCTGGAGGAGTTCCCCGAAGGTGCCGAAGGCGTGCCCGGTGCCGGGTGCGGGCGTCCCGGCGGCAGGGGCGGAGACGGGTGCCACGGTTGCGGTGCCGGGGGCGGGTGCCACGGCGACGGGGACGGAGGCGGGCGCCGTGGCTACGGGGGCGGAGGCGGGTGCCGGGCCGATCGGCGGGGCCGGGGGCATCACCGCTCCCCCGTCCCCGGCCGGTGGCCGGGCTCCGTGCCGTCGGCCGGGCCGAGTGCGCGGGCCGTCTCGGCGGCGCCCGCGCGGACGGCCCCGGCCCGCAGGTTCCAGGCGGCGCGCAGTTCTTCGTGGGCGTCCCGCTGGGCGTGCAGGGCCCTCGCGACGGCCTCGGGGTGGGCGGAGCCCTCGGAGGCCAGGCGGGCGAGGCCGCGGTCGACGTCGAAGGCGTCGGCGAGCAGTCCGGCCGGGTCGGCGAGGGTCAGCGCGTGTTCGGCGGCGGCCCGGGTCAGCAGGTCGGGCGCGCCGGGGTGGGGCGGGACCCCGGCGGTGGCCGCGCTCACGATGTACTTCCCGGCGACGACCTGCGCGGTCCGCCACGGTACGCCTTCGGTGAGGGCGAGGGCGTTGGCGAGGCTGAAGCCGCCCAGGTACTCGCGTGCGCACACCGCGCGCATGCGGTCGGCCCGGAAGTCGAGGCGGCGGACCACTTCGGTGAGCAGCCGGACCGTGCCGTGGGCCGAGTCGAAGGCGGCCAGGACGTGGGTGCCGGCCTCCTTGGACACCTCCACCAGGTTGCAGAAGGGGGTGTTGCGCTGGCCGAGGAGGACGTCGGTGTGGAAGGCGGCCAGGTGGGCGGTGCGGCCCCGGACGCGTTCCAGGACGGGGTAGTTCTTCTTCTGCGGCATGGCCGAGGAGATGCCGGACAGTTCGTCGGGCAGTTCGAGGAAGCCGTACTCGCTGCCGCCCCAGGTGAGCAGGTCGGTGGTGAAGCGGCTCAGGGCGGCGCCGAGCAGGCCGAGTTCGGCGGTGGCCTCGGCGCTCCAGCGGCGGGACGCCACCGCGGTGAGGGCGTTGGGCTGCGGGCGGTCGAAGCCGAGGAGGCGGGCCATCCGCACGCGGTCCCAGGGCAGTTCCTGTCCGGCCATCGCCCCGGCGCCGAGCGGGCAGGCGTTCATGCCGTCGTAGGTGTGCAGCAGCCGCCGCTGGGTGTGCAGCAGGTGTTCGGCGAGGGCGGAGAGGTGGAAGCCCGGGGTGATGATCTGCGCGGCCTGGAAGTGCGTGTAGCCGGGCATGGGGAGTTCGCGGGTCTCCTCGGCGCGGGCGAGGACGACGGCGCACAGGTCGAGCAGGGCGGCGGCGAACCGCGCGACCTGCTCGCGGCCGAACATCGTCTGCGCGCAGGCCTGGAGGTCGTTGCGGCTGCGGTCGACGTGCCAGCGGGGCACGGGGGCCGGCAGTCCGGCCGTGACGTGGCGTTCGAGGGCGAAGGCGATGTCCGACATGTTGGCGTCGGGCCGTGCGGCGAGGGTGTCGGGTCCGACCTCGTCGAGGAGGGCGGCGACGGCGCGGGCCTCGGCGGCGGTGAGCAGGTCCATGCGGACGTACTCGGCCGCCAGGACCTTCTCGACGGCGACGTAGTGGTCGAGGAGGTGGCGGACCTCGAACCGGAACTGGGGGGCGAGCACCTCGTCGTGCAGCAGGTCGCTCGGCCCGCCGCGGATGCGGCCGCTGAGTTCGGCGGCGGGCGCCGGGGGCTGACTCGTCACGGTGACGGTGTCCGTTCTGTGCGGTGGGATGGTGGTGCGCGGTGCGGGGCGGCCGGGACGGCGTCCGGGGTCACCGGGCGCGGTGTCCGGCCGGCCGGGCGGCCGGGTCGAGGGCCGTATCGAGGGCCGCGTCGAGGGCCGCGGCGACGGCCCGCACGTGCGGAGGCCGGACCAGGGCGTAGTGGTCGGCGTCGCTGTCGTGCCGTACGAGACCGTCCGGTGCCCGTTCGGCCCACCGGTCGGCGGAGTGCGGCGCGGTGCCGGTCGTGCTCGCGTGGAAGTGGACGGGGCCGGTCGCCACGGGCGGCCGGTAGCGGGCGGCGGCCAGCAGTCCGGTGCGGAAGACGGCGTGGTGGCGTGCCAGTTGGTCCGCGTCGAGGGCCGGTGCGCGGCCGTCGGCCGCGAGGGCCGCGGCGACGGCCCGCAGCCGGGCGGGGGTGTCGGCGGCCGTCTCCAGGGCGGCGCGCAGGGCGGCCCGTGCGGCGTCGTCGGGGTCGGAGCCCGCGGACCGGGCGAGGTCGTCGTGGAACCATTCGAGGAGCGCGGTCCCGTCGGCGGGCACGTCCGTGGTTCCGGGATACGCGGTGTCGAGCAGGGCGAGGGTCGCCACCTCCTCGCCGTCGGCGCGGAGCTGGTGGGCCATCTCGTAGGCGAGCAGTCCGCCGAGGGACCAGCCGGCCAGGTGGTACGGGCCGTGGGGCCGGACGGTGCGCAGGGCGGCGACGTGGGCGGCGGCGAGTTCCGGTACGCCGGCGTGCCCGGTGTCGTCCGGGGTCGCGGCCGTCAGGCCGGGCGCCGCCAGGCCGTACACCGGCCGTCCCGGTCGCAGGGCCGCCGCGAGGGGGCGGTAGCACAGGACGTTGCCGCCGACGGGGTGGACGAGGAAGAGCGGGGGCAGGTCGCCGTCCGGCCGGATGCGCACGACCGTGTCCGCACGGCCGTCCGGGCGGCGGGCGCGCAGGGCCCGCGCCTGCCGGGCCACGGTGGGGTGCTCCATCACGGTGGCCACCGACAGGCGTTCGCCGAAGGCGGCGTTGATCCGGCCGATGAGGCGCAGGGCGTCGATCGAGTGGCCGCCGGCGGCGAAGAAGTCGTCGTCAGCGCCGACCGGTCCGGTGCCGAGGACCTGTTCCCACAACCGGGCGAGCCGGGTCTCGACGGTGCCGCGGGGCGGTCGGGACGGGGCGCGGCGGGCGGTGTGCGCCGGGTCCGGGGCGGGCAGGGCCGCCCGGTCGAGCTTGCCGTTGCGGGTCAGGGGCAGCGCGTCGAGGAGCACCCACGCCGAGGGGACCATGTGGGCCGGGAGGCGGGTGCGGGCGTACGCGTCGAGCTCCGCCCCGGTCGCGGCCCCGTCCGCCGCGGCGCCGCCGGTGGCGACCACGTAGCCGGTGAGGCGTTCGCCGTGGAGGAGGACGGCGCAGGCGCGGACCGAGGGGTGCTCGGCGAGGACGGCCTCGATCTCGCCGGGTTCGACGCGGAAGCCCCGGATCTTCATCTGGTGGTCGGTGCGCCCGGCGTACTCCAGGGCGCCGTCCGCCCGGTACCGGGCGAGGTCGCCGGTGCGGTAGAGGCGCCGGGTGACGCCGTCGGGGCCGGTGTGCTCCGGGAACCGTTCGGCGGTCAGGTCCGGGCGCCCGTGGTAGCCGAGGGCCAGTCCGACGCCTTCGAGGAACAGCTCGCCGGTGACGCCCGTGGGCACCTCGCGGAGGTGTGCGTCCAGCACGTGGGTGCGCATGTTGGCGATGGGCCGGCCGATCGGCACGGTGGTCCCGGCGTCGGGCAGGCAGCGCCACGCGGTGACGTCGACGGCGGCCTCCGTGGGGCCGTACAGGTTGTGCAGCTCGACGTGCGGGAGCAGGTCGAGGAAGCGGGTCCGCAGCTCGGGGGGCAGGGCCTCGCCGCTGCACAGGACGCGGGTGAGGCCGGCGGCGCGGCGGACCGCGAGCGGGTCGTCGAGGAAGACGTCGAGCATCGACGGCACGAAGTGCACGGTGCTGACGCCCTCGTCCGCGACGAGGCCGGCCAGGTAGGCGGGGTCGCGCTGGCCGCCGGGGCGGGCGAGGACGAGCACGGCGCCGGTGAACAGGGGCCAGAAGAACTCCCACACCGACACGTCGAAGGTGTGGGGCGTCTTCTGGAGGACGCGTTCGCCGGGGGTGAGCCCGTAGGCCTCCTGCATCCACAGCAGGCGGTTGGCGATGGCGCGGTGGGAGACCACCACGCCCTTCGGCGTGCCCGTCGAACCCGAGGTGAAGATCATGTAGGCGGGGTCGTCCGGACCGGCGGCGGTCGTGGGGACGGACGGACCGGCTGCGGTCGTGGGGACGTCCGGACCTGCCGCGGTCGTGGGGACGGACGGACCTGCCGCGGCCCCGGGTTCCGGGTCGCTCCACGGCTCGTCCGGGACGACGACGGTCACCGCCGGGGCGTCGGTGGGGCCGCCCGCCCGCAGTGCTTCCGCGCGGTGGCCGTCCGCGACGACCAGGCCGACGCCGGCCTGCGCGAGCAGCGCCCGGACGCGCGCCTCGGGGTGCTCGGGGTCCAGCGGCACGTACGCGGCACCGGACTTGAGCACCGCGAGCAGCGCGACCGGCAGCGCGAGGGAGCGGTCCATCAGCAGGCCCACGAAGGTGCCGGGCCGGGCGCCGAGGGCCCGCAGCCGCGCGGCGAGGCGCTCGGCGGCCTCGTCGAGCTGCCGGTAGCCGAGCGCGGCGCCCTCGAAGCGGAGGGCCGGTGCGTCGGGCGTCCGCCGGACCTGCCGGTCGATCAGCCCGGTCAGCGTGTGCGGGGCGTCGTAGTGCCGTTCGGTGGCGTTCCACTCGGCGTGCCGGCGGCGGTCCCGCGGCGGGACCAGGTCGGCCGCGTGGCAGTCCTCCTCGGGGGTGTCGGCCAGCGCCCGCAGGGCCGCCGCGTAGGTGGCGTGCAGCGCGGCCGTCCGCTCGGCGGTGAACCGCGCCTCGTCGTAGCGCAGGCCCAGTTCGAGGACGCGCCCGTCGGGGGTGCGGGAGAACTCCGCGCCGAACGCGACGTCCGTGGCGGCCTCCCCGGTCTCCTCCAGGACGGTGAACGTCCCGGCGGGCGGCCCGTCCCGCTCGACGTGGAAGTGGGTGTAGTTGAAGAAGGTCTCGAAGGGGGTCGTCCCGCCGTTGCGGCGCACGATCTCCGCGAGCGGATAGCGCCGGTGCTCGTGCACGCGCAGGTCCTGGTCGGCGACGCGGCGCACGAGGTCGCGCCAGCTCTCCGGGGCGAGGGCGAGGCGGAAGGGCAGGGTGTTGAGGAAGGCGCCGACGACCTTGTCGCCGTCGGTCTCCTCCGTACGTCCGTTGACCACGACGCCGGTGGTGATCTCGTCGCCGCCGCCCATCAGGGCCATGACCCGCGCGTGGGCGGCGAGCAGGACGGTGCGCAGCGGCACGCCGAGTCCGGCGGCGAGCGCGGAGAGCCGCTCGTGGAGTCCGTCGGGCAGCGGTGCGCGGTACCAGGTCGTCCGGGGGGCTCCGCCGGTGGTGGCGCTGCGCGGCAGGCGGGTCAGGGGGGCGTCCTCGGTGACCTCGTCCCAGAAGGCGCGCTGGGCGGGGTCGGCGAGCGCGTCGCGCTCCAGGGCGACGAAGGACGCGAAGCGGGAGCGCGGGGCGGGGGCCGGTGGCGCGGGGGCGTCCCCGGCACTCTCCTCGGCGGCCTCCCCGACACCGTCCGCGGTCTCCCCCGCCGTGCAGAGCCCGGCGTAGCGGGAGGCGAGTTCGGTGAGCAGGGAGCGCTCGCTCCAGCCGTCCATGACGGCGTGGTGCTCGGCGACGAAGAGCTGGAAGGTCGTGTCGGTGCGGCGCTGCACGTGGAAGCGGACGAGCGGTGCCTCGTCCCAGGCGAACGGGCGGGCGCGTTCGGCCTCGTAGTGGGCGGCGACGGCCGCCTCCCGCGCGGGCGCGTCCAGGCCGCGCAGGTCCTCGAAGGTGATGCGGGGGCGGGCGTCGGGGTGGACGAGCTGGAGGGGCTCGCCGAAGCCGTGGGGGTCGAAGGAGGTGCGCAGCATCTCGTGGCGGGCGCCGGCCTCGGCGACCGTGCGCCGCCAGGCGTCCTCGGACCAGGGCGCCTCGACGTGGTACGAGCCGACGTTGTGGTAGACGCGGCCGGTGCCCGCGGGCAGGTCGCTGTGGAAGAGCATCCCGGCCTGGAGCCGGGTCATCGGGTAGGCGTCCTCGAGACCCGGGGGCAGGGCGGCCCGGTCCGCGTCGCTCAGCAGCGAGAAGGGCCGGTAGGGCACCGCGTCGGCCGGTGCGTCCGGGGCCGCGGCGACGGCTCCGGCGAGCCCGCGGACGGTCTGGTGCCGCATCAGGTCGGCCACGGCGAAGCGCAGTCCGCGGTCGCGGGCCAGGGCGAGCACGCGGAGCGAGCGGATGGAGTCGCCGCCGAGGGCGAAGTAGTTGTCGAGCGCGCCGATCCGTTCGTGTCCGAGGACCTCGCGCCAGATCTCGGCGAGGGCCGTCTCGACCGGTCCGCTCACCGGTTCGTGCGCTCCGGTGGGGCCGAGGGCGACCGCCGCCGCGCTGCCCGGTGCCGGCAGGGCGCGCCGGTCGGCCTTGCCGTTGGCGGTGAGCGGGAGGGCGGGGAGGGTGAGGAAGGCGCCGGGGATCATGTAGCCGGGCAGCCGTTCGGCGAGGTGGGCGCGCAGCGCGTCGACGCCGAGCGGGTCGGCGCCGTCGGGCCCGGCGTGGGGGGCCGGTACGACGTACGCGGTCAGGACCGGGCTGCCGGTGGCGTCCGGGGCGACGCGGGCGACGGCGGCGGCGACCCCGGCGTGGGCGGTGAGGGCCGCCTCGATCTCGCCGAGCTCGATGCGGAAGCCGCGCAGTTTGACCTGGTCGTCGATCCGTCCCAGGTACTCCAGTTCGCCGTCCGCGCGGAGCCGGGCGAGGTCTCCGGTGCGGTACAGCCGCTCCCCCGAGGCGGCGGTGGGGAAGCGTTCGGCGGTCAGCCGGGGGCGGTCGAGGTAGCCCAGGGCGAGGCCCGCCCCGGCGACGTACAGTTCGCCCACGGCGCCGCGCGGCACCGCCCTGCCCCGCCCGTCCAGGAGGTGGAGGCGCAGGTCGGGGATGGGCACGCCGATGACGCTGCCGCGTCCCTCCTCGGCGTCGCAGGCGGTCAGGGGGCGGTAGGTGACGTGCACGGTGGTCTCGGTGATGCCGTACATGTTCACCAGGCGGGGCGCGGTGTCGCCGTGGCGCCGGAACCAGCCGCGCAGGGCGCCGACGTCCAGCGCCTCGCCGCCGAACACGACCTGCCGCAGCGCGAGCCGGTCCTCCCGGGGGGCGTCCGCGTCGACGCGGTCGAGCTGGTGGAAGGCGGACGGCGTCTGGTTGAGGACGGTCACCCGCTCCTCGCTCAGCAGCCGGCGGAACTCCTCCGGGGAGCGGCTGGTGGCGTACGGCACGACGACGAGCCGGCCGCCGTGCGCCAGGGCGCCCCACAGCTCCCAGACGGAGAAGTCGAAGGCGATGGAGTGGAAGAGGGTCCACACGTCGTCGGCGCCGAAGCCGAACCAGTGGTCCGTGGCGGAGAACAGCCGGGTGATGTTGCGGTGCGGCACCAGGGTGCCCTTGGGGTGTCCCGTGGAGCCGGAGGTGTAGATGGCGTAGGCGAGGTCGTCGGGGGTGACCCCGCTGTCGGGGGCGGTCGCGGGCAGCCGGTCCAGTTCGGCCGCGTCGGCCTCCAGGTCGACGGTACGCAGGCCGGGGGCGTCCCACAGCGGGCGGGTGCCGGTGGTGCCGACGACGTGCCCGAGGCCGGCGTCGCCGACGATGTGGCGCAGTCGCTCCGGCGGGTTGTCGGGGTCGAGGGGCAGGTAGGCGCCGCCCGCCTTGAGGATGCCGAGGAGTCCGACGACGAGTTCGGCGGACCGGGGGACGCACAGGCCGACGAGGGTGCCGGGGCGGACGCCGAGGGCGCGCAGGCGGTGGGCCACCCGGTTGGCGCGGCGGTCGAGGTCGGCGTAGCGCAGACGGCGTGCGCCGTCGGTCACCGCCACGGCTCCGGGCGTGCGGGCGGCGTGCTCGGCGAAGAGTTCGTGGGCGCAGCGCCCGGAGGTCCGCGCGGCAGCGGCGGGCAGCGGGGAGGTCAGGGGCAGGTCTTCGTCGTCGGCGAGCATCGGGAGCGCGGACAGCGGCAGGTGCGGTTCGGTGACGGCGGCGTCCAGGAGCCGCAGGTAGTGCCCGGCGAACCGTTCGATCGTGGCGGCCTCGTAGAGGTCGGCCCGGTATTCGAGCCGCAGGCGCAGGCCGCCGCCCGACCCCACGACGTCGAAGCTCAGGTCGAACTTGGCGGTGTCGGAGGGCCCTTCGAGCAGGCGGACGCGGGGGCCGGGCAGTCCGGCCGTGGTGTCGTCCTCGTCGTGGAGGCCGAAGAGCACGTCGAAGAACGGGGCGCGCTCCGTGGCGCGTCCGGGGTTGAGGTGTTCGACGATCCGCTCGAAGGGCAGGTCCTGGTGGTCCTGGGCGTCCGCGACGGTGTCCCGCACGGCGGTCACGTGGTCGAGGAAGCGGGGGTCCGCGGTGAGGTCCGAGCGGATCACGAGGGTGTTGACGAACAGACCGACCGTGTCCGCGAACTCCTTGCGGTTGCGGTTGGCGACGGGGGTGCCGACGAGGACGTCCTCGCTGCCGGACCAGCGGCCGAGCACGACCTGGAGGGCGGCGAGCAGCGTCATGAAGCGGGTGCCGCCGGTGTCCCGGCAGACGCGGTCGACCCGTTCGAGCAGGGCGTCGGGGAGCGGGACCTCGTGCGTGGCGGCGGCGCGGGGCGCGGGGGCCCCGGGGCCGGGCGCGGCCGTCGGCCGGTGGTCGGCGGGGATCGCGGAGGAGGGCAGTTCGCCGCCCAGCCGTTCCGCCCAGTGGGCGAGCTGGCGCTCGGCGGCGGGGCCGCGCAGCCATTCCTCCTGCCATTCGGAGAAGTCGGCGTACTGGAATTCCGGCTCGCCGATCCGGACCGGAATCCCACGCCCGTCCGTTTCGGCGGCGTAGTCCTCCAGGATTTCCCGCAGAAGGATTCCCGCGGACCATCCGTCACCGACGATGTGGTGCATTCCGAGTGCCAGTACGGCGCCTTCCGGGCGGCGCAGCAGGGCGGCCCGGAACAGCGGTCCCGCCGCGAGGTCGAAGGGCCTGCGGTACTGGGTCTCCATCCAGTGCCGCACGGCCCCGTCGCCGTCGCCGCCGGCCGTCTCCACCGCCCAGTCGAGCCGCGCGGAGGCGTCGACGCACTGCGTCAGCTCGCCGTCCGCCAGCACGAACCGGGTGCGCAGTGCCTCGTGCCGGTCGACGAGCCGGTGGACGCAGGCGCGCAGGAGGTCCGGGTCCACGTCCGCGTCGGCGTCGAACGCGCAGAAGACCGGCATGTGATAGGTGGGCCTGTTCCCCTCCATCTCCTGGAGGAAATACATGCGCTGCTGCGCCCGGGAGGCCCGGAAAACGGCGACGGACGGCTCCGCGGACGACGCGGTGGACGACTGTGCGGACGACGCGGTGGACGGTTCTCCCGGAACGACCGGGACGACCGGAACGTGGGTGGCCAAGACAACTCCCTCGACCGTCACGCCTTTTCTGACGCGCGGCACCTTTTCCCGACTGGGCGAATGCCACGCTAGGTGCGCGCCGTATTCCGTAGACAGTCCCGACCTGCCGGTCCCCCCGAGCCGTGACACGGTTTCGCGCCCCACGCCGAACACCGCCCGGGGCGCCGAAAACCACGGGCCTCCCGGTCCCGGCCCCGGCAGGATGCCCCGTATGAACCACCTCCTGTACGGGCCGGCCACGAATGCCGCTCTCCCGCCCGAGCTCCTCGACCGGCTGGTCGCGGTCGCGGACGACGACGTCGCCGCGGGCCTCGCCGGCCGTACGGACCCCGGCCGTGCCCGGGCGAACGCGCCGGTCTCGCGCGTCGAGGAGAGCGCCGTACGACTCGCGTACGCGGGCCACCCGACCGCGGCCGACGTCGATCCCCACGTACGGCCGGACGCCGCCCCGGCCCTGCTCGACGAGGGCGTCGGCGACCCGGAGTGGGCGTTCCTCCTCGTGACGGACCCCCTGGCCGAGCGGCGGGAGAAGCTCGCCTCCTGTCCCGGCCTCCCCCGGAGGTGGTGGGGACGCTCGCCGCCGACGCGGACGTACGGGTCGTGGCCGAACTCGCCTCGTGGGCCCCGCCGTCGGTCGCCGCCGAGCTCGCGGCGCATCCGCACGCCGAGGTCCGTCGAGCCGTGGCGGCCGACGAGAGGACGCCGCCCGCCGTGCCGGCGGCGCTGCTCATCGGCGAGGGTCTGCCTCCCGCACGGTGGTGCCCGGTCTGCGAGCGCGAGGAGACACCGTTCGTCCACGGGCCGCGGTGTCCGCGGCCCGACCGCGACCTCCTGCCCGGCGCCTCGTGCGACGGCTCCCACCGGTCCACCGCGCACGGGATCCGAGAGACGGCCCTGAGGAACCCGGCCACCCCCGCCTGTGCGGTCGTCCGCTTCG
The DNA here is from genome assembly GCF_042868165.1 of Streptomyces sp. NPDC007872. Classification (NCBI taxonomy): domain Bacteria; kingdom Bacillati; phylum Actinomycetota; class Actinomycetes; order Kitasatosporales; family Streptomycetaceae; genus Streptomyces; species Streptomyces sp. NPDC007872. Next base: position 245,849 of record NZ_JBIAEA010000003.1, read on the forward strand.
CCGACCCTCCTTCCGTCCCGCTGCGCCGGTCACTCGCCGCCCGGCCCGACCTGCCCGCGGAGGTGTACGGGCGGCTCGCCGTGGACCCCGTCCCCGGCATACGCGCCGACCTCGCCGGGAACCCCGCGATCGACACGGCCCTGATGCGCGCCTCGGCGGACGACCGCGACCACTAGGTGCGGCGCGGGCTCGCCCACGACCCGCGCGTCCCGCTCGACGTGCTCGTCCGCCCGGCGGCCACGACCGGGCTCGGCGTCGCCCCGCCGCCGCGCGTCGCCACCGCCGGTCCGGCCGAAGTGGTGGAGCTCGCCCGGTCGAAGGACCCGGCCGTACGGATGCTCGTGGCCCGGCGGCGCGATCTGCCGGCGGGCGTCCGCGACGCGCTCGCCGCCGGCCCCGACGCGAAGGTGCTGACGTCCGTCGCCTCGCACCCGGGCCTCTCCGAAGCCCGTCCGCGTTCCCCGGCCGACCGGCACGGAGTCCGTGTCGTCGCCGAGGTGGCGGCCGATCCGGACGCGCCCCCGGCGCTGCTGGAGGACCTGTCCCGGCACGAACCCCCCGCACGGAAGGCGTTGCGCGCGATCGCCCGGCACCGCAACGCCACGGGCGCGGCGCTGCGCGACTGCCTGACGGACCCGCGGGCACGGCCCCTGGCCGCCGGCCACCCGGCCCTTCCCCCGCACGTCGTCGCGGACCTGCTCACCGACGCCGACCCGCAGGTGGGAGAGGCCGCGGCCGCCGACCCGTCGCTGCCGCCCGCCGTGATGGCGGACCTGGTGCGCCGGTCGGGACCGTCCTGACGGCACTCGGCCCGTCGGCGCCGGTGGTCCGGCCCCCCGCCCACGGTCCCACCCGCCGCCGGACCGCTTCCGGCTCCCCCGCCGTCGCCCGCCGAGCGGGGAAAGGAACGCCGGCCGCCGCCGCCCCGCCCCGCCCCGCCAGGGGAGGCACCGGCCCGAGCCGACACGTTTCGGCTCGGCGTCCCGGCTTCAGCTCAGCGTCTTCAGCGCGGCCGCGTCGTACGGCTTCAGTTCGTCGGTCCTCCCGGCCAGGACCTTGGCGGCCCACTGCGGGTCCTGGAGCAGGGCGCGGCCGACGGCGACGAGGTCGAACTCGTCGCGCTCCAGGCGGTCGAGGAGGTTGTCGAGGTTGCCGAGTTCGGCGCCCCTGCCCGCGAAGGCGTGGATGAAGTCGCCGTCGAGGCCGACCGAGCCGACGGTGATCGTGGGCCGGCCGGTGAGCTTCTTGGTCCAGCCGGCCAGGTTCAGGTCCGAGCCCTCGAACTCCGGGAGCCAGTAGCGGCGGGTGGAGGCGTGGAAGGCGTCGACCCCGGCCGAGGCCAGCGGGGCCAGGATCGCCTCCAGCTCCTGCGGGGTCTCGGCGAGGCGCGCGTCGTAGGCCTCCTGCTTCCACTGGGAGTAGCGGAAGATCACCGGGAAGCCGGGCGAGACGGCGGCGCGGACCGCGGCCACGATCTCGGCCGCGAACCTCGTACGGGACACGGGGTCGCCGCCGTAGGCGTCGGTACGGCGGTTCGTCCGCTCCCACAGGAACTGGTCGACGAGGTAGCCGTGGGCGCCGTGCAGTTCGACGCCGTCGAATCCGATGCGCTCGGCGGCCGCGGCGGCCTCGGCGAAGGCGCCGACGACGTCGTCCAGGTCGCTCCGGGTCATCGCCCGGCCCGCGCCCTCGGTGCCGTCGACGCGGACCCCGGAGGGGCCCACGGCGGGGGCGTCGGGGTAGGGCGCCTGCCCCTGCTCGCGCACCATGCCGATGTGCCAGAGCTGCGGCACGATCGTGCCGCCCGCCGCGTGCACGTCCTCGGCGACCTTCGCCCATCCGGCCAACTGCTCCTCGCCGTGGAACCGCGGCACGCGGTCGCTCTGCCCGGCCGACGCGTGGCCGACGTAGGTCCCCTCGGTGACGATCAGGCCCACGCCGGCGGCGGCGCGGCGGGCGTAGTACGACCGCACGTCCTCGCCGGGGACGCCGCCGGGAGAGAACATGCGGGTCATCGGCGCCATCGCGATGCGGTTCGGAACGGTCAGGCCGTTCAGCGCGACGGGCCGGGACAGGATCTCGGCCGCGCGGGAGGCGGGGGACGCGGTGACGGTCACGGGAACGCTCCTCAATGGCTACTGCTTGACAAGTTCGATGGTTGATAACCTCATGCAACAGAGGGACGGTAGAACCCGATATTTGAGATAGTCAAGTTTCTCCGGATAGGGTGGCGCCATGGCAGAAGTCCCCCGCGCGCAGGCGCCCGGCGCCGGCACCGCCCGGCTCATGGAACTGCTCTCGGTGTCGCTCGGCGTCTACTACGGCGACTTCACCCTCGCGGCGGCGAGCGAGAACCTCACGGCGAGCCAGGGCAAGGCGCTGACCGCGCTGCGCCGGGGGCCGGCCGCGATGCGCGCCCTGGCCGAGACCATGACCTGCGACGCCTCCAACATCACCGGGATCATCGACCGCCTGGAGAAGCGCGGCCTCGTGCGCCGCGAGCCCGACCCGTCCGACCGGCGCGTCAAGAACGCCGTCCTCACCGCCGAGGGCGAGCGGGTCACCGACGCGATCCGCGCGAGGATGCGCACCACCCGGGACGGCCTGGACAGGCTCGGCGACCAGGACAGGGACCGCCTGTACGACCTGCTGGAGCGGGTCTTCGGCGCCGGGCCCGCCGACTGACCGGGACGGCTCGCACCCGCGTCCCCGGGACAGGATGAGAACGGTGACGCAGGGCAGGAGGACACCGTGGCAGCGAACACCCTCCGGACGCGCCGGAGCACCCCGGGCCCTCGTGCCGCCGAGTCACTGAAGACGGTGCCCTCGGCCCTGCGCGACACCGCCGTGCGCCTCTGGCACGACAACATCGCCGACTACGCGGCGGCCCTCACGTACTACGCGGTGCTGGCCCTCGTGCCCGCCCTGCTCGTCTCGGTCTCCCTGGTGGGGCTGGCCGGGGGCGACACCCGCGAGCGTCTGATCCTCGACCTCACCTCCTACGCCCCTCCCCAGTCGGCCCAGGTGCTCCGCGAGGCACTGGAGGGCCTCACCTCGACACCCTCCTCCCTGTGGCCCCTGCTCGTCAGCGGGATCCTGAGCGCCCTGTGGTCGGCCTCCAGCTACCTGGCGGTCTTCCGCCGCGCCCTGCACACCATGTACCGGATGCCCGACATCCGGCCGCCCCTGCGCGCGGCGCACGTCCTCGTCCTCACCGCCGCCGCGCTGCTCGCCCTGCTCGTCGCGGGCGCCGCGAGCCTCGTCGCGACCGGCCCCGTGGCCCGCCGTCTCGCGGCGGCCGCCGGCCACCCGGACACGGACGTCGTGGCCGCCCTGCGATGGCCGGTGCTCCTGACGATCGTCACGGCCCTCGTCCTCATCCTCTACCGCAGCGGCCCCGCCCAGGCCCGCGGAAGGCGCCGGGGGTTCTCGGGCGGCGTCCTGGCCGCGCTCCTGTGGCTCGGCGCCTCGGTCGCCTTCACCCTCTACACCCAGTTCGGGACCTACAACCGCCTCTACGGATCGCTGGCGGGGATCGTCGTCTTCCTCGTCTGGCTGTGGTTCACCAACCTCGCCCTGCTCGCGGGAGCGCAGTTCAACGCGGTGCTCGCCCGCGCGGAGGGTCGACAGCGCGACACCCCGCGAGAGACGCTGCTACCGAACAACCCATAGTGGAAGGGTAGTTGGATGCGGCACGACGGCTTATGCGGATGACGGCGCCCGACTGGATCATGCCGGTCCTGGTGGGCGCCTTCCTGGCGTTCTCGTACCGCGTCGTGCGCAGGAGCGGCGTCGGGTTCGGCACGGCGGCGCTCTCCATGACCCTGCTGAACGCGGGCCTGCTCTGGACCCTCCGGGTGACCGGCCCGTCCTGGGCGGTACCGGTGGTCGCGGGGGTCTCCCTGCTCGCCGCCGTGGCGAGCGCGTTCGCGGCGGTCCGCGCCGCGGCGGCCCGGATCGAGCGCGTGGACACCCCTCGTTTCCGCGACCTCGTACGGGCGGTGGCCGGGGCCCCGGGGCCCCAGGTCATGGGCGTCTGCGTGTCGCCCCGGGGCGCCCTGGTCCTCACCGCCTTCGGTGACGGCGCCCGGCCGGAGGGCCGCCAGTTCCACCTGCCGCCGGGTGCCCACTGTCCGTTCTGCCTGGTGGAGGACCAGGTGAGGGACTTCCTCGGCCCGGAGGACCCGCTGGTGCACGAGTACCGCACCCACCTCGCGCACGGCAGCAGCCGTCACCTGCTCATCCGGCGCGCCTCCCCGGCGGACCCGTGGACGGGCCGGCTGCGCGACCGCGTCCGCTACCGGGTCCCGGCCCCGTCCCTGCTCCCGTCCTGCCCGGTCCACGGGCCCCTGCTGAACGCGGCCCGCTAGGAGCCCGGCCCCGGACCATCGCCTCTGCGGGCGCCGGTTCGGCGGCGAGTGCGGGGGTACGGGCGGTACGACGGCGCCGTCTCCCCGTCGTTCAGTACCGTACGGAGACGGTCGCTCCGTACCGTGCGGAGCGCCGGAAGGGGGAACTCGCGATGGCCGGCCTGAGGCTGGGACCGCTCCTGCGGCACGTGGACTGGGAGACGGGCACGAGCGCGACGGTGTGGGTCGAGACCGACCGGGCGTGCACGGCGGAGGTCCGGTGCGCGGGCGGCGCCGGTGGTTCGGCCCCGACGTTCCGCGTCGCCGGCCACCACTACGCGCTCGTGGTGGTGACCGGGCTCGCCCCCGGTTCCACCACGGCGTACGAGGTGCTGCTCGACGGCGAGCGGGTCTGGCCCCTCGCCGACTCGCCCCGGCCGCCCAGCACCATCCGCACGCCCCCGGTCCCGGCGACGGGCGCGGTGGTCGCCTTCGGTTCGTGCCGGTGGGCGGCGCCCGCCGTGGACGAGCACGATCCGGTGGGCCCCGACGTCCTCGACACCCTCTCCGCCCGGCTCGCCGCCGACCCGGAGGCCGAACGCCCGGACGTCCTCCTGCTCCTCGGCGACCAGGTGTACGCGGACGAGACGTCCGCCGACACGCGCACCTGGATCGCCCGGCACCGGCGGGCCGCCGGCACCGGCTCCGCCGCCCCGCCGGACCAGGTCGCCGACTACGAGGAGTACACCCACCTCTACGACGAGTCCTGGGGCGACCCCGAACTGCGCTGGCTGCTGTCGACCGTGCCCACCTGCATGATCTTCGACGACCACGACGTCATCGACGACTGGAACACCAGCGCCGCCTGGGTGGCCGACATGCGGGCGACGCCCTGGTGGCACGAGCGGATCACCGGCGGCCTGATGACGTACTGGGTCTACCAGCACCTCGGGAACCTCTCCCCCGCCGAGCTCGCCGAGGACGAGCTGTACGCGGCGGTGCTGGCGGCCGACGACGGCGCGGAGGTGCTGCGCGCGTTCGCCGAACGCGCCGACGCCGACCCGGCGGCGGTGCGCTGGAGCTACCGCAGGGACTTCGGCCGCACCCGGCTGCTGATGGTCGACACCCGGGCCGCGCGGGTGCTCGAGGAGCAGCGGCGGGCGATGCTGGACGCCGAGGAGGAGACCTGGTTGCGGAAGCAGGCGTTCGACGACCCGGGCGGCGTCGACCACCTGCTGATCGGGACCTCGCTCCCGTGGCTGCTGCCCCCGATGGTCCACTTCGCGGAGGGCTGGCACGCGGCGCTCTGCCGGGGCGAACGCGGCCCGCGCTGGGCGCGCTTCGGCGAGTGGCTGCGCCGGCGGGCGGACCTGGAGCACTGGGCGGCGTTCGCCTCGTCGTTCGAGAAGCTGACGGAGACGGTCGCCGAGGTGGGGAGGGGCGACGCCGCCCCGGCGACGGTGTGCGTGCTCTCGGGAGACGTGCACCACGGGTACGTGGCGGAGCCCGTCTGGGCCGCCGGGCAGCAGCCGCGTTCCCGCGTCTTCCAGTTCACCTGCTCACCGCTGCACAACTCGGTGCCCGTGGCCATGCGGGCCGGATTCCGTTTCGGCTGGAGCCGGTTCGCCAGGGGGATCGGGCACCTCCTGGCCCGCCACGGACGGATCGCGAGGCCGTCGGTCCGCTGGGAGCGCAGCGGCGGACCGTGGTTCGGCAACCAGTTGATGACGCTGACCCTGCGCGGACGGACGGCGCGACTGCGGCTGGAGAAGGCGTCGGCGGGTGCCGAAGAACGGGGACGCCGGGAGACGGACCGCGCGGGAGCGCGGCTCACGGGCGTCATCGACCGGGGCCTGACGGACGGGAGTTGAGGCCCGCGTCGGGCGGCCCGCCCCCGGCCGCGCCATCGACGCCCGGGCCGGGAAGCAAGGCCGCCCCGCGCGTCCGGCGCGACCCGGACCTGCCCGACGGCCGACCTGCCGCGCGCACCCGTCCGGCCCACTGTGATGGCGGGGCGATCGGGGCCGGGTGAGGGTGGAGTGCGACGTCCGCGTCGGTCCTGCCTCCCCCACCGCTCAGAAGGAGCACCATCATGTCCGAACGCCACACGCTGATTCGCAGCCTGCACGACGTGGGTCTGGCCGCCTGGTTCGGCGGCTCGCTGATGGGCGCGGTCGGCCTCAACGGCGCGGCCGTGGACGAGGGCGGCACACAGGTGGCCACGGACCGGATCGCCTCCGCCGGCTGGGCGAAGTGGACGCCGGTCAGTGCCGCCGCCATCGGGGCGCACCTGTTCGGCAGCGGAGGGCTGCTGGTCGTGAACGCCCACCGCGTCGCCACCCAGCAGGGCGTCGCCGCCTCCACCGCGGCGAAGACCGTCGTCACCGCGGCGGCCCTGGCCGCCACCGCCTACGCCCGCGTACTGGGCAAGAAGGTCGAGCTGGCCTCCTCCTCCGACCCGGAGGACGCCGAGAAGGCGAGGAAGCACCCCGTCGACCTGGACAAGGCCCGGCGTCAGTTGGCCTGTGCCCAGTGGGCGGTGCCGGCGCTCACGGGGTGCCTGGTGATGCTCAACGCGCTGCACGGCGAGCAGCAGCGGCCCGCCGAACAGGTGTACGGCATGTGGCAGCGCGCCGCGTCCCTCTCCCCGCACCTGCCTTCCGGCGTCGGCCGCCACCTGTCGCACTGACTCCGGCCGGCGTCCGGACCACCACACCCGTAGGGGTCGGACGGAAAGCGATCACACACGTGAAGCACCTGACCGGATCGAACCGGCCGGTCCGGCCGGTGGTGGTCGTCACCGGGGCGTCCAGCGGCATCGGCCGCGGGGTGGCGTGTGCCCTCGCCGCCCGCGGGGCCGACGTCGTGCTGGCGGCCCGCACCGAGCGGACCCTCACCGCGGTCGCCCGGGAGTGCGAGCGGCGAGGGGGGAGGGCGCTGGTCGTCCCGACCGACGTCGGCGACGAAGCGGCCGTCCAGGCCCTGGTCCGACGCGCCGTCGGAAGGTTCGGGCGCATCGACGCCTGGGTGAACGCCGCGGCCGTGTGGAGCTACGGCCTGTTCGAGGACACTCCCGGCCCCGTGTTCCGGCGGATCGTGGACACCACGCTGTTCGGCCAGGTCCACGCGGCCCGGGCGGTGCTGCCGCAGTTCAGGTCCCAGGGCCGTGGGGTGCTCATCAACGTCGCTTCCCTGTACGGACGGCTCTCGTCCCCCTACGTCGCACCGTACGCCACCGCGAAATGGGGCCTGCTCGGCTTCTCCGAGGTGCTGCGCCAGGAACTGCGCGACACCCCCGGCATCGCCGTGTGCACCGTTCTGCCGGGCGCGGTCGACACGCCGATCCACCGTCACGCCGCGAACTACACCGGCCGTCGGATCCGGCCGCTGCCGCCCGTGACGTCCCCGGAACGGGTGGTGGCCGCGGTGGTGCGCGCCGTCGACCGTCCCCGGCGCGAGATCGTCGTCGGACGAACACAGCGCGTCGGCGTCTGGGTGGACCGTCTCGCGCCCGGCCTGTACGACCGCCTCATCGGTCCCGTGGTGAACACGTTCGCCGTACGGGGCGCCCCTGCACCCCCGCACGACGGCACCGTGTTCGTCCCCGATCCCCTGCCGGGCACCGTCGACGACGGATGGCGCCGGCACGACCACCGCCTCGTCGGCGGGGCCCTGACGGCGACCGCGGGCCTGGCGGCACTCGCGATCGCGGTGAGGGCCCTCGGCCGGCGACGGTGACGGACGGCGCCCGCCCTCCGCCTGCGGACACGCGGGCCCGCTTCCCGGGCAGGACCGGGGCCCCCGGAGGTCAGGCCATGTCGGAGCCCGTCAGCAGGAGCTGCGTCACGGCCGTGCCCGCCACCACGATCGCCGCCCGGAACGGCCATCGGCCGCCGGCCGCCGACGGCACCGCCGTGCCCGCGACCGCGACCGCCCCGGCCACCACCGCCAGTACCCGGCCCGGGGCGCCCACCGCTCCGGGCGGTCCCGCGACGAGCACCCCCACGGCCGCCAGCATCACGAACGGTGCCGTCCACCGGCAGGCCGCACGGCCGAGCCGTTGCGGCAGCCCGGTCACCCCGGTCGCGAGGTCGTCCTCGATGTCCGGCAGGACGTTGACCACGTGCGCCCCCGTGCCCAGCAGCGCCGCCCCCGTCACGGCCCACCAAGCGGGCCAGGACTGCGACGGCGGGCCGAGGGTGACGAAGGCGGGCAGCGAGCCGAACCCCACGGCGTAGGGCAGCGGTGAGAGCACCGTGCGTTTGAGTCCCAGGTTGTAGGCCCAGCCCGCCGCCACGCCCCCCAGGTGCACCGCTCCCGCGGCCGTCCCGCTCAGCAGCGACAGCGGCACGCACAGTCCCAGGGCCGCCCCGGCCGCGACGGCCGCGGCCCCGGGGGGAAGCTCGCCCGTGGCCACCGGCTTGTCGCGGCGCCCGCAGGCCGTGTCGCGCCGCGCGTCGGCCGCGTCGTTGCACCAGCCGACCGAGAGCTGACCGACCAGTACCGCCCCGGCCACCAGCGTCGCCCCCGCCGCGCCCCGGCCCCCCGCCACGGCCAGCGCGGTCACGAACACGGTCACGGCGAGCGCCGGCTCCAGATGGCAGGAGCGCAGCAGCACCGGGAGGCGGAACGGCGGACGCGGAGAAACCCCGGACGGGTGCAAAGACACATGCGCAAGGTAATCAGGTGTCCGGAACGAGGTAGGCATGACCGCCATGCGTGTCTCTGTGCTCACCGATGACGTCACCTCCCCCTCCGCCCTCCCCCGCCGGCCGACCGCGCCCGCCGCGGCGACCACGATCGCCGCCGTCCACACCGCGCTGCCGCCGCACCGTTACGCCCAGGAGGACCTGACCGGCCCGATCGGCGACCTGTGCCTGGCTCCGGGAGCCGACCGCGTCCTGCTGCACCGCCTGCACGGGTCCACCGGGGTGCGCACGCGTCATCTGGCCCTGCCGATCGATCGGTACGCCGGCCTCGGCGACTTCGGACGGTCCAACGACGCCTGGATCGCGGCCGGTCTCGACCTGGGCGAGGAGGCCGTCACCGGCGCGCTGCGGGAAGCGGGGCTCGAACCCGCCGACGTCGACCTGCTGGTGTGCAACTCCGTCACCGGCGTGGCCACCCCTTCGCTCGACGCCCGCCTGGTCGGCCGCCTGGGGCTGCGGCCCGACGTCAAGCGGCTTCCGGTCTTCGGCCTGGGATGCGTGGCGGGCGCCGCCGGCCTCGCCCGGGTGCACGACTACCTGCGCGGGCACCCGGGCGGCACCGCCGTGCTGCTCACCGTCGAACTGTGCTCGCTGACGCTCCAGCGGCGCGACGGCTCCCGCGCCAACCTCGTCGCCGGAGCCCTGTTCGGCGACGGCGCGGCGGCGGTCGTCGTGCGCGGCGGCGCGACCGCGGAACGGGAGGGAGGCGGACCGGCGGTGGTCGCCACGCGCAGCCATCTCTATCCGGGGACCGAGCACCTCATGGGCTGGGACATCGGCGCCGGAGGGTTCCGCGTCGTGATCGACGCGGGCATCCCCCGTGTCGTACGGGACCACCTCGGAGGGCCGCTGCGTGCCTTCCTGGCGGACCACGGCCTCACCACCGACGACATCGGAACCTGGGTGTGCCATCCGGGCGGCCCCAAGGTGATGTCCGCCGTGACCGACGCCCTCGGCCTGCCCGAGGGCGCCCTGGACAGCGCGCGGCGCTCACTGGCGGCCCTGGGGAACATGTCCTCGGTCTCCGTGCTGCACGTCCTGCAGGGCCACTGCGGACCGGAACGGCCCGAGCCCGGTACGTGGGGGCTGCTGATGGCGATGGGGCCGGGGTTCTGCTCCGAGTTCGTCCTGCTGCGCTGGTGAGGGGCCTTCATGTTCTGGTACGCGCTCCTCGTCCTCGGTGTGGCCGCCGAACGCGTCGCCGAGCTGGTCGTGGCCCGGCGCAACACGGCCCGGGCCCTCACCCGGACCGGTGTCGAGCACGGTCGCGGCCACTACCCGGTCATGGTCGCCCTGCACACGGCCCTGCTGGTCTGCTGTCTCCTCGAACCCGTGCTGGCCCGCCGGCCGTTCCTGCCCGCCCTGGCATGGCCGATGCTGGCGCTGGTCCTCCTGGCCCAGGTGTTGCGCTGGTGGTGCGTCACCGCGCTCGGGCCGTACTGGAACACGCGCGTCATCGTCGTTCCCGGGACGCGTCCGATCCGTACCGGCCCCTACCGCTTCGCGCGTCACCCCAACTACGTCGCCGTCGTCGTGGAGGTCGCCGCCCTGCCCCTGGTGCACTCCTCGTGGCTGACCGCGGCGGTGTTCAGCGCGGCCAACGGGGTACTGCTCACGGTCCGCCTCCGGTGTGAGAACGCGGCCCTCACCCGGGCGGTGCCCGCGTGAGCCGCGAGCACGACCTGGTCATCGTCGGGGGCGGCCCCGCCGGCCTGGCGACGGCCCTGTACGCCGCGCGCGCCGGTTTCGACGCCGTCGTGGCCGAGCCCCGCCGCGCACCGGTCGACAAGGCGTGCGGCGAGGGCCTGATGCCCGGCGCCGTCCGGGCCCTCGCCTCGCTCGGTCTGGAGGTCCCGGGCCATCCGATCGCGGGCATCCGCTACGTGCAGGGGTCCCACCGGGTCCAGGCCGCGTTCCGGCACGGTACCGGTTCGGGCGTCCGGCGCACCGCCCTGCACGACGCGCTCCACGGGGCCGTCCTCGGCGCGGGCGTTCCCGTACTGCCCCTGCGGATCGGAGAAGTGCGGCAGGACGCCACCGGTGTGTCCCTGCCCGGCGCCGGTCTGCGCGCCAAGTGGCTGGTCGCCGCCGACGGTCTGCACTCACCGGTGCGCCGCTCCCTCGGCCTCTGCGCCGGTTCCCGCCGGAGACCCCGGTACGGGTTGCGGCGTCATTACGCCGTGCCGCCGTGGTCCCCGTACGTCGAGGTGCACTGCGGACGGCACGGCGAGGCGTACGTGACCCCGCTCGGGCCCCGGCTCGTCGGCGTCGCCCTGCTGACGGACCGGCGGGCCCCTTTCGGCGCCCAACTGGAACGCTTCCCCGAACTGGCCGCCCGTCTCCCCGCGGAGAGGGCCGTCACCGCGGTGCGGGGTGCGGGACCGCTGCGCCAGAAGGCGCGCACCCGGCTCCACGGGCGGGTGCTCCTCGTGGGCGACGCCGCCGGATACGTCGACGCGCTGACCGGCGAGGGCGTCTCCCTGGCCCTCGCGGGTGCCGGAGCCCTGGTCGACAACGTGCGCCGCGGCACGCCGGAGCGCTACGAGGGCGACTGGAACCGCGCGACCCGCGGCCATCGGCTCCTGACGGAACTCCTGGTGCGGGTGCGGCAGCAGCGGGCGCTCGCGCCGCTCGTCGTGCCGGCGGCCGAGCGCCTGCCGCGTGTCTTCGCGGCGGCGGTGAACGCCCTGGCATGAGGTTTCGCCGCCGTACGGGGAACGGTCCGGACGGCGTCGGTGGGGGCGCTTCAGATCTCGACGACGATCTTCCCGGAGGTGTGGCCTTCCCGGCTGAGGTCGAAGGCCGCTCCGAGCTCGGAGAGCGGGAACGTCGCGGCGACGTCGACCGTGATCTTTCCCCCGTCCACGAGCTGCCCCAGGGCCCCGAGGTCCTCGCCGCTCGGCCGGACCCACATCCACTGGCCGCCCGCGCCGAGGACGGCGTCGTCGGCGATGGAGGCGTGCCGTCCGCCCTCGGCCAGGACGGCCAGGGTGGTGTCGAGCACCCCGCCCACGAAGTCGGCGACGACGGTGACCCCGTCCGGGGCCAGGGCGCGGACGCGATCGGCCAGACCGTCGCCGTACGAAACGGGCTCGCAGCCGAATCCGCGCAACCGGTCGTGGTTGCGCGGGGAGGCGGTGCCGATGACCCGCGCGCCGAGCGCCCGGGCGAGCTGGACGCCGAAGGACCCGACGCCGCCGGACGCGCCGTGCACGAGGACGGTGTCGTCGGCGCCCGTTCCCAGCCGGGTGAGGAGCTGATAGGCGGTCAGGCCGGCCAGCGGCAGTCCGGCGGCCTGCGCCCAGTTCAGCGAGGCGGGCTTGGCCGCGAGGGCGCGCACGGGCACGCTGACGTACTCCGCGAAGGTGCCGCCGTGCACGTAGTCCTTGCGGGCGTAGGCCATCACCTCGTCACCGACCGCGAACTCGGGCACGTCGATGCCGACCCGCTCGACGGTGCCGCTGACGTCCCACCCCGGGACCACCGGGTGGACGACGTCCATCAGGCCGTCGAGCCCGCCCGCCATGATCTTCCAGTCGACCGGGTTGACCGAGGCGCACCGGACCTTGACGAGGACCTCGCCGGGAGCGACCTTCGGCAGCGGCAGCCGGGTCTCGCGGAGCACCTCCGTCCCGCCGTAGGTCTCGTACGTCATCGCCCTCATGGTGGCCTCGGACATCCCTGCGACCCTTCCTGTGCCGTCGGCTGCGTCCCTCCATCTGAGCACGGGGCGTCCCGGACACCGCGGGAGACTCGCCCGGGGAGCGGGCGACGGCGGAACCCGTCATGACGGGTGCATGACACGGAGCACTCCCGGGGCGTACCATCGCAAGGCTCGGAGGGGTGATCGACGGTCAGGTCCGGCCCCACCGGACGCCCGCGCCATCCCTTCACACCCCGTCCCCACCGGGGTCGGGTCCCCCCACAGACGAAGGAGCAGCAATGCCCCTCGGCACATGGCTCAGGGCGGGCACCTCCGCCGCCGCGCTCGTCCTCGCCGTGGCGGGCGCCGCGACCGCCGCGCCCGCCCCCGCGCACGAACCCTCCGCCGCGCGGGCGGCGGTGGTGACCCTCCGCTACGACGACAGCCGCGCCGGAGGCTGGGAGGCGGCGATCGCGGCCGGGGTCGCCTCGTGGAACGCGAACGTGAGCAACGTCAGGCTGGTGGAGGCGGCCCCCGGCACCGGGGCCGAGATCGTGATCGTCGCCACCACGGGCTGGCCGCAGGCCACGCTCGGCCCCGTCCGGCCGGGCCGTCAGGTCCGCGTCGAACTCGGCAGCCAGGCCGTGAGCCAGGGTTACGACAAGACCCGGATCGCCGCTCACGAACTGGGCCACAGCCTCGGCCTGCCGGACACCAAGCCCGGCCCGTGCTCGCAGCTCATGTCGGGTTCCAGCGCCGGTACGGCCTGCACCAACGCCGTCCCGAACGCGACCGAGCGCTCCCGCGTGCAGTCCGCGTACGGCGGCGGCCTCGCCGCACTCGTCCCCGCCGACGGCCGGACCCTCGTCGACGCGCCCTGACCGCGTCCCCTCGGGTGACCCGGGCCTCCCGGGTCACCCGAGGGGATCACGCGGCGGGGCGGCGGCCGGTGGTGGAGGCGAAGCCCAGCCAGGTGTGACGGTTGTTCCACCAGCACCAGCCGATCTTGGGGGCGTCGCGCCGCGCGCGGCCGTCCCGCCCGGTGCCGTTGCTGATCCAGATCGCCGGAGTACGGGCGTCCCAGGAGCCGTTCGCCTTGCGCAGCCGGGAGGCGATGGTCATGAAGCAGTGGTTGCGGACCAGGACGTCCGGTGTCTGGAGCACCCAGTGCATGCCCTCGGTGAGCAGCAGCGGGGTGCGGCCCTCGGAAGTGAGGGCGGGGAGGGCCTCGTCGGGGCTCCAGTTGGACATGCGGTCGCCGCGGTCGACGCCGTCGACGAGGTAGAGGGGCCCGTCGGGCAGCTCGACGGCGGTCGGGGCGAAGAGGTCGACGTCGGGCATGTCGGCGACGACGAAGCCGGGCTGCCCGGCGTGGCGCAGCAGCGGGGCGAGCGCCGAGGCGGGGAGGGCGCCGGGGTGGACGGCGAGCAGGGAGCCCCCGGCCTCCCCGGCGGCCTGCGCCGCGAAGGAGCGCACCTCGTCGGCGGTCAGCCCGGCGAGTTCGGGTACGCCCAGGCCGATCAGTCGGTCCGCCTGGACTTCGAGGTCCGGAAGCAGGGGCAGGGGCGGGGGCGGGGTGGTGTCGGGCACGCTGAGTCCGTTTCGCGGTCGAGGGCTTGGGAGCACGGGAGCGGGGCGGGGGCACGACGGCCACGCCGTGGATCGGTTGCCGGTGGCGGGAGAGGTCGGCCGCGCCGGCCCGGGCCCCCGGCTCCACGCCGCACCGGCGACCGGAAGGGCTGCCGGACGGGCGGGCGCCGGATCCGCAACACGAGGGTCACCGGCACGGCACCGGCCGCGGCCGTCCCGAATCCACGCACGCGTCCCCCTCGCCCGACCCGGCCGGGCGCGTCCATGACGCCGGGAGGACCGGGGCATGGTCGCGCCCCGGTCCTCCGACGTCCTCCCCCCGTTCCCAGGACCCGGCCGCGACAGCGGCGTCGACGTCGGTGCCCGTAAGGCCCTCGTCTCCCCCGTGACCTGGGTGAACGGTTTCGATCATACGGTCGGGACGCTCACCGGCGAGGGGCATTTCACGCCTGCGACGGGGCCCTGCGCGCCAGAAGGGCGCCACATTGGCCCAGGGCCTGCCCGGCCCTGATCCGCCGACAGGCCCTGGGCTCCCGCTCCGTGGTTTCGGCAGCACTCGGAGGAACGACCTCCTGCGCCCTCGCCCGCATGAGCACCGGTGCGGCACGCGCGGCCGGGTGACACGTACATGCCTATACGCCCCCCGCCGGGGCAGACGGACCAGCGCAGTGGAACCGTCCGTCCCGTCCTCGCAAGGGAGTCGCCCCATGGCCGCCATCGCCGCCGCCGTCCTGTTCTTCATCGCCTTCGTGATCAACGCCGCCGACATCGGCACCAACGACGTGTTCTCCTCGGCCAACATCATGCTGCTCGGGCTGGTGCTCCTGGCCCTGCACGTCGCGGGCATCGGCACCTCGCTGCGCACCGGCCGCCGACGCTGAACGGGCGCCGCCCGGGAGGGGCGTGCCCACGATCGGCCGCGGGGCGCTCGCGGGCCGTCACGGCCTCTGCTGCACTGGGAGGGTGAGGTGGGCACGGGCCGCGGGCGGCGGGGCGGGCGGGGCGGCGGCCCGGTGGATGTTCCCCGGAGGCCACCGCTCCGCGCGGCTCGCTCCGCCACTGCTCGTGCTGACGTTCCTCAGCGGACTGGTCGACGCGGCGAGCTTCCTCGGACTCGGCCGGGTCTTCGTGGCCAACATGACCGGCAACGTGGTCTTCCTCGGGTTCGCCCTGTCCGGTGTCGCTCAGTTGTCGGCCCCGGCCTCCGCGGTGGCCCTGGCGTGTTTCCTGACCGGGGCGGCCGCGGGCGGCGCGTGGCGCAGGGGCGCGGAGCCCGAACGGCTGTTCGCGCCCCTGGTCGCGTTCCAGGCGCTGCTGGTCGCACTCGCGCTCGCCGCCCAGGGGGCCGGCTGGGGCCGCTACGCGGTGCTGGTCCCCCTGGCCTGCGGCATGGGCCTGCAGAACGCCGTCGTGCACCGCCTGGGGGTGCCCGATCTGACCACCACCGTCATGACCAGGACCCTCACGGGGCTGGCCGCGGACCGCCCCGGGCCGGCAACCGTACGACGAGGGGTGTCGGTGGCGACGCTCGCCGCGGGCGCCCTGGCCGGCGGCCTCCTGTACAGCCGCGTCGGGGTGGAGGCGGTCCTCGTCACGGCCCTGGCCCTGTCGCTCGCCGTCGCCCTCGCCGCGCACCGGCGGCACTGAGCGTCAGGGGCCCGCCGGTGGGGGGAAGACCGGCGGGCCCCTGAACAGCTGGAGCGGTCCCATGCGCTCCCCGCGCGCCTGCCCCCGATCCTCCCGCCCATGCGCGGCCCGGTCCGGAAAACCCGGGCGGCGCCTCCGGGGGTCACGCCTCACCCCGTTCATGTCAACCTTGGTTGACATGTCCGCCCTGTCAACGTAAGTTGACGGCATGAGTGATGCGACCGATCTCGCCGAGCGGGCGGGTGACCGCGATCCACGGGTGGGACTGCGTGCCGTCTCCGCGCTGCGGCGTCTCCTCGAACAGTTGGAAGCCGTTCAGGTGCGCAGCGCGCGTGCCCAAGGCTGGTCGTGGCAGGAGATCGCGGCCGAACTGGGCGTGAGCCGTCAGGCCGTCCACAAGAAGCACGGGAGGCATTGATGTTCGAGAGGTTCACCAAGGGGGCCCGGGCGGCGGTGACCGGGGCGGTGGCGGTGGCCGAGCGCGAGGGCGCGCCCGCGGTCACGGAGGAACACCTCCTGCTGGCACTGCTCGACGCGCAGGACACCGGAGCGGCCTTCGTCCTGCGGGCCCTGGGCACGACGGAGCGGCGCGCGTCGCTGGAGGCCGCGCTCGCGGCCGCCCGCCGCCGGGGCGGACTCTCGGCGGTCGAGGTGCACGCGCTGGCGGACCTCGGCATCGACGTGACGCGGATCGTCGCACGGGTCGAGGAGACGCACGGCACGGGCGCGCTCGCCGCCGGGTCCGACGCCCGGAGCCGGGGTGCGAAGCGGCGGCCCTTCACCCGGGAGAGCAAGAAGGTCCTCGAACAGTCGCTGCGCGTCTGTCTCGGCCGGCGCGAGAAGGCGATCGGCGACGAGCACCTGCTCCTGGCCCTGACGGCCCGCCCCGGAGTCGTATCGGAGACCCTGGCGGACCACGGGGTCACCTACACGACGGTGGAGCACGCGCTCGACCGGGCGCGGGACTGAGGAATGGGGCGGGCGCCGGCGCCGACCGGGGTTGTCAGTGGCCGCGCCTAGCATGGTGATCATGACGAAGACGCGGGTGGGGGCGGCGGGGGAACTGCTGCGCGAGCTGGTCGGGGCCGGTCGGGAACCGGAGGGGGCGGGTCCGCCGGGCGGTGCCGCGCTGCGGGCGGTGGAGCGGACACGGCCCGCGCGCTCGGTGGCGGCCGAGGTCGCCGCCGCGGGCGGCGTCGACGACAGGGCGGCCGCCTACCTCGGGGAGTTGACGGAGCGCCACCTCGGGGCGGACACGGCCCGCTGGTGCGGGCTGCACGACGCGCTGGCCGGACACCGCGGCGGTCTGCCCGAGCTGCTCGCCGTGCCGCCGGCCCCACCGGTGGCCGACGGCACGCTCCGCCCGCCCGCCCCCCGCAGCGTCCACCGCACGCTCGGCCTGCTCCTCGCGCACGCGGACCCGCGGCATGCCGCGGCCGCGTTCGCCGCCCTCCCCGAGCGAGTGACGACGGAGCTGCTCGCCGGCGGAAGTCCCCCGGCGCCCGCTCTCGTCGCCGCCGTCGTCGACCACGGCGACACCCGCACCCGGGCGGCCCTGGCCCGCCACCCCCGCCTCGACAGCCGGGTCCTCGCGCGGTTGGTCGCGGTCGGCGACGCCCGGGTCTCCGCGGCCGTCTACCGCAACCCGCGCGCCACCCCGTCCCTGCGCCGCACCGTCGTGGAGAGGCTCGACGCCGTTCCGCTCGACGACGCGCTGCGCGCCGAGCTGACGGCGCCGCACGGCCGGGCCCCGCGCACCTGGGTCGCTCCGCTGCTCGGCTCGGGCGACCCGCAGCTCGTCCTGCCGGCGCTCCGGTGGGGCGTGCGCCAGGTCGCCCAGCGGTACGCCCTGTCCAGGATCTGGGAGCGGAGCGGTCCGGACGCCGTCCACGCCCTGCTCGACGACCCCGCCGCGGCCGCCTGGTTGAGCCGGGCCGTCGTGGACGCGGTCACCGAGGCCCTGGCCGCCCCGGGCGACGACGGGCCGCGCCGCCTGCGCGCGGGGGGCGAGCCGTACGAGGACCCCACCCGGCTGCCCGCGCTGCTCGCCGCCTCCCGGGGCACCAGCACCCTGCGCGACCTGCTGTCGGAGCCGTACGTCCACGATCTCGACGCCCTCGCCGCGGCCCATGCCGCGACCCCGTTCATGCCCAAGGCCTGCGAGGAGCTGGCCCGCCACGAGGCGGCGAGCGATGCACAGCGCCACGCGTTCCGGCTGAGCGCCCTCAACGAGCCGTGGCGGGCCGGGGGCCGTCGCGCGGGGAACACCGTCCCGCCCGCGCGGCGCCTCGCGGAGGAGGAGCTCGACGACAGTGCCGCCGTCTGGGCGGAGGGCATGGCGGCGGCCGGGCTCCTCGATCCGGTCGAGCTGGTCGGTACCGCGCGCCCCGCCGCCCACGCGCTGGCCGCGCTCGCCCGTCTCGCCGAACGGGACCTGCTGGGCACGGCGGCGGCCGCCGAGCTGCGCGCGTCGACGGTGGCCCGTCTGGGGGAACGGGAGGAGGCCTGGGCGGCGTTCGACGACCTGCTGCCCGGGTACGGGGGGACGGTCGCGGAGCTGATCGCCGACGCGGGGAAGGCCCCGGTCGGAGCCTCTGTCGAGGCAGCACCGCCGACCGGGGCCGGGTCACCCGTCCGGGGCGGGCCGCCGGTCGCGGCCGACGTCGGGCCCGTGCCGCCGGCCGCGGAGCCCGCGCCCCGGCGGGCCCTCCACCGGCGTGAGCGTGTGCACGCCCTGGCCGCGCTCGACCTGCTGTACTCCCTCGCTCCGGACGGTGCGCCCCGGCCGGAGGACCCCGAGGTGCTGCGCGCCCTGGCCGTGTACGAGCCGGCGACCGCGCCCGGCCTCGCCACCCCGCGCTGGTTCGCCGACGCCTGTGCCGCCCACGGCGTCCCCGCGTCCGAGGACGGCTTCGCGTACGAGGCGCCCGGCCTCGCGCGGGTGTGCGCGCGGCTCCCCGAGACGTACGGTTCCGGCGCGCGGCACATCGAGGACGCTTATGTACAGGGGGTGTTGCCCGCCGACGAGCTGCTCGCCCTGCTGCCCGCGCGACGTCTGCTCCTGCTGCCCCACGACTGGGGGCGGCTCGCGTTCGCCGACGCGTGGCGGGCCGCGCTCGCCCGCAGGCTGCGGACCGAACTCGGCGCCGATCCCGACGCCTGGCTCCGCCTGGCCGCGACCGCGGCGGCGTCCGAAGCCGCCTCGGAGGGATCGACCTGGACGCAGCTCCTGGAGCGCGTGCGGTCCGGGGCCGGTCCGGCGACGAGCGCGGAAACGTCCCTCGGCAGGGCGAGGCCGGGCACCCCCGACGAGGCGATCGGACTGCTGGAGCGCGGCGACCACCTGTGGGGCTGGCCCGAGGGCACCCTGCTCTGCCTCGCCGACGCCGAGGTGGTCGAGGCCGCACTGCCCCGGCTCGGCCCCGACGGGCCGTGGCTGCTCGCCGCGTACCTGCTGCGCCACGACCGCACACCGCTCACGGTCCTCGACCGGCTGCTCGCGGGCCGCGACCGCGACGCGCTGCGCGTCCTCGCGGCCCAGTCCCGCTGGATGAAGCGGAGCGGAGCGGTGGAGCGCCTCGTCGACCTCGACGACCCCGAGGTCGACCTCGCCCTGGTGCGGGACTGGCTCCCCCGGCCCGTCGTCCACCGGATCGTGGCCCGGTCGCGGCCCGGCTCCGGACGGCCGTCCCTGGGCGCCCGGGTGCTGGCCGACTGGCGCGCCGGGAGCTCCGCGTGGCCGGCCGGCGGTGCGGCGTGGCTGTGCTCGGCCGAACCCGACCTCGTGGAGGAGCTGCTCGCAAGAGAGGGCGCGCGGCTTCCCTTCGGTCACCAACTGCTCGGCTGCCTGAGGCTGTTCGAGCACGGCGGCGCCGACCGACTGGCGCGGCTCGCGGGGCGGGACGTGTTGGGGCGCTCCGCCGCCACCGCGTGTGCGAAGGCCCTGGCGTCCGCCGATCCCGCCGCCGTCCTCCGCGCCCGTCTCGACCGCGAACTGGCGCCGGAGAAGCTCGTCCGGAAGCTCCGGCGCGCCCGGCACGCGCCGCACGCGCGTGATCTCGTCGAGTCCCTCCCGCCGGGCGAGCCCGTGGACTGGGCCGCTCTCGAAGCCGCCCACGCCCGGGAGCCGATCCCGTACTGGCAGGACGTCGTCCGCACGGACGGTGTCCCCGAGGACGTACGGCTGCGGCACGCGGCGCTGCTGCCCGAGCCGGGCCCCGACGGCCTGCCCGGGAGCGCGCGACTCACCCGGGAGCGGGCCCGGTACGGTCTCGGCGGCCTGTTCCACTGTGCGCCGACCGCCCAAGGGGACGGGCTGCTCGCGGCGGGGCTCCTCACCGGTGCGGACCTGGTGCGCCTCGCGGCCCCGGCCGGACCGCTGCTCGCCTACCTGGGCGCCGCCGCCCGTCGTACGGACGCCCCGCCCGGGGCCGCCGAGGCCCGCACCCTCCTCGCGGATCTCGTACGGTCCCGGCTCGGTACGGACGCGGCGGCCTGGCGCCGGGTCGCCGAGCGGCTGACCGGCCTCGACGCGGAGGGGGATCCGCTCTCGACGGTGGAGGCGCTGCTCGTCGGCCGGTGATCCGGGCCGGAGGCGCGCGGCGGCTTCACCAGGGGCCTGCGTCGAGGCCCCCGGCGGGGACCGGCCAATGATGGTCATCCCATGGGTCGGGCGCGGCCGTACGGTCGAGGAGTCGGTGAGCCGGAGGTCCGCCGCGGCGAGTTCTCCTCCAGATGGGCGAACGAGGCGGCTCCGGGGATCGGCAGGACGACCGGGGAACGGGCGAGCAGCCGGGCGAGCACGACCTGGGGCACCCGGCCGCTCCTACAGCGAGCCGGGGTGGTCCGGGTGAACGACTTCACGGCGGTCGGCGCGACCTCGCCGGGGCGGATGGATCATGGTCCAGGACCCCGCGCGGGGACGAACCGTTCCAGGTCGGCCATCGGCCCGAACCGGTCACGGTGCGGGCCGACGGCGACCGCTTCCACCTCGGCGACGGGGACGGGAAGCCGGCCGACTCGGTCGACCGGTACTGCCCTGCTCAGGGTTCCGATGACGACGATTCTTGATATTGGCCGGCATCGGCGTCCGCCACGCGCTTGCGGACGCGGCGTCCGGAGGAAGGCTTGACGAACACCTGGCCCAGGGCCGCCCAGGTGACAAGGGCGACGGCGGTCCGGCCCCTGCGGATCCCCACCGCGGCCGACGTGCTCCGGGAGGCGGCCGCTCGTCGGCGGGGAAGCCGTCATCGGCCCGACGCGTCCTTTCGGCGTCCGGCGGCTTCGCCGCACAGTGTGCTTGTCCCCGTCCGCCGCAGATTTCCGTCACCACCCGGTCAAGGAGATCCATGAGCCGCCCACGTCGTTCCTCCGACCCGTCCCGGCCGCAGGAAGCCTCCGGGTCCGGCCAAGTCCCGGTCGAGTTCTTCGACATCCGCGCGCCGGTGTTCGCCGAGCAGCCGATGCCTGTCCTGTCCCCTCGGGAGGAAGGGGAAGTGGAGCGTCTCTGGAAGGAGACGACAACCCGCAACCCCGCCACGTTCGACGGTCCGCTGGTGGCCTGTCTCGGCGTCGACCGGCCCGGGCCCGGGGAGTTGGTCGTGCGCTGGGCGCCGATGAGATACCGCCACCGTGCCCTGCGCCGACTCCGGCCTCCCGGGCAGGTCCCCGGGTCCGTGTTCGTCACCGTCCTCGTGCCCACCGAGGACGGCCTCGTGGTCGGGCGCGGATCCCCCGCCACGGCGGCGCCCGGCCGGTGGAGCCTGCCGGGCGGCGCGGTCGAACCGCCCCCGTCCGGCATGCCCCTGGACACGGCGGAGCTGCGTCGGCACGCCGTCCGTGAACTGGTCGAGGAGACCGGCGTTCGCGTCGACGAGGAGGAGCTGCGGCTGTGGGCCTTCACCCGGTCGGGTCCGTTCGGCGGCCTCGGCTTCCACTTCCTCTGCCCACCCGCTTCCGGCGTTCTCGTACGCCGCCTCCACGCGGACCTGTCCGTCGCCCAGGTCGAGCACGGCACCGGCCCGGAGCTCGACGAGCTCGCCTTCGTCTCCTCATCGGCCAGAGCCAGGAGCCTCGGTCCGGCTGCGGACTACCTGCCGTCGTTGCTCGACCGGTACTACACGGCCTGAAGGGCCTATGGGGGCTCCGGGACCTCCGGGCCAAGGTGGCCGCGATCCGCGCGACGACGCCGGTCGTGGCCGCGACCGGGCCGGTCGTCTCCTGGAACTCGTCCGGTTTCGTCCGGCGGACGCCCCGGTCGGGCCGGCTTCACGGCCGGGTGTGTCGCTCGGCGGCGTCGAACGCGGGCGCGAGCGGGGCCAGCGCCGCGCGGAGCTGGTCGGGCAGTGCGCCGGAGGGCACGACGAGTCCTCCGGCGCCGGAACCCCTGGCGGCCTCCGCGTCCCCGGCCGGTCGGAGCCAGCCCTCCAGCGCGATGCGGACCGCCGCGGCGACGCTCGCCGCGAGGACGCGGGCGGTGTGCGCTCCGGGGTCGCCCAGACGTTCGGCGATCACCGCCGTGAGTGGGGCCTCGATGCCGGCGGCGCTGTCGAGGAACGCGTCGCGCAGCGCGGCCCTGGTGGTGATCAGCAGCAGCGTCCGCCGTTCGCGCTCGTCGGCGTTCGCGTACTGCTCGACCACCGCCTGGGTGACGGCGTCGGCCAGGCACACTTCCGCGGACCGGGCCGCGACCGCCGCCGCGACGCGTGCCTCCCGGTCCGCGGTGACGGCGGAGACGATCGCCTGCTCACGACTGGCGAAGTAGTTGTTGTAGGTGCGCGACGAGGCCGGTCAGGCCGCATATCTGGACGAACCCCTGGAGATCTTCGAGACCGAGGGCGTGGACAGCGCGTTCGTGTTCCTGTTCTCCTTGCCCGGCTACCCGCACCGCCCGGACGGCGACCCCGGGGACGACCCGGACCGGGCCGGCCTCGGCATCGTCGAACTCCTCGAAGGGCGCCGGGGACGGACCCACCCCGACACGGAGGGGGAACCCGAGGCCGCCTTCACGGCGGTGGCGCGGCGGTGTCGGAGGTGACGGGCTCCGCGCACGGCGACCACGGCACGGGACCCGCACCGCGGCGGAGCGCGGCTCGGAAGCGATGAGATGCGGACGCCGTCTCCTCCGGGCAGAGTAGGGAAGGCCTGTCCATACCGAGGGTGGTCTCATACGGTCTTACGCGCTGGAGACGGGACGAACCGATGCGAGGGACTCTCGCGACGCCGGAGTGATCGATGTTCCGCAGACGGCCGGCCGACAGCAGCCAGGAGCTGCTGGTCCGGCTCGGGTCACTGACCGCCCGGGCGCGGGAGCTGGCCGAGACGCAGCGCTCCCGCGTCGAGCTCGCCGTGGCCCTGCAGCGCGGCATGCTGCCTCCGGACCTTCCCGGCTTTCCCGGCGTCCGGCTGGCCGTCGGCTACATGCCGGCCAATCACGGGCTCAACGTCGGCGGCGACTGGTACGACGCCTTCACGCTGCCCGACGGCCGCATCGGCATGTCCATCGGCGACGTGCAGGGGCACAACATCGAGGCCGCCGCCTTCATGGGGCAGGTCCGCGTGGGACTGCGCGCGCTGGCCTCCGTGACCGGGGACCCGGGAGAGCTGCTCGCCCGCACCAACGACCTGCTGGTCTCCCTGGGGGCCGATCTCTTCGCCACCTGCACCTTCCTGCGGCTCGACCCCGCCGCCGGCACCCTGGAGTGCGCCCGCGCCGGGCACATCCCCCACATCTGGGCCACCGCCGACGGCCGCTCCGGCATCGACGACGGCGAGGGCGGGCCCCCGCTCGGTGTGCTCCGCGGGGTCGACTACCCCGTCACGCGCCACCGGCTCACCACCGGTGGTGTCTTCGTCCTGCTGACCGACGGGGTGGTGGAGGGGCCCTCGCTCCACCTCGACGACGGCCTGGACCAGGTGATGCGGCTCGCCGGGATCACCGCCGTCGCCGGGCTGGACGTCGACGCGCTCGCCACCGCCGTCATGAAGCTGGCGAGCACGGTGGGGCACGAGGACGACGCCGCCGTCCTGGTCGTCGGCCACGACGGCGGCACGGCGTGGCCGACGACCAGGGCCTGAGGGGAGGGGCCTCGTCCCCGGTCGGCCCGCCCCCGAACGGGTGGCCGACCGGCGCGCGGTGCCGGGGGCGCACCGGACCGGATCCGGCCGGGTCGGACCGGGCTTCGGGCCGGATCGGGCCCGTTCCGTACGGCGCCGCCCGACACGCAGGGGGTTCTTGCTGCCCGGTCGGGGCGGCCCGGCCGGTGTCTGATGGCCGATGTGTTGGTTACCCGGCAGTTCCGACCCCCTACGGAAGCGGCCCTGCTCTCGCTGGCCGTGGCCGCCTGCTACTACGCGGCCGGACGGCTCGGCCTGCTGGGCCGCCTCGTCGTCGAGGGCGTGGTGGTCACCCCCATCTGGCCACCCACCGGCGTCGCCGTCGCCGCCCTGCTGCTGCTCGGCGCGCGGGTCTGGCCCGGCATCGCCCTCGGCTCCTTCCTCGTCATCGCCTCCCTCACCACCCCGGGGCTCACCACGGTGGTCACCGTCGTGAGCAACACCGCCGCGCCGCTCTGCGCCTTCCTGCTGCTGAGACAGATCGGCTTCCGCCTTGACATGGCGCGGCTGCGGGACGGTCTCTCCCTGGTCTTCCTCGGCGGGTTCGGCGCCATGCTGATCAGTTCGACGGCGGGGGTCGGGCTGCACGTGGCCACGGGCTCCCTGGACAAGCGCGAGTTCTGGGCCGTCTGGCTGGCCTGGTGGGCGGGCGACACGATGGGGGTGCTGCTCGTCGCCCCGCTCCTGCTCGTACTCGCGGGCCCGGCCGGACGGTTCCGGATGCGGCGCTGGAAGGAGGCGGTCGCCCTGGGACTCGCGACCCTCGTCCTCGTGCCGCTGGCCGTGTTCAGTCCGATGAGCCTGCTCTTCCTCGTCTTCCCCCTGCTGGTCTGGGCGGCGCTCCGCTTCCAGCTCGCCGGAAGCGTGCTGTGCGCGCTCTTCGCGTCGGTGCTCACCACCGCCGAGGCGACCTCCGGAAAGGGCGCCTTCCTCCATCTGTCCGACGTCGAGATCATGGTCAAGCTCCAGGCGTTCAACGGCTCCGCCTCCCTGACGGCCCTGCTCCTCGCCTCCGTCATCACCGAGCAGCGTGCGATCCGCCGGTCGGTGCGCCGCGCCTGCGAGGAACTGGCGGAGGTCCTGGAGCACCTCGCGGCGGGCGAGCCCTCACCGGGTCCACCCGGCACCACCGGACGCCGGACGGCCTCGCCCGGCGGGCACCGGGACCCGTGATCCCGGGAGGATGCCCCGGTGAGAACGACCGCATGGCAGGGGCGCGGTTCTCGGGCCACCGCTCAGCCCTTGAGGGCCTCCGCGATCCGCAGAGCGGCCTGAGCAGGCGTGAGGTGCGTGGTGTCGACGACCTCGGCCTCGGCGTGCAGCCACGTGCGGCGGCCTCGGCGTAGGGCGCGAGGTACGCGAGGCGGAACGGGGAGTCGGGGCCGGTGACGGCGTCGTTCGCGATGCGTTCGCGGAGGGTGTCCTGGTCGGCGTGATCGTCGGTCGTGTCCGAACCGGCTTCGCCCGAGCCGTCGTCTCCGCCCGAGCGCTTCGCGGCTCCGGCGGGCGCGACGGATCGGATCCCGCGTTTCGCACGTTTGCGCGCAAGGAGCGGTGGAAGAGTTGACTCCGACGACCGGTCGGCCGGGCCGCGGCCGGGGCGGCCGGACCTCCTCGACGCCTTGACCCGAACGGGAGCCCTCCGTTGCGCTTCTACGCCCAGACACCCGCCCGCCGGAACCGTCAGGTGCTCGTGGACCTGATCGCCGTGGCCCTGATCGGCATCGCGGTGTGGGCGGCCCTCGCCGTCCGCGGGACGATCATGCTGCTGGCCGAGCCGGGGCGCAAGGTGGAGAGTTCCGGCGACAGCCTCGCCAGGGAGCTCGGGGAGGCGGGAGACGCGGCGTCGGACGTGCCGTTCGTCGGTGACGTCCTGGAGAAGCCGCTCCGGTCCGCGGCGGACGCCAGCTCCGGTTTCGCCGACGCGGGCGTGTCGTTCCAGGAGACCGTCGGTCAGGTCGCCGACGTGATCACGGTGGCCCTCATCGTCCTCCCGGTGCTCTTCGTCCTTCTGCTGTGGCTCCCGCCGCGCCTGCTCTGGATCCGGCGCAGCAGCACCCTGCGCCGCCTCGCCGAGGCCCCCGGGGGCGCCGACCTGCTCGCCCTGCGCGCCCTCACCGGTCCTCCGGGAGCGCTCGCCGCGCTGCCCGTTCCGCCCGGCGGGTGGGCCGACGCCTGGCGCCGGGGGGACCCGGGGGCCATCACCGACCTCAGTACGGTCGCGCTCAAGCACGTCGGGCTCCGGCCGTGAGGAGTCGTCGAGGGGCGGCGGGGCTCCGGTCGGCCGGGTGAAGGCGATACTGATCGTGGTGGGCGCCCCGCCGCCGAGCCGGTCGCGAGCCCGGCCGGCGGGGACGTGCCGTGTCGATGCCTCCGAGGGGAGCCGTTCATGAGTACGGCGAAAGACCTGTTCATCATCACCGTGGAGCCGGAACCGGAGCGCGCCGTGGGGCAGGGCGACCTGTCGCTCGCGCTCGCGGGGGCCGAACTGGTCGATCTCATCGGCGCGGGGGCCGTCGCCGTGGACGGCGACCGCGTCGTGCCGGGCGGGTCGCCGGTGCCGGACGACCGGCTCCTGGCCGAGGCCGTGGCAGGGCTCGTACGGCAGCCTCCCTACGAGCGGATCGAGGACTGGCTGTGGCGCCGGGGCCGGGACCTCTCGTCCGTGTACCGGGCCGCGCTGGAGGAGGACGGGGAGCTGACGCGGAAGCGGAGCGGCCGGTCGCCCTTCGGTCCGGAACGCGTGGAGCCGGTCGACACGCCCGCCCGTCGCCGGGCGGCCGACCGCTGGGAGGCGGGCGATCCCGTCCTGGCCGTCCTCGCCTCGGCCGTGGGAATCGGTGACGAACGGCCCGACGAGCAGCCGGGGCTCGACGACGAGGCGGTGACGACCGTGGTGGCCGCCGTCCACGACGCGGTGATGGAGCTGGAGGCCGTACGCCAGAGGCGGACCATCGAGAACGCGGCCTTCGCCAACCTCTGGCGCGGACCGTGAGCCGAGCCCTCGGCCGAGGCCGGGGGCCGGGACGGAACTCGGGACGGGACCGGAGCCCGGAACCGGGTTCCGAGGCCCGGAGCGTCAGTCCGCGTACGCCAGGACCAGCCACAGTGCCGTGAAGGGCAGCACGGATCCGGCGAGCAGGGTCAGCGCCGCCGGGGCCGCCGCCGTCAGCCGTTCCCGTCCCTTGCGCAGGCCCGAGCGGAACACCGCGCGGGCGAGGAGGAGCGGCAGCGCCAGGAGGGCGAGGAGGACCGCCGGCACCACGAACCGGCCGAACACGGTGGTCCCGGTGTCGGTGACCAGGTGCCGGGCGGTCGCGCCGAAGACCGCCACCGGGCCGGCGAGGAGACCGAGCGAGAGGGCCGACGCCACGGCGACGGTCAGCCCTTCGGTCGTCCGCTCGGTACGCGTACACTTCCTGCGCGCTTCCCCTGCGTGCGCTTCTCCTGCCCGAGCATGTCCCATGTCCGCGTCCCCCGGTGTCGCGGCCCGGCGCCGTCAGTGCCTCCGGGCCCTGCGGACGATGATCGCATGGTCCACCGGCCCTGATCCGGCGCTCCCTCAACCCAGTCGTACGACCGCCTTGTGGGTGGCCGCGAGGGTTCCCGGGGTGACGCGGAGCCGGAGCGCGGCGCCCGTGCCGAGGACCTGGACCGCCGGGTCCCGGGAGAGGACGGCGGAGACGGGGCGGTTCCACGTCAGGTCGATCGCCGCGCCGTCCCGGAGGGGGCCGGATACGCAGAGCGTGGCCGTGGTGCCCGACTCGCGGATCAGGACCGACGCGGGGGCGCCGGTCGTGACCTCGCCGACCGTGCCGGCGAACCAGAGGTTGACGCCGGTGAGGCCCAGGGAGGGGACGCGCACGCCCTGCTGGTCGTCGGTGTTGGCGAGGACGGTGACCCAGCCCCGGTCGGCCGCGCGGGCCGCCGTCCGCTCCCGGCTCGCCCCCGGCATGAGGACGTACGCGTACGTCGCCCGGGTCGGATCGGTGCCGTGGTCGAACCAGAGCGTCAGGTACCGGCGCGTGACCGGGTCGGTCACGGCGCCCAGGTTGATCTCCGACCACCGGCCCGTGCGCGCCTGGCGCAGGGCCTTGAGCGAGGAGGGCGCGCCGCCCGGGAAGACGTAGCCGGCGTGCCCCGCGAGGTGGGCCCAACGGGCCCCGGCGAGCGTGGCGTTCCAGCCGAGCTCCGTGGGCCGGGCGGTGCCGTCGACGGTGAGGGCGTGGACGCCGTTCTCGCCGAGGTTGCGGTTGTCGACGATCGACTCGACTCCGGTGCCGTCCCGGCCGTGGATCCCGGCGCCCAGGCAGACGATCGCGTCGTCGAGGAAGAACCAGGACTTCTTGGCGAGGAGCGTGGAGGAGAGCCCCTTCAGGTACTGTCCGACCGCCGCGTACGTGCCGTCCGTCGCCCCGCCGACCCAGCGGACGTCGGGCCGCGCGGCGCCCCAGGTGCCGCCCTCGCCGTCGGCGAGCGGCTTGCGGGAGGCGGTGGTGCCGGGCAGTCGGTAGGGATCGACGGTGGGCCAGAAGTCGTCGCTGTACTGCCCGTTGGCGAAGGTGTCGCCCCACCAGTAGAGCATCCCCGAACCGCTGTGCCAGGCGCGCAGGTTCTCGCCGTTGCCGTTCTCGTAGTACGTGATCCGCTTCGAGGCCATGGAGAGCGAGGCCGCCCAGCCCGGCCGCCGGTGCACGGCCCGGTCCATGCCGGGGAAGAGCCGGTGTCCGGTCGGCTCGGGGCTCGGCGCGGCCGGGCCGCCGGCGGTCTCCTCGAGGCGGGCGAGCGCGGCGACGCCGAGGGCGGGGCTCGTCAGGAGCGGGCTGTAGTGGTCGCGGGCGATCCAGCCCTTGACCATGCCTTCCCAGCGGGTCCTCTCGGCCGCCGAGGCGCTCCGCGCGAGCAGGGCGACGCAGGCGATGATCCCGTGGCCGCGCAGGTGGTCGTCCTGCCGGACGGCCCGGGTGTCGGTCTTCTGCACTCCCCGGCTGACCGCCCGGCCGGAGACGGCGTCCATGGCGAGGCCGTTGAAGAGGAAGGGCGCGTACGCCTTCTCGACCGAGTCGAGCACCACCTGCCGGCCGCTGTCGGTGACCTCCCAGGCGGAGCCCCTGAGGAGGGCGAAGAGCAGGGAGAGGCCACCGAGCATGACGGCCCCGTACGAACCGGCGTAGGGGACGTAGGTGTGCTGGACGAAGCTGCCGTCGGCGTAGAGGCCGTCGCCGGAGGTGACGTACGGGAAGACGGGCGAGAGCGCGTCGCGGGCCAGGGCGAGCTTCGCCGGGGTCTTCCCGAGGACGCCGCGCAGCGCGAGCACCCGGCAGAGGTCGACGCGGTTGGCGCCGGTGGAGGTGCCGGTGTAGTGCGCGACCGCGCTGTCGGGGACGAAGTGGTCGACGGCGGCGCAGTGTTCGGCGACGCGGGCGGCGCCGAGGTGGTCGTACAGCAGGACGTCGATGTCGAGCAGCGCCTGCGGAACGCCGATCTGCCAGGTGTACCAGTTGCCGTACCGCACCTGGCCCGCGTGGTACGCCTGGTCGTGGAGGTGGTCGAGGCCGGCGAGGATCTCGTCGCGCAGCCCGGTGTCGCCGGTGAGGCCGGTGCCGGGCTGGGCGTACGCCTCGGCGAGGGTGCGCAGCCTCGTGTAACCGGTCTGGAGGTTCCCGGAGTACGTGTACGACTCGGCGTCCGTGTCCGGCTCGGGGTCCGCGTAGGGAAGGTCCGGCCAGAGGGAGCCGTTCGCCGGTGCCATGGCGGCGCGCAGGTCGCGGGCTGTGGCGCCGAGTTCGGCCAGCTTGGCGGCGAAGGGCTCGGCGCCCGCGTCGAAGCCGGTGCCGAGGAGCAGGTCGCGCCAGGTCGGACGGAGGGTGTCGTAGGCGTCGGCGGCGTGCGCGGGGGCCGGCGCGGCGAGCGGAAGGGTGAGGGCGGCGGTGCCGAGAGCGGCACGGAGCAGACCTCGGCGGGAGAGGGAGGAAGCGGGTCCGGGGAAGGCGGGCCCAGCGGTGGGCGACGGGGATGACGGGGGCGATGCGGGCGATGAGGGCATGGCGAGGCAGACCTCTCGGGTGGACGCGGGGGAAGGTGCCCGGGCGAGCGCCCGGGGCGGCCCTGTGGCCGACAGCATGCCCGGGATAGAAAGCGATTACTACCCCTGGGGGAGGCGGGAGTTCCGTTCCGTGGGGGCAGCTCTCCCCGACCGGGGGCGGTCCTTCGGCGGGGCGGGGCCAGGCTGAGCGGGGCCGGTCGCCGGGCGAGCGAGGCGGGCCGTCGGGCGAACGGAGCAGGCCGTCAGGCGGGCGGAGCGAGCCGCCGGGCGAGGAGGGCAGGGCGCCGGGCGAGCAGCACAGGGCGTCAGGCGAGGGGAGCCGTGCTGTCGCGGGCGATGAGCCGCGGCAGCAGGAGGCGCCGGTGCGGCTCGGCGGGCCCGGCGGATCCGGTGGCGCCCGTGCCCCCGACCGCGTCGAGGAGCAGGGCGACGGCCTCGCGCGCCATCTCCCTCTTGGGCAGGGCGACGCTGGTGAGGGTGGGGCGGGCGAGCAGGCCTTCCGGCGTGTCGTCGTGGGCCACCACCGACAGGTCGTCCGGGATCGAGCGCCCCTGGGCCCGGGCGGCTTCGAGGGCTCCGACGGCGAGCACGTCGTGGGTGGCGAACAGCGCGGTCGCCGCCGGATGGGCCCTCAGGGCCTCCTCGGCCGCCGCGATCCCGCCCGTGAACGACGGCTCCGCGGCCGTGTGCACGGCGGTGTCGGGGACGTCCAGGCCGTCCTCGGCGAACGCGCGGCGGAAGCCGCTCACGCGCATCCCGTGGGCCGGGCTGGCGAGGACGGCCACCTTCTCGTGGCCGAGTGCGCGCAGGTGTCGTCCGGCGAGGTGGCCGCCGTGCTCGTAGTCGATGGTGACCACGGGGAAGCGCGCGGGGGCCCGGGTCTCCCAGGCGCACAGGACGACGGGGAAGCGGGCGCGGGACAGCAGCGGCAGGTGGCCGGTCAGCCCCTCGTCGCCCGCGATGAGGAGGGCGTCGACGGACCGGCTGGTCAGCCCGGCGAGGTGCCTCCTGGCGCGCTCCCCGTCCCGGCGGGTGGTGCACAGGAGCAGGCGGTAGCCGCGTTCGTCGAGGACGTCCTCGGCCTCTTCGGCCAGTTCCGCGTAGAAGGCGGTCGAGACGGTCGGGACGAAGAGCCCCACCGTGCGCGTGCTGCCGGTGGCGAGCGAGCGGGCCACCAGGTTGGGGACGTAACCGAGTTCGGCGATGGCCTCGCGGACCCGGGCTTCGGTGGCGGGCCGTACGGCGACCCGGCCGGAGAGGACGTTGGAGACCGTCTGCTTGGTGACGCCGGCACGGTCGGCCACGTCCTGCATCGTCGCCATGCCCACCTCGTCCTTGCCGGTCACGAGCGGTTGCAAGCTACTGCGGGGAAGCGGGCCCGTCAATGCCCGCGCCACGGGTTCCGGGAAAAGCGGTGCTTCCGCTCCAAGGCTCTTGTTTTACCGGTCAAATGAGCCGTACGGTCCACCCAGCCGACGGCGGCCGGGGCTCGGAGCCGTCGGTGCGGCGCGTCCGTCGCACCGCGCACCACACCGCACCGCACCGCACTCCCGAAGCTCCCGGACCGCGGGAATCCCGGTCGCCGCTCCCCCATCCCCACGGCGCACCGCACACGACCACCGTCCTCAAGGACGCCCCCCACCAGGAGCCGTCCCCTCTCGGCTCCCCCCGATCAAGGAGTACTCGTGACCACTCCTCGAACCAGACTCGCCGGAGCCCTCGCCGCCGCCGTGCTGGCCCTCGCGGGCGGCAGCGCGCTGAAGGCGCCCACGGCCGTCGCCGCACCGGCCGGCGCCTCCGCCTCCGCCTCGTACACCGTCACCGTCGGTGCCAAGGGATCCTGGACCCATCCCGACGACACGCCCGCCGGTACGTACATCGACAAGGACGGCACGTTCTACTTCCAGCAGGCCCACGCCCTCTACGGCGCGGACGACCCGCGGAAGTGGAGCTTCTTCACCGGCACCGACTTCGACACCGCCACCCGGTCGAGCGCCCTCAGCGACGCGGTCGACCCGGCCAACCCCGACGACCGCAACAACGACACGACGTGGCGCTGCGACAACAGCCCGACCGGCGTGCGGTCCACCCGGGCCCCTTCGACGGGCTCCTACGCCCACCGCAACTACTGCGACCTGGCGGGCGTGTGGGTCGATCCCGACACGGGCGACTGGTACGGCCTCGTGCACAACGAGTTCACCCCGCAGCCCTTCGGCGACGGCGTGCACTTCGACGGCATCGACTACGCCGTCTCCAGGGACCGGGGCCGCACGTGGACCATCGAGGACCACGTCATCACCTCGCCGTACAGCACCGAACGCGGGGACACCACCGCCTTCCCGCAGCAGACCTACCACTACGGCACCGGTGACCCGAGGCTGTTCGTCGACACCGGCTCCGGTTACTTCTACGTCTTCTACGGCTCCCGGATCGTGAACAAGGGAGGCGGCTGGGCCGCGTTCCACGGGCACGTCGCCCGGGCCCCGATCTCGGGGAAGATGGCGCCCTCCTCCTGGCGGAAGTGGTACGGCGGAGCCTGGTCCCAGCCCGGCACGGGAGGCCGCGAGAGCACCATGGTCCCGGTCGGCTCCGGCAGCACGACGGGGTACGTACCGGCGTCGAAGGAGTACGACCCCGCCAACGGCGGCAGCGTGAGCCAACAGGTGGCCGCGGGCCTGATGCCCCCGACGTCCCCGCTGTTCGTCATGGACATCACCTACAACGCCCACCTCGGCCTCTACATCGGCCAGCCGCAGGCGGTCGACCAGAGCGGCGGCGCCCCCCAGGAGATCTACGCCACCGCCGACCTGACCACCCAGAAGTGGTTCCGGCTCGGCGACACCGGTGCCTACAGGAACGCCTCCTGGTACCGGTGGTTCCTCGACGGCGGCAACAGGACCGGTTCCGGGATCGTCGGCAGGAGCTTCCGCTCGTACTGCTCCTTCGGCTGCTCCGGCGGGGCCAGTGGCGAGTACGTGAACCTGACGATCGACACGACCGGGCCCGCCGCGCCGGTCGACACCTCCAAGGCCTACCGCGTCTCCGGCGCCGGCGGCCGCGTCCTGGCCCAGGTCTCCGGCGGTTCGGCCACCACCTCGCTCGCCGCCGCCACCGGGTCCGGCCTCGACGCGTGGACCTTCGCGTCCAACGGCGACGGCTCCTACCGCATCGCCAACTCCGCCACGGGGCACCTGCTCGGCGTGAGCAGCGCCTCCACCGCCAACCGCGCCTGGGGCACCAGGCCCACGGCCACCGCGGCCGGGTCCGGCGGGCCCGACGTCGGCCGGCAGTGGTTCGTCGTCCGCGGCACCTCGCCCGCCGACGGCACCGCCACCGGCACGTACAGACTGGTCAACCGTTACAGCGGCCTCGTCATCGGCCTCTCCGCCGACTCCGGGCGCCTCGCCGAGACCACCCCGGCCCGCAGTTGGACCGACACCACCGGCAACCCGGTCGGCGGCGCCCGCACGGCCGCCGAGCAGACCCTGACCCTGACACCGGTCGCCCAGGCCCCCGAGACGGTGACGGTCGGCAGCCCGGGTGACCGGTCGACCCTGCTGAACCAGGCCGTCTCCCTCCAGTTGGAGGCCGTCGACTCCCTGGGGAAGCCCCTGATCTTCGGCGCCACGGGCCTTCCCGCCGGTCTGGGCATCAGCGCCGCCGGTCTGATCACCGGCACCCCCGCCGCGGCGGGGACGTCGACGGTCACCGTCACCGCGTCCTCCGGCACCGCGTCCGGCTCGACGACCTTCACCTGGGCGGTCACGGCCTCCTTCGACGGGGTCCACACCCTCACCGCCGCGGGCAAGGCGCTCGACAACCCCGACCACGGCACCACCGCCGGCACCCGGCTCGTCACCTGGACGCCGACCGGCGGCGCCAACCAGCGCTGGACCTTCACCCGGCGGTCCGACGGCACCTACGAACTCAAGAACGCCGAGTCCGGCCTGTGCGCCGACGTCGAGGGCGGCTCCACCGGTGCCGGCGCGAGGATCATCCAGTGGACCTGTACCGGTGGGGCCAACCAGCGCTGGTCCCTCACCCGGCGGTCCGACGGCACCCACACCGTCGCCTCCGCGGCGAGCGGCCTGGTCCTGACCACCGCCTCCTCCACCGACGGGGCGTCCGTCACCCAGCAGCCCGACACGGGCGGCACGCTCCAGCGGTGGACCGTCGGCTGACGCCGCCGCGACCGTGAACGACCGGCCGGGATCCCGTGCGGCACACGGGGTCCCGGCCGGTCCTCTCGCGCGTCGACGCACTCGACGCGAAGGGACCGTCGCCCGTTCGCGGGGCCCGTGCCACGCCCGGAGGACATGCACCTGAGAGACACGTGTCCGAAAGACATGCGCTCGAAGGGGCGTGCGTCCTCGTTGAACCCGACGACACCCCGAACTCCCCTTCCCGGAGGCCGTCATGTGGCCCTTGCCCGCCGTTCTTCCCGCCCTGTTCCCCTCCCGCCGACCGAGGAGGGCCCGTTGAGCGGGGCCGGGCGGCACACGGTGCCGGTGGACGTGCACCTGATCGCCGTCCGCGACGGGGAGAGGGGGCCGGAAGTCCTGCTGTCGAGACGGTCCGGCACCGTCTACGCCGCGGGCCACTGGCACTTCCCCTCCGGTCACGTCGACGGACCCGCCGAGGACGTCGTCACCGCGCTCGTCCGCGAGACGCGGGAGGAGACGGGCCTGGTCGTGGATCCGGACGACGTGCGCGCCGCGGTCACCGTGCACCACCGTTCCCCGGACGGACGCGCACGGGTCGGATTCTTCTTCGAGGTCCGCCGCTGGTCCGGAACACCGGAGGTCATGGAGCCCGAGGTGTGCGACGGCATGGGCTGGTTCCCGCTCGACGCCCCGCCGGAACCGATGGTCGCCTACTGCCGCGCCGGCCTCGACGCGTACCGGACCGGCGTCGGGCTCGCGCTGCACTTCCAGGAGCCGGGCGACCCGATCGGCCACGCCCCGGCCGCGGACCGGCTCCGCGTCGTCCCCCGGTCGACCGGCCCCGGCACCCCGGAGACGCCGCACCCCGCACGAAGCGTCGACATGCGCGAAACTCCCCGTTCCGTGCACGATCCTGCTTAGAACTCCCTCTCAACGAGCACCTATTGACACACACCCGATCGCCCCGTCAGAGTCGTCACGCGTCCGCTGCCGCATGTCGTACGTACCGAGGAGCGATGAACCCATGTCACAACTCCCCGCAGTCTCGCGCCGCCTGCTCCTGGGAGGCGCCCTGGCCACCACCGGGGTCCTGGCGGCCGGGGCGGGAGCCGCCCCCGACGCGGCCGCGGCGGTGACGGCCGCGGCCGTGCCGCGCCGGAAGCCGGGTCAGAAGTCCATGATCGACGTGCCCTACGACGTCCACCGGACGGTGCGCGTCGGTGTGATCGGACTGGGCAACCGGGGTTCCGGCATGACCACGGGCTGGTCCGTCGTCCCCGGCTGTACGGTCACCGCCGTCTGCGACGTGCGCGCCGACCGCGTCAAGCGGGTCGCGGACGGCCTGGTCGCCGCCGGGAGGCCCCGCCCCGCCGAGTACGGCGGCTCGGCCGACTCGTACGCGCGGATGCTGCGGCGCGACGACGTTGACCTCGTCTACATCGCCACGCCCTGGGAGTTCCACTACCCCCAGGGCAGGGCCGCGCTGCTCGCCGGCAAGCACGTCGTCGTCGAGCTGCCCGTCGCCACGGAGCTCGACGAGCTGTGGGACCTCGTCGACACCTCCGAGCGCACCCGCAGGCACCTGATGCTCTCGGAGAACTGCAGCTACGGCCGCAACGAGCTGGCCATGCTCAAGATGGCGCACGAGGGGCTGTTCGGCGACATCACGAACGGGCACGGCGGCTACCTGCACGACCTGCGCGAGCTGCTGTTCTCCGACACGTACTACACCGACGCGTGGCGCCGGCTGTGGCACACCCGGAGCACCGCCTCCTTCTACGCCATGCACGGCCTCGCGCCGATCGCCGCGGCCATGGACATCAACCGGGGCGACCGCATGACCACCCTGCGCGCCACGGCGACCGAGCCGAAGGGCCTGGCCGACTACCGGGCGCGGTTCGTGCCGAGGAACCACCCCTCCTGGAAGGAGACCTACGTCAACGGCGACCTGGTCACCTGTCTGATCGAGACGGCCAGGGGCCGGGTCATCCGCGCCGAGCACGACGTGAGCTCTCCCCGGCCCTACAGCCGGATCAACTCCCTCGCCGGCAGCAGGGGCATCTTCGAGGACTACGCGGGCGTGCTGTCGACCGACGGCGGACGCGTCTACGTCGAGCCGGACCACAGCGGGCACTCCTGGCGGGACTTCGGCTCCTACCGCAAGGAGTTCGACCACTGGCTGTGGAAGAAGATCGGGGACGACGCGGAGAACAACGGCGGTCACGGCGGCATGGACTACGTCCTGCAGTGGCGAACGGTCCAGCTCATGCGGGCGGGCCTGGTGCCCGACATCGACGTCTACGACTCGGCGGCCTGGTGCGCCCCCGTCCCCCTGAGTGTCATGTCCCTGGCAGCGAAGGGGCGCCCCGTGCAGATACCGGACTTCACCCGGGGCGCCTGGGTCAACCTCCGTACGGGTCTCGACTCGCGCGCCACCGAGATGCCCCCCGTCGCCTGACACCGCCTCCACCCCCGCCTCCACCTCCGCCGCGAAGGAGCAGTACGTGAGACCAGCAGGACCGATCGGATCGCTCGGGACCCTCGTCGTGGCGGGCGCGCTCGCGCTCCTCCCCCTCGCGGACGCGACCGCCGCCCCCACGACGATCCCGGCCTCGGCCCCGGCGACGGCGAGCGCCGCGGCCACCGCCGTGACGATCTCCCCCGTCGACCTGGACGGGCCGGCCGTCTCGACGGTGAGGGTGACCGTCACGAACCCGGGACCGGAGCGGATGCGCTCGCTGAAGGTGTCCTTCGCGGGGCCGGCCGGCTGGGACGTGCAGCCCTCGGCCGTCCCGGTGGACGGCTCCCTGGCCACGGGCGCCTCCGCCGAGGCCACCTTCCGGATCCGGGTGCCGGAGCGGCGCCCCGGCTTCACCGTCCGTACGTTCACCGCGACCGCGACCTACCGGGGCGGCGACGGAGCCGGGTCCGCCACCGGGACCAGGACGCAGCACAGCGGCACTCCCCTGGCGAACCTGGCCGCCGCGTACAACAACGTGGGGGTGACCGACGAGAGCGACACGGGGCCCGGGAACTACGACGGCGAGGGCAACAGCTTCTCCGCGCAGAAGCTCGCCGACGCCGGACTGCGCCCCGGCGGGACCGTCGACGTCCTGGGCGCCGAGCTGCGCTGGCCGGACGTGCCGAGCGGGTCCAGGAACAACGTCTCCGCCGCGGGCCAGGCCGTCGCCCTGAGCGGTACGGGCTCCCGGCTCGTCTTCCTCGGCTCGGGCGTCACGAGCGGGGCGTCGGGCACCGCGACCGTGTACTACACGGACGGAACGAGCGGCACCGGCTCGTTCGGGTTCCCGAACTGGTCGTTCGATCCGGCGAACGCCCACGGGGCGACCCTGGTGGCGTCGAGCGACGGGCGCAACCGTCCCGGCGGATACGGCAACGCCGGCATCGCGTACCGCGTCTTCGCCCACTCGATCCCCCTCGACCCGACCAAGCGGGTGGAGTTCGTGGTGCTGCCGGGCAACGGCACCATCCACCTCTTCGACCTGGCCATCGGGCGGTGAGGGGCGCCGCGGCCGTTCATTAGGGTGATCCCATGCCTGCCATGCTGAGTTCATCGAAAACCGCCGCCGCGCTGCGCACGGCAGCACGCGTCTCCGCCGAGTCGCTGCTGGTCCTGCTGATGGCGGCGGTGGCCCTGTGGATCCTGGGCCGCATGTGGTCGGTCGTCTGGCCGCTCATAGTGGCCCTGTTCCTCACCACCATGACCTGGCCCCTCGCCCGCTTCCTGCGGAGGCGCGGGTGGGCGCCCGCCCTGGCCGCGACCGTGGTCACCGTCCTCTTCCTCGTGGTCGTCGCGGGCATCGTGGCGCTGATCGCGGTGCCGGTCGCGTCCCAGTCCGGCGAACTGGCCGACGGCGTGGTCGAGGGGATCCAGAGGCTGCGCGAGTGGGCCGCCGGGCCGCCGCTGAACATCGGCGACGACCAGATCTCCGGCGCCTTCGACGCCGCGGTCGCACGGGTCCAGGACAGCGTCGGCAGCATGGTCACCACCGTCGTCACGGGCGTGAGCACCGTGTTCAACGGTCTCGTCACGGCCGTCTTGGCGCTCTTCCTGATGTTCTTCTTCCTCAAGGACGGCCCGCGCTTCCTGCCGTGGCTCACCCGCCAGCTCCCCGGCCGCCTCGCCACCGACGTCCCCGTCGTGGCCGAGCGCGGCTGGGAGACGCTGGGGGCGTTCGTACGTTCGCAGGCGTTCGTCGGTCTGCTCGACGCCGTGTTCATCGGCCTGGGCCTGTGGTTCCTCGACGTGCCCCTGGTGCTCCCCCTGGCCGTGCTGACCTTCGTCTCCGCGTTCGTGCCGATCGTGGGAGCCCTGTTCGCGGGTCTTGTCGCGGTGCTCATCGCGCTGGTGTCGAACGGTCTGACGGACGCGCTGCTCGTGCTCGCGATCATCGTCGTGGTGCAGCAGTTGGAGGGCAACGTGTTCCAGCCCATGATCCAGAGCCGCGGCCTCGGTCTGCACGCGGCGGTCGTGCTCCTCGCGGTGACGCTGGGCGGCAGCCTGGCCGGCATCGTGGGCAGCCTCCTCGCGGTGCCCGCGGCCGCGCTGGTCGCGGTGGTCTGGAACTACCTGCGCGAACAGCTCGCCGCTCCCCCGCGGGAACCGGACGCCGACGGTCCGGACGCCGACGGTCCGGACCTGGACGGCCCGCGCGCCACCGCCGCCGTGCCGTCGTAGGACGCGCTCCGGACCCGGGCCGGCGGTGTCTCGAAACGTTCCCCGTCGTCACCCGTAAGTTGAGGTGATGGACGGATCACCGGACCGCCCGCCGGGTCCGGCGCCACAATGCGCGCATGGACGAACACTGGAAGCGACGACTCGACGACGTACGCGCGGGGATGGTGCGGGAGGGTGATCCCGTCGCCTGGGTGACCGAGGCCGACGCCGTCGAGGCCTCCGTACGGTATCCGCGGCTCGCCGTGCGCGGCGCGCTGTTCGGGGTGGCGGCACGGGAGGCGGGGGCGGACGCCCCGTGGCGGGTGGTGATGCCGTTGCAGGACGGGATGCCGCAGCAGAGCCGGGACGGCCTGCAGTCGAAGTTCTTCTTCTGGGCCAAGGACGACACCGACGACCCAGAGGTGCGGCGCGAACTCCTCGCGGCCGTCCGCGTCCTCGAACGGGAGCCGGTCGACGAACTCGTCGTGCTGGGCACGACCTACCGGATCGTGCGGGGCGACGAGGTCGCGCGCACGGGCGACGACGGCCTCGAACCGCCGCGCCCCACCGATCCGGAGCCGGTCTTCCGGGTCTGGGAGCGGCAGCGCGGCGCCCGCCGCTGCCTCGACACCGGCACCGTCCTCGATCCGGAGAAGGTGCGCGGGCTCATGGCCGAGGCCCTGCGGATCGGGCTGCGGGAGTTCCACTACGTCGGGAAGCGCTACCCCGCCGCCGTCCGGGCCGACTCCCGCGAGGCGGTCACCACCCATCCGGACATCGCCATGCTGCCCGTCGGCTTCGGCATCGTGGAGCGCTCCGGCGGCCTCTGGCAGCCGGTCGGCTCCCTGGCGCCGACCCCGCACGAGGCGCGGCGGGACCTGTACGACGACCTCACCGACCTGTGGGCCCTGTTGTACCAGTGGGACGACGAGAAGCGGGAGCGGTACCGGCGGGCCGGTGAGCTGTTCCGGGCCGCCGAGCGCGCCGACGAGGTACGGGTGGAGGGCCGGGAGTTCCGGATCTGCCGCGTGGAGCGGATGGTCCGCTTCGGCCCCGACGGTCCCGAGGGGCCGCGCCCCTCGGACATCGACGAGTACGGGCCGACGAAGATGCACCCGCGCATGGACGAGGACGGCACGCTGCACTACGAGGAGGACGAGGAGGCGTAGGGACGAGTCCCGCGGCCGTGGCGCCCCCGGCCGGTGACGCCCGGACCGCGCGTGGCACCCCCGGCCGGTGACGTACGGGCCGCGTTCCCGTGCCCGGACGGGGAGCCGTTCCCGCCGGGCACGGATACGGCCAATCGGAGCGGCGCCCTCCGTCCGCGGGGGCGCCGCTCCGCGAAAAGCCCGTGGGAGCTGCGACGGAGCGCGATCCGGGGTGCCGGTGCGCCGCCGGTGTCGTACAAGCATCGCCCGGCCGTCACGGAGCCGTCACACCGCCGTCGTCGTCCCATCGAACGCGCCGACCTCAGGACGGCCTGAACCCGTACGGTTCGACTCCCCTCCCCCGCACCGGCGTTGATCACGCCTTTTCCACCTCACATACTGCGCTGGCCGGCGGCGGGCGCCCTCGCGCCCCGACCGGAAACGATCGATCCACCCCATCCCGAACCCCCTGGGGGAGACTTGCGCGCACATGTGAAGAGAGCAGGCGCCTTCACCGTCGCGGCGGCCGCTTCGCTGGCCCTGACGACAGGCACGACCGGCCCCGCGACGGCGATCGCCGGACATGCGACGGCCGCACCGGACGTCACCCGCGTCGGCGGCGACCAGCGGATCCCGCTCGTCACCGGCGACCGCGTGGTGGTGGACGACACCGGCCGGATGGTGGGCTTCGAGTCCGCCGAGGGCCGCGCACACATACCCGTGGAGATACGGCGCACCGGGGACCACACCCTGGTGGTGCCCGCCGACGCGCAGCGCCTGATCGCCACGGGCAGGCTGGACGAGCGGCTCTTCGACCTCGACGTGCTCACCGACCCGAGGCTGCGCGAGAGCCACCGCGACGGGCTCAAGCTGATCGTGCAGTACGAAGGGGGCGCCACCGCCGCCGCACGGGCCGGGGTGCGCACGGCCGGCGAGACCCGGCTGCGGCGCACGTTCCCGACCCTCGGCGCCGACGCGGTCCGCGCCTCGCGGGACGACCTGGCCGAGGTGTGGGAGGCGCTGACCGACCGGCGGAAGGACGGCGTGCGCGCCACCGCCTCCGGCATCGGCAGGGTGTGGCTGGACGGGGTGCGCGGCGCGAGCCTGGACCGCAGCGTCCGGCAGATCGGCGCCGACCGGGCCTGGGAGTCCGGTTACGACGGTACGGGCGTGAGGATCGCGGTCCTCGACACCGGCGTCGACAAGACCCACGAAGACCTGAGGACGCGGGTGGTGGGCGAGAAGAACTTCTCCGCCTCCCCCGACGCCGTGGACCGCGTCGGGCACGGCACGCACGTCGCGTCGATCGCCGCCGGCACCGGTGCCAAGTCCGGCGGCCGGTACAAGGGCGTCGCCCCCGGCGCCGAGCTGATCAGCGGGAAGGTCCTCGACGACGAGGGCTACGGGGACGACTCCGCCGTCGTCGCCGGCATGGAGTGGGCCGCCGCCGAGGGCGCGGACGTGATCAACCTCAGCCTCGGCGGCACCGACAGCCCCGGCGTCGACCCGCTGGAGGCGACGATCGACAGGCTGTCCGCCGAGAAGGGCGTCCTGTTCGCCGTCGCGGCGGGCAACGAGGGCGAGA
Source organism: Streptomyces sp. NPDC007872 (assembly GCF_042868165.1). NCBI lineage: Bacteria > Bacillati > Actinomycetota > Actinomycetes > Kitasatosporales > Streptomycetaceae > Streptomyces > Streptomyces sp. NPDC007872. The sequence goes on from NZ_JBIAEA010000003.1 coordinate 287,522, forward strand.
GCGGCGGGTCGACGGTGGGCTCGCCGGGCAGCGCGGACGCCGCGCTGACCGTCGGCGCGGTCGACCGGGACGACCGGCTCGCGCCCTTCTCCGGCACCGGGCCGCGCGTCGGCGACGGCGCGGTCAAGCCGGACGTGACCGCGCCCGGCGTCGCCATCACCGCTGCCGCCGCCCCCGGCAGCGCCCTCGACACCCGCCCCGGCACCCCGCACCCCGCTCCGGGGTATCTCCAGATCGACGGCACCTCCATGGCGACCCCGCACGTCGCGGGCGCGGCCGCGATCCTGAAGCAGCGGCACCCGGACTGGAAGTCCGCCGAGCTCAAGGGCGCGCTGGTCGCGTCCGCCGAGGGCGGCGGCCACACGGCCTTCCAGCAGGGCTCGGGCCGCGTCCGGGTCGACCGGGCGCTGTCCCAGAGCGTGATCGCCGAACCGGTCTCGCTGAACCTCGGCACGGCGCGGTGGCCCCACGCCGACGACCGGCCCCTCACCGGGAAGGTCGTCTACCGCAACCTCGGGGCCGACGACGTCACCCTCGACCTGTCGGTGTCCGGCCTGGACCCGGCGGGCAAGCCGGCCCCGGCCGGGTTCTTCGCGCTCGGCTCCCCGCGACTGACCGTGCCCGCAGGCGGCACGGCCGGGGTGGACCTCGTCGCCGACACCAGGATCGGTGACGTCGACGGCGCCTTCTCGGGCTACGTCACCGCCACCGGCGCGGGGCAGTCCGTCCGTACGGCCGCGGTGGCCGTACGGGAGGCGGAGTCCTACGACCTCACGTTCCGGGCCGTCGGCCGCGACGGCGCCGACGCGCGGAACTTCTCCAGCACCCTGCTCGGCGTCGGCGGCCCCGCCGCGGGCTTCCAGGCCTTCGTCACCGACGAGCCGGGCGCCCACACGATCCGGGTGCCCAAGGGCTCGTACACCTTCAACACGGCCGTCTACCAGGACCCTTCGGACTTCGGCAAGGGCACCGACTGGATCGCCCGGCCGAAGCTGGACGTCACCGGCGACACCACGGTCGTCGCCGACGCGCGCACCACGAAGCCGGTGACCCTCACCGTGCCGGGCATCGACGGGGCGGATTACGCGGGGACGTACTACGAGCGCGCCACCGACATCGGCCGGGTCGGCAGCGGCTGGGTCCTCAGGGGCTTCACCGGCTTCCGCACCGCCCACGCGGGCCCGGCCGTCACCGACGGCTCGCTCCTGCAGACCTGGGACGCGCACTTCCTCGAGGACGCCACGAGCCAGTACGCGGTGGCCTTCGGCGGCAAGGTGAGCAGGGTCGCGACCGGGTACACCAAGCACGTGCGGGCGGGCGAGCTGGCCACGCTGAAGGTCGGCCTCGGCGCCTCCGCTCCGGGGAAGTCCGCCCTCGCCTCCCCGTACGCCCACCTTCCCGGCGCACCGGAGGGCAACGGGTTCTCCGCGCCGCAGCCGACGCCGGGCACGCGCACCTTCCACGTCTCCACCGGCGACGGGGTCACGTGGCTCACCCGGTTCAACCAGACCGGCGAGCCGGACGAGTGGGGTCACCCGGCCTTCGAGGGGGCCTACGAGATGGTCCGGCCGAAGCGCTACGAGGCCGGCGGGACGTACCGGGAGACGTTCAACACCGGGGTCTTCGGCCCCCTCCTGGGCGAGGGCATGGGCGTCTTCCGCACCGCCCCCGACCCGGACACGGGCGAGCAGCGGCTCGTCGGCGCCCTGCCGCTGCTCGCCGACGGCGAGGGCCACGCGGGAAGCACGCGCTACACCTCGGCCACGTCGACGCTGTACCGCGACGGCGTCGAGGTCGGCCGGAACGACGACCCGCTGAGCGGCTCGCGGCCCTTCACCGTCGACGCCGCCGACGCCGAGTACCGGCTGACGGCCTCCGTGGAACGCCCGGCGGACGTCGCCGCGGCCTCCACCCGGGTCGACGCCGGCTTCACGTTCCGCTCGAAGCAGGTCGCGGCCACCACCGCCCTGCCGGTGTCGACGGTCCGCTTCGCGCCCCCCGTCGATCTCGCCTCGCGCCTCCCCGCGGGCGTTCCCGTCCTGGTGCCGGTGACCGTGCAGGGCGCGGCGGCCGGCGGGAACCTCAAGGCGCTCGCCGTGTCGGTGAGTCACGACGACGGGAAGTCCTGGAAGTCCGTGGAGGTCCGGGGCGGCCGGATCTCCGTGAAGAGTCCGGCGAAGGGCGGCGGCATCGCCCTCTCCGCCGAGGTCACGGACAAGCAGGGCAACACGTCGACCCTGACGATCCACAACGCGTGGTACGGCAAGTGACGCCGGCCGCCTGACCGTTCCGTCCCGGCCCGGTGTCACCGCCTCGGGCGGCACCGGGCCGGAGTGCGTCCGCGCCCGGCTCCTCCGCCGCCACCACGACCTGGTACGCGTCCTCGTAGAGGACCCTGCCGGGGTTCGGGGACTCCAGGCGGTGGCACTCGACGCCGTGGGCGGCGAGGAGTTCCAGGTAACCGTCCACGCGCTCGATGAGGTGCCGGGCGGACGCCTTGAACCAGGCGACGGCACCCGGATGCAGCCGGGGGTCGTACACGGCGGGGTCCACGTGGGTCGGATTGGGGTAGTTGGCGTCGTACCAGTCGTTGCCGGCCCTCCAGAACCGGTACTGCTCGTCGGTCAGCCTGCCTTGTGCCGCCAGCTCGTTGGCGAGCACGAAGACGCCGGGGAAGTGTCCCCGCGGATGCCTCACCACTCCTTGGAACCGGACGAACGAGGTCTGTTCCACGGGTCCCTCCCCTTCGCGGTCGGACCAGCACCCTAACCGGCGCCCTGCCGTGAGCGTGTCCGGGCCGTACCGGGCTTCTCCTCCGAAGGGGCGGCCCGTCGAAGAACCTCGCGCGTTCAGGGGTTGAACACACAGGGGCCTCGCCGAGGTCTCGCGAGGGGAGCCGCGCAGGTTTCAGTCGTTGTCCGCGTTGACTCTTGACGACGCGACGGGCTGACGGTTGACTCGCCCGCACCGCGCTGAGAGCGCTCCCAAAGCGGTCCCGGCAGCGATGTCGTTCCTCGACGCGGAGTCCCCCGGTCGCGAGCCGCGTTCGTGAAGTGATCGAAGGGTCCCACCCGCACCGCCCGTACCGAAGGAGCCGCAATGCCACGCACCAGACACCAGAGCCGCCTCGGGAACCGCGTCCGGGGCAGAACCGCGACGGCGGTGGTCGCCGCCGTCGCCGTGCTCGGCGGGCTGCTCGCCGGGGCGCTGCCGAGCGCGGCCGCCGCCGACGAGCCCGCACCGGTGGCCGTCGACCGGTTCGAGGGCGAGGTCCCCTTCGGCAACCCTCCGGCGGAGGGCATCTTCACCTGGGGCAGCGACGCCGACGACCACCCGGCGCTGCGGCTCGCCGAGCGCGCCGACGCGCCCGAGGGCTCCAAGGTCCTGGAGGGCACGTTCGACATCAGCGGCTGGGGCGGCTTCACCCACGACTTCGCCTTCGACCGGCCGGCCCACGACTGGACCGCCTTCAAGGGCATACGCTTCTGGTGGTACGGCCAGAACACCGCGCCCCTGCCGCCCGGTTCGGGCAAGCGGATCAACTTCGAGCTCAAGGACGGCGGCGCCAACGGCGAGGCGTCCGAGCTGTGGACCACGTCCTTCACCGACGACTGGGAGGGCTGGCACCTCGTCGAGATCCCGTTCTCCGAGTTCCGGTACCGGGCCGACTACCAGCCCGTCGGCGGCATCGACCAGATCCTCGGGCTCAACGAGATGTGGGGCTACGCCCTGACCCTGCCGCCCGGCTCCCCCGGCTCGTTCGCCCTGGACGGGGCGGAGCTGTACGGCAAGGCGGAGCCCGCGCTGAACACCGAGGTGATCACCGACGCCGCCGTGTACCCGGTGGCCGAGGGCGGCAGCGCGCGGGTGAAGGTGTCGGTGGCCACCACCGGTTCGGGCCCCATCGGCGAGCCCGTCACCGTCACGTACACCACCGGGAAGGGGACCGCCGAGGCCGGGAAGGACTACGCGCCGGTCAGCGGGACCCTGACCTTCCCGGCCGGCACCCCGTCCGGCACCTCGCAGACCGTCACCGTGGCGACGAGGAAGGACGGTGCGGCCGAGGAGGCCGAGACGATCCCGCTCGCCCTGGACGTGACCGGCGCCAAGGCGCCCGCCGAGACGCCGCAGGTCGTCGTGGACGCCCACGGCCTCCCGTACCTCGACAAGCGGCTGCCGGTGAAGAAGCGGGTCGCGGACCTCCTCGGGCGGATGACCCTGGAGGAGAAGGTCGGGCAGATGACCCAGGCCGAGCGCAACGCGCTGCGGTCACAGGGCGACATCGCCTCCTACCGGCTCGGGTCACTGCTCTCCGGCGGCGGCTCGGTGCCGACGCCCAACACGCCCGAGGCGTGGGCGAGGATGATCGACGCCTACCAGCTCAGGGCGCGGGCCACCCGCTTCCAGATCCCGCTGATCTACGGCGTGGACGCGGTGCACGGGCACAACAACGTCATCGGCGCGACGATCATGCCGCACAACATCGGCATCGGCGCCGGGCGCGACCCGAAGGTCGCCGAGCGGACCGGGGCGGTCACCGCCAAGGAGGTCCGGGCCACCGGCATCCCGTGGGACTTCGCCCCCTGCCTGTGCGTCACCCGGGACGAGCGCTGGGGTCGTTCGTACGAGGCGTTCGGCGAGGACCCGGCCCTGGTGAAGGCCATGGAGACGGTCATCGACGGCATGCAGGGCGCGAGCAGCGGCGCGGACCTGGACCGCAACGACAAGGTGCTCACCAGCGCCAAGCACTTCGTCGGCGACGGCGGTACGGAGTTCGGGTCGTCCACGACGGGTTCGTACACGATCGACCAGGGCGTCACCAGGGTGACCCGGCAGGAGCTGGAGGCGGTGCACCTGGCGCCGTTCGCCGAGGCGGTCAGGCGCGGGGCGGGCACGGTGATGCCCTCGTACTCCTCGCTCGACGTCATCGGGGACGACGAGGGCCCGGTGAAGATGCACGCCAACGCCGAGATGATCAACGGCGTCCTCAAGGGGCGGATGGGCTTCGAGGGGTTCGTGATCAGCGACTGGCAGGCGATCGACCAGATCCCCGGCGACTACGCGAGCGACGTGCGGACCTCGGTCAACGCCGGGCTCGACATGATCATGGTGCCGACCAACTACCAGGACTTCACCCGGATCCTGACGGAGGAGGTCACGGCCGGGCGGGTCTCCCGGGCGCGCGTGGACGACGCGGTCGCGCGGATCCTGACCCAGAAGTTCCGGCTCGGCCTGTTCGAGAAGCCGTACGCCGACACCACCCACCTCTCCTCGGTCGGCTCGGCCGCGCACCGCGCCGTGGCGCGGGAGGCGGTCGCCAAGTCCCAGGTGCTGCTGAAGAACGACGGCGGCGTCCTGCCGCTGAAGAAGTCGCAGAAGGTGTACGTCGCCGGCTCCAACGCCGACGACCTGGGCAACCAGGCCGGTGGCTGGACCATCAGTTGGCAGGGTTCGTCCGGCCGGAACACGACCGGCACGACGATCCTCGAAGGCATGCGCAAGGCGGCCCCGGACGCGGCGATCGACTACTCGAAGGACGCCTCGGCCGCGACCGGGGGATACGACGTCGGGGTCGTGGTGGTCGGCGAGACGCCGTACGCCGAGGGCATCGGCGACGTGGGCAACGGTCACGACCTGGAGCTGACGGCGGCGGACAAGGCGGCGGTGGACAAGGTCTGCGCGGCGATGCCGTGCGCGGTCCTGGTGGTCTCCGGGCGGCCGCAGTTGATCGGGGACCGGCTCGGGGCGATCGACGCCCTGGTGGCGTCCTGGCTGCCCGGCACCGAGGGCGACGGCGTGGCGGACGTGCTGTACGGGACGCGGCCGTTCACCGGCCAGCTCCCGGTCACCTGGCCGAAGTCCGAGGCGCACCTGCCGATCAACGTCGGTGACGCCTCGTACGACCCGCAGTTCCCGTTCGGCTGGGGGCTGACGACCCGGCCGGTCCCGCAGGCCGGGGGCGAGCTGACGCTCAAGGCGATCGGGGTCGCGGCCAAGGCGCTCCAGGCGGCCGGGCGCGGAACGTCTCCGGAGGGCCGGGAGCTGCTGTCCCGGGCGCGGGACGTCGTCCAGAAGAGGATCGGCCAGAACGTCACCCCGGCGACGGCCAAGCCGTTCGCGGAGGCGGACCGGCTGCTGCTCTCGGGCGACCTGACGGGCGCGGTCGCACGGCTGACGACGGCGTACCGGGCGGCCTGACGCGCGGTGTGCGCGCGAGGGGCCCTTCCCGCCGTACGGGGAGGGCCCCTCCTTCCGCCGACGGGGGTGCCGGCGGGGGTACCGGCGATCGGGGCGACGGGGGCGGTTCGGGGAAACCGGGGTAGAAGGACGGCATGGACAGCTCTTTCTGGATCGTGGTGGCCGTCGTCCTCGCGCTCGTGGTGGCGGGATACGCGGCCGTCCTGCTCGTGCGCGTCTTCCGGGCCCGCAGGCTGCTGCTCGACGCCGGCGTCCCGTTGCAGTCCAAGGCCCTCTTCTGGGCGGCCGTGGTGTACACGGTGTCGCCGGTCGACCTCATTCCGGACCCGGTCTACCTGGACGACGTCGGCGTCCTCCTGCTGGCCCTGCGCGCCCTGCACTCGGCGGCGGCCAGGAGCGGGGCGGACCGCGGGGAACTGAAGGGCTGACACGGAACGGGGCGGTCCCCGCAGCCGACGGCTGCGGGGACCGCCCCGTGGTGTCCGGCCGGGGTCAGACGGGGGCCGGACCGCCCCCGAGCGGCCCGCCTCCGAACGGTCCGCCCGTCCGGTAGTACACGGCGATCTCCTCCCGGTACTGCCGGTCGGCGAGGTGCTTGTCGGAGTGGAACTCCGGCGCGTCCTTGATCTGCTCCTTGGTCAGGTCGAGGTGCACCTCCTGCCCCTCCAGGTCGATCCGGGTGACCGCGCTCGCCGGGATCAGCACCTCCTTGCCGAAGATCCACACCCCGGTGTCGACGACCAGGTAGGAGTCGTCGACCTCGTCGGAGTGCTTGTCGACCTTGCCGATGTGCCCGTCGGACGCCTCGACCCGCCAGCCGGTCAGGTCCGTGCCCACCAGATGACCGAACGCCTGCCCGTAGCTCCACACGTTCTCCGCCATAACCGCTCACTCCTCCGTTCTCGGACGTCTCCTGAGGGGGACCGCCTGCCCCGAGGACCGGACCTCACACCCGTGCGACCGCCGGGTCACTCGGGAGGGGGGAGCTGCGACCGCACCCACGCGGGCTCGGGGTTGACGTGCGGCCGGCCCGCGACGAAGACGGTCGGGACGGTCTCGTCGCCGTCGTTGACGGCCCTCACCGTGGCCGCGCCGGCGGGGTCGCGCCAGATGTCGACCCAGTGCAGCCGGTGGGCGTCGCGGCCCAGCCGGGCGCGCAGGCGCAGGCAGTACTTGCAGCCCGGCCGCCAGAAGACGACCGGCCGCCCGTCGAGCGCGCTGCGGCGGCGCGCCTCCTCCGCGCCGATCGACCGGGGGAAGACCAGGGGCGAGTGCGCGCCCGCGAGGAGCACGAACAGCAGCAGGGTCGCCACCCCTCCCTCGGGGTTCTCGCGGAGGATCAGGCCGGCGACGACGGAGCCGCAGAGCAGGAACGACATCGGGAGGGTCCAGGCGCGCGTCATGGGGACGCAGGGTACCGAAGGGCCTTCGGCGGAGCACCGGCGGTGTCGGCGGCGGTTCGCCGTCGGCGTTCGTCGACGGCGCCTCTCCTCCCCCGGGTGCCGGGCGGTGGTCGTACCGGACCGCTCCGGATCACGTCCGATCGCTTGGGGTCAGAGGCCCGGGACGACGAGGCCGCTCTCGTAGGCGACGACGACCGCCTGCGCGCGGCTGGCCAGGCCGAGCTTCCCCATGGCGCGGTTGAGGTGGGTCTTGACGGTGGCCTCGCTGATGTGGAGTTCCCCGGCGATCTGTCCGTTCGACAGGCCCTTGCCGGTCAGTTGGAGCACCTCGCGCTCCCGGCCGGTCAGCGCGTCGAGTTCGGGGGCCCCGGCCCGTACGGGCTCCTCGGCGGGGGCGGCGCGGTGGGCGAACGCCTCGACGAGGCGCCTGGTGACGCTCGGGGCGAAGAGGTGGTCGCCGCCCGCCACGGCGGTCACGGCCGCCAGGAGCCGTTCGGGGCCGGAGTCCTTGAGCAGGAAGCCGGAGGCGCCGACGCGCAGCGCCCCGTACACGTACTCGTCGAGGTCGAAGGTGGTGAGGATCAGGACGCGGGGCGCCGGGTCGGGCGCCTCGGCGAGGATGCGGGCGGTGGCGTCGATCCCGTTGCCGCCGGGCATGCGGACGTCCATGAGGATGACGTCGGGGCGGAGCTGCCCCGCGAGGGCCACGGCCTCCTCGCCGTCCACGGCCTCGCCGACCACCTCCGTGCCCGGGGCGGCCTTCAGGAGCCCGACCAGGCCCGCGCGGATGAGGAACTGGTCGTCGACGACCAGGACCCTGATCACCTGGCTCATCCGAGGGGTGGTTCTCCTGTCGCGCCGGCGGGTTCAGCCCTCCCGGGGCGCCGGCGGGAGCCGGTCGTCCGGGTCGGGGCCACCGCGACGGCCGGTGGCGGGCAGTGCGCCGGCCCGTGCCGTGAGGGGCAGGGTCAGTCGCACGGCGAAACCGCCGCCGTCGTCGCGCGGGCCGATGTCGATCCGCCCGCCGTACAGCTTGGCCCGCTCCCGCATGCCGATCAAGCCGTGGCCGGTTCCTGTGGGCAAGTGGGCCGGAATCGTTCGCCCGCCCTCGTTGGTGACGGCCACCTCCAGGTACCGCGGCCCGTAGCGGACGACGACCTCGGTCGCGGCTCCGGGCGCGTGCTTGAGGACATTGGTGAGCGACTCCTGGACGACGCGGTAGGCGCAGAGGTCGGCGCCGGAGCCGATCGGACGGGGGACTCCCTCGACGGTCAGCGCGACGGGCGTCCCTCCGGCCCCGACCCGTGCCGCGAGTTCGTCGAGGCGGGCCAGACCGGGCATCGGGCGGTCCGGCGCGCGCGGGTCGGTGCCCTCGCGCAACAGCGTGAGCATGCGGCGGAGTTCGTCGAGCGCCTCGGTGCCCGTGTCGGCGATGGTGTCCAGGGCGGCGCGCGCGGTGGCCGGATCGCTGTCGAAGACGAACCGCGCGAGGCCCGACTGCACGGAGATCACGGCCATGTGGTGGGCGACCACGTCGTGGAGTTCCCGGGCGATCCTGCCGCGTTCGTACGCGACCTCCCGCCGGGCCCGTTCCTCCTGTTCGAGGGCGAGCGCGCGGGTGAGTCCGGTGGTCCTGCGCGAGAGGGCGCCGAACCACCAGAGGACGGCGGGGAAGACCACCGCCTGGCCCGCGGCCGAGGCCAGTGAGCCGTCGTGCCAGCCGTAGAGCTCTTTGAGCAGACCGGCGCCGAGCCACGTCAGGCCGGTGACCGCCGCGCCGGGCACCGAGATCCGGGCCGGGCGCTCCGAGGCGAGGGTGTAGGTCGCCAGGAGCGTGGCCAGGGAGTTGACCACGGGCCAGTACCCCAGGGCCGCGTAGACCGCGAAGCCGCTCTGCGCGAGGACGAACACGGCGACGGGGAAGCGCGTCCGGACCACGGCGGGCAGGTTGACCACGACGACGAGCGCGTAGGCCGACGGGTCGAGGGCCGGCCAGTCCTCGGCGGTGGCGTCCTGTCCGAGGAGCAGGGCCAGTCCCGTCATCGCGACGCCTATGAGCGCGTTGACGAGGGGGCCGCGGAGAGGACGGAGCTTCATCGCGGCAGCCTAGCCACCCGTGATCGTCCGGGCGTCAACCCAGGGGCATACCACGGTGGTTGTACGGACCGGGAGGCGTACGGGCCTTGTGCGGTACGAGTCGTGCGCCGCACGGGCCCTCCGGGCCCGGTGTCCGGTGACGGGGCGCGTGTACCGCGTGCGTTGCAGGCGTCCGGCGCCTACCGCGCCGGGTGGAAGGGCGAATCGTTCCAGGAAGGGATGTGGGCCCACCGGCGGGCGTCTACGGTCGGAGGACAGTGAGCGGATGCCAGAACTCCCCCGCAGACCAGGGGCGTTCGTGGGTCCGCCTCACGCAGGACACGGAACGGGGAGGGCGAGAGGGAGATGGCGACGCGCGGGGGAACCGGGGACGAGCCCACCAGCTACGGGCTGCGGCCGCCGGTGCCGCCTCCCCGGACCGGAACGGCCGGCCCGCGTCCGGCGGATCCCGGGGGCCCGGGAGATTCTGCGGGTCGGGCGGATTCCGTACGTCCCGGGAGTTCCGCGGGCCCAGAGGATTCCGCGAGTCCGGGGGCTTCCGTACGGCCCGGGGATTCCGCGGATCCGAGGGGTTCCGTACGTCCCGGGGATTCCGCGGGTCCGGCGGGTTCCGCGAGTCCGGGGGAACGGCACGAAGGGCCGGTGGAGGGTTCCCGGCCGGCCGGTGGGCCGTCTCCCTCGGAGGCCGGTGCCGGCCGGCTGCTGGGGGGGTCGCTACCGGTTGCTCGAACGCCTGGGCGCGGGCGGCATGGGCACGGTGTGGCGGGCCCGGGACGAGGTCGTGGACCGTGACGTGGCCGTCAAGGAGCCCCGGGTCCCGGAGCACTTCTCCGCCGCCGAGCGCCGTACCGCCCACGAGCGCATGCGGCGCGAGGCACGGGCCGCGGCCCGGATCGACCATCCCTCCGTGGTCACCCTCCACGACGTCGTCGTCGAGGACGACCGGCCGTGGATCGTGATGGAGCTCCTGCGGGGCAGGTCCCTGGCCGAGGTCCTCGACGAGGGCACCCTGGAGCCCCGGGAGGCCGCGCGGATCGGGCAGGCCGTCCTGGGCGCGCTCCACGCCGCTCACGAGGCCGGCGTGCTGCACCGGGACGTCAAGCCCGGCAACGTGATGGTCTGCCGTCACGACCGGGTCGTCCTGACCGACTTCGGCATCGCCCAGGTCGAGGGCGAGCAGAAGCTCACCGAGACCGGGAGCTTCATCGGCTCCCCCGAGTACCTCGCTCCCGAGCGCGTCCTGGGGCGGCGGCCGGGCCCGGAGTCCGACCTGTGGTCCCTCGGGGTGACGCTCTACCAGGCGGTCGAGGGCGTCTCGCCCTTCCGCCGCCGGACCACCCCCACCACCCTCCAGGCGATCCTCCTCGCGGAGCTGCCGCCGCCCCAGCGCTCGCGGGAGATGACGGCGCTGATCACCGGCCTGCTGCGGAAGGAGCCCGAGAGCCGCCTCACCGTCCAGGCCGCGCGCCCCCTCCTGCACGCCCTCGCCGCTCCCCCGGCCCGTCCCGCGCCGGTGCGCACACCCACCGTGGTGGTGGACGGCGCGCCGGGCGGGCCGCCCGCCCCGCTGCCGGTACGACCGCTCCGCGGCCGTTACGGTGCCGGGGCCGCCGCCGTGGTCGTCCTGGTGCTGGTCGTCACCCTGGTGCTCCGGTTCACGGGCGACGGGACGCCGGAGGGCTGGAAGAGGTACGACGAGTACCGGATGGGACTGTCCGTCGCGGCCCCGAGCGACTGGGCGATCGCCGTCGAGGACAAGCTGGACAAGGAGAACGGGGCCTACCGAGGCACCCGTTACACCACGCCCAAGGGCGACACGTGGCTGCTCGTGGACCGGATGGAGAAGGCCACCGAGACCCCCCGGGCGATCGCCGAGCGGTGGAAGAGGGAGCACGAGTCGGCCTCTCCGCCGGCCGGCGGCGCTCCCGGCGTCGCCACCGTCGAGTCCACCACCCAGCAGGGCCGTGACGCGGCGGTCATCACCGAGACCTACAGCCGGCAGGAGGGGGACGACGTCACGCGGCGGCTGTACAAGACCCTCATCGTCGTCACCACCCGGCAGGAACGCGTGACCCTGGGGGTGGACGTGCCCGACGGGAAGAGCGCGGCGAAGACCGCCGGGGACCTGCTGGAGAAGGCCCGCTCCGGTTTCGAGATCCGGAACCCCTAGGGGGCGCCGCGGACCCGTGCGTCCGGTGCGCCGCCGCGTCGGTGTGCGGCGGTCACACGCTCGTCAGGAGGTCGTCGAGGGGGCCCGGGACCCGTCCGGTGTCGAGAGCTTCCGCCAGGAGGTGGCCGTAGCGGATCTTGCGGCCCTTCTTCGTGCCGAGGAAGCGCCTCAACTGCCGCTCCCGGGGACGGCCGTGCTGGGCGGGCTGGTTCAGGAAGGTCTGCCAGGCGCGCAGGTCGCCCTCCGCCCGGACGATCTCCTCGACCGCTCCCGGGCCCAGCGCGCGGACGAGTTCGTCCTCCAGGTCCGCCACGCAGACGAAGAAGCCGTCGGCCGGCGCCCCGGCCCGCTCCAGGCCGCGGGCGTAGAAGCCCCGCTCGTTCTCGTCGCACAGTCCCGTCAGCCGCAGGCCCAGGCCGGGCGGGCCGAGCAGGGCGGCGTAGCGGGCGATGTTCATCGCCCCGCCCATCGGGACCACGCACACGCCCTCCGAGGCGAGGTCCCGCCCGTGCCGTGCGGCCAGGGCCTCGACGGCCGCGGAGTCGCTCGGTCCTTCCAGGAGCACCGCCGTCCTCGCCCCCAGGGCCGCGGCCAGTTCCCTCGCCGCGGTCCCGGGGCCGCCGTCCGCCCAGCGTCCGATCTCTTCCTGGAGCGCCTTCATGTCCGCCATGGGGAGAGTCTGCGCCTCCACCGGCCGGTACGGCACCTAATATCGCGGGCCCCGCCGTTCGCGGACCCGCCGTTCCCCGGGCCGCGAGGGCCCGGCGGTGGTCACGCCTCCCGGGGAGTCAGACGGCAGCGGGCCGGCCCCGCCGCCTGGAGGGTGATGGCGGAGGTGAGGGGCACCTCGGTGTCGACGGCCTCGAACCCGTACCGCTGGAGGATCATCGCCAGGGCGATCACCGACTCCAGCATCGAGAAGTGCTGGCCGATGCAGGCGCGCGGGCCGCCGCCGAAGGGGAACCAGGCGTAGCGGGGCCGGGCGGCCTCCGCCTCGGGCGTGAAGCGGTCGGGGTCGAAGCGCTCGGCGTCCTCCCAGTAGTCCGGGTGGCGGTGGGTGACCCAGGGCGCCACGAGGACGTCCGCGCCCGCCGGGACGGCGACGCCGCCGATCTCGGTGGCGGCGACGGCGCGGCGGCCGATGACCGGGGCGGCCGGGAAGAGGCGCATGGCCTCCTTGAGCACCTGGGTGACGTAGGGCAGCGCGTCGAGGTCGGCGGCGCCGGGGACGCGGCCGGCGAGGACCCGGTCGACCTCCTCCTGGGCCCGCTTCTGCGCCTCCGGGTGGAGGCCGAGCAGGTGGAGGGCGAAGCCGAGGGAGGTGGCGGTGGTCTCGTGCCCGGCGAGCAGGAACACGAGGACCTGTTCGCGCAGTTCGGTGGCGTCGAAGCTGCCGTCCTCGGCGCTCTCGGCCCCGACGAGGAGGGTGAGGAGGTCGTCTCCCCCGTCCGACGCCCGGCCGGAGTCCCGGCGTTCGGCGATGATGCGGTCGCAGACCTCGTACAGCGCCCGGTGGACGGCGGCGGCCCTGCGGTTGCCGGGGGTGGGCCAGTCGCGGGGGACGTTGAGGGGGGAGAAGCCGCGGCGCAGGACGTAGGCGCCGAGTTCGGGGAAGCTGCGCTCCACGATCTCCACGGCCGCGTCGACGTCCGTGCCGAAGAGGATGCGGGCGACGGCGCGCAGGGCGAGCCGGGCCATCTCCTGGAGGACGTCGACGGATTCGGCGCCGCCGTCCCGCCACTCGCCGGTGAGGGTGGTGACCTCGGCGGCGACGGCCGCGGCGTAGCCGTCGACGCGGCGGCGGGTGAAGAGGGGCTGGACGAGCCGGCGCTGCCGGAGGTAGTCCTCGTCCTGGCTGGTGAGGAGGCCGTTGCCGAAGGACTCGCGGAGCTCCTGGTAGAAGGCGTTGTCCTTGCGGAAGTTGGCCGACTCCCCGGCGAGGACCTGCTGGGCGCCCTCGGCGGAGAAGACGCCGTAGAGGGTGGCGCGGACGCCGGGCGGTCCCGCGGTGATCCGGACGACGTCCCCGTGTTCGCGCCGGGCGCGCAGGAAGGTCGCCAGGGAGTCGTTCTTGAGGTCGAACATGGAGCCGAGCAGCGGGAGCCCCGAGAGCTCGGGCGCTTCGGTACCGGTGGTGGTGGCCATGGACGGTTCCCCCTCGATCGTCGCCTGCCGGTGATTCTCCCCCAGGAAGTGACTCTCTGGTAGGGAAGGCCGAGCAGCGGGCCGCATCTGGCCCGTTGGCGTGAGACGGTCGTCTGTCAGTGGCGTCTGGGAAGCTCGCGGCATGGACCGAACCGCACCGCCGGAGCCCCCCGGGCGTTCCGAGCGCCCCGAGTTGACCCTGCAACTGACCATCGACTGCGCGGACCCGCAGCGCCTCGTGCCCTTCTGGCTGGAGGCCCTGCGGTACGTCCCCGATCCGCCGCCCGCCGGCCACGCCACCTGGCGGGCGTACTGGGAGGCCATCGGCGTCCCCGAGGAGGAGCTGGGCGGGGACGCCGGGGAGCTCCCGGAGTCCATCGTGGACCCGGAGGGCACGGGCCCCCGGGTCTGGTTCCAGCGCGTCCCGGAGCCCAAGACCGTCAAGAACCGCGTCCACCTCGACCTCAAGGTCGGCGGCGGCCGCGGGGTCCCGCTCGCGCTGCGCCGCGAGCGGGTGGACGGCGAGGTGGCCCGGCTGACGGCGATCGGCGCGACCGTCCTGTACGCGATGGACCGACCGAACGGCATGGACTACTACGCGGTGGTCCTCCAGGACCCGGAGGGGAACGAGTTCTGCCTCGTCTGACCGGCCGGGGTCGGAGGGGGCCCCGCCGTCGCGGCGGGGGCGGACGGCGGCGCCCGTTCCGTACCCTGGCGGCATGCGCATGCGCCCCACCCTGAGCTGGACCCCCGCCGAGGACCTGCCGCCGGGCACCACGGACCCGGAGCCGGTCGCCGACGCGCTGGGGGCCGGCGGCGTGCTGGTGCTCAGCGGGGCGGGCCTCTCCACGGAGTCGGGCATCCCCGACTACCGGGGCGAGGGCGGAAGCCTGAGCCGGCACACGCCGATGACCTACCAGGACTTCACCGCCAGTGCCCCGGCCCGGCGCCGCTACTGGGCGCGCAGCCACCTGGGCCGGCGCGCCTTCGGCCGCGCCCGCCCCAACGCCGGGCACCGGTCCGTGGCCGCCTTCGGGCGGCACGGCCTGCTCTCGGGCGTGATCACCCAGAACGTCGACGGTCTGCACCAGGCCGCCGGCAGCGAGGACGTCGTGGAGCTCCACGGCGGCCTGGACCGGGTCGTCTGCCTCTCGTGCGGCGCCTTCAGCCCGCGCCGCGACCTCGCCCGGCGGCTGGAGGAGGCCAACCCGGGCTTCGATCCGGTGGCGGCCGGGATCAACCCGGACGGTGACGCCGACCTCACCGACGAGCAGGTCGGGGACTTCCGCGTGGTGCCCTGCGCGGTCTGCGGCGGCGTCCTCAAGCCGGACGTGGTGTTCTTCGGCGAAGCCGTGCCGCCGGCGCGGGTCGAGCACTGCCGCGAGCTGGTCCGCGGGGCGACCTCGCTGCTGGTCCTGGGCTCCTCGCTGACGGTGATGTCCGGGCTCCGGTTCGTCCGTCAGGCGGCCCAGGCCGGGAAGCCGGTACTGATCGTCAACCGGGATCCGACACGGGGCGACCGGCACGCCGTCACCCGCGTCGCGCTCCCCCTGGGTGCGGCCCTCACCGACGTGGCCGACCGCCTCGGCATCCCCGTCGACGACGGGGACTGAGGGAGCGGCTCGTACGGGTGCGGGCCCGGGGCGCGGTCGTCTCCCTCCGCGCCCCGGGCCGACGGACGCACCGCGGATCAGCCCTCTCGGCGGGCGGCCCAGACGGTCCGCTCGGTGCGTACGCCGAGGTCCTCGCGCCGCAGGACGCTGTGGGGTCCGTCGGTGTCGAGCAGCCGGTCGAGCGCGGCGAGGTCCTCGGGCGGGAGCAGGTCGGCGACGCCCTGCCGGATGCGTCGCAGGCCGCCGAGGGCGTACGCGCCGACCGTGTCGTCGCGGGAGGCCTCGATGTTCACGGTGAGCGTGCGTTGCCCGTCGAGGGCGAACCCGGCGTCGGTGAGCATCGGCCCCCAGTCGGCGCCGCGGTGCGGTACGTGCTCGGTGTGGAAGCGCTCGCTCGCGGTGTGGCAGCGCTCTTCCAGACCGGGACGCTCCTCCGGGGCGTCCTCGGGCAGGAAGCGGGGGAAGCCGGCCAGTTCGACCACCGCGAACAGCCCGCCCGGGGCGAGGAGGCCGTGGACCTGGCGCAGGGCGCGGTCGGGGTGGCGCATGTGGTGCAGGGAGGCCGAGGCCCACACCAGGTCGGGGGTGCCGAGGTCGGGCCAGTCGGCCGGGTCGAGGTCGGCCTGCACGGTGCGCACGCGTTCCTCCACGCCCCTGGCGCACGCCTTCTCCCTCAACCGCTGGAGGTGCGCGGCCGAGGAGTCGACGGCGGTGACGTGGGCTTCGGGGAAGCGGTCGAGGAGGGCGAAGGTGCCCGCTCCCGTGCCGCAGCCCAGGTCCACGATCTCGCGCGGGGGCGTCCGGACGGGCAGCCAGGAGACGAGGCCGGCGATGTGCTCGGCGAGGACCTCCGCGTCCAGGTCGAGGAGCTCCGCCTGGTCGTCCGCCCTGCGGGAGGGGCCGGGGGAGCCGTCGTGGGAGTGGCCGGAGGAGGCACCGTGGGCATGGGAGGCGTCATGGGCGTGGGAGGGGAGGTGTGCGTGGGTCATGGCTCCACGCTAGGACGGCCATGCGCCTGCGGCACGACTTCATTCCGTTTACGCAAGGAGATCGTCCCGTCCGCTGCCCGAGGCGCAAGACGCGGCCGCCCGTGCCGCCTCATCGGCCGGGCGGATCCCGGGGCTCGCGGTCGCCGTTGTCGCGCTGGTGGCCGCGGCGGGCGTCGCGGTCGAAGATGCCCAGGACCTCGCAGGGTCCCCCTTCCGCGCCGATCGCGTGCGGCATCATCGTCGGGAACTCCGCCGCCTGGTCGGTCTCGATGCGGAAGCGGCGGTTTCCCAGCAGGAGGGTCGCGGTGCCGGACAGGACGACGAGCCATTCCCGCCCCGGGTGCGCGCGCATGCGGGAGGGGTTGTCCGGCGGCGGGTCGGTCATCCGCTGGCGTATGACGGTCACGCCCGGCTCGCCCTTGATCGGCCAGCGCATCTGCCCGCGCGTGCCGTCGATCATCGGGCTGATGACGACGTCGTCGGCGGCGGTCTCCACGAGCTGGTCGAGCGTGGTGTCCAGGGCGCGGGCGAGGACGACCAACTGGTCGAGGGCCAGGCGGCGCTGACCGTTCTCGATGCGGCTCAGGGAGGACTGGCTGAGCCGGGCGCGGGTGGCCAGCTCCTCCAGTGACCAGCCCTGCGCCACGCGCAGGGCGCGGATCCGCTTGCGCACCAGACCGTCCAGATCCTCGTCCTCTTGCCTCATGGGCAACAGCGTATGCCCTCACCGCAACGAGCGGTCGGCATCCTTCCTTGGCACGGTCACGGGGTTCCGGAGCGGCGCTGGTCGCTCTCCTCACGGAGGGCGTCGGTGCGGTGGGCGAGGGTGCCGACCCGTTCGGCCAGGTCCGGGTGGCGGGGGATGAGGTGGCGGTGGGTGCGGGCGAGGGGCTCCAGGAGCAGGGCCGGATCGTCGTCCGCGAGGGCTTCGCCGAGGTCGTGCCGGAGGGCGTCGGGAAGGGTGTCGAGGGCGGTGATCTGGCCGGCGAGGCGGCGCAGGTCGGCGGCGTTGCCCCGGGCCCAGGTGGTGACGGTGCGGTCGGCGGCGCGGCGGTCGCGGGTGGCCTGGACGCGCTGCTCCCCGGTGGCGCCGGGACTGCCGGGGCGCACCCGCAGATAGCGGCGCTCGGCCGCCTGCCGGCTGGTGACCCCGAGGGGGTGGGCGAGCTCGGCCCAACTGGCGCCCGCGTCGCGCGCGGCCTCGATGAGACCGGGCTCCC
Source organism: Streptomyces sp. NPDC007872 (assembly GCF_042868165.1). Lineage (NCBI taxonomy): Bacteria > Bacillati > Actinomycetota > Actinomycetes > Kitasatosporales > Streptomycetaceae > Streptomyces > Streptomyces sp. NPDC007872. Next base: position 305,357 of record NZ_JBIAEA010000003.1, read on the forward strand.
AGCCCGCGAGCTGCTCGCGCAGTTCGCGCAGGAGCAGGAGCGCGGCGAGCGCCTCCTCGGAGGAGGTTCCCGAAGGGTCGCCCTGCCCACCCGGGGCGTCCGACGCGTCCGGCGTGCCCGCCGCGTCCACGGACCGGGCCTTCCGCACGGTTTCGCCCATCGCGGCGAGGGCCGTGAGAGCTGCGTGGAAGGTGACGGGAAGGTCGGCTCCTGTCATGGGATCACATCCTCTCCGCTTGTCGTCTTTCCGTTGACGATGGACTTGTCGTCCATCCGTTGACATGCTACAACGGTGTCAGGTGAAGCGCATTGGCAGTCACTGCCTGATCCCACTTGGAGGTGTTCCGCGATGTTGATGCGCACCGACCCGTTCCGCGAACTCGACCGCCTCACGCAGCAGATGCTGGGCACGAGCGGCACGTGGTCCCGTCCCTCCGCGGTCCCGATGGACGCCTACCGCGAGGGCGACGCGTATGTGATCGTCATGGATCTGCCCGGGGTGTCGACGGACGCGATCGACATCGACGTCGAGCGGAACATGCTGACGGTCAAGGCCGAGCGCCGGCCCGTCCCCAAGGCCGACGACGTCCAGATGGAGCTGTCCGAGCGGCCCCTCGGCGTCTTCTCCCGGCAGCTCATGCTCGCCGACACCCTCGACACCGAGAAGATCACGGCCGACTACGAGGCCGGCGTCCTCACCCTGCGGATCCCGATCGCCGAGCGCGCGAAGCCCCGCAAGATCGCCATCGGCCGCGGCGACGGCCGCAAGCAGATCAGCGGCTGAACCGCCGCGAGGCCGGAGCGGGGGACGGAAGCCCGTCTCCCCTCCCCCGCTCCCCCGTCACCTCTCCTCGCTCCCGCTCCCCGTCACTCCGCCTCCCCACCCGAAGGAAGGGGCCGTGATGAGACCGCGATGGCACGCGTTCCTCGACCGCGTACGGGAACGCGGTGACTACGACACGCCCGAGGAGGCCGAGCGGGCCGCCCGCGTCGTCCTGGCGCTGCTCGGCGCCCATCTGGTCGGCGACGTGCGGGCCGCGCTCGCCGCCCGCCTCCCGGAGACCTTCGCCGTCGTCCTGCTCAACCCCCTCCAGGCGCGCGAACCGCTCTCGCCGGAACGCTTCGTGCGCGCGACGGCCGCCTGGATCGAGGGAGCCACCGAGCAGACCGCGGCCTGGGACGTCAGCGCCGTCCTCAGCGTCGTCGCCGACGCCGCCGGCGAGGAGCTCACCGGCCAGACGCTGCTCCAGCTCCCGCCCGGCTACGACCTCCTCTTCGGCCGGCCCCACCTCTCCCGGTGAGCCCGGCCGACCCCGCCCCGCCCGAACCGGCCCCCCTCGCCCCGCCCGAACCAGTCCATCCCGTCGACACCCGTCCACCCCGTCGACACCGTCCGCTCCGCCCGGCCCCGCCGGGCCGGGCCCGAAGAGAACGGCGATGCACACGATCATGACCCTCCGGACCGAGACGACGACCCCCCTGTCCCCCACAGCCCTCACGGCCCCCGCGCCCCGGCCCGCGCCGGCGTCGGCCCCGGCCTCGGCACCCGACGCGGTCTCCTACTCCGGCCTGCTCGAACGGGTCCGCTACGAAGGCGCCTACCCCACCCGCGAGCGGGCCGAGGAGTCCGTGAGCGCCGTGCTCGCGGCCCTGGGGCGACAGCTCGTCGGTGACGAACGGGTCGAACTCGCCGCCCGCCTCCCCGTCGAGGCGGCCCTGACCTTCACCGCCCAGGTGCCCGCCACCACCCCCCTCACCGGCTGGGAGTTCGTCAAGGACCTGGCCCGGCGCACCGGCGGCAGCCTCGCCACCACCCGCTGGGACGTCGGTGCCGTCCTCGCCCCCGTCGCCCAACTGGCCGGTCCCGCGCTGGTCGACCGCATCGTCGACCAGCTCCCCTCCGGCTACGCCCTCCTCTTCGGCAAGGCCGAACTCCGCCCGCCCCGGAGCACGACGCGCACGGCCCGTACGGCCCGCGCGGTCCGTACGGCACGCCCCTTCGCGGACCGGGGAGTCGCCTAGGGACGCCCCTGGGCGCCGGAAACGTCACTCGAACGAGGGGTGTGGCCGTCCCGCCCCATTCCGCCGGAGCCGACCGGGTAAGTATGATCAAGCGATGTCTGACATGACCGAGACCACGCCCGGCTGGCTGTCCACGGACGACCTGGAAATGGCCAGGGCCCACATGCCCATCCTGTACGTCGAGGCCGTGCCCGTGCGCGTGGACGACAGCGGCGAAGTCACCAGCGTCGGACTGCTCCTGCGCATAGGCGCGGACGGAACGATCAGCCGCACCCTGGTGTCCGGCCGCGTCATGCACCACGAGCGGGTCCGCGACGCGCTGCTGCGCCACCTGGAGAAGGACCTCGGCCCGGTGGCCCTGCCCCGGGTGCCCGCCTCCCTGCAACCCTTCACCGTCGCCGAGTACTTCCCCACGGCGGGCATCACCCCGTACCACGACCCCCGCCAGCACGCGGTGTCCCTCGCCTACATCGTGCCGGTGACCGGCGACTGCCGTCCCCGTCAGGACGCCCTCGACCTCGTCTGGTTCAGCCCGCAGGAGGCGGCCTCCCCGGCCGTGCAGGGCGAGATGCCGGGCGGCCGTGGCGTCCTCCTCAAGCAGGCCCTCGCACACGTCGGCCACACCTACTGAGGCCCTCCTGCCGCGCCCGCGGGGCGGTGGCCGCGACGGGACGGCATCCGGTCCGAACCGGGGCGGAGTACCGCGTGGCACCGCCCCGGTGACGGTCCCGCGCGCTTACGGTGCCCCCATGACGACAGAACCGGAAGGGGACCGGGCCGGATCGGCCGACGTCCGCGCGGCCCGGGCGGCCATCGAGTCCTATCTGAGCCGTACGGGTCAGGGCGGGAAGGCCCCGGAGGACGCCCGGGAGGGCTCCCGGGAGGGCGAGGACGCGGCCCCGGGCGACCGCCACATCGACGACGCCACGGCGGAGCGCATCGCCCGCGAGGCGTGGGACGCGGTCCTCGCGGCAACGCCGCCCCCGCCCGACCCCGGCACCGACCCGGCTCCCGCGCGGGGCGCCCGGGAACCCGCGGAGGTCACCGAACTGCGCGGGCGGGCGATCTCCGTCGCCCGCGGCCTGCACCGACTCGGCTACCACCTCGACGAGACGCTCCTGCCCGGCCCCGACATGGCCGCCGGTTAGCGCGGGCCCGCCGACGGCGAAGACCGGCCCCCCGGCAGCAGGGGCCGGTCCGTTCGGGTGGTCGCAGAACCTTCACACGAGCCGTCGCGCGTCGGACGCCGATCCGGGCACCCGCACGGGGAGCGAGGAAACGCGGTTCGGCGAGTCCGACGCGTTCGACGAGGAGGAAGTGTGCCATGGTTGCGATCGCCGTCCTGCTGCTCCCCCTGCTGGGACTGCTGCTGTTCCTCATGGACCGGGTCGAGGACCGGGTGACGAGTCCGCCGAAGGCCTCGCGCCACGCCGGCCGCCACCTCCGGCTGGTGAAGGACCCCGGCCGCCCGGCCGCCCGGCGCCGTCCGGCGCGGCACCGGTCGGTCCGGGGCGGAGCCGCGTCCGGGAGCGGGACCACCGTGGACACCGGACGGGCCGACGCCGCCTGACGACGTGGGCTTATGCGCGCCGAGCGGGGGCACCCGCAGGGGCATGGTCACATCTCACCACGCAGGAGACGAAGAACGCGGCGACGAGGCCGCGGAGCGCGCGACGCCGACGCCCGAGGAGGTCGGGCCGGGACCCGAGGTCGAGCGGCGCGCGCCGGACGCCCCCACCGACCTGAAGGGCCGGTCCTGGCTCGGGGTCCTCAAGGGGTCGGTGCGGGAGTTCAAGGACGACGAACTGACGGACCGTGCGGCCGCCCTCACCTACTACGGCATCCTGGCCCTCTTCCCGGCCGTCCTGGTGCTCCTCTCACTGCTCGGCATCAGCGGGAAGTCGACCACCGACCGGGTGATGGAGAACCTGCGGGAGCTCACCCCCGGCCCGGCCCGCGACATGCTGAACAACGCCGTGGAGCAGCTCCAGGGGCAGGCCGGCACGGGCTCGGTCATGGCGATCGTCGGCGTGGTGCTCGCCCTCTGGTCGGCGTCGGGCTACGTGGGGGCGTTCATCAGGGCGGCCAACCAGGTCTACGACATGCCGGAGGGCCGCCCGGTGTGGAAGCTCCTGCCCGTACGGGTCGGGATGACGGCCGTCCTGATGGTCCTCGCGGTCGTCAGCGCCCTGATCGTGGTGTTCACCGGCACCCTGGCGCGCCAGGCCGGGACCGCGCTCGGCATCGGTGACACCGCGCTGACGGTGTGGTCGATCGCCAAGTGGCCGGTCCTGGTCCTGCTGGTGTCCGCCATGATCGCGCTGCTGTACGGGGCCAGCCCCAACGCCAAGGTCAAGGGGTGGAAGTGGATCACCCCCGGCAGTTTCCTGGCCCTGCTGATCTGGATGCTCGCCTCCGCCGGGTTCGCGCTGTACGTCAGCCAGTTCGCCTCGTACAACAAGACGTACGGCACGATGGCCGGCGTCATCGTCTTCCTGGTCTGGCTCTGGATCAGCAACCTCGCCCTGCTCCTGGGGCTGGAGTTCGACGCCGAGACGGTGCGGCAGCGGGCCGTGCTAGGCGGGATGCCGCCGGACCAGGAGCCGTACACCGAGCCGCGGGACACCCGCGCCTGGGACGAGGAGGACGTGCGCCGGTTCGAGGAGGCCGAGCGGAACGCCGGGGCGCGGCGGTCGCCCGGCGACGCGCCGGGGAAGCGGGCGTAGGGGCGGTGGTCCCGGTCCCGCTCCGATGGACCGCCCCGGGGTGCATGAACCCTCCGGGAAAGGTCAGATGCGACGCATGAGGACAGCAGAACGCGGGCCCGTGCCCGGCACCGTCGTCGTGGTCACGGGCGCGTCGAGCGGGATCGGACGCGCCGTGGCACGGGCGTTCGCCGCGTGCGGCGCGCGCCTGGTCGTCACCGCCCGCAGCGCGGACGCCCTGGCGGAGGTGGCGCGGGAGTGCACGGCCGCGCACGACCGGGCCGAGGCGGCGGCCGTCCCCGCCGACGTCACGGACGAGGCCGCGACGGCCCGGGTGGCCCGGGCGGCGCTCGACCGGTACGGCCGGATCGACGTCTGGGTGAACGCGGCCGGGGTCGGCGTCCTGGGCCGCCTCGACCAGGTGCCGTCGGACGACGTGCGGCGGCTGTGGGAGGTCAACGTCCTGGGCGTGTTCCACGGGCTGCGGGCGGCGCTGCCCGCGATGCGCTACCGGGGCCGGGGCGTGATCGTCAACGTCTCGTCCCTGCTCGGGGGCGCCGTCGAGGCGCCCTACCAGGGTCCCTACGCGGCCTCGAAGGCCGCCCTGATCACCCTCGACGAGGTGCTGCGCCAGGAGCTGGCGCTCTCCGGGGACCACGGGGTCGCCGTCTGCACCGTCCTTCCGACCGGCGTCGACACCCCCTTCTTCCAGCACGCGGCCAACCGTTCGGGCCGTCGCGTGCGGTCCCTGCCGGCCGTCGCCACCCCCGAGCGGGTCGCGGCGGCCGTCGTGCGCGCGGCGGTCCGCCCCCGGCGGCGCGTGGTCGTCGGACCGGGCGCGCGGCTCCTGCCGGCCGCCCACGCCCTGGCGCCCGGCCTGGTGCGGCGCGTGATCCGACGGCGTACCGAGAAGACGTACTTCGGCGGTCCGGGCACGGCCCCGGACAGCGCCGGGATCCTCCACGACCCGTCCGGGGACACCGCGGCGGTGTCCGGCGGGCGGCACGCGCGCCTCCGTACGGCGGGGCGCCGGGCCGCCGCCCTGGCCGCCGGGGCCGGAGTGGTGGCCGGTGCCCTCCGCGTCCGCTCCCGGCGTCCGCTCCGGCTTCCCTCCTGACCTCTCCACCGACCTCCCCCCTGACCTTCCTCCCGACTTTCTTTCTGAGGAGATCGCAGCCATGGCACAGTGGAACCGCCTCGTCGAGGCCACGCCCGAGGACGTCTGGTCGGTCCTGAGCGACGGCCGGCTGTACTCGCGGTTCGTGGTCGGCACCCACGACACGTGGGAGGAGGACGGGGAGTGGCCCGCCCCGGGCGCCGAGCTGGGATACGTGCTGAAGCTCGGGCCGAAGTCGTACCGGGGCCGCACCACCTCCCGGATCTGCGAGCCGGGCCGCCGCCTCGAACTGGAGGCGAAGACCGACCTGGGCTCCGCCCGCATCGCCTTCCGCCTGGTGCCGTGGGGCGGCGACACCCTCGTCATCGTCGACGAGCACCCCCTCCGGGGCCCCGCGGCGCGCTGGCACAACACGGCCGTCGACACGCTGACGCGCTGGCGGCACCGCGGAATGCTGGCGCGTCTGGAGGAACTGGCCGTCGCCCGGGCCCGGGAAGCGGGCCGCGGGCGGGGAGTCCGGCCGTGACGGCGCCCGACGCGGTGGTCATCGGCGCCGGGCCCAACGGCCTGGTGGCGGCCAACCTCCTCGCCGACGCCGGATGGCACGTGGTCGTCCTGGAGGCCCGGGACGAGCCGGGCGGGGCCGTGCGCAGCGACCGGGGCGTCCACCCCGACTACGTCCACGACACGTTCAGCGCCTTCTACCCGCTCGCCGCCGCGTCGCCGGTGATCCGGGACCTGGCGCTCGACCGGCACGGCCTGCGCTGGAGCCACGCCCCCGCCGTCGTGGCCCATCCGCTCGCCGACGGGCGCTGCGCGGTCCTCGAACGCGACGTCCGCGGGACCGCGGCGTCGACGGCCGGATTCGCCGCGGGCGACGGCGCGGCCTGGGAGCGGCTGCACCGGCTCTGGCGCGGTGTCGCCGACGACCTGATCGGTTGTCTGTTCACCCCGTTCCCGCCGGTGCGGGCGGGCGCGCGGCTCCTCGCCCGGACCGGTCCGAACGACGCGCTGCGGCTGCTGCGCACGATGCTCCTGCCCGCCCGGCGCTTCGGCGAGGAGAACTTCGCGGGCGACGGCGGGAAGCTGCTGATCGCCGGGAACGCGCTCCACGCCGACCTGGGCCCCGAGTCGGCCCTCGGCGGCGGCTTCGGCTGGCTCATGAGCATGCTCGGTCAGGACCACGGCTTCCCCGTGCCGGTGGGCGGCGCGGGCCGCCTCACCGACGCGCTCGTGGCGCGGCTGCTCGACCGGGGCGGCGAGCTGCGCTGCGGCCACCCCGTGGCGCGGGTCGTGGTCCGCGGCGGGCGGGCGGTCGCCGTCCGCACCGAGGACGGCACCGAGGTCCCCGCGCGGCGGGCGGTCCTCGCCGACGTCCCGGCGCCCCTGCTGTACGAGCGGCTCGTCGGCGAGGAGCACCTGCCGCCGCGGCTCCGCGCCGAGCTGCGCCGCTTCCAGTGGGACTTCTCCACGGTCAAGGTGGACTGGGCGCTCGACCGCCCGATCCCCTGGACCTCCGAGGGCGCGCGGCGCGCCGGGACCGTGCACGTCGCCGAGGGCATGGACGCGCTCACCCGGTTCGCCGGGCAGATCGCCATGCGGCAGGTGCCGGAGGTGCCGTTCACCGTGCTCGGGCAGATGACCACGGCGGACCCGAGCCGCTCCCCCGCCGGTACGGAGTCTGCGTGGGGCTACACGCACGTCCCGCAGCACATCCGGTCCGACGCCGGGAAGGACGGCATCCGCGGGCGCTGGGACGAGCGCGAGAAGGAGGCGATCGCCGACCGCGTCGAGGCGGGCATCGAGCGCCTGGCGCCCGGGTTCCGCGCCACGGTCCGCGCCCGGCGGGTGCTGGCGCCGCCCGACCTGGAGCGGCTCAATCCGGCCCTGGTGGGCGGGGCCGTCAACCAGGGCACCACCAACCTGCACCAGCAGCTCGTCTTCCGTCCCGTGCCGGGCACCGGGCGGCCGCGCACCCCGATCCGGGGCCTCTACCTCGCCTCCGCCACGGCGCATCCGGGCGGCGGCGTCCACGGGGCCCCCGGTGCCAACGCGGCCCGCGCCGCCCTCAGGGGCCCGCACCTCCCCCGGCGGCGCCGCTGAGGCGGTGCCGGAGGCGCCGCACGAGGAGGGACCGCCTCTTCTCGCGCCCCCCGCACACCTCCCCTCACGCGCCCCGCGAGAAGGATCGAGGAAAACTCGGCCGGTGGTGTCGAGATCCCGTACTCCGCTCCGTCCCGGGGGTGAACGCGACCACAATGGGTCGCACGCCCTTCGAGGAGAGGTCACGATGGCCAAGTACCTGCTGCTGAAGCACTACCGGGGCGCCCCGGACCCGGTCAACGACGTGCCGATGGACCAGTGGACCCCGGAGGAGATCTCGGCGCACATGCGGTACATGAACGACTTCGCGGACCGGCTGCGGGAGAGCGGGGAGTTCGTCGACGGCCAGGCGCTCGCCCCGGAGGGGGCGTGGGTGCGCTACGACGGCGAGGGCCGCCCGCCGGTCACCGACGGCCCGTTCGCCGAGACCAAGGACCTCATCGCCGGCTGGATGGTGATCGACGTCGACACCCACGAGCGCGCCGTCGAGCTGGCGGGCGAGCTGTCGGCCGCCCCCGGGGCGGGCGGGAAGCCGATCCACGAGTGGCTGGAGGTGCGCCCCTTCCTGACCGCCCCTCCCACCACCACGGAGTGGTGCCACTGATGGACGAAGCCCTGCTCAGGGGTCTCGTCCCGGGTGTCCTCGGGATCCTCGTCCGCCGCGGAGCCGACTTCGCGGCGGCCGAGGACGCCGTGCAGGACGCCCTGGTCGAGGCGGTCCGCGTCTGGCCGGCCGGTCCGCCGCGGGATCCGAAGGGCTGGCTGGTCACCGTGGCCTGGCGGAAGTTCCTCGACGCGGCCCGGGCGGACACCGCCCGCCGCCGGCGCGAGGACCGCGTCGAGGAGGAGCCGGCTCCCGGGCCCGTGTCCGCCGTGGACGACACGCTCCGGCTCTACTTCCTGTGCGCCCACCCGTCGTTGACGCCGTCGTCGGCGGTCGCGCTCACGCTGCGCGCCGTGGGCGGGCTGACCACCCGGCAGATCGCCGAGGCCTATCTGGTGCCCGAGGCGACCATGGCGCAGCGCATCAGCCGGGCCAAGCGAACGGTCTCCGGCGCGCGCCTCGACCGGCCCGGCGACGTGGCCACCGTGCTGCGCGTCCTCTACCTCGTCTTCAACGAGGGGTACTCGGGCGACGTCGACCTCGCCGCCGAGGCGATCCGGCTCACCCGGCAGCTCGCGGCCGTGATCGACCATCCGGAGGTGTCGGGGCTGCTCGCCCTGATGCTGCTCCACCACGCCCGGCGCGCGGCCAGGACCGCGCCCGACGGCAGCCTGGTTCCGCTCGCCGAGCAGGACCGGGGCCGGTGGGACACGGGGATGATCGCCGAGGGCGTCGGGATCCTCCGGGCGGCCCTCGCCCGCGACCGGCTGGGCGAGTTCCAGGCGCAGGCCGCCGTCGCGGCGCTGCACGCCGACGCGCCCACCGCGGAGGAGACGGACTGGGTGCAGATCGTCGAGTGGTACGACGAGCTCGCGCGCCTGACGGACAGCCCGGTCGTCCGGCTCAACCGCGCGGTGGCGGTCGGCGAGGCCGACGGGCCGCGGGCGGGCCTGGCGGAGCTCGCGGCGCTGGACGGCGCGCTGCCCCGGTACGCGGCGGTGGAGGCGTACCTCCACGAGCGCGCCGGTGACACGGCGACGGCGGCCCGGCTGTACGCCGAGGCGGCCCGCAGGGCGCCCAACCTGGCCGAGCGGGACCACCTGACGCGCCGGGCGGCCCGGCTCAACACCGACCGGGGCCGCTGAGCCCGCCGAAGCCGCTGGTGGGGGCATGCCCCCGGGGCCGGGAGGCAGCCGCGGTGCGGTGTTCCCGGGGCTGTCCGGCGGCCCCCGTCCATGCTCCGCAGGACGGCCACTGGCGCGTCCGGCCCCGTGCATGAATCGGGTGGCGATGGGCAGCCGCCCCTCTGGCGGCCGGGGCCCTGGCGGCCGTGCGGGTCGCCGTCGGACGGACGGCCGGCGGAGTCGAGCGAGGCGCCGCCGGTGCTCGGCGGCGAACGGCACGTCGTGCGGTTCGCGGAGGCGGACGATGAGCTTTCCCCTGCCCGACAGCGTCGATGCCCTCAAGGACATGATCGGCCGCGAGGTCACCTCCCTGCGCGCGGCGGTGCGCAGGAACGCGGAGCGTCCGCTGGGCGCGCCGGCCGGCACCGACCGGGCGTCGCCCGTGCGGTCCCTGGCGGTGCTGCCGCCCTCCGCGGAGACGGGCGAGTCGTCGCCCTGTCTGTGCGGCAGCCACGAACCGGGCGCCCGCGGGACCTGTTCGATCCTCGCCGCGATCCCGGCCTCGTCCGTGCTGCTCGAACCGCTGTGGAACGAGTCGGGCGGCATCCCGGACTTCCGGATCGTCGCCGGCAACCGCATCCGGTCGGCGGACTGGCTGGAAGAGCCGGACCACCAGGTCGGACAGCGTTTCCTGGAGGCGCGGCCGGGCGCGGCGGACTCGGGCCTGCTCGCCGCCCTGACGGACGTGGTGGGCACCGGCAAGCCCCTGAACGGGCAGGTGGTGGACTACACGGAGCAGCGGCTCGGGCGGATCCACCGGACCCCACTGCTCTACACCGCCGCCCGGTGCGGCGAGCAGCTCCTCGTGACGTGGCGGCCCCTGCAGAGCACGGCCGAGATGATGACGATCGACGCGCAGTTCATCGCCTCGATGGGGTGGGGGAACTGGGACCTGCTCTCCGGGAAGGTGACCTGGTCGGAGGGGCTCAGCCGGATCCTCCACGCCGACGTGCGCATGCCGTGGTCCCTGGAGCAGTTGTGCGACGCGCTGCTGCCGGACGACCTGACGGCGTTCGCCGAGTTCCTCACCTCGGTCCTCGCGGGCGAGGAGCCCGCCTGGACCCGGATCCGCTTCGTGGTGCTCGGCGAGGTCCGCACGCTGGACCTCCTGGGCCGGCCGGCCACCGGGACGGACGGCAGGGCCTGGGCCCTCAACCTGGTGGCCCGCGACCTCACGCCGCAGATCCGCAGCCGGCGGCGGCTGGCCGAGACGGAGCGGGAGACGGACCTGCTGCGGCGGCAGACGGAGGCGGAGCGGAGGATCGCGGACACGCTGCGCGAGGCGATCCTCCCGACGCATTCGGAGGCGCTCGCGGCGGTCGGCCTCACGGTGGCGGCCTCCTACCGGCCGGCCGAGCCCGACGCGGCGGTGGGCGGCGACTGGTACAAGTGCCGGCTGCTGCCGGACGGACGGGTGCTCGTGGCGATCGGCGACGCGTCGGGGCACGGCCTGGAGGCCGTGGCCCGGATGGCGCAGCAGCGGCACGCCCTGGCGGGCCTGGCGCAGACGGGCGCGTCCGCCGGGGAGATCACGACCTGGCTGAACGAGCTGGTGTGCAGCGATCCGGCGGGGCAGACGGCCACGGTGGTGGTCGGTCACCTCGACGACGAGAAGGTCCTGCACTGGGCCGACGCCGGCCATCCCGCGCCGCTGCTGCTGCGCGACGGCCGCGCCGAGCCGCTGGAGGCCAAGCAGCGCGGTCCGCTCCTCGGCGCGCTGCCGGGATACGCGTACGAGACCTCGTCGACGCCGCTGCGCCCGGGCGACCTGCTGGTGCTCTACACCGACGGCATGGTCGAGCACCGGGGCGAGGACGTGACCGTGGGGATCGCGCGGCTGGCGGACGCGGTGGCGGCCTCGTCGCTCCTGGAGCCGCGGGAGGTGATCGACGCGCTGCTGGCCGATCCCGGGATCGCGGGCCACGAGGACGACGCGTGCGTCCTGGGGATCCGGGTGGACTGAGCGCGCGGTACGGCGTGTACGGCGGCGGGGTCGCTCCCTGGCGGGAGGACCGGGCGTGACGCCCCGCTCCCCTCGTCCGTCGGGGGGCCCGGGGAAGGGGTGTGTGCCCGCCGGGCCACCGGGGAAGGAGACGGTGCCCACGGCCCGGACGGCCCGTGACGCCCCCGCCGGCCGCAGCCCGGCCCCGTCTTCGCCGCCCTCCGGGGCGCCGCACCGATCGGAGAGAGATGACGACGACGCCTTCCGCACCCGACGGGTCTCCCGGCACGTCGATGACCGACGAGGAGTACGGGGCCCTGCGCGCCTCCGCCGCGCTGTGGGCCGGCACGTCCGTGCTGATCACCGACGAGCGCGGGCGGGTCCTGGTCCAGCGCGTCGACTACCGCCCCTCGCGCCTCCTGCCGGGCGGGGCCGTCGACAAGGGCGAATCGCCCGCCCGGGCCGCCGCCCGGGAGCTGTGGGAGGAGCTCGGGGTCACGGCGGTCGTCGACCGGGGCCTCGCCGTCGACTGGGTCTCCGCCGGCGCGTTCGGGGCGCCCGGGGTCATGCGGTTCCCGGGCGAGATCGTGCACGTGTACGACGGGGGCGTCTGGGACGAGGAGCGGATCGCCGCGATCCGACTGCCCGGGCACGAGGTCGAGGCCGTGGAGTTCGTGGAGCCCGCCGACCTGCCCGGTCTGATGATCCCGGGCGACGCCCGCCGCGCCCTGTCCGCGCTGCGCGCCCGGATCGACGGCGGCGGCCCCGCGCTCCTGGAGGACGGCGTCCCGATCGCTCCCGGCGTCCTCGACCGGGCCGGCGCCCTGGGCGGCGCGCGGGAGCACGACCACCGTCCCTTCCACCCCTCCCCCGTCCCGGACGGCCTTCCGGTCCGGGAGACGCGGGGCTGGCTGTTCGCCCCGGACGGGCGGGTGCTCGTCCTCCTCGATCCCGGGACGGGCGCGGCCCGCCTGCCCGGCGGGACGCCCGAACCTGCGGACCACGACGATCCCCGGGCCACGCTGGTCCGCGAAGCCGACGCGATGGCCGCGGCCACGGCCGCCCGGCCCCTGTACCTCGGGCACCTCCTCGCCCCGGACGGACCGTACGCGCTCGTCCGGTACGCCGCCGCCCTCACCCGTCTCGGGCCTCCGCCCGTCGATCCGGCCACCGGCCGCGCCCGCGTCCGGGTCCTGGCCACCCCGGAGCAGGTGCTGGAGCTCCTCGACTGGGGCCCGCACGGGGCCGCACAGCTCGCGGCCGCGCACCGGGCCCGCGCGCTGCTCGGCGTCCCCCGGGCCGCCCGGCAGGCGGTCACCGAACTCACCGGACCCGCCGCCTACTAGGGCGTGTCCGAAAGTGTGCGGGGGACGGCACTTCCGGTTCTGGTGCCGCTCCTCCGCTCCCGCCAAGATGGTTCACAGTTGAACAATCAAGAGCGGCGGGAGAGACGTGATGGGTGCGGGGCAGGTCGTGACGGTGTTCGGCGCGTACGGGCACACCGGGCGGTTCGTGGTGGCGGAGCTGCTGGAGCGGGGGTTCGTACCGGTCCTGGCCGGGCGCGACGAGGGCGGGCTGCGGGCGCTCGCGGAGTCCCGGCCGGGGCTCGACGCACGGCAGGCGACGGTCGACGACCCGGTCTCGCTCGACCGCGCGCTGGCCGCCGCGGACGCCGTGGTCAACTGCGCCGGTCCCTTCGCCACGACCGCGGCGCCGGTGATCGAGGCGGCGCTGCGCGCCGGGATCCCGTACGTGGACGTGGCCGCGGAGATCGAGGCCAACCTCGACACGTTCGCGCACTTCGCGGAGCGCGCCGCCGCGGCCGGCGTCCCGGTGGTCCCCGCCATGGCGTTCTTCGGCGGTCTCGGCGACCTGCTGGTCACGGCGGCGATGGGCGACTGGACGGAGGCCGACGAGGTGCACGTCGCGTACGGACTGAGCGGCTGGCACCCGACCGCCGGGACCCGCACGGCGGGCGCGGTCTCCCGGGAGCGCAGGGACGGCCGGCGCGTGGTGTTCGAGGGCGGGAGGATCGAGCACCGCGACGACGCCCCGCCGGCCCTGGAGTGGACCTTCCCCGAGCCGCTGGGGGCCCGGTCCGTGATCGGGGAGTTCACCATGGCCGACGTCGTCACCGTCCCCAGCCACCTGGCCGTTCCCGAGGTGCGCACCTACATGACGGCCGAGGCGGCGCGGGACCTGGCCGCCCCCGACACGCCGGCGCCGGCCGCGGTCGACGAGCGCGGGCGGTCCGACCAGACGTTCCTCGTCGACGTCGTGGTGCGCTCCGGCGGCGAGGAGCGGCGTGCCGTGGCGCGCGGCCGGGACATCTACGCCGTCAGCGCGCCGCTCGTCGTGGAGGCGCTGGACCGCCTCCTCACCGGCCGGCCCGGGGCGCCCGGTGTCGTCTCCGCCGGTGCGGCCTTCGACGCGCCCGCCTTCCTGCGCGCCCTGTCCCCGCACCTCTCGGTCGAACTGCTCGGTTAGAGGTCCCGCGCGGAACGCGGCGACGTGTTTTCCGAACCCGGGTGTTTCGAGGTGGCCTTTGCGGCCAGACGCGACATTGGAGGCATTCACGAACTGATTCGAGGAGGACGACCGGGATGGCCAAGGTGTCGCATCTGCCCGGGCGGGCGGAGCACCAGTGGAACTGGCAGATGTCGGCAGCGTGCCGCGGCGTGGGGACCGAGGTGTTCTTCCACCCCGAGGGCGAACGGGGGCCGGACCGGGCGGCGCGCGAGGAGGCCGCCAAGGCCGTCTGCGCGGCGTGCCCCGTACGCACCCGCTGTCTGGAGCACGCGCTCAGCGTGGCGGAGCCCTACGGAGTCTGGGGCGGGCTGACGGAGCAGGAACGCGAGCAGGTCCTGCGGAGCGGAGCCGCCGCGGCGTAGCGGACACCGTCCGGCGGAGCAGGGGCCGGACGGATGAGGGGCGGGCCCGAACTCGATGAGTTCGGGCCCGCCCCTCTTTCCTGCCGTGTTCCCTCAGACGAGACGGCCGCCGAAGGGTCCGCCCAGGCCGTAGTACGTGCCCAGTTGCTCGCGGTAGACCGGGTCGTCGAGGTGCGTCTCGCGGAAGAACTCCGGAGCGTCCTTGATCTGGTCCTTGGTCCGGTCCACGAAGACCTTCCGCTCCTCCGGGTCGATCCGGGTCACGGTGCTCGCCGGCAGCAGGACCTCCTTGCCGAAGATCCAGACCCCGGTGTCCACGACCAGATAGGCGTCGTCGACCTCGTCCGAGTGCTTGTCCACCTTCCCGATGGCGCCGTCGGACGCCTCGACCTTGTAGCCGGTCAGGTCGGCGCCCGCGAGGTGTCCCGCGGTCGACCGGTAGCTCCACGCTTGCTCGGTCATTCGTCACCCACTCCTCCGCTGGGGAAGGACGGCCGGCGGTCCGCCGGCGTCCGGACTCCGCCTGCCCCGGCCCCCGCGACCCATTCGCGCGCCCCCGGGGGACGGCCGGAAGGCTCCTGTCCGGCCGGAAAGCGGGATACGGGCCGGGCCCCCGGGTAGCCGAACCCCATGAACACCAGCGAGAACACCCCTCACCACCCCGTCCCCCCGTTCCCCGACCAGCAGCAGGAGCATCCCGGTTCGACCGAGCGGATGGATCCGCGGCCCGACCACGGCGAGGAGTCCTACCGGGGCCACGACCTGCTCCTCGACCGGGCGGCGGTCGTCACCGGCGGTGACTCCGGGATCGGCAGGGCGGTGTGCCTGGCGTTCGCCCGCGAGGGCGCGGACGTCGTCTTCACCCACCTCCCGGAGGAGGCGGAGGAGGCGGAGGAGACGGCGCGCCTGGTCCGCGAGGCGGGCCGCAGGGCGGTCCCCGTCGAGTGCGACGTCCGTGACGAGGAGCAGTGCGCGGCCCTGATCGACCGGGCGGTGGACGAGCTGGGTCGCGTGGACGTCCTCGTCAACAACGCCGCGTACCAGATGTCCCAGCCCGACGGGATCGAGGCCATCACCACGGAGCAGTTCGACCGGGTGATGAAGACCAACCTGTACGGGATGTTCTGGCTCTCCCGCGCGGTCCTCCCCCACATGCCGCGCGGCGGGTCCGTCATCAACACCGCCTCGGTGCAGGGCTACCAGCCGAGCCCGCACCTCCTCGACTACGCGATGACGAAGGCCGCGATCGTCTCCTTCACCCACAGCATGGCGCAGTTGCTCGCCGAGCGCGGCATCCGCGTCAACGGGGTCGCCCCGGGGCCCGTGTGGACGCCGCTGATCCCCTCGACGATGCCGGACGTGAAGGAGTTCGGCGGCCAGTCGCCCCTGGGGCGCCCCGCCCAGCCGGCGGAGATGGCGCCCGCGTACGTCTTCCTCGCCTCGCCCGGGGCGAGCTACATCACCGGGGAGATCGTCAACGCGACCGGTGGCACTCCCCTGCCGTAGGGGCCCCGGGGGCGGGGACACGCGGAAGCCGTACGACCTCCGGGTCGTACGGCTTCCGCGTCGTGCGGGGTGGCGCGGCCGGTGTCACATGGGGGCGTCGGCCGCCGGGGGCCGGCCGGCCCGGCCGGGCGCCTCCCGGGCCTCGGGGTGCTCCCCCGTCCGGGTGAGGGGCAGGTGGTAGAGGGCGAACGCCTTGCCGATGACGGGCTGGGCGACGTTGCGGACGCGCACCCCGCCCGCCGTCATGCCGTGCTCGGTGCCCATGTGGGCGTGGCCGTGCACCGCGAGGTCGGCGCCGGCCCCGTCGATGGCCTCGGCCAGGAGGTAGCTGCCCAGGAAGGGGTAGATCTCGACCGGTTCGCCCGCGAGCGTGTCGGGGACGGGCGAGAAGTGGGTGAGGGCGATCCGCGCCTCGCAGTCGGACAGCTCGGACAGGGCCTCGTGGAGGCCCTCGGCGGCCCGGCGCGTGGTGCGGACGAAGTCCTTCATCTCGCGCTCGCCGAACTCCCCGGCGCTGCGGCCCGCGAAGCCGCCGCAGAATCCCTTCGTACCGGCGATGCCGAGCCGGCCGCCGTCCACCGCCAGGACCGTCCGGTCGCCCTCCAGGACGGCGACGCCCGCGTCGGTGAGGACGCGGGCGATGTCCGCCTCCTGGTCGGAGTGGTAGTCGTGGTTGCCGAGGACCGCCACCACGGGGACGCCGAGGTCCCGGACCTCGTCCGCGACCACCTCCGCCTCGGAGACCGTCCCGTGCCGGGTGAGGTCCCCGGCGAGGAGGAGGACGTCCGCGCAGAGCGGCAGGGTCTCGAAGGAGGGGCGCAGCAGGCCCCGGCAGTCCGGGCTCAGATGGATGTCGCCGACGGCCGCCACCCGGACGACGGCTCCGTCCTCGTGCTTCTCGGGGGCGGTCACAGCAGCTCCTCCGGGCGCTCGGGGGGATCGATGCAGGCGACCGTCAGGTCCGCGTGGACGGGGAGGCCGGCCAGTTCCGTCTCGGCGAGCCGGAGGATCTCCTCCCGGTGCACGGCCGTGGGGACGGTGCCCGTCAGGAGCACGGCGGTCCCGCGCGCCTCGACGCGCACCCCGAGCTCGGCCGTGTCCTCGCGCGCGAGCCGCTCCCTGAACCGGGCGATCCGGTACTCGTTCCCGCCGGTGTCCATCGCGCTCCTCCGTCCTGTTCGTCCTGCCGGTGTGGGTGACGGGGCGGCGCGTTCCGTGCGGGACGGCCGCCCCCACCGTCGCGTCTCCCCCGTCCCGTACGCACCATTCCTCCCCCGGCCCGCCGGGAGTGGGCGGGGCCGTGCCGGGGCAGTGGGGAGGGGTGCGACTGAGGACGAGTGATCCCGAACGGCCCGGGTGGCGGCGGGTCCGCCACGGCAGGGGCTTCCGGTACCTGGACGCGGACGGCGCTCCCCTGGGCGCGGAGGACCGGGCCAGGGCGGTCGCGCTCGCGATCCCGCCCGCGTGGCGGGACGTCTGGGTCTGCCCGTGGCCCACCGGGCACGTGCAGGCCGTGGGGACGGACGCGGCGGGCCGCAGGCAGTACCTGTACCACGAGGAGTTCCGGCGCCGGCGGGAGGAGGCGAAGCACGAGCACGTGCGGGAGGTGGCCCGCCGGCTGCCCCGGTTGCGGCGGGCGGTCGAGCGCGACCTGGACCTGCGCGGGCTGTGCCGCGACCGGGTGCTCGCCTGTACGGTCCGCCTGCTCGACCTGGGGTCCTTCCGGGTCGGCGGCGAGCGCTACCTGAAGGAGAACTCCTCGCACGGCCTCACGACCCTGCTGCGCGAGCACGTCCGCTGCGCGCGCGGGGAGGTGTCCCTCGACTACCCGGCGAAGTCGGGCCTCCGGCAGACGCGGACGCTCGTGGACGAGCAGGCGTACGGGGTCGTCCGGGCGCTGCTCCGGCGGCGCGGCGGCGGTGAACGCCTCTTCGCGTACTGGGAGGGCCGGGCCTGGCACGACGTGCGGGCGGCGGAGGTGAACGCGTACCTGCGGGACCGGTCCGGTGCCGACCTCACCGCGAAGGACTTCCGCACCTGGCACGCCACGGTGCTCGCCGCCGTCGCGCTGGGGGTGTCGGCCCCGGTGGCCGGGGAGTCGCGCACCGCGCGGTCGAAGGCGGTCCGGCGGGCCGTGTGCGAGGTCAGCGACCACCTCGGCAACACTCCGGCGGTCTGCCGCGCCTCGTACATCGACCCGCTCGTCGTCGAGCGCTTCGAGGAGGGCGTCACCGTCGCCGGGGCGCTGGAACGGCTCGGCGAGGACGGCGGGTTCGGGCATCCGGCCACGCGGGGCGGGGTGGAGCGGGCGGTGCTCCGGCTGCTCGGCTGACCCGGCCGCACACGCGGGGGCGGGCCGCTTCCGTCAGGGCCGGGCGCCGGGTCACGGCGTTCCGGCGCGGGGCCTCAGGCTTCCTGGTCCGGCCGACCGGGCCGGTCGTACGCGGGCTCGCCCCCGGACGCGTCGTGGAGGGTCAGCGCTCCGGCGAGGTCGAGGTCGGCGACGGTGCCGTGCGCGCCGGCGCGGACGAGGAGCACCGCGCCGAGCGCGGTGCTCCAGAACGTCCTGGCCTCCACGTCGAGCGGCCGGCGGGTCCGCCAGCCGCGGGTGTCGACGAGCCGGCCCACGAAGCGCTCGGACTGCCGGAAGAGCAACTGGAGGTGCCGGTCGACCACGGGGGCGAGTTCGGGCTTGGAGATCCCGGCGGCGAGCGCCCGCGCGACCGGGGGCAGCGAGGGCATGGCGAGGACGGCGCGGGCGATGTTGCGCCGGAACGTCGCCGCGTCGGGGGCCTGGCGGCCGAGGCGCTCGATCCGCCGGGCGTCGTGCAGCAGGCCGAGGAAGGCGGCGTGCACGAGCAGCGAGTCCTTGGAGCCGAAGTGGTAGGTGACCTGGTTGGGGAAGGCTCCCGCCGCCTCCGCGATCTCCGCGACGCTCACCTCGGCGCCGGGCCGCTCCTTGCAGAGCCGCGCGGCCTCCTCGATCAGCCGGCGTCTCGTCGCGCGGCCGCGGTCGCGCGAGCGGGCCGGTGCCGCCGACCGGGCCGGTGCCGACCGGGCCGGGGCGGGCCTGGCATCGGTTCGCTTCTTCTCCACCCTCGAATTGTATGTGATACAACAAGCCTCGTTCGCTTGTATCGCATACAAGAAAAGGTGAAGGACATGCACCGGACCGAAGTCGTCGTGACCGGACTCGGCGCGATCACGCCCCTCGGCGGAGACGTGGCGACCACCTGGGACGCCCTGCTCGCCGGCGAGTCCGGCATCCGCGGCGACGCCCTGCCCGGCCACGAGGACACCGGCCTTCCCGGCACCGTCGCCGGGACGATGGCGGCCGACCCCGCCGGGTCGCTGCCGCCGGCGCGGGCCAGGCGGCTCGACCGCTCGCAGCAGGCGGCCCTCACCGCGGCGGCCGAGGCCTGGGCCGACGCCGGTTCCCCGCGGGTGGACCCGGACCGGCTCGCGTCGGCGATCGGCACGGGCATCGGGGGCGTGCAGACGCTGTTGAGGGAGGACGACGTCCTGGAGGCGTCCGGGGTGCGGCGCGTCTCGCCCCGCACGGTCCCGATGCTCATGCCCAACGCGGCGGCGGCGCTGATCAGCATCGAGTACGGCGCGCGGGCCGGGGTCTACACGCCCGTCTCGGCGTGCTCCTCCGGCGCCGAGGCGATCGCCCTGGGGGCCCGGCTCATCCGGGCCGGCGAGGCGGACGTGGTCATCGCGGGCGGGACCGAGGCCGCGATCACCCCGATCACCGTCGCCGGCTTCGTCCAGGCGCAGGCGCTGTCGCGGCACACCGCCGAACCCGCCTCGGCCTCCCGGCCGTTCGCCGCGGACCGCGACGGATTCGTCCTCGGCGAGGGCGCGGCCGTCGTGGTGCTGGAGAGCGCCGAACACGCCGAGGCCCGGGGTGCCCGCGTGCGCGCGGTACTCGCGGGCGCCGGCATCGCCGCCGACGCCCACCACATCACGGCACCCGCGCCCGACGGCTCCGGCCAGGTCGCGGCCATGCGCAAGGCCCTCGCGCAGGCCGGCCTGGCTCCCGGGCGGATCGGCCACGTCAACGCCCACGCCACCGGGACCCCGGTCGGCGACGTCGCCGAGGCGCTCGCGATCGGGAAGGTCTTCGGCCGCGCCACCGTGACCGCTCCCAAGGCGGCGCTCGGCCACCTCTTCGGCGCCGCCGGCGCGATCGAGGCGCTCATCGCCGTCCTCAGCGTGGAGCACGGCGTCGTCCCGCCGACCCGCAACCTCACCGCGGCCGGCGTCGATCCCGCCGTCGACCTCGACGTGGTCACGGAGCGGCGGGACGTTCCCCAGGAGGCCGTGCTCAGCAACTCCTTCGGCTTCGGCGGGCAGAACGTCTCGCTCGTCGTCACCCGTGCGGAGCGGCACACGTCCCGCGCGGGGTCCTGACCTCCCGCGGTCAGCTCTCCCCGGTCCCGGCCTCGCCCCTGCGGCCGTGCGGGCGGCGCTGCTCCTCGCGGCCCAGGCCCGGGGACTGGCGCTTGGCGTCCATGCCGCCCTCGTCGTCGGCTCCGTCCGGGCGGCCCCGCGTGGCCTTCTCGGCCTCCCGGCGCGCCTCGACGTCGCCGCTCTCACCGACGGCCTCCGAGGGCGTGGTGCGCGGCGGGGCGTCCGCGGGCAGGGTGCGTCGGCGCTCGTGGTGGCTCATGGTCGTCCTCCTCGGTCGTACGGGCGGGTCCGTGGGGCGGCTGCCCCCCGGCGTCAGGCGGAAACGCCGCCGACGGGGGCGAGCACGAAGGCGTGGCCGGCCGGGTCCGTGTAGCGGCGCGTGTCGGTGCGCCGGTCGAGGCGGCTGCCGTTCCGGTCGGCGGAGACGGGGCGCGCGCCGAGCGAGACGGCTTCCCGCTCGGCCTCGTCGAGCGCGTCGGGCGCCACGAGGATGAGCAGGTGGGCCTGCTGGGCGTCGTCCGGCCGGGGCCAGCTCGCCGGGGCCTGGCCGGGGTCGCGGCGGATGCCGAGGACGAGGCCCTCGGAGCCGGAGAGCAGCAGCAGGTCGGGGTCGCCGGGGCTCGGTTCGACGGTGGCGTCGAGCAGGGCCGCGTAGAAGCGGGCGAGGGGCTCGGGATCGGTGGTGTCGAGGACGAGGACGCCGGTCTTGGAAACGGTCATGCGGTGCTTGTTCCCCGTCACATCCCTTTCAGGCAAAGGGAGTCGGCGTCCTGCCGGTCCCGATCGGGCCGGGCGGCGGCCGGGTGGCGGGGCGTCGCGTGTCCCGCCGTATCAGGGGTATGCGGAAACCGTGGAGGCGCCGTCGCACGAGGTGGGCGGCGACCCGATCGGGACCGGGCCCCGCCGCCCGGCGTTCCGCCCCCGGAGCACCCCGCAGACGACGTACGAGCACAGGAGGTTCCATGTCCGCACTGTTGGCCCGCATCAAGCGGTTCGGCCGCAGCCCCCAGGGACAGCGGGCGATCGCGTCGGTACGGCGCGCCGCCGCCGATCCCCGGAACCAGGCCCGCGCCCGGCAGTTCCTCGGCAGGTTCCGGAAGCGCCGCTGACGGTCCGTCCGCCCTTCTCGCCCCGGTGGGCCCGGCTCCGGCCGGGCCCACCGGGGCGAGTGCGTGAGGGCTCACGGCGGCGCGTCGGACGGGCGGATCTCGCGCAGGCGGTCCAGCCTGCGGATGACGGGAGTGGCGCTCGCGCCGTGGAGCACGACGGAGAGCGCCACGGTGGTGGCGGTCAGGACCCACAACTCCTGTGCCTGGCCCTCGAATCCGTGGTGGCCGAGGGCGTACGCGAGGTAGAAGAGGGAGCCGATGCCGCGCAGTCCGAAGACGGCGGCGACGACGCGTTCCCGGGGGCCGGTGACGAAGCCGAGCTGCGCGATCCACCCGGTCACCGGGCGGACGACCACGATCAGGGCCAGGGCGAGCAGGAGCATCGGCCAGGTCAGCGCCTCGATGCCGGTGGCGGCGAGGTAGTGGCCGAGGAGGAAGAGCAGGGCCGCCGTCAGGAGCCGTTCGATCTGCTCGGTGAAGCCGTGCAGCACCTTGTGGTAGCCGTGGCCGCGCTCGGCGCCCCGGATGGCACAGGCGGTGACGAAGACGGCCACGAAGCCGTAACCGTGCGCGAGTTCGGTGAGGCCGTACGAGAGGAAGGTCGCGGCGAGCGCGACGAAGCCCTCCATGTGCTCGGAAAGGCGAAACGATTCAGCTTCGGCCCGGAAGAACATCCGGCCGAGCAGCCGCCCGAGGACGATGCCGATGACGACGGCGATCACCGCCCTGGCCACGAGGTCGAAGCCGAACCAGTGGCCCCAGTCGGCCTCCGCCCAGACGCCGCCCGCGCCCGCGAGCGCGACGGCGGCGAGGACGAAGGGGAAGGCCAGGCCGTCGTTGAGGCCGGCCTCGGCGGTGAGCGTGAAGCGGACCTCGTCCTCGTCGTCGTCCTCGTCGGTCGGCTCCCCCACCCGCACCTCCGCGGCCAGCACCGGGTCGGTGGGCGCGAGGAGGGCGCCCACGAGGAGCGCGGTGGCCACGGGCCAGTCGAAGAGCCACCAGGTGAGCACGGTGGTCGCGACGACGGTCAGGGGCAGGGTGATGCCGAGGAGCCGCCACGGCCCGGCCCAGGAGCGCAGCCCGAAGCGGCGGTTCAGCGCGAGCCCGGCGCCCATGAGGGAGACGATCACGCAGATCTCGGTGACGTGCTCGACCCAGACCCGGTCCGCCACCGGGTCGAGTGTGGGCATCGGAAGGGGCAGCAGTCCGCTCAGGGCTCCGACCAGCAGGAACACCATGGGCATCGAGAACGGCATGCGCCGGACGAGTCGCGGCAGGACCGCCGCGGCCAATGCTCCGAGGCCCAGGGCCGTGAACACGAGGTCGGCGGGGCTCAAGGACGGGGCTCTCCGTTTCCAAGGACTGCGGGGGTGGTGAGGACGGGGACGACGGTGCCGCCCCGGTCAGTCGGCCGGTTCGTCGGGGACGGGTTGCTCGGGGTTGACGGCTCCCTTCTCGGGGCGCCCTCCGGGGCCCGTGCCGGACTCCTCGGTGTCCGGCAGCTCCTCCTCGCCGGGGTCCCGCGTAACGGTGATGGCCAACGGGTCCTCGCCCTCGGCCGCCTGTTCGTCCTCGCGGTCGCGGGGTATCGGGTCGTCCGAGTTCCCCGGGGTGTGCGCGTCGCTCATTCCGTTCTCCTCTTCCAGTGTCCGGTCGGGTGGTAGGGCGGTCAGCCCGCGGCCGTCGACGCCCCCAGGCGCACGCGTTCCATGACGTATCCGCTGCGCGGGAGCGTCGGCACGCGGTGCAGGGGGATCGACAGGTCCTGGTCGGGCACGTCGTGGGGCAACCGGGCGAGGCGCGGGACCAGGGAGGCCAGGAGGGCGAGGGTGATGTCCTCGCCGGGGCACCGGTGGCCCGCCGCCGGGTCGCCGCCGCCCTGCGGGACGAGGTCGTCGCGGCCGGTCGTCGCGCCCGGCCGGGTGAAACGGGTCGGGTCGAAGGCGTACGGCTCCGGCCACAGGTCGGGGTCGTGGTCGTGCCCGTACAGGTCGAGGAGGACCAGGGTGCCCTTCTCGACCGGGACGCCGCCCCACCGGGTGTCGGCCGCCGCGAGGCCGCCGATGAACGGGGCGAAGGGGTAGAAGCGGCGGACCTCCTGGGCGAAGCCCCAGGCGTACCGCTCGTCCGCCGCCAGGAGCGCGCGGTGCTCCGGCCAGCGGTGCAGGGCGTGGGCGGCGAAGGCGACGAACCAACCGACCGCGACCGTGGGGCGCAGGACGTTCAGGAGTTCGACGGCCGCGGTGTGCGGGTCGAGCTGCCGGCCGTTCGCGTCGGTGTGCGCGGCCACCGCCTGGGCGATCGTCGCCTGCCCCGAGGGGGCGCCCACGGTCCGCAGCTCCTCGATGAGCGGGGCGAGCCGCTCCTCCTGCCGCGTCCTGGCCCGCCGGGCGCGCACGTGCCGGGGGCCGACGGCGGCGAAGCCGTCCACCATGGCCACGAGGTCCCGCGCGGCGGTCTCCTCCTCGCCGTCGGGCAGCGGGACGCCGGCCCAGTCGTGCACGGCCCGGGTCAGGACGCGGGCGGCCTCGTCGAAGAGCACCACCCGTTCCCTCTCCTGCCAGCCGGCCTCGGCCCGGTCCCACGCGCGCTGGGCGTACTCCACCAGGGCGGCGATCCGCTCCGGGTCCTTGAGCAGCGTCAGGAACATCGCCTTCCGGCCGCGGTGCGGCCCCCCGTCGAGGGTGTGGACGGCTCCGCGGCCGAACAGCGTGTCCAGGACGGGCCCGGGCAGGGCGTCGTGCCGGCGGACGTGCCGCTCGTCGTAGAAGAAGTCCACGGCCTCCTTGCCGTGCAGCGCGACTCCGCGCCGGCCGAGGATCCGTACCGGGACGGCCGGGGCGTTCCCGGCGCGCCGGCGCAGATCGGGGAGCCACCCGTACCCCTTCATCAGCAGGGCCGCGGTGCTGTCGAGCAGAGGGGCGTGAGGGGTTCCTGACATGTCCTGCGGTGTCGCTTCCATGAGAGACGGGTTCCACGAAGTCGTGATTTCACACCGCCCGACCGGGGGCGGAGGCGGCATACGCCCCGGTCGGGCAGGGCGGCACGCGTCCGTTCAGCGGCCGGGGGTCAGCACCGTCTTGATCATGCCGTCCTCCTTGTCCTGGAACGTCTTGTACGCCCGGGGGGCGTCCTCCAGGGGCAGGGTGTGGGTGGCGAAGTCGTCGACGCCGAGCGGGTCGGCGTCGTCCAGGAGCGGGAGGATGTCCTCGACCCACCGCCAGACGTTGGCCTGGCCCATGCGGAGCTGGATCTGCTTGTCGAAGAGGCTGAACATCGGCACGGGGTCGACGGCGCCGCCGTAGACGCCGGACAGGCTGATGGTGCCGCCGCGGCGGACCACGTCCACCGCCGTGTCGAAGGCGGCCATGCTGTCCACACCGGCCTTGGTCATCATCTTCTGGGCGATCGCGTCGGGCAGGAACCCGGGGACCTTCTGCGCGAGCTTGGTGAGCGGGGCGCCGTGGGCCTCCATACCGACGGCGTCGATGACCGCGTCCGTGCCCCGGCCGTCCGTGAGGTCCCGCACCCGGTCGCCGAGGTCCTTGCCGTGCTCCTTGAGGTTCAGGACCTCGACGCCGCGGCCGCGGGCGCGGCGGAGCCGCTCGGGGACGAGGTCCACGCCGATGACCTTGCTCGCGCCCTTGTGCAGGGCGATGCGGGCGGCCATGTCGCCGATGGGGCCGAGCCCGAGGACGGTCACGGTGCCGCCGGGCGGGACGTCGGCGTACGCCACGGCCTGCCAGGCGGTCGGCAGCACGTCCGAGAGGTAGAGGTAGCGCTGGTCGGGGGCGTCCTGGCCGACCTTGATGGGCAGGGTGTCGCCGAAGGGGACGCGCAGGAACTCCGCCTGGCCGCCGGGGACCTGCCCGTAGAGCTTGGTGTACCCGAACAGGGAGGCGCCCGTCCCGTACTCCCTGACCTGGGTGGTCTCGCACTGGGACTGCAGGCCCTGGTCGCACGTCCAGCACGTGCCGCAGGAGACGTTGAACGGCACCACGACCCGGTCGCCGACCTTGAGGTTCCTCACGTCCGGGCCGACCTCCTCCACGATCCCCATGGGTTCGTGGCCGAGGATGTCGCCGGGGTCCAGGAAGGGCCCGAACACCTCGTACAGGTGCAGGTCGGAGCCGCAGATTCCGCTGGAGGTGACCCGGACGATCACGTCCGTCGGGTCGACGATCCGGGGGTCGGGCACGGTGTCCACACGAACGTCCCGGTGTCCGTGCCAGGTCAACGCCCTCATGGTCCAACTCCTCACATGCGGCTTCCGGGGGTCACGGCGCGAGTGCCCCGGACCACCGGGTCGTATGCGTCCCGCGGGTCCGCCGTCCGGCGGGGGCACGCGGTAGGCGCGCGGCTTCGCGGGTAGCGGTTCGTCAGGAGCTCTCCGGCGACGCACGGGCGACCGGGGACGGACGCCGGACACGGAAACGCGGGACACGGAGACGTCGGGCACGGAGACGTCGAGTACGGAGACGTCGAGCACCGAGACGTCGGGCACGGAGAGGGAGAACGCGATGACGGAGACCCTGAAGGTACGGGCGGGCAGGCGCGCCGTCACGGTCAGCCGGCCGGAGAAGGTGCTCTTCCCCGAGGACGGCATCACCAAGGCCGACCTCGCGGAGTACTACCGCGCCGTGGCCCCGAAGATGCTGCCGCACCTGCGCGGCCGCCCGCTGACCCTGGAGCGCCATCCGGGCGGCATCGGCGACCGGGGCTTCTTCCAGAAGGACGCTCCGGACCACTTCCCGGACTGGGTGGGGCGCGCCGAGATGCCCAAGGAGGGCGGCACCGTCACGTACGTCCTGGCCGAGGACGCGGCCGCCCTGGTCCTCCTCGCCGACCAGGGCTCCGTCACCCTGCACCGGTGGCTCTCGAAGGTCGACCGCCCCCACCACCCCGACCGGCTGGTCTTCGACCTCGACCCGTCCGGGGAGGGGTTCGCGCCGGTACGGGACGCCGCCCGGTGGCTCCGCGACCTCCTCGACGAGCTGGGGCTGCCGTCGCTGCTCATGACCACCGGCTCGCGGGGGCTGCACGTCCTGGTGCCGCTGGACCGGAGCGCCCCCTTCGACGACGTCCGGGCCTTCGCCGCCGACGTCTCCGGGGTGCTCGCCGCCCGCCGTCCCGACCTGCTCACCACCGAGGTGCGCAAGAAGGCCCGGGAGGGGCGCCTCTACCTCGACATCCAGCGCAACGCGTACGGTCAGACCGCGGTGGCCCCGTACACGGTGCGGGCCAGGGCCGGCGCGCCCGTCGCGGCCCCGCTCGCCTGGGACGCCCTGGACGACCCGGCGCTCGACGCGCGCGCCCGGCGCCTCGCCGACGTGGACCTGCTCCTGAAGGAGGACCCGTGGAGCCCGGCTCCGCGCGGGCGCTCCCTCAGGGCTGCGGCGGACCGCCTCCGTCGTACGGGTCTCCGTGCTCGTCCCTGAGGGGGTTCCCGTCCTCGAAGCGGCCCCCCTCGCCGAACGGGCGCCCCTCGTCGAACGGGCTCCCCTCGTTGTACGGGCCGTCGAAGGGGGTTCCGCCGTCGGGCGGGTCCTCCTCGTCGCTCCCGTCCGCGAACGGCCGCTCCTGGTCGAACGGGTCCTCGTCACCGCGCGGCGCGAGCGCGATGCACTCCACGTCGATCCGGTCGGCGACCTCCGTCAGCGCTCCGGCCAGGGCCACCACCGTCTCCGGCGCGAGGTCGAGGTCGTCCTCGCCGGTCGACTCCAGCCACCCGGCCGCGAGGTGCCGGAGCAGTCCGGTCACCTCGTCGGCGGGGAGGACGAGGTGCCCGTCCGGCAGAAGCACCAAGGACATGGATGCGTTCATGATGATCCGACCTCCGTGTCACCGACGCTTGTCAGGGGGTGGTGTCGCCCGCGGGCGGAGCGCCGTCGGCCGTCTCCGGGCGGACGATGACGACGGGACAGGACGCGTGCGCGGCGCTCTGCTGGCTCACCGAGCCGAGGAGCAGGCTCGCGAAGCCGCCCCGGCCCCGGCTTCCCACGACGAGCAGTTCGGCGCCCTCCGACGCGTCGATCAGCACCCGGGCGGGGTTCCCGCGCACCACGTGCTGGACCACGGGGACGTCGTCGTCCGGGGGGAGGACCGCCGTGAGCTCCTCGGAGAGGGACCGCCGGGCCTGTTCCTCGTCGAACAGCACGTCCACGGCCGGCGCGGACCATCCTTCCGCCCCGGGGAGGTCGTAGACCCCCACGGCGTGCACGGTCGTGCCGGTGCGCCGCGCGTACCGGAGCGCCCAGCGCAGGGCGGCGTGCGACGCCGGTGAGCCGTCCACGCCCACCACCACGCGGGAAGTGCCGTCATCGGTGCTCATGTCATGCCCCTTCTCGCTCACGCCGGGAAAGACGGTCCGGGCCCGGGCGGCGGGGATCGGTCCCGTCCCTTCTCCGCCCGCCGCCGGAAGGAGCCTCCTCGCTTCCGGAAAGGGTCTCCCGCCCCCGACTACCCGGCCCCGCGTGCCGTACGCGCGGCCGGCCCGGCGCAGGGGCGCGGTCGCCCCTCCGTACCAATGTGCCCCGGGAGGGCCGGGGCCGCCCGGCAGCCGCCCTCGTACGGGTCCGTCCCGGGGCCCGGGGCGGGCGCCGCGCTCAGTCCAGGGCCTTGTCGGCGGAGGTGATGCGCGCGCCCATGTTGGTCTCCATCATGCGCAGGGCGGCGTCGGCCAGGTCCTCGTGGATGTGGGCGACGGCGTCCCGGGCGACGGTGACGGAGAGGTGCCGGATGTGGGCGTCGAGGGCGGAGTAGAGCACGCACTGCTCCGTGACCTGCCCGCAGAGCACGAGGTGGTCCACGCCGAGCGTTTCCAGCAGGTAGGCGAGCGGGGTGTCGTAGAAGGCGGAGTGGCGCGCCTTGACGACGAAGTAGGACGACTCGTCCGGGCGGACGGGGTCGACGAGGTCGGCGCGCGGGCCGCCGAGGGCCGCCTCCAGGATCTCTCCGTGGTGGGAGCGCCACTTGCCGAAGTTGTCGTTGGCGTAGACGACCGGGAGGTCCCGCTCGCGGGCCTCGTCCAGGAGGCGCACCACGGCGGGGAGGGCCCGTTCGACGGAGGGGACGAGGAGTTCCGCGTCCGGGTGGTCGTAGCGGTTGAGCATGTCGATGACGACGAGGGCGGTCTTGCTCATGTACCCCAAGTTTCCAGATCATCGGCCCGGACGCGCGCTCGGCGCCTCCGGGGCTCTCTCCGGTCCTGTTCCCGGTCCTGCTCCCGGGTCTGCGGGAGGGGCGGGCGGCCCGTGGGGCCGGTGGACGGCCGCGGGGCCGGTCGCGGGACGTCGTCCGTCCGTGCGACCGGCCCCTGGCCGTTCTCGGTGTCCCAGTGGTGTCCCGGGACGTCAGGGACGGTCGGCGGGCGGCCAGGCGTCCGCGCCGCGCGAGGACCTGTCGGCCTGGCCCGGAATGGTGGGGAAGCGACCGGTCGGGCCCGGGGCGGCCGTCGCACCCGTAGTGCTCGTCGTACCCGAAGGGCTCGTCGGGCCGCCGGTCGGGGCCGGGCCCGTGGCCGTGGCGTCCGAGGGGCGGACGCGGCCGCGCCAACTGCCGGTCGCCTGCCCGCGCTCCTCGATGAAGCCCTTGAACCGCTTCAGGTCGCCCTTGACCCGGAGGTCCAGGATCCCGAGGGCGTCGCCGGTCCTCTCCACCACGCCCTCCGGCTCCACCTCCATCGCGAGCCGGACCCTGGTGTGGTCCTCGTCGAGGCGCTGGAAGGTCACGACGCCCTTCTGCCGGACCTCTCCGCCCACGGTGCGCCACGCGACGCGCTCGTCCGGGAGCTGGTCGACGATCTCGGTGTCGAACTCGCGCCGCACTCCCGCCACCTTGGTCCGCCAGTGGCAGTGGCGGTCGTCGACCTGCCGTACCTCTTCCACGCCCTCCATGAAGCGGGGGAACTCCTCGAACTGCGTCCACTGGTCGTAGGCGCTCCGCACCGGGACGTCCACATCGATGGTCTTCTCGACCGTGCTCACCGGTTTGCCTCCTTCGTTCCGTTGTGGTCGTCACCCGCATACCCGGCCGCCCTCGCCTCAATCAGGCCCCACGAGTCCGGTGCGCGGAGCCCGGACGGGAAAGGTGCAGGCAGGCGCGTTCCTTGCATAATGGAGGGTGGCAGCCACCTGTCGAGCTGCTTCAGGCTGGACACGGAGCGTCCTGCGGCGGAGAACGGCATCGAGGCCGGCTCGCGCCGGGGATGCGGCGCTCACGGTCTTCCCGCCGAGTTCCACGAACCGCTCGCCGTGCGCCGCACCGGGACCGCTCGCCGGTCCCTCCCACTGATCACCGCCCTGTGCCGCGTCCGCGGCGCCCACCCGGTCCGGGAGTTAGACCATGCTCGTGAGCCATGTCCTCGAGGACGGCACCCTGCACCTGAGGCTCCTCCGCGAGCTCGACGTGACCAGCCGCGCCGCGGCGGCCCTGGAGATCGAGGCGATCGTCTCCGCCTACCGCCCCGCCCGGGTCCTCCTCGAATTCCCGACCCCTTCCCCGTCCCCGGCCTCCTACAGCGCGCTCGCCCGGGCCCGCAGGATGTGCGCGAGCCTCGGCATCGCCCTGACGGTGAGCGGCCCGGGCTCCGTACCGCTCCAGGCCCCGGGCAGCGTGCCTCCTGCCATGACCGCCTGATCCCTCCGGGGCGCGCACCCGCCCGTACGCCGGGGAGGGCCGTGACGTTCTCACGGCCCTCCCCGGCTTCGCGTCGCGACGCTTCCCCTTTACGCGGAGTCGTCGTCGTCCTCGTCACCTTCCTCGTCGTCGTCCTCGACCTCGCCCGCCTCGCCGACGACCGCGTCGGCCGCCTCCTCGCGCGCCTCCTGGTCGCCGCTCTCCCCCGGGGCCTCGGAGGGAGGGGTGGTGCGGGGGTCCGGTCCGTCGTTCCGGTGCTGGGTCATGTCTGTCGTTCCTCGTTCTCGATCGGGATGGGCGTGGGGGCCGGGGTCAGGACGGCGGGTACGGGGCGGACTTGAGGCGCCGGGCCAGGTGGGCCGTGTTGGCGGCGAGGGTCGCGGTGGTGCCGGCCGTGGCCTCGGGGGTCTTGTCGAGGTCCTGGTAGTCGGTGCCCTGCATGGCCTCCCCGACCCAGTAGGTGACGGCGTTGGGGGCGAGGGAGAAGCCGACGTCGTTGAGGCCCTGGAAGAGGTCCGCGCTCACCTTGTGCGCGCCGTCCTCGTTCCCGACCACGCAGACGGCCGCCACCTTGCCGTAGGTCAGCATCCGGCCCTCGTCGTCCGTCTCGGAGATTTCGGCGTCCAGCCGCTCCAGGACGCGCTGGGCGATGCTGGAGGGATGGCCGAGCCAGATGGGGGTCGACAGGACCAGGATGTCCGCGCCCAGGATCGTGTCCCGGATCTCCGGCCAGTCGTCCCCCTCCCCCATGTCGGTCTCCACTCCGGGCAGGACGTTGCGGTCGGCGATCCTGATGGTCTCGCCGGTGACGCCGTGCTCGCCCAGCGCCGCCATGACCTGTTCCGCCAGGAGCTGCGAACTGGAACGTGCGGGTGACGGGGAGAGGGTGCAGACGAGAGCGACGGCGCGCAGGGGTGTCGTGTCCATGGGTCTGCCGCTACCCCGCCGAAGAGGCCTTATGACATGCGAGCGGCCCATGTCGCGCGTTTGCCGGTCGGCCATCGGGGCAAGGCGACCAGCCCCCGGAGAGGCGCTCCGGGGGCCGATCCCCCAGGAGCCGACCGTGGCCGACGGTTTCACCGATGCCCTCGACTATCCGATGTACGTCGTCACGGCGGCGACGGCGGACGGCGAGCGGGGAGGCTGCCTCGTGGGGTTCGCCTCCCCCTGCTCGATCGACCCGCCCCGCTTCATGGCCTGGCTCTCCACCGCCAACCGCACCCATCGCGTCGCGTGCCGCGCCTCCCACCTGGCGGTCCACGTCCTGTGGAGCGACCAGAAGGAGACCGCGGCGCTCTTCGGCGGGCGGACGGGCGACGACACCGACAAGTTCGCCCGGGTGGAGTGGCGGCCGGGCGAGGGTGGGGCGCCGGTGCTCGCCGACTCCCGCGCCTGGCTGGTCGGCCGGATCCTGGAGCGCGTCGAGGGCGGGGACCACGTCGGTTTCCTGCTCGCCCCCGTCGAGCAGAGCGCTCCGGGGCCGGACGGGGCGCCGCTCCTCCGGCTCGGTGACGTCACGGACCTCACCCCGGGGCACCCCGCCTGAAGGGCGGCGGTTCAGCGGGCCCCGGCGTCCCGCTCGGGCTCGCCCGCCACGGGGACCGTCTCCCCGGGAGTACGGGAGGAGTCGGCCCCCGTACCGGTCCCGGTCCCGGTGCTCCGGTAGCGCCACCGGCGTTCGGCGCCGGTGCCGAGCAGCGTCCCGAAGACCACGCCGATGCCGATGGCGGCCACCGACGCCATCGTGGACACCAGGTAGGCCCCCGCGCCCTCCACGTGCAGCAGCCACTGCAGCAGGCTCCGGTACAGGTCCGGGCCCGGCAGCACGCCGCCGGCGATGCCGGGGATCACGAACGCGCGGACCGGGATGCCCGTGCGCGGCGACAGGACCGCGGCGGCGAGGCCCATCGCCACCGTCGCGAGGCCGGTCGCCAGGGGCGCGGACCAGCCGAACGCGTCGAGGCAGGCCAGTTTGACCCCCGCGCCCAGGACCGCCGTGGCGACCGCGGGCGGGACGATCCGCAGTCCCCCGCCCATGAACACGGTGTTCCCGAGGGCGCCGATCGCGCTGGTGAGCAGCGAGAGGACGACGGGCAGCGGGACCAGAGCGGTGGAGCGGGCGTCCGCGTCGGCGCCCCGCAGCAGGAAGCCGACCGCGAGGAAGCCGCAGCCCAGGGCGGTGAAGAAGGCGAGCAGGCTCACCGCGCGGCCCGCCGCCATGGAGCGGAAGCCGTCGATCGCGTCCTCGGTCAGCGAGATGATCGTGAAGATCGGCAGCAGCAGGATCACGTTCGCCGCGATCACACTGGCCGCTTCCGCGTGGCTCAGGCCCCCGGCCGCCGTGAGCCCCGTAACCGCGACGAGGAGCAGGACGGTCTGCGCGACGGTGACGAAGAAGGACGGCAGTCCGCCCCGGGACAGGACCCAGGCGCCCCGGTCGGCGAGCAGGAACACGAGGGGCGACACCAGGGCCGCGCGGACGGTCCCGGAGGCCAGGACGCACAGCATCGCCGCCAGGACCGCGCCGCCGCCCAGGCCGAACCACCAGGGCCAGCGGGAGGTGCCGGTCTCGATCCCGTCCAGGGCCCCGGCGGCGGCCTCCCGCGCCAGTCGGCCGGAGGCGGCGCGGGTGGTGAGGCGTTCGAGGGCGGCGAGCCGGTCCAGGTCCCGGCTGTCCTCCGAGCCCATCACCTTCAGCATGACGACGGGCCGCCGGCCCTCGGGGGCGTACTGCACCTGTATCGACCGGGCGTTGATGTCGACCTCCTGGCTGTCCATCCCCCAGGCGGCGGTGACGGCCACGACGGACGACTCGATCCGCCGGGTCTCCGCCCCGGCGAGGAAGAGCGCACGGCCGAGGCGCAGCGCGAACCCCAGGATCTCCACCGCCTCGGCGTCGTCCAGGGGGCGGGGCGGCGGGAAGGCGATGTCCTCGTACGGAGTCCCGTACAGGCGGTCGAGGAGCGTCCGGTCGTCGCGGCGGAGCCGCTGAAGCCTCTCCTGCCGCGCCCGGGCGGCCTCCCGCCGCTTCCGCAGCGCATGTCGCATGCCCTCGTCCCGCCCTCGTGTCCGCCCGTCACCCGCTCTGGGACCTACCCGTTCCCCGCCCTCGCCGGGGTCTCCGTCCGCCGAGCGGGTGACGCGGCCGGGGGCGCGGACGGGAGGCGCGGCGCACGGGGCGGAGAACCGGGCGCCCGAGGCCGTCGGTCGCGGGCACCACCGGCGCGTGCGGTCCTGCGGTCCTTGTGGGGGAGCGGGAGAACGGTGGACGGTCCGGGGGCGTGACGCGCGGCCCCGCGCCCGCCTCCGGGCCCATGGCGTCGAGCCCGCCGATCCCGCTCCGGGAGGTCCGGGCCCTCGTGGCGGAGCACCGCTCACGCGGGTCCGTACCTGCGCGCGGGCCGCCCGGACCGTCGCGGGTCCCGCCCCGTGGCTCGGGTCAGGACCAGGACGCCGCCACCAACGACCTTTCCGCGGCCGCCAGATGGACCGCCGAGGCGAGCCACGCCCGGGCGTAGCCGTCGGCCGAGGCGTCGGTGAGGCGGCCGAAGGCGTCCCGGGGGCGGCGGTCCGCCTCCGCCGTCAGGGCCGCCGCGAGCCGCGCGGCGCCGCCGAGGCCCGCCCGGCGCAGCGGGGCGAGGAGGGCGGCCGCGTCCGTCCCCCGGCCGGCCTCGGCCACGGCGCGCCGCCCGCCCGCGACCCCCGTCTCCAGGAGCCGCCGGACCCGCCACAGCGGCGCGTCCGCCAGCGGATCCGGTACGGCGGCGGGCGGGGCGGTCGGCCCGGGGTCCGCGGCCCCGCGCGGGAAGTGGCTTCCCTGGAGGCGGTCGTACCCCAGGTCGGCCCTGCCGAGCCATTCCTCCGGCAGCCGCAGCGTGTACGGCTCCCCCGGCACCGGGCCGACCGCGAGCGGCCGGAGCGTCGCCGCCCGGTCCAGGTCCGGACGGCCGAGGACGCGCAGGGCGAGCCCGGGGCGTTCCGCGATCCTGCGCAGGTTGGCGGCGTGCGGCAGCTCCGGATGGGGGTGGGCGGGGCGCAGCCGCAGCAGCGGCCCGCCCCCGGCGACCCGGGCCACGAGGTACTCCCCCGCCGCGCCGACCACCTCCACGTCACAACCGAGGAGGGCGGCTTCGGGTGCGTCGGCCTCCCGCGCGCCGTCGTCGAGCGCCGCGGCCATCGCCTCGCCCACCGGCCGGGCGAACAGCGCGGCGGCGGGCTCCTCGGACCAGTCCACCCCGCGCAGCGGGGTCGCGCGCACGCCCCGGCCCGCCCCGAGCCGCCCGTCCGGCGAGACGGTGGCGCCCACGATCCGCAGCCCTCCGCGCGCGAGGCCCGCGTGGTCGAGGACGGCCCCGCCGAGCGCCACGGACGCGGACCCCGCTCCCCTGGCCCTGGCCAGTCCGCCGGGGCGCACGTCGGACACCGTGTAGCGGGAACCGTCCGGGCCCACCAGGTGGGTGGACACGCCTCCGTACCCGGTGGCGGAGAGCACCGGCTCCCGGCACAGGCCGTACGCCCTGAGGCTGCCGCCCTGCGCGTAGGCGCGGCGCGCGGTGCCGGCCGCGCCGGGCCCCGCCGTCCCCGAGGCGAGCAGGGCCGCTCCGGCGAGGAGTTCGCGGAAGGCGCCCGCGAGGTCGCCGAGGCGCTGTCCCCGGCCGCGCTCCCGCGCGGCGCGCAGTCCCCGTACGACGCGCAGGGCGGCCGCTTCGGCGCGGGGCAGTCCGGCCAGGCGCGCGGTGTGGGCGGCGCGCAGCAGTTCGGCCTGGACCACCGCCCCGCCGGCCGTGACCCCCGCGGACAGGGCTTCGGCGGCCGCCTCCCACAGGGCGGTGGCGGCCCGGACCTGGGCGGGAGTGAGCGGAGGCGCGGTGGGTCCGGGGGTGGTGGGAGTGGATCCCGCGGGAGCGGGCGTGGTGCCGGAGGCGGGCCCGGTCGGCTGCGGAAGACCTGCGGTCGGCTTCGCAGGATCCGCGGTCGGGCCCGGGAGGTCCGGTGCCGGGTCCGGGAGGTCCACGGTCGCGTCCGGGAGGTCCGGTGCCGCTTCCGCGTCCGCGATCGGTGCCGCGCCGAGGACCGCCGCGCGGTGCAGGCAGCGCGGGGCCAGCAGGCAGGTGCAGACGGCCTGTCCGGCTTCGCTGACCGTGCCCGACGGGCCGGGGCGCAGGGTGACGAGGGCGTCCTCGCCGAAGCGCACGCCGAGGGATCCGTCGGCGGCCGGGACGGCGTGCTCGGCACAGCCCTCGATCGCGGCGTCGAGCTTCTTGCGCAACCGCGCGCTGAGCTGTTCCACGGCCTCGGCGAGGACGTCGGGGGCGACGGGCGGCAGGGATGCGGGGCTCAACGGGGTTCTCCACGGAGGCGGTCGCCCACCCAGCGGGCGAGGGCGAGCGGGCTGAGGGCGGCCACCGGCATCCCGGCGGCGACGAGTTGGCGCGCCACCGGCAGCGAGTAGCGGGGCGCCCCGGCGTCGTCGAGCGCCGCGCAGCCCATCAGGTGGGCGCCGGAGGCGGCCAGGGCGCGGACCTCGCCGAGGAGCCCGGCGAGCGGCGCGCCCTCCTCGAAGTCGCTGACCACGACGACGAGGGTGCGGCTCGGGACGGTGATCAGCGAGCGGGCGTGCGCGAGGCCCGCCGCGATGTGCGTGCCGCCGCCGACCCGTACCTCCAGGAGCAGCGACAGGGGGTCGTCGACCCGGTCGGTCAGGTCCACCACCTGCGTGGAGAAGGCCAGGAAGTGCGTGGACAGGGTCGGCACGCCGCCGAGGACCGCGGCGGTCAGCGCCGACCAGATCACCGAGGCCTCCATCGAGCCGGAGACGTCGACCACGAGGATCAGGCGCCAGTCCGACTCCTTGCTCGCCCGCGTGCTGAACACCGGCCGTTCCGGCACGACCACGACCCGGCCGTCGGCCGTGCGCCGGGTGTGGGCGAGGTTGGCGCGCAGGGTGCGGGAGAGGTCGAGGCGTCCGCCGGGACGGCGGGTGGGGCGCGGGGTGGCGAGTCCGGAGAGCGTCGGGCGCAGGCGGGTGGCCAGCTCCCGGGCGAGCTCGTCGACGAGCCGCTTCACCAGCGGGCGCAGTCGGGCGAGCCGGGCCTCGGGCATGCCTCCGGCCAGGGAGAGCACCGAGCCGAGCAGTTCCACCGAGGGGCGGACCGCCGCCGGGTCCAGTTGGGTGAGCACGTCGGTGCGTCCCGCGTCGGCGGCCTCGGCCAGGACCTCTTCGCGGACGTCGGCGCCGAAGAGGGCCTCCAGTTCCCGCGACCACTCGCGCGCGGTGGGGAAGGAGTGCTCCTGTCCGGCGCCCCCGCCGGTTCCGGCGTCCAGGTCGTCGGCTCCTTCGCCGCGTCCGCTGCCGTACAGCTCGTCCAGGGCGCGGGCGTAGCGGCGCGCGTCGGCGGACAGCCGGTCCCGGTGGCGGCCGAGGAGGAGTCGCCAGCGGTCGGCCGGGGCGAGCCGCCGGTCCGGTACCTCGGTGGGGAGCGTGCCCGCGGGGGTGGCGGCGTCGGTCTCGGCGTCGGTCTCGGGTACGGAGTACGGGGCGGCCGGGGCCTCCGGGGCGGGCAGGGCCAGGGGCGTGAGCGCGGCGAGGCCGGCCGCGTCGGCCGCCGCCCACAGGGCGAGCAGCTCGGGCGGGGCGTCGAGGGAGAGGTCGAGCCGGTCGCCGAGCCGCTCGGTCACCGTGGTCAGGAGCCGGTCCCGGGCGGCCGGGGCGAGGGCGTCGAAGCCGCCGCGCAGGGCCGGGAGCCGGTCGAGGAAGTCCTGGTCGGCGAGGGCGTCGACCCGGTCGAGGAGCGGGGTGAGCACCTCCGGGGAGGCCTGGAGCAGCGGGCCGGCGGCCGTGAGCAGTCCCGCGAGGCGCTTCGTCAGGGCGCGTCGCGCGTCGGGGGAGGTCGCGCCGTCGATCCAGCCGGCCGTCCGCTCCCCGAGGTCCGCGGCCGGGTCCAGGTCGAGCAGCACCCGTACGGCCAGGGCGGCGCCCTGGATCAGCGGCGAGCCTTCGGAGGCGAGTTCGGCGAGGGCCCGGTCCATCCGGAGGCCCAGGTGCCGGGCGGCCGAGCGGTCCGCGAGCGCGACGAGTGCTCCGGCGTCCGCGGGGGCGTCGCTGCCGGCCAGGCCGGGCAGCGACCGCACGGCGGCCTCCAGGAGTTCGCCGGTGAGCGTCCCGGCCGCGGCGCGGGCGTCCTCGGTGGTGCCGGGGTAGTGGCCGCGCCGCATGCCCTCCAGGAGGTCCAGCGCTTCGAGGAGTTCGGGCAGCCCCGCGGTGTCGGGCAGGACGGCGGAGGCCTCGCGCAGTCGCGCGTCGACCAGGTCGGGCAGGTCGCAGCGGGCGGCGGCGGCGAGCCCGGCCAGGACCTGGGCCGGGGTGGGACCGCCCTCGGCGGCCTCGCGGCGCGCGGCCTCGGCCAGGGTGCCGGCGGCGGCCTGGGCCGCGGTGACCCCCCGTACTCCGGCGAGGTCGAGCCGTGCGGGCACCGACGGGTTCCAGGCCAGGCGCCACTTGGTGCCGAGTGCGGTGCCGTCGCCGGTGGCAGCGACGGCGAGGGGCTCGCCGTAGGAGGCGCCGATGACGAGGAGGCGTCGCAGCAGCACCTCGCGGCGTCCGTCGAGGGGCGAACGGAGCGGATCGAGGCGTACCTCGCGGGGCTCGGGCTCCTCCGGGCGGGGCAGTCGCAACCGGGTGAGCTCCTCCTCGACCGAGGGGCCCAGGCCGGAGCGGGGCGCGTGCGGGCTGATCCGGCCGCGCGCCGTGCCGACGAGCACGACCTCCAGGGCGCGGGCCAGCGCCCGGCCCCGGCCGAGGGGTTCGCCCTGTCCGAGGACGGTGGTGACGGCCTCCAGGAGTTCTCCGCGCCCGGGGGCGGGGAGGCCGCGCAGCGTGGCCAGGTCGCAGGCGAGGCGCAGCGTCTCGGCGGCCTCGCCGGTGCCGGCGGTGTGCCCGGCGCGGCGCATCTCCCGGCACAGTCCGGTCACCGCGGCGGAGGCCGCCTCCCGGATCCGGCCGGGGTCCCCGGCCGCGGTGAGCACGGCCTGCTGCCACAGCGGGTCACGGATCCCGGCGGGGTAGCCGGACCGGGAGTCGAGCAGGTCGAAGGAGTACGGAACGAACGAGGTCACCGCCGGGGCCGGGTCCGTGGCCGGGGTCTTCGGGGTCATGACCGGAACGGCCGCGGTCGCGCCCGGAACCGCCGGGTCCGTACCTGGGGCCGCCGGGGTCATGACCGGAACAGCCTTAGTCGTGCCCGAAGTCGCCGGGGTCGCGCCCGGAACCGCCGTGGCCGTGACCGAGGTCCCTGGATCCGTGACCGGAACCGCCGTAGTCGCCCCCGAGGCTCCCGGGACCGTGACCGGCTCCGCCGTGGCCGTGACCGAGGCCTCCGGATCCATGTCCGGAACCGCCGTAGTCGCCCCCGAGGCCTCCGGATGCGTGTCCGAAGTCCCCGCGTCGCGGCCCCGGTCGGCCTTGCCGGTCCCGTCCGTGACGGTGCCGGTACCGGATCCGGTGCCGGCGGCGACGCCAGCGCGGGGGCCGGTGTTCTCCGGGCCGTGCCCGTCCCGCCCGGCCCCGCCCGGGGCCGTCCGGTCCGTACCGGCAGCCCCCTCGCCCGGTACGAGCAGCGCGGGCGCGTGGAAGGCTCCGATCACGGCGGCGACGCGCCGGCCCCCGGTCGCGGCCCCGGCGATCACCCGTCGCATCCGGGCCTCGCGGGCGAGGTCGACGGCGGGCACGTCGGCGTCGGCGCGCAGGGCCCAGCCCACGCCCAGGGCGGCGCGGCGCACCGCTTCCGGGGAGCAGCCGGGAGCCAGCACCTCCACGGCGCGGTCCCACATGTCCTCGCCGTCCCGGCCGGTGCCGGCGGCGGTGAGCGCGGCGGCGAAGGCACCGCGTCCCGGGGTCTCCCCGGCGGGCGGGGCGGCACGGTCGCCGTCCGCCCCGCCGTCGAACCCGTCGTCCACCCCGCCGTCCCGGTCCGGGCCGGACAGGGACCAACCGGGGTCGGACAGGGGGAGGTCGCAGCAGACGACCTCCGCGCCGCGGTCCCGGGCCCACCGCACCGCCGCGAGCTCCGGGGAGAAGTCCGCGAAGGGGTAGAACGACAGGCGTCCGCCCTCGCCCGCCCCGGCCAGGGCGACGGGGGCGACGGTCTCCGGGTCCGCCAGGTGCTCCAGCCAGGGCCGGAAGTCGGCCGGGAGCTCCACGCAGACCACCTCGGCGCCCGCCTCGTCGAGGAGGGCGGGCACCACGGCGGCCAGGGCCGGGCTGTGGTGGCGCACCCCGAGGAGGTACGGGTCGCGGGAGGCGGCGAGGGCGCCCACGGCCGCCCGCGGGTCGAGGGTCGTCACCGCAGGCTCCCGCGCAGGTCCCAGAGGCGGCGCCACATGGCCGAGCCGTTCTCGGCCCGGCGGCGGACCGGGCCGTCCCAGTAGCCGAGGAGGCGCGCGTGGTCGGCCGGGTCGTCCTTGCGGACGACGCCGAGGAGGTGGCCGGGCAGGAGGTCGAGGACGTCCCCGCCCGGGAGGTAGGCGGCCGCGACCCCGAGGGAGGCCGCGACCTGGACGGCCTCGGCGGTGGACATGACCGTGCCCGGCCGCTCCACGTCCCAGCCCTCGGTGGAGCGGCCGGAGCGCAGGTCCCGGAAGACGGTGACGAGGGCGTCCAGGACGGCGTCGTCGACGTCGAAGGGCGCACCCGCGCGCCGGACCGCCGCGACGGCCTGACGGCGGATCAGGACGGCCTCGGCGTCGGCGTCGGCGATCGGGTCGACGGTCTCGAAGTTGAAGCGGCGCTTGAGCGCGGCGGACATCTCGGAGACGCCACGGTCGCGCAGGTTGGCGGTGGCGATGACGGTGAATCCGGGCGCGGCGGTGACCACCGCGTCCTCGGTGGAGGTCAGCTCGGGGACGGTGACCCGGCGGTCGGACAGGATGGAGACCAGGGCGTCCTGGACCTCGGGCAGGCAGCGGGTGATCTCCTCGACCCGCACCACCCGGCCGGTGCGCATGGCGGCGAGGACCGGGGAGTCGACGAGGGCCTGCGGGGTGGGGCCCTGGGCGAGCAGCAGGGCGTAGTTCCAGCCGTAGCGGAAGGCGTCCTCGGTGGTGCCGGCGGTGCCCTGCACGGTGAGGGAGCTGGTGCCGCTGACGGCGGCGGCGAGCAGTTCCGACAGCATCGACTTGGCGGTGCCGGGCTCGCCGGTGAGGAGCAGTCCGCGTTCTCCGGCGAGGGTGACCACGCAGCGTTCCACCAGGGCGCGTTCGCCGACGAACTTCGGGGTGATCTCCAGCTTCGCCGGCAGGCCCGCGCGGCGCTTCGGCAGGGTCAGTTCCGCGCCGTCGCTGCCGCAGACGAACGTGACGACCGCGCGGGGGGTCAGGGCCCAGCCGGGCGGGCGCGGGCCGGGGTCCTGGGCGGCGAGGAAGGCGAGTTCGGCGGCGTGGCGCTCCTCGGCCGGCCGGACCTGCCGGGCGGGGGCGGGCTGTTCGGTGACGGTCATGCGGGGTTCCTCCGGAAAGGGGTACGGGTGTCCGGCGCGGCGCACCCGGGTCGGGGTGCGCCGCGCCGTCGCCGCGGGCGGCGGGTGGTCGGCGGTGTGCCGCGCCGCCGTGTTCGACGGGTGGTCGACCGGCCGGCGGCCGGGCCGGCGGCGGTCGGTCAGCGGCGGCGCCTGGTGCGCCGGACCTTCAGCTCCTCGAAGCGGGGGACGTCGCCGTCGAGGGTCCGCCGCCAGGCCCGGGCGAACAGTTCGGCGGCCGGTTCGACCGGCACCAGGGCACACAGGAACGGCCCGTACATCGGCAGCTTCCACTGCTCGACCGGCAGTCCGCGTCCCTTCTGCTCGGACCAGCCGCCGGGCAGGAACAGCGAGCGTCCCGCCCGGGCCCGTACGGCCGACACCACCAGGTCGGTGGCGGCCAGTTCGGCGCGGGCCGCCCTGAGGCGGGCCGGCTTCCACCCCGTCCACCGGGCGGTGTTGCGGTCGGTGGGGTCGGGCAGGGCGAGGAGCGTCAGGTACAGCGTCGCCGCGTCGGCCCCCAGGCCGTGGGTCCCGGCGACCTCCGCGACCAGGTCGGGCACGGAGCGCGAGGGGTCCTGCGGCCACCAGGTGCCGTCCCGGTCCGCCTCCCCGGCGGCGGGCGCGCCCGGGTCGGCGAGGAGCCGTGCGAACGCCGGGTCGTACGCCCGCCGCAGGGCCGTCTCGACCCCCATCGGCTGCTGGTCGGGGCCGCGCAGGACCGTCAGGTACGGGTCGGAGCCGGTGGAGTCGAGCAGGGCGGTCCGCAGGGCTGGCTGGGGCCGGTCGTCGTGCGTGGCCATGAGGACCGCGCCGTACCGCTCGTGGTCCGGTGCCGTCTCGGTCGGCGTGCCCGCCACCTTCCGGAAGTCGGTGAGGCCGGTGTAGTACCCCGCGGAGACGAGGAGTTCGGGCGAGGCCAGGCGCTGCCGTACGGCGGTGAGGGCGCCGGGCAGGGCCGCCCGCGCGGGATCGCCGGCGGGGAGCCGGTGGGCCAGCCAGGCCGCCAGGCCCATCGAGGCGACCAGGACCGACTCGGTGAACGGGTGGTCGACCGGGGTGACGGGCGCCGGCCGGTCCCCCGCGATGTGCCACGCCACGTCGGTGGAGAGCTCGGGCGACGCGTCGGGGCCGAGGAGCGCCGAGAGGGCCCGCTGGACGGACCAGCCGGTGACGACCCCGCGGTCGGCCTCCGCGATCAGCCAGTCGGGGACCCGGGTGCGCCGTCCCACGTGCGCGTTCCAGACCGCGGCCGCCGACGCCGCGTCGGGGCCCTCGGTCCACAGGCGCGCCGGGTCCTCGGGCAGGAGGGCCGCCACCACGGCCCGCCGCACCTCGACGGAGAGTCCGCGCAGTTCGTCGCGCGCCTGGGCGGCCTCGGCCACCTTCAGGCCGAGGGACGTGCGCAGCTCCGTCGGCAGGAAGTTGTTCCCCCAGTCGTCCACGTTCGGCATGCCGGCGAGGACGAGCCGGGCGAGCGCCCCGGGGACGCCGGTGAGCCGGCTGAACTCCTCGGCCGCCTCTTCGGGGAGGGGCACCTCCGCGCGGTTCTCCGCCTCCCGCAGGAAGGCGGTGAGCCAGTCGGCGCCGCGCGTGCGGTCGCCCGGCGACGTCGCGGTGCGCAGGGTGTACGGGGCGGGTGCCTCGAACCGGCCGTCGGGGTCGTGGAGGAGCGCCTCGAACTCGCGTCCGTCGTCGACGCCCCGGTCGTTCTCGGTGATCCCGAGGACCGCTCCCCCGCCGAGCGGGAAGACGGTGCGGTAGGAGGTGCCGCGCTCCTGGCCGTCGGGGGTGTGCAGGTGGGGGGTGGCGAGGTGGAGCGTCACCCGCCGCCAGTGGTCGGCCGCGCTCTCCGCCGAGGCGAGGCCCAGGGCGTCGACCAGGCCGAGCACGTCGAGCAGCGCGGCCCGGTGCTCGGCACCGCTGCCGGGCGCGACGGACCGGTAGGCGAGCGCCGCCGGTTCGTGCAGGAAGGGGAGGAAGGAGAACGGGGAGTACGGCAGGGAGGGCAGGTCGTAGTGGAGCGTCCCCGGCGCGGCCGTGGCGGAGGTGTCGGCCCGTGCCGCCGCCAGTCCGGCCAGGAAGCGGTGGGTCACGTCCGAGGCCGCGCCCCGGCTGTAGTAGCCGGAGCCGGTGAGGCCGTCGAGCGCCTCGGCGAGCAGGCTGTCGTGGGGACCCTCGGCGCGCGTCTCCTCGGGTTCGGCCGCCGGGTCGAGCCGGGCGGCCACGGCGTCCAGGGCGTTCTGCTGCGCCACGGCGAAGCGCAGCGCCTTCGCCACGCCCGCGACCAGTTCGGGCGCGGTGATCCCCGGCAGCGCGGCGGCCACGAGGTCCGGGACGTCCGCGGCCCGCTCGGCCAGGACGGCCGCCTTCAGGAGGGTGCCGGCCGTCTCCGCGTCGGCGGCGCGCAGCACGTCCGAGCCCCGCGGGTCGCGCGGGCGGAGGGCGTAGAAGTGGGTCAGCGGCGGCAGGGGCGTGGCGGCGGTGCCGTAGATGTCGTTCCGGTCGCCGTCGGACACCGTCGTGACCACGCCGTCCGGGTCGGTGAGCAGCAGTTCCCGCCACTGGCGGGTCAGGACCCTGGGCCGGTCGTCGCCGGGGAACGTCAGGGCGGCGGCGGGCATGTCGGAGCCCTCGGGGAGGGAGACGGTGCGGCCCGCGGTGTCGTCGGCGCACCAGCCGTCGCCGGGGATCCGCAGGACCCGCCAGCCGAGCAGACCGCCGGCCGGGACGCCGAGGGCCGAGCCGTCCACGGCGGGGGCGGGCCGCATCCACGAGGAGTGCGGGGCCAGTCGGGCGCCGGGGGCGTGGGCGCGGGTCGCGTCGGCGAGGAAGGCGGGCAGGGAGCGCCGGCCCCGGGCGTCCTCGGCGGGGTCGTACTCGACCCAGGCGCCCTCTCCCTGGTACTCCCCCGTGTTCTCCCACACCCAGTAGGAGGTGCCGTCGGAGATCACCGCCCGTTCCCTCGGCAGCTTCGTGTCTCCGGCGTGCAGGACCCCGCCGCCGGTGGTGCGGCCGCCGCCGGGCAGCGGCAGGGTCGGCCGGTCGGAGCGGACGGACCAGTAGTTGATCTCGGCATCGAGGGTGAACACGTGGTCGGGCGCGGTGTGCCAGTAGCCCTGTACGGGACTGTTGCCGTAGCCGGTCCAGAACACGAGGAGGGCGCCGTCCACGTAGTGGAAGCCGCACCGGTGGGAGGACTGGCCGGCGGGCACGCGCAGGTCGTGGGTGAGGACGGTGGAGTCGGCGTCGATGACCCGCACCCGGGTGGAGTTGGCCACGATCAGGTGGGGCCAGGCCTCGAAGACGGCGAGTGCGTCGAACTTGCCGGGCCCGGGGATCAGGTCCGCGACGGCCTCCTCCCACGCCGGCCAGTGGAACTCCTCCCACAGGCCGCCGCGCAGGGTGCGCGCCAGGGTCTCGCCGAGGTCGGCGCCGGCGGCGGCCGCCACCTCCTCCGGGGCGAGCGCGAGGGCCTCGGCGGGCAGCCACGACAGGCGGGCGATCGCCTTGGGCACTCCGGGCAGTCCGGCCGCCACCGAGTCGCGGGCGACCTCGCGCACCCACTCGGTGAGCATCGGGCGGCCTCCGGCCGCCGCGG
Source organism: Streptomyces sp. NPDC007872 (assembly GCF_042868165.1). Classification (NCBI taxonomy): domain Bacteria; kingdom Bacillati; phylum Actinomycetota; class Actinomycetes; order Kitasatosporales; family Streptomycetaceae; genus Streptomyces; species Streptomyces sp. NPDC007872. Next base: position 349,705 of record NZ_JBIAEA010000003.1, read on the forward strand.
CGAGCCGGCGCATCACGTCCGCTCCGGAGGAGGCGTCGTGGTAGGCGTTCGCGGAGCGCCGGAAGGCGGGGCGGAAGCGCGGGTCGGCGGCGACCGCGGTCAGGTCGCGGGGGTTCTCCCCGCGCGCCCAGTCCGACAGGTTGAGGGCGGCGCCCCGCCTGTCGCGGTCCTTCGGCTCCGGGTCGGCGACCGGGAGGCCGAGGGCGAGCAGCAGGTCGAGCAGGTCGAGGTCCTCGACGCCGATCCGCAGGAAGGCCCGGTCGTCGGGGCGGGCCGCCAGATCGGCGCGCAGCCGCCCGACCGCCCGTTCCACCAGGTCGAGGAGGGCCGGCGGGGTGCGGCGGTCGCCCCAGCCCCGGTGCCGGGCGGTGTGGAAGCGCTCCAGCCAGCCGGCCGCGCCGTCGGCGCAGCGCTCCTCCGGCGGCACGTCGGTGCCGGTCAGTCCGGCGTCGGCCCCGGACTCCGTGAGGATCCCCAGCCACAGCTCGCTGAGTTCGCCGTCGTCGGAGGGCGGCATCATCTCCAGGAGCGCGCCCCGTACGGCCGGGACGCGGCGGGCCAGGGCGACGAGGGTGGACCGGTGCGTCTTCCACCAGCCCTCGGCCGCCCGCAGGGTGGCGGGCAGCGGGAGGAGTTCGGCGAGGTAGTCCTGTTCCGCCTCGGCGGCGGACAGGCCGGCGGCGCGGGCCAGGCGGCGCAGTTCCGTGGTGGCCTGGGCGGAGGGGGCGAGTCCGCCGGCGGTCCGCCGCACGCACAGGCGCCGGAAGCGCTCGTAGGCCTCGGTGGGCGCGAGCCGGGCGGCCAGTTCCTTGCCGTACCCGGTGAGGACCTTCACCGGCAGCGCGCCGACCAGGGCGAATTCGAGGAAGACGGCGTCGAGCCGGTCCTCGTCGACGGCGAGTCCGTGCTGGGCCTCGCTGGTGCGGGCGCGGGCGAAGAGCTGCCCCGCGTACGTGGTGTTCTCGACGCCGAGGAAGACGCGGGCGGCCTGCTCGTAGAAGACGGGCAGGAAGTGCGGGACGGCGGAGGCGAGCCGGTCGGCGAGTTCGAGGCAGGCGTCCAGGGCGGCCTTGGGCTTGGTCCTGGCCTGCCGGGCGAGGCGGTCGAGTTCCGGCACGACCGCGAGGGCGTGGTGGCCGTCCTCGGGGTGGTGCACCAGGACCCATTCGGGGAAGCCCAGTTCCTGGCGGCGGCCGAGGCCCACGACGGCCGGTTCCCCGTGGGGTTCGAGGCCGAGGAAGCCGGCGGCGAGGTCCTCGGCGGGGCCGAGTTCGGCCGCGGCGAGGCGGACGACGACCCGGTCCTCGCCGAGGACGGGGTGGCGGTAGGTCCGGGCGGTCAGGTCGACCGCCGAGGCCCCCGCGTCCCGGGCGCCGGGCGGGAGCACGGCTCCGGCCGCGAGGAGTTCCGCGTTGTCGCGGGCTCCTCCGGGAGCTCCGTCCACGGTCCTGTCGGAAGCGGTCGTACCGGTCACGCGTCCCCACCCTCTTCGATCGTGCGGCCGGCGTACAGCGCCGCGGCCATGCGCATTCCCTCGGACCAGGCCACCGGTCCGACCTCGTTCAGCCGCACGGCGCGGCCGTCGTCGTCGTGCCAGCCGAGCGCGCCGGTCTCCGACTCCCCGTCCCAGTACGGCTCGCCGATCCACACCGACGCCTCCGTGGCGCGGCCCCCGTCGCGGACCTTGCAGGTGGCGTAGCCGCCGGAGACGCGGTAGCCGAGCGAGGTCGCACGGGCCGCGAGGCCGAAGCGCGAGGCGAACTTCCCGCCCGCGTAGTCCCGTACCTCCGTCGCCGTCTCGGGGTGGGCGGCGGCCGGCCTGGTCCAGGTGGCCCGGTGGATCTGCTCCACCCGCTGGGTGATGCCGAGTTCGGCGGCGAAGTCCCGCACGTCGTCGAGGTCGGGGAGGAGCACGGGGTGCGGGAGGGTGACGGTGCGCGGGGAGAGCCGTACGGTCTCGCCGTCGAGGTCGACGACCTTCAGCCCCCCGTCGGCGGTGACGTCCCGCAGGAAGCCGGCCTCGTCCGGGTCGTCGCCCACCACGGCCATGTCGCGGAGGGCCGACTGCCAGGCCTCGTCCGGCCACACGCGGGCGATCAGTCCGGTGGGCACGGGGAGCGAGGACACCATCCAGGTGTCCACCTGGGCCACGCACGCGGCCGTGTGCCGGTCCAGCCATTCGGCCAGTTGCCGGAGCCGGTCGACCTCCGGATGGTCCCGCAGTGCCTTCGGCAGGGTCTTCAACTGCCGTCCCCCGGAGCGCCGTGCGACCACGCGCCCCCCATCGAGGGTGATCTCGTACCCCTCGTCCGCTGTCAGCCACGCCATCGGCCGTGTCCCCTCCGTCTGTCGTCCGGATCCGCGCAGCCCGAACAAGGGGGTCGAAAGCCCCTGAGCTGCGGTATGAGGGGAGACTAACCAGGGCCACTGACAACGGGTGTTCGGGCCCCGGTCGCAGAAGCCGCGGCTCGCCGCGCAGGCCGTCGACGTCACCGAGAACTGGCGGTCGGAGTTCCTCCAGTTCTTCCTGTACATCTTCGGCACGGTCCATCTGCTCCAGCGCGGCTCACCGGAGTCGAAGCCCGTCGGCGCCATGCACGACGCCACGGGCGTGGAGGGGTGACGGGCGGGGCGGAAGGAGCGACCGGCGGGGCGGAGGGGTGACGGGCGGGCGGCGACGGCGGGGTGCCCGGAAGCCCGGACCGCTGCCCGGGCAGGAGGGGAAGGGCCCGGACAGCGGCACCCGGCCCCTGCCCGGTCGGGCGGGGTCCACTCGTGCCGGCACCCCGGCGGTGCGAACCGTCGGGGTGCCGGTGGTGCGCCGGGGCGCGTGGTCCTTCGTCCCACGGCCGGCGGCGGGGCCGTTCCGCGGGGGTCAGGGCTCGTCGGGGCGCCGGCCGGGAGGGGTTCCGCCGCCCTCGGCGCCGCCCTTCTCCCCCTCGTCCGTACCGTGGGCCGTGCCCCGGCCCCGCTCGTCGGGCCGGTGGGCCTGGCGGGCCTTGAGTTCGGCGAGGTCCTGCGGGGTCGCCACGCCCTTTCCGCTCCTGCGCCGTTCAGGGCTCTGCGAACCGCTCATGGCGTCTCCTCACGTCGGGTGGACCGGGTGTCCTTCCGTACCGGTGCCCTTCTCCTGACGCGTCTCCCCGGTCCGGCGGGCCCCATGCCCCGACTCCCTTCGTCGTCCGTTTCCGTGCCGCTCCCCGTCGACGGAGGGGGCCGTCACCGACGGTGACGGAGCATGACCGGTCGCGACGGGGGTAGCGGCGGGGGCAGCACGGACGAGAAGCACCAGGAGCACGAGAGGAGGCGGAGCCATGGCCGACATCCAGGGCTTCGACCCGCGTACGGCGATCGTCACCGGTTCGGACTCGGGGATCGGGCGCGCCGTCGCGGTACGGCTCGCGGAGGCGGGTCTCGACGTGGGCGTCACGTGGCACACCGACGAGGCGGGCGCGCGGGCCACGGCGGAGGAGGTCCGCGCCCACGGGAGGCGGGCGGCCGTCGCCCGTCTGGACCTGACGGAGCTGCCGGGGGCGGCCGACGTGGTCGACCGGCTCGCGGAGGAGCTGGGCGGGGTCGACGTCCTGGTCAACAACGCCGGCACCGGTACGGCCGAGTCCTTCCTCGACCTGAGCCTGGAGAAGGTCAGGGAGGTGCTCGACGTCGACCTGACGGGGCCGTTCCTGTGCGCCCAGCGCGCCGCCCGCCGGATGATCGACCGGGGGCGCGGGGGCCGCATCGTGCAGATCACCTCGGTGCACGAGCACCAGCCCCGGGTGGGCGCCGGGCCGTACTGCGCGGCCAAGGGCGGTCTCGGGCTGCTCACCCGGGTCATGGCCCTGGAGCTGGGCGAGTACGGCATCACGGTCAACTCCGTCGCGCCCGGCGAGATCGCCACCCCGATGACCGGCCAGGAGGACGAGGACGTCCGGAGCACGTCCCGGCCGGGCGTTCCCCTCGGGCGACCGGGGGACGCGCGTGAGGTCGCCGCCGTCGTCGCCTTCCTGGCGAGCCCCGACGCGTCGTACGTGACGGGGGCGTCCTGGGCGGTGGACGGCGGGATGCTCCGCATGGGCCCGATGGCCGGCTCGCACCTGACGTCCGACGACTGGCGCAAGCCCTGACCGCCACTCCCGCCCGCACGGCGGCGCCGGAGTCGTAGGCCGTGGACGTGTCCGTGCCCCCGCCGTGGACGGCGGGGGCACGGACGTTCCGCGACGGCGTACGGGAGCGGAACGGTCGGTCGCTCCGGCGACGACGACGACGGCGACGGCGACGGCGAGGCGACCGCGGACCGGTGTCAGTCGCTCCAGCGCAGGACGGCTCCCAGGCCGCCCGCCGGGCCCGCCATCCCCTCCGGCAACACGGGCACCTCGGCGCCCGCGGCGACGCAGGCGCGCAGCAGCGCGTCGTCGGCGCGCGCCTCCTCCGGCCGGCCGAACCCCCACCCCCTGGCCTCGGCACGGCCCGCGGCGACCTCGTCGGGCCCCGGGCCGACCCACACGGGGCGGCTCGCGTCGGGGGCGTCCCGGCCGAGGAGGAGGGTGGCGACCTGGTGCTCCCGGGCGGCGGCGGCCACGGCCGGGATTCCCTCGGCGGCCGGTCCGCGACCGGTGTCGACGGTCGTCTCGCAGTGTTCGCCGGGAGCTGGATCTACGCCGCGTCCTCGGTGGACCGGCCGGTCTCGACGTGGACGGAGGCCCAGGGGCCGGGGCGTTCCAGGAGCGGTTCCAGGAAGTCGAGGTTCATGGTGTCCCAGGGGGTCGGTCGGAACGGACGGGGTCCGGAGGCGGTCAGCGCTCCGTCCCGGGCTCCTCGCGCCGCCCGAACGCCTCGGATTCGTCCACCGTGGCGTCCGCCCCGGTGTCCACGTGCATCGCGGCCTCCTCGGCCGGCGCGGCCCAGTCGTCCGGGCCGACGTCCCGGGCGACCGTGCGGTTGCCCGTCTCCCTCGGGGTGTCGACCGGAGCGAGGCGGCCCGCCCGGGTGATGCCGGCCTGCTCGTCGACGGGTTCGCCCGCGCCGCCCGGGAGGTCGCCGATGCTGTCGCCCTCCGGCGGCTGCTCGTCGGGGATCTCCTGGGCGAGCCGGTCGTCGAGCGACTCGCCCTCGCGCTGCTCCCGCTGGGTGGTGCCGTACCGGGTCACCCCGCGCGGGCGCTCGGGGGGCGAGTAGCCGGGGCTGGACATGTCCTCCAGCGGGTCCGTCACGATCGCGTTGTCCGGATCGAGCTCGTCGGTGGGACGGTTGTCCACGTCGGAGTGGGTGGGCTGGTAGACGTCGTCACCACGGGCCTCGTCCGTGTCGGGCTCGTTGCGGTCCATGGGGGTTTCCTTTCGCAGGGGAAGTCGTGGTTCAGGAGCCGCCCGCGCGGGCGGGGGCGGCTCGGTCCGGGGTGGCCCGGGAAGCGGCGGACGCCCGCTTTCAGTCGGTGGCCAGGATGATCGCGTACACGAGGAAGAACAGCGCGAACACGATCACGACGGCCCACAGGGCAAGGAGCGGGCCGGTGGCCCATCCGCGCTTGAGCGGCCGGTAGGGTCCGGTCCCCGTTCCCGTCCCGGACTCGGCCGGTGGCGTCTCGCCGGGCGCGATCCCGCCTTCGGCGCCGGGTCCCGGTGCGCCGGTCCTGCCTTCGGCTCCGAGGCCCGGCGTACCGGCTGCGTTCCCGGGGCCGAAGCCGGGTGTGCCGGTGGCGGGCGCACCGCTGCCGGGCGTACCGGCTCCTCCCCCGGCACCGAAGCCGGGTGCGCCGGGGCCTGGCGTGCCGGGGCGCGGTGTCCCCGTGGCGCCTCCGACGTCGATGCCGGGTGTGTCCCGGGGGTCCGGGTCGGGGTTGCTCGGTCCGGTCATGGCGTCCATCTCCCTCCGGAATCCGGATGTCGCACGGCCGGTACGCGACTACCCGTCCGCGTCGGCCCTATCCGGTGTGCGGCGGGCCGACCGCGCGGCGGCCGGTGTCCGGCCCGCGGGTCAGTGGGCCGCGGCTCCGAACTCGGCGTGCTGGGTGCGCAGGGCGAAGTCGGACTCCGCCCCGGGCGGATCGCCGAGCGACCGGCGTCGCGCCTCGGCCGACGCCTCCCGCATCAGGGCGTCGAACTCCTCGTCCGTGAGCCGGTTCCGTTCGCTTTCCGTCCGCTGCTCCGCGCTCCGCACGGCGGGCCTCCTCAAGATCGTCGCCATGATGTTCTCTCGTTCCGGCGACTACCCGGTACGGAGCAGGACAGACAGGTCACGGACGGCGAATTGTCCCCGGTGGCGGCCGGTCGCCGGAGACGGATGACCGGGCCCGGTCGGGGTAGACGCCGTTCCACCCCTTTGGGAGGGGCCATCGCGATCAGTGGCGAGGACAGGAGCAGGCGATGAACCTCACGGAAGACCCGGCCGCGCGCCGGCCGGCGAACGGAGAGGCGTACCCCGCGTCCGCCGGCCACGACCACGTGCACGCGGGCACCGGCTCTCCCGAGCCCCGGAGGGCCCCGCGGGAGGAGCCCGGAGGCCGGGGAGCCCGCGAGGGCGACATGACCGCGCTGCCCCCCGATCACACCCAGGCGATCCTGGAGACGACGAAGCAGGTCGGAGCGGTGCTGAAGGCACTGGGGTGCCCGTTCGCCCTGGTCGGCGGTGTCGCCGCCTACGCGCACGGCATCCCGGTCCGGCTCCAGCACGACACGGACTTCGCCGTACGGCGGGAGGACGCCGACGCCGTCACGAACGCGCTGCGGGAGAACGGCATCCGCATCGTCGAGCCGCCCGAGGACTGGCTGGTCAAGGCGCGTTCCGGCGGCGAGGAGATCGACCTGATCTTCTCGCTGGCGGGGAAGCCGGTCACGACCGAGCTCCTGGAACGGGCCCAGACGCTCCCCGTGGACTCGGTCCACATGCCGGTGCTGGCGCCGACCGACCTCCTGGTCTCCCGGCTGATGGCCTTCTCGGAGCACCACTGCGACTTCGGCACCCTGCTGCCGGTGGCACGGGGACTGCGCGAACGGGTCGACTGGGCGCGCGTGCGCCAGGAGACCGAGGGCGCCCCGATGGCCGAGGCCTTCCTCTACCTGCTGGAACTGCTCCACGTCCTGCCGACCCACGGCCCCGCCGAGCCCGGTCACCCGTAGGTCATCGCATCGCCGGGGCCCGGACCGGCGTCCGGGGGCCGGACGCCGGAAGCGGCCGACGGCGTCGGCGGCGGCCGGGACGCCGTGGTGCGGTCGGGTCAGGCGTGGGGAGCGACGGGGCGCCCCATCCACCAGTTGCCGGCGGCGTCGGGGTCCGAGCTGGTCCAGAACTCGACGATCGCGTCGGTGAACTCGGCGGGTGACAGCGCACCGTCGCCGTCGGTGTCGAGGCGGCCGAACGCCTCGGCCGCGCTCTGCTCGGTCAGCTCGGGGAAGTGCCCGCGCTGGAAGGCGAGGAACTCGGCCGGGCTGATCCGGCCGTCCTGGTCGATGTCGGCGATCCGCAGGTAGGTTTCGGCGATCCGGCCGAGGGCGGCCCGCGCGGCCTCCGGGTCCCCGGCGAGCGCACGGGTGGAGGCGACGAACCGCTCCCTGGGGATCCCCTGGCTGCCGGCCGGGAGGAACGGCAGGTGTACCTCCCGCCAGATCGCCGTGTAGGCGTCGACGATCCGGCCGGTCTCCGGGGAGTCGTCGGGGTGGCCGAGGGAGGCCGCCACCCGGCGGCCCATCTCCACGTGGTCGTCCTCGGTGAGGACACCGGTGCCGTTCACGTCGAGCTGGTCGAATCCTCGCTCGATCTTCGCCGTCAGGAAGTCCTGGCCGGTCATCACCACTCCTCGCAGGTAGGTACGTGCCGGGAACGGGGTGCGGGGACGCACCCTGCCGCTCGGGCAACGACGGGCGGCCCGAAAGGGAAACGCCCTGCGGCCGCCCGGATCCGGACTTTCCCGTCCGGTCCGTCGTGGACGGCCCGGGCGCCCGGTCAGCCGACGTGGAGCGACACGACCTCGTAGGACACCGCCGAGGCGGCGGACGGGCCGCGGCAGGTCAGGCGGAGGGGCGGAGAGCGGTGGGCGTGGACCTCGGCCTCGAAGGCCGAGAGGCCGGCGAGGCGGCCGGTGACGCGGATCCGCCACCGGTCGCCCTCGCGGACCGTCTCCCCGATCGCGTAGTCGTGCCGCCCCGACGGGCCCGCGTGCCGGAGCACGGCGGACAGGGCGGCCTGCTGGGACGGGACGAGGTCGGTGTACCCGCGCAGGTGGTCCGCGCGGATGCGGTCCGCCAGGTGTCCTTCGACCACGGTCACCGCCGAGGCGGCGTCGAGGTTGCCGTAGTAGACGCCGTCGGGCGCGACGAGGACGTTGGCGGCGAACCGGTCGCCCCCCACGTGCGTGCACTCCCACACCAGCTCCGGCCAGCGGTCGCTCAGCGCGCGTCCCACCGGGCGGCCGCGGACGGCGCAGCAGGCGTCGTGCGTGCCGTGGGCGCAGACGAGGACGACGGGCGGGTGGTCCCGTTCTCCGGGCGAGTCCAGGGCGTCGACGATCTCCGCCAGGTCCCTGTCGTTCCGCCAGACGCCCCACTTCTGGCGGTGGGCGCCGTCCCCGTCGTACCGCAGGACGGCCCAGCGCGGCGGGTCGTCCTGCCTGCGGCGTCCGTGGCGCCTGATGAGCAGGATGCGGGCGCGCAGCGCCTGGGCGGCGGCGTACACCCGCGCCTTGACCTCCGGTTCGAGGTCGAGGCCGTCGAAGCCGTTGACCGGCCAGCCGGCCCGGTGCTCGACGAGGATCCAGACCGAGCCGTACGGGGCCGTGCCCGCGAGCGCGTCGCCGCGCGACCGGGCGGCCTCGGCGCAGAAGAAGCGTGCCGGAGCCGTCATTCCGCCCGCTTCACGGCCCGGCGGGCACGAGGACGCCCGCGCGCAGGAGTCGCTCGACGAGGGGGAGGCCGAGGTCGCCGGCGTGACGGGCCTCCCCGTCGAGGATCCGGCGCACCGGGGGGAGGTCCGCCTCCGGCAGGTCGAGCCAGCCGACGCGGGTGGAGAGCCGCCCGCCGTCGAGCCGTGCCTCCAGCGCCTCGCGCAGGCGCACCGGCGTTCCGGCGGAGAGCCCGTCGACGGCCGCGAGCTGCGCCAGCGGCCCCAGCGGGCCGGGGCGCCCCTGGGCGCGGCGGGCGCGGTGGAACAGGGGCTCGGGGTCGGCCTCGGCGAGGGCGTCGACGAGACGCCGGCGTACGAGGGCGAGTTCGTCCTCCGGGCCCTCCATCCCCAGGGGGAGGGAGCCGCGCATCTCGGGGTCGTCGCGCAGCAGCGCGAGGGCGGCCCGGGTGAGCTGTTCGGCGAGGGCGTGCCGCGTCCAGGTGTGGACGCCGAGCGTCAGGTGGATCGACACCGCGCCCTGCGCCTCGGCGGCGTGCAGCCAGCCGCGCGGCAGGTAGAGGACGTCGCCGGGTGCGAGCACGGTGTCGAGGTGTGCCTCGCCCTGGGCGGTCTCGGCGACGGCGGCGCGGTGGTCGGTCCAGGGCTGGTCGCGCAACGGGTCCGGGTGGACGGGCTCGTGGACGATCCAGCGCTTGGTGCCGGCGATCTGCAGGACGAAGACGTCGTGCACGTCGTAGTGGGCGTCGAACCCGCGGTTCTGCGGCGGGGTGACGTACGCGTTGGCCTGCACCGGGTGGCCCAGTTCGGTGCCGAGCCGCGACGCGAGGTCCGCGACCGGCTCCCAGGTGCGCTGCAGCGCCTGCAGGACCAGGGTGGCGCCGTCGGCGAAGCTCCGCCACAGCGCGGTGTCGTCGAGCTGGTCCGCGACCGTCGCGCCGACCCCTCCGGAGGAGGTGAACGACGATTCGGGGAGGGTGGAGCCGTTCTTGGCGACGCGGAGGAACGGCGTGCGCAGCCCGCGCCGGGAGATCAGCTCGTCCACGGCGGACGCCGAGAACAGGTCGGAGAAGTCATCGGCCCCGCGGGTGAGGAGCGGGGTGCGCCCCCAGACGTCGCGGGCGAACTCCTCGCGGCCGAGGCTCGTCAGACGCGCTTCTAGGACACCGCGGCCGGTGTCGGCGGCGGTGTCCCGAAGCGTCGTGGAGGTCGTGCTCAAACGCCGCGGCCGCTCTCGTCGGCCGCGCCGTCGGCGCCTCCGTCGTGCACGCCGGGCGTACCCGCCGCGCCACCGTCCGCCGGACCCTCGGCACCGCCGTCGGCACCACCGTCATGGACGCCGGGCGTACCCGCCGCGCCACCGTCCGCCGGACCCTCGGCACCGCCATCGGCACCACCGTCGTGCACGCCGGGCGTACCCGCCGCGCCACCGTCCGCCGGACCCTCGGCACCGCCATCGGCACCACCGTCGTGCACGCCGGGCGTACCCGCCGCGCCACCGTCCGCCGGACCCTCGGCACCGCCATCGGCACCACCGTCATGGACGCCGGGCGTACCGGCCGCGCCGCCGTCCGCGGGGCCTTCCTGCTGGTTCGGGTCCTGCTCGGGGTAAGCCATGTTTCCTCCTGAGGATCGGACGACCGGGGATCGGTGGTCCCGTTCGGAACCTCCCAGTACCCCTTACAAGCTCACTCACGCAGCTCGGAGCGGCAACCGGAGCGGAGCGGGGGCCGGAAGGTCACGGACGGGCCGCCCGGTGCCGTGGGCGGGCGGGGTCAGGACGCCGGGGAGCCCTGTTTCTCGTACCGGATGAAGTCCCTGGACGTGTCCATGAGTTCCTTCCGCTCCTCCTGCGAACCGACCATCGGCCGGGAGCCGCGCAGGGGCAGCCGGGCGCTCTCCGGCAGGAACCTGACGGTCGCCAGGCCGATCGCGCCGGCCACCATGAGGTAGTACGCGGGGATCATGTCGTTGCCGGTGGCGTTCACCAGCGCCTCGGTCACGAGCGGGGTGGTGCCGCCGAAGGCCGCCACGGCGAAGTTGAAGCCGATGCCCATCGCGGCGTAGCGCACGGCCGTCGGGAAGAGGGCGGGCAGGGTCGCCGCGCTCGGCGCGGCGAAGGAGGCGAGCAGGGTGGCCAGGATCAGCACGCCGAGGATCGGGGGCCAGGTCCCCTCCGCCTTGATGAGCAGGAAGGCCGGGATCGCGAGGACGATCATCGCCACCGCGCCGACCGCGTACAGGGGGCGCCGGCCGACGCGGTCGCTGAGGCGGCCCAGGAAGGTGATGAGGAGGACGATCCACACCATGCCGACGAGCACCAGGACGTCGGCCGACGTGCTGGACCGGCCCAGGGTCTCCGTCTGGTAGGTGGGCAGGTAGCCGGTGACCATGTAGTTGGTGACGTTGTAGAGCAGGACGAGCCCCATGCACACGAGGAGGGGCCGCCAGTGGTCGCGCACGATGGCCTTGAACTCGCTGCCGACGGACTCCTGCGCGAGGCTCTTCTCGTGTTCGTCCAACTGCTGCTGGAAGGCCGGGGACTCCTCCAGCTTCAGTCGCATGTAGAGGCCGATGACGCCCAGGGGTCCCGCGATCAGGAACGGAAGGCGCCAGCCCCAGGCCAGCATCTGTTCGTCCGAGAGCGCCGCGGTCAGCACGGTGACGAGCGCGGAGCCCAGGGCGTAGCCGACGAAGGTGCCGAAGTCGAGCCAACTGGAGAGGAAGCCCCGCCGGCGGTCCGGCGAGTATTCGGCCACGAAGGTGGTGGCGCCGCCGTATTCGCCGCCGGTGGAGAAGCCCTGGACCATTCGGGCGACCAGCAGCAGCACGGGGGCGGCGATGCCGATCGTGGCGTAGCTGGGGATCAGGCCGATCGCGAAGGTGCCCGCGGCCATCATGATCATGGTGGTGGCGAGGACCTTCTGCCGGCCGACGCGGTCGCCGAGGGGGCCGAAGACGAGGCCGCCGAGCGGGCGCACCACGAACGCGGCGGCGAAGGTCGCGAAGGACGAGATGAGCTGGGCGCCCGGCGAGGCGCCCGGGAAGAAGACCTTGCCGATGGTCGCGGCGAGGTAGCTGTAGACGCCGAAGTCGAACCACTCCATGCAGTTCCCGAGCGCCGAGGCCCCGACCGCGCGTTTGAGGAGGGGCTTCTCGACCACCTGGACGTCCTGCTCGCGGTAGGCGCCCTTGGTGCGGCGCAGCCGTCGCGCGAGCTCCTCGCGGACGTGGCCGGGCATGTTCGCGATCGTCGCCGGTACGCGCTTGCGGTTCCGGGGACCGATCGGGTCGTCTGATGTCGCGTGGGCCACGTGCCGGTGCCTCTTTCCTCTTGGTGCGCGATGAACCACCCCGGTCATCGTGCGTCGTGTCGATCACCGGGCGCATGTCGAAACCGCTCCCCCGGGGCCGTGATCCGCACCCGGACGGTCCGGCCGGACAGGGCGCGGCCGGCCCCCCGACGGTCGTCGTCGGGGGGCCGGCACGGTTCACGGGGCGGGCGGCGGCTCCTGCGCCCGGGTGTGTACGTCTGCGGGGGCGGCGCCGCAGAGCGCGGAGCGGGCGCTAGGCCGTGTCGCCGCCCAGGCTGCGGACGATCGCCGACGAGAAGGCGTCGAGGTCGCCCGGGTTGCGGGAGGTGATCAGGGGGTGCTTTCCGGAGGTGTCGACGACGACCTCCTCGTCCACCCAGGTGGCGCCCGCGTTCTCGAGGTCGGGGCTCAGGGACGGGTACGAGGTCAGCCGGCGTCCCTTGGCCAGCCCGCTGTCCACGAGGAGCCACGGGCCGTGGCAGATGGCGGCCACCGGCCTGCCCGACTCCGCGAAGGCGGAGACGAGACGGCGGGCGTCGTCGTCCGTGCGGAGCTGGTCGGCGTTCACGGTCCCGCCCGGGACGACCACGGCGTCGAATCCGTCCGCGGTGGCCTCGGCGAGCGTCGTGTCCGGCTGGACCACGGAGCCCGGGTCCTTGTCCGAGACGAGGGTCTGGACGCCCTCGTCCTTCTGCGCGGCGACCGTGACGCGGGCTCCCGCCTCGCGGAGGACGGCCACCGGCTTCTCCAGCTCGTCCTGCTCCGTGCCGTAGTTCGTCGTGAGGACGAGAACGTTCTTTCCGTCGAGCGACACTGTGCGTTCCTCTCTGGTGTGGGGTCCCCTCGTCCTCTGCGCCTCACCCCCGGCCACTCGCCTCAAACCTCGCATAGCGCGCATCATCCACGCGCTCTGCGCCGCGCCCGGTGGACGAAGACGCCGAGGACCGTCAGGAGGGTGAGGATCCAGACGGCCGCGAAGGCCCGGAGGAGCGCCGGAGCCCCGGTGGCCACGGCGAGGACGAGCAGAACGAGGGCCGCGACGGCGAGGAGGGCCATGCCGAGGGCCGGCAGGCGGCGGCGCACGCCGGCCGCCGGGGAGGAGAGGGAGGGAAGCAGGCGGGAACGCGTTCGCATCGTGCGCAGCCGCCGGGCCAGGGGCGCGTCCCGGTCCAGCAGCTCCTCCATCTCCGCGAGGACACGCCGCTCGCGTTCCGAGAGCCGGACTTCTCCCATCACGGGCACCTCCTCCGGGCGACGCCTCCACCGCGAGGCCGTGGGGTCGGGCGGTCGGGTGGTCGCGCGACCGACGCGTCCGCACCACCCCCGCCGTCCCCGTCGTCGGCGTCATCCGTCCGCGACTACCCCAAGAATCGTGTCAAACCACCCGAAACGGGCATCCTCTTTGAAGGAAGTTCGACAGATTCACAAGGAGCTCGACAGACGGACCCCCTCCGCCACCTCTGCACGGCAGCGGCGCAGGCCCATCGCCACCGTCGAAGGAGCCTCATGTCCACCGTCCGAAACCGCTCCGTCCGCCCTCCGGCAGCCGATCCGGCTCCCGATCGGGAGGTCGCCGGGAATCCGGGGGCTTCGATGCGCCGGGCGGCGCTGGACGGACTGCCCGTGCCGCCCCGGCCCACCACCGTCTCCACCGACGACGCCCAGCAGCTCTCCGCCGCCCTCCTCACCCGCCTGACCTCACTCGACGAAGGCACCCCCGAACACGCCTACGTCCGCAACACCCTGGTCGAGCTCAGCCTCGTCAAGTTCGCCGCCCGCCGCTTCCGCAACCGCGCCGAACCCACCGAAGACATCATCCAGGTCGGCACCATCGGACTGATCAAAGCCATCAACCGCTTCGACCCCGACCGCGCCGTCGACTTCTCCGCCTTCGCCCTGCCCACCATCGTCGGCGAGATGAAACGCTTCTTCCGCGACACGAGCTGGGCCGTCCGCGTCCCCCGCCGCCTCCAGGAACTACGCATCGACCTCGCCAAAACCGCCGACCACCTCGAACAACACCTCGGCCGCCGCCCCACCCGCACCGAACTCGCCCACCACCTCCACCTCACCGAGGAAGAAATCGCCGAAGGACAACTCGCCGCCCACGGCTACGCCACCCGCTCCCTCGACACCCCGGTCGGCGACGACGGCAACGCCTCCGGCGCGAAGCCCCGCCACCTGGCGACCACCGAACCGGCCTACGAGCTGATCGAATCCCTCGCCGCGCTGCGGCCGCTGCTCGACCGGCTCGACGAACGCGACCGGCACATCCTCGAACTCCGCTTCGGCGAAGAACTCACCCAGGCCGAGATCGGCCGGCGCATCGGCCTCTCCCAGATGCACGTCTCGCGGCTGCTCACCCGCATTCTCGGTGAACTCAGGGAAGGCCTCGACGACGACAGCGTCCCCTCGGACGAGCCCACGGACGCACCCGCGAACGGCGCTACGGACGAGGCGGCCGGCTGATCTCCAGCCAGACCACCTTCCCCGCCGTCCCCGGCCCCCTGACCTCATATCCCCAGGCCCCCGCCAGCTTGTCCAGGACCATCAGACCGTGTCCGCCCGGCAGCGCGGGCGAGCGGGGTCCCCGCACGCGGGGCGGCTCGGAACTGGCGTCGGCGACCTCCACCCGCAGCCCTTCCCGCCCGTTCCGCAGGACGAACTCCTCGGGGCCCCCGGCGTGCAGACAGGCATTGGTCACCACCTCCGACACCAACAGCAGCACGTCCTCCACCCGCTCCTCCCCCGCCTCGCTCCGCGCCGGAAGCCACCCCCAGTCCGCCAACGCCTCCGCCGTGAAGTCCCGGCAACGCGACACCACCTGCCGCGCCCCGCGCACCATCAACCTCCGCACCTGAACGCCACCTCCCCCGCTCTCGCCGTCAGCCATGGCCCTGTCGGAAACCGGGATTCTCATCCCCCGGCCCCTCTTTCCGCCCTTTCCGCGCGGACGCCACGGGTTTCACAGGCTTCACGGATTCCACGAGCTTCATCGTTTTCACCGGTCCTCTCACACCATTTACTCCTTTTACCTCTTTCCGGGAACGGTGGTCACATTCCTGGGACATGCGGGATTACGAAAGGGGGTTGGGGGCAAACGCGGCGGCCGCTCCTCCGGACGAAAGCGCCGTCACGGCCGCCGGGAAGGACCCGCAACGGACACGGTTCGGGCCGGGCGGCCTGGGAACCCGCATGCGTATGAACGGTCGCCGCGCACAGCACGTACAACCCGTGGCCGCCGGCACCCGTCGCTACGAACTGGCGGAGGTCCCCGGAGTCGTGGGCGCGTGCCGGGACCTGACCCAGCGGGCCCTGAGCGAATGGTTCGGGGCCGCCGGCGCGCCGGGTCGGGTCGCCGCCGCGGATGCCCTGCTCCTCGTCTCCGAGGTCGTCACCAACGCCTGCGTCCACGGAGGCGCCCCGTACGAACTGCGGCTCGACCGCACCCGGGGCCGGTTGTGGGTCCAGGTCAGCGACACGAGTCCGGTACGGCCCCGGCCCCACGGCCCGCACCGCCCCAGCCGCTCCTCCGGGCACGGTCTCTACCTCCTGGAACGCCTTTCGGCCGCCTGGGGCTGCGTCCCGAGGGACGGCGGCAAGGCCGTCTGGTTCGAGGTGGAGGTGCCGCCCGTGCCCGGGTCTCCCGACCGTCCGCCGTCGGAGGAGTGACCGGCGCCCGGCGTTTACGGGGTGCGCCGCGCGGTCACTCGCAGGGGGTGGCCGGTCCTCCGGCCGGGTCGGCGGTGCGCAGGTCCCCGCCGCCTCCACCCGTCCCCCGCGATTGGACAAGCACCATGAGGGTCGTCGTCACAGGAGCCACCGGAAACGTCGGGACCAGCGTGGTCCGTGCCCTCGACCGGGACCGCACGGTCACGGACGTGCTCGGTGTCGCCCGCCGCGTCCCCGATCTCCGGATCGGCGGGGCCCGCTGGGCGGCGGCGGACGTGGATCCCGGCGGCGCCGACCTGGCCGGGCTGTTCGCGGGGGCCGACGCGGTCGTCCACCTCGCCTGGAAGTTCCAGCCCACGCACGACCCGGTCGAGACCTGGCGCACCAACGTCCTGGGCAGTATCAGGGTCTTCCAGGCGTGCGTCCGGGCGGGGGTCCCCTGTCTGGTGCACGCCTCCTCGGTCGGCGCCTACTCCCCCGGGCCGTCCGACGGGCGCCCCGTCGACGAGTCGTGGTCCACTCACGGCTGGCCCGGCGCGGCCTACACCCGGGAGAAGGCCTACCTGGAGCGCTATCTGGACGGCTTCGAGCTCGCCCATCCGGACCTGCGGGTCGTGCGGATGAGGCCGGCGTTCCTGTTCAAGGAGGGGGCGGCGAGCGAGCAGCGCCGCATCTTCGCGGGCCCCCTCCTGCCGTGGCGTGCCGTACGGCCGGGCGTGCTGCCCGTGGTGCCCTCCGTCAAGGGGCTGCGCTTCCAGGCCCTGCACACCGACGACGCCGCCCAGGCCTACCGGGCGGCCGTGGTGCGGCAGGTCCGGGGGCCGTTCAACCTGGCGGCCGATCCGGTGCTCGACACCGACGTGATCGCCCGCCTCCTGAAGGCCCGCGCCGTCCCGGTGCCGGCGGGAGCGGTCCGTACCGCGCTCGCCGCCGCGTGGCGGCTGCGCCTCGTGCCCGCCGCGCCGGGCCTGTTCGACGCGGTGCTCCGGCTGCCCCTGCTGGACTCCTCCCGGGCCCGCGAGGAGCTGGACTGGACGCCGTCGTGGACGTCCGAGGAGGCCATCGGCGAGTTCCTCGTGGGCCTCGGCCGGGGGGCCGGGCTCCGCACCCCGCCCCTGGTCGCCGACGCGGCACCGGCGGAAGCCTGAGGACGCGCGTGCGGACGGCCCCTTCACGGGGCCGTCCGCGGAGGCGGGCCGGTCTCAGCTCCGTACGACCTTGCGCACGTTCTCCACGCTGCCGCAGTCCGAGGCGAGCTGCCGGGCGCGCTCCTTCAGGAAGGCGGCGGCCAGCTCGGCCCTGCGCTCGTCGGGAACGCTCTCCCGGGCTCCGTTGAGGATGGTGCGCTCCTCCTCGTCGAGGTGGTGGGTGACCGCCTCGACGAGCTTCTCCAGGCGCTCGTCCCACTCGTCGGAGCCGACCTCGTCCACTTCGAGGAGGGCGAGGAGGGCCTCGTTCCCCTCCTCGTGCTCCTCCGTGCCGTGGTCCACTTCCTCGTTGTCGACGTTCTTGAAGCGCTTGAGCGCCCCGTAGACCTCGGCCTCCTCGGCCTCGCCGTGCGCGATGAGCAGGGCCGAGAACTCCTTCAGGGCCGCGGCCCGGTCCGCCTCGACGCTCCGCATCCGGCGGAAGAGGTCCTCCATCGTGCGGTGGTCCTCCAGAATGGCCGCGACCACGTCCTCGTTCTCCTTGCTACCGGCCATCGTGCTGTCTCCTCCTCGGCTAGTCCTGCGTCGCGCGGCGCTCCGACGCGTTCGGCGGGTACCCCTGCCGGGGAGAACCAATCGCACCCGTCAGGGGGAGACCGGGCGGTGCGCGGCGGCGAGCAGGTCCTTCCGGTCGACGAGCTTGACGCGGGGGCGGTCCTGGGCGCGGCCCTCGGCGCGCTCGGCGGCGTCGATCGCCCGCCAGCCGTCGAGGTCGACGGCGCCGGGGCGGGCCGTGGTGACCGGCGGCCCGGCGGGTGCGGTCAGGAGACCGGCTCCGAGGTCGTCGAGGAGGGTGGTGACGGTCTCCTGGGCGCAGGACTTGTTGGTGCCGATGAAGCCGGTGGGGCCGCGCTTGATCCAGCCGGTGACGTAGACGCCCGGTTCGACCCGGCCCCGCTCGTGCGGCACCGTGCCGGTGCCGGGGTCGAACGGCAGGCCCGGGACCGGTTCGGCGCGGTAGCCGACGGCGCGCAGGACCAGGGACGTCCCGATGGTCTCGGTGCCGGTGGTGGGGACGGCCCGCACGGTGCCGTCGTCGGCGCGGCGCAGCTCGTTCCGTACGACGGTCAGACCGGTGACCCGGTCGTCGCCCTCGATCCGCACCGGGCCGGTCAGGAAGCGCAGGACGATCCGGCGGCGACCGGGGACGGGGGTGCGGGCGGCGAGTCCGGCGAGGACCGCCGTCTTGGGCGTGGCGTCCGCCGGTACGTCCTCGGGCCACCCCTCCACCAGGACGTCGACGCCGTCGAGGGCGGCGAGCGCGATCAGCTCGGGCAGGGTGAAGGCGGCCTCGGCGGGACCGCGCCTGCCGAGGACGACGACCTCGCGGACCCGGCTCGCGCGCAGCGCGGCCAGGGCCCGGTCGGAGATGTCGGTACGGGCGAGGGCGTCGGGGTCGGCGGTCAGGATCCGGGCCACGTCCAGGGCCACGTTGCCGTTGCCGACGACGACGGCCCGTTCGGCGTCCAGCGGGTGGGCGGCGCCGTCGTGGTCGGGGTGGCCGTTGTACCAGGCGACGAAGTCGGTGGCGGAGGCGCTGCCGGGCAGGTCCTCGCCCTCGACGCCGAGGCGCCGGTCGGTGGCGGCGCCCACGGCGTAGACGACGGCGTGGTGGTCGCGGACCAGGTCCTCGTGGTGCAGGTCGTGGCCGATCCGGGTGTTCAGGCGGTACGAGAAGCCGGGCTGGCCCTCGATGGCGCGGAAGAGCTCGGTGACCCGCTTGGTGTCCTGGTGGTCGGGGGCCACTCCGGCCCGCGCGAGCCCGTACGGGGTGGGCAGCCGGTCGTACACGGTGACGCTGACGCCGGGGTGCCGGAGCAGTTCGTCGGCGGCGAAGAGTCCGGCCGGTCCGGCGCCGACCACGGCCACCCGCAGTCCGGTGGTCTCCGCCCGGCGCTGCGGGGGCACGAGGGCCATGGGGGTGCGGTCGGCGTGCGGGGAGGCGTCGTAGTAGGCGCGGTTGAGTTCGAGGAACGGCAGCTCGCCCTCGGTGAGCTTGGTGTGCGGCTTGAGGGCGTCCACCGGGCAGGCGGTCGTGCACGCCCCGCAGTCGACGCAGGTGCGGGGGTCGACGTACAGCATGTCGGTCTGTCCGAAGCCCGGTTCGCCGGGGGCGGGGTGGATGCAGTTGACCGGGCAGGCCAGCACACACGACGCGTCGGCGCAGCACGACCGGGTGACGACGTAGGGCATGGGGAGCGGTTCTCCGTTCACGTTCACGGGGGCCGCCGGGACGGTTCCCGGCCGGCGGTCCCGCCCGGCGGGCGGGCGGGTGTGCTGCTGCTCGGGCGGCGTGCGCCTGCCGGGCGAGGAGCCGGTGCGTCAGGCGGCGTGCGGGGCGGGTTCGCCGCGGAAGCGGGAGGGGCGTCCGTCGATGCGCAGGGCCCGCCACACCTTCCGGGAGGTGCGGTTCATGAGGCCGATGTCCTCGGCGAGCATGCGCACGTCGGAGAAGAGGTCGCGGAGCATCTTCTCGCCGTCGGGCGACTTCCAGAAGATGTCCTTGATGACCCAGTGGGGGACGCCGATCTTCTCGGCGGTCTTCCGGTCGGGGACCACGATGACGTCGCCGAGGACGCGCATGATGACCGGGAAGGCCACCGAGAGGGCGCCCCTGCGGAACTTGCCGTAGCCGGGGACCTTGACGCGGAGGAACTCGTGGGCGAAGGAGATGTGGCGGGCCTCCTCGGCGACGTGGATCTGCATGAGCCGCCGCATCAGCGGGTGGATGTCCTCGCCGCCGCGCAGGATCGCCTTCTGGAGGTGGTCGATGGGCTCCTCGCCGGCGAGGACGCCGGTGAAGAACGACTCGGGGATCAGGGAGCCGGCCAGGGGCAGGAAGCGGCTGACCACCCGGAAGGAGCGCCGTCCGCCGGGCACGTCGGCGCCCGCGCGGTTGACGAACTCCTGGAACATCTGGGTGTGGTGGCACTCCTCCGTCGCCTCGTGGGTGAGGTAGCGGAACTCCGGGTTCTGGTTCGGCAGCGAGAAGAGGTAGTCCATCACCCCGCGGATCAGGACGTTCTCGAACTGCATGCCGACCTTGACGATGTTGGCGTACCGCCACAGGCCGATCTTCGTCCGGACCTCCAGCGGCTGCTCCTGGTACCACGGGTGGCCGCCGAGCGGGTCGGCCGCGGGGAGCACCCAGCGGGGGTCCTTCGGGTCGATGGCGAAGTCCGGGTTGTCCCAGTCGATGTCGGTGAAGGCGTCGAAGTGGATGTGCACCGACGCCTCGGACAGGGTCCGGAGCCTTTCGTGGTAGCTCTCCTGGCTGATGGTCATCGTCGTCCTCGTTCTCTCGCTCTCGCGTCTGGTTCCGGAAGGGTGGGGAGGGGCGTCAGACCGCCGGGGCGTGGTCCTGCCGGTCGGTGGCGGGCCGTGTGCCGGGGGCGGTCCGCTCGAAGCGGAGGGCGGGGTCCTCGATCGGGGAGCTCCGCAGGGCCCGGCGGTCGCGGTAGTAGTCGTTCCAGATCCGCCAGGGGTCCCGGACGCCCTGGCGGGGCATGATCGCGTCGCCGCGCGCGATGTAGCCGGAGGTGAGCGACTCGCCCATGACGGACACGTCGGAGCGGTCCGACGCGGCGGCGACGGGGGTGGCGCTGGTGAGGCCGTGCCGGTCCATGTGGGCGATCAGGCGGCTGACGTACGCGCAGGCGAGGTCGGCCTTGAGCGTCCAGGAGGCGTTGGTGTAGCCGATGATCATCGCCAGGTTGGGGACGCCGTCGAGCATGACGCCCTTGTAGAGGAGGTGGTCGCGGGTGACGAGGGGCTTGCCGTCGACCGCGATCTCCATGCCGCCGGCGAGCTGGAGCTTCAGGCCGGTGGCCGTGATGACGATGTC
Organism: Streptomyces sp. NPDC007872; assembly: GCF_042868165.1. Taxonomy (NCBI): domain Bacteria; kingdom Bacillati; phylum Actinomycetota; class Actinomycetes; order Kitasatosporales; family Streptomycetaceae; genus Streptomyces; species Streptomyces sp. NPDC007872. The sequence continues at coordinate 370,575 of NZ_JBIAEA010000003.1, forward strand.
GGCCGGGATCTCCTCGCCGGACTTCACCCTGATCCCGTTCTCGGTGAAGGTCTCGATGCGGTCGGTGACCACGGAGGCCCTGCCGCTCTTGAGGGTCTTGAAGAGGTCGCCGCCGGGGACGACGCAGAGCCGCTGGTCCCAGGGCTTGTACGCCGGGGTGAAGTGGCGCATGTCGACGCCCTTGCCGAGGCGTGCCCGGACGGCGCCGAGCAGCACCTTGCGCATGAGCCGGGGGGCCTTGCGGCACAGGGCGTACAGACCGCGCTGGAGCGCGATGTTGCGGGCGCGGCCCACGCGGTGGACGAGTCCGGCGGGGACGTGGAGCTTGCGCAGGACGGTGGAGACGGGGTCCTCGGCGGGCAGCGCCAGGATGTACGTGGGCGAGCGCTGGAGCATGGTGACGTGCGCGGCGGTGTCGGCCATCGAGGGGACCAGGGTGATGGCGGTGGCGCCGCTGCCGATGACGACCACGCGCTTGCCGGTGTGGTCGAGGTCTTCGGGCCAGTGCTGCGGGTGCACGAGGGTGCCGCCGAAGCGCTCCTCGCCGGGGAACTCCGGCCGGTGGCCGGCGTCGTAGTCGTAGTAGCCGGTGGCGCCCACGAGGAAGCGGGCCTTCCAGACCTCGGTCGCGCCGGTGGCCTCGTCCAGGGTCTCGACGGTCCACCGCCCCTCGTCGCTCGACCAGTCGGCGCGGACGGCCTTGCGGCCGAAGCGGACGTGCTCGGTGACGCCGCGCTCCTCGGCGGTCTCCTGGACGTAGCGGCGGATGTCCGTGCCCTCGGCGAGGATCCTGGTGCCGTGCCAGGCGCGGAAGCCGTAGCCGAAGGTGTACATGTCCGAGTCCGAGCGGATGCCCGGGTAGCGGAACAGGTCCCAGGTGCCGCCGACCCGTGCGCGCCGTTCGAGGATCGCGTACGTGGTGCCGGGGTTGCCGTCGGCCAGGTGGCAGGCGGCACTGATGCCGGACAGCCCCGCGCCGATGATCAGCACGTCGACGTGCTGGTGCTCCATCTCGATACCCCTCTGTCGCCGTCCCGCGTGCTTCCGCACCGGTGCACCGGACGTCGAACGCCGTCGGCCGGTACGGGAATTTACCTGTGTCACCGCGTCCAAGGTACCGGCGGTAACACGTGGTGCGCCACCCCCGGGAGACGACCGCGCGCGGTCCCTCGATCGGGACGGGTACGATCCACGCCGTGGCGGAGGACAGAGATGCACGCGGTGACGGACGCCCCGACGGCCGGGACACGCGCTGGTCCGGCCACCGGGCCGAGCGCCGCGACCAGGTCCTCGCCGCGGCCCTCGCCGTCATCGGCCGGGAGGGTCCCTCGGTCAGCGTGGCGGCGATCGGCGCCGAGGCCGGGATGCCCCGCTCCGTGGTCTACCGGATCTTCCGCAGTCGCGAGGACCTGGACGAGCGGATCCGCGCGCGCATCGCCGACGACCTGATGGCCGCGCTGTATCCGGCCCTCGACCCGAAGGGCACCGTCCGGGAGGCCGTCGAGCTCGCCGCCGCCACCTACGTCGGCTGGGTCGCGGAGCACCCCCTGCTCTACCGGTTCCTCGGCGCCGGCTCGCCCGAGCAGCACGCCGCCGGTTCCCGGGTGGTCGCGGGCACCCGCACGGCCATCGCCCTCCACCTGGCGCGGTTGCTCGACGCGTACGCCGAGCAGTTGGTCGACGGCGGGAAGGCGCCCGCGGGCTTCACCCTCAACCTGGCGTTCGGGATGGTCGGCCTGGTGGACGGGGTGGTCAACCAGTGGGCCGCCCACTCCGAGTCGAGGAGCTCCCTCGACGACCTGACCCACTTCCTGAGCGACGCCCTGTGGGGCGTCCTCTCGCAGTCCACCCTGCGGCTCGGACTCGCGCTCGACCCGGACCAGCCGATCGGCACGACCCTGGAACCTCCGGCGCGGCCCCGGCCCTGACCGGCCGGCCGGATGACGGGAACACCGACGGTCCACGCGGCCGGAGGCCCGTCGACCGCCGTACGGTCCGGGAACGCGCACGCGCCGACCCCGCGGAGGCGGGATCGGCGCGTGGAGGTCCGCTTGCCGGGGACGGCGGCCGCGTGGACCGTCGGTGTTCCCCGTCAGCCGGCGAGGAGTTCGAGCGAGTCGATCACACGGTTCGAGAAGCCCCACTCGTTGTCGTACCAGGCGACGACCTTTACGTGGCGGCCCTCGACGCGGGTGAGCTCCGAGTCGAAGATCGAGGAGGCCGGGTTGCCCGTGATGTCGGAGGAGACGAGCGCGTCCTCCGAGTACTCCAGGACGCCCTTGAGCGGGCCCTCGGCGGCGGCGCGGTAGGCCTCCAGGACGTCCTCGCGGGTCACGTCGCGGGAGACGGTCGTGTTGAGCTCGACGATCGAGCCGACCGGGACCGGGACGCGGATCGAGTCGCCCGACAGCTTGCCGTCCAGGTTGGGCAGCACGAGGCCGATGGCCTTGGCGGCGCCCGTCGAGGTCGGGACGATGTTGACGCCGGCGGCGCGGGCGCGACGCGGGTCGCGGTGCGGGCCGTCCTGCAGGTTCTGCTCCTGCGTGTAGGCGTGGACCGTCGTCATGAAGCCGTGCTCGATGCCGGCGAGGTCGTCGAGGACCTTGGCCAGGGGGGCGAGCGCGTTCGTCGTGCACGAGGCGTTCGAGACGATCGTGTGCAGCTCCGCGTCGTACGCGTCGGTGTTGACGCCGTACGCGAGGGTGACGTCGGCGCCGTCGGCGGGCGCGCTGACGAGCACCTTCTTGGCACCCGCGTCGATGTGGGCGCGGGCCGCCTTGGCCGACGTGAAGCGGCCGGTCGCCTCCAGGACGATGTCGACGCCGAGTTCGGCCCAGGGAAGCTGCGCCGGCTCGCGCTCGGCGAGCACCTTGATGCGGTGCCCGTCGACCACCAGGACGTCGCCGTCCACGCTCACCGGGCGGCCGAGACGGCCGGAGGTCGAGTCGAAGGCGAGGAGCCGCGCGAGCGCGGTGGGCTCGGTGAGGTCGTTGACGGCGACGATCTCGAGGCTGCTGTCGCGCTCGAGCAGCGCGCGCAGCACGTTGCGTCCGATGCGGCCGAATCCGTTGATGGCGATACGAGTCATGACGATGTCCCTTCGGTTCGCCCCCCATGCTCGTGCGCGGCGGGCGCCCGTGACAGCGGCGTGATCGCCACGGTCCGCAAGTATCGCGCCAGAGCGCCGTCGGGCCGGTTCACTCCCCCCGGGCGAAGGTGCGCCGGTACTCGCTCGGCGTGGTGCCCAGGATCCGCTGGAAGTGCAGCCGCAGATTGGCCCCGGTGCCGAGCCCCACGTCGGCGGCGATCTGCTCGACGCCCCGCTCGGAGCGTTCGAGCAGTTCACGGGCCCGGTCGACGCGGGCCCGCATGACCCACTGCATGGGGGTGTACCCGGTGTCCTCGACGAACCGGCGCGAGAACGTGCGCGCCGACACCGCCGCGTGCCGGGCCAGGACGTCGAGGGTGAGGGGCTCGTCGAGCCGGTGCAGCGCCCACTCGCGGGTGGCGGCGAACCGCTCGCCGAGCGGTTCGGGCACGCTGCGCGGCACGTACTGCGCCTGGCCGCCGCTGCGGTACGGGGCGGCGACCAGGCGCCGGGCCGCGTGGTTCGACGCGGCCACCCCGAGGTCCCCACGCAGGATGTGCAGGCACAGGTCGATGCCCGAGGCGGCGCCGGCGGAGGTCAGGACGCTGCCCTCGTCGACGAAGAGCACGTTCTCGTCGACCCGGACGAGGGGGCGTTTCGCGGCGAGCGCCCGCGCGTAGTGCCAGTGCGTGGTGGCGCGCTTGCCGTCGAGGAGTCCCGTGGCGGCCAGCGCGAAGGCGCCCGTCGAGATCGCGGCGAGCCGCGCGCCCCGGCCGTGGGCGGCGACCAGCGCGTCGACGACGGCTTCCGGCGGGTCCTCGCGGTCGGGGAAGCGGTAGCCGGGGACGAAGACGATGTCGGCCCACGCGAGCGCGTCCAGGCCGTGGGCGACCTGGTACGACAGGCCGTCACCACCGGCGACGACACCGGGTTCGGCGCCGCACACCCGTACGTCGTACGGCATGCTCGCGCGGGTCGTGAACACCTGCGCGGGGATGCCGACGTCGAGGGGTTTCGCCCCTTCGAGGACGAGGACGGCGACGCGATGCAGACGGGAAACGGGCACGTCACGAGGGTACGCGGGGCACGTCGGGCGGCGGGCGCGGGCCTCGGGGAGCGGGCGCCCGGAGGCGGTGGCGCCAGGAGCAGGTGCCCGGAGGCGGTGGCGAAGGCGCGGACCCGGCCACCGGGGCCCGGAATCGTGTCGTCCACATCCCGCGACCCGTGTCGGGAACCCTTCCCGGACGTTGACACTCATGATCAACGGGCCCGGGGCCGCGCCGTGACGGCGGCGTCCCCGCGTGCCCCGCGGCGCGCCGCTGTCGTGCGCCGCTCCGGACGATTCCGACGAAGTCGAGGAAACCACCGTGCCCCTGACGTCGCACCGACGCCTGGTCGTGAGCGCCACCATGATCGCCGCACTCGCCGCGGGCGTCGCCCCCGCCACCGGTGCGTCCGCCGCCGACGCCCCCGCCGCCACCCGGCGGGCTTCGGCCGCCGCCCCGCAGGGCCCCGCCGCCCGGGCGGCGGCGACCGCCGTTCCCGCCCCCGACATGGAGGGCGTGGTCGCCGCGCTGAACGCCGCCGTGGCCAACGGCGCGCCGGGGGCGATGGCCCGCTTCTCCGGACCCGGCGGCGTCCGCAGCCGTGCGGTCGGCGTCCAGGACCGGGTGAACGGCACGCCCATGAACATCGGATCGCGGTTCCGGATCGGCAGCGTCAGCAAGACGTTCTCCACGGTCGTGCTCCTCCAGTTGGTGCAGGAGGGACGGCTGACGCTGGACGCGCCGGTCGACACGTACCTGCCCGGTCTGCTCCCCGACGACCGCATCACGGTCCGTCACCTGCTCACCCACCGCAGCGGGCTCGCCGACTACACCGACCCGATGTTCGACCGCACGGTGCCGGGCTTCGAGTCCGTGCGGAACAAGGTGTTCGGTTACCAGGAGCTCGTGGACCTCTCCCTGGCACTGCCCCGGACCACCGAACCCGGCGTGTCCTACAAGTATTCGAACGCCAACTTCGTGGTGGTCGGAATGCTCGTCGAGAAGCTCACGGGCAGGCCGGTGGCGGACGCGTACCAGCGCCGGATCTTCGGACCGCTGGGGCTGCGCCACACCTCGTACGTGCACCCCGACACCCGCATCGCGGGCCGGCACGTGCGCGGCTACCTGTACCCCGACACGGCCGGCGAGCCGCTGGTGGACTCCACGGAGCAGACCGTGTCCTGGGCGCAGTCCGCCGGGGCCGTCATCTCCGACGCCGCCGACCTGAACACCTTCACCACGGCGCTCGTACGGGGCCGTCTGCTGTCCCGGGCGATGATGGCGGAGATGACGGCGGCGACGCCGACGGACACCACCAACACCCGGTTCTACGGGCTCGGCCTGCGCCGCTACGACCTGTCGTGCGGCACCCGGGTGTACGGGCACACCGGCACCGTGCAGGGCTTCTACACGTACGCCTTCTCGACGCGCGACGGCCGTCGCAGCCTCTCGGCCGTGGCCAACTCCACGAACCGCGGCGCGGTCAACACGGCGCTCGGCGGAACGCTCGAAGCGGCGTTCTGCGGCAAGAAGCCGGCCTCGGCCGCGCGCTCCGCCTCACCCGCGGCCCGCGACTTCTCGTCGCCGCCGGCGGAGCGGGACCTGCCCGAGCGGCACTGACCGGCTCCCCGGGGGGCGTCCGGGGCCTCCACCGGCCGGACGCCCCCCGGTTTCAGGCCTGGTACTCGGTGAGGTCGATGACGTGGACGCGCAGAGGAACGCCGAGGTCCGGGTGCTTCAGCTCCCGCCCGGGCTCCATGCCGAGCTTGGCGGCGACGTTCTCGGACGCGCGGTCGGCGAGGTGCGTGACGGCGACGACCCGGTCGAGCCCGCGGTCCTGGAGGGCCCATTCCAGGACCGCGTGGGCGGCCTCGGAGGCGTAGCCCTGGCCCCAGAACTGCCGGCCGAGGCGCCAGCCGATCCCGATGTCGTGGGTCGGCTCCGGCAGGAACTCCGTCACGGAGAGCCCCGCGAAGCCGATCAGCTCGCCGGAGCCGATGAGCTCCACGGCGAAGGGGCCGAAGCCCTCCTCGTCCCACTCCTCCTCGTACCGCTCGATGTCCTCGGCGGTCTCCTCCAGGTCGCGGACCGAGCCGTCGCCGATCCAGCGCATGACCTCGGGATCGGCGTTGATCTCGGACAGCGGGACGAGGTCGTCGTCGCTCCAGCGGCGGAGGACGAGGCGGGGGGTGCGGATCTCGGTCATGGCCCCATCCTGACGCACGCGGCGGACCGCCCGTGCCACCGGGCTCGGCGGCAGGACCCTCCGACCACGGCCGGCGCCTCGGGGGACCACCCCGGGCACGGGGTCGCCCCGGAGGCGCCGGCTGCCTCCGGGGCGGTTCCGTTCCGGCCGCGTGCGGCCGGACGGTCTCACGGTGTCGCGGGCCGTGCGGAGGCCCGTGGCACGGATCTCGTGACGGGCCCCATGACGGATCTCGTGAAGGATCTCGTGACGGGCCCCGCCGACGGCCTCGTTACGGGACGATCCGCAGGAGGCGGTTCGGGGAGCCGCTGCCCGGGCTGGTGACCTTGTTGGGCGTGGCTCCGTTGACGAGGGCCGTGGCGACCTGGGCCGGGGTGGCGGAGGGGTGCCCGGCGAGGTAGATCGCGGCGGCGCCCGCCACGTGCGGGGCGGCCATCGAGGTGCCCGAGATGGTGTTGGTGGCGCTGTCGCCGGTGTTCCAGCCCGCCGTGATCGACACGCCGGGGGCGAAGAGGTCGAGGACCGAACCGTAGTTGGACCAGCTCGCCTTGGCGTCGGTGTTGCTCGTGGCGCCGACCGTGAGGGCCTCGGCGACCCGGGCGGGCGACGAGGAGGAGGCGTTGACCCCGGAGTTGCCGGCCGCGACGGCGTAGGTGACGCCGTCGGCGATGGACCGCTTCACCGCGTTGTCGAGGGTGGTGGAGGCGCCGCCGCCGAGGGAGAGGTTGGCCACGGCCGGGGCGCCGGCGGTGTGGTGGGAGGTGACCCAGTCGATGCCCGCGATGACGCCGGCGGTGGTGCCGGAGCCGTTGTTGTCGAGGACGCGGACGGCGACGACCTTCGCCTTCTTGGCCACGCCGTAGGTGGTTCCGGCGATGGTCGTGGCGACGTGGGTGCCGTGTCCGTTGCCGTCCTGGGCGACCGTGTCGCCCTCGACCGCGTCGTAACCGTTCACGGCGCGCCCGCCGAGCTCGGAGTGGCTGATGCGGACCCCGGTGTCGATGACGTAGGCCGTGACGCCGCCGCCCGCGCTGTCGGGGTAGGTGTACGTGCCGGAGAGCGGCAGGTTCGCCTGGTCGATGCGGTCCAGGCCCCAGGGGGCGTTGGTCTGCGTCGCGTCCGAGCGGACCACCTGGTTCTGCTCGACGGAGGCGACGGCCGGGTCGGCGGCGAGGCGGCGGGCCGCCGTCGCGTCGAGGGAGGCCGCGTAGCCGTTGAGGGCGGAGCCGAACGTCTTGCGGACGGTGCCGCCGTAGGCGGATATCAGCTTCCGGCCCTTGTCCGAGCCGGCCTTGAAGCCCGCGCCCTGCTTCAGGGTGACGAGGTAGCTGCCGGGGACGGCGTCGGCCGAACCCGCCGCGAGGACGGTGCCCTCGGCCGGGGCCGCCTGCGCGGGGACGGCGGCGAAGGTGCCGAGCAGGGCGGCCACGGTGGCGGCGGAGGCCGTCACGGCGAAGCGGGTCTTGGTGCTCTTCGGGAGTGCCATTGCGAGGGAGTCCTCCTCGTCGACGTCGTGCCCGGGGTGGGACGGCACGACGGTGGGGGGGGTGCACGTGGGGCCACGTACACGGTCGGGACCGGTGTGTCCGGTCCCGGCGTGATCAGCAGCCTGGCGGCTCCACGGGTGCGGCTCAAGCAACTTGACGCCTTGTCATGCATCTGCCACACGTCTGCAATCCAACCGCCTCGAAACCCCCTTGAGGTGGCCTGATCAGGCGCTCCGGTGACCGGAAACCGGATCCGCCCGATCCGCCGGGCCCACCGAGTCCGCCGAGTCCGCCGGGACTTCCGCGAGGGAGCGGGCGAGCGCCGCCGTGAAGCCGTCCGGGTTGTCCAGCATCAGGTTGTGCCCCGCGCCGGGGACCTCGATCACCGGGATCCCGAACGCGGCGGCCTTCTCCGCGGCGGCGTCCGGCAGGCTCGACTCCCCGACCAGGAAGGTGCGGGGCATCGCGAGGCCGGCCAGCAGGTCTCCCGCGGCGGGCGTGCTGCCCTCGACGAGCGCCACCGCGCTGCGGTGCACCGCCAGCGGATCGGCGAGGCGCAGCCGGGCGGCGTAGTCGGCGCGGCCGGCGAGGGCGAGCATGCGGGAGAACCCCCTCGTCACGAACGCCTCCTCGCTCTGGGCGGCCACCGGCGAACTGAACGCGCCCCCGCCCGCGTACAGGTTGGGCTCCGCCACCACGAGCCGGGCGATCAGGTCGGGGCGGGCCGCCGCCAGGTGGATCGCCACGGCGCCGCCCATCGAGTGCCCGACGAGGTCCGCTCCCGCCACGCCGAGGTGGTCGAGGACGGCGGCCACCGCAGCCGCCTGGGACTCCATCCGGTAGTCGAAGTCCGCGGGCCGGTCGCTGAGTCCGTGCCCGAGGAGGTCCACCAGGAGCGCCCGGCCGCCGCGGAACGCGGGACGTGTGGCGATGTGGGCGAAGTCCGAGGCGGCCGTGCACCCGAGGCCGTGGAGGAAGACCCGTACGGGCCCTTCTCCCGGCAGGTCGATCCACCGGACGTACGCCCGCTCCTCCGTCAGGAACAACTCCCGCATGTCACCACTCCCCTGGGCCGCGCCACCGCCGTGCCGCCGTCGTACCGTCGCTGTGCCGCCGTCGTGTCGTCGGGCGCCACCCTACGAGCCGCCACTGACAACGCCCGCCGGAGTGGCCTGCCGCCGGGCGCGCGGGCCGTCGGATAGCGTCGGATCCGACGAGCGCCGACTCCGGCACCGGCACCGGCACCGGCACCGGGCCGACAGTGCCGGACCGGCGGTGCCGAACCCGACCCGACCCGATACGCCCCGGAAGGACACGCATGCCCCTCGAAGGTGAGTACGAGCCCAGCCCGGAGGCGTGGGTGCGGGACCAGGTCGAGCTCTACGAGTCGTCCGGCGGCACGAAGGGCACGACCATGCGCGGCATGCCGGTGGTCCTGGTGACCAACCGGGGCGCGAAGAGCGGCAAACTCCGCAAGACCCCGCTGATGCGGGTCGAGCACGACGGGGCGTACGCGCTCGTGGCGTCGAACGGCGGCGCCGTGAAGCACCCCGTCTGGTACCACAACCTCGTCGCCTCGCCCGAGGTCGAGCTGCGCGACGGCACCGAGGTGTGGGACATGAGGGCCCGCGTCGTCACCGGCGAGGAGCGCCGGGAGTGGTGGGAGCGGGCCGTCGCCGCCTTCCCGGACTACGCCGACTACCAGCGCAAGACGGACCGGGAGATCCCCGTGTTCGTGGTGGAGCGGGCCGGCTGACCGGCCGGGCCGCCGGGGGCCCGGCCCCCGCGCCGCTCCTCAGCCGGTGCGGAGGACCCGGAAGCGACCGGGTTCCGCCGGGTCCCGGTCGGCGACCTGGACCGGCGCCCAGGTCCACTGCCGTACGCCGATGCCCGGCGCGCGGGAGAACCGGATCGGCCCGCGGGTGCCCTCGGCCTCCACGCGCGGCCACGAGGCGGCGACGGCCGCCCGGTCCGTACCGTGCGAACGCAGGGCGGTGGCGAGGAAGGTGACGGTGTCCCAGCCCTCGAAGGCGACGAAGGAGGGCGCTTCGCCCAGCCGTTCGCGGAGCTCCCTCCCTACGCGTTCGCCGAGCGGGCCGAGCCGCTCGGGCAGGTAGCGCAGGAACGGGATCCCGGCGCCGGCCCCGCCCAGCGCCGCGGCCCATTCCGCGAACTCCGGCTGTCCCGCCGGGGCGCCGATCAGGATCTCCGCGAGCCGCCGGTCGCCCCGGACGGCCCGGACGATCGGCACCGCGGGCTCCGGATGACCGACCAGGAGGAGGAGCGCCGTCGCGCCGTGCTCGACGAGCGCGTCGCACAGGGCCCCGGGAGTGAGCGCGTTCGCGTCGAGTGCGAGGACGGCGCCGCCGTGGGGAGCGAGGCGGTCCCGCAGGATCCGGGTCCCCGACGCCCAGTAGGCGCCCGGCTGGGTCGCCACGGCGACGCGGCCGCGGCCCGCGCCGAGGAGGAAGTCCGCGTAGAGCCGCCAGCCGTGGGACTGGGCCGGGGCCAGGCGCGCGACCCATTCGGTCGGTTCCCCGGTGAGCGCGTCGAGCACGGCGGACGAGCAGAGGAACGGCACGCCGAGGGCGTCGGCCCGTGCGGCGGCGGCGCGGGCGACGACGCTGTGGTACTCGCCGACCACGGAGGTCACGCCCAGGCCCGCCAGTTCGTCCACGGCCGCCGTGGCCCGCTCCGGGTCGGCCGCGGTGTCCCGGACGAGGAGTTCCAGCGGCCGGCCGCCGATCCCGCCGGTGGCGTTGACCTCGTGGACGGCCAGGTCGAGCCCCGCGAGCAGGTGCCGGCCCGCCTCGGTCCAGCCGGGCCGGGTCAGCGGGGCGAGGGCGCCCAGGCGGACGGGCCGCCCGTCCGCGCGGCCCGTTCCGGGCGAGGGCGGTGACGCGTTCATCGGGCGGTGTCCTTTCTGGGGAATGCGGTCACGGTCCGTCCGGATCGCGCGCCGACCGGAACCCGCGGACCGCGTTCCCCGTGTCCCGTCCCGGCGGGCGCAGGTGGACGCTCGCTCCGGTCATGGGATCCGGCGTCGGGGCGGACGGGCAAGCGATTATCCCTCCGCCGGAGCGCCGGGGTTCACCTCGGGCCACTCACCGCCGTTCATCCACCGCCGTTCATCCACCGCCGGTCATCCACCACCGGTCATCCACCACCGGCCACTCACCTCCGGTCGCCCACCTTCGGCCGCTCATCGCCGGTCTTCGCGCCGGGGGCCGACGCCACCGGCACGCGGGTCAGCCCCACCCCCATCAGGACGACCGCCATGCCCGCCACCACCCGTACGGTCAGCGGCTCGTCGAGGACGAGGGCGCCCAGGGCCACGGACACCACCGGCAGCAGGTAGCCGACCGTCGCGGCGCTGGTGGGTCCCTCCTCCGCGATCATGCGGTAGTTCAGGTGGAAGGTGACCCCGGTCGCGAGGACGCCGAGGACGCCGACCGCGAGCGCTCCGGACCAGGTCACCGTCGCCGGGCCGCCGGCCGCCGGGGCGGGCGCGCTCAGGACGGTCGCCGTCAGGAGCTGCGCGGCGGAGAGGGCCAGCGGGGCGGTGCCCCGGCCGGTGAGCCGGCGGGCCATGTACGCGAAGGCCACCGCGTAGCTCGCGGACGCGCCGAGCAGGGCGAGCGCGCCTCCGCTCAGGAGGCCGGAGCCCGCGCTCCAGGGCGCGAAGATCAGCAGGACGCCGGCGAAGCCGAGGACGAGGCCGCCGAGGCGGGCGGCGCGGAGCGGGCGTTCCGTGCCCAGGCCCAGACCGATGAGGAGGGACCAGAGCGGGGTGGTGGCGTTCAGGACGCCCGCCACCCCGCTGTCGACGGTCTGCTCGCCGACCGAGAAGAGCAGGAACGGCAGCGCGTTGCAGAAGAGGGCGGCGACGGCGAGGCGCCCCCAGGTGCCCCGGTCGCGCGGCAGCCGCTGCCCGGCCCCGAGCGCGAGCGCCAGGAGCACCGCCGCGCCGAGGAGGCACCGTACGAAGGTGATCCACCCCGGAGTGAGGCCCTCGTTGAGGGAGATCTTGATCCAGAGGAAGCCCGAGCCCCAGAGCAGGGCGAGGAGGCCCATGCGTATCGCCGAAGTCATGCCTCCACGCTCCTCCGCTTCCGCCGTGCAGGACAAGCGAAGAATCGTGCACCCGGCGTTAAGCTCTGCTGCATGCTGGACGTGAGACGCATGCAGGTGCTCCGGGCCGTCGTCGCCAGCGGCTCCGTCACGGGCGCCGCCGCGAACCTGGGTTACACCCCTTCCGCCGTGAGTCAGCAGATCGCCGTCCTGGAGAAGGAGGCGGGCATCGCGCTGCTCGAACGCTTCGGCCGGGGCGTGCGGCCGACCGCCGCCGGGCGGTTGCTCACCGAGCACGCCGCCGCCATCGGCCGCCGGGTGGCGGAGGCCGAGACCGCCCTCGCGGACCTGCGGGCGGGACGTACGGGGCGGATCTCGGTCCGCTACTTCGCCACGGCGGGCGCCGACCTCGTCGCCCCCGCCCTGGCCCGCTTCCGTGCCGAACACCCCGGTGTGCGGGTCGATCTGAGGATCGCGGAGGGCGCACCCGACGCGGAGGCGGACCTCACCCTCGTCGTACGGCCCCGGGGCGGCCCGGACGCGTACGGCGAGGGGCTCCGGCTCGTCCACCTGGTCGACGACCCGTACCGGGCCGTGCTGCCGAAGGGGCATCCGCTCGCCGGCCGCCGCGCCGCCGTCGAACTGGCGGAGCTCGCCGCCGAACCGTGGGTCGGCAGCGAGCGCCCGGGGCCGTGCCTCGACGCGGTCCTGGAGGCCTGCGCGGCGGCCGGGTTCAGTCCGGACGTCGCGGTGGAGTGCGAGGAGTACGCCACCGCGCAGGGTTTCGTCGCGGCCGGTCTCGGCGTCAGCCTGATTCCGCTGATGGGGCTGGGCAGCCGCCGGCCGGGCGTGGTCGTCCGCCGGGTCCGCGGTCCGGAGCCGGTGCGCGCGATCCACGCGGCGGTGCGGGAGTCCTCGCTCGCCCTGCCCGCCGTGCGCGGCCTCCTCACCGCGCTCCGGGAGGCGTGAGGGGCCGCGTGCGCGCCGGTCAGGCCGGGGCCAGGACCGTCAGGAGGTGGGCGACCTCCCGTGCCACGGCCGCGCGGGCCGGAGTCAGGTAGTGGCGGGGGTCGACCGCGTCGGGGTGGTCGGCGAGGTGGTCGCGGACCGCCCGGGTGAAGGCCTTGTTCAGGTGGGTGGAGACGTTCACCTTGGTCATGCCGGCGGTGACGGCGGTGGCGAGGTCCGCGTTCGAGACGCCCGAGGAGCCGTGCAGGACCAGGGGGACGTCGACCGCGACGCGCAGCCGGGCGATCAGGTCGAAGTCGAGGACCGCGTCGCGGGTCAGCATCTGGTGGGAGCTGCCGACGGCGACGGCGAGCGCGTCGACCCCGGTGGCGGCGACGAAGGCGCGGGCCTCCTCCGGGTCCGTGCGCACGCCCGGGGTGTGGGCGCCGCCCTTGCCGCCGACCTCGCCGAGTTCGGCCTCGACCCAGACGCCGTGGCGGTGGCACTCCTCCACGACCTCGCGGGTCGCGGCGACGTTCTCGTCGTAGGGGAGCTTCGAGGCGTCGAACATGACCGAGCCCAGGCCGAGTCCGACGGCCTCGTGGACGAGGTCGGGGTTCTCGGCGTGGTCGAGGTGGACGGCGACGGGGACCTTGGCGGCGCGGGCGACCGCCAGGGAGGCGAGGGCGACCGGCTCCAGGGCGCCGTGGTAGCGGACGGTGTTCTCGCTGATCTGGAGGACGACCGGCCGGTCGGCGTTCTCGGCGCCGGCCACGATGGCCTGGGCGTGTTCGAGCTGGAGGACGTTGAAGGCCCCCACTCCGGTGCCCGCCGCGCGGGCGCGGCGGGCGATCTCGTCGGTCGGCGTCAGCGGCATGGGACGTCTTCTTCCGGGGTGCGGTCGGCTGCTTCTCGGGTGCGGCGGACGGGCGTGAACACCGGGCTCTCGGGCGTGGGCACCGTCCGGTCGGGCACGGACACCGGCTCGTCAGGCATGGACGTCGGAGAGGACCACGGAGCGGGTCAGGTTGCGGGGGCTGTCCGGGTTCAGCCCCCGGGCCTCGGCGACGGCGACGGCCAGGCGCTGGGCGCGGATCAGGTCCGCGAGGGGGTCGAGGCCGCTCTCGGAGAGGATGCCGCCGACCTTCCGCACGTCGTCCGCGAGTCCGGCGGGCAGGGCGCCGAAGCCCCAGGCGACCCGGCCGGGTCCGGTGATGCTGATCGGGCCGTGGCGGTACTCCATCGCGGGGTACGCCTCCGTCCACGCGCCCGCCGCCTCGCGCATCTTGAGTCCGGCCTCCAGGGCGAGTCCGTAGGTCCAGCCGCTGCCGAGGAAGGTGAACTGCCCGGCCGTGAGGACGTTCTCGTCCAGCGGGGTGGAAAGGGCCTGCTCGGCGTCCCGCGCCGCGTCCTCGACGGTGGCCACGCCCTCGGGGAGGGCGTCCTCGGCCTCCAGGTGGGCGCGGAAGAGGGCGAGGGCGGTGGTGGCGAAGCGGGTCTGGACGACCGACTCCTCGTCCGCGAAGTCGAGGACGGCGACCTCGTCGGCGAGGTCCGTCACCGGGGTGGCGGGGTCGGCCGTGACCGCGCCCGTGGGCACGGTGCCGCGCAGTCGGGAGAGGAGGGCGAGGACCTCGCTGGTGGTGCCGGAGCGGGTGATCGCCACGACCCGGTCGTAGCGGCGTCCGCGGGGGAACTCGGAGGCCGCGAAGGCGTCGGTCTCGCCGTGGCCGCCGGACTCGCGCAGTTCGGCGTAGGCCAGGGCCATGAACCAGGAGGTGCCGCAGCCGACGACCGCGACCCGCTCGCCCCGGCGGGGCAGGGCGGCGACGTGCCGGGGCAGGGTGCGGGCCGCCTGGCGCCAGGTGGCCGGCTGGGAGGCGATCTCCACGGCGGTGCGAGTGGTGCTCATCCCGATCTCCTTGCAAGAAAGACTGCGCGATATTGAATGAACATGCTTGAAGTCAAAGTCATTCAAGCAGAAACATGCACATCGTTTCCAGATCTCCCGCCTCCCGGAGGCTAGAATCGGACACTCGCACGACCGGGAGGGAGGGACCCATGTCCAAGCACGAGCGGTGGAACACGCTCCTCGAACTACTGGCGGCCTCGGGAAAGATCGAGGTGGAGGAGGCGGCGACGACGCTCGACGTCTCCGCGGCCACGATCCGCCGGGACCTCGACGAACTCGCCGAGCAGCAGCTTCTCGTACGGACGCGGGGCGGCGCGATCGCACACGGCGTGTCGTACGAACTCCCCCTGCGGTACAAGTCGACGCGGCACGCGCCGGAGAAGAAGCGGATCGCGGAGGCCGCGGCCGATCTGGTCGCGCCCGGCGAGGTCGTCGGGCTCAACGGCGGCACGACGACGACGGAGGTGGCGCGGGCGCTGGCGCTGCGGTTCGCGAGCGGGCGCGCCGAGGCCCCGGGGCCGGTGACGGCGTCCGCGGGGCCGGCGCTGACCGTGGTCACCAACGCGCTGAACATCGCGGGCGAGTTGGCGGTGCGCCCGCAGATCAAGATCGTCACGACGGGCGGCGTCGCCCGCCCCCAGACCTACGAACTGGTCGGCCCGCTGACGGTCGGGGTGCTCAGCGAGGTGGTGCTCGACGTGGTGGTGCTGGGGGTCGACGGGGTCGACGCCGAGCTGGGCGTGATGGCGCACCACGAGGACGAGGCGAGCATCAGCCGCCTCTTCGCGGAGCGGGCGAGCCGGGTCGTCGTGGTGACCGACTCCTCGAAGATGGGCCGCCGCGCGTTCGCGCGGATCTGTGGTCTGGACCGGATCGACACCCTGGTGACCGACACGGGGATCGCGCCGGAGACGGTCGCCCAGCTCACCGAGGCCGGGGTGAAGGTCGTCACCGTCTGACCCGTCCGCCGCCATTGGTATGCAGTCGGACCAATCATTGGTCCAGGATCCCGGGGAACCCGGCTGTTAACCCAGTAATTACCGCACGGGCGTATACCTTTGGCCGCCCCTGCCTCCATCATGTGTCCGACGTGCCGCCGGGGCACACCGTGACACGAGAGGCGGGACATGATTCCCATCAGCCGCAGGGGGTTCGTCGGCATCGGCGCGGGGCTCGTGGCGGGGGCGGCGCTGCCGCCGGCACCCGCGTCGGCCGCCGCGCGGGCCGCGACCGGCACCCTCACCGACGTCCGCCACGTGGTGGTCCTCATGCAGGAGAACCGCAGCTTCGACCACTACTTCGGCACCCTGCGCGGGGTGCGGGGCTTCGCCGACCGGGCGGCGGGCAACCTGCCCGGCGGCTGGGGAACGTTCAACCAGCCGAACCTGGGCGGCCGTCAGTACCCGTGGAAGCTCAGCGACACCCCGCCGGCCGGCGGGGTGGACGGGGAGACCCTCGCGCAGTGCAACGGCGACCTGCCGCACAGTTGGACCTCGCAGCACGCGGCCTGGAACAAGGGACGCCTCGACAACTGGGTGACGGGCGTGGGCAACGTCCGCACGCTCGGCCACCTCGACCGCGAGGACATCCCCTTCCACCACGCGCTCGCCGACCACTACACGATCTGCGACGCGTACTTCTGCTCGGCGCTCAGCGCCACCGGCCCCAACCGCACCTTCCTGTGGAGCGGGAAGGTCGACGCCTCCAGCAAGGACGGCGGCGAGGAGCGGGGCCTGACCTGGGAGACGTACGCGGAGGCGCTCCAGCGCGCCGGGGTGAGCTGGAAGGTCTACCAGAACGCCCAGGACAACTACGGCGACAACGGCCTCGCGTACTTCAAGCGGTTCACCGACGCGCGGCCCGGCGACCCGCTGTACGACCGGGGCATGGGCTCGGTCCCGAAGGCGACCGGCTCGACCCCGGACGACATCGCGGCGGCGATCCGCGCGGACGTGCTCGCGGGGACCCTGCCGCAGGTGTCGTGGGTGGTCGCGAGCGAGGCGTTCTCCGAGCACCCCTACGCGCCGCCCGGCGACGGGGCGCACTTCGTCGACCTCGTCTACCGCGCGCTCGCCGCCGACGCCGAGGTGTTCGACTCGACGGTCCTGTTCCTCAACTACGACGAGAACGACGGCTTCTTCGACCACGTGCCGCCGCCGGTCGCCCCGCCGGGCACACCGGGCGAGTACCTCGACGGCGTGCCGATCGGCCTGGGCTTCCGCGTCCCCATGCTCGTCATGTCCCCGTGGACCCGGGGCAGCTGGGTGAGCTCCGAGGTCTTCGACCACACCTCCGTGCTGCGCTTCCTGGAGACCTGGACGGCGGCCCTCGGCACTCCGGCCGCCTGCCCGAACATCAGCGCCTGGCGGCGGAGGGTGACGGGCGACCTGACCGGTGTCTTCGACTTCGCCCGCCCGGTGTACGGAGTGCCCGCCGGGCTTCCGTCCACGGCGAAGGTGATCGGCCAGAGCACCTGCAAGCCGCTGCCGAACCCGGTCCCGCAGAACAACGCCCTGCCCGCGCAGGAGTCCGGCACCCGGCCGGCGCGCGCCCTGCCGTACCAGGTGAACGGCAACCTGGACCGCTTCGAGTTCGGCTCCGGCGGCAAGATCCTGGCCTGGTTCTCGATGACGAACCAGGGCGCGGAGGCCAGGCGGGCCGCGCACTTCTCGATCCACCCGCACCAGCACCGCGACACGGCCGCCTGGCAGTACACCGTGGACCCCGGCGGCACGGCCACCGACTTCTTCAACATCGGCACGGGCTCGGGGTCCGGGAAGTACGACATCTCGATGATGGGGCCCAACCGCTTCCTGCGCCGGTTCATCGGCGACGCCTCCAAGGCGGGCAAGGACGTCGAGGTGGCGGCCCGGTTCGCGACCGAGCCGGGGACCGGGAAGACGGCCCTCTGGTTCAGGATGACCAACGCCTCCGGCGGACCCGTCACCTTCACGATCCGCTCCCACGCCTACCGGACGGACGGGCCGTGGACGTACACGGTGCCGGCGAACTCCAGCACCGAGGACTTCTTCAACGCCGTGGCCTACCAGAAGGGCTGGTACGACTTCACGGTCACCACCGGCGCCGACGGGACCTGGTCGCGCCGGTACACCGGCCACATCGAGAACGGCGCCCCGAGCGTCAGCGGCTGATCCCCGGGCCCGGGCGGGGGGTACGGGGATCCCCGCGCCCGGGCGGCACCGTCAGCGGCCGGCGTGCGCGGCGCGGCGGATCGTGGCGTCGAGGAGGGCGAGGGCGTCGTCGGCCGTGCGCCCGGGGGCCCGGTTCCACGGGCCGATGAGGTCCCGCCACCCCCGCGACCGCAGCTCGGTCATGATCCAGGCGGCCGCCTCGTTCATGGTGTCCGCGCTGCCGTGACCGAGGCGGTGGGCGGCGAGGAGCGCCCCGCAGACACAGCGGGCCCCCCGCCTGTCGCGCAGCTTGTACGGGGCGTTCTGCCAGCCCCACTCGGTCAGGACGAGGCGCGCGTAGCCGAGGTGGACCGAGGGGCGCAGTTCGGCGCCGCCGACGCGGCGCCAGACGTGGAGGCGGTCCGGCAGGACGGCTCCGATCCGGCCGGGGAGGCGGCGCTCGGCGGGGGCCGGCGCCGGGAGCGCGTGGAGCGCCTCGGCCACGAGCCGCTCCACGGGCACGCTGAGCAGGTCCCGCCAGCTCCCCTCCTCGCCCGGCGGCGGTGCGGGGGCGGGCGCGAGCGGTGCGGGGGCCGGCGGTGCGGGAGCGGGCCAGTCGGTGACGATCCGCTGCCAGACGGCGCTCTCGTAGAGGGCGGCCGCCTCGCGGTCGAGGAGGTCGGGGGCGTCCGGGGCGTCGGGGACGAGCTGGGGGGCGGGGGACATCGGGCGGCTCCTGGGTCGGTCACTCCATCCTTCGAGAAGGATGTCGGCTTTGCCGGGTTTGCCCTTGAGTGCCCAAGAAGCACTCGAAACGGCTCTTTGCACCCTCAGAGATCCCAACCTCCACATTTTCGCCTCATTTCCCCATCAATGGAATTACGTCGCATATTCGGACATAACTCATCGGGTGACGCGACTCACTCAGCGCGGCCCGCCGCACGGCGCCGCCCTCCCCCACCCCGTACCGCACAAGGAAGTTCGGCGCTTCCGGAGCCCGGCCGATCTTGAATTCCCCGAATTCGGTGATCCATTTACCGGGACCGCCGCTCTGATCCTCTTGTTATTCGCCGCATTACTGGCCTACGGTCACCCCCATTCGAGCGGAACGCCTAATCCTGCCACCGCTCGGAAACCTCCCTTTTCACCCGACGGCAGGAGCGGGGGACCCACGAATACGCCGGTCCGGAATCCGGAACGGCTCGGGGTGCAGCCGCGTGCGCGCGGCCGGACATCTCCCGTCCGAACCCGACAGCTCACCTCGTAGGCGCCGGAGAGGAATCCCGTCATGCCTGCACACGGTAAGCACCGCCGCCCCCGCCGCAACCACATCTCTCGTGGACTTGCCCTGGTCGGCACGGGTGGGGCCGCGCTGTCCCTGCCCCTGATCGCCCCCGCCACGGCCGGCGCCGCGACCGCCGCCCCGGCCCCGGAGATCGCCGCCAAGGCCTTCACCGCCCCCGCGGCCCCGGCCGCCGCCAAGGCTCCGGCCGCCCCGGAGGCCACCCGCACGTACACCGTCGTGAGCGGTGACTCGCTTTCCCTGATCGCCCACAAGAAGGGAATTCAGGGAGGCTGGAAGAGCCTTTACCGAGCCAACCAGAGCGCCGTGGGTGACAATCCGTCACTCATCCACCCGGGCCTGGAACTGACGATTCATCGGGGCACCGCCAAGGCCGCCCCGGCGCAGCCGAAGACGCAGGAAAAGGCGGAGCGGAAGGCCACCGCGAAGGCGGAGAAGTCCACTTCGACCGACCGGGCGAACCGCTCCGAGCGCCGCGCGGCCGCCCCGTCCGCCGGCACCGGCACGGGGGCCTCCGCCGCCGCCCCGGCCCCCGCCGCCGCTCCGGTCGCCCCGGTCGAGGCCGCTCCGGCCGCCGCCACCCAGTACGCCGACAACCTCGACGGCTGGATCCGGCAGTCGCTGGACGTCATGGCCCAGCACGGCATCCCCGGTTCCTACGAGGGCATCCACCGCAACATCATGCGCGAGTCCTCCGGGAACCCGCTGGCCATCAACAACTGGGACATCAACGCCGTCAACGGCACCCCCTCGAAGGGCCTGCTCCAGGTCATCGAGCCGACCTTCCTGGCCTACCACGTGCCCGGCACGTCGATGGACATGTACGACCCGGTCGCCAACATCACCGCCGCCTGCAACTACGCGGCCGACCGCTACGGCTCCATCGACAACGTCGACAGCGCGTACTAGTCCGCACCGGGCGCTTCCGGGGCGCCCCGGCCCCGGAAGTGCGCGGTGAACCAGGAGGTGGCGAGCTCCGCCACCTCCTCCAGGGCGCCGGGCTCCTCGAAGAGGTGGGCGGCGCCCTCCACCACGGCCAGCCGGTTCTCGCAGCGCAGCAGCGCCCCGGCCCGCCGGTTGAGGTCCAGGACCAGCGGGTCCTCGCCGCCCACCACCAGGAGGGTCGGGGCCCGCACCCCGGCGAGCCGGTCGGCCGCGAGGTCGGGCCGGCCGCCGCGCGAGACGACGGCGGCGACGGGGGACGCGGGGTCGCCCGCCGCCCACAGCGCGGCCGCCGCTCCCGTGCTCGCCCCGAAGTAGCCGAGCGGGAGTCCCGCGACGCCGGGCCACCCGGCCAGTTGTTCCGTGGCCCCGGCGAGCCTTCCCGCGAGGAGCGGGGTGTCGAAGACGTGCGCCCGGTCGGCCGCCTCGGCCTCGCTCAGGAGGTCGAACAGCAGGGTCCCGAGACCGGCCCGGTTCAGCTCCGCGGCGACCGTCCGGTTCCGGGGGCTGTGGCGGCTGCTGCCGCTGCCGTGGGCGAACAGGACGAGGCCGGCGGCCCCCTCGGGCACGGCGAGCCTCCCCGCGAGCGTGGCACCCCCGACCGGGATCCGTACGTCCTCGTCCCGGACGACGGGGTCGCGCGCGGCCCGGCTCCGGTCCAGGCAGGCGATCACCTCGTCGTCCGGCGTCTGCGGGAAGTCCCGGTAGAACTGGCCGACGGCGTAGAACCCGTCCGGGGTGTCGACGCCGACGGTCTCGTCGGCCTCGCCGCCGAGCCGGGCCGTCCAGTGGGGCGGCGCGACCGGCACCGCGAGGACGATCCGGGCCGCGCCCCGGGCACGGACCACCCGGCAGGCCGCCAGGGCCGTGGCGCCGGTGGCGAGCCCGTCGTCGACGACGAGGACCGTCCGTCCTTCGAGGGGCACGGGCGTGCGGCTGCCCCGGTAGCGGCGGGCGCGCTGCTCCAGTTCGGCCAGCTCGCGCTCCTCCGCGGCGGCCAGCGCGCGGGCGTCCACACCGGCCTCGTGGAGCACCTGCTCGTTGAGGACCCGGACCCCGCCCTCGCCGATCGCGCCCATCGCGACCTCCGGCCGGTGCGGCACGCCCAGCTTCCGGACGAGGCAGATGTCGAGGGGGGCGTCGAGGGCGTCGGCGACCTCGACGGCCACCGGCACGCCGCCGCGCGGAAGGCCGAGGACCACGACGTCCTGGCCCTTGAGGTGGCCGAGCCGGGCGGCTAGCCGCCGCCCCGCGTCGCTGCGATCGCTGAAGACCATGGTCCGACGCCCTTCCGCCTGTGCGCCCGTCCGGGCGGGCCCGGGACGGACGATCACCTCCCTCCAGGGTAGGCACGCCGGCCCGCTCGGCGAGGCGAAGCGAGACGAGGGCGAGGGCGAGGGCGAGGGTAAGGCGCGAGCCCCGGACGTCCCCGCGTCAGGCGGCGAGGAAGGCCTCGATGGCCTCGGCGAGGGCCTGCGGGGCCTCCTCGGGGGCGTAGTGCCCGGCGTCCTCGATGACTTCGAGGCGCGCGTTGGGGTACCAGCGCAGCCATGTCCCCTCCATCGCCTCGGTGCCGAGCGCCGGGTCGTGCGCGCCGACGACGAGGAGGACGGGCGTGGGGTTGTCGCGGACGCGCTCGTGGAAGTCGGCGCGGGACCAGGAGTCCAGGTAGGCGCGGAAGGCCGTGGCGGAGGAGCGGCTGAGGGAGCGGTCGACGAGCGCGCCCAGCCAGGCGTCGTCGTACCGGCCGCCGGTGGTGCGGTCGATGATCGCGCGCCGGTTGGCCGGCTCCCCCGCGGCTCCGGCGAAGAGCTCCCAGGACTCCCCGTCCAGGGGGAACCCGGCGGCGGAGACCGGCGAGACGCCGATGAGCGAGCGGACGCGGCCGGGGGCTTCGAGGAGCACCAGTTGGGCCGCCTTGCCGCCCATCGAGTGGCCGATGACGGAGAAGGAGTCCCAGCCGAGGTCGTCGGCGACCGCAAGGGCGTCGGCCGCCACCTCCTCCATCGTGTAGGCGCCCTCGTGGTCGAGGGCCTCGCCGTAACCCCGGCAGTCGACGAAGGCGTAGGTGCCGACGGAGCCGTCCAGGTGGGCGCGGAGCGGGGCGAAGCTGGTGCGGTCGCCGAACCAGTTGTGGAGGACGAGGGCCCTCCCCGGTCCTTCGCCGTGGACGTCGTACGGAAGAACCCGGCCGGTCATCGTGCCCCCTGGTCGCGCGGTGGCGCCGCCGCGCGCCGACGGCGGCGGTCGACCACCGAGTGTGACGGTCCGGACGCGTGCGGTCAACGATCCCGTTCGGCGGAGGGCGCTCCGGGATGCGGGGGCTTCGGCCCCGGGGGCATCCTGGCTGTGTGACCGCGCACGGCGCTTCCGGCCCCGGCCCGGCGGGCGGTACCGGGCGTCCGTCCGGGAGCGGAGCCGGCGACGAGCCCGCTTCCGGTGCCCTGACGTGGGCACTCGCGGAGGCGGCGCTCGGGGCCGTGGAGGGGGTCGGCGGATACGCGGGCGGGGTGTACCTGCGCTCAGAGACGCCGGGCCTGCTGCGGCTCGCGATCCTCGTGGGGCTGCCGGGACCGTTGTTCCGTCCGTGGTGGCGGATGCACGCCAACCGGCCGTTCCCGGTGGCCGAGGTCCACCGTTCGGGCCAGGCCCTCCACCTGGCCGACGTCGAGGAGGCGATGCGGCGCTTCCCCCAACTGGTGGCGAGCCTGCCGTTCCCCTTCGCCTCGCTGTACGCGCCGGTCCTCGCGGGCCGCGAGCGCTTCGGCGTGCTCGTGGCGCTGCGCGCGCCCACCCCGGGCGTACCGGTGGACGCGCGGGACCGGAGCCGGATGACGCGGGGCGCGCTCCGGCTCGGCGAGGCCCTGGACGGGCTGTCCCGCCGGGGGACGGCGGTCGAGTGGACGGGCGATCCGGTGTGCGTGCAACTGCCGAGCGGCTCGGGACCGCCGGTGCGGTTCGGCTCCTTCGACTGGGACCTGCTCTCGGGCACCGTGACGATGGACGACGGGCTTCTGAGGATCCTCGGGGCGGGCGTGACCTCGCCCTGCACGATCGAGCTGCTCACGTCCCTCCTGGAGCCGGAGGACGGTTACGCGCTGTGGGCGGCGGCCCGGCACGCGACGGGCGCCGGTGGACGCCCCCTGACGCGCAGGCTCCGGCTGAGGGGCCCGGACGGCGGGCTGCACCTCCTGGAGGTGTCCGCACGCGCGCGGCGGACCGGCGCCGAGAACGGGTCCCGGCTCGTGGGCACCCTCGTCGACCTCGGCACCGGCCTGATCGGCTCGGACGCCACCGACCGGCTGCCGCGGGCGCTCCTGGCCGTCGACCGGCTCGGCCGCGTCACGTACGTCAACGAGCGCACGGAGCAGCTCCTCGGCCGGCCGCGCAGGGACCTGGCCGGGCGGCCGCTGTGGGAGGCGCTGCCCTGGTTCGGGCACGCCTTCCACAAGGAGCAGTTGCGCGCCGCCCTGCTCTCCGGGGAACCGGTGCGCTTCCTGGCCCGCCCGGAGGGGGGCACGTGGCTGTCGGTCTCGCTCCATCCCGGGCGGGACGGGGTGACGATGGTGCTCCTCCCCGAGGAGGGCCCTGCGGGTCTCGCGCACAAGGCCGGGACGGGCCGGCGCCTCACGGACGGCCTCTCGCCCGGGGACCGGGCGGCGGACCTGTACCGGCCGGTGGCGCTCGCGATCGCACTCACCGAGGCGGTGACGGCGCGCCAGGTGTCGGCGGTGGTGACGGAGGAGCTGCTGCCGGCGTTCGGCGGGCGGCAGCTCGCGATCTACCTGCTGAGCGACCGGCGCCTCTACCTGGCGTGGGAGACGGGTTTCCCGCAGGGCTTCCTCGAACCCTTCGACGGGGTGGGGCTCGACGCACGGGTGCCGGGGGTGGAGACGCTGACGACGGGCAGGCCCCTGTTCTTCGAGTCGATGGAGCAGTTGGGCCGGGCGTATCCGGACCTTCCGCTGGACGCGGAGTCGGGGGCCCGGGCGTTCCTGCCGCTGATCGCCTCGGGCCGGCCGGTGGGCTCCTGCATCCTCGGCTTCGACCAGCCCCGCGGCTTCGGTCCGGAGGAGCGGACCGTGCTCACGGCGCTCGCGGGGCTGATCGCGCAGGCCCTGGAGCGGGCGCAGCGGTACGACACGGAGTCGGCGGTCGCGCGGGGGCTCCAGGACGCGCTGCTGCCGCACCGGCTGCCGGTGCGGGTCGGCGTGGACACGGTGGGCCGCTACCTGCCGGGCACGCAGGGCATGGACGTGGGCGGGGACTGGTACGACGTGATCGAGACGGGTCAGGGGCGGCTCGCCCTGGTCATCGGCGACGTGCAGGGCCACGGGGTGGCGGCCGCCGCCACGATGGGTCAGTTGCGCAGCGCGGTACGGGCGTTCGCGCTCGGGGGCCACCGGCCGCAGGACGTCATGCGGGGCACCAACCGGCTCCTGATCGACCTGGACCCGGGGCAGTTCGCGAGCTGCTGCTACGTCCTGCTCGATCCGGAGACGGGCGAGGCGCGGGCGGTGCGGGCGGGGCATCCGCAGCCGCTGCTGCTGCGGCCGGACGGGACGGCCCGGCAGGTGGAGCTGGCGGGCGGGATGGTCCTCGGGATCGACGACGGGGCCTCGTACCCGGTGTCCCGGCTGCGGCTGGCTCCGGGGGCGGTCCTCGCGCTCTTCACGGACGGCCTGGTGGAGCGGCCGGGGAGGGACATCGACGAGGGGATCGAGCGGCTGCGCCGGGCGCTCGCCGCGACGGCCTCCCTGCCGCTCTCGGAGACGGCCGACCGGCTGACCCGGGAGGCCCGGCAGGCCACGTCCCGGCCGGACGACATCGCCCTGCTGCTCGCGGGGCGGTGGCCGGAGGGCGGCTGAGCCGTACGGAGGTTCCGTACCGGTCGGACGGCTAAGGAAGGGGCGCCCGCAGTGTCCGTCGGCGCCGGTTCGCACCCGTGTCGAGGGGTACGCGCGCGGAGGGCCCGTCACCCGGTCGGGCCCGCGGCACTGGTCGGCGGCCGCGGCCCCGGGGAGGCTGGGGGTGCCGTGCCGATCAGGCCGGACGAGTCAGGGCGGCAGCCCGAGGAGGACACGTGCAGCAGGACAAGCAGCCCGAGTACGGCCCCGTGGTCTTCCGCGACCGCTCGGCCGGGTACGCGTTTCTGACCCGCTCCACCGCGACCAGCGACCGGACCATCGAGTGGGACGACGGCAACACGTATCCCGTGATCGACGTCGAGATCTCCTCCGAGAGCCACCCGTTCTACACGGGCAAGGCGCGGACCGTGGACACCGAGGGCCGGATCGCCCGGTTCGAGCGGCGCTTCGGCGAGCAGGGCTCCTCCGAGGGCTGATCCCTCCCCCGGGCCGGGCCGGTGACACGCGGCGGGGCGGGGACGCGGGTCCGTGGGACCGCGTTCCCGCCCCGGCCGGGGTCCGTGAGCGGGGCGCGGGGCCCCGCACTCAGCTCCGGAAGGCGATCAGGCCTTCACGACGCCGGACTCGGCGACCTTGACGGAGGCCTTGGGGGCGCCGGAGGCGGAGCCGAGGGACTCGATCTTCTTGACCAGGTCCTGGCCCTCGACGACCTCGCCGAAGACGACGTGCTTGCCGTCGAGCCAGTCGGTGACGATCGTGGTGATGAAGAACTGCGAGCCGTTGGTGTTCTTGCCGGCGTTGGCCATCGAGAGCAGGAACGGACGGTCGTGCTTGAGCTGGAAGTTCTCGTCCGCGAACTTCTCGCCGTAGATGCTCTTGCCGCCGGTGCCGTTGCCGCGGGTGAAGTCACCGCCCTGGAGCATGAAGTTCGGGATGACGCGGTGGAACGGGGAACCGGCGTAACCGAAGCCGTGCTCGCCGGTGGCGAGCTCGCGGAAGTTCTGCGCGGTCTTCGGCACGACGTCGTCGAACAGCGTGAAGACGATGCGGCCCGCGGGCTCGTCGTTGATGGTGATGTCGAAGTAAACGTTGTCGCTCATGGGGACATCCTGTCATTACTCGCGCACCGGGTGCGCACGGGCCGCCTCCGGCCGTGTCACGGCACGCCGGTGCCCCGCCGCCCGTGGGGGCGCGGGGCACGGTCCGTGCCGTCGGACGGTCCTAGAGCAGTCCGCCGGTCTCCGGGGACTGGAGGCCGCCCCCGGCGCCCTGGACGGTGTCCTGGACGACGCTGCCGACGCCGTGGTCCGGCTGGAGGAGGCCGAGGGGGCTGCCGATGGGGTTGTCCCCGACGACGGCGTTCGCCTGCGGCGGAGGCGTGACGAGGGCGGTGACGACGCCGGCGGCGAGGGAGGCGATGGCGAGCATGCTGCGCTTCTTCATGCCCTGGTCAACTGCTGAACGGCCGAGGGGTTACGGGTTTCCCCGGATCGGACGCGGATCGGGTCCGGCCCTGCCGCGTACCCAGACGAGCAGCAGCAGGGAGGCGACGGCGGCGAGGGCGCACCAGGTGGAGACGAACTCGGTGCTCCACAGGAGGGCGCAGACGACGGCCCCGGCCCCGGTCAGGAGCCCGAGGAGCCGCAGCAGCCGGTCGCGGGCGAGGAGCAGGGCGCCGACGGTGGCGAGGAGGTACGCGGCGAGGAGCAGCGGCGCGTGCGGCAGGTCGACGGCGTAGCCGAGGGTGTGGCCGCGGACCTCGGCGGTGACGGGGCGGGTGGCGAGCCGGTGCGCGAGGACCCCGGCGGTCGCGAGGCCGGCGGCGAGCGGGGCGAACAGGCGCGGCCGGTCGGCGGGGCGGGCGGCGGTCAGGACGCCGACGGGGAGCCAGAGGGGCAGCAGGGGCAGGGCGATGACGGCCCAGGCGAGGGTGGCGGGCCCGGTCCCGCCGCCGGCGTGCCAGACGGCGGCCTCGACGACCTGGTGGGCACCCAGGAGCAGGGGCAGGGCGGCGAGCGGCGCGTCCCCGGGACGGCGTACGGAGGCGAGGGAGGCCACGCCCACGGCGCCGATCCCGAGGCCCGCCCAGAGGTCGGCCGTCGCACTCCAGCACATAGCGCACTTCTACCGCACATCGGGTGGAACCGTACGAACGCGGTGGGATCCTGCTGCCCGCCGGGACCGGCGCCGCGGCCCCGGCGGGCGCGGTCAGCGCTCCCCCGGGCCGGCCTCCAGGTACACGGGGGTTCCGGTCCTGCGGGCGCGGTCGACCGCCGCGAGGCGGCCGAACTCGGCCGGGTCCATCTCCCGCTCCCACTCCTCCAGCGTGCGCAGGGCGTACTCGCTGTGCTCCCCGGGATCGAGGACGACGGCGGCGATCTGCTCGTCCGTCAGCTCGCCGCCGTCGAAGACGAAGCCGATGTGGTTGGCGGGCCAGTCGTCGCCCCGGTCGGTCGTGAAGTGGGTGCCGAGCAACCGGGGCCGACCGGTGAAGACGATCCCGGTCTCCTCGTGGCACTCGCGCACCGCCGTCTCCCAGGGGGTCTCCCCCGGGTCCATGTTGCCGCCGGGCCACTGCCACGCCCCGGAGTGGTAGGTGGCGCGCATCTGGAAGGGGCGGCCCCCGGTGTCGGTGAAGTAGAGGCAGGCGTAGGCCGTCGCTCTCGGGAGGGTCGCCACGTACTCGACGGGCGGCAGCCAGGTGTTCGTCATGGGCGGCTCTCTCTCGACGGGCCGGTGGGGTCGCCTCCATCCAAGCGGCCCGGGGGTCGCGGCCCGGCCGCTCGCCGGTGGATCACCGGATCGTGTGACCACGCCCTTCCCGCGGGGGGTACGGGGGTCGGACGCCGTTCGGCCGGAGACGGCGCAGGCGGCGGCGGACGAGGTGTTCGTGGACGAGGCGGCCGACGAGGGCGCCCCCGTAGACGACGAAGCCGACGCCGACGAGCCAGGACTGGAGGACGAGGACGGTGCCGAACTGGCCGTAGGTCACCGCGTTCGAGGCGATGAGGGGGGAGAAGACGAGCTGGGAGAAGATCCGCAGCCCGAGGAGCCCGAGCGCGGTGAGGACGGCTCCGGGGAGGAGGGCGCGCCAGCGGATGCGCCCGCAGAGCAGGAAGCGCTGGGACCACCAGAAGAAGAGGAAGGTGCCGAGGGTGTCGCCGAGGGCGACGGCGGCGGTGGTGGGGGCCGGGGCGTCCTCGGGGGCGGGGAAGGCGACGAAGACGAGGAGGGCCGCGACGAGGACGGCGAGCCAGACGACGTGCCGCCACATGGTGTGCCAGCGGGCCGTGGGGAGGTCCCAGACCCGTTCGTACCCGGTCTGCACGGCGGATCCGAAGGTGACGCCGAAGGCGGCGAGGGCGGCGAGGCCGAAGGCGGTGGTGCGTTGCAGGGCCTGCCCCGGCCGGCCGAAGAGCTGCTCGACCTCCTCCTGGGAGACCTCGGTGACGCCGAGGCCCTGGACGAGCCAGCGGGCGAAGCCCTGTCCCCTGGCGAGGTCGGCCGCCGCGACGACGATGAGGAGGGGCACGAGGGTGAGCAGGCTGAGCGCCGCGAAGCCCATGGCGCGGTGCATGAGTTCCATGGCGCGGCCGCGGTTCCACGCGAGGCCGACGGAGGAGGCGGCGACGCGGTCGTGGAGCCGCCGGAACCAGTGGCCGTGTTCGGTGGGGGCACCGTCGTGCGGCGGACCGGATGTGGAGGGCATGCCTCGTGAGGTACCCGGCCCGGCGGCGCGGCATCGCGGAGTACGGCCGAACGGGTGGGCGCGGGGTGCGGTCACCGGGGCGGACTCGTGGAGCGGGGGGCGCGGGCGCCGGGTTCCCGGAGCGGGGTCAGGTGCGGAGGGGGCGGGCGCCGGGGCCGGGGCGGACGGTGACGTCGCGGACGGAGAGGGCGGCCCGCTCCTCGCCCTCGCACTGGACGACCACGCGGACGGGGGCTCCGCAGTCGGTGTGGCGGATGTCGAGGACGGGGCCCTCGGGAACCTCCGCGTGGGTGTCGCCCCACTGCTTGAGCGCGAGGAGCACGGGCCAGAGGTCGACGCCCTTGGGGGTGAGCCGGTACTCGTACCGCGTGCGGGCGCCGGGTTCGCGGTAGGGCTCGGCGCGCAGGACCTCCGCCGCGACCAGCTTGCGGAGGCGGTCGGCGAGGACGGCCTCGGAGAGCCCGAGGTGCCGGCGGAACCCGTCGTACCGGCGTACGCCGTTGAAGGCGTCCCGCAGGATCAGCAGGGTCCACTTCTCGCCGACCAGGTCCAGGGTGCGCCGGACCGAGCAGTTCTCCGTGTCCGTCTCCAGCCACTTCATCGTCCCACTCTAGCCACCTGACTGCGTCGTTGACAGTCAGCTTTCACGACGGCTAGCTTCGCCGGAAAGAGTCAGCAGGTCGAGTCGGGCGGAGAGTGGTCATGGAGCGGACGCGCACGGTCGAGTGGGAGGACCCCGCGGCTTCCGCGCGGGCCGCGGGGACGATGGCGGGGCTGGACTTCCTGCGGGAGATCGCCGCCGGGCGGCTGCCGGGGCCGCCGATCGCCTCGCTCCTCGGCTTCGACCTCGAAGAGGTGGAGGACGGGCGGGTGGTGTTCTCCTTCGAGCCGGCCGAGGAGCACTACAACCCGATCGGGAGCGTGCACGGCGGCGTGTACGCGACGCTGCTCGACTCGGCGGCCGGATGCGCGGTGCACTCCACGCTCCCCCGGGGCACGGCCTACACCTCGCTCGACCTGTCGACCCGTTTCCTCCGCCCGATCACGACCGCCACCGGCAAGGTCAGGGCGGTCGGCACGGTGCTGACCCGGGGGCGCCGCACGGCGCTCGCGGAGGCGGGGCTGTACGACGCGGAGGACCGGCTGCTCGGTCACGCGACCAGCACGTGCCTGCTGTTCCCGGTCCCGGCGTAGGGCCTGTCCGCGTCGCGCGGACGTGACACGGGGCCGGGGATCAGCGGACGCCGGGGACCGGGCGGGTGCGGGTGCAGCCGTCCGGGACGGCGTCGGGGACGCCGCTGGCCTGGAGGGCGGCGCTCACCAGGGTGGCGAGGAGGTCGATGTCGGACCCCATGTCCAGACGGACCGTCACCCACCCGGATCCGGCGCGCAGCCGGACGGCGCTCGATCCGAGGAGGGCCGGGCGCAGTCTGGCGATCATGGCGCGGGTCAGGTGGACGTCGGCCTCGTGTTCACCGTGGAAGTGCACGATCTCCTGCGTCGCGGTGCCCAGTCCGACCTCGGCGCCGCAGTGGGCACGGCCGGGGGTCAGCGAGGGCCAGCTCATCAGACGTTCACTGGCATGCCTGGCCGTGTTCATACGAGGAGCGTGCCGGGCGCCGGGGCCGCGCACAAGCGTCCTGCGGAAAGAATCCGGCCGACACGCGGAACGGGCCGCCGGGAGGGTCCTCGCGACCGTGCGTCACGGCGGCGCGTGGGAGGGAAGTGACCCCGCGTCACGATGAGCGGGATGCGGTCGGCCGTCGTCCGGTGCTCCCTTCCCGCTCGTGGGGCGGGCGGCTCCGGGGTCCCTCCCGGTTGTACGGCGGACGGGTCGCCGAACTAGCGTGACCCCCATGGAACTCTTGGGAGAGATCACGGGCGACCGCCCCCTGCTGGTGCTCGCCGTCAAGGAGGAGGCGCAGTTCCTCGACACGGGGCTGCCGGTGCTGCTCACCGGCATGGGCAAGGTGAACGCCGCGACCGCGCTGGCGACCGTGCTCGGCCGGGGGCCCCGGCCGTCCGGGATCGTGAACCTGGGGACCGCCGGGGCGCTGCGGCCGGGCCTGACCGGGACGCACGTCGTCGGCACCGTGGTGCAGCACGACTTCGACGGCCGGCTGCTCGCGATGCTGACGGGCGAGTCGTACGGGGCGCCGCTGACGCTGCCGGACGGCGGTGACGTGGTCCTGGCCACCGGCGACACCTTCGTCTCGGACGAGGTCGCCCGCGCCCGGCTCGCGGAGCAGGCGGCCCTCGTCGACATGGAGGGGTACGCCCTCGCGCACGTCGCCGCGGTCACCGGAGTGCCGCTGCGCCTCGTGAAGCACGTCAGCGACGAGGCCGGGGAGGGCGCCGCGCGCACCTGGCGCGAATCGGTCGCCGGGTGCGCGCGGGTGCTGGCCGACTGGGCGGCGGCGAACGTTCCGTACCGCTCCTGAGGGCCCGTGCCCCGGTCAGGGGTTCTGGAAGTGCGCCTCCGGGTCGGCCGCGGACGGGCCGTCCAGGACCGGTCGCGCGAGTCCGCGCAGGTGCCGGTCGAAGAAGGCGGAGACGTACGTCCGGGTGAGGGCGACGGCCCGGTCGGCGGGCAGCTCCGTCCCGGGCAGGCCGAAGTGACGCGAGATCACGGGGCCGTCCGAGAAGGAGAAGTGGTCCGACCCGGCCAGCGTGATCCAGCGCTTCCAGCCGTCGAGCGCGGACCACGTCCGGTCCCAACTGGTGTCGGCCCCGCCGGGCAGGTGCGTCTCGTCGTGGGTGCCGAGCATCATGAACGGACGGCCCCGCAGGCCCTCCGCCGGAAGGTCCTCCCAGAAGGCTCCGTCCATGTTGATCCCGGCGTCGATGCGCCGGTCGGCCGCCATCGCGGTGGCCGCGCTCGCCCCTCCGATGGAGTGGCCCGCCATGCCGATCCGGCGCGCGTCGACGGCGTCGGCGTGCCGCCAGGCGGACCGGGGGCCGACGAGCCGGTCCAGGACGTACGTCATGTCGGCGGCGCGGGTCGAGGTGACCACGCTCCCGTGCACCCCGCCCTCGTCGAGGGCCGTGCAGGCGACGCAGGTGAGGGTGCGGCCGCCGGGGAGGCTGATGCCGTACGACTCGTAGGCGTGGTCGACGGAGGCGACGACGTAGCCGCGCGAGGCGAGGTCCTCGGCGAGGGAGGTGAGCGTCCAGCGGGAGACGCTGAAGCCCGGGGACAGGAGCACCAGGGGGTGGCGGCCGGGCGCGGGCCGGACGTCGGTCCTGCTGTGGGTGCGGGTCCGGGCGAGCACGTCGCCGGAGACGCCGGGCCCGAGCTGCTCGGCGAGCAGCCGCGCCTCCTCCCGGGTGGCGTACGGGGCGGGGGCGCCGCCGCCGGAGCGCGCGGCCGGGTAGTGGAGCGTGACCATGAGTGCCCGCCCGTCGGCGGTGGGCACCCAGGGGTCGGTGCGGGACCGGTCGACCAGCGGCAGGACCGTGCTGCCGACGGCGTGCGGTCCGGTGGGCGCGGGAAGGACGGCGGGCCGCGCCGGCTGCTCGGCCGCCGTGCGCGCGCCGGGGGCGGGGGCGTCGGGGACGGCCGCGGTGGCGACTCCGGCCGTCAAGGCGAGGGAACAGGTGAGGACGGTGGCCGCGACGGCCCTGGTGAGACGAGTCATGCGAGCACGCTAGGCGCCGGCGGCGGCCCGGCGCGTCCGCCCGTGGGCTCACTTCCGATCAACCTCGGGTCGGAGACGGAATCCGGCCCGTCACCCGCGGGTATCCCTGCCCCGTGCCCGCGCCGCCGTCCGCGGGTACCCCTGTCCGACGCACGGGCGTTCCCGCGAGTGCCGGTCTCCGGCGGTCCTTCAACTCCCTTCCCCCGCGCCCGTCCTGACGCACCGGCCGGCCAGGGGATCCGCGCGGCAAGACGACCTTGACAGCGTGGAAGGACGCCTGCCTATGGTGAGGGGTCCTCGCCCGCGTCGGGGTGGGGCCCGGGACCAGGGGGAGGCGCACGTGCTCACAGCGACCACGGCGCCGCACGCCCCGGCCCGGACGGGTGCCCGGCTCGTCTGCCGCCGGCACGTCGACTTCTGCCGCACCGCGTCGGCCATCTGTCCTTCCCCGCGCGTCTGACCCCGCCCCGCGGGTCCGCGCGTCCCGTCGCCCACCCGGCGCGGGACGTCGCGGCGATCCCGCCGCGCCCGGGTCCGTCCGCGCGTCCCCTGACGTCCCGTCGCCCGGCCCCGCGCAGCCGTGCCCCCGTGCCGCTGCCGTGCCGCCGTGCGCCCCCGCCGTTCGGAAGGACTCCCATGCCCCGCCCCCCTCTGCACCTGGCCGTCGAGATCGACGGCGAGGGTGCCCACCCCGCCGCGTGGCGCCGTGCCGCGCACGCCCCCGGAGAGCTGCTGAGCCCGCGCGGGCTCGCCCGGACCGCGGCCGCCGCCGAGAACGCCGGGTTCACCCTGATCACCCTGGAGGACTCGATCCTGCCGCCCGGTTCCGCCGACGGCACCGGTCCGGTGGGCCGGATCGGCGCGGTGGAACGGGCCGCGTTCGCGGCCGCGTCGACGAGCGTCCTCGGCATCGCCCCCGTCCTGGCGACCACGTACGCCGAGCCGTTCCACGTCTCCTCGCAGATCGCCTCGCTCGACCACGTCTCGGCCGGCCGGGCCGGCTGGGTGGTGGGGACCGAGGAGGATCCGGCCGCCGCGCGCGCCTGGGGGCGGCCGGTCGTCGAGGGCGCCGACGCGATCGCCCGCGAGGCCCGCGACGGCCTCCGGGTCGTACGGGACCTGTGGGACTCGTGGGAGGACGACGCGGTGATCCGGTCGGTGGCCACCAGCCGCTACCTGGACCGGTCGCGGCTGCACTACGTGGACTTCGCGGGTGAGACGTACTCCGTGAAGGGGCCCTCGATCGTGCCGCGCCCGCCACAGGGCCGGCCCGTGGTCCTGGCCCCCGCCGGTCTCGTCCCGGCCGAACTGACCGACGTGGCGCTCGTCGGCGGTTCGACCCCGGCCGAGGCGGGCGCGGCGGCCTCGGCGGCCGGCGCGCCGCTCGCCTTCGCCGAGGTCGAGGTGGCCCTCGACACCCCGCGCGAGACGGCGCGGGAGCGGATCGCCGACCTGGAGCGGTACGCGCCGTGGGAGGGCCGCCCCGACCGGCTGCGGTACACCGGTCCGGCCGCCGGTCTGGTGGAGCTGCTCACGGAGCTCGGCGGGCACGTCGACGGGGTGCGGCTGCGTCCGCTCGTCCTCGACGAGGACCTCGCCGTGCTCTCCCGGCTCGTCCTGCCCGAGCTGTTCGTGCGGCGGCTCGCGGCCCGGCCCCTGCCGGGCACCACCCTCCGCACCTCCCTGGGCCTCCCCCGGCCCCTCAGCCGCTTCACGACCGCCGGCGCCGCCGCCACGCCCGTTCCGGAGGAGACCCGATGACCCGCACCGACCCGAACGACGTCCCGCGCCCGGACGCGCAGTTGCACTTCGGGGTGTTCTTCCAGGGGGTCAACCACTGGACGATCTGGTCGGACCCGTCCAGCGGCTCGCAGATCGACCCCGCCTCCTTCCTGCGGGTGGCCAGGACCGCCGAACGCGGCCTCTTCGACGCCTTCTTCCTCGGCGACGGCCTGCGGCTGCGCGAGTCGGAGGGAGGCGTCCACGAGCTGGACGTGGCGGGCCGGCCCGACTCGATCACCCAACTGTCGGCGCTCGCCGCCGCGACCGAGCGGATCGGGCTCGTCTCCACCTCCAACACCACCTTCAACGAGCCGGGCGACCTCGCCCGGCGGCTGGCCGGCCTCGACCTGCTCTCCGGAGGCCGGGCCGGCTGGAACGTGGTGACCACGCACAACGCCTGGACCGGCGAGAACTTCCGGCGCGGCGGGTTCCTCGACCACGCCGACCGCTACCGGCGCGCCGAGGAGTTCCTGTCCCTCGCGCGCGCCGTGTGGAACGGCTGGGCACAGGACGCGGTGGCGGACTCCACCGAGGCCCGCTCCTGGTCGGTCCCGGGGGCGGTGGGACGCGTACGGACGGAGGGCGCCCACTTCGACGTCGACCTGGCACCGACCCTGCCGCGGAGCGCCCAGGGCCATCCGGTGATCTTCCAGGCGGGCGACTCGGGGGACGGCCGGGACTTCGCGGCCCGCAACGTGGACGTCATCTTCTCCGCCCACGGCACGGACTTCGACGACGCCCTCGCCTTCGCCGAGGACGTCCGGCGGCGGCTGCGGGCGGTCGGCCGGGCCGAGGACGCGCTGCGGATCCTGCCGGGCACGGAGATCGTCATCGGGGCGACCGAGAAGGAGGCGGAGGAGAAGGCCCGCTGGGTGCGCCTCGAACAGGTCACGCCCGCGGTGGCGCTCGGCATCGCGAGCCGGCTGTGGGGCTTCGACCTGGCCGGGCGGGACGCCGACGGGCCGCTGCCCGCCGAGGACCCGGTGGTCGCCGCGTACCAGGGGAAGTTCGGCACGCGCTGGGTGGACGATCCCCGGGCGGTGGTGGCCGAGTGGCGGGCGAAGGCCGACGCCAACGGCTGGTCGCTGCGCGAGACGGTGATCGAGCTGGGTCCGCAGCGCGGGCACGTCGGCACCCCGGCCGGGCTCGCCGAGAAGTTCGCGCGGTTCGTGCGGCACGGGGCGCTGGACGGTTTCAACGTCTCGCCGTACCTGGTGCCGGACGGGCTCGACGACATCGTGGAGCTGCTCGTTCCGGAGCTCCAGGAGCGGGGCGTGTACCGGACCGCGTACACGGGGACGACGCTCCGGGAGCACCTGGGACTCGCCCCGGTGGCGTGACGCCGGTCCCCTTCCGGGGGAGGGCCGTTCGGCGCTCAGGGGGTGTCGGCGGGGCGGACCACCAGGAGGGCGGCCACGTCGTCGCCGAGACCCCCGGCGCTGTGGGCGGCGAGGTCGCGGTGGAGACGGGCCAGGAACTCCGGGGCGGGCTCGCGGCTCCCTTCCCGCATGCGGGCCTCCACCGGGTAGAAGACGCCGTTCCGGTCGCGGGCCTCGCTGACGCCGTCGGTGTAGAGGAGCATCCGGTCCCCCGGGCCGAAGGGGACCTCCTCGATCCGGTGGCGGCTGTCGGCGAGGCCCGTGAGGTTGACGGGCAGCGAGGGGGCGGCGAAGCGCACGGCCTCCACCTCGTTCCCGTGCTGGAGGAGCGGGGTGGGGTGGCCGAGGCTGAGGAACCGCGCGACGTCCCGGTCGTCGGGGAGTTCCACGAGGACGACGGTGGCGAAGCGTTCCGCCGCGTCGGAGCCGGGGTCGCGGGGGTCATGACGGGCGAGCCCCTCGTCGAGCCGGTCCGCGAGGGCGGCCAGGTCCGGGGCGTCGTGGACGGCGGCGCGGAACGCGCCGAGCAGGACGGAGGCGGTCTCGACGGCGCCGAGGCCCATGCCCTGGACGTCACCGAGCATGACGCGCACGGCGCCGGGGACCCTGGCGGCCTCGTAGAAGTCGCCGCCGACCTGTGCCTTGGCCGCGGCCGCGACGTACAGCAGGTGGAGTTCGAACCGGCCGAGGCGCTGGGGCAGGGGGCGCAGCACGACCCGCTGGACGACCTCGGCGACGGCGGTGAGGTCCCGCAGCTCCTGTTCGCGGCGGGTGCGCACCCTGCTGGCCCAGGCCGAGGCGGCGGTGACGATCACGAGGACGGTCTCGCTCGCGAGGGACTCCGGCAGGGGGTCCCCGCCCCGGTTGAAACTGAGCAGTACGCGCACCGCCATCGCGAGCAGTCCGATGCCGACCGTCCCGCGCACGCCCCAGGTGACGGCGGCGAGCGGGGGCGCGGCGACGAGGAGGCGGTCGAAGCGCTCCCGGTCGGGGGTGAACGCATCGGCGAGGGCCGTCAGGAGCACGACCAGGAAGGGCAGGGTCCGGCCGATGGCCAACTGGACGCGTGCCGCCGTGCCTGCGCGGCCTCGGGAACCGGCTGTGGGCATTTCATGATCGTACGCAGGACCGTCGGCCGGACCGGGGCGCCGCCGGGTCCGGGCGTGTCCCCCGGCGGGCGGTGCGGGGCAGGGCGAGGGCGGCGGGCAGGGCGAGGGCGGCGATCGCCGCCAGGGCCGGGAGCGCGGCGCCCCGGGCCGGGACGAACCCTCCGTCCGGTACGAGGGCGAGCAGGAGGGTCGCGGTGGCGACGCCGAGCGCCGGGCCGACGTTCATCGCGGTCTGCTGGAGGCCTCCGGCGACCCCGGCGTGGGCCTCGGGGGCGCGGTGCAGGACGACGGAGGTGGCGGTGACCATGAGCGTGACGAAGCCGGCGCCGAGGAGGGCGGCGCAGCCGCCGACGGGGAGGGCTCCGGCCGTGGCGTCCAGGCGGGAGAGCAGCAGGACGCCGAGCGTGAGCAGGGCGGCGCCGGCCGTCGCCGTGCGGCGGGGGCCGAAGCGGCGCTGGAGGGGCGGGCAGAGGGGCGCGCCGAGCACCATGAGGAGGGCGAGCGGCAGGACCCGCAGCGCACAGGCGAGGGGGTCGAGCCGCTGGACGTCCTGGAGGAAGTACGTCGCCACGAACAGCGAGCCGAAGAGGGCCGCCGAGGCGGCGAGGAGCGCGGCGACCCCCGCGACGACGGGCACGCTCCGGAGCAGCTCCGGGGGCAGCAGGGGGCGGGCGGCGCGGCGTTCGTGCCGGGCGAGGGCGATCGCGGCGACGACCGCCCCGGCGCACGCGAGCACGCCGGAGCCGATGCCGCCGGGACGGGCGGTCTCGACGAGCCCGTGGACCAGCAGTCCCAGGGCCACGGCGAGCAGCAGGGCACCGGCCGGATCGAGCGCGGTGAGACCGGGGGCCGGCAGTTCGTGGGCCGCCCGGTCGTAGGCCTTCCGGTCGCGGGCCGCCCGGTCGTAGGCCTTCCGGTCGCGGGCCGCCCGGTCGTGGGCCTTCCGGTCGCGGGTTGGCCGGTCGTGGGCCTTCCGGTCGCGGGCCTCGGCTACCGGTTCCCGGGTCGCGAGGGCCAGGAGGCCGATGG
Organism: Streptomyces sp. NPDC007872; assembly: GCF_042868165.1. Taxonomy (NCBI): domain Bacteria; kingdom Bacillati; phylum Actinomycetota; class Actinomycetes; order Kitasatosporales; family Streptomycetaceae; genus Streptomyces; species Streptomyces sp. NPDC007872. The sequence continues at coordinate 408,223 of NZ_JBIAEA010000003.1, forward strand.
CGAGGGTCGGCGGGACGCTCAGGAGGAAGACGGAGCGCCAGCCGCACGCGGAGACCAGCGCGCCGCCCACGAGCGGTCCGGCGGCGGCCGCGAGGCCGATGACGGCGGTGCGGACGGCGATCGGGGTCGCGAGCCGGTCGGGCGGGAAGGCCGTGCGCAGCATGCCGAGGGTGGCGGGCTGGAGCAGGGCCCCGCACACCCCCTGGAGCACGCGCAGCGCGATCACGGCTCCGATCCCGGGGGCCAGGGCGACGCCGGCGGAGGCGAGGGCGAAGCCGAGGGCGCCGACGGCGAAGGTCCGGCGGTGGCCGTGGCGGTCGCCGAGGCGGCCCGCGAGGACCAGGAGGCTCGCGACGGCCACGAGGTAGCCGGTGCCGGTCCACTGGACCTGGCCGACGTCGGCGTGCAGGTCGCGCTGGAGGGCGGGTTGGGCGACGGTCAGGACCGTGCCGTCGAGGGCGACGACGGCGGCCCCGACGACGCTGCACGCGAGGACGGGGGTGCGGCTCCGGTTCACGGGGCGGGCTCCGCGGGCCCGACGTGGGCGTCGAGGGCGGCCGCGAGCAGCGGGGCGGGGTCGGTGCCGCCGGTCGCGAGCGGGAGGCTGCCCCAGTACCAGAGCTGGGCGATGCCGTGCAGATTGGCCCAGAGCGCGCCCGCGACGACGACGGGGTCGGCGCCGGGGCGGACGCGGGCGACCAGCTCGGTGAGCCGGGCGAAGAGCGGCAGGCTCGTCTCGCGCAGTCCGAGCCGCCCGCTCTCCAGCAGGTCGTGCCGGAACATCAGCTCGTACATGCCGCGCCGCGACCCGGCGTGGTCGAGGTAGACGCGGGCGAGGAGTGCGATCCGCTCGCGCGGCCCGGCGTCCTCGCGGTCCTCGGCGGCGACGCGGGCGGCCAGCTCGGCGAAGCCCTGCCGGGCGATGGCCGACAGGAGGTCGAGGTGGGTGGGGAAGTGGCGGCGGGGGGCGCCGTGGGAGACGCCGGCGCGGCGGGCGATCTCGCGCAGCGAGAGGGCCTGGGCGCCCTCGGCGTCGACGAGCGCGACGCCGGCCCGGACGAGCCGCCCGCGCATCCCGTCACCCGCGTGGTCGTCGCGCGACCCGCCGCCCGTGCCGCCGTCGCTCGTACAGCCGTCACCGTTGTCGCCGTCACCGGTGTCGCCGTCGCGCGGCCCGCCACCCGTGGGGCCGTCGTACGTTCCGGCGCCCATGTGTTCGCCGTGCGGTCCGCCGTCCTCCCGGCCGCGTCCTTCGTCACCCTCGTGATCTTCGCTCATGGACACTGTCTACCAAGTCGGAGTAGACACTGTCTACCCACTCTCGCGCCCCGGTCCGTTACACTGGTCGGCAGCGAAGGGGAGTAGCCCTGCGAACCGGTCGTCGACACACTGGAACCCCCGGGTTCCCGGTGACCGGGTCCACGCACGACGTGGACGGGCGAGACCTTCGGCCAGGCATCAACCGCGTCCGCGCATCCGTGGGCGTGGTCCGTCATGCCGGGCCGAGTGGTCCTCCCGTCGCCCACCGAGGTGCCGTGCGGGGCCCGGAGGCCCGGACCGAGCAGAGAGCCCCGGTATGCACCTCGACCCCTTGGCGATCCTCACCGCCTTCGGGCTGATCTTCCTCGCCGAGCTTCCCGACAAGACGATGTTCGCGTCCCTCGCCATGGGCACGCGCATGCGTCCGCTGTACGTGTGGATCGGCACCTCCACCGCCTTCCTGGCCCACGTCGCCATCGCGGTGGGCGCCGGCAGCCTGCTCGGGCTGCTCCCGGGCTGGATCGTCAAACTCGTCTCGGCGCTCCTGTTCGGCTTCGGCGCCTTCATGCTGCTGCGCGGCGGGGACGACGACGAGGGCGACGACACGGGCGGCCGGACGGTCACCGGCTTCTGGCCGGTGTTCTCGACCGCCTTCACGGCCGTGTTCATCAGCGAGTGGGGCGACCTGACCCAGATCACCACCGCCAACCTGGCCGCCACCAACGGCACCTGGTCGACGGCGATCGGCGCGTTCGCCGCCCTGACGAGCGTCTCCGCCCTCGCCCTGGTCGCGGGCCGCTTCATCGCGAAGCGCGTCCCCCTCAAGACCGTCCAGCGCGTCGGCGGCGTGTGCATGGCGGGCCTCGCGATCTGGTCGCTCGTCGAGGTCTTCACCGGCTGACGTCCTCCCCGTCGCTCCCCTCGCCCCACTGCCCCGCCGTCCTCCGCAGGACGGCGGGGCAGCCCTTTCCCCCGGCCCGTCCGAACCCTTGATGAAGCAGTGAATCACTGCTTCACTCCTTCCATGCCCTACCGACGCACCCCCGCCGTCCAGGCCCGGCTCGACGCCCAGCGCGGCTCCGTCGTCGAGGCGGCCCTCGGGCTGCTCGCCGAGCAGGGGTACGCGGGGTGCACCGTGGCGGCCGTCGCCGCCCGGGCCGGGATCGCCACGGGCAGCGTCTACCGCCATTTCGACGGCAAGTCCGAACTCGCCGTCGAGCTCTTCCGGACCGTGGTGGGCCGGGAGGTCGCGGCCGTCTCCGAGGCGGCCGGGCACCCCGGACACCGCTCGGCCGCCGAGCGGGTGGTCGCCGTCGTCGAGACCTTCGCCCTGCGCGCCCTGAAGTCGCCGCGCCTCGCCTACGCGCTGCTCGCCGAGCCCGTCGACCCGGCCGTGGACGCCGAGCGGCTCGTCTTCCGGCGCGCGTTCCGGGACGTGTTCGCCGCCCGCGTCGAGGAGGGCGTCCGCTCGGGCGAACTGCCGCCCCAGGACCCCGTCCTGACGGCCTCGGCGCTGGTCGGGGCGGGCGCCGAGGCGCTCGTCGGCCCGCTGGCGGAGGGATCCGTCGGGCCCGGCACCGTACCCGCACTCGTCACCTTCACCCTGCGAGCACTGGGAGTCCCCGATGCCGACCACGCATGAGGTCACCAACCAGGTCCCCCCGCTGACCGGTCACGACGCCTCCGCCGACCCCGCGCTCCTGGAGTCGCTGCGCCGGGAGGGCGCCGGCTGGGCCGAGGCGGAGGTCCGCGAGCTGGGCGTACGGGCGGGTGGCGCCGAGGCCCAGGAGTGGGGGCGGCTCGCCGAGCGCCACTCCCCCGTCCTGCACACCCACGACCGGTACGGCCACCGGATCGACGAGGTCGAGTTCCACCCGTACTGGCACTCCCTGATGGACGTGGCCGTGCGGCACGGGCTGCACGGCGCGCCCTGGGCCGACGAGCGGCCCGGCGCCCACGTGGCGCGCGCGGCCAAGGTGTTCGTGTGGGGGCAGGCCGACGCCGGGCACCTGTGCCCGGTCTCGATGACGTACGCCGCCGTGCCCGCGCTGCGTGCCCGGCCGGAGCTCGCCGAGGTGTACGAGCCGCTGCTCACCTCCCGGTCGTACGACTTCGGGCTGCGGGTGCCGACGGAGAAGCGCGGGATCATCGCCGGGATGTCGATGACCGAGAAGCAGGGCGGTTCGGACGTCCGGGCGAACACGACGCGGGCGGTTCCGGCGGGCGAGCCCGGTCTGTACGCGCTGACCGGCCACAAGTGGTTCACCTCGGCCCCCATGTCCGACGTCTTCCTCACCCTCGCGCAGGCCCCCGGCGGGCTCTCCTGCTTCCTGGTGCCGCGCGTCCTGCCGGACGGCACCCGCAACGCGATCCGCCTCCAGCGCCTGAAGGACAAGCTGGGCAACCGGTCGAACGCCTCCTCCGAGATCGAGTACGAGGGCGCCCTCGGCCGACTGGTCGGCGAGGAGGGGCGCGGGGTGGCGACCATCATCCGGATGGTCAACATGACGCGGCTCGACTGCGCCGTCAGCTCGGCGTCCGGGATGCGCCTCGGGCTCGTGCACGCGGTCCACCACGCCACGCACCGGAGCGCGTTCGGGGCGCGGCTCGTCGACCAGCCGCTGATGCGGAACGTCCTGGCCGACCTGGCGGTGGAGGCGGAGGCGGCCACGCTGGCGGCGCTGCGGCTCGCCGGGGCGGTGGACCGGGCGGCGCGCGGCGACGCGGAGGAGGAGCAGGTGCGGCGGCTCGGCCTCGCGGTCACCAAGTACTGGGTGTGCAAGCGGGCGCCCGCGCACGCGGCCGAGGCCCTGGAGTGCCTGGGCGGCAACGGCTACGTGGAGGACTCGGGCCTGCCGAGGCTCTACCGCGAGTCGCCGCTGCCCTCGATCTGGGAGGGCTCGGGGAACGTGGCCGCCCTCGACGTGCTGCGGGCCATGGCCCGTCAGCCGCAGGCGGTGGAGGCGTACTTCGCGGAGGTCGACCGGGGTGCGGGCGCCGACCGGCGCCTGGACGCGGCGGTCGCCGGGCTCCGCAAGGAGCTCGCGGGGCTCGGCGACCCGGACGCGGCGGCGTACGGGGCACGGCGGCTCGTGGAGCGGCTCGCGCTCGTCTTCCAGGGCTCGCTGCTGGTCCGGCACGGGAACCCGGCGGTGGCGGACGCGTTCTGCGCCTCGCGGCTCGACGGCGACCGGGGCCTGGCCTTCGGCACGCTTCCGGCGGGCGTGGACACGGCGTCGATCATCGGGCGGAGCGGCCCGGAGGCGGCGGTCTGACGGGATCTCCTTCCCCGGGTTCCCGCCGTGCTCCCTCCCCCTTCCGGTGGCAGGCTGGGGAAGCACGTCCCGGTGGCAGGCCGCGGGGCACGGCGGAGCGCGAGGGAGGAGTCCCGTTGGACGGCGAGGCGACGCACGAGGAGCTGGACGCGCGGGCGGCCGGGGTCGCGGAGCGGGTGGTGGCCTGGCGGCGCCGTCTGCACCGGCATCCGGAGCTGTCCAACCGCGAGGTGGACACGGCCCGTCTGGTGGCGGACCACCTGCGCGGCCTCGGGCTCGACGAGGTCCGTACGGGCATCGCGGGCCACGGGGTCGTGGGGGTCCTGCGCGGCGGGGCGGCGGGCGGGCGGGTCGTGGCGCTGCGGGCGGACACGGACGCGCTGCCGGTGCGGGACCTGTGCGGGGCGGACTTCGCCTCCGAGGTGGTGGACGCCGACTATCCGGGCGGCCCGTTCCCGGTGTCGCACGCCTGCGGCCACGACTGCCACACGGCGATGCTGCTCGGCGCGGCGACGGTCCTCTCGGAGGTCCGCGACCGGCTGCCGGGGACCGTCCTGTTCGTCTTCCAGCCCGCCGAGGAGGGCCCGCCGGTGACCGAGGAGGGCGGGGCGCGGGCGATGGTCAAGGCGGGCGCCTTCGCCGACCCGGTGCCGACGATGGTCTTCGGGATGCACGTGACGCCGTACCCGGTGGGGTACGTGGGGTACAGGACCGGCAACCAGTACGGAGCGTCCACGCTCGTCCGGATCGTCGTCACCGGCCGGCAGACGCACGGCTCCACGCCCTGGCAGGGCGTCGATCCGATGCCGGCGGCCGGCGCGATCCTGACGGGCATCGGGCAGCTCTACCGGCAGGTCTCGGCCTTCGACCCGGTGACGGTGTCCATCGGGCACGTGGAGGACGTCGGCCGCTTCAACATCGTCGGGGAGACGGTGACGCTGTGGGGCACGATCCGCACCGCCGTCGAGTCGGACATGGCGGAGGTGCGGCGGCGGCTCACGACGCTCGTGGAGCACTCGGCGGCGGCGTACGGGGCGACGGCCACGGCGGAGTACCTCCAGCCCGTGCCGCCCGTGCACAACAGCGGGCCGTGGGTGGCGGCCGGGCTCCCGACCTTCCGCCGGGTGGCCGGCGAGGGGCGCGTGGTGGAGACGGGCGGGACGCTCGGGTACGACGACGTCTCCGAGTTCGTACGGCGGTTCGGCGGCCTGTACGTGACGCTCGGCGTCCAGGACGCGGCCCTGGACGCGTCGGGCCGGCCGGTCCCCGTGGAGGGCGGGCGCGGTCTGGTGACCAACCACAACCCCGGCTTCTACGCCGACGACTCCGCCCTCGTCACCGGTGTCCGGCTGCACGCGCACGTGGCGTACGACCACCTGAGGGGAGCCCTCGTCCCCCGGGAGGAGAGCCCCGACGCGGGCGGGCGGCTTCCGGCGCGGCGACCGCCGGCACGAAGGACCTGAGCCGGGCGGCGGCCTCGACTTGCGTCCTCGCCGTCACACGGGAGGCTGGGGGTATCCGCCCGCGCACCCCGCAGGGAGAGACATGATGCCGGACCTCACCGCCCTCGCCGACGAGCACCTGGCCGCGGCCCGCACCGCGCCGCACGGGCGGAGCGCCCATCTGGTGATGCACGACGGAGTGCTCCGGCAGACCGTCATCGCCCTGACGGCGGGCACGTCCCTGGACGAGCACAACGCGCCGCCGGCCGCGAGCCTCCAGGTGCTGCGGGGCCGGGTGAGCCTGACGGCGGCCGACCGGGCGGAGGAGCTGCGGGCGGGCACGCTGCGCATGATCCCCAAGGAGCGGCACGGGCTGACCGCCCTGGAGGACGCGGTGGTCCTCCTGACCGCCGTGAACGACTGAACCGGCCCTCCCCGCTCCCGGTCACCCGGTCGCGTCGAGGTCCTCCGCGTAGTGCTCGACGGCCGCCCTGTACGCGCGGACGGACGGGTCCTCGCTGGTCGCGGCGAGCAGGCGCAGCAGCAGGGCGACCGACTCGTGGTGGCGGCCCGTGTTGTAGAGGGCCATCGCGAGGAAGGCGCGCAGGGCGCCGTCCTCGGGGAACTCCCCGACCGCGCGGGTCAGGAGGGCGACCGCGTCCTCGTACCGGCCGAGCACCCGGTAGGTGCTGCCGAGGCCGAGGAGGGCGCCGCGCCGGTCGTCGGGCGCGAGCCGGCCGGTGGCGTCGTCGAGGGCCCGTTCGTAGTACGGCACGGCCTCCGCCTCCAGGCCCAGGACGTCGTGCGCCCAGGCCGTCTGGTAGGCGACCCCGGGGTCGTCCGGCCACCGGGCGGCGAGCCCGGCGAGCCGCTCGCGGGCCTCTTCCCTGCGGCCCGCCTCGCGCAGCGCGACCGCCTCGGCCAGCAGGCCGTCCCTCTCCTCGTGGTGCTCCATGGCGCCATCCTCGCAGCTCGCGCCGGAGGTCCCCGCTCCGGATGCCAGGTGACGGGGCGCCATAGCGGGCGGGCCGGATTGTGGCGTCCTCACCCATGGAGGACGGCTCCGGGGAGGCCGTAGCGTCCCGGCCGATCCCCCGTCAGGAACGAGCCGTCCGGGAGCCCCCATGCGTTCACCCCGTCCTACCCGCTCGCGCGGGCCACGCCGTCTCGCGGCGCTGCTGCTGTGCGCCGCCGCGACCCTCTTCCCGACCGCGGGCCCCGCCGGGGCCGCCGCTCCCCCGCCCGTGCCCGGCACGCTCCAGGGGTACGACATCGGCTCCGTGTTCAGCGCGGGCGTCTCGTCCGGCGGGTACATGGCCACGCAGTTGCACGTGGCGTACTCGGGGACGTTCGGGGGCTCCGCGGTGTTCGCCTCGGGGCCGTACGACTGCGCCCGGGGCCAGCTTGCCACGGCGCTCAACGCCTGCATGGACACCGTCCAGGACCTCCAGCTCGCCGCTCTGGAACAGGCCACCCGCGACAGGTCGGCGCAGGGGCAGGTCGACCCGGTGGCGAACCTGTCCGGCGACCCGGTGTACGTCTTCAGCGGGTCGGCGGACAGCACGGTGAAGCGGCCGGTGGTGAACGCCCTCTCCGACTACTACGGGCGGTTCGGCGCCCGGGTCCTCTACGACCGGTCCACGGCGGCGGGGCACGCCTGGATCACCCCGCTCGGCCCCAACTCCTGCGGGGTGACGCAGACCCCGTTCCTGAACAGGTGCGGGACCGACGCGGAGGGGGCGCTGCTCGGGCACCTCTTCGGGTCGGTCGCGGCGCCCGGTTCGGGGACGGGCGGTTCGCTGATCCGCTTCGACCAGAACGCGTACGCGCCCGGCGGTTCGGCCTCGGCGATCTCGATGGGGGCGGAGGGCTTCGCGTACGTGCCGGAGTCCTGTTCCGACGGGGCGCGCTGCCGCCTGCTCGTGGCGCTGCACGGCTGCAAGCAGGGGTACGCGTACCAGGGCTTCGGGACCCGGTTCGTCGAGGGCGCGTACCTCAACGAGTACGCCGACACCAACGACATGATCGTGCTGTACCCGCAGGCGGCGGCCACGGGGACCCTGGAGAACCCGAACGGCTGCTGGAACTGGTGGGGTTACCTCGGTGACACGGCCTACGCCCGGCACGGCGGGAAGCAGATCGAGGCGATCATGGGCATGGTGCGGGCGCTGCGCGGCACCGGGACGCCGCCGCCCCCGTCCGACCGGACGGTGCTGGGCAGCACGGACGCCGAGGACGGTTACGTGAAGGCGGCGGCGGACGGTTCGGGGGCGGCGGTCGGCACCCTGGAGGACGTGTCCGGGCTGGCGCTGGGCCGGGGGGCGGACGGGAAGGTGAACCGTACGGTGGTCTCCTTCGACACCTCGCGGATCCCGGCCGGCAAGCAGGTCTCCCGGGCCTGGCTGACCGTCACGCGGTCGAGCGGCTCGGGCGACCCCTGGGCCTCGCCCGCCGGGAACCGGCTCCTGGTGGACGTGCGGACGGGCTGCTTCGGCGGGTGCGCGGTCGAGCCGGCGGACTGGTCGGCGCCGGCCACGGTGGCGGGCGGCGCGCGGATCGACGCGTTCTCGTCCGGGAGCGCGGTGTCGACGGACCTGTCGGCGGAGGCGGTCGCGGCCCTGAACCGGGGCGGGACCACCCAGTTCCGCCTCGGGTTCTCGTCGGCGCCGGCCGGCACGGCGTACCTCTTCGTGAACCGGGACGCGCCGGTGACGCTGACGGTCGAGTACCGGTAGGCGGCGGCCGGTGAACCGAGTGCCGGTGGGCGGGTACCGGTGAACCGAGTACCGGTACCCGCCCGCCGGTGACCGGCGGGGGTGCGCCGTCGGGACTTGTTCAGAGGGCCGGGTCGAGACCGCCCGCCGCGGGTCCGGGATCCGCGGCGGGGCGGGAGGGGCCCGGCCCGAAGGCGCTGCCCCGCAGCCACTCGGACCAGTCCAGGTTCCAGTCGCCGAAGCCGTTGCCGAAGGGGGGCATGGGCTCCCCGTGGCCGTTGACCACCCGGACGAGGTCGCCCTCGCGCACGGTGCGGAACAGCCAGGCGGCGTCCTCGGTGCTCATGCCGGTGCAGCCGTGGCTGACGTCCTCGCTGCCCTGCGCGTCGAGGGACCAGGGGGCCGCGTGCAGGTACTCGCCGCTCCAGGTCACCCGGATGGCCCAGCGGACCTTCAGGTCGTAGAAGTCGTCGCTGCCCCGGTCGATGCCGATGGAGTCGCCCCGCATGCGGACCACGGGCTCCTTGCCCAGGACGACCTTGGTGCCGCCGCGGGTGCGGTATCCGGCCTTGCCGGTGGTGACCGGGAGGGTGCGGAGCAGCCGGCCGTCGCGGTACACGCGCATCCGGTGGGCGGCGACGTCGGTGACGGCCTCGATCCGGGCGCCGGTGGTGAAGGCGAGGGGACGGGAGGGGCCGCCGTACAGGCCACCGGTGATCCGGGTCCCGTCGAGGCCGCTGTGGACCCGGACGGTGGCGCGGGCGGGCCAGTAGCCCCGGGGCCGGTAGTGGAGGGTGGTGGGGCCGACCCAGTGCCAGGAGCCTTCGACGTGGGGCTCGGCCCGTACGTCGAGGGCGCGTTCGACGGCCCGGCGGGCGCGGGGGTCGTCCGCCGGCACGGGGTGGCTGAGTTCGGCGGTGACCGGTCGGCCGACCCCGTACGTACCGCCGTCGCCGGGTCCGAAGGAGACGGTGAGCCGGTCCCCCGCGGGTACCCCGGCGGTGCGGAAGTCCAGGCGGGCGAGGGCGCGGCGGGAGCCCTCGGTGCCGGTCCGCTCGACGAGGAGCCGGGCGGCGTAGCGGCCTCCCGCCGGGAGCGGGGCGGTGCTGGTCCACCGGGTGCGGTCCGTGCCGACCGTTCCGGCGATCCGGCGGCCGCGCCGGTCGGTGACGGTCACGTCGGCGAGCGCTCCTCCGGTGCGCAGCGTCAGTTCCACCGGCCCGGAGGTCTTCGGGTCGAGGGTGAACGGCGTTCCGGTGAGGACGGGTACGGGCCCGCTCCCGCCGCTCGCGTGCAGCGGGACCGTGTGGCGCAGTCCGGCGCACAGCTCTCCGCCGCCGGCGCAGCCGTCCACCGAGACGACGGCGGGAGGGGCGGAGTCCGGGGCCGAGGCGGCCGGCACGTCCCGGTCGGCGCCTGCGACCGCGTCCGGTCCCGCGGGCGAGGGGGCCGCCGTGGCGGCGAGGACGGCGCCGACCGCGAGGGACAGCGCACCCCACCCCCGTGCGTATCTGCGTGACGACACGTCGGACACCCTCCCCTTTCGCGTGGCGCGCGGTGACGTCGGCGGACGGTGCCGACCCGGGCATCACATCCGATGGGAGGAGAAAAAGATGATCAAGGGGCCGGGCGTGGCGGAGGAGTCGGGCGCGAGACGACTCGAATGGGCCAGTGGGACGGTCGGCGGGGCGGCGGAACTCCGGTTCAGCGGGGCGGCTCCGGGAGTTCCTCGCCGGTCTCCAGAAGGGACTTGAGGCTGGAGACGATCGCGGGCCAGCCCTCGCCGATCAGCTCCTTGATGGTGCCGTCGGGCGCGAGGCCGCCGTGGGTGACCGTCAGCCTGACCGTGTCGCCCGAGGGTTCGATCGCGAAGTCCACCCGGGACCGGGGCTCCGCCGCGAGGCGTTCGTACACCTCGTGCCCGAGGCCGACGGCGTCCGCCCAGGCCGGGGTGAAGGTGTGCCAGGTGTACGCGAGGAGGCGGCCGGGCTCGGCCGCGAGGACCACCTGCCCGGGGTCGGCGGTCCTGCGGCCGCCCTCCTCCCAGACCATGGGGGCGCCGGGGGACCAGTCCGTCTCGAAGGCCACGCCCCAGTAGCGGCGGGTGAGGCCGGGGTCGGTGAGCGCCTTCCAGAGCTCCTCGGGGGTGGTCCGGATGTAGGTGGTGTAGACGAACGTGTCGCTGTCCATCGCGCTGCCCTCGGATCTGCTCCCCCGCGGCTTCCCCTCGCTTCCAGCCTAGGCGGGCGCCGGACGTACGTGCCAGCGAAGGAGGCCGGGGCGCCACGGGCGGGCACCCCCCGCCCGGTCCGATGATCCTTCTTCCGTTGAATAGGTGCGGAAGAAACTATTCAACGGACTGCTAGCGTGTCCGGATGTCCCTCAAGCACGCCGTCCTCGCAGCCCTCCTGGAGGGCGAGGCCTCCGGATACGACCTGGCCAAGATCTTCGACGTGTCCGTCGCCAACTTCTGGGCCGCCACCCCGCAGCAGCTCTACCGCGAGCTCGACCGGCTGGCGGAGGCCGGTCTGATCACGGCCCGGGTGGTGGAGCAGGAACGGCGCCCCAACAAGCGGATGTTCAGCCTCACGGAGTCGGGCAGGCGGGATCTGGCCGCCTACACGTCGACGCCCCCGCGCCTGAGCGCCGTCCGCGACGAGCTGATGGTCCAGGTGCAGGCCTGCGACGAGGGGGACACCGCGGCCGTCCGCGCGTTCGTGGCCCGGCGGATGGAGACGGCCCGGGCGAAGCTCGCCCGCTACGACCGGCTGCGGGAGCGGATGCTCGCCGGCCGGGACGAGGATACGTACCTGGACGGGGCGGAGCGCATCGGGCCGTACCTCACGCTGATGCGCGGCCGGTTCTTCGAGGAGGAGAACCTGCGCTGGGGCGCCCGCGCCCTCGCCGTGCTCGACCGGCGCGCCGCGGCGGAAGCCCTCGAAGGAACGGGGAGGGCCGCGGCCGAGGCGGCGCGGGGGACGTGACGGGTCCCGGGGAGGAGCGGGAAGTGGTCGCGGCCGGGACGACACGGGGGGCGTGACGGGTTCCGAGGGGTGACCGGGGGTCCTACCCTGCGGTAACGTCACCGGCCGGCCGCCGGAGGCTCCGGCGGCGCAGCGGAACGGATCGGGGACGGACCTCCATGAACGTCGGTGACCTCGTCGAGGACTTCAGCCTTCCGGACGAGACGGGCGCCCCGCGCTCCCTGACCGGGCTGCTGGCCGAAGGGCCGGTCGTCCTCTTCTTCTACCCGGCGGCGCTCACCCCCGGCTGCACCGCGGAGGCCTGCCACTTCCGCGATCTGGCGGCCGAGTTCCGCGCCGTCGGCGCGCTGCCCGTCGGGGTGAGTTCCGACGGGGTGGAGCGGCAGCAGGAGTTCGCCGAGCGGCACTCCCTCGGGTACCCCCTGCTGTCCGACCCGGACGGCACCGTACGGGAACGGTTCGGCGTCAAGCGCGGGTTCTCGCTCGCGCCGACGAAGCGGGTCACGTTCGTGATCGGCCAGGACCGGCGGGTGCGGGAGGTCGTGCGCAGCGAGCTGCGGATGAGCGCGCACGCGGATCGCGCGCTGGCCGCCCTGCGCGACGCCTGAGCCGCGCCGGTCCGCGCTCCGTCCGGGCCGCGGGCCGCCACGACGTGCGGGGGTGCGGCGCCCGAGTGAGACTCGGCCCAAGGGCCGGTCTCCCCCGACCGGCGCCGGAACGGAGCGTGCGGACATGGACGACTACCCCCTGCTCAACCTCTTCTGGACCATGCTGTGGTTCTTCCTGTGGATCATGTGGCTGTTCCTGCTGTTCAAGGTGGTCACCGACATCTTCCGGGACCACGACCTGCACGGCTGGGGCAAGGCCGGCTGGCTGGTCTTCTGCATCCTGCTCCCCTACCTCGGGGTGCTGGTCTACGTCATCGCCCGCGGCAAGGGGATGAGTCGACGCGACGCCAAGCAGGCGAAGGACAGCGAGGCCGCGTTCCAGGACTACATCCGCAAGGCCGCCGGGGCGCGGGGCGGCGGTACGAGCGCCACGGACGAGCTGGCCCGGCTGGCCGATCTGAAGGACAAGGGCGCCATCACGGCGGAGGAGTTCGAGAGGGCGAAGGCCAAGGTCCTGTCCTGAGCCGCCGGTGGGCTCTTTCGGGGGAAGCGGGCCGATCACGGGTGGGCGGCACCCACGTCGTCGCGGTGCCGCCGACACCTCACCCCCTGAATGCGCATCTGAAATACCTCTTTGATACGGTCATGCCGTGAGGCTGACGAAGTTCACCGACCTGGCGCTCCGTGCCGTGATGCGCCTGGCGGTCACCGCGCAGGAGGAGTCCGTCACCACGCGGGAGGTGGCGGAGTCGATGGACGTGCCGTACGCCCACATGGCGAAGGTGATCACCCGGCTCCAGCACCTCGGCGTGGTCGAGGCGCGACGCGGTCGCGGCGGCGGTCTCGCCCTGACGGAGCTGGGCCGGCGCTCGTCGGTGGGCCGGCTGACGCGCACCCTGGAGGGCGAGGAGGAGGTCGTGGCCTGCGAGGGCGACCCGCCCTGCCCCCTCAGGTCCGCCTGTCGGCTCCGGGGGGCGCTCCGCGAGGCGCAGGAGGCGTTCTACCGGGTGCTCGATCCGCTGACCGTGGCGGAGCTGGTGTCCTCGCCGACCGGCCCCCTCCTCCTCTCGCTCTCCCCCCGCCCCACCCCCTGACCGCGCACACCACCGGTGCGCGCTCTCCTTCACCCTTAAATAGGTAGATGATCTACCAGATTGCGAGTTCCCCATGCTGTCCGAGCAGGCCGCCCCGGTCGTCCGCGCCACCCTGCCCGCCGTCGGCGGCGCCCTGGACCGGATCACCGAGCGCTTCTACGGGCGTCTCTTCGCCGCCCGCCCCGAGCTCCTGCGCGACCTGTTCAACCGGGGCAACCAGGCCAACGGCGAGCAGCGGCAGGCGCTCGCGGGCTCCATAGCGGCCTTCGCCGTGGCCCTCCTCGACCACCCGGACCGGCGCCCGGACGCGATGCTGGCGCGGATCGCGCACAAGCACGCCTCGCTCGGGGTCACCTCGGAGCAGTACAAGGTCGTGCACGAGCACCTCTTCGCCGCGATCGCGGAGGTCCTCGGCGACGCGGTGACGCCCGAGGTCGCACGCGCCTGGGACGAGGTGTACTGGCTGATGGCCAACGCCCTCGTCGCCGTGGAGGCCCGGCTGTACCAGGAGGCCGGTGTCCCCGAGGGGCAGGTCTGGCGGTCGATGCGGATCGCCGAGCGGCGGGAGGAGACGGCCGACACGGTCTCGTTCGTCCTGCGCCCCGCGGACGGGAGCCCCACGGGCGCGTTCCGGCCGGGCCAGTACGTGAGCGTCCGGGTCGCCCTGCCCGACGGCGCCCGGCAGATCCGCCAGTACAGCCTCTCCGCCGCCCCCGGGCGCCCGCAGTGGCGGATCACGGTGAAGCGGGTCGACGGCGACCCGGCGGGCGAGGTCTCGTCCTGGCTGCACGCCCACGCCCGCGAGGGCGACGCGGTCGAGGTGTCGGCCCCGTTCGGCGACCTGGTCCTGCCCGGGGGCGACGGCCCCCTGCTGCTCGCCTCCGCCGGGATCGGCAGCACCCCGATGCTGGCGATGCTCGACCACCTCGTGGAGACCGGCTCGACCCGCCCCGTCGCGGTCGTGCACGCCGACCGCGCGCCCGCGTCCCACGCGCACGCCGCCGAACTGCGGCGCCTCGTGGACGCGCTGCCGCAGGGGACCCTGCACCTCTGGTACGAGGAGCCGGACGACTCCGGCGCCCGTCCGGGCCGCGCGGACGTCACCGCGCTCGACCTGCCGGCGGGCACGACCGCGTACCTCTGCGGGCCGCTGCCCTTCCTGCGCGCCGTGCGCGGCGACCTCATCGGCCGGGGCACCGCCGCGGCCGACATCCACTACGAGGTCTTCGGCCCCGACCTGTGGCTGGGCGCCGAAAGCTGAGCCGTTCCGGCGAACTCCCTTCGATCTCCAACCAGCATGGCGCTGCCGCTACGGATACTGCATAGTGAGGTGCCATGTCGGCCTCGCATTCAGCGGGTCCGGGAGGAAGGCGCGGAAGTGACGGAGACGGTGGGTTCGTTCGGGTCGGCACACGGCGGCCGAGGCACCGGGCGGCCGGTACGCGGGATCGCCCTCGACATCGGCAGCTCCCGGACCCGCGCCTGGTCCCCCGGGGCGGGCGTCTTCGCGGACGTGCCGAGCGGTCCGGTGCTGCGCGGCCGCGTGACCGACGCGGACTCCCAGCTCCGGCTGCTGCGGCGCCTGACGGCCGGGGCGCCGGGCCACGACGGGCAGCACGACACCGTGGTGATGCTGGCCCACCCGGTGCTCGCCGGCCGGGAGGAGCGGGAGGCGGTGAGGCGGGTGGTGGACGGTCTCGGCGCGGTGCGGGTCTTCGCCGTGGACAGCGCCCGCGCCGCGGCGGCCCACGCGGCCCCGCCCGGCGACGGCCCGCTGCTCGTGGTCGACCTCGGTGCGCAGCTCACCGAGGTCACGCTCGTCGTGGACGGCCTCGTCACGGACGCCCGGCTCGCCGAGGTCGGCCTCGACGACCTGCCGGACCCGGGGAGCGCCCCGGACCCGGTCGCCGGGACGGCGGCCGATCTGGTGAGCGACCTGTGGCGGCGCGACCGCACGGGCGCCGTGCGCGGGGCGCTGCGCCGGGGCGTCCTGGTGACGGGCGGCGGCGCCCTGCGCCTCGACGTGACCGGCCGGCTGGCCCATCTCCTGCGGGCCCGCCTCCGCCTGGCCAACGACCCGTCGACCAGCGTCGTCCGCGGCGCGGGCCTGATGCTGGCCTCCGCCCTCCGCCACCCGACCGCCTCCCCCTGCCCAAGCTGACACCGCCGGGATCCGACACCGGCCGGGGCGGAGGCGGTCGGGGCCGAGGCGGTCAGAGGCCGGGGCGGTCCGGGGTCAGCAGCCGGTCGCCCAGATGTGGGAGTCGCCGCGGTCGTTGGCGGCACCGCTGTATCCGACCTCCTGGCCGGGGCCGAGACAGATGGTCATGCCACCGCCCTGCCAGGCGTTCTCGTAGACGCGGACGTGGTCCTTGATGCCGGGGCCGGAGATGCCGTGGTTGGCCCAGGAGGAGTCGGTGTCGGAGATCCAGCTCTCCCACCAGCCGTCGTCTCCGCTCCAATTGGCGCGCTGACCGCCGAAGTCGGCCTCCTGCCAGACGCAGAAGTTGCCGCTGGGGCATTCGGCGGCTCCGGCGGAGGAGGCGAGGGCGAGACCGGTGGTGGCGGCGAGCAGAGCCGCGACGGTGGCGGTGAGGATTCGCTTCACGGGAGGGTGTGGCCTTTCTGCGGATGGGTCGGGTGGGTGGGTGCGGGCAGTTCGGCCGCCCGCCGCAGCGCGCGGTCGCGCAACTGCCGGTACGTGGTGAGCTCGTCGCGGTGCAGGGCGCGCACGGCGACCAGCTCGGCGGACTCCAGTCGTGCGCGTACGGAGTCGAGTCCGGTCTCGCGGGCGCAACGGGCGGCGACGGCCGGGGCCGGACGGTCGGGGCGGGGCCGGCCCGGTGGTGCCACGCATCCGGTCCAGCGGGCGAGGGCCGCGCGGTGGACCGGGTCGGCGCGCATCCGGTCCTGGGCCTCGGCGCGGAGGTTGTCGACGGTGACCTGGGCACGGAACCAGCGGTGCTGGTCGCCGTAGAGCCGGTGACGGGCGGTGGCGAGGCAGCCGTCCGTGTGGGCGGTGACGGTGGCGCCCGTCGCGAGGGTGACGGAGAGCTCGCGGGGTCCGGCGCCGAAGAGCGCCGCCCGGAAGGCGCGGTCCTCGTCCGGGGCGCGGGGCCTGGCCGCGGGGGTGAGGCCCCGGGCGCTCAGGCAGTCGGCGACGAGGCGACGCTCGGCGGCCTTGAGGAGCTCGTCCCGGGCCGCCTCGGTGGCCGGAACGCCGGACTTCGCGGGCGCTCCGGAGCCGACGGTGGTGCACCCGGCGAGCAGGAGCGAGGCGGCCGCCACCCCGAGGGCGTGGCGGGCGCGCGAAGCAGCACGGAACATGGATCCCCCTGTGATCGTCCCTGGTCGGAGGGCCGGCGAGTGGTCGTGTCACCGGCTCGGGGCGATCATTTCCGGGGCGTACGGCCGTCATTCCGAGGCTCACTCGAACGAGTCGAACGCGCCGGTGCGTGCGCTCCTCGGGCGCTCCTCGGGCGCCGTGGACGTGCCGCGCAAGGGGAGGCGGGAAAGGGGGAGGAACGACAAAGCCCCGGTTGGACGGGGGGTTCCAACCGGGGCCGATCGCCGTGACGGGCGAAGGGCGGTCACCTCTCGGGGGGGAACCTCGGGGACCGGGCCCCTCCGCCGTCACATACGTATGAACGGTAAACCTTTCCCGAATGTTCCGAGAGTTCCCACGTGGGCGATGTGAGGCAGATCACCCCTTTTCGGACGGGTCTTTCCCGGCCGGGCGGGAGGGTCAGTCCTTCTCGGGACGGTAGACGGTGCCGGGCTCCGCCTTTCCGGGGGCGAGGAGCTCCGGCACGGTCACGAAGGTGAAGCCCCGCCGCTTGAGCTCGTCGATGATCGGGGGGACGGCCGGGACCGTGCCGTCGTAGATGTCGTGGAGCAGGATGATCCCGTCGCCGTGCGCCTGCTCGAGGACGCGCTGCTCGATGAGGGCCGAGTCGTCGGTCGAGTAGTCCTTGGCCGTGATGCTCCACAGGATCTGGGCGAGGCCCAGTTCCCGGCTGACGTCGGACACGGTGTCGTCGGTACGGCCCTGCGGCGGGCGCATCAGGGTGGGCTTCCGGCCCGTGATCCTCTCGACGGCGTCCTGGGTGCGCGACAGCTCCTCGCGGACGTCGACGGCGTCGAGATCCGTCAGGATCCGGTGCGTCCAGGTGTGGTTGGCGACCTCGTGCCCCTCGTCGGAGATGCGCTTGACCACCTCGGGGTAGCGGTCGACGTGCTTGCTGCCGAGCAGGAAGAAGGTGGCGGGGACCTGCTTCTCCTTGAGGATGTCCAGGAGCCTGGGGGTGTCCTTGCCCGGCCCGGCGTCGAAGGTCAGCGCGATGCACTTGGCCTTGGTGCAGTCGACGCGGCGGCCCGTGTCGCCCGGCTTGTCGTTCGACCCCGCCTCCTCCCGCGCCTCCTGCGGAGTGAGCGGGTCGACGCCGCAGCCGCTCAGCGTCGTCACCAGCGACGCGGCGAGCAGCAGGGCGACGGTCGTTCCCCCGCGTCGGCGCAGCCTGGATCGGAACATGGTGAAACCCGCTTTCCCCGGTGACGTTCGACAGGGTCGCGGCCACCACCTGGTCAGGGCGGGCCGTGCGACCGAACATGCACACTACACAGGGTGTATACCGAGGGCGACGGCGGGGTCGAGCGGCCGTTCACGGGCGTGCGGGAGCCCCGGGAGCGCCCGTCCGCGTCTCCCGGGGCGTTCTGACGGCGGTGTCTCCTACGGCGACGCCCCGCGCGAGGCGCCCGCCGTTCAGCGGGAGGCGAGCAGCAGGCGCGCCTCCCTCTCCTGGTCGCCGGAGACGGTGTGCCGGGACTGGACCTCGAAGCCGGTGGCCAGGACCCTCTCGACCTCGTCGACGGCGTGGTAGCCACCGGTGAGCGTGACGCCGACCAGGGCGGACAGGTGAGCGGGAGACGCCTCCCGGTGCTCCCCTCCGGCCGTGTCGAACGTGGCCGTCCAGACGGTGGGGGAAGGTCCCTCCGCCGCCTGCGGACCGGGGGCCGTCATGTCCTCCAGTCGGTAGACCGCGTCGAGGACGTCGAAGACGGCCTGGGCGTCCTCCCGACCGCAGTCGCTCAACTGGACGGTGACGTCGGTGTCGATGTGCAGGTCGTACACGTCGCTCATCTCCTCACGGCCCCCCGGTCGCCGGTGACGCCCCGCGCTCCTCGTACCGCGCACGCGTCGCGCCACCTCTCCAGCATCCCTCGGCGGCCGCCGCACCGCGAGGGCCGCCGCCCTGCTTCGCCGCCCGGCCCGGGCCGGCATCAGGGCCAGGCCACCGGGCGCTTCCGTCGCCGGGCGCGCGCCTCGCCGCTCCCCCTCCCCCGGCGGAACCGGTCGAGGAGCCGGGTGCGGGTCGGACGGGAGGCCCGGTGGGAGGCCGGACGACCGGACGCCGTTGCCGGATGCCCGGCGGGAGCGGGAACCGCCGGAGGCGAACCCGGGACGGTCTCCTGTGGTGGCGGAGCCGTCGCCGGTGTCGCGTGCAGGGGCGGTGCCTCCACGAAGGGCGGCGCGGCCGCGGGAAGCGACGCCGTCGGCAGGGGCCGCGCCGACAGGGCCCGCGGGCCGCCGCGTACCGTCACCGGCACGGCCCACGGATCCGCCGCCCCGGACAGTACGGAAGGCACGGGGACGGCGTCGGCCCTCCTGGTAGCCGGCGTGGCCGTGGCAGCCGGGGCGACCGTGGCCGCCGTGGCGGTCTCCCCCGGATACGGGGCCGGGCACACGGCCCGCGCCTCGTCCAGGGCGAGCGCCAGGCTCAGCCGGTGCCAGAGGATCTCGTCGGGGTCGTCGGCCCGGGTGAGCCGCTCGGCGATCTCGCGTGCCGCCGCGTGCGTCGGCATCCCGGGCGGCGGGGGCGGACGCAACCGGTCGAGGTGCGCGCGCTCGTACGGATCGTCCACGACCTCGGCCGCCTGGAGCGGATCGAGCAGCGAGGCGATGGCCGCGGCCCGCGCCCACGGGTCCTCGGCCGCACGGAGCAGCAGGGAGAGCCGTCGCGCACGCCAGTTCCTCGGCCGCAGGTCCTCGTGCGCGGCCAGGCGCTCGCGGAGCGCCTGCGGCAGCCGTCCCGCGAGCAGCGCCGGACAGGTGCGGCCGAAGTCGGCGACCTCCTGCGCCAGGTACGTCCACACCACCGCTCGATAGCGGTTCAGGGAGAACCGCACCGGGCTGAGGTGCCCCGTCCGGACCAGTCGGGTGAACCGCTCCGGGGTGATTCCGAGGAGCGCGGCGGCCTCCGCGGTGCCCACCGCGCGCACCCGGTCGCGCAGGCCGGCGGGGAAGTCCGGCGCGGCCCTGAGGCGGTCGAGCTCGCACCGCTCGACACGCCTTCGCCCGCTCTCTCCCGCCGGCACCGTCCGCACCAGGCCGAGCTGGACCGCGAGCCGGAATTCGTCGCGCTTCAGCTCCAGTTCCTGCGCGGCCCGCACCGGGGTCACCGTCCGCACCCCTTCGCCCGCCGTCCTGTCGTGGCCCTCCGTCGTCATCACGCGGCCCTCCCCCGTACGTCCGTACTCTCCGTGGCGCGGATCCGTCCGACCCGCCGAAAAGAACGTAACGCAGAGTGACGAACCTCGCACCATCTGTGGACAACCACCTGTGGACAACTCGTGGCGGAACATCACGGAGGGACGCCGGAGGAGCCGTCGGAACGGGCCGTCAGAACGGGCCGTCCCCCGGAGGGCCGGGCTGCCGCGCCTCCACGGCGAGGTGTTCGCCGACCCGGTTGACCAGCAGGGTCATCTCGTACGCCACCTGACCGACGTCCGCCTCCGCCGCGCTCAGGACGCACAGGCAACTGCCCTCGCCCGCGGCGGTCACGAAGAGCAGCGCCTCGTCGAACTCCACCATCGTCTGCCGTGCCCGGCCCGCCTTGAAGTGCCGGCCCGAGCCCCGGGCGAGGCTGTGCAGGCCGGAGGAGACGGCGGCCAGGTGCTCGGCGTCCTCGCGCACCAAGCCGCTGCTCGCGCCCGTCACCAGACCGTCGTTCGACAGCACCAGCGCGTGCCGTATGTGTCCGACCCGCTGCGTCAGGTCGTCCAGGAGCCAGTCCAGTCCCTTGTCCAACGCCATCAGTCGTCCTCCCCCTACGTGGTGCGTCCCCGTCGACCCGGATTCCCGTGCTCCCCGTGCCACCGTGGTCCGCGTGTCGGCGCAAGCCTTACGCACTGTCGTGGGCAGGGCAAGCACTGCACCACGCCCGCGTGTGCCGCAGGATGGGAGGCATGACGAGGATGACCGATGACCAGTGGCGGGCCTTCGTGTCCGCGGGCACCCGCACCGGCAAGCTGGCGACCGTCCGCGACGACGGCAGTCCCCACGTCGTGCCGATCTGGTTCGTGCTCGACGGCGACGACTTCGTGTTCAACACCGGGAAGACGACGGTGAAGGGCCGCAACCTCGCCCGCGACGGACGGGTGTCCCTGTGCGTCGACGACGAGGACCCGCCGTTCTCCTTCGTCTCGCTGTTCGGGCGTGCCGAACTCAGCGAGGAACCGGACGCGTTGCGCCACTGGGCCACCCGCATCGGCGCCCGCTACATGGGTGAGGACCGCGCGGAGGAGTTCGGCACGCGCAACGCCGTTCCCGGCGAACTCCTCGTCCGGGTGAGGATCGACAAGGTGATCGCCGAAGCCGGCCTCGCGGACTGAGGACTGAGGACTGAGGATTGGGAACTGAGGACGGAGGACCGGGAACGACCAGGGGCTGGGGACTAAGGGCCGGGGGCCGGGTACCGGAGACCGGGGATCCCGCCGGTCCGGATATCCGATCCGCACGCCCGGCCGGCGGATCCGTGCGTGGTTCAGCCGACGGTGTCGAGGAGCCGGGCGGTGTGCATCCGTCCGGCGTACTCGACCAGGCGGATCAGCACCTCCTTCCCCGAGTCCCGGTCGCGCGCGTCGCACAGCACGACGGGCGTGCCCCGGTCCAGGTCGAGCGCGCGGGAGACGTCGTGCGCGCCGTAGGCACGCGCGCCCGTGAAGCAGTTGACGGCGACCACGAAGGGGATCCGCCGGTGCTCGAAGTAGTCGACCGCCGGGAAGCAGTCCTCCAGGCGCCGGGTGTCGGCGAGGACGACCGCCCCGAGCGCGCCCTGTGCCAGCTCGTCCCACAGGAACCAGAACCGGTCCTGACCGGGAGTGCCGAAGAGGTAGAGCGAGAGTCCGGAGCGGATCGTGATGCGGCCGAAGTCCATGGCGACGGTCGTGGTGGTCTTCCGGTCCACGCCGCCGGTGTCGTCGACGAGTTCCCCGGCCCGGCTGAGCCGTTCCTCGGTGCGCAGGGGCCGGATCTCGCTGACCGCGCCGACGAGGGTGGTCTTGCCGACGCCGAACCCGCCGGCGACGAGGATCTTCAGGGCGAGGTCGGTGGTGTCCGCGTCGTCGTCCGCGCCGGTTCTCTCAGAGTGCTCGTAGGCCATCGATTACTTCCCTCAGGATTCTTTCGTCGGGGAGCCGCGCGGGCGGCACGGGTCGGCCGACACGGACGAAGCCCGATGCGAGGAGGTCGCCGAGGAGCACCCGGACGACTCCGACGGGCAGGTCGGCGTCGGCAGCGAGTTCGGCCACCGACTGGGTCTCGGCCCGGCACAGGGCGAGCAGGGACCGGTGCTCGGGACCGAGGAGGGACTCCTCGGCGGGCCCGGGCGGATCGTCGTCCACGACGACGAGGGCGATGAGGTCGAACCGTACGTCGCCGGACCCCGGCTTCGTCCGGCCGCCGGTCATCGCGTACGGGCGTACGAGCGGACCGGCGTCGGAGTCGTACCACCGGCCGCCCGGCACGGACGGGCCGCCGCCGGTGCTGTCCTCGTTCACGGGACCCTCCGGGTCAGTCGGCGGCCGGTGGAGGCGCCGTGAGGCGCGGCGGGGTGTGCAGGTGCTCGCCGACGCGCTTCACGAGACGGGCCATCTCGTAGGCGACGAGGCCGATGTCGGCGTGCGCGGAGCTGAGGACGGCGAGGCAGGAGCCGTCCCCCGCGGCCGCCACGAAGAGGAAGCCGTCGTCCATCTCGACCATCGTCTGGCGGACCCCGCCGGTGCGGAACTGGCGGTCCGCGCCCTTGGCGAGGCTGTGGAAGCCGGAGGCGATGGCCGCGAGGTGTTCGGCGTCCTCCCGGCCGAGGCCGCCGGAGGCCCCGACGGCGAGTCCGTCGCTGGAGAGCACCACGGTGTGGCGGACCTCGCGGACCCTCCCCACGAGGTCGTCGAGGAGCCAGTCGAGTTCGCCGGGGCGGTGGGGGGAGACCCTCTCGTGGTCGATCATGTGTCGTCTCCTTCGGGGTGAGGGGCGTGCAGGGGGGCGGGGCGGGGGCGTCCGCCGTCGTGGCCCGCGCCGGTGCCGAGCGAGCGTCCGCCGCCCGGGGCCGCGCCACCGCCCCGCTGCCAGCCGTCCCGGTAGGCCGTCATCCGTTCCCGGACCCGCTCCGGGGTGCGGGCGTCCGCACCGGGCGCGGCCGGTGCGGGGGCCGGCTCCCGGTCCGGTGTCTCGCGCAACCGCGGGACGAGGCTCGCCTGCCGTACGCGACGGGGCAGTTCGCCCTCGTGCCCGCCGGGGCCGTCGACCGCCGTTCCGGACGGCTGCTCCCGCGGCCCTTCCCGCTCCCCCGCCGGCGGCGGTACGGAGGAGCCGCGGGGGCGCAGGGCGGTGACCCCTGCGGGCACCGGCCCGGCTTTCGGACCGGGCTCCGGATGCGTCGTGAGCGCGGGGACGGCCGTCGGGCGCAGCAGCGGTTGCGGTTGCGACTGTGGCTGCGGGCGGATGGACGACGAGATGCGGGGCGGCGGCGTCCGGGATCCGTCCGGCTGCGGCGGGAGGCTCCCGTGCCGCCCGCTTCCCTGCGGACGCGGGACGGTCCGGCGCGTGTCCCCGGGGAGGGCGGGACCGGTCCGGTCCGTGGAGGAGCGGGACGGTCGGCCACTGCCGAGGCGGCGGACCTCGGCGCGGGGCGCGCCCTCGCGTTCCCGGTCCTCCCCGTGCCCCCGAGTCGCGCGGGGGCCGTCCGCCGGTGCACCGCTTCCCGGCGGTGGTGCGCCCCGGAGCACGTCGGTGGGGAGGAGGACGACGGCCGTCGTGCCGCCGTAGGGGGAGGCCCGCAGATGGACCTTGACGTCGTGGCGGGAGGAGAGCCTGCTGACCACGAAGAGACCGAGCCGGTCGCTGTCGAAGAGGTCGAGGTCCTCGGACCGGGCGATGCGGGCGTTGGCCTCGGCGAGGCTCTCCCTGCCCATGCCGAGCCCCCGGTCCTCGATCTCCAGGACGTAGCCGTTGCCGACGGGTTCGCCGCTGACCCGCACCTTGGTGTGGGGCGGGGAGAACTGGGTGGCGTTCTCGATGAGTTCGGCCAGGAGGTGGGTGAGGTCGGCGACGGCGCCGCCGACGACGGCCCTCTCGGGGAGCCGGGGCACTTCCACGCGCACGTAGTCCTCGATCTCGGAGACGGCGGCGCGGACGACGTCGGTGAGGGGGACGGGCCTGCGCCAGGCGCGGCCGGGCGCGGCGCCGGAGAGGATGATCAGGCTCTCCGCGTGGCGCCGCATGCGGGTGGTGAGGTGGTCGAGCCGGAAGAGGTCGTCGAGTTCGCCGGGATCGTCGGCGCGCCGTTCCATGGCGTCCAGGAGGGTGAGCTGGCGGTGGACGAGGACCTGACTGCGGCGGGCGAGGTTGACGAAGACGCCGGAGACGCCGTCGGCGAGTTCGGCGCGTTCGACGGCGGCGGAGAGGGCCGCGCGGTGAACGGTGGCGAGGGCCTCGCCGACCTGGCCGATCTCGTCCTGGGAGCCGGGTGCGACCGGCGCTTCGGCGCGGATGTCGATCTCCTCGCCGGCGCGCAGCCGGCGCATGGCGGCGGGGAGTTCACGGCGCGCGATGCCGAGGGCGGTGTTGCGGAGGCCGACGAGCTCGACGACGAGGCCGCGCCCGATCCGTACGGAGACGAGGAGGGAGGCCCCGGCGGCCACGAGGCCGAAGACCACCGCGGCGCCGCCCGTGGTGAGGGCGCCGCCGGCGAAGGGGTCGGTGCGGTCGGCCGCTCCGGCACGCGCGCCGGCCTCGATCGCGGCGAGTCCGTCGCGTACGGCGGCGAGAGGGGCGTTCCAGTCGGTGGGGGTGACCGCCCGGGCGGCGGGGCGGCCGGGGCTCGCGGCGCCGATCCGGTCCTCCGCGCGGGTGAGCCGGGCGTGGTCGGCGCCGGCGGCGAGCCGGTTCCACGCGGCGCGTTCGGCGGCGGGCAGGTCGGCGGTGGCCGAGGCGATGAGGGTGCGGCGGGTCTCGACGGCTCCGGAGAAGGCGCGCAGTTGGTCGGCGGTGAGCAGGCCGGTGAGATGTGCGGAGCCGAGGAGGGCGTCCTCGCGGGACAGCATCTCGCCCGCCCGGCCGAATTCCAGGAGTACGCGCGCGTCGGCTCCCCGTTCGGCGTCCTGGACGCCGGCGAGGGCGCCGCCGACGGCGAAGGCGGCGGAGATCACCTCGGTGTACTCCGCGTAGACCTGGTCCCGGTCGGCCCGTCCGTCGGCAGCGGCGGTACGCAGGAGGGCGAGGCCCTCGACCTTGCCGACGAACGCGTTCACCCGATCGGCGACCTCGCGGGGCAGATCCCCGGTGTCGCCGACGGTGTGGCTCTCGTCCAGGCGGAGCCGGTCGACGGCCTCGTCGGTGCGCCGCATCCGGTCCTCGACCTCGGCGGCCCGGTCGGCGCCGGGGGCCGCGATCTGCCGTACGGCGGCTCGCCGTTCGGCCTGGAGCGCCGTGAGGGCGGCCGACACGGGCTCTCCGACCTCGGCGTCGAGGCGCTGGAGCCGACCGAGCCGGGCGACGTCCTGGGCGGTGGTGACGGTGGCGAAGCCCCACAGGGCGAGGAGCGAGACGACCGGGACCATCAGGAGCGAGACGATCTTGGCGCGGACCGTACGGGGGCGCGGGCCGGAGCGCGGGGCGGGCCGGATGTGCTCAGTGCCGGGGGCGACCCGCTCACCGTCGGAGGCGGAGATCCCTGCGGGGGCAGTGGCTCCCACCGGGCCGGTGGATCCCTCGGAGGCGATGGTTCCTCCGGAGGCGGCGGGCCGCGCAGGGCTGCTGGATCCCTCGGAGGCGGTGGTCCCGTCGGCGCCCGGAGGCGCGGTCCACCTTCCGTCGGCCGTCGGGAAGGCCCCGCGGTCGTGCTCCTCGGGCTCGTCGGCGGACGGCCCCGCGTGAGCGCGCCGCCCGCGCACGGCTGTCGGCGGTGCCGGTGCCCCGGCGTCCTTGGTCCTGCGGGGAGTTCGCATGGCCTCCTCGTTCCGGCTGCGGCGTTCCGGCTGCGGCTGTCTCTGGTGTGGTGGGGCGGGTGCCCGGGCGAGCGGGGCGGCGTGGACGGACGGAGCGGCCCGACCGGATCGGGAGGTGCGCCGGCTCAGTACGTACGCGTGCGCGTGCGGGCGGCTTCGGCAGGGCGGGAACCCCGGGGCGCGAGGTCCACCGGGGGATCGTCCGGCTCGGCGGGGCGCCCCGCGGAGGCGTACGCGGCGCGTTCCCCGGCCGTCGGGGAGAGGGCGACGAAGGCGGCGGTGACGAAGAGGTACGAGCCGAGGCCGACGGCGAGCGGGAAGACGAACTGCATGACCGTGGCACCGGGGAGGGCGGCGCCGGAGGGGGCCACCTCGACGCTCACCGCGAGCATGCCGGTGTAGTGCATGCTGCTGACGGCCGCGCCCATGACGAGCGAGGCGAAGGCCACGGCCGCGGGCGCGTGGATGTGGAGGGCCGCCCACAGGGCCGCGGTGGCGGCGACGACGGCGATGAGGACGGAGAGGCCGACGAGCAGGGGGTCGTACCGGATCTGGCCGTGGAGCCGGAGGGCGGCCATGCCCAGATAGTGCATGCTCGCCACACCGACACCCGTGGTCAGTCCGCCGACCAGCAGGGAACGGGTCCGGTCGCGTCCGCCGTGGCCGACGGCGAGCATGCCGACGCCGACGACGGCCATCGCGACGACGAGGCCGAGGACGGTGAGCGGAACGTCGTAACGGATGTCGGTGCCCGTCACGCCGAATCCGAGCATCGCCACGAAGTGCATCGTCCAGATGCCGCTGCCGATCGCGGAAGCGGCGGTGAGCAGCCAGTTCCGCCGTGCCCGGCCGGTCGCGTCGAGCGCCCGCACGGTGCAGCGCAGCCCGAGGGCGGCGCCGACACAGGCCATCGCGCACGACAGCACGGGGGTAAGCCAGCCGAAGGCGGCGTGGTCCAGGTGTCCCATGGCCCAGGGACGCTAGTGCGCATCAGGGGGCGCACCGGGGGCGCATTTCGAAAGCTGATGGAATGTGACAGAGAGCCGACTCCGAACGATCGCGCCGGGTCCGAACGCTCACTCAGAAAGACCTTGCCGAACGTTCACCCCTTCGGGTGGCGGGCACGCCGGATTCCCACACCTCCGACTAGGGGATCATGAGCACATGAGCGACGACCCCGCACGCGTTCGAGAGTTCTTCGGTGCCCGCGCCGCCGACTGGGACAGCCGGTTCCCCGACGACGGTCCCGCGTACGCCGCCGCCGTGGCCGAGCTCGGCCTGCGTCCGGGTGACTCGGTCCTCGACGCGGGCTGCGGGACCGGCCGCGCGCTTCCGCCGCTCCGCGCCGCCGTCGGCCCCTCCGGGACCGTCGTCGGGGTGGACCTCACCCCCGAGATGCTCGAACGGGCCGTCCGGGCCGGGCGCGGCAGTACGGACGGCGGGGCGCTGCTCCTCGCCGACGTCGGCCGGCTGCCCGTCCGCGAGGGCGCGCTCGACGCCGTCTTCGGCGCGGGGCTCGTCTCGCACCTCGCGGATCCCGCCGCCGGTCTGCGGGAACTCGCCCGTGTCGTACGGCCCGGCGGCAGGCTCGCGCTGTTCCACCCGATCGGACGGGCCGCCCTGGCGGCGCGGCACGGTCGCGCCCTCACGCCGGACGACCTGCGCGCCGAGTCCCGGCTGCGTCCCCTGCTCGCCGGGGCCGGCTGGCGGCTCGTGGACTACGTCGACGAGGACACCCGGTACCTGGCCCTGGCCGTCCGCGAGGGCTGAGGCACGACGGCGCCCCTCGGCAGGCAGACCCGTCCCCCGCCGGGCTTCGGGCTTCGGGCTTCGGGCTTCGGGCTTCGGGCTTCGGGCTTCGGGCTTCGGGCTTCGGGCTTCGGAGTGCCAATGCCCCCTTCTGCACCGGCACTTCCCTGTCTACGGTGGACCTGCCGGGCAGTCGTGCCCGGGAAAGGCGGCGGGCCGTGACGCAGGTACCGGAAAGACTCCGCAGACTCCTCTCCTTCGCCCGGAAGCCGCCCGGGGCCGCCGCGCCGGCGCCGGCGCGGCCCGTCCGGCAGGGGCACAACCTCTTCGAGGCGGCGGCGGTGTACGTGGCCGCGTGCGCCGAGGACGACCAGGCCCGGGCGGAGGAGGCCGCGAACCGCGTCTCCCCCGGCGCGCTCTCCTTCGGCGTGAACGAACTGGCCTGCCGGGCCCTCGTCGCGCTCGCCCGGGAGCGGAACGAGTCACCGCTCACCGTGGCCCGCTCGCTGCTCGGTCTGCGGAACGAATCGGCGTGACGCCGGGCGGACGGGCGGGGACTCCCCCGGCGGAACCCTCGACGCGTGGGTTACTCACTGGTTAAGGTGCGCCGACGACCGGATGGGGAGGCTGCCGTGGCTGGGACGGACCCGATCGCCGAGGGCGACGGCGACGCCGACGCGTTGTTCGTGCTGACCGCGGCACTGCTGACGCCCGCGCGCTTTCCGAGCGTGCTCGGAGACGACTATCCGGCGGCCTGTGCGGCGCTGGGACTGGGACCGCACCCGGACGGGTACGGGCTCGTCTTCGGCCAGGACGGCCTGGGGGCGCGGTGGACGGTGGTCGTCGACGACGTGTCGCTGGTGGCCGTGGCGATCTCCTCCTGGGACTGCGGCATGGCCTACGACCTGTCCCCCGACGAGCGGTCCGTGGTCGCCGGGCTGCCGGGCTGGCCACTCCCCGTGGCCACCGCCGCCCCGGGAGTGCCGGCCCCGCACGACCCGGAGCCCGAGGAGGGCGACCCCGCCCCGCTGGCCCCGCCGTCGGGCGACGCGTGGGGGCCCGCCCAGCGCCGTCTGGGCGCCGATCAGGTGGCGCTCCACTGGACCGCCTGGCGGTCCCGGATCAACGACGACGGCACGTACGCGGACGGCTCGCCGCCTTCGAAGGACGAGTCGGCTCCCAAGGACGAGTCGGCTCCGAAGGGCGCTCCGATCCCGGAGGCCGCAGACAGCGACGGTGCGCCGCCGGCCGCGCCCCCCGGAGCCTCCCGGACCTCCGGGAGCGACCCGTACGACGGCGTCAGGAGGGTCCTGGACGAGCTGCACGGCTACCTGGAGGAGCCGCCGCCGGTGGGACGGGTGCGGTCCGCCTCCGGCGCGGAGGCCGGCACGCGGCTGCTGCGCGCGGACGGCCCCGGCTGGTCGTTCGTGGCGAAGGCCGACGACATGGCGTTCGTCCTGCTCGACGAGGTGCCGCGCGAGGTGCTGCCGGTCGCGCGGGGCGAGAGGCTTCCCGCGCTGCTCAAGGGCCTCGACGCGATGGCCGTGCGCCCGGCCTGAGCCGATGTCCGGTGGCCGGTGGCCGATCGCCAGTGGCCGATTACCGGTACCGACCCCCGGGCCTCAGGTCAGGGCGTGCCCGTACGCCGCGGCCAGGTCGTCGAGCTCCGGGTCGCCGTACGCCGTGCGCAGCGCCCCGAAGGCCGCGACCTTGTCCTGGCCGAACCGGCTCACCGACACCGCGTAGGTCTCCGGGGACAGGAACCTCGGCGGTGTGCTCTTGCTGTGGAACTTGTCCGCGTACATGACCAGCCGTTCCTCCGGCGTGACCGCGACGTAGTCGGCCGGCGGCAGCGGCAGCCCCTGCGTGAGCACGTCCTCCTTGGTCAGTCCGACGCCCGTGTGACACGAGCAGAACCGACACACGGCCTCCGGCAGCCCTTCGGACGCCAGGAGCTCGTGTCCAAGGATCCCGTGCCGGATGTAGTTCCGGCCGTCGAGGCGCCCGTCGGCGCCGTACAGGCGGTACACCCCGATGTCGTGCAGCATGCACCCGGCGCGCACGAGCTCCGGGTCGAGGTTCTCTCCCGCGTGCGGGAGCAGGCGCTCGGCGATCCGCCACACGATCTCGCAATGGGTGAGGACGAGCTGGAGCGCCTCCTCGTGAGGAGCGTGTTTCCTGTGCAGCGCGCGGATCTCGTCGACCGAGGGAAGGTGCATCTCCGCAGCCTAATGAGCCGGAGAGGGTGACGGCTCCGGGCCCCCTGGCCGGAGCGCGCCCCATAGGACGGCGGTCCGAGGTGTGGTCTCCGACCATGGCCCGGCGGAAGGGGCGCGCCGCACGATGTGGCGCCGCTTCACTTTCCACCGTCCCATCGGAGGCCCACCATGCGCCTGTCCCCGGGCGTCTCCCTGTTCGCCGCGTTCCTGGCCGGAGTCACCCTCCTCGCCCCCGCCTCCCCCGCCGGGGCCGAGCCGGGGGCCGCCGCGCACTGCGCGCGCCAGGACCGGCTCCACGTGCCCGGCGCCGGGCACCAGCAGTCCGCCTGTCTGGGCGACCTGACCACAGCGGGGCTCGCGGGCACGCCGTACACCGACATGGCGGACCAGGCCGGTCTCGCCGCGAAGGGGACCCGCAACCCCTCGGGGGTGCCGGGCGTCCAGATCGACGGCTACTTCCCCGACGACTCGCGGCTCAACGCCACGCACGGTTGGTCCCACGACGCGCAGTTCGTCATCCGGCTGCCCGACCGCTGGAACGGCGCGCTCGTCGTCACCGGCGCGCCCGGCACCCGCCGCCAGTACTCCACGGACGCCCTCATCTCCGACCAGGTGCTCGCCCGGGGCTTCGCCTACGCCTCGACCGACAAGGGCAACACCGGTCCGGACTTCTTCACCGACGGGCGGAAGCCCGGCGACGCGGTCGCCGAGTGGAACCGCCGGGTGACCGAGCTGACGCTCGCCGCGAAGAAGGCCGTGCGGCAGCGGTACGGGCGGGCCGCGGACCGCACGTACATGACCGGCATCTCCAACGCCGGCTATCTGACGCGCTGGCAGTTGGAGAACCGGCCCGATCTGTACGACGGCGGAGTCGACTGGGAGGGCGTGCTGTGGACCGCGGGCGGTCCCAACCTCCTGACGAGCCTGCCCGTCACCGTGGCGCGCTCCCTGGGGCGGGCCACCGACGAGGATCTGGTCAGGGCCGGTTTCGCGCCGGACTCGCACTTCCTCTGGCCGTACCACGAGCAGGCGTACTGGGGGCTGACGCAGAAGATCTTCCGGGCCGAGTTCGACCCCTCGTACGACCCGGCCTGCCCCGGCTCCACCGCCGGCCGGACCGCGGCGGAGATCTTCGCCCCCTGCGCATCGGACGCGTCGTACGACTACGCCTCCCGGCCGGCGTCCGTCCACCGCGCCGTCGCGAAGGTCGCGCTCACGGGCCGGATCGGCAAGCCCCTCATCACGCTCCACGGCGACCTGGACACCCTGCTGCCCGTCGCCACCGACTCCGACGTGTACGCGCGGATGATCGACGACCGGGGGCGGGGCCGGCTGCACCGGTACTACACGGTGCGGGGCGGGACGCACACCGACGGCCTGTACGACACGTATCCGGACCGGCTGCGGCCGATCCTGCCGTGCTACCGCTCGGCGTTCGACGCGCTGACGCGCTGGGTCGAGGAGGGCGCGGCGCCGCCCGCGGACCGCACGATCGCGCGGCCGGTGGACGGGGACGTGGTCAATTCCTGCGCGCTGGCGGAGTGAGCGCCCTCCCCCGAAAGAGCAGCCGGAGGGCGGTGCGGCCCTCCGCCGGCTCGGCCCCGGTCCCGTTCAGGCGCGCAGGGACGCGCCCACCTCGTGCAGGTGGCCGAGGGCCTGGCGGTAGGAGTCGACGAAGCCGGTCTCCGTGTACGGCACGCCGAGCGCGGCGCAGTGGGCCCGTACGGCGGGCTGGGCGAGCCGGAGGTTCGGGCGCGGCATGCTGGGGAAGAGGTGGTGCTCGACCTGGTAGTTGAGCCCGCCGAGGAACCAGTCGGTCAGGGCGCCGCCGCGGATGTTGCGCGAGGTGAGCACCTGGCGGCGCAGATGGCCCCAACCGTCGCCGTCCTCGTGCTCGTCCGGCCGTTCCATGCCCTTGTGGTTGGGGGCGAAGGCCATGCCCAGGTGGACGCCGAGGAGCATCTGGTGGAGCAGGGCGAAGACCAGGGCCTGGGCGGGCGCGAGGAGGGTGAGCAGCAGGGCCGCGTACCCGGCGAAGTGGGCGAGGAGCAGGCCGCCCTCGACGAGCCGCTCGCGCCGGGTGCGGCAGGGGCCGTCCTCCGCGAGCAGGGCCCGGATCCCGTACGCCTTGAGCGCGATGCCCTCCAGGGTCGTCAGCGGGAAGAACAGCAGGGCCTGGTGGCGGGTGAGGAAGCCGCGCAGGCCCGTGCGGCCCGCCGTCTGGTGCTCGGCGAAGACGAGGACGTCGGCCGCCACGTCCGGGTCCTTGTCGAGGTGGTTGGGGTGGGCGTGGTGACGGTTGTGCTTGTCGTTCCACCACTCCCGGCTCATGCCGAGGAGGAGGTTGGCGTGGACGAGCTGGACGGCGCGGCTCACCCTGCGGTCGGCGGTGATCTGGGCGTGCCCGGCGTCGTGGCCGACGAAGGCGGCGCGGGCGGAGAGCAGGGCGAGGGGGACGGCGAGCGGAAGCGCCCACCAGGAGGGGCCGACGAGGGCGAGTCCGGCCACCACGGCGGCGATGCCGAGGAGGTCGAAGACGATGACGCGGGCGTACCAGCCGGGCCTGTGCACGAGGAGGCCCTGTTCCCTGACCGTCCGCAGGAGCGGGGCGAACTCGCTGCCGCTCCTGGTGCGGGCGGGCGCCACGGGGGGTGCGGCGGCCGGGGGCAGGACGGTGGCCTGGGACATGGCGGGCTCCGGTTTCTGTCGGGCGGTGGCCCGTTCGGTGGGCGCCCACCGAACGTACGGACGCGTGACCGGTCGGAGCCATGGCGTCACCACCCGTCCCGGGCGGGGGGCGCTCCGGGGGGCCGGGGTGGGGAGGGCCCCACCCCGGAGGGCACCGTCCCGGGGACGCTTCTCACGAGGGGCGGTCGAGCCGTGACGCGGATCACCCGGAATGGAGAGGCGTCGGGGAGACCGGTGGGGTACTCTCGGCGACTCCGCCTCCAGTAGTCAAATTTGAGGAATGCGTTGTCGCTGTCGCACGGACCCGATGATCCGACCCGCGAACCCGCCCGCACACTCTCCCGCCACTCCGCCGTCTTCCTCCCCGCCGATCCGCCCCGCGCCGGGCGGATCGCCTTCTGGTCACCGGACGGCGAGCCGCTGCCGGACTCCCCCGGCGTGTCCACGGCCGTCGCCGAACTCACGGTCGTGGACGGCGACACCCTCCGGCCCGTGACCGTCCCCGCCCGCACGCTCTCCGTACGGGACGCCCTGCCGCTGCTCGTCCGTGCCCGGTCCTCGGACACCGCGTCCCCCGCGGTCGCCTTCTGGGGCGCCGCCGCGCTGCTCGCCCTCGGCCTCGTGGCGCGCGGTCTGCTCCTGCCCGGCCTCACGCCCGGCGACCACGACGCGTGGCGGGCCGGACCGCTCGGGCCCGAGGAGCTGGAGCGACTCCGCACGCTCGCCGCGTCGATGCCGCCCGCGGCCCACGCCGTACCCCTCCCGTCCGATGCCTCCGCCCCTCGTGACGAGCCACCGCCGCTGCTGCTGCCCGAGCCCGAGGCGCTGCTGCGGGCCTTCGCCGACGCCGTCGCGGACATCCTGCCGCGCACCCCGGCGGCTGCCCTGGCGGCCGGCGGGCCCGCCTTCGCGGCCGAGGAGCCGCAGGCCGTTCCCGAGCAGCGGGCGTGGGCGGCCGGCGTGGCCGCCGTGCACGACGCGGGCGTCCGGCTCTCGCTCCGTCTCGAACTGCCCGGCTTCACCGCCGAGTCGCGGGAGGCGCCCGGCTTCCGGGCGGTGCTCCGACTGCACGGCGTCGCCGATCCGACCCTGGTCGCGGACGCGGCCGAGGTGTGGTCGGGCTCGGGCCCGGTCGGGGCGGCCTTCGGCCCGCGCGCCCGTATGGACGCCCTCCTCGCCCTCCGGCGCGCCGCCCGCGCCTGGCCCCCGCTCTCCCCGCTCCTGTCGGCGGCCGTGCCCGACGCGGTCGAACTGGCCGACGAGGAGGTCGCGGAGCTCCTGGGCCCGGCGGCCGACGCCCTCGCGGCCCTGGGCGTCCGGATCCACTGGCCGCGCGAACTCGCCGACCGGCTGACGGCCCGGGCGGTGATCGGCCCGCACGCGCCCGGCGCCCGCGTGGACACCGACGCCGCCGTGGACACCCGCGACGGTGTCGGCGACGGCTCCGGTGACGGCGACACCCGTACCGAGGCGGGTTCCTCCTTCCTGCCGTCCCTCCTCGCCGCCGACTCCCTCCTCGCCTTCAACTGGCGTTTCGCCGTGGGGGACCACGAGCTGTCCCGCGCCGAGCTCGACCGGCTCGCCGAGGCCGGACGGCCCCTCGTGCGGCTGCGCGACCGGTGGGTGCTCGTCGATCCGGCCGAGGTGCGCCGCGCCAGGGCCCACCAGGACCACGAGGTCACGCCGGTGGACGCCCTCTCGGCCGTCCTCACCGGTACGACCGAGGTCGACGGGCACACCGTCGAGGTGGCGGCGACCGGCCCGCTGGAACGCCTGCGGGAACGGCTCGCGCGTCCCGAGGGCGGCAGGCCCGAGGTGACCCAGCCCGCCGCGCTCGCCGCGACCCTGCGCGACTACCAGGTGCGCGGGCTCGACTGGCTGCACCGGATGACCTCGCTCGGTCTCGGCGGCTGCCTCGCCGACGACATGGGCCTCGGCAAGACGATCACGGTCATCGCCCTGCACCTGCACCGGCAGACCGACCCGGCCTCGGCCGGTCCCACCCTCGTCGTCTGTCCCACCTCGCTCATGGGCAACTGGCAGCGGGAGGTCGAGAAGTTCGCGCCCGGCACGCCGGTGCGCCGCTTCCACGGCACCGCCCGTGACCTGGAAGGGGTTCCCGACGGCGGCTTCGTCCTCACCACGTACGGCACCATGCGGCTCGACGCCGAGCGGCTCGCCGGGCGGGACTGGGGGCTCGTCGTCGCGGACGAGGCGCAGCACGTCAAGAACCCGTACTCGGCGACGGCCCGCCGGCTGCGGACCATCGGGGCACGCGCACGCGTGGCGCTGTCCGGCACGCCGGTGGAGAACAACCTCTCCGAGCTGTGGGCGATCCTCGACTGGACCACCCCGGGGCTGCTCGGCGGCCTGGGCGCCTTCCGCACCCGGTTCGCCCCCGCCGTCGAGGGCGGCCGCGACCCGGCCGCCGCCGCGCGCCTCGCCGCGCTCGTCCGGCCGTTCCTGCTGCGCCGCCGCAAGTCGGACCCCGGCATCGCGCCCGAGCTCCCGCCGAAGACGGAGACCGACCGCACCGTGTCGCTGACGCCCGAACAGGCCGGTCTGTACGAGGCGGTGGTGCGGGAGACGCTGACGGCGATCTCCGCGGCCGACGGCATGGCGCGCCGCGGCCTCGTCGTGAAGCTCCTGACGGGGCTCAAGCAGATCTGCAACCACCCCGCCCAGTACCTCAAGGAGGAGAACCCGAGGATCGCGGGGCGGTCGGGCAAGCTGGAACTGCTCGACGAGCTCCTCGACACGATCCTCGCCGAGGGCGCCGCCACCCTGGTCTTCACCCAGTACGTGGGGATGGCCCGGCTCCTGGAGGCGCACCTCGCGGCGCGGGGCGTGCGGACGCAGTTCCTGCACGGCGGCACGCCGGTCGCGGAGCGGGAGGCGATGGTCGCCCGCTTCCAGAACGGGGAGGTCCCGGTCTTCCTGCTCTCCCTGAAGGCCGCGGGCACGGGGCTCAACCTCACCCGCGCCGAGCACGTCGTGCACTACGACCGCTGGTGGAACCCGGCGGTGGAGGCGCAGGCCACCGACCGCGCGTACCGGATCGGGCAGGACCGGCCGGTGCAGGTCCACCGGTTGATCGCCGAGGGCACGATCGAGGACCGGATCGCCGCGATGCTCGACCGCAAGCGGGAGCTGGCGGACAGCGTCCTCGGCTCCGGCGGGGAGATGCCGCCGGAGCTGACCGAACTGACCGATGCCGAACTGGCGGAGCTGGTGCGACTGCGAGGGGACGGACGATGAGCGGGTACGGACACGGGGACGGCGAGCGGACCTTCGCGGCGCTGCCGCCGGCACGGGGCGGGGCGTTCACCCGGACCTGGTGGGGCCAGGTGTGGCTCAAGGCCCTGGAGGACACCGCGCTCGACGGGCAGCAGCTCAAGGCGGGGCGCCGCCACGCGCGCGCGGGGGCGGTGGGCGCCGTGTCGGTG
Organism: Streptomyces sp. NPDC007872; assembly: GCF_042868165.1. Taxonomy (NCBI): domain Bacteria; kingdom Bacillati; phylum Actinomycetota; class Actinomycetes; order Kitasatosporales; family Streptomycetaceae; genus Streptomyces; species Streptomyces sp. NPDC007872. Next base: position 443,987 of record NZ_JBIAEA010000003.1, read on the forward strand.
CGGCCCGGCCGGATCACCGCGGTGGTCAAGGACCGGGACGGCACGGCGCACCGGAGCGACGTGCTGGTGCGGGAGTTCTCCGAGGAGGAGTGGGAACGGCTGCTCGACCTCGCGGTGGACAGCGCGGGCCACATCGCGGCCCTCCTCGACCGCGAGATGCCGCCGCACCTGGTGGAGGACGCGGCGGCGGCCGGGCTCGACCTGCTGCCGGGCATCGGCGACCTCGATCCGGAGTGCGGCTGCGAGGCCTGGGACCACTGCCCGCACACGGCGGCGCTCTGCTACCAGGTGGCACGCCTCCTGGACGAGGACCCCTTCGTGCTGCTCCTGATGCGCGGGCGCGGTGAGCGCACCCTGCTCGACCAGCTCCAGGCCCGCAGTGCTTCGCGTGCCGCCGCTCCCCCGGGACGCGGCGGGGACGGCGGCGCCGGCGCTCCCGGGAGCGCCGGCGGAATGCCCGGCGTGCCGGCCGAGGAGGCGTACGCGTCGGCGTTCCTGCTGCCGCCGCTGCCCGCCCCTCCGGACCTTCCGGCCGCGCCGGGCCGGGCCCCGTCCCTGGACACGGACACCGAGCCGGAGCCGGGGGTGGATCCGGCGGCCCTCGAGTTCCTCGCGACGGACGCGGCGGCCCGTGCACACCGGTTCCTCGCCGGGGCCCTGGGACCGGGCGGGGAGGCACCGGAACTGACGGAAACCGGATTGGAGAAAACCGGACTGGAGAAGACTGCACCGGTGGAAACCGCACTGGAGGAAACCGGGCTGACGGCAGCTCAGGACGCGGTGCGGCTCGCCGCGGGCTCTCCCGCTCCGTGGATCGCGGCGCGGCTCGCCACCGGTTCGGGCCGGTCGCGGGCGGACCTGGACCTCGCCACGCGCGCGTGGCGGTTCGGGGGCGCCGCCGCCCTCGCCGTACTGGAGGAGGAGTGGGAACCGGACGCCGAGGCCCTGGCCCGTGCCGGGGCGCGGCTCGCGGAGGCCTGGGAGGACGACGAGCGTCCGGTGCTGCGGCGGGCGGGCGGCGCCCGGTGGACGGCCGTGGGCGCGGAGGCGCAGGTGCGGCTCGGGGAGGACGGCCGCTGGTGGCCGTACCTCAAGTCCGCGGGGCGCTGGGCCCCGGCGGGTCCGGCGGACCGGGACCCGGCGGCGGCCCTGGCTACGGCGCTCGCGGCGGACGTGTGCTGAGCCCAGGACACCGCCTGAGCGCGGGGCATTGCCTGAACACGGGGCATCATCTGAGCCCAGGACACCGCCTGAACGCGGGGCGTCACCTGAGCCGTGGGCGCCGCCCACAGGGGAGACACCCCACGCGCGCTATCTGAGCCGGTGGCTGATCCTGTCGCCGGTCGCGGAGGGGACGGCCAGGCTGCAGGCGACGGCGTCCGAGCCGAGGAGGTGGCTCGTCCGGTACGGGTACTGGACGAAGGTCGTCCAGCGCGTGCCGAACGGCTGCCGGGCGGCCTTGCGGCGCAGCGGTTCGCGGCAGAGTGCCGTGGCCGCCTCCCGTACCGCCCGGTCCGTGGCGTAACGGCCGGTCAGCCGGGGCCGGGCGACCAGTTCGGCGGAGTGCGGCGCGTCGCAAGGGCGCCGGACGGCGGTTCCCGGCGCGTCGCGGTCGATGTCGAAGCAGTCGCCCACGCGCAGCGCCTCGAAGGAGACGGGCCGCCCGGGGCGCCGTCCGTCCTTCCGACCGCCGGAGGGGGCCGGGGCGGCGCTCCTCGTCGGGGACGGCGCCGGTGACGTGCTCGCGTGCGGGGACCGGCCCTCGGGCTCCGTGCGCGTCGGCGTGGCGCCCCGCGCGGCCGTGGCCGCCGGCGTGCCGTCCGCCGTCCTGCCGCCCTGTGTCGTGCCGTCCGCCGTCCTGCCGTCCCGCGTCGTGCCGTCCGCCGTCCTGCCGTCCCGCGTCGTGCCGGGCGTCGGCGTGCCGGTGGTTCCGGCGCCGGACGCGCCGGGCGTCGGGCCGTCCGTCGGAGGAGGAAGAGGAGGAGCGGCGTCCCCGGTGGCGACGGGAGACGGCGCGCCCATCGGGTTGCCGTCGTTCTCCCCGCCCTCCCGGACGGTCAGGAAGGCGGTCGCCACCAGGGCGGCCGTGAGCAGCGGGAGGAGCGGCGCGCCGAACCGGAGGGTGCGCCGCGCCGCCGGCCGGCGGCCCCGGCGCGGGTGTTTCCGGTCGCCCGGACGCCGTCCGTGCAGCGCTCCGCCGATCGCCGAACGCCCGTCCCGCCGCCTCTCCGTCATGGCCGTCCTACAGACCGAGCTGGCGCTCGGCGCCCTCGACCGTCTGGGCGAGGAGCACGGCGATGGTCATGGGGCCGACGCCGCCGGGGACCGGGGTGATGAGGGAGGCGCGCTCGGCAGCCGACGCGAAGTCGACGTCGCCGATGTTGCCCGGGTTGTAGCCGGCGTCGACGACGACGGCGCCGGGCTTGATGTCCTCGCCCTTGATGAAGTTCGGCTTGCCGACGGCGGCGACCAGGACGTCGGCCTCGCGGACGACCGAGGAGAGGTCCCGGGTGCGGGAGTGGCAGTAGGTGACGGTGGCGTCGCGGCCGAGGAGGAGCAGGCCGGCGGGCTTGCCGAGGATGGCGCTGCGACCCACCACCACGGCCCGCTTGCCGCTCAGTTCGACGTCGTACGCGTCGAGGAGGCGCATGATGCCGCCGGGCGTGCAGGAGACGAAGCCGGGGAGGCCGAAGCCCATGGCGGCGAAGGAGGCCGTCGTGACGCCGTCGACGTCCTTCTCCGGGGCGATGGCCTCGAAGGCGGCGCGCTCGTCGATGTGGGGGCCGACCGGGTGCTGGAGGAGGATGCCGTGGACCTCGGGGTCCCTGGAGAGGGCGGTGATCGCGGCGACGAGCTCCTCGGTCGTCGTGGTGGCGGGCAGCTCGACGTGCCGGGAGCGGATCCCGGCCTTCGCGCAGCGGTTCTGCTTCATCTTCACGTACGTCACGGAGGCCGGGTCCGCGCCGACCAGGACGGTCGCGAGACAGGGGGTGACGCCGGTGCGGCGGGTGACCTCGGCGGCGCGGGCGGCGGTCTCCTCGACCGTGCGGCGGGCCAGGGCCGTACCGTCCATGAGGGTGGCGGTGCTGGTGGACATGGCAACTCCTGGGCGTCGTCTCTGACCGGTGGTTCGCCCAGGCGCACGGCATTCGGCACGGGTGCGCCGACGGGCGCGCTCCGCGGGACCGCTCCCCGGTGGTGATCCACCTCAAGCGCCAGTCACGGCCCGGGCCCCACTCTACGTGAGGGTCCGGGGATGAGTCTCGGACAGGTCCGGGCCGGACCGCGGCGGGCGACGGCGGCCCGCGCGGAGGGAATCGTCGCTGACCATCCCCGGGCTCCGCACCGCCGTCCGACGGCCCGGTCCCGGTTGTGTGGATCCGGAATCGATCCCCTTGTTATTCCTGGCAGTTAGTGATCGATTCAAGTACTCTTCGATCGCGCCGGGGGGCGTTGGGGGCACCCGGGCCCAATGCCCTGGGGGTGCACGTGTTCCATGCCGCAGTGCTCGACCTTCCCTTCCCGCCGCACAGCCATCCGGACCGGGCGCCCGCCGCGCGGCTCCACCGGGAGTGGCTGGAGCGTCACGAAGGGCTCGCCGGAGCCGTCGACGCGGCGGTGTACGACCGGTGGGACGTACCCCGGCTCGCCGCGCTCACCAGTCCCGACTGCGCCACCGGCGACCTCGCCCTCGCCGCTGATCTGCTCGGCTTCTACTTCCTCTTCGACGACGGGTTCGACACCGGTCTCGGCCGGGCCCCCGCGCGGGTGGCGGAGGTCTGCACCCGGCTGACGGCCCTCCTGCACGGGGACGGCCCCGCGCCCGGCGCCCGCACCCCCGTCGAGCGGGCCTTCGCCGACCTCTGGGAGCGCAGCGCGCGCGGCATGTCCGCCCGGTGGCGGGCGAGGAGCGCCTACAACTGGGAGTGGTACTTCGCCTGCCACCCCGCCGAGGCCGCCGGCCGGCTCTCCGGGCGGCTCCCGGACCGGGAGGGCTATCTGGCGCTGCGCCGGGGAACGGCCGCCATGGAGACCCTCTTCGACATGGTCGAGCGGCTCAACCGGTTCGAGGTGCCGCAGGAGGTGCTGCACCATCCGACCCTCCGCCTGATGCGCCAACTGGCGGCCGACATACCGTCGTTCACCAACGACGTGCACTCGTACGCGCAGGAGTTGGCGCGCGGCGACGTCGCCAACATGGTGATGATCGTCCGGGAGGAGCGCGGCGGCACCCCCGAGGAGGCGGCCGCCCAGGTGATGCGCGAGGCCCAGGCGATGGTCGACCGCTTCGTGGGGCTGTCCGCCCAGGTTCCCGGGATCTGCGACCTCCTCGGCCTCTCCCCCGCCGGGCGCGAGGCCGCCCGCCGGTACGTCGACGGCCTCGCCTCCTGGATCGCCGGCTACCACCGCTGGGAGGTCGACACCGGCCGCTACGACGGCTGAACGCCCCGCACGCGTGCGCGTGCGGGGCGTTCGGAGCGAGGCCGGCGGATCAGACGTCGCGCCACTTCGCCTGGCCGAAGGAGAAGATCCCGAAGAGGACGAGCCCGACGGCCACGGCGACCAGCAGCCACGGCCCGGCGGGGGTCTGCGCGAACGAGCGGATCGCGTCGTCCATGCCCTTGGCCTCGTTCGGGTCGAACTCGATCGCCGCCTTCAGGCCGAAGAAACCGATGGCCGCGAAGACGAGTCCGCGTCCCACACCGCCGACGATGCCGGTCACGTCCATGAAGCGGCGCTGCTTCTCGGACATCGTGGTCCACGTCAGGTGCTTGCGGTACTTCCGCATCACGGCCCGGCCGCCCATCCACAGGCCCGCGCCGAGGAAGCCCAGGGCCGCCGCGCCGACCAGCCACTGCCCCGCCGGCATGTCGAGGAGACGGCCGGTGATGTCGTGGCTCTGACGGTCGGTCGAGCCGGCGCCACTGTCCCGGTTCCCCGTCGCGAAGGACAGGACGAAGAAGGCCGAGACGGCGTAGAAGACGGCCCGGGCACCGGACACGGCCCGCTTGGCCGGCTTGTCGCCCTTCGGACCCGCGCTGCCGAACAGGGCCTCCGAGAGCCGCCACAGCGCCATCCCGACGAGACCGATGCCGAGGGCCCAGAGCATCACGGCTCCGAACGGCGTCTCGGCGACCTGCGCGAGGGCGCCGCCCTTGTCGGCCTGCTCGCCGGTGCCCGTCAGGCCGATGCGTACGGCCAGGATCCCGATGAGCAGGTACAGCACTCCTCGCGCGACGAAGCCCGCCCGGGCGCCCGCTCGCACCACGTCCCCACGGGCGGCTCTTCTCGCGACGGCCGTGGTCGACCCCCCTGCGCTCATGCCCATTCACCCCTCTCGGATCGGAATGACCGGGTGCCCCGTCTTCCGCGTTCGAACCCCCGCGGCGCGTTCGAACGCCGAGCGGTGTATGCCGTGCGACCGGGGCGGGTCACCGTTTGCGGCCCTCCGGGGCCCGGCGGAGACTGGGCGGGGGCAGGGGGCCGATCCGGAGAGGGCCTGGGACGATGGGCGCATACGCTGACCTCCCTGGGGTCAGGACCTGGTACGAGACCGAGGGCGACGGCGATCCGCTGGTCCTGCTGCACGGCGGCTTCTGCACCAACGAGACGTGGGGCGCCCAGCGCTCCGACCTCGCCGACGAGTACCGCCTCTTCCTGCCCGAGCGGCGCGCCCACGGGCACACCCCCGACGTGCCGGGGCCGCTGTCGTACCAGGACATGGCGGACGACACGGTGGCGTTCCTGGAGCGGGTGGTCGGGGGTCCGGCGCATCTGGTCGGGTGGAGCGACGGCGGTGTCGTCGCGCTGCTCGCCGCCGCCGCCCGGCCCGATCTGGTCCGCAGGGTCGTGGTGATCGGGGCGAACTTCCGCCCCGGGCCCGAGTGCTTCGTCGATCCGGCGATGCTCGACGGGATGACGCCCGACAGCCCGGACATGGAGTTCTTCCGCGAGATGTACGCGGCGGTCACACCGGACGGCGCGGACCACTGGCCGGTGGTGGCGGCCAAGGTGATCGAGATGTGGCGGACCCAGCCGGCGCTCGCCCCCGGGGACCTGGGGCGCGTACGGGCGCCCACCCTGGTCGTGGTCGGCGACGACGACATGATGACGCTCGAGCACACCGCCGCCCTCTACCGCGCGCTCCCGGAGGCCCTGCTGGCCGTGGTGCCCGGGGCGTCCCACCTGGTGCCGCTGGAGCAGCCGGCCCTGGTCAACCGGATGGTCCTCGACCACCTGGCGCGGGACGCCGCCGTCGAGACGATGATGCCGGTCCTGCGCGCGGCGCCCGGCGCCCCGGGCGGCGCCCCCGACTGATCCCGGGCGGAACCGTGCGGCGCGGGCTACCCTCGGGGCCATGGCTGGCGACGGTGAGTACGAGCGCGACCGGAACTACATCACGACGAGGATCACGGCCGACGGCCGGGACGGCCGGCCCGTGGAGCCGGGGCGGTACCGATTGGTCGTCGCCCGCGCGTGCCCGTGGGCGAACCGGGCCGTGATCGTCCGGCGCCTCATGGGCCTGGAGGACGTCCTGTCGATGGGCATCGCCGGGCCCGTGCACGACGAGCGCAGTTGGTCCTTCGACCTGGACCCGGACGGCAGGGACCCGGTCCTCGGCATCGAACGGCTCCAGGAGGCCTTCTTCCGGCGGGACCCGGAGTACGCGCGCGGCATCACCGTGCCCGCGATCGTCGACGTCCCGACCGGTGCGGTGGTCACCAACGACTTCGCGCAGATCACGCTGGACCTGGGCAGCCAGTGGACGGCCCATCAGCGGGACGGGGCGCCGGAGCTGTACCCGGAGAAGTGGCGCGACGAGATCGACGACGTGGCCGAGAAGGTGTACCGGGACGTCAACAACGGCGTCTACCAGTGCGGTTTCGCGAGCAGCCAGGAGGCGTACGACCAGGCGTACCGGAGGCTGTGGGACCGGCTGGAGTGGCTGGAGGAGCGGCTTGGAGACCGGCGCTATCTGGTCGGGGACACCCTCACGGAGGCCGACGTCCGCCTCTTCACGACCCTCGTGCGGTTCGACGCCGTCTACCACGGCCACTTCAAGTGCAACCGGCGGAAGCTGACCGAACTCCCGGCGCTTTGGGGCTACGCGCGGGACCTGTTCCAGACGCCCGGTTTCGGCGACACCATCGACTTCGAGCAGATCAAGACGCACTACTACGTCGTCCACCGCGACATCAACCCGACCGGGATCGTCCCCCTCGGCCCGGACCCGCGCGGCTGGCTCTCGGCGCACGGGCGGGAGGAGCTCGGCGGGCGCCCGTTCGGCGACGGCACGCCGCCCGGACCGCCGCCCCCGTCCGAGCGGGTGCCGCCGCTCGGCCACGGCTGAGACGGTCCCGCCTCGCACGCGCGTCGGCCCCCACCCTGTTTCACGGGTGGGGGCCGACGCGCGGGACGCTCAGGTCAGCGGTTCCGGGGCGGGGCCCGGCGAGGGCAGCGGGCCCGGCTGCGGGAAGGGGTCCGGGGGCGGGACCGGGGCCGGCGGGTCCGGCTCCGGCTGGGGCGGCGCGGGCGGTACGGGGTCCGGGCCGCCGGGCACGGGTGCCGGTCCCGGCAACGGTCCCGGGTCGGGTGCCGGGCCGGGCCCGGGCGGCGGCGTGGGACTCGGAGGGACGGGGTCGTTCGGGGGCGTGCTCATGAACCCTCCTGGTGGTTCGCCGTGATCTCTCTGACGAACCCGCGCCTACCCGCGTCCGGAACGGTCACTCACCCCGGGTTCCGGCCGTGTTCCTCCGCCGCGCCCGGCCGTGTCCCCCCGCCGCGTCCGCTCGGGTGCCATTCGGTGAGCAGGATGGTGGCGTCGTCGCGCAGCTTGTGGCCCTGGTGCTGCCGCAGGCCCTGGACCAGGCGCCGGAGGGCCTCGGGGGCGGGGGCGCCGGCCGCCGTGGCGCGGATGACCGTGTCGGCCAGCCGCTCCTCGCCGTAGAAGTCCCCTCCGGACGAGCGCGCCTCGGTGACGCCGTCGCTGTAGAGGAGGATCCGGTCGCCGGGCTGGAGGCGCTCGGTGTGCTCGGTGGGCGGTGACTCCCTGAGGAACCCCCAGCCGAGCGGCAGGTCGGGCTCCCGGTCGAGGACCTGGGGGAGGACCCTTCCGTGACGGATCAGCAGGGGCGGCGGGTGACCGCAGTTGATCCAGGTCAACCGTCCGTCGGAGGTGTCCAGATGGGCGACGACGGCGGTCATGAGGCGGTCGGTGAACCAGGTGTCGAGGATCTGGTCGATCGAGGTGACGATGTCGCTCAGCGAGCCGCCGGAGCGGCGGGCCGCCCGGCAGGCGGCGAGCCCGGCCGCGCTGGCTCCGCCGGAGGCGAGGTCGTGGCCCATGGAGTCGATGACGGTCAGGTGCAGGCCGCTGTCGTCCAGGGTGTGGTCGAAGGTGTCGCCGCCGATGTCGTAGGCGGGTTCGAGGACCGCCGAGGAGGTGACCTCCGACGTGCCGATGGTCCGCGGCGGCAGGAAGGCCCACAGCAGTTCGGCCTGCACCGTCATCGCCCGCGCGCGTTCCGTCTCGACCAGCAGGTCGCTGTGGGAGGACTTCGACACCACGAGCAGGGCGGCGACCCCGGCGAGCGCCTTGCCCCGCCCGAGCAGGCCGTCGTCCAGGGCGGGCGCCGTCACCATCAGGACGCCGATGCGTTCGACCCCGTCGATCATCGGCAGCCAGGCGGTGGCGCCGTCCCTCGACCGCTGCACCTGCTGCGTGCGGTAGGCCAGGCCCGCCAGCGAGGTGTCGACGTCGAGCGTCGACTGGTCGACGCCGTCCGTCTGGGGCAGTGCGACGAGCCGGATCTGCTGGAGGTCGGTGACGTACATGGCCGTTCCCCGGAGCCCCATGCGGCGGCCCGCCTCCTGGACGAGGCCCGCGAGCTCCCGCACGGACCGCAGGTGGGAGCGGGCCAGCAGATCGCCCAGGACATCCTCGTACGTCGACACACGACCTCCGCGGCTCTTCTCCGGCGTCTTGCGGCGGCGTGGAGCGGCCCGTCCTCCCCCGGGTGCCCCTGGGGTGGCTCCCAGGCTACGCAGGCCCTCCGGTGATCGCACCCTCCTCGCGGGCGCGTGTTCGCGGGCACGGGGTGCTTCCCGCCGGGCCGGGAGACCGGGCCGCGCACATCCTGGGAAAAGAAAAGGCAAAGTCCGGGCGGATGCGAGGCCGACCTGCGGGAAAGAGGACGCCATGACTGAGGACGTGATAGCCGACGATGACCGGCGGACCAGAAGAAACGAGACGCCCGAAGAGCGCGCGGACCGGCAGTGGACCGAGCTCATCCAGGAGATCAGGGTCGCCCAGACCGGTGTGCAGATCCTCCTGGGCTTCCTGCTCACCGTGGTGTTCACACCGCACTTCCAGGACTTGGAGCAGACCGACAAGACGATATACCTCGTCACCGTCGTGCTGGGTTCGCTGGCGACCGGCGCCCTGATCGGGCCCGTGGCCTTCCACCGCATCGTGTCGGGCCGCCGCATCAAGCCCCAGGCGGTCGTCTGGGCGTCCCGGCTCACGTTCACCGGTCTCATCCTGCTCCTCGCGACGCTGACCGCGGCGCTCTTCCTGATCCTGCGCGTGGCCACGCACGACGGCTACGTGCCGTGGCTGGTCTCCGGGGTCCTCGCCTGGTACCTGGTCTGCTGGTTCGGCCTGCCGCTGTGGGCCCGGATCCGTTACACGAACGGGGACGACCGGCCGTCCGAGCGGTGAGGCCGCGGGCGGGGCGCCGGGCGGGTTTCCCCCGTCCGGACCGGCGGAGGACCGCGATCGGGTGGTTGCGCGGGTCGCTGCGTCACGGAACGGGGGCCCCGGGTCAGGGATAGGCGCATGAGTACCTCTCTGCGACATCGACTGCGCGGCCCGGTCATCGCCTGCCTCGCCGCGTCCTGCGCCCTTCTGCTCGCCGCCTGCGGGTCCGAGCAGAAGGACACCACCACCACGTCCGGCCGCATCGCGCCGACCCAGACCGGGAGCACCGACGGCCCGTCGGCGTCGGCCTCCGCCTCCCCGTCGGGGTCCGCCTCCCCCTCGGGCTCCGCTTCGCCGCGACTCACCGACGACCAGGCCGAGCGCCAGAAGCTCGTCCCGGCCACGAAGGTCGCCTGGGACAAGGCCACGCAGACCGCCGTGGCCACCGTGCCCCAGGGCAAGCTGGTCGAGACCGAGCTCGCCTGGGCTCCGCCGAACGCCACCGCGAGCGGGAGCGCCCGCCCGAGCGGCAGCGCCTCCGCCTCCGCCGGTGCGTCCGCCTCCGCGTCCATGAGCGCCGGTGCGTCCGCCTCCGCGAGCCCGTCGGCGAGCGCGGGCGCGCGGACCCCGGCGTGGCACACGAGCGTCGCCGCGTCGGACGGCACCCTCCACGACATCTGGGTCGACGGCGTCAGCGGCAAGGTCATCAGCGACAAGCCGGACGCGGACCAGGACGCCGAGGACAAGCAGGAGCTGGCCGACCGGTTGAAGCGGACCACCGTCACGCCGGAGCAGGCGGTGCAGACGGCCACCCAGGACGACAAGGGCACCGTCACGGCCGTGGAGCTGGACGACGACTCCTGGTCGGTGGACGTCGTCGACACCGACAACTGGGACAAGACGACGTACGAGGTCTCCACGACCGAGCGACGGGTCCTCCGCCAGGAAGTCGACCGCGACTGACCTCTCCTCCCCGCCCGTTCGCTCCCCGCCCGTTCCGGCCCACCCGGCCGGAACGGGCGCCGCTTTCCACCTTCCCGGCGTGTCATGCACGGCCCGGCGAATTGCCTTCGATCGTGTAAGGCAGACCGCTTTCGTGCCTCGGAAGCGCCCCGGCACCCCGATAGTGGATCAACGGCCGGGCGCGTGACCCGGCGTCATCCTCACCGAAAGCCGGGTGCGTCCCCATGCCCACCACCGAGGCCACCGACCGTGTGCAGCTCGTGTTCTCGCTCTTCGACGCCGACGGGAACGGCTTCCTGGAGCCCGCCGACTTCGAGCTGATGGGGAGCCGGACCGTCGCGGCGCTGCCGGCGGCCGACGAGAAGGCCGGGACGAGGCTCCTCGCCGCCTTCCGCCAGTACGGGGACACGCTCCTGGCCGAGCTGGACGCCGACGGCGACGGGCGGATCAGCCCCGAGGAGTTCACCGCCGTCGTGCTCGACCCGCAGCGGTTCGACGCCGCCGTCGACGAGTTCGCCGAGGCCCTGTCCGCGATGGGCGACGTGGACGGCGACGGCTTCGTCGCCCGTCCCGACTTCCTCGCCCTCATGACCGCCATCGGCTTCGACCGGCCCAACATCGAGGCGCTGTTCGAGGCCTTCGGCCCGGTGGACGGCGACCGGGTGCCGGTGGCCGTCTGGGCGGACGGGATCCGGGACTACTACCGCCCGGAGAAGGCCGGCATCGCCGGCGACCGTCTCGTCACCGGCGCCGCCCGATGACCGGGGCGAACGGGCGGGGGGCCACGGGGACCTCCCCGTTAGGCGGTGTCCGGCCCGTGATCGGGCTGGCCGTGGGCCGCGGCACGGGCCCGGAGCTGGCGGACGTCTTCGAGCGCGTGCTGAGCGCCCTCACCCCGGGCGGCGCGGGGGCCACGGGGGTGGAGGTCGTCCGCTCGCCGCGCCTCTACCACTCCTACGTCTCGCTCCGCCGGGACCACGGCGTCGCCGCCGTACAGCGGTTGACCGCCGAGGACGCCGACCACTACGAGGCGTGGTGCCGGGACCTGGCCGGGCGCGGCACCACCGCGGTCTTCCGCACCGCGATCAACGCCCAGTCGCTGTACCTGGTCCGGCGCCGGCTGCGCGCGGTGAAGGTCGACCTGCTGACGGCCGGGGAACGATCGCTGCTGCTGGTCCGGGACCAGGCCCAGGGCTTCTACACCGGCGAGAACACGCACACCGCCGGTGAGGTCACCCGCACCCTCACCTTCAGCCGCGAGGTCACCGGGGCGGTCGTCGAGCACGCCCTGGAGCGGGCCCGGCGCACCTGGCCGGACGGGCGGATCGGCCGGATCGTCATGGCCTACAAGTTCCATCTGCTCGACGGGGCGTTCGACGCGTGGGTGGCCGACCTGTCCGAGCGGTTCGGCGTACGGATCGAGGTGTTCCAGCCGGACACGGTCAACCGCAACCTGCTCGCCCACGGGCTGCCCGACCGCACCCTGCTGATCGCCGGGAACGAGTGGGCCGACATCATGCACGTCATGCTCCTCGACCGGTACGGCTCCGACCGGCAGGAGAACCGCTGCACGGAGAACGTCTGCCTCGATCCGGCGCTGCGGGGCCTGGTGGAGTACCAGACGGTGCACGGCTCGGCCGACGACCTGGCGGGCCGGGACCTGGTCAACCCGGTCGCCACCATCCGGGCCGCCGCGCTCGTCGCGGAGCACCACGCCGGGTGTCCCGGTGCCGCGGCGGCCGTGGAGGCCGCCCTCGCGGTCCTCGACGAACGGGGCGTGCGCACCCCCGACCTCGGCGGCCGGCACTCCACGAGCGACGTGGTGGACGCCCTGGTCGGCGCGCTCGGCGTCCCCGGGCCGGACAACGCGCCGCGTGACGCGGCCCTGGTGGGCGGCCCGTGACCGCGTCGGCGCGCACGGCCCTGGTCGTGGTGGACCTGCAGAACGACTTCTGCGCGAGTCCCCTGGCCAGGGCCCGGTTCCGGGGCGACCCCGCCGTCCTGGACGCCGTCGTCTCCTCGGCCGCCGGAGCGGCCGCGGAGGCCCGGCGCCGGGGCGTGGAGGTGGTCTTCGTCCGGTTCACCGGCGACCCCGACCGGCAGGGGGCGAGCTGGCGGCTGCGGGACCGGGCCCGGGGCAGGCCGCCGAAGTGCCTGGAGGGCACCTGGGGCGCGGAGTTCCACGGTGTCCTGCCCGCCGCCGGCGAGGCCGTCTTCACCAAGCGGGCCTGCTTCGACGCCTTCCTCGCGGCGGGATTCGAGGAGCACCTGCGCGCCCGGGGCGTCGAGCACCTGGTGTTCGCGGGCCTGTTCGCCGACGTGTGCGTGGACTCCACCGCCCGGACCGCGTTCCAGAAGGGCTTCCACGTCACCGTACTGGCGGACTGCACCACGGCCCTGCACCTGCCGTACGAGGAGGTCCTCGCGTTCATGCGCGTCCTCTACGGCGCCCGTACCCCCGTGTCGGGCGACCCGTCCGCGTGGGACGTCCCCGCGGTGGAGCCGCGGAGGGAAGAGCAAGAGGAAGAGGAGAGGGAGTGCGCACCGGAGCCGGTCCGTTCCCGGGGGTGACGGCGGGCGTGGGCCGCACCGCCCTGCTGGTGGCCGCCGCCCGCGCCGTCGAGACCCACCGCCCCGACGCCCTCGCCCGCGATCCGTTCGCCGCCGCCTTCGTCCGCGCGGCGCCGGACGCCGCCGACTGGCCGCTCCATCCCGACGAGGTCCCCGGCGGTGCCTCGGACCCGCTGTGGGGCAGGCTCGGCCGGTACTTCGGGCTGCGGACCCGCGTCCTGGACGACCACCTGCTGGCGTCCGCCCGGGCGGGCGTGCGCCAGATGGTGCTGCTCGGTGCGGGCCTCGACTCCCGGGCCTTCCGGCTCGACTGGCCCGCCGGGACCGTCGTCCACGAGATCGACTCGGCCGACGTGCTGGCCTTCAAGCAGTCGGTGCTCGACGCCACGGGGGCGGAGCCCGTCGCCGAACGCCGCCCGTGCGCCGCCGACCTCCGGAACGACTGGACGGAGGCCCTCCTCGGTTCCGGAAGCGGTACCGGAGCCGGTACCGGAACCGGCTCCGGCTTCGATCCGGCCGCCCCGACCGCCTGGCTCGCCGAGGGCCTGCTGCTCTACCTCCCCGCCGAGGCCGAGCGGCGCCTGATCGACGACGTGGACCGGCTCAGCGCCGCCGGCAGCACGCTGGCGTACGAGATCAAGGAGGTGACCGCCGAATCCTCGCGCGTGCGCGGCGGCCCCGTCTACACGACGGCGCGCGAGCGGGTCGGCATCGACCTGCCGGGCCTCTTCGCCGCGGGACCGCGCCCCGACTCGGCCGGGGTCCTCGCCGGCCGGGGCTGGCGGGTGGCCGTGCACCGCCCGTACGACTTCACCGCGCTCCACGGTCGGGGCCCGCTCCCGGAACCGGACGACGCCCTGGCGGCCAACCGCTGGATCTTCGCCACGGCCGACCGCTTCTGATCGATCCACCGGGCGGATCCCGGAGGGGCGGGGCCGCGCGGCCGGTCCCCGGGAGGGCCGTACTGTGGGTGTGATCATCGTCGGGGCGAGGACGCACGGGGGCGCGCATGACCATCCACCGGCCGGGACTTCCGGAGGACCTTCCGCCGGGGGAGGCGCTGTGGGGCCGGTGGGCGCTGCTCGCCGCCATCGGGGCCACCACCGCGGAGGAGGAGCGCGCGAGCGGCTACCGCACCGGCCTCCGGGTCGACGCCGAGGGGCTCCACCACGACGACTCCGGCTGCACCTGGTGGACCATGTCCAGGATGGGCGAGGGCCGGTTCGTGCTCTACGGCGAGGACGAGTCGAGCGGTGTGAAGTGGCACGGGACGCCGATCGACGTGCTGGCGGGCGGGCCGGACTGGCTCCCGTACGACGAACTGCGCGACCGGATCGAGGGGGACGAGCTGGGCTGCGTCTACTGGTACGAGGACGGGGCCTGGGCTCGCGCGCCCTACCCGGACGACCTCCGGGACGACGGCCTGGACTGCGGCATGGGCGGTTTCGCCGACCGGGAGCAGGTGCTGGGAGAGCTGTCGGACCACGTCGACGGGGCGGACGCGGCGGGTTTCCTGGCCGACGCCGAGGCGCGCCGACTGCGGCCGGAGCCCTTCCTCGCGCGGTTGCGGCCCGCCCGTCACGACGAGGGGCCGCTCGACCTGCCCGCCGTGGCCCGGGCCCTCGCCCTGGCCGGCGTCACCGTCTCCGACCGGTGACGCGGGACGGTGACACCGGCCGGAGCCGTGGCACTCAGTCCTCCCGCGGCAGCAGGGGGCCGAGCGGCCCGAGGTCGAGGTTGAGGTCCTGGAGCGTGTAGCCGTGTTCGGCGCAGAGGTCGGACAGGGCGTCGTGCAGGGCCATCAGGGTGGCGCCCAGCTCCTCCTCCTGGTCGTCGGTGAGGTCGCCCGCGTCGACGCGCCGCAGCGCCTGCCTCTCGATGAGCTGGCGCAGGAGTTCCACGACGGTGAGGACGAGTTTGAGCAGGTCCTCCTCGACCGACTCGTGGTCGGTCCGGAGCCGGCGCGCGGGGCGCGGGGACTCGTCGGCCGGGGTGGGCGGGGCCTGGAGGAGGCGGAAGGCGTCGTTCAGGGCGCTGCCCGCCCTGCGCAGGGGCGGTGAGGTCTCCCGGGGCGGCTCCGCCCCGGGGGCGGCCTCCGGGAGCGGTCCGGGAGGGGCCCTCCGCTCCCCCGGCGCCGGGCCCGCCCCGTCGTTCACGTCCGCTCCCGGTCCACCGGTCCCAGCGGGTCCGCCTCCGAGTCGACGGACACGATCAGGGCGCGGAGCGAGACGCGGACGAGGTCGATGTCCGCGATCGACAGGACGATGTCGCCGGAGAGGACCACTCCCCCGCTGAGCAGCCTGTCGAGCAGGTCGACCAGGGCGACCTGTCGGCCGGGCAGCGATTCGGTGGGCCGGGAGACGGTCATGGCGTCCGCCCCTCCCCGGCGGCCTCGGGTTCGGGCGGCGTGGCGAAGGAGTACGGGGCCCACGGCCCGGTCACCTCGACGCGTACGCCGTCGAGGCCGTCCACGGCGGCAGCGAGCGCCGTGCGGAACTCTTCGGCACGGTCGTACGGGACGAGGTAGGCGTCGTTGAGGACGTTCTCCTCCGGGCCCGCCAGGGCGCCGCGCTGGGCGGGGTGGCGCACGCGGTGCGTGCTGAACCGGGAGGCCAGGGCCTCGACGCGGTCGGCCGCCTCCTGGGCGTGCCGGTAGCGGACCTCCTGGGCGCTGTGCTGGGCCCTGCGGCGGCGCAGGTAGGCCTTTCCGGGGCTGAGGGAGGGGCCGTCGGTGCCGTCCCGGGGCTCCGAGGGGCCGGTGGGACCGGTGGAGCCGACGTACAGCTTGACGCCGAACTCGCTCCGGCCGTGGAGGAGGGCGATCCGTTCGGCGAAGACGTGGCGCTGGGCGGTGAGGGCGCGGCGGGCGCGGTCGTCGTTCTGGTAGACGGTCGCCAGGCGCAGCGGGAGGACGGTGTCGTGGCGGGCGACGGTCTGGACGACGTCGTGGTGGGCGCGGGCGACGTCCTCCAGCCACTCCAGGTCCTCGAAGCGGGCCTTCAGGGTCCGCTCGTCGAACTGGTCCGGCGCGACCCGGCTGACGACGAACGCGACGGGGTCCGGTCCGGCCGCCGGGAGGGACAGGAGGGACACGGGGGCGCCCGACACCCCTCGGAGGTCCTGGAGGGAGGCGCGTACCTCCCGCGTGTCCGGGGCCGCGGCGTACACGTAGGTGAGGTCCTCGTGGCCGTTCATCTACCGCGCTTCCCTGGTGTCCCGCCCCTCGTTCTCCGGCGGGGGGCCGCTTCGTCCTCGTCCGGTTCCACGTCCTCGTAGACCTCCACGTCCTCCTCGTCCACGTCCTCGTAGGCCTCCGGTTCCAGGGGCTCCCCCGTTTCGAGCCTCTCGCGCCGCAGCGCGTCCAGCTCCGCGCGGAGCCTGCGGTTCTCCTGCGCCAGGGGGCCGCCGGTGTGCTTCGAGGAGAGCGAGGGGTCGTGCTCCCACCAGTCGATGCCCATCTCCTTCGCCTTGTCGACGGAGGCGACCAGGATCCGCAGTTTGATCGTCAGCAGTTCGATGTCGAGCAGGTTGATGCGGATGTCCCCGGCGATGACGATGCCCTTGTCGAGCACCCGCTCCAGGATGTCCGCGAGGTTGGCGGAGGAACTCGGTCCGTACGGCACCGGTGCCGCTCGGGAGGGGGCGGATCCGAACCGGTCGGGCAGGGGGTCAGACACGGCGGCCTCGCTTCCGGGTCACGGCAGCCCCCGCCGGTGGGCGTCGATCTCGTCCAGCCGGTCGAGCAGCTCGTCCTCGCGCCGGTCGAAGGCCTCCTGGTCGATCTCCCCCCGTACGAGCCGGCTCTCCAGTTCCCGGAGCTCCCGCCAGACGGGGGCCGGGTCGTAGTACTCCTCCTCGGCCTCCGCCACGACCCGCTGCGCGATCCAGACGGCGCCGCGCACCGGGGCGACGGGAAGCGTGAGCAACTGTGTCAGCAGTCCCATCCTCTCTCCTTCTCCCTCCTCGCCCGTCTCCCGTGGCCGGGCGAACCACCGGGCTCCGAGAGCCACCGGGCGGGCTATCGGACGAAGCTGTACGGCGGCAGGGGGCCGCTCAGCCGGAACTCCACCCCCTCCCCGAGCTGCCGGACGAGGCCCGACTGCGCCGCGAGGAACTCCTCCTTCCGGTCGTCGGAGATCAGCAGCGAGAGGTTGAGGAAGTCGTCGCCGGACGCCGGCCGGACGTTGTGCTCCTCGGCGTACGGGACGAGGGCGTCGGCCAGTCCGGCCGCGAGCGCGTCCTGCCGTTCCTGTACTTGCGCGGCGACCATCCGGCCGAGGGTCAGCGGGAGCTGGGGGTCCGGGTCACCGGCGCGGATCCGCTCGTTGAGCTCCCGGGTCTCGGGGGTCTCCCGCAGGATCTGCCGCAGGAGCTCCTCCTCGTTCCGGGAGGCCCTCACGTGGTACTCGGCGCAGCCGGCGAGCCGTTCCAGATCGGCGAGGCGGCCGTCGGCGTCCCTGCGGAGCGCCTGCTCGACCGTCGCCTCGTCGGCGGCGGTGTAACCGAACTGGAGGGGCAGGACGGGGCCGCCCTCCATGAGGCGCTCCTGCACCTCCTGGTGGATCAGCAGGTCGCGCCGCTTGGGCCGGATCTCCTCGGAGACGTCGCTGACCACGGCGTACAGCGGTCCGCACGCGAGGGCGCGCACCGGAGACGGATCGACTCCGACGCCGGTCATGTCCCCGACGGCGAGGGGATGGTCCTCCCCCGTGATCGCGTAGACGTAGAGGGCCATCGGTCACTCCTTCTCCCGGCGCGCCGTGCGTCGGGCGGGAGGCCGCCTGCGGCGGGGAGCGGGCTCCTCCTCCGCTTCCTCCTCCTCGTCCGGCTCCTCGTCGCGGCGGGACTTCCCGGTCAGGGACTCGGTGACGGCGTCGACCGCCCCGCTGAGCGCTCCCTTGGACTTGCCGTGGGCGCCACCCTCCATCATGCCGCCGACGACCTCGGGAAGCTGCGCCGGAGCCTTGCGGCCGGATTCGAGGTCGAGCCTGTTGCAGGCCTCGGCGAAGCGCAGGTAGGTGTCCACACTGGCCACCACGATCCGGGCGTCGATCTTGAGGATCTCGATCCCCACCAGCGAGACGCGGACGAAGACGTCGATCACCAGGCCCCGGTCCAGGATGAGCTCCAGGACGTCGTAGAGGGTGCCCGAGGAGCCTCCGCCCCTGCCCGCGGCGCTGCCGCCGCCCTGCGGCACCATCGTCATGGTGCCTCCCTTCACGGCCGGACCGTTCTCAGAACGGCCGATCGATCATCCCGCGGCTGTAGCGGCGGGTCCGTTCGAAGGAGATCAACGCGCCTTCCTCGTCGAGTGAGACCTTGTAACTGGCCAGCACGCTGGTCGTGTCGGGGATGCGCTCCAGCTCCACCACTTCCACCTGCGCCTCCCACCCCGAATCGGTGGGTCTGAGCGAGGAGACGGACTCGGGCGGTCGGCCGAGCAGCTTCGCCAGTTGCTCGGCGGCCGAGCTCATCGCCGATCCGGCGTCGACGGCCTTCGCCCTGCGCTGCGCGGGTCCGCGCCGGGTGGGGTTACGTTCCCGCCGCTCGTCGTCGGCGCGCGGGGCCCGCCGGGGACGATCCGAATCTGCTGAAGCCATGTGGCACTTCCAGAAGACGTACAGCCAGTTGAGGCTAGAATTTCACGATATACGGACAAATGCCACGTCCGGGAGAACAGGCTCGTTCCCCACCGCCCGAACGGGGCGGCCTCCGAAGGCATATGCGTGGAGGTGCGACCCGCTACGGAAGGTTCCGTGTGGGGCGGCGTCGAGGCTGCGGATGCCCGGTGAAGGGACAGAGGCCATGGATGACACGTCCAAGATCGCCCTGGCGGCCGCGGTGGCCGGAGGGTACGTGTTGGGACGGACGAAGAAAGGGCGCCTCGCGTTCACCGCGGCGACCTATCTGGCAGGGCGCCGCTTCGGCCTCGAACCCCGGCAGCTCGTGACGGAGGGCCTGAGCAAGCTCAAGGACATACCGCAGGTCGCGGAGATGGGTGACCAACTGAAGGGCGAAGCACTGAACGCCGGTCGCCAGGCGCTCAAGGCCGCGGCCAACCGCAAGCTCACCGACCTCGCCGACTCGCTCCACGAACGGACGCTGGCGATCGGCAGCGGCGGCGACGAGGACAACGAAGAGGACGAGGAAGGGCGTTACGAGGACGAGGAGCAGGAGGACTACGAGGACGAGGAACCCGAACAGTACGACGAGGACGAGGACGAGGAAGAAGGCGCGTGGGAGGAGGAAGAAGAACCGGAGGAGCCGGAGGAGCCGGAAGAGCCCGAGGAAGAGGAAGAAGAGGAGGAAGAACCGGAGGAGCCGCGGCCGCGCCGGTCCTCGCGTGCGCGCAAGACCTCCCCGGCACGCGGTACGACGACGGCCGAGAAGACCACGCCCGCGAAGAAGACGGCGGCCAAGAAGACCGCCCCCGCCAGGAAGAGCGCCCCTGCGAAGAAGGCCGCTCCCGCGAAGAAGAGCGCTCCCGCCAAGAAGACGACGGCCCGCAAGGCGACGGCCGAGAAGACCGCGCCCGCCAGGAAGGCCGCGGCCAAGAAGACCACGGCACGCAAACCGGCGGCTAAGAAGACCGCCGCGAAGAAGACGGCCGCGCGCAAGCCGTCGGCGCGGAGGTAGGTCATGGCATCCGAAAACGGCAGCTCCGCCAAGGAGTCGGGGTCCGGCTTCGACCGGCTGCTCGGTGAACTCGGCGGCTACCTCTCCGCCCAGACCGGCCAACTGGCCGAGAAGGCCACGGACAAGCTCGGGGACGTCACCGGACAGCTCCAGGACGTGGCCGACAACGGCGGCAGCATCGCGGACATCGGCGGACGCATGCTCCAGGGGGACTCCCCCGTCAAGGCGATGGTGGGCCACTCCATCGGCGGCCTGAAGGACAAGGTCACCGATGCCGCGTCGAACCTGTTCGGCGGCGGTAAGGGCAAACGCAAGAGCGGGACCCAGAAGATCACCAGCATCGTCGAGACGGTCGACGTGGGCGCTCCGCTCCGGAGGGTGTACGACCACTGGTCCCAGTACGAGGACTTCAGCGGCTTCACGAAGGGCGTCCGCAACGTCTCCCAGGGCGACGAGACCACCAGTGACTGGAAGGTCAAGGTGGGTCCTTCCACCCGCAGTTGGAAGGCCACCGTGCAGGAGCAGGTGCCGGACGACCACATCATCTGGACCTCGGAGGGAGCCAAGGGGTCGACCCGGGGCTGCGTCAGCTTCCACGAGCTGGGCCCGTCGCTCACCCGGGTCCTGGTCACCGTCGAGTACTACCCCTCCGGCTTCTTCGAGAAGACGGGCAACGTCTGGCGCGCCCAGGGCCGCCGGCTCCGGCTCGACCTGAAGCACTTCCGCCGGCACGTCACCCTCACCGACGACGAGCCGGAGGGCTGGCGCGGCGAGATCCGCGACGGCGAGGTGGTCCGCACGCACGAGGAGGCCCTGGAAGAGGAGGAGAAGGAGGAACAGGAAGGAGAGGAGCAAGAAGGAGAACAGGAGGAGGCGGACGGCTTCGACGAGGAGGAGCGGGAGGGGGAGCCCGAGGAGGAGGAGCGGGAGGGGGAGCCCGAGGAGGAGTACGAGGAGGACGGGGAGTACGGCCCCGAGGACGAAGAGGGCGAGGAAGGCGAGGGGGAGTACGAGGACGAGGACCTCGGACCCGACGAGGAGTACGACGAGGACGAGGAGGACCAGGGCGAGGACGACTACGAGACCGCCGGCCGGGGGCGGCGCGGGCGCTGACCCCGCCCCGTACGCGAACGGGCCCGCCGCGCCCTCGTAGGAGGGGCGCGGCGGGCCGTCGTCGGGCGGTTCGGACTACTCCACGATCTTCAGGAGCTTGTTGGCGGTGCCGGGAGAGGCGTTGCCGATCTTGTCGGCGGTCGCGCCGCCGGTCAGCGCCTCGGCGACCTGGGCCGGGGTGGCGTCGGGGTGGCCGGCGAGGTAGACGGCGGCCGCGCCGACGACGTGCGGGGTGGCCATGGACGTACCGGAGATGGTCTTGGTTCCGGTGTCGCTGTCGTTCCAGGCGGAGGTGATGTCCGAGCCGGGGGCGTAGATGTCCACGACGGAGCCGAAGTTGGAGAAGCTGGACTGCTGGTCGTCCTTGGTGGAGGAGGCGACGGTGATCGCCTCGGGCACACGGGACGGGGAGCCCTGGCCGGCGTCGGAGGACTCGTTGCCGGCGGCCACGCCGAAGGTGACGCCGGAGGCTATGGCCTTCTTGACCGCTTCGTCGAGGGCCGGGTCGGCGCTGCCGCCGAGGCTCATGTTGGCGACGGACGGGCCCTTGTGGTTCTGGGTGACCCAGTCGATGCCGGCGATGACCTGCTCGGTGGTGCCGGAGCCGTTGTCGTCGAGGACGCGGACGGCCACGATCTTCGCCTTCTTGGCGACGCCGTGGGTGGTTCCGGCGATGGTGCCGGCGACGTGGGTGCCGTGGCCGTTGCCGTCCTGGGCGGTGTCGTCGTTGTCGACGGCGTCGAAGCCGTCGGAGGCGCGGCCGCCGAAGTCGCCGTGGCTGACGCGGACGCCGGTGTCGATGACGTACGCGGTGACGCCCTCGCCCGCGGCGTCGGGATAGGTGTACTTCTGGTCGCCGGCGGTGTCCGCCTGGTCGACCCGGTCCAGGCCCCAGGAAGGCGGGTTCTCCTGGGTCTCGTTGATGGTGAAGGTGCGGTTCTGGACGACCTTCGCGACGGCCGGGTCGGCGGCGAGTCGCTTGGCCTCGGTCTCGGTGAGGTTGTTGACGGAGAATCCGTTGACCTGGGAGTCGTAGCTGCGGCGCAGGGTGCCGCCGTACTCCTTCGCCAGCTCGGTCTTGCCGGCCTTGTCGGCCTTGTCGCCGAGCAGCACGACGTAGCTGCCCGCCACGGCGTTCTCCGCGCCGAGGCCGTAGACGGTCCCTTCGGCGGGGGCGGGGGCGGGGGCGGCGCCGGCGAACGGTCCGACGGCGACGGTCACTCCGGCCGCCGCGGCGATCGCGGTCGCGACGGCGACGATCCTGAACTTGCGGGCACGCTTGTGAGTTGCCATGAAGGAAGGCTCTCCTCGTCAGGATTTGTGGGGGGTTGGGCCTCCGGAAGGAAACTCTCCGGCGGCTCGCTCGAAACCCTGACCGATTGACGAGTGCAAATCAACGGGCCTTCACAGAGCTATGACTTTCTCAACAAGGTTTCTTAAAAAGTGAAGGGACAAGTCACCCCAACTCGCCCTCTCGTCTCAGAACTTGAGGTGCGGCGGGGAGGGCGGGCGTCGTGGTCCGGGCGCCTGCGGGTCGCATCGCGGGGCCGAGGAAACCGCGAAAACGGGTGTGTCCGCCGTACTTTCGTACGGCGGACACACCCGTGGTGCGGACGAGGAGGGGTCAGAGCGCCGGCGGGAAGCGGTCCCAGACGCGGTGCTTGGCCAGGAGCGGGGTCAGCCCCGACAGGACCGCCTCACCGCTGTCGGCGAGGACCACGCCGGGCGCGTCGGCGGGGACGGAGGAGGCGTTGAGGACGGACTCCGCGCCCGCCCAGCCGCCGATGGCCTTGGCGTGCCGGAACGCCTCGGAGAGGAGGAGCGCCAGGCGCGGGTCGACGGGCGCCGCGCCCTGACCCGGCTCGCCCGCCTTGGCGTCACGGGCCCCCTGGGCGTCGGCTCCCGGGGCGGGGGCGCCGGCGACGACGAGGGCGTCGAACTCGATCGAGCGCGCGGTGGCGAAGGTGCGCTGGACGGTGATCGGGTCGTCGGCGCCGCCGATCGTCCCGCCCGCGGGCGCGATCACCAGCGGGACCATGCCCGCGTCGAGGACCGCCTGGCGCAGGGTCCGCACGCCGTCGACGTCGGCGGAACCGTCGGAGACGATGCCGATGACCCGCCCGTCGGCGGGCCACTCCCCGCCGATCTGCGAGAGCGCGGGGCTCGGCCGGGCGTCCGGCGCCGGCTCGGTGGCCGTCGGGACGGACATGCCGAGGCCGGTGGCGACCTGGGTGCACAGCTCGGTGTCGATGTTGGCGAGCGCCTGGAGCTGGCGCTCCTTGATGGCGTTGTCCCAGCACTTGCCGAGCTCGAAGGTGTAGGCGGCGACGATGTGCTCGCGCTCGACCGGGGTCATGCTCAGCCAGAAGAGGCGCACCTGGCTGAAGTGGTCGGCGAAGGAGGCGGGCGCCTCGCGGACCTTGCGCGCGGCCGGCAGTTCCACGGGCACCTCGACGAAGGCGCCGGTGTCCGCGCCCGCGAAGAACGGGCAGCCGCCGTCCAGCGAGTTCGGCTTGTAGGGCGCGACGCCGGTGTGCACGGCCTGCTGGTGGAAGCCGTCGCGGAGCATGTCGTTGACGGGGGCGTGCGGCCGGTTGATCGGGATCTGGTTGAAGTTGGGCCCGGCCAGACGGGTGATCTGGGTGTCCAGGTAGGAGAAGAGGCGTCCGGCGAGCAGCGGGTCGTCGGTGACGTCGATGCCGGGGACCAGGTGGCCGACGTGGAAGGCGACCTGCTCGGTCTCGGCGAAGTAGTTGGACGGGTTGCGGTCGAGGGTGAGCAGGCCGATCGGCCGGACCGGGGCGAGCTCCTCGGGGACGATCTTCGTCGCGTCGAGCAGGTCGATGCCCTCGAAGGTCTGGTCGGGCGTGTCGGGGAAGGTCTGGATGCCCAGCTCCCACTGCGGGTACGCGCCCGCCTCGATGGCGTCGGCGAGGTCCCGGCGGTGGAAGTCGGGGTCCACTCCGCCCGCGATCTGCGCCTCCTCCCAGACCTGGGAGTGCACGCCCAGCTTGGGCTTCCAGTGGAACTTCACCAGCGTCGTGGCGCCCTCGGCGTTGACCAGGCGGAAGGTGTGGACGCCGAAGCCCTCCATCGTCCGGTAGGAGCGGGGGATGCCCCGGTCGGACATGTTCCACATGGTGTGGTGCTGGGCCTCGGTGTGGAGCGACACGAAGTCCCAGAAGGTGTCGTGGGCGCTCTGCGCCTGGGGGATCTCCCGATCCGGGTGGGGCTTGCCCGCGTGGATGACGTCGGGGAACTTGATGGCGTCCTGGATGAAGAAGACCGGGATGTTGTTCCCGACCAGGTCGAAGACGCCCTCCTCGGTGTAGAACTTCGTCGCGAAGCCGCGGGTGTCGCGGACCGTGTCGGCCGAGCCGCGCGAGCCGAGCACGGTCGAGAACCGGACGAAGACCGGGGTCTCGGCGTCGGCGGCGAGGAAGGCCGCCTTCGTCACGCCCGCCGCCGTGCCGTACGACTGGAAGACGCCGTGCGCGCCGGCGCCGCGGGCGTGGACCACCCGCTCCGGGATCCGCTCGTGGTCGAAGTGCATGATCTTCTCGCGCAGGTGGTGGTCCTGGAGCAGGACCGGCCCGCGCGGGCCCGCCTTGAGCGAGTGGTCGGTGTCGTACAGGCGGGTGCCCTGGGCGGTGGTCAGGTACGAGCCGCTCTGGGCGACCCGCGCCTGGTCCGCGCCGGTCGGCTGGCCGGTGGGGCTGACCGTCTCCGGACCGGTCTGGTCCGGCTTCGGCGGCAGCGGCCCGCGCGGCTCGGTGGGCTCTTCCACCGGGACCGGCTCCGGGGAAGGGGCCCCGGGGACGCCCTCTGCGGGGCCGTTCTCCCGGAAGGGCTCGGTCAGCTTCTCGACGGCCGCTTTGAGGGGGTTCTCGGGGGACATCGTCTCTCCGTGGTCGGGGGCAGGGGACTCCGTAGTCATGACCGGTGATCGGGGCGCCGTAACGGATGCGCCGCCGATCTCCGTCCAACGGCACAGCGCCGGCCGCGCCGGCGTACCGGCGGGCCGCCACGGGGCGGCCCCTCCGGTGCGCCGGGCGCGGACGGGCCCGTCGGGTGGGAGCGGTGGTCCCGGTGCCGTCACCCCGGGAAGGGGGCCGGGGTGACGGTCCGTACCGGGGGTCACTCGCTCACCGGCCGCCTGCCCCTTGGATCACGACCCACACCTGCTTTCCCGGTCCTGTACTCGAAGTTCTTCGGCGGAGACATTCGTCTTTCGGCCATGTGGACGGTGCGGCGCGCCCCCGCGCCGCAGGGATCGGTGTACCCGGCACGAACACTCATTCGCCCGCCCGCACGGTTCGCACCGCGTCCGAAACACATGTGTTCGACACGCCCGGAGGCCTCGTTGAACTCCACGACACTCCGCTCCATCCCACCTCCTCACCTCCGGAGGCCGCCTTGCGTCCCGTACCGATCCCCCTCGTCGCCGCCCCCGCTCCCCCGTTCCTCCTGCCCACCGCCGTGCGGCCCCCGGCCGCCGCGCCGCACGCCCGCCGCATCCCCCGCGCTTCCACCTCCACCTCACCGCGTCCGGAGCGGAGGGGGGCGGCATGAGTCACGGCAACGGCGCTCCGGAGGCGACGGCGGCGGGAAGCACCTCGGCCTCCGAACAACTCCTCTTCGGCGGCGAGCTCACCTACGACTACGGGTGGGGCGCCCACAACGGGGCCTGGCTCGGGCTCAGCCTCCGCTCCATGGCCGCCTCGCTGCCCCGGCAGGTCGCGGTCGCCGTCCGCCTCGCCCGCCGGGCGGACCCGCGGGCGCTCACCACCGTCGCCGTCGGCGAGGCCGCCCGCGGCGTCACCCAGGCCGTCTCGCTGATCGCGGTCAACGCCCTGCTCGTCGAGCTCCTCGCCCCCGGCGACATCACCGGCCGGCTGCGGGCGGCGCTCCCGGCGCTCGCGCTGGTCGCCGTCCTCTCGGTCCTCGGATCGGCCTGCAAGTCGGCGTCGACCGCCGCGACCGGAGTCCTGGAGCCGAAGGTCCAGCGGGCGGCGACCGAGCGCTACCTCGGCCTGGTGGCCGGGGTGGAGCTGGAGGCGATCGAGGACGACGCCTTCCACAAGCTGATGGACTCCGCCCAGTGGGGCGCCGAGTCGGCCCGGCGGATGGTCGTCCACTGCACCGCCGTCGTCACCTCCGTGATCTCCCTGGTCGCCGCGGCCGGCGTCCTGACCGTGCTGCACCCCGCCCTGCTCCCGCTGCTGGTCTGCATGGCGCTGCCGAGCGCCTGGGGGTCGCTGACCATGGCCCGTCACCGGTACGTCAGTTGGCACCGCTTCGTGCAGCACGTGCGGGCCGGCCAGCTCATCAGCCGGCTCCTGATCGACCAGCAGGCGGCGGCCGAGGTCCGCGTCCACGGCGTGGCGCCGTTCCTCCTGAAGCACTTCCGGCAGATGGCGGAGACCAGCGAGCGGGAGCAGACCCGGCTCGCCTGGATCGGCGCCCGCACGGGTCTGTTCTCGGACTCGGCGCGCGGGATCGCGACGGTCGCCACCTACGGCGTCCTCGGGCTGCTGCTGTGGACCGGGCGGATGGACCTCGCCGTGGCCGGTACGGCGGTCCTGGCGATCCGCACCGGATCCGCCAGCATCACCGACCTCGTCCTGCGCGTCACCGAGGTCCAGGAGGAGGCCCTGTTCGTCGCCGATCTGGAGACCCTGTGCGAGGAGGCCGTGCGGCGCGCCATCCCCACGGGCGGGCGCGACCTGCCCGAGCGGTTCGACGAGATCCGGTTCGAGAAGGTGACCTTCACCTATCCCGGCGCGGGCGAGCCGTCCCTACACGAGGTGGACCTCGTCATTCCCCGGGGCCGGACGGTCGCCCTCGTCGGCCGCAACGGCAGCGGCAAGTCCACCCTGGTCCGGCTGCTGAGCGGGGCCCGGCTCCCCGACACCGGCCGGGTCCTCTGGGGAGGCGTGGACACGGCCGAGGCCGACCGGGCACAGGTCTTCGACCGCGTCGCGATGGTCGCCCAGGACTTCTACCGCTGGCCCTTCACCGCACGGGTCAACGTCGGCATCGGCCGTCCCGGCACCGCGATGGACGACACCGCGATCGGGGCCGCTGCCGGATGCGCGGGGGCGGACGAGGTCGTCGCGGGCCTCCCGCGCGGCCTGGACACCCTGCTCGCCCGCGGCTACAAGGGCGGGCAGGAGATCTCCGGCGGCCAGTGGCAGAAGATCGGGCTCGCCCGCGCCCGGTACCGCGACGGGACCGTCCTGATCGTGGACGAGCCCACGAGCGCGCTCGACCCGGCCGCCGAGCAACGGGTCTTCGACCAGATCCACCGGCTCGCCGGCACCGGACAGACCACGGTCCTGATCACCCACCGCCTCCACAGCGTGCGCCACGCCGACCTGATCTACGTCCTCGACGAGGGGCGGGTCGTCGAACAGGGCACCTTCGAACGGCTCATGGACCCCGCCACGAGTACGGGAGCGTTCCGGACGGCGTACGAACTCCAGGCCCGCCAGTTCACGTCCCCGCCGGTACCGGCGCAGGCCGGTCCGGCGCAGCCCGGTCCGGGGGCGGGCGTTCCGGGCGGCTCTCCCGCGCCTCTCGGCCCGCTCGACGAAGGGCAGGCGCAGTCGTGATCACCCCCTATGCTTCTACACGCATGTAGATGATCAGGCGTCACGGCCTCAAGGGCCGTGACGCGCAAGCGACATGAAGGGGTGAACGCCCGATGGTGTTCAAGCGTCTGCTCGGTTCGCTCGGCGTAGGGGGTCCCTCGGTGGACACCGTGCTCGAC
This sequence comes from Streptomyces sp. NPDC007872, assembly GCF_042868165.1. Classification (NCBI taxonomy): domain Bacteria; kingdom Bacillati; phylum Actinomycetota; class Actinomycetes; order Kitasatosporales; family Streptomycetaceae; genus Streptomyces; species Streptomyces sp. NPDC007872. The sequence goes on from NZ_JBIAEA010000003.1 coordinate 471,742, forward strand.
CCGGGGGCGGTGGAGCCGGGCGGGGTCCTCGCCGGACAGGTCCACCTCCGGGGAGGCGAAGCCGACTTCGCCGTCGAGCACATCACCCTGGAGCTCGTGGCCCGCGTGGAGGCCGAGCACGACGACGGGGAGTCGGAGGGCGCGGTCGCCTTCCACCGGCACGTCGTCGGCGGGGGCTTCCGCCTCGCGGAGCACGAGGGGCGCAGCGTGCCCTTCTCCTTCGCGCTGCCGTGGGAGACGCCGATCACCGAGCTGTACGGGCAGGGCCTGGGCATCGTCCTCGGGGTGCGCACCGAGCTCGGGGTCACCGGCGCGCGGGACAAGGGCGACCTGGATCCGCTCGCCGTCCGCCCCCTGCCCGTCCAGGAGGCGATCCTGGAGGCCTTCGGCCAGTTGGGCTTCGGCTTCAAGTCGGCCGACCTGGAACTGGGCCGCGTCGACGGCACCGGTCAGCGACTGCCCTTCTACCAGGAGATCGAGCTCACCCCGGCCCCGAGGTACGCGGACCGGGTCAACGAGGTCGAGCTGACGTTCCTGGCCGGTCCGGCCGGTCTGGAGGTCGTCCTGGAGGCCGACAAGCGCGGCGGCCTCCTCTCCGAGGGGCGCGACGCGCTCGCCCGTTTCACCGTGGACCACCACGACGTCAAGCGGATCGACTGGAACGCCCGGGTCGGGGAGTGGATCGACCGTCTCGTCGACCGCTACGCCCCGCACCCCTTCCCGGGTCCGTACGGCGACCACGCTCACAGCCATGGCCATGGCCATGGGGACGGGGACGGGCACCGGTCGGGGTCCGGCGTGGGCACCGCGGTGGCGGTCGGTGCGGCCGGACTCGCCGTCGGCGTGGTCGGCGGCATGGTCGCCGCCGAAGTCGTCGACGAGGTGGGCGACTTCTTCGAGGGCGACGACGAGGACGAGGCAGAGGACGGGGGTGACGAGGGGTAGCCCTCCACCGCCGCCGTCGGTTCGTCGCGCCGGCTTCCCACGGGCCGGCTTCCCGCAGGCCGGCTTCCCGCAGGCCGACGCACGGACGCATACCGTAATTTTCTACACTGCTGTAGATTTCTCGACACTGGTACTCGATCATCCGGGACCGGGCCCCGCCCGGTCCCGTACGAAGGGATGCGGCATGGGTGTGAGTCTGGCCAAGGGCGGCAACGTCTCGCTGAGCAAGGAGGCTCCGGGGCTGACCGCGGTCGTGGTCGGTCTGGGCTGGGACGTCCGGACGACCACCGGCGCCGACTACGACCTGGACGCCAGCGCGCTGCTCCTGAACGAGGCCGGCAAGGTCGTCTCCGACCGGCACTTCGTCTTCTACAACAACCTCACCAGCCCGGACGGTTCGGTCGAGCACACCGGCGACAACCTCACGGGCGAGGGCGACGGCGACGACGAGAGCATCAAGGTCGGCCTGTCCGCCGTCCCCGCCGGGATCCAGAGGATCGTCTTCCCCGTCTCCATCCACGACGCCGCGAACCGCGGCCAGAGCTTCGGCCAGGTCCGCAACGCCTTCATCCGGGTCGTGAACCAGGCCGACGGCGCCGAACTCGCCCGCTACGACCTCTCCGAGGACGCCGCCACCGAGACGGCCATGGTCTTCGGCGAGCTCTACCGGCACGGCGCCGAGTGGAAGTTCCGCGCGGTGGGCCAGGGGTACGCCTCCGGCCTCGCCGGCATCGCGGCCGACTTCGGCGTGAACGTCTGACCTCCGACCGCCCGCGCTCATCCCCGCCTCCCACCAAGAGGACACGGACACCATGTTCGGCATCAGCGAAATAGCCATCCTGCTCGTCGTCGTCATCCTGCTCCTCGGCGCCAAGAAGCTTCCCGAGCTGGCCCGTTCGCTGGGCAAGTCGGCCAGGATCCTCAAGAGCGAGACCGCCGCGATGAAGGCCGAGCCGGCGCCGTCCGCGACCGGGGGGCCGTCCGCGACCGAGGGGCCGACCGTGCTCACGGGGATCGTCCACCCGGCCCCGCGCGACACCGCCCGTCCCCCGGCGGGCCCGGCAGGTCCGGCGAACCCCTCCGGCCCCGACGCGCCCCGCGCCTGAGCCGGCCCCGTACAGCCCGCACGACCCCGCGCACGGACACCACCCCTCCGGGGCCCGTCCACCGGACAGGCCCCGGACGCCGCACGGAAGGCAGCCTCCACCCATGGGCATCATCAGTTGGATCGTCCTCGGACTCCTGGCCGGAGCCATCGCCAAGATCCTCCTGCCCGGCCGCGACCCGGGCGGGATCATCGGCACCACCCTCATCGGCATCGCCGGCGCCTTCCTCGGCGGCTGGCTCTCCGCCCGGTTCCTCGACCGGCCGGTGGAGAACCAGTTCTTCGACCTCGCCACCTGGGGCGCCGCCATCGCGGGGTCGTTCGTCCTCCTGGTCGCGTACCGCATCCTGTTCGGCAACTCCCGCGACTGACGCGACCGGCACCGACGACGTGCCGACACCGACGACGTGCGGACGGCGGCGCGTCAGCGAACCGTCAGCGGTGTGCCAGCGGAAGGCGTGCCCAGCGGTGAGCGGAGGGCGGTGGAATGGTTCCGTACCGGTACCCACGAGGTCACCGGACCGGCGATCCGCCTGACTCATCGGGAGGCACCATGAACAAGGACCTGAGCACCCTCGCGGACGAGATCCTCGAGCTCGAGGCCGAGACCTTCGAGATCTCGGACTACTCGGACGCCAGCGAGGTCGTACTGGCCGGCTGCACCAGCACCAGCTCCACCTCGACCTCCAGCTCCACCTGCAGCACCACCTCCTGCTCCGCCTGACCCCGGGTCGGCTCGCAGCGTCCACCGGCCCGCGGCCGGCGCGGACCCCGCCCGGTCGGTGCCCCTCTCCACGAAGAGGGGCACCGACCGGGCGTTCCGCATGCCTCCGCACCCGCCCCTCCGGGACCCGCGTGAACACCTCCGCAACGCCCGGAGAACTCCGTACGGATGTCAAATCCCCTTTGGGGAGGGCGAGTTCGTCCGGAAGTCGTCGAGGGCGCCCCCACCAGTGGCGCTGCCGCCGCGTGTCCCGCCCCGGCCTCCCTCCGCGCTCCTCCGGCATTTCACCGACCCCCTTGACCGTGCGATCTACGCAGGTAGACACTCACCACTGCCACACGGCCGAACCACGCGTGAAGACGGCTTCACAGGTGCTCCTTCCTGCCCGCGGCCGTCGGACACGTCTCCCGGAAGCGCCGTGGCGGCCAGGTCCGGCAGGGGTTCAACCGTCAACGGAGGGAACTCGGTGCGTTTCCAGTTGCTCGGTCCGCTCAGCATCACCGACGGGCGTGACGTGGTGGTCCTCCCACCGGCCAAACCGACCTCGCTCCTCGCGGCCCTCCTCGTCCGCCCCGGCGAAGTGGTCCCCACGTCCCGTCTCCGGCAGGCCGTCTGGGGCGAGGAGCAGCCGGCGACGGCGAAGGCCGCCCTCCAGAGCTGCGTCCTGCGGCTGCGCCGCCTCTTCGCCAAGTACGGCATAGAGGACCATGCCGTGGCCGCGGTCGCGGGCGGTTACCTCCTCCCCGCCGACGGCGACACCCTCGACCTGCTGCACTTCCGCCGTCTGACCGCCGAGGCCGAAGGGGCCGGAGAGGCCGAACTCCCCCTGCTGCGCAGGGCCCTGGACCTGTGGCGGGGGCCGCTCCTCACCAACGTCCCCTCCGAGCTCCTGCACCGCGACGAGGTGCCCCGGCTGGTCGAGGAGCGGTTACGGGTCCTGGAACGCGTCTGCGAGATCCAGCTCGCCCGGGGCCGATGTCGCGACGTCCTGGTGGACCTGTGGGAGGCCACCCGGGCCCGCCCCCAGCACGAGGGGCTCGTCGCCCAACTGATGCGGGCGCTCTACCGGGTGGGACGGCAGAACGAGGCACTGGCCGAGTACCGGAGGATCAGGGCGCACCTCCGGGACGAACTCGGCGTCGACCCCGGTACGGAACTGCAAGAACTGGAACTGGCCATCCTGCGCGGCGACGAACCCCGGGGGCCCGTCTCGGACACCGTGACCCTCACGCCCGCGTCACCCGCACCCGCACCCACGTCACCCGCGTCGCTCGCACCCGCTCTCCCGTTACCCGCGCCGCTCGCGTCCCACGGCTCGCCCGACGGCCCGGAGGACGCACCGGCCGGACCCCGCTCCGCCGAGGGCGGCCGTCCGGGGCCGCGCCTGCCCCACGTCCCCGGTTTCACCGGCCGCACCCGGGAGACCGCCGCCCTGGTGAGCCACCTCGGCGAGGGCGGACGGAGCGGCTCCGCCCCGGTGCTCGCGGTGGTCTCGGGCGGTCCGGGCATGGGCAAGACCGCGCTGGCCCTGCACGCCGCGCACCTGGTGGCCGACCGGTATCCGGCGGGCGCCGTCCTGCTCCCGCTGAGCGCGCCCGACGGCACGCCCCGGCCCGCCGACGAGGCCGCCGCGGAGCTGCGCTCGCTCCTCCCCTCCGGCGCCGCCCCCGCCTCCTCCCTGGTGATCCTCGACGACGCCGTGCACCCGGACCAGGTCCGGCGGTTCCTCGACGCGACCGGCTGCGGCGCCGTCGTCGTCACCAGCCGCATGGGCCTGGCCGCCCTGGTCGCCACGCACGGGCCCGCGGTGCTCCAGCTCGGCGCCCTGCCGCCGCAGGAGTCCCGCGCGCTCCTGACCGCCGTCCTGGGGCAGGAGCGGGTGGCGGCCGAGAGCGGCGCCGTGCACACCCTCACGGAGGCCTGCGGGCACGTGCCGCTGGCCCTGCGGATCGTCGCGGCCCGGCTGCTCACCCGGCCGAGGATGCGCCTGGCCGACCACGCCGCGTGGCTGCTGCGGGACCTGCCCGCCCGGCTCGCGCTGCCCGACGACCCCCGGATGTCCGTGCCGCTCGCCCTCGACGGGGCCCTGCGCCGGCTGCCCGCCCCGCTCGCCGACGCGCACCTGCGGCTGGCGCGCCTCGAAGGGCGGATCACCGCGCCGGACGCGGCCGGAGCCCTCTCCCTCCCCGAGGCGGACGCCGAGGAGGTGCTCGAACGGCTCCTCGACACCGGGCTCGTCGAGGAGGACCGGCCCGGGACCCTCCGCATGAACCCGCTGTTCCGCGCCCACGCGCTGCACCGCTCCACCCGTACGGGCGGCGCCCCGCAGCCCCTCGCCGCCGCGGTCCGGCACGCGCTGCCGTCCGGCGCCACCTGACGCCCGGCACGCCCCTCCCCTTTCACGCTCCGCTCCCGCCACGGGGAACGGCCGACCGGCCCGTGCTCCCCGACCCCGTACGTCCCGCCTTTCAGTTCCGCGCGGCCCACGAGGCCCCGACCCGGAGGTGCGTTCCCCGCATGCCCACGACGCCGTACGAGGAGACCGCCGGCACCCGGCCCAGGGTGCGCCGCGACGTGCTGTTCACCCAGACGCCCAAGGGCGTGATCTTCCACAACGCCGACGGCGGCTTCCAGGTCGGCTCCCCGTCCGCCTACCGCTTCGCCACCCTCCTCGTCCCCCACCTGGACGGCAGCCGGACCGTGGCCGAGATCTGCGAGGGCTTCAAGGAGCCGCAGAAGGCGATGGTGGGCAGCCTGGTGAAGGCCCTGTACGCCCGTGGCTTCGCCCGGCCCGTACCGGACCCGGCCGAGGGGGACGCGTCCGTGGAACCGGCGGTCGCCGCCCGTTTCGCGCAGCAGATCGCGTACGTCGACCACTACGCGGACGGTGCCGAGGGCCGGTTCGCCGCCTTCCGGAGCACCCGGGTCGCCGTGCTCGGCGACGGCCCGGTCGCCCGCTGGTGCGCCCTCTCCCTGATCCGCAACGGCTGCGCCTCCGTCGGCGTCGAGGCCGCCCTGGCCGAAGGGCCCGCCACGGCGACGGAGTTCGGCGCGCTCCGGGCGGAGGCGGAGGAGCTCACCGCCGGGGGCAGTCCGGCGGAGGTAACCGTGCTGCCGGACGCCGGTTCCGGCGGGGCGGGCGGCTGGGACGCGTACGCGGGGTACGACGTGGTGGTGGCCGCCGCCGGGCGCGACGCGTTCGGGACCTCGCTCGCCCTCCTCGACCGGGGCGTTCCGGAGGGCCGTCTCCTGCTCCCCGCCTGGACCTTCGGCGGGCGGGTGGTGGTCGGACCGGCCGGCACGCCGGACGCCGAGGGCTGTGTGGCCTGCGCGGCCCTGCGGCTCGGCGCGACGGGGGACGCGGCGGTGGCGGCCGACCTGTGGAGCGGACTCGCCCTGAACAGGCCGGGATCCCCCGGGAGTTCCGGGACCACACCGCGCGGCCCGCTCGCCGCGATGCTCGGGAACCTGCTCGGGTACGAGGTGTTCCGGCTGGTCACGGAGGCGCTGCCGGCCGAGACGCGGGGGCAGGTGCTGCTCCAGGACACGGCCTCCTTCGACGTGCTGGCGGAGCGGCTGCTGCCCCATCCGCGCTGTCCGTTCTGCCGGACGCCGGCCGCTCCCGCCGAGCCCGTCGACCTCGCGGAGGCCGCCGGGCGGCCGGTCTTCCGGCCGGTGGTCGCCGCCGCTCCCGAGGACGGCGCGACCGAGGGGCCGCTGGCGGACCTCGACCGGCGTTCGCTCGCGGTCCGGCCGTCCGTCGGGGTCTTCACCCGGTACGCGGACGAGCCGGTGACCCAGACCCCGCTGAAGGTCGGCGCCGTGGAGGTCGGCCTCGGCGCGGCCGGGACGCGGACCGTCGTCGCCTTCGACGTCCAGCACACGGCGGGCGCCCGGCTGCGCGCCCTCGACGCCGCCGCCGTGGTGTACGCCGAACACGTCGTGCCCGCCGTTCCCGCCGCCTCCGCTCCGGGGTCCGGCTCCCCGGCCGGCCACGAGGAGGCGCCCCACCGGGTGGACCCGGACGCGCTGACCACCGCCACCGGGGCCGGGGGCGATCCGGTGGCCTCCTGGGTCCTGGCCACGTCGCTCCTGACCAAGGAACCGGTCCGGGTGCCGGCCGGCGCCGTCCGTCCCTTCGGCCCGGACAACCAGGACCGCCGCTTCGAGCCGTCCCGCGCCGGGGCGGGCGCGGGCGCCGGTCTGCCGGACGCGGCGGCGGCCGGCCTGCTGTCCGCGCTCGCCCACGACGCGCTGCGGCGGTCCGTACGGGGAGCGGGGCGTACGGCGGTGATCCCCCCGGCCGTGTTCGACGAGGCCCCCGAGACCCGCTTCCTGCTGCGTTCCGCCGGGCACCTGGGCCTGGACGTCGAACTCCTCGGCCTCGGGGAGGAGGAGCGCACGGGGGTGGCCGTCGTCCTCGCCAGGACCCGGCCGACAGGGCGGAAGGAAGGTGGGGAACCGGGCCGCTGGGCCGTCGGTGCCGCCCTGGACCGGGCCGACGCGGCCACCGACGCCCTGCGCGACCTGCTCGGCGCGGCCCAGCTCGCCGCGGAGGGGGTGCTCGGCGCGAAGGACGGGCCCGACACCGGCGACCCGCTCCTCGCGGACCTCGACGCGGCCCTGGTCCCGGTGACGGCCGACGCCCCCGCACCCGCGCTCTCCGCCGTGACCTGGGCGGACGTGCTGGAACGCCTCGCCGACGCCGGACGGGACGCCCTCGTCGTGCCCACGCACGCCGCCGACCTGCCCGCCGCCGGCGTCCACACCGTCCGGGTCCTGCTCACCAGGGCGGCCGGCGATGACCGCTGACCTCGTCGAGGCCCCGGCCGACGGGGCCGGGGAAGCCCGGCGCGAGGCGTGCCGCGCCTTCGCCGAGGACCTCCGCCGCGCCCTGGCGGAGCTGCCGTCCGCGCCCGGCCGCCCGGTCCCGGACGTCGCGGTCTCGGCGCTGGGCGTACGGGACGCCTTCCGGGTGGGGCGTGAGGACACCGCCCCGCGCTCCGCGCTCCCCGTCCACCTGTACGGCGGGCACGTCCTGGTCGGTCCCCGGCCCGTGGCGGACCGGCCCGGCTGCGGCGTCTGTCTGGAGCGCCGCTGGCAGGGCGTGCGGTCGGTGGGCCTGCGGGAAGGGCTCGAACTGCGCGGCGGCACCCAGGAGGCGGGGCCGTGGCCCCACCGGACGCCGTTCGCCGCGCGGGCGGTCGCCGCCCTGGTCGCCGGGCTCGCCGCCGCTCCCCCGGACGCCCGGGGCCCCTTCCCGGACGTGTGGCTCGTGGACCTGGAGCGGCTGACCGTGCGGCACCATCCGCTGGTGCCGGAGCCGGACTGCCCCGACTGCGGCGTCCCGGAGCCGGTGGCGGCGGAGTCGGCCGCCCTCGTCCTGCGGCCCGCGCCCCCGTACCGGCCGGGCGCCGGGCGGGTGCGGCCGGTGGAGGCGTACGGCCTGCCGGTGGACGCGTTCGCCAACCCGCACTGGGGCGCGGTGGGTCCGTCGGTGGTGTGCGACGTGACCTCGCCGACCACCTCGGCCACCGTCGGCTGCTTCTCCAGCCGGTCCGGGGAGTACCTGCGGGAGACGTTCTGGGGCGGTCACGCCGACACGTACCGCGCCAGCACCCTGATCGGCGTCCTGGAAGGTCTGGAGCGGTTCGCGGGGATGCGGGCCCGGGGCCGCGCCGTCACCCTGACCGCGTCCCTGGACGAGCTGGGGCCGACCGCCGTCGACCCCCGGGAGACCGGCCTCTACGCGGAGGAGTTCCACCGGGCCAACCCGTGGGTGCCGCCGTTCGCCCCGGACCGCCCCGTCCCGTGGGTGTGGGGCTGGTCGCTGCGGGACGGGATCCCCCGTGCCGTGCCCGAGGTGCTCGCGTACTACCACAAGCCGGGGATCGAGCACCGGTTCGTCCAGGAGAGCTCCAACGGCTGCTCCTCCGGGGGAAGCCTGGAGGAGGCCGTGCTCGGCGGCCTGATGGAGGTCCTGGAGCGGGACGCCTTCCTGCTGGCCTGGCACGGCAGGCAGCCGCTCCCCGAGATCGACCCGGCGACCAGCGCCGATCCGCGCACCCGGGTCATGGTGGACCGGATGGCCCTGTACGGGTACCGGGCCAGGTTCTTCGACACCCGGATCACCTTCCCGGTGCCCGTGGTGACGGGCGTGGCCGAGCGGTTCGACGGGGGTCCGGCCCGGATGTGCTTCGGTGCCGGGGCGTCCCTCGACCCGGAGGCGGCGCTCGCCGCGGCCCTGTGCGAGATCGCCACCGACTCGGTGCAGCTCCTCCAGCGGTTCGAGCGGAACGAGGCCGGATACCGGGCCATGGCCGAGGACTTCACGAGGATCACCGGTCTGCACGACCATCCGCTGGTGTACGCGGTGCCGGAGATGGGCCGCCACGCCGACTTCCTGCTCCGTCGGCCCTCGCCCCCGGCGCCGGTGGCCGTGGCCGATCTGCGCCCGCCCGGGTTCGGGGCGATCGGCGCGGACGTGCGGGACGACCTGCTCGTGGCGGTGGAGGCGGTGACGTCCGCCGGATTCGACGTGGTCGTCGTCGACCAGACCGCGCCCGAGCAGCGCGCCCTGGGGCTGCACACCGTGAAGGTGCTCGTGCCCGGTCTGCTGCCGCTCGACTTCGGCTGGACGCGGCAGCGCGCCCGGCACATGCCCCGCACGCGGACCGCGCTGCGCGAGGCGGGGCTGCGGCCGGACGACCTGACCGGGGCCGGCCTCAACCCCGGCCCGCACCCCTTCCCGTGACGCCCCGCCGGGCAAGGCCATCCGACCGGGCGAGCACGCCCGACGCCCGGGGAGACCGGGAGAAAGGGGGATCCCGTGGGGTACGCCCATGAGTACGCGCACGCCGTCCTGCACCGCGGCCGCGTTCCGATGGAGCCCACCGACCACGTCGTGAACTGGGCGGACGGTCCGCGCCGGGGCAAGTACTACCCGCGCGCGGAGGCGTTCGCGCTGCCGGAGACCGAGGACCTCCCGGACGTGCCGATCGCGCCCGGTCTGCTGCCCGGCGCCGCCGGCGGCCCCGTGCCCGAGCCCCGCGCCGGGTTCGGCCTCCCGCTCCTGTCGGCGATGCTGAAGGACTCGTACGGGCTGACCGGCCGCCGTCTCGGGGTCCAGGCCAACACCGATCTGGCCGGGCTGCCGTACTACCACCACGCCAACTGGTCGCGCGGCACGGCCGGCGGCGGCGGGCTCTACCCGGTGAGCGTCCACTGGGCGTCCGGCCCCTCCGGCCCCCTCACCCCGGGCCTCCACCACTACGACGTCCAGCGGCACGCCCTGCAACGGCTGCTGACCGGCGACGTCACGGGCCGGGTCCGCGAGGCGCTGGGGCCGGACGCGCCCGACGGGGCCCTCGACACCGACCAGTACCTGATCCTCGGCGTCAAGTACTGGCAGAACTCCTTCAAGTACAACAGCTTCTGCTTCCACGTGGTCTGCACCGACCTCGGCACCCTCGCGCAGACCTGGCGGATCTGGGCGGCCGCCCGGGGGCTGCGGCTCGCGCCCGCGCTGTGGTTCGACGAGCCCGCCCTGAACGGGCTGCTCGGGGTGGAGGGCGAGGAGGAGGCGGTGTTCGCGGTGGTGCCGCTGCGCTGGGACGGGGCGGGGTCCGGGCGAGGGGGACCGGAGACCGCCCGCCCCGGGACCGCCCACCCGGGAGCCGCCCGCCCCGGAGCCGCCCTCCCGGAGGCCCCGCGCACGGACCCGGACCACCGCCCCGCCGTGCGGCACCGGGACGCCGAGCGCTCCCGTACCCTCCTCGACTTCCCCCAGGTGCGCGCGATGCACCGGGCGACCCTGGAGGGGGCCACCGCCCGGCCCGCCCCGGGCGCGCTGGCCGCCGCCGCGGCCCTCACGGACACGGCCGACGGGGACGTGCGCACACCCCTGCCCGCACCGGCCTTCCCCGGCACCGGCGTGCGCCGGGCCCTGCGGGAGCGCCGTTCCAGCTTCGGGCGGTTCGACGCGCGCCGGGAGGTGTCCGCCGGGCACCTGTCGTCGGTCCTGGCGGCCTGCGCCGGGACCCGGCTGGCCGGTGACGCCGATCCGGCCGGGGAGCACCGGCTCGCCCGGCTGTACGTCTTCGTCAACCACGTGGCGGGGATCGGGCCGGGCGCGTACGCGTACGACCCCGGCCGCGGCGACCTGCGCGCGGTCGTCACGGGGCCGCAGGGTCCGTTCCTCCAGGAGAACTACTTCCTGGCCAACTACAACCTGGAGCAGGCCGGGGCGGTCCTGGTGCCCACCGTGCGGACCACCGCCGTCCTGGACGCCGTGGGCGACCGGGGCTACCGGCTCGCCGTCGCCACCGCCGGGGCCGTCGCCCAGAGCTTCTATCTGGCGGCCTCGGCCCTGGGTCTGGGCGCGGGCGTGGCGCTGGGCTTCGACAACGTCTCGTACGCCGAGCGGCTCGGGCTCACGGACGGCGACGAGGCCCCGCTGCTCATCATGGCCCTCGGTCACGAACGGCCCGGGCCCGCCGACTTCCGCCACGAGATCGCCTGACGGCCTCGGAGGATTCCCCATGACACGCACAGAGTCCGGCGTCCCGGACGCCCGTGACACAGCCGAGGCCAGATGGGAGCCCGGCAGGCGCTTCGTGCTCCGCGTGGCCGGTCTTCCGGTCGAGACGGTCCACGGGCTGCGCTGCCCGGGCACGCGCCGCTGGGCCGACGCCGTACTGGACGAGGAGGAGCGCCTCGCCGCCGAGGGGGCGCTGCTCGGCGACCTCCTGCACGCCCTGGTCGGAGCGACCGCCGCGCCCGGGGACGGTGACGGGGACGCCGGAGTGCGCCGCGCGCTCCTCGACCTGCGGCGGCGGATCTTCAACAACCGGCTTCCGGCCGATCCGGACGCCGCCGTGCGCCTGGTGGCGGGGCTCGACCGGGAGGCCGGCGAGCGGACCGCGCGGTGGCTGCGGGGCCGGGCACGGCTCGCGGAGCTGACGGCCGAAGGGGCGGAGCTGCTCGACGGCGAACTCCGCGAGAGCCGGGGCGCGTTGCGCCGCGTGCTCGCCGAGGAGCGGTTGCGCCACGGCCTGCTGCTCGCCTCGCCCGCCCTCGACGCGCGCCTCGACGCCTATCTGCGCGACACGAGCCCGCGGCCGGGCAACCGCCTGCGCAAGATCGAGCGTTCCGCGCTCACCTACCTCTACCGCACGGCTTGCAAGACCAGCCCCTTCAGCACCTTCACCGGCGTCGGCCTCGCCTCCTTCGCGAGCGGTCCGGCGGAGGAGCCGGCTCACGACGCCGGTCTGCGCGTCGACGGGGAGTGGGTGAGCCGCGTGCGGCTCAACGTCGTCGTGCTGACCCGGCTGACCGAGCTGGTCACCGCCGATCCGGAGCGCCGCCGGGACCTGCCGGTGGTCCTCTCGCAGGGCTGGGAGCGGGACGCCGACCGCATCCGGTACGTGCGCCACGTGACGACGGCGGGCGACGACGGGGCCGCCGTCACCTTCGACGCGGTCCGCGACCGGCTGTTCTTCCTGCGCGGCAGCGGCACCCTGGACCGGCTCCTGGAGTGGCTCGGCGGCCGGGACGGGAAGGTGCGCCACCGCGATCTGGTGGACTGGCTGGACGGCGAGCACGGGGCGGGGCGCGCGGTGTGCGAGCGGTACGCCTCGGCCCTCCTGGACGTCGGCATGGTGCAGGTCCCGGTGCTCCGCACGGACGTGCACGACGGGGATCCTCTGCGCTCCTACCAGGACGCCCTGCGCTCCCTCGGCGCACCGTGGGCCGACCGGCTCGCGGACCTCCTGGACGGCCCGGCCGACTGCCTCGCCCGCTACCCGGGGGCGGGCGTCGACGAGCGGCGCGCCCTGCTGGGCACGCTGCGGAGCCGGCTCCAGGAGATCCAGGCGGAGTTGGGGGCCGCCGAGCCGTCCCTGCCGCAGACGCTGGTGTACGAGGACGTCAGCGCGGGCGACGGTCTGGTCTGCGGCGCCGGCGTGCTGGGCGGGGAGACCGGCCGGGCGCTGCGGGCCGTCGAGGGGGTGCTGCCGCTGTTCGACCTGACGCTCCCCCAGCGGATCGCCCTGCTCGGCTTCTTCGTCGCCCGGTACGGGCGCGGCGGCCGCTGCGACGACCTGCTCGGCCTGGTCCACGACTTCCACGAGGACTTCTTCGACCAGTACGTCTCCTTCACCTCCCGGCGGGTCCCCTTCGACGAGGACGGGACGTACCGGCCCGAGGAGAACTGGCTCGGGCAGGAGGAGATGCGGACCCTCGACCGGGCCCGCCGCCGCTTCCACGACGGCGTGCGTGCCCTGTGGGAGCGGGAGGCGGGACCGGGGACGGAGGAGGTCGAGCTGCCCGGCGGCCTGCTGGCGGAGACGGCCGGCGAACTCGCTCCGCTCACCGGGCACTTCGTCCCGCAGAGCCACCACCTCCAGCTCTCCCGGCCCGCCGGGGGCCGGCCGCTCGTCGTGCTCAACAAGTCGTACGGCGGCCTCGCCTTCCCCTTCAGCCGGTTCACCCACCTGTACGACGGGGCCGGGGCGGCGGGCCCCGGCCTCTCCGACGCCCTGCGCGGGGAGACGGCGGCCCGGCGGCCGGAGGGGGCGGTGTTCGCGGAGGTCACCGGCGGGCCGGTCAGCAGCAACCTGAACCTGCACGGGCGGCTGACCGACCACCGGATCGTCTGTCCGGGCGAGACCGGCACCGTGCCCGAGGAGGCCCGGATCCACCTCGACGACCTGTACGTCGAGCACGACGAGACGGCCGGGCGGCTGGTGCTCCGCTCCCGGCGCCTCGGCCGCGAGGTCGTGCCGGTCTACCTCGGCTACCTGGTGCCGATCGCGCTCCCCGACATCCCCCGCACCCTGCTCCTGCTCTCCCCGAGCACCATGGCCCCCTTCGACGTGTGGGCGGGGGTGCCGGAGGGCGCGGCCGTGGACGGGGTCACCCGCAGGCCCCGGATCCGGCACGGGGACGTGGTGGTCGGGCGGCGGAGCTGGACCGCGCCCGCGGAGGTCCTGCCGGTCCGCCGCCCGGGGTCGGGCGAGGAGGAGCACTACCTGGACTGGCAGCGGTGGCGGCGGTCCCACGGCCTGCCCGACCGCTGCTTCGCCACGGTCTCCCGGGCGGACCGGGGGCCGGTCGGGGCCAAGCCGGTCCACGTCGACTTCGACAGCCCGCTGTCCCTGGCCGCGTTCGACGCCCTGGTGGAGCGCGAGCCCGGTGTCCGGGTGGCGTTCCAGGAGATGCTGCCCGCCGAGGACGGGCTCCACGTCACCTCGGAGCGCGGCCGGCACGTGGCCGAACTCGCGGTGGAGACCTTCACCGCCCGCCGGGCCCCCGCACACCGTCGCACCCCGCGGCCCCGTCCCGTTCCGCAGTCCCGTCCCGTCCCGTCGTCCGGCCCGGAGGTCGCCCCGTCATGCCCGAACTGACCGAGCCCGCGGCCTTCCGCCCCGCCCCGGAGGGGGCCGCTCCTTCCCCCTGGCTGGCGCTGCACGTCTTCTACGCCGCCAACCCCCGCCCCCTCCTCGTCGACTGCGTCCGCCCGCTGGTCGACGGGCTCACCGAGGACGGCCTGCTGGCGGGGCACTTCTTCATCACCTACTGGCTGGAGGGGCCGCACGTGCGGCTGCGGCTCCGCCCGAGCGGTCCCGGCGCCGAGGCCGAGGTGCGCCGGCGCGCCGAGGAGGCGGTCCAGGGGTTCCTGACGTCCCGCCCCGCCCTCTACGAGGTCGACTCGGGCTTCCTCAAGGACTTCTACGACTCGCTCTTCGACATCGAGTTCCCGGGCGAGGACCGGGCCCGTTACACGGGCGCGGACGGGCGGATGAACCTGCGGCCGAACAACTCCTTCTCGTACGAGGCGTACGCCCCCGAGTACGCCAAGTACGGCGGCCCCGCCGGGGTGGAGCTCGCCGAGTGGCACTTCCGGCACTCCAGCGACCTGGTCCTGGAGGCGTACCGGAGCATGAACCTGCACCTGCGGACGGTGCTGCTCGGGACGTCCGCGCAGCTCATGATGGTGATGGCGAGCTGCTTCCTGCCCGAGGAGGAGCGGCTCGCGGACTACCTCGACTCCTACTACGCCTTCTGGCACCGGCTGTTCCCGGGGACCGGCTTCATCGGGTCCACCGAGTACGAGCGCACGTACGAGCGGACGGCGCCCTCCCTCGGGGCCCGGTTCGCGCGGATCCGGGAGGCCGTGGCGGGCGGCGGGACGGCCGGGCTGCCGGTGTTCCTGCGCCGCTGGGCCGAGCACTGCCTGGAGCTGCGGGAGCGGGTGGTGGACCTCACCCGGCGCGGTGACCTGGTCTTTCCCGCCTGGGAGGGGCCGGCCCGCGAGGACACCGGCCAGGAGCGCGCCGAGGACCCGGACGCGGCTCCCCTCGTGCCCGTCACGCACGTGCCCGCGGTGCTGCCCCGGCTCCTCTCCCCGTACATGCACATGACGAACAACCGGCTGCACGTGACGATCCGGGACGAGGCGTACCTGTCGTTCGTCCTGGGCAGGGTCCTGCGGGAGCCCGACCACGGGAAGCAGGACGTCTCTTGAGCGCCGTCGACCGGACGAGCAACGACCGCTCCGCGGCAGGCGGTTCGGCCGCGCGCGCCTACCGGCCCGCGATGCGGCCGGGCGTGCTGATCGGTCCGCCGGTGCTGCGCGGACCGCGGACCGTCCACCTCGTCAAGCACCCGGTGAGCGGCGCCGCGTTCGAGGTGGGGCCCAAGGAGCGCTTCGTCATGGGTCTGCTGGACGGCACGCGGGACGCGGACGACGTCGTGGCCGCGTACGCCGAGCGGTTCCGGCTCCGGCTCCCCGAGGCGCAGTGGACCCGGCTGCTCGGGCTGCTCGGGGCCCGGGGGCTGCTCGCCGGGGCGCCGGACCCGGCGCCGCCCGAGCCGCCGCCCGCCCGCACCGGCACCTTCTGGAAGGGCAGCCGGCGGACGGTCGCGGACGCCCACGCGACCGCCGGGCGGCTCCACCGGCTGCTGTCGCCGCTGCTGAACCCCTGGGTCCAGCTCCCCCTCGTGGTCGCGTACGCGGTGATGGCCGTCGCCGTCCTCGCGCGTCCGGCGGCCCTGCTCGACGGGCTGGCGGCCCTCCTCGCCCGCCCTTCGGTCCTGGTCCCGTTCGCCGTCCTGCTCTGGTTCAGCGTCTGCCTGCACGAGCTGGCGCACGGCGTCGCGGCCCGGCACTACGGCGGGGTGGTCACCGAGATCGGGCTGCGCTGGCGGTTCCCGGCGATGATGATGTACTGCACGGTCGACAACTACCCCTTCCTGCCGGGGCGTCGGGCGAAACTGGTGGTCGCGGCGGCCGGTGCCCACGTCAACCTGCTCCTCCTGCTGCCCGTCGGGCTCTGGTGGGCGCTCCTGGACGCGGCGGACCCGGCGCGGCCGCTGCTCACCGGGATGCTCTTCGCGGGGATCGTGCAGGCGCTGGGCAATCTGGTCCCGCTGCCGCCGCTCGACGGGTACCGGATCCTGAGCCACCTCCTGGGCACCACGCACCTCGCCCCGGAGACCCGTACCTATCTCGCCCTTCGCCGGCGCGGGCGGGGGGCGGTCGCCGCCTATCCGCCGCGCGCCCGCCGCCTCTACGCGTCCTACGCGGTCGCGTCGGCCGCCCTGGTGCTGCTCGCCGCCGGCGGCGTCTGCGCGGCCGTCGTCCTGCTGCTGTCGCGGTGACCCGCCCCCGTCCGCCCCACGCCCTCCCCCGCGGAAGACCACGCGATCCACGAATGAGGTATTCGGATGAGCTCCTCCCCCACCACCGGCCCCGCCGGGGCTCCCCCGGCCGTCGAGGTCACCGGCGTGACCAAGAGCTACGGCGGCCGGAAGGCCGTCGACGGGGTGTCCCTGGACATCCGGCGCGGTGAGTTCTTCGGGCTGCTCGGGCCCAACGGGGCGGGCAAGTCCACCCTGGTGGAGATCATGGAAGGGCTGCGCAGGGCCGACTCCGGCACGGTCTCGGTGTTCGGCGAGCCGCCCTGGCCGCGCAACACCGCCCTGCTGCCGCGCATGGGCGTGCAGACCCAGTCCTCGGCGTTCTTCGTGCGGCAGACCGTCCACGAGCACCTGCGGACCGTCGCCGCGCTGTTCGGGGCGGACCGGGCGGCCGTCGACGCCACCCTGGAGTCCGTGGGGCTCGGCGGGCGGCACGGCGTCCGGGTGGACGACCTCTCCGGCGGGCAGCGGCAGCGGCTCGCCATCGCCTCGGCGCTGGTCCACGGCCCCGAGCTGATCTTCCTGGACGAGCCGACGGCCGCGCTCGACCCGGAGGGCCGGCGGGATCTGTGGGAGGTGCTGCGGGGCCTCAAGGCGGCGGGCCGGACCATCGTGTACACCACGCACCACCTGGACGAGGCGGAGGCGCTCTGCGACCGCGTCGGCATCCTGGTGGCCGGCCGGCTCGTCGTCACCGACGCGCCGCAGCACCTGATCGGCACCTTCGGCGCGAGCAGCCGACTGCTCGTCCCGCTCGGCAGGATCGACGAGGAGCGGGCCCGGGCCCTGCCCGGCGTGGACGGGGTCGCCGTGCAGGGCGGGCACCTCGTCCTGGAGACGCGTTCCACCGGCAAGGTGCTCTCCGCCCTCGACGCCGTGACGGGTCTCGACGGCGTGCAGACCCGTACGCCCAGCCTCGAGGACGTCTACCTCGAACTCACCGCCCGGCGGGACCCCCTCGCCCCGAACACCCAGGAGCAGCAGGCATGAGCGCCTACTCCGCGCTGACCGCGGCGGGCTACCGCGCGCAGGTCAGGGACAAGACGACGGTCTTCTTCACGTTCGCCTTCCCGCTCCTCTTCCTCGTCGTCTTCGGGCTCGTCTTCCGGGGGAAGGCCGTCGAGGAGAGCGGCTTCTCGTACCTGTCGTACACCGCTTCCGGGGTGCTGTCCTGGGGCGTCGCGAACGCCGCCGTGTTCGGCATCGCGTTCACGCTGATGCAGTGGCGCGCGGACGACATCCTGCGGATGATCCGGATGTCGCCCGCGCCGCTGTCCTCCGTCATCGGCTCCCGGTACGTCCTCGCGCTCGGCGTGGGGCTCGTGCAGTCGGTGCTGTTCGTGGGGGTGGCGATGCTCCCGGGGTTCGGGCTGGTGCCCGCCTCGCGGTGGCCGCTGCTCGTCCCGGTCCTGGTCCTGGGCATCACGACCTTCCTGCTGCTCGGGGTGATCATCGGCAGCATCGCCGACACGCCGGAGTCGGTCGCCGGCATCGCCAACTTCCTGATCCTGCCGATGGCGTTCCTCTCCGGTTCCTTCTTCCCGCTGGACTCCATGCCGGAGTGGTTGCGGCACGTCTCCCGGGTCCTGCCGCTGCGCTACCTCAACGACGCAGTGTCGGCCGCCCTGACGGGCCGCGGCGGCCTCTCCGACATCGGGGTGGGGTGTGCGGGGCTCGTGGTGTTCGGCGTGCTCTTCGGGGCGGTCGCGGCGCGCTTCTTCCGCTGGACGAAGAGCTCATGACCACCGCCGTGCTCCCGCATCCGCTGGCGGAGGCCCGCGACGCCCTCCAGGCCGTCCTGGACGGCCGGTTCGGCGCCGGCGCGCCCCGGGTCGTGCCGGTCGGGGCCGTCGGCGCCGGGGGCGGCCGGGCCCCGGACCCGTGGGCCGCCGACCGGCCGTCGGCCCTGGTCCACCTGAGCGCGTCGGCGGTCCTGCTCGGGCCCTGGGGAGGCGACGGGAGCGCGCCCGCCTGCGGCCACTGCCTGGCCCTGCGGTGGCAGCGGCTGCGCAGCCGGAGCGAGCGGGACGCCCTGGAGACCGGCGGTCCGGACGGGCCCCGTCCGGCCGCCGCCTGGCCGCCGCTCACCGGGCACGTCCACGACGCGGTGGCCGCGCTGTGCGAGGCGCTGCTGCGCGGGCCGCGCCCGGTGCCGCCCGCCGCGCACCCGGCGGACCGCGCGCTGCCGCAGGTGACCCGGGTGGACCTGGCGACGCTGCTCGTCAGGACGCACCCGCTCCTCGCGGACCCGCTCTGCCCGGACTGCGGGCCGGGAGGGCGGGATCCGGCGGAGAACGGCGGCGCCCCGCCGCTCGCCCTCGTCCCGCGCCCCAAACCGGACCCGGACGGCTACCGGCTGCGGTCGGCCTTCTCGTACCCGCTCCCCGTCGACGCCCTGGCCAATCCGGTCTGCGGCGCGCTCGGGGCCGGGACCTGGACGGACGTCACCTCGTCCACGACCGCCCCGGTGGCCGGGAGCGTGTTCGTCCGGGGGTACGCGGGACTGCACGACGTGACCTGGAGCGGGCAGGAGAACTCCTTCGCCACCAGCCGCCGGCTGGCGTTCCTGGAGGGCCTCGAACGGTACGCGGGCACCCGCCGGCGCACCGGACGGGCGCCGGTCGTCGCCCCGTACGAGGCGCTGGGGGACGAGGCGGTCGACCCGGCGGCGTGCGGTCTGTACGCCCCGGAGACGTACCGGGACGACCCCATGGTCAGGCCCTTCGACCCGGCCCGGCCCATTCCCTGGGAGCGGGGCTGGTCGCTGCGGGACGGGCGTCCGGTCCTGGTGCCGTCGCGGCTGGTCTACTACAGCATCCCGGCGGCCGACGACGACTTCGTCTTCGAGTGCTCCAACGGCTGTGCCATCGGCGGCTGTCTGGAGGAGGCGGTCCTGGGCGGTCTGCTCGAACTCGTCGAGCGGGACTCCTTCCTGAACGGCTGGTACGGGGCGGCCCGGCTGCCCCGGATCGACCTGGCGACGGTCGGCGGGCCCACGGTCGCCGCCATGGTGGAGCGGGCCGCGCTCCAGGGCTACGACGTGCACGCCTTCGACAACCGGATCGACCTCGCGGTCCCCGCCGTCACGGTGGTCGGGGTCCGCCGGGACGGCGGCCCGGGCACGCTGTCGTTCGCGGCGGCCGCCTCGCTGGACCCCGGGTCGGCCGTCGAGGGCGCCCTGTCGGAGGTGCTGAGCTACATTCCGCACCTGGCCCGCCAGACGGCCGAGCGCCGGGCCGAACTGGAGGCGATGGCCGACGACTTCTCCCTCGTACGCCACCTCAAGGACCATCCGCAGCTCTACGGGCTGCCCCGGATGGCCGCGTACGCGCGCGCGTACCTGGAGCCTTCGGAGGCGCGTCCGTTCGGCGAGGTGTACGGGGAGTGGGAGGGCGGCGGCCGGCCCCGCACCGGGGACCTGCGGGACGACGCGGGCGCGGTCGTGGACGAACTGGTCCGGGCGGGCCACGACGTCGTGGTGGTCGACCAGACCACGCCCGAGCAGGAACGGGCGGGGCTGCGGACGGTCGCCACGGTGGTGCCGGGGCTGCTGCCGATCGACTTCGGCTGGAACCGGCAGCGGGCCCTGCTGATGCCACGGCTGCGCACGGCCCTCCACCGGGGCGGGCACCGCTCCCGCGCGCTCACGGAGGCGGAGCTCCTGCGGGCGCCGCATCCCTTTCCGTGACCCGGACCGGCACTCCGGCCCCCGGTGTGGTTCCGCCGGACAGGCGCTAGCGACCTATCCCGTGGGAATCGACCGTCGGGGTGGCGGGGGCGCGGGACAGTCTCACCGCCGTGCCCCGGGCGGTCTCGAAGGCCGCCACCGGGTCCCCGTCCTCGCGCCAGGGTTCGGCGCCGCACCACGGGCCGATGAGGCGGAACTGCTTCAGGGCGGGCCCGTACATCCTCGACTTGAGCATGTGGTGCGCGAGGAGGTGGCGCAGGACGGGCAGGCGTTCGTCGTCGGGGTCGACCTCGTCGAAGGAGGCCGCGATCCGCTTCAGGCGGTTCTTCGCCGCGTGAGTGGCGGGGAGCGGGGAGGCGGCGGGGCGGTCGGTCAGTTCGTTCAGGGCGTGCAGGTACACACCGGCGAGCGGGCTGCCCTGCGGAGCCTCGCGGACCGCCTCCCGGGCGAAGCGCATCATCAGCCGGTCGCTGCCGAACCACTTGGCGCACCAGTACTGGAGGGCCTGCCAGTGCCCCTCGTAGTGGTGGGGCGCCCGGGCGGCGAGGCCGTCCCAGAGCGGCCGGAACTCGGCGCGGCCGTACTGTGCGCCCCGGGCGGCGGCGACCATGACGACCCAGGGGCCCGGGTTCGCGGGGTCGAGCAGGGCGGCCCGTCGCGCCTCCTCGATCGCGGCCGGGAGCAGGGCGCGGAACTGGTTCATCCGGTCCGTCGGGACCTCGTGGGCGAATCCGCCGCCCCGGATCTCCCAGGCCCGGTGGACCATGATCCGGGCGTGGAGGGTCGCCGCGTCGCAGTTGCCCGGCTCGGCCGCGCGCCACGCGTCCAGCCAGGCGTCGTCCTCGCGGGCGACCTCCTGGAGGAGTTCGGTCCGGGACCAGCGCTCGTCCCAGTCGTCGCCCGCCGCCGTGACGTAGGCCTCGGCGGCCCGCCAGTTCCCCTGCCAGGCCGCGTCGGCCACGGCCTGCCTCTCCTGTCGCCGGTACGGCGGCGAGGGCGGGCCGGGGCGGCTCGGGTCGAGCCGTGCGCGGGGCACGAGCCCGTAGTCGGAGGCCCTGAAGTGCTCGCCGACCCAGCGGTCGGCCCGTCCGGGGGCGATGAAGAGGCGGTAGAGCACGCAGAGGAACACGCCGAGCACGACGGCGAGGAAGATCGTCACGGCCGGGAATCATCTCCCACCCGGTCACTCTCCACAAGAGACGGGCCAACGATACGGCGAGGTCAGAGGCGGGGAGCGGAGGAATCGGCCGCCGGCCGTCCGCGTGTTTTCCCTCGGAGCCGCAGGGCAGGCGCGTTCGTATCAGTACTCCTGCCGACTCGTTGCACGCCCCCACGGAACGGATGCGGGTGATCCCCATGACCACGGCACGCGAGATGATGACGCCGGACGCGACCTGCGTGAAGGCGAGCGAGACCGTGCGCGACGCCGCGCGGAAGATGGCCGAGCTCGGAGTGGGCGCCCTGCCGATCTGCGGCGCCGACGAGAAGCTCAAGGGCATGCTGACGGACCGCGACATCGTCCTGAAGGTGGTGGCCAAGGGCATCGACCCGGCGGAGTGCCGGGTGGGCGACCTCGCCCAGGACGAGATCGTCTACGTCCGGGCGGACGCCGAGGCCGACGAGGTGCTCGACGTCATGAGCGAGCACCGGGTCCGGCGCGTGCCCGTCATCGACAGCCACGTCCTCGTCGGCGTCATCGCCCAGGCCGACGTGGCCCGCGCCCTGCCGGACCGCAAGGTCGGCGACCTGGTCGGAGCCGTCTCCGCCGACTGACCGGACGGCCTCACGGACCCGAACGGTCCGGCGGTCCCGTGGGACGGGGCCGCCGGGCCGCTCTCCGCCGGGACACCGCCGGTACGTCGGGGCGCCGGGAGGCGCTTCTCGCCGTAGCCTCCTTCGACGTGCGCTCCGCCATGGAGCGCGCATCATGCCGCGGAGGGAAGAAGCACGATGACCACGATCCTGGTGACCGGGGGTACGGGAACGCTCGGCCGGCTCGTCGTCGAGCGCCTGCGCGCGGACGGCGCCGAGGTGCGGGTGCTGAGCCGCCACTCCCGGCCGTACGCGGTGGACCTGCGCGAGGGCACGGGCCTGGACGCGGCCGTCGAGGGCGTGGACACGGTGGTGCACTGCGCGAGCACGCCGCGCGGGGGCGACGACCGGGCGGCGGGCCATCTGATCGGGGCGGCGCACCGGGCCGGCGTGCGGCACCTGGTGTACGTCTCGATCGTCGGCGTCGACCGCGTGCCGCTCGGCTACTACCGGACCAAGCTCGCCGTCGAGGAGATGATCGAGGGCTCCGGGCTCGGATGGACCGTGCTGCGGGCCACGCAGTTCCACGACCTGGTGGTGGAGGTGCTGCGCAACGCGGCCCGGCTGCCGGTCATGCCGCTGCCCGCCGGCGTCGCGGACCAGCCGATCGAGGTGGCGGAGGTCGCCGCCCGCCTCGCCGAACTCGCCGCCGGGGAGCCCGCGGGCCGGGTCCCGGACATGGGCGGTCCCGAGGTGCTCCCGTTCAGGGAGCTGGCCCGGACGTATCTGCGCGCGATCGGCCAGCACCGCCGCCTCCTGGACGTCCCCCTGGCCGGAAAGGCCTACCAGGGGTTCCGTGCGGGCGGGCACCTGACGCCGGAGCGGGCCGTCGGCACGGTGACGTTCGAGGAGTTCCTCGCGAAGCGCCTTCCTCCGCGCGCCTGACGCACGTCCGACACACGCCTCGACCGGCCCCTGACCACCGGGTTCCGGCCGTACGGCTCCGAGGGACACGCCTCTGAGGGATACGGCTCCGAGAGACACGGCTCCAAGGGGCACGGCTCCGAGGGAACGGGCCGCCGGACGACCGGCGGCCCGTTCGGCCGTCCGGGGGCGGGCCCTGCGGACGCCACGGACCGATTCCCCCTCGGCGCGTTTTTGGTATGGACCTGCCAAGCCGATGCCGCTAGCGTAACGGCCGGCGCTCTCTGAGAGCGCTCTCAAGCGTTCGATCCCCCACACCAGGAGGCTTCGTGAAACGCACCACCCCCCTGGGCGCCGCCGTCGCGGCCCTGTTGCTGACGCTCGGCCTCGGCGCCGCCCACGCCGGAGCCGCGAACGCCGCCCCGCTCCCCGAACCGCCCGCCGCGCCCTCCGCCTCGGCCGGGCTGCTCGACGCCCTGCGGCAGGACCTCGGCCTGACTCCGGCGCAGGCCGAGGAGCGGCTGCGCGCCGAGAAGGCCGCGACCGCGGTCGAGAGGACCGCCCGGAAGACGGCCGGGGGCGCGTACGGAGGCTCGTGGTTCGACCCCTCGTCGGGACGGCTCGTCGTCGCCCTCACCGACCGCGCCGGGGAGGCCGGGGTGCGGGCGCTCGGCGCCGACACCCGGGTGGTCCGCCACAGCGCCGCCGCCCTCGACCGGGCCAAGGCCCGCCTCGACGCGCTCGCCGCGCCGAAGGGCGTGGCCGGCTGGCACGTCGACCCGAAGGCGAACAGCGTCGTCGTCACGGTCGTACGGGCCGAGCGGGACGCCCCCGCCGTGCGCGCCTTCGTCGAGGAGGCGCGGGCCGAGGGGCCCGTCACCGTCGCCGAGGCGGCCACCGCGCCCCGTACGTACGCGGCGGGGACCGTCGGCGGCGACCCGTACTACACCGGCAACGTGCGCTGTTCGATCGGCTTCTCGGTGCACGGCGGGTTCGTGACCGCCGGTCACTGCGGTCAGGCCGGGGCGGCGGTGCGCGGCTGGGACGGCTCCGCCATGGGCACCTTCCAGGGCTCCTCGTTCCCCGGCAACGACTACGCGTACGTGAGCATCCACAGCGGCTGGTGGACCGTGCCGGTCGTCCTCGGCTGGGGCGTCACGTCCGACCGGCTGGTGCGCGGCTCCGCCGAGGCGCCCGTCGGCGCGTCGATCTGCCGCTCGGGCTCCACCACGAAGTGGCACTGCGGGACCGTCCTCGCCAAGAACGAGACGGTCAACTACAGCCAGGGCGCCGTCCAGCAGATGACGAAGACCAGCGTCTGCGCGGAGGGCGGCGACTCCGGCGGCGCGTTCATCAGCGGCGACCAGGCCCAGGGCGTCACCTCCGGCGGCTGGGGCAACTGCTCCTCCGGCGGCGAGACGTGGTTCCAGCCCGTCAACGAGATCCTCGGCCGCTACGGCCTCACCCTGCACACCGCCTGACGGGAGCCGGTGCGCGGCCGCTCCCGGCGGCCGCGCGCCGGCGCTCCCGCGCGCCCCGGTCCGGGCGGCGCCCCGGTACCGCCCGTTATCCTGGAGCCGCGACCGTCCCCGGGCCGTCGCGCGGCGGTGGGGCCCGCCGTACCCGAACCGCGGCACGCGCTGTCGCCGACGGTCCCTACTCGTGACCCGTCACCGCCCGCATCCGCGCGAGCGGGAGACCACGCGTAGGGAGAGGCATGCGTTCCGAAGAACCCCCGCGACCGGCCGAGCCGATCGACCCCGACGTCGGTCCCGCGGACGTCCGCCGGCGCCGGAAGCCCTGGCGTTCGCCGCACGGCACCCCCGCGGCGGTCGCCGTCGTCGCGGTGGGCGGCTCGCTCGGGGCGCTGGCCCGCTTCGGGGCGTCGCTGCTGTGGCCCACGCCCGCGGGGGCCTTCCCCTGGACGACGCTGACGGTGAACGCCGTCGGCTGTCTGGTGATCGGGGTCTTCCTCGTCGCCGTCACCGAGGTCTTCACGGCCCATCCCCTCCTGCGCCCGTTCTTCGGGACCGGTTTCCTGGGCGGGTTCACCACCTTCTCGACGTACTGCGCGGACATCGAACGCCTCGTCGACGCGGGCCGCGCCGCCACCGCGCTCGCCTACCTCGCGGCGACCGTCGTCGCCGCGCTGGCGGCGGTGGCCCTCGGCGCGTCCGGCACGCGCCGCCTCCTGTCGCACCGGAGCGCGTCATGACCTTCCGTACGCACCCGGCGGTCCGCCCGGCCGTCCTCGTCGACGGCGACCGGGAGGACCGGCGGTGAACGACTTCCTCCTGGTGGCCGCCGGCGGCGCCGTCGGCGCTCCCCTGCGCTATCTGACCGACCGCGCCGTCCGGGCCCGCCACGACACCGTCTTCCCGTGGGGCACCTTCACCGTGAACGTCGTGGGCTCCCTGATCCTGGGTCTGCTCACGGGCGCCGCGCTGTCCGGTGCGGCCGGGGACGCCGTGCGGCTGCTGCTCGGAACCGGGCTGTGCGGCGCGCTGACGACGTACTCGACGTTCTCCTACGAGACGCTGCGGCTCGCCGAGTCCGGCGCGCGGTTCTTCGCCGTGGCGAACGTCGTCGCCTCCGTGGTGGCCGGGCTCGGTGCCGTCTTCGTCGGTCTCGCCCTCGCCCGGGTCCTCTTCCCCTGAGCCGGCCGCCGGGGCCGGTGCGGGAGGAGGGCCCGGGACGAGGCTCCGACGAAGCGGGACCTAGCGGCCCTGGAGCGCCTTGACGTTGTCGCCGAAGGTCCAGCCCTTCGAGCCGTCCCAGTTCGCCGACCAGGTCATCAGGCCCTTGAGGGCGCCGTTGTAGCGGTTCCACGCCTGGGCCACGGCCGACGGGGCCATGTGGCCGCCGCCCGCGCCGGGCTGGGCGGGCAGGCCGGGGACCTGCTTGTCGTACGGGACCTTGATCGTGGTGCCCTGGATCACCAGGCCCTTGTTCAGGCAGTCGGTCTGCGCGACGAACCCGGCGACGGTGCCGGCCGAGTAGGAGTCGCCCGAGCAGCCGTACATGCTGCCGTTGTAGTACTGCATGTTGAGCCACCACAGGCGCCCGTTGTCGGCGTACTTCTTGATGACCGGCAGGTAGGCGCCCCAGATCGAGCCGTAGACCACGCTGCCGCCGGTGACGTACGCGGTCTCCGGCGCCATCGTCAGGCCGAAGCCGGCGGGCATGCGGGCGAGGACGCCGTCGATGATGCGGATCAGGTTGGCCTGGGAGGTGGAGAGGGTGCCGATGGAGCCGCTGCCGACCAGGCCGGTCTCGATGTCGATGTCGATGCCGTCGAAGTTGTACTTCTTCAGGAGGGGGACGATGGTGTCGACGAACCGGTCGGCGACGGCGGTGGAGTTCAGGTCGATGCCCGCCGTGGCGCCGCCGATCGACATCAGGATCGTGGCCCCGGCCGCCTTGGCGCGACACATCTCGGCGGGGGTGGCGACGCGGACGGTGCTGTCCATGCCGTCCTCCCACAGCACCGTCCCGTCCGAACGGATCACGGGGAAGGCGGCGTTGATGACGTTGTAGCCGTGGGCGGCGAAGCGCGGGTCGTCGATGGGGGCCCAGCCGAAGGGCGGGTGGACGCCGTTGGCCGCGCCGTCCCAGTTCTCCCAGTACCCCTGGAGGACCTTTCCGGCGGGCTTCGGCTTGAGGGCGCAGGTGTCGGCGGACTCTCCGGTTCCGGAGGCGGGGACGGAGGCCGGGGCGGGGGCGGACACGGCGGTCCGCACGGGCTTCGCGCCGTCGGCGGCGGCGGGCGCGGCGAGGGCGGCGGCCGTGAGCAGGGCGGTGAGGCCCGCTCCGAGGACGCGGGTGATCCGGGGGGCTGGCATGCGTGCTCCTGGGGACGTGGGGGGATGGGTCCTGGGCATGGCGCGCGCTCCAGCAGACCGTAGGTTGGTCCAGACCATTCGTCAACCGTCCGCGCGAGGAAGGGAGTTGTCCGCCGTCGCCGTCCCGGAAGGAGGCCGGGGCCTCCGCCCCGGAGGGAGGAACCGGTCGTCGCGGCACCACCGTCGGCACCCGGCCGCGTACACCCGCAAGGATGAGACGCCCCGGGTCCCCGTCCCGTCTGCGCCCTCCGGGAGGGGGGGTGTAGGAGAGTGGGCGGACGATCCGCCGGGCTCCTTCGAGGCCGGCGATCCGCCGGACTCCTCCGAGCAGGGAACCGAGGGAACCAGATGGGCCGTCGCCCGATGCTCCGCTGCCGTCACGTCCTCGTCCTCGTGGTGCTCGTCGTCGCGACGGCGGTCGCGCCCGGCGCGCTCTCCCCCCGGGGCGGGGCCGCCTCCGCCTCCGCCGCCGCGCCCGCCTTCGACACCGCGCCCGCGCGGGCGAGCCTGGAGCGCCTGCTGTCCTCGCGGGCCCAGCAGTTCTCCCTGGTCCCCGTCGAGAGGACGGAGTCCGGCGACTGGTTCGCGGTCTCCGGCGGGGCGGGCCGGATCCAGGTCCGGGGCACCTCGCCGGCCACGCTGCTCGCCGGAGCGGGCTGGTACCTGGAGCGGGTCGCCGGGGTCGACATCGGCTGGCCGGGCGACAGCCTCGGCCGACTGCCCGCCGTCCTGCCCGCGGTCCCCGGGACCCTCACCCGGTCGGCGAACGTCCCCCACCGCTACGCCCTGAACGACACCGACGAGGGCTACTCGGGCGCCTACCGGGACTTCGAGGCGCACCGCCGCGACATCGACCTGATGGCGCTGCACGGCGTGAACGAGGTCTTCGTGCCGACGGGGGCCGAGTACCCGTACTACCGGGCGCTCCAGGAGTTCGGCTACGACGCCGCCGAGCTGCGGAGCTGGATCCCCGCCCCCGCCCACCAGGCCTGGTGGCTGCTGCAGAACATGTCGGGCTTCGGCGGCCCGGTCTCCGAACAGTTGATCGAGGCCCGCGCCGCGCTCGGCGGCCGGATCGCGCGGCACCTGCGCTCGCTCGGGATGACCCCCGTCCTGCCGGGCTACTTCGGCACCGTGCCGCCGGGGTTCGCCGCGCGGAACCCCGGGGCGGCCACCGTCCCGCAGGGCAAGTGGGTCGGGTTCGACCGGCCCGACTGGCTGGATCCGACGGGGCCGGTCTTCGACCGCCTCGCCGCCGCCTACTACCGGGCCCAGCGGGAGCGGTTCGGCGACAGCGACCTGTTCAAGATGGACCTGCTGCACGAGGGCGGCACCCCGGGCACGGTCGACGTCGCCGCGGCCGCCGGGGCCGTCCAGCGGGCCCTGGACACCGCGCGCCCCGGCGCCACCTGGGTCATGCTCGGCTGGCAGGAGAACCCGACCGCCACACTCCTGAGCGGGGTGGACCGCGACCGGGTCCTGATCGTCGACGGCCTCTCCGACCGCTACGACGGCCTCGACCGCGAGACCGAGTGGGGCGGCACGCCCTACGCCTTCGGTTCGATCTCCGACTTCGGCGGCCACACCAGCATCGGCGCCAACACCGGCGTGTGGGGCGAGCGCTTCCACGCGTGGCTGACCAGGCCGGACTCCGCGCTGCGCGGCATCGCCTACCTGCCGGAGGCCACCGGCGGGGACCCCGCCGGGTTCGACCTGTTCACCGAACTCGCCTGGGAGCCGGGCCCCGTCGACCAGCGGGCCTGGTTCGCCGGCTACGCCGCCCGCCGCTACGGCGGGGCCGACCCGCACGCGGCCGCCGCCTGGGAGGAACTGCGCCTGGGACCGTACGGCATGGCGTCGGGGACGTGGAGCGAGCCGCAGGACGGCCTCTTCACCGCGCGGCCGAGCCTCACGGCGACCAGGACCGCGCGCTGGAGCCCGGCCTTCTCCCGGTACGACGCCGCCACGGTGGAACGGGCGCTGGCCGAGCTGCTGCGGGTCGCGCCCGCGCTGCGGACCACCGACGCGTACCGCCACGACCTCGTGGACGTGGCACGCCAGGCGCTCACCAACCGCGGCCGGGTGCTGCTGCCCCGGATCAGGGGCGCGTACGAGGCGAAGGACCTGGAGCGGTTCCGGACGCTGGTGCGCGAGTGGAACGCCGCCACGGAGCTGCTCGGGCGGCTCGTCGGCTCCGACCGGCGGTTCCTGCTCGGACCGTGGCTGGAGGACGCGCGCGCCTGGGGCGCCGACCCGGCCGAACGCGACCGCCTGGAGTACGACGCCCGCTCGATCCTGACCACCTGGGGCGGCCGGGGGCAGAGCGAGGCGGGGCTGCACGACTACGCCAACCGCGAGTGGGACGGGCTCGTCCGGGACCTCTACGCGCCGCGCTGGGCCGCGTACTTCGCGGGCCTCGACACCGCCCTGGCCACCGGCACCGCGCCGGCCGCCGTCGACTGGTTCGCGCGGGACGACGCCTGGGCCCGTGAGCACCGCCGCTACCCGACCGCGCCGGCCGGCGACCCCTACGCGCTCGCGGAGGAGGTGCGGGAGGTCCTGGCGGCGGCGTCCACCGCCTGAGGGACGCCTTCCGGCAGGGATCCGAAGACGCCTCCCGGCACCGGAACGCAGCCCGTCCGCGTAGGCTTCGACCGGTACGACGGACGGGGCAGGGGGCGAGGCGCATGTCGGAGGAGACGGGCCGGAGGTGGGGGTCGACCCTCGATTCGGTCGTGGTGTACGCGCAGGGCGCGGTCTGCCGCCGCCTGGCCCGGGGCACGGTGCCCCGGGACGGCCGGGTGCGGGTCGCGGGACTGCCCCGCACCCTGGATCCGGGCTCGCTGCGGGCCCGCGTCCTGGGCGCCTCCGGCGTCCGGGTCACCGAGGCCCGGGTGGAGGTCGCGTCCGCGCCGCTCGACGACGGGGCTCCCGACGCGCTGCGGCGCGAGGTCGAACGGCTGCGCGACGCGTACGCGGCGGCCGAGGGGCGCCGGGACCGGCAGCGGACCCTGATCGCGGAGGTCGAGGGGCTGCATCCGGTCCCCCCGGCCCGCAAGCGCGAGGACCCGCACCGCCGCACCGCCGTCGACGCCTGGCTGGCGCTCGCCGACTTCGTCGACGAGCGGCTGGCCCGGCTGCACGCGCGCCTGGTCGAGTGCGAGGAGGAGCTGCTCCGCGTCGAGCACGAACTCTCCGTCGCCGCCGACCGACTGGAGCGGGCCTCCACCGACGCCCCTTCCCGGCACGTCGAGACCACCGTCTGCGCCGTCCTGACCCTCGTCGGCGCGGCCGACGGGGAGGCTCGGGATCCGGCGGAAGCGGAGCTGGAGCTGGAGTACGGCGTGCCGGGCGCCGTCTGGGTGCCGGCCTACCGCCTCTCCCACCGCCGGGGCGACGACGGGGGGCGACTGGTGCTGCGCGCCTCGGTCGCCCAGCGGACCGGCGAGGACTGGACCGGGGTGCGCCTCGCCCTGGCCACCGCCGACCTGCGGCGCCGCACCGATCTGCCCCGACTGCGTTCCGTACGGATCGGGCGGCGGCAGGCGGCCCCCGCGCCGTCCGGCTGGCGCGAGCCCCCGGCGGGGCTCTCGGACCTCTTCGCCGGGTACGAGGCGGCCGGGCCCCGGCCCGTCCCGGCCTCCGGCTCCGGCGGCGCCACGGCGGGCTCCGCGGCCGTGCCGGTCGCGGCCGCTCCGGTCCCGTCGCCGCCCCCGGCTCCGGCGGCCCCCGCCTTCGCCGGGCCGCCGCCCCTCACCGGGGCTCCCCCGCCGCCCGGCGCCGTGTACGGCTTCGCTCCCGAGGGCCCGGGCGGGGCGCCGGGATCCGCGTCGCAGGGCTACGGCGGGGCACCGGCACCGCAGGCCTTCGGCGGTGCGCCGAAGGCAGCGCCGCGGTCCGCCCGGCGGGCCATGGCGCCCGCTGCTCCCGGCTCGGCCGCCCCGGCCGCGTCGGCCCCTCCCCCGCCGTCCGGTCCGCCGCGGCCGGGCGGTGACGAACTGGACTACGCCTCCCTCGTCCTGGCCGGCCCCGAGGACCGGGGGCCGCGCCGGGGGCGCCTGTTCCCCGACTCCTCCTTCGACGCCGTGGCGGGCGAGTACCGCCGCCGCGCCGAGGGGGTGGCCGCGCTGCCGCTGCCCCGGTACGCCGTGCGCCCCCGCGAGTCGGCGGGGTCGTTCGACCACCGCTTCGACGCCGCCGCCCGCGCCGACGTCCCCTCGGACGGCACCTGGCACACCGTCACCGTCGGCGAGATCCCGGTCGGCCTGCGCACCGAGTACCTCTGCGTGCCGTCCGTGGAGGAGACCGTGTACACGACGCTCGCGGTCTCCAACGCCACCGGACAGGCCCTCCTCGCCGGCCCGGTGGAGGTCACCGTCGACGACGAGTTCCTGCTGACGGCCGCGCTCCCCACGCTCGCCCCCGGCGGCGTCAGGAGGCTGGGGCTGGGCCCGGCCGAGGCGATCCGTGTGACCCGCCGCACGCACCTGCGGGAGTCGACCGCGGGCCTGCGCAACAACGTCACCGTCCTCGACCACCAGATCCGGGTGGAGCTGGCGAACCGCCTCGCGGCGCCCGCCGTCGTGGAGGTCCGCGAGCGGGTTCCGGTCACCTCCGAGGCCGACGTGCGGATCGAGGAGCGGGACGGCTGGGCGGTGCCCGAGGACGGCCCCGAGGAGCACGCGCCGGGCACCCGCGTCCGGCGGGTCGAGCTGCCCGCCGGAGGCACCGCCGTCCTCGAGGGCGGCTACGAGATCCGCATCCCGGCCGGCAAGGCCCTGGTCGACGGCAACCGCAGGAGCTGACCCCCACCATGACCACGGAACCCCGACCGATCGCCCTTCCCGTCACCGCCGTCACCTGTCTGGAGGACCGCGCCCACGTCGAGCGGACCGCCGACCTCGACCTGACGGCCGGCGTCCAGCGGCTGCACCTCGGCCCCGTGAGCGCGCTGGCCGTCGACCGCACCCTCCACGCCGAGCTGGCCTCCGACCGCCCCGCGACCGTGCTCGGCGCGCGGATCGTCCGCACCTGGACGCCGCGCGGCCCGGTCCCCTCCCCCGGGGACGACTCCGCCCTCCGCCTGCGCACGCACGCCCTCGAAGGGGAACGGCGCACCGCGGAGCAGGAGCGCGACCGGCTGCGCACCCGGCTCGACCTGCTGGGCCGGCTCGCCGCCGACCTGCTGCGGGAGATCCGCGAGGGCGTCGGCTCCGGGGAGAGCGAGGAGGAGCGCTGGGCCCGGGAGCTGGACCGCGTGGACGCCGAGCGCGACGCGTACGCCGAACGGCTCCGTACCGTCGAGGCCCGGCTGACCGACCTCGAAGCCGAGTACGACGCGACCCTGCGGGCCCTGGCCGAGGCCGGGCAGGAGCCGCCCGAGCTCGTCGCCCACGTGGAGCTGACCGTGGAGGCCGAGCGGGCCGGTCCCGCCCGGCTGCGGCTCGGCCACCTCACCCCGTGCGCGCTGTGGCGGCCCGCCTACCGGGCCGTGCTCGACGGCGGTTCCCTGACCCTGGAGACCGAGGCCGTGGTCTGGCAGCGCACCGGCGAGGACTGGTCGGACGTCCGGCTGACGCTGTCCACGGCCCGCTCGGCCCTGGCCACCGAGCCGCCGGGCCTGGTCGAGGACCGGCTGGTCCTCAGGGACCGCTCGGCCGCCGAGCGCCGCACGGTCGACGTCGAGGTGCGCGAGGAGCTGATCGGGGACCTCGGACCGGCGCCGGTGCTCGGCCTGCCGGGGGTCGACGACGGCGGCGAGGCGCGCGTCCTGAACGCCCCCGCGCCGGTCTCCGTTCCGGGGGACGGCCGCGCGCACCGGGTGCCGCTCTCCGTCTTCACGACGGACGCGGGCGACGAGTACGCCTGCTCCCCCGAACTGTCCCCGCTGGTCACGCAGGTGGTGCGGTTCGACAACCGGTCCGGGCACGCGCTGCTCGCGGGACCGGTGGACCTGGTGCGCGGCGGCGGCTTCGTCGGGCGCGGCACGCTGGACTTCACCGCTCCCGACGCCCCCGTGGAGCTCGCCTACGGCAGCCGCGACGACATCCGGGTCGTCCGGTACGCCGAGGAGGCGCACGACACCACCGGGCTCGCCCAGCGGAGCGTGACCACCCACACGGTCCGGCTGCACCTGTCCCGGTTCTCCGCCCCCGGCGAGGACGGCGAGCGGGTGGTGGCCCTGCGGGAGCGGATCCCCGTCTCCGAGGTCTCGGCGGTGGAGGTGCGCCTGCGCAAGGAGTCCTGCTCCCCCGCGCCGGACCCGGTCGACGCGGAGGGCATCGTCCGCTGGGACGTCTCCCTGCCCCCGGGCGGCCGCCGGACGGTCACCCTGGTGTACGAGGTGTCGGCGGCCGCCAAGGTCGTGGGGATCTAGAGGCTGTCCGGCGGGTCAGGGGCGCGGCTCCGGCCGTGATCCGCCGGACGGGCCGCGTGCTCCGGCTTCGCGTCGCGGACGGTCGTCCCCGGGTGACTCCTCGTGGCCGTGGACGTACTTGCGCGGGTTGCTTCCGCATGCCTGATGCACTGCGGCCTCTTCCGGTGCAGACTGTGCAACAGATGGCGTCACATCCTGTACGGAGGCCGAAAGAGTGAACGGCGGGAGCGACAGGCGGCGCCTGACCGGCCGCGCCTCGGCCGGGAGCAATCCGTCGGCCCACCACTCGGCCGGCGCGGGCGCGAGGTTCCGCAGGAGCAGGGGCCTGCTGCCGCCCGACCGGTTCACCACCCGCAGCCAACTGGCCTGGCTGAATTCGGCCACCTCCAGGATCGGGACGACCCTGGATCTGGAGCGCACCGCACAGGAGCTGGCCGAGTTCACCGTGCCCCGGTTCGCCGACGGGGCCGCCGTGGACATCCTGGAGAGCGTCCTGCGCGGCGAGGAGGGGGCCCGGTGGACCGGGGCGGGCTTCCCCCCGCTGCGGGCCACGGCGCTGTGCGCCATCGAGGAGCTCTCCTCCCTGGAGCCGACCCCGGTGGGCGAGACCTACGTCCAGTCCGAGGAGCGGCACGAGACGCTGCTGCACCGGTACTGCCTCCGGCAGGGCAAGCCGGTCCTGCTGAGCCGGATGCGGGGCGACGACTTCGCCCGGGTCGCGCCGACGGCGAGCGCGGCGGCGCAGATGCGGGCCGCCCGGGTGCACAGCTATCTGGCCGTGCCGCTGATCGCCCGCGGGCTGCTGCTCGGGAGCGCCGACTTCGTGCGCGGCCCCGGGACGCCGCCGTTCTCCTCCATGGACCTGGCGCTCGCGGAACAGCTCGCCTCGAAGGCCGCCGTCTTCATCGACAACGCCCGGCTGTACGGGCGCGAGCGCGAGCACGTGGTCTCGTTGCAGCGCAGTCTGCTGCCGCGCGCGACCCCGGTGACGCCGGGACTGCGGCTGCACTCGGAGTACGCGCCCTCGACGGCCGGCCACGGGGTCGGCGGGGACTGGTACGACGTGATGGCGCTGCCCGGCGGGCGGACCGCCCTGGTGGTGGGGGACGTGATGGGGCACGGGCTGCCCGCCGCCGCCACGATGGGGCGGCTGCGGGCGGTCGCCCGCACGCTGATGACCCTGGACATGGCCCCCGAACGGGTCCTGGCGCGGCTCGACCTGGCCACCCGTGACCTGGAGGACGAGCAGGTCGCCACGTGTCTGTGCGCGGTCTACGACCCGGCGGACTCCAGCTACACGCTGGCCAGCGCCGGGCACCTGCCGCCACTGCTCCTCGACGGGCGGGGCGCGGCCGACTTCGTGGACGTGCCGGTCGGCGCGCCCCTGGGCGCGGGCGTGATCCCGTACGACCCGATCCGGCTGAAGGTGCCCGACGGCGGTCGTCTGGTGATGTACACGGACGGGCTCATCAAGACCCGGACCGAGGACCTGGACGAGCAGTTGGCCCTGCTGCGGTCGGCCGCGCTCGGGCTCACCCCCGGGGCCCTGGAGGCGGGCGGCCTGGTGGAGCGCGCTCCGGCCGGGGCCGAGCGGTTCGACGAGGCGGTGCTCCTGGTCGCGACGGACTCCCCGTCCCCGCGCGGCGACCTGCGGGTGTGGGAGCTGCCGAAGGACGGGCGGGCGGCCTCCGCCGCGCGGAACCTGGTCACCGGTCAGCTCGCCGCGTGGGGCCTCGACGAACTCGCTGACGTCTGCGAGCTGGTGGTCTCCGAGCTCGTGGGCAACGCGCTGCGGTACGGCAACGGGCCGGGCGAACTGCGCCTCTGGCACGGCGAGCGGCTGGTCGTGGAGGTCTCGGACACGGGCCCCGACCTGCCGCAGATCCAGCACGCGGACCTCAGCGACGAGGGCGGGCGGGGGCTCCAGCTCATCAACATGCTCTGCCGCCGCTGGGGTTCCTGCCGCACCGTCACCGGCAAGGTGGTCTGGGCGGAGCAGAACGTGCCGGTCGCCCAGGAGTCGTAGCGGAACCGGGCAGAGTACCAGCGCGTCCCCGTTCCCGTACGAAGTACGCACACTCTCCACACACGTGCGAACACATGGGGTAGTCATGGAGGCCAGGAGGGAACACCTTGGTCTTCAGTCTGCGTCGCCGACGGAAGTCGGCCCCCGTCGGCGTCTGTCCGTTCACGTCCGACGTCACCCCCGGCCCGGAACGGCCCCCGCGACCGCCGGAAGCGGCGGAGCACGTCACCGACCGGCGGGAGGCGGAGCGCTTCGTCCGGCAGTTCCACCAGGAGGAGCGGCGGGCGGGTGACGCGGAGCTCCGGGTCCGCGAGGTCCTCGCCGAGATCGACCGCACCGGCACGTACGCGCACACCCCGGACGAGCTGGCCTTCGGCGCCCGGGTCGCGTGGCGCAACGCGGCCCGCTGCATCGGCAGGCTCTACTGGCGCGGCCTCGTGGTGCGCGACCTGCGGCACGTCGCCTCGGCCGACGGGGTCGCCGAGGCCTGCTTCGAGCACCTGCGCCTCGCCGGCAACGACGGCCGGATCCGGCCGGTGATCTCGGTCTTCGCACCGGACCGGCCCGGCCGCCCCGGGCCCCGGATCGTCAACGACCAACTGGTGCGCTACGCGGGGCACCGCACCCCGGAGGGGAGCTGGGCCGGCGACCCGCGCGGCGCGGAGCCGACCGCGCTCGCCCGCGAGCTGGGGTGGAAGCGGTCCGACGACCCCTTCCAGATACTGCCGTTGATGGTGCGGGAGCGTCCGGACGCGCGGCCGGAGTGGTACGAGCTGCCGGACGGCTGCGTCATGGAGGTGCCGCTGCGGCACCCGGACCACCCGTGGTTCGCGGAGCTGGGGCTCCGCTGGTACGCGGTGCCGGCGATCAGCGACATGCCGCTGGAGATCGGCGGGGTGCGCTATCCGGCGGCGCCGTTCAACGGCTGGTACATGGGGGTGGAGATCGGCGCCCGGAACCTGGCCGACACCGACCGCTACGACCTGCTGCCGGTGGTCGCCGACCGTCTGGGCCTCGACCGCTCGTCGGAGCGGACGCTGTGGCGGGACCGGGCGCTGGTCGAGCTGAACGTGGCGGTGCTGCACTCCTTCCAGGAGGCCGGGGTGACGATGGCGGACCACCACACCGAGTCCGGGCGCTTCCTCCGTCACATCGACCGGGAGGCCCGTCACGGCAGGCCGACCCCCGCCGACTGGAGCTGGATCGTCCCGCCCGTCTCCGGTTCGGCCACCCCGGTGTTCCACCGCTACTACGACCCGGTCGACGACTCCCTGCGGCCCGCGTTCGTCGCGCGCGAGCGGTAGGCTCGGCGCCGGCCGTACATCGGAGGTCTCGGCCCGGCGGCTCCGTCCAAGGTGCGGCGACGGCGGGGCGAAGGGGACACGTGGAACAGCGGGTGCGGGTGCACAGGGTCGGTCTGGGCGGGCGCGAGGTCCGGGTGGTGCGGTCGGACCCCGGGCCGGACGCGACGGGGCCGGCGCTGCGCGACGACGGGCACTGGCTTTCGATGTACGCCGACCGGGACGGCGCCGACCGGCTCGCCGCCCTGTGGGCGCTGGCCGCCCGGTCCGCCAGGTCGCTGGTGTACCTGCCCCTCCGGAGTCATCCGGCGCCCCACGACGGCGCCGGCGGGGCCGAACCGGTCGCCCTCGACCTGGTGCTGGTCCATCACAGCCTGCAGTTCCCGGCCTCGGCGTGGAAGGGGGTCAGGGCGCGGCTCGGTGCGGGCGTGCCCGGCACCGTGTCCCTGCCGGGCGACGACCTCCCGGACGAGGACTCCGTGGACCACGAGCGGCGGCGCCACCGGACGTACCGTGACCGCCTCTCCTTCGACATCGCCGCGCACACCCTGTTCGTCGTCGGCAGCTCCCTCGCGTTCCGCGAAGAGGGCGCCCTGCTGCGCCGGTTCGCCGAGCGGGCTCCTTCCCACGCACGGCGCCACCCGGAGTCGGGGCACTTCTGCGTGGAGCTCGTTCCGGGCCCGTGGGGCCGGGAGCGGACGCGTCGGCACGTGCCCGGCAGCCTGCACGTCGAGCACCTCGGCGGTTGACGGCCTGATGGCCCGACAGGGAGCGGACGCGGGCCGGTCCTTCGATGAACCCTGAGTAAATTCGATCACTCTTGATTGCATAAATGGGGCAGTTGAACCTTTATCTGGTGAACGATCCGATCAAGCCAGTTCCTAACTGATCAACAACGCCTCTATAGTGCCGTCGTTGCGACTCCCTTCCCGCGTGCCCGTTCTCGAGAGTCTGGTTGATGTCGGCGCCGTCCACCCCCTTCCGCCCTGCCCTGCTCGCCTCGTTGCTGACAGCCGCCGCAGGTGGTGCGCTCGCCGCGGCGGCGACCGCCGCGGCGCCGGCCGGGGTCCGTCCCGCCCTCGCCTGGTTCGCCGTCTGCTGCGGCCTGCTGCTCGCCGCCTCGGCCTTCGCCGTCACGTGGTACGGACGCACCTCGCGCGCCCTCGGCCGCCGGGTCGAGACGCTCACCGCCGAACTCGCCTCCCGCGAGGCGTACGCCACCGCGGCCGCGGCCTCCGCCGAACGGGAGACCGCGGCCCTGAAGGAGCGGTACGCGGCGGACACCGCGGCCGCCGAGGCGGCCCGCGCCGCGCGGACCGAGGAACTGGCGCGCGTCCACGCGGCCGAGGCGGCGGAGCTGACCCGGGCGCGGGCCGCCGACGTCGCGCGCCTGGAGGAGAGGCTGCGCCGCGCCGAGTCCGGCCGGTCCGCCGCCATGGCCGCCGCCGCCAACGCGGCCGGCCGCATGCAGGCGCTCGCCACGAGCATGCTGGCCGACCTGCGGGAGATGGAGCACCGGCACGCCGACGAGGACGTCCTGACCGACCTCCTCCACCTCGACCACCGCACCGCCCAGGCGGGCCGGCTCGCCGACTCCGTCGCCGTGCTGACCGGAGCGCGGTCCGGCCGCCGCTGGGCCCGCCCGATCGTCATGGAGTCGATCCTGCGCGGCGCCATGGGCCGGATCGGCGGCTACCAGCGGGTGCGGCTGCACTCCAGCAGCGACGCGGCCGTGGCGGGCCACGCCGCCGAGGGCGTCATGCACGCCCTGGCCGAACTCATGGACAACGCCGCCAACTTCTCGCCGCCCACCGCCGAGGTCCACGTCTACGTGGAGGAGGTCCCCGCCGGCGTCATCATCGCGGTGGAGGACAGCGGCCTGGTGATGAGCGACGTCCAACTGCGCCGCGCCGAGGCCGCCGTGAGCGCGGAGAACCAGGACCTGGCCGGTCTGTCCGGCACCCGGCTCGGCCTGGCCGTCGTCGGCCGGCTGGCCCGCAAGCACGGTCTGACCGTGTCGTTCCGCCCCTCGGCGCGCGGTGGCACCGGCGCCCTGCTGATGCTGCCGCAGGAGCTGATCAGCCACGTGCCCGCGGAGACGCCGGCCGCTCCCGCCGCCCTGCCCCCGGTGGCCGGCCGCGGTCTGTCCGCGCCCGTGCCCGACCGGGCGCCGGCCGGGGCCCCGTCGTCCGCCCCCGCCGGGGCGCGGACCGAGGAGCCCGAGGCCGTGCACGAGTCCGGCACCGACCGGGGCGCCGCGGACGAAGGCACCGGAGAGCACCCGCAGTTCGGCGAGAGCGGTCTGCCGCGCCGCCGCCGCGGCCGGGCGCTCGCCGCCGCCCACCCGGAGGGTCCCGACGCCGCCCCGAAGCCCCGCGCGGCGGCCCCCCGCAGCGGCGCGGCGGCCGGGGCGGCCTCCCGCTTCGGCTCCTTCCGGCGGGCGGTCCGCGACGCCGCCGACCGGCCCGACGCCGGCGCCGAGACCTCTCCGGCGGCGGACGGCTCCCCCGCCGCCCCGCCCGTCCCGTCCGATCAGGCCGGCCGGACGTCCACCCCCCGGACGTCGCCGTCCTCGAACTCCCCGCACCCGGAAGGCACCCCGTAAATGACCGGCACCACCACCGACGAGAAGCTGAGCTGGCTCCTGGAGGGCCTCCTGGAACGCACCCCGGGCACCCGACACGCCCTGGTGCTCTCCCGTGACGGCCTCAAGCTCTGCCGTACCCCCGAGCTCTCCGTCGACCAGGCGGACCAGCTCGCCGCGATCGCCGCCGGCATCCAGAGCCTGTCGCACGGCGCCTCCGTGGAGTTCGGCGACGGCACGGGCGGCGTCCGTTCCGCGATGGCCGAGTTCTACGGCGGCATCCTGTTCATCGTGGAGGCCGGCGAGGGCGCCCACCTGGCGCTCGTCGCCGACGAGGACGCCGACGCCGGGCTCGTCGGCCACAA
Organism: Streptomyces sp. NPDC007872; assembly: GCF_042868165.1. Classification (NCBI taxonomy): domain Bacteria; kingdom Bacillati; phylum Actinomycetota; class Actinomycetes; order Kitasatosporales; family Streptomycetaceae; genus Streptomyces; species Streptomyces sp. NPDC007872. The sequence goes on from NZ_JBIAEA010000003.1 coordinate 511,075, forward strand.
CATGTCCGAGCTGGTCGAGCAGCTCGGCGAGTACCTGGTCGCGAGGCCCCGGGGATGAGCCGAACCAGGCCGGGCAGGGACGACTCCCCCGACCGGCTCTACACCCTGACCGGCGGCCGCAGCCGTGCCGGGTCCGACGCCTTCGACCTGGTGACCCTCGTGGTCGCCGAGAGCGACCCGGCCCCCGGCATGCAGTCCGAGCACGCCGCGATCCTGCGCATGTGCCGCTTCCCCACGGCCGTGGTGGAGGTGGCGGCCGGACTCGGCCTGCCCGTGTCGATCACGCGGATCCTGCTGGCCGACCTCCACGACACCGGCCGGATCAGCGCACGGCACCCCCGCGCGTCGTACCGCCTTCCCGATCACGACATCCTGGAGCAGGTGCTCGTTGGACTCCGTAACCTCTGAACAGCGCCAGACCCTGCACAGCACCGCCGACAACGGACTGAAGATCGTCGTCGTCGGCGGTTTCGGCGTCGGCAAGACCACCCTGGTGCGCTCGGTCAGCGAGATCCGTCCGCTGAACACCGAGGAGACCATGACGCAGGCGGGCGAGGGCGTCGACGACACCGTCGGCGTCGCCGCGAAGACGGCCACCACCGTGGCCTTCGACTTCGGCCGGATCTCACTGGACGCCCACAACATCCTCTACCTGTTCGGGGCGCCCGGCCAGGAGCGGTTCTGGTTCCTCTGGGACCGGCTGTTCTCCGGGACGCTCGGCGCCGTCGTGCTCGTCGACACGCGCCGGCTCGCCGACTCCTGGTACGCGATCGACCGCCTGGAGCACCACGGCACGCCGTTCGTCGTCGCCTGCAACGACTTCGGCGGCCCCGCGCACACCGCCGGGCAGATCCGCGAGGCCCTCGACCTCTCCGACGGGGTCCCGCTGGTCTTCTGCGACGCCCGGTCGCGCGAGTCCAGCAAGCAGGTCCTGATCACGCTCGTCGAGCACCTGCAGTCCGTCGTCGCCCAGGACCCGACGCCGCAGCCCATCCCGGAGCCCGCCCCGTGACCTGCCCCGTGCCCCACTCCGCGCCCCGGCCCGTCCCGCTGGGCGGGCCCCGGTTCCAGACCGACCCCACCGAGCTGTACCGGCAGATGCGCCGGGAGCACGGGGCGGTCGCCCCGGTCGTCCTGGACGGGGACGTGCCCGCCTGGCTGGTCCTCGGCTACCGCGAGCTGCACCAGGTCACCAGCGACCCGGTGCTCTTCTCGCGCGACTCCGACCTGTGGAACCAGTGGGACCGCATCCCGGCGGACTGGCCCCTGCTGCCCATGATCGGGCGCAAGCAGCCGTCCATCCTCTACACCGTCGGCGAGCGGCACCGCGAGCGCGCGGACGTCGTCTCGGGCGCCCTGGAGGCGATCGACCCGTTCGTCCTGAGGGGGCGCGCCGAGCGGTTCGCCGACGAGCTGATCGACGCGCTGTGCGGCAAGGGCTCCTGCGACATCATCGCCGAGTACGCGATGCTGCTGCCGGTCCGGGTCCTCGCCAGCGTCTACGGCTTCGCCGACGAGCAGGGTCCCGGGCTCGTCAAGGCCATGAACGACATGATCAACGGCCAGGAGGGCGCCCTGGAGGGCCAGCGCCACCTGGGCGAGTCCATGTTCGGGCTGCTCACCGCCAAGGCGGAGGCGCCGGGCGACGACGTCGCCTCGCGGATGCTGGCCAACACGGCCGGCTTCACGGTCGAGGAGGTCGCCCAGGACCTCATGGTGATGATGGCCGCCGGCCACCAGCCCACCGCCGACTGGATCGGCAACTCGCTGCGCCTGATGCTCACCGACGACCGGTTCGCGGCCTCGCTGTCCGGCGGCCGGCACAGCGTCGGCGAGGCGATGAACGAGGTCCTGTGGGAGGACACCCCCACCCAGAACGTCGCCGGGCGGTGGGCCTCGCGCGACACCCACCTCGGCGGGCGCCGGATCGGCGGCGGGGACCTGCTGCTGCTCGGCCTGGCCGCCGCCAACTCCGACCCGCACGTACGGGCCGACTCCGGCGCGCTCACCGGCGGCAACAACGCCTACCTGTCCTTCGGGCACGGTGAGCACCGCTGCCCGTTCCCCGCGCAGGAGGTCGCCGAGACCATCGCCCGGACGGGCATCGAGGTGCTGCTCGACCGGCTGCCGGACGTGGACCTCGCGGTGGCCCCGGAGGACCTCGCCCGCCGCCCCTCCCCCTGGCTGCGCGGCCTGACCGCGCTTCCCGTGACCTACACCCCGACCCCCGCCCTTGGAGCCCTCGGATGAGCTGCCCGTACGACCACACCGCCGCGTCCGGCACCGGCGTCATCGACCTGGACCCGTTCGTCTCCGACCTCGACGGCGAGAGCGCCCGGCTGCGCGCCGCCGGTCCGCTCGCCCGGGTCGTCCTGCCGGGCGGGGTGCCCTGCTTCGCCGTCACCCACCACGCGGAGGCCCGGAAGCTGCTCACGGACCCGCGCCTCGTCAAGGACATCGATGTCTGGGGCGCCTGGCAGCGCGGCGAGATACCCCTGGACTGGCCGCTGATCGGCCTGGCGAACCCGGGCAAGTCGATGCTGACCGTGGACGGCGAGGAGCACCGGCGGCTGCGCGGCCTGGTCGCGCAGGCGCTGACCGCGCGCCGGGTGGAGCGGCTGCGCGCCGGCATCGAGGCCCTGACCACGGAGATGCTGGACCGGCTCGCCGGGCGTCCGGCGGGCGAGGCCGTGGACCTGAAGGCGGAGTTCGCGTACCCGCTGCCGATGAACGTGGTCTGCGAGCTGATGGGCGTCGACCGGGCCGACCAGCCGCGCATGAAGGAGCTGTTCGACAAGTTCTTCTCGACGCAGACCCCGCCCGAGGAGGTGCCGCAGATGATGGCGGACCTGGGCGCCCTGTTCTCGGGGATCGTGGCGGGCAAGAAGGAGGCGCCCGGCGACGACCTCACGAGCGCGCTGATCGAGGCGTCGGAGGACGGCGACCGGCTCACCACGGAGGAGATCACCAACACGCTCCAGCTCATGGTGGCGGCCGGGCACGAGACGACCATCAGCCTGATCGTGAACGCCGTGGTCGCCCTGAGCACCCACCCCGAGCAGCGCGACCTGGTGCTCAAGGGCGAGGTGCCGTGGGAGAACGTGATCGAGGAGACCCTGCGCTGGTCGACGCCCACCTCGCACGTCCTGATCCGGTTCGCCGCCGAGGACATCGAGGTCGGCGACCGGATCCTGCCCAAGGGCGAGGGCCTGATCGTGTCGTTCGGCGCGATCGGCCGGGACGAGGCGCAGTTCGGGCCGACGGCGGGCGACTTCGACGTGACCCGCACGCCGAACCGCCACATCTCCTTCGGTCACGGCCCGCACGTCTGCCCGGGCGCGGCGCTGTCCCGTCTGGAGGCGTCGGTGGCGCTGCCCGCGCTGTACGCGCGCTTCCCCGAGCTGCGCCTCGCGGTGCCGCGCGAGGAGCTGCGCAACAAGCCGGTCGTCACCCAGAACGACCTGTTCGAGCTTCCGGTCGTCCTGGCCTGAGGACCGTACGGGCCCGGAAGGCTGTACGGTGGGCGCATGCGTTCTTCGTCGTGTCCGAGCCGGTGGCGCTCCTCCTAGGAGCGGCCACCCCTCACGCATGACCCAAGGGCCGTTCGGACGAACGGCCCTTTTCGCATGTCCCGGAGCGGGGTCCTGACGTTCGGCGGCGTCCTCGACCCACCAGGAGACCCCGTGAACACCACCGTCCTTCCCGACGCCGTTCCCTCCGCCGTGACGGCCGACGCGCGGGCCCGCAGCGCCGCCCTGGAGGAGGAGGTCCTCCGGAGTCCGGGGCGGTTCCGCGTCCTCACCGGCGACCGGCCCACCGGGCGGCTGCACCTGGGGCACTACTTCGGCACGCTCCACAACCGGGTCCGGCTCCAGGACCTCGGGGCGGAACTGTTCGTGATCGTCGCGGACTACCAGGTCCTGACCGACCGGGACGTGGCGGACGACCTGCCCGGGCACGTGGAGGAGCTGGTCCTGGACCACCTGGCGATCGGGGTGGACCCGGCGCGGAGCACGATCTTCGCCCACAGCGCGGTCCCCGCCCTCCACCAGTTGATGCTGCCCTTCCTCAGCCTGGTGTCCGTGGCCGAGCTGAACCGCAACCCCACGGTCAAGGACGAGATCGCCCACTCGCGGCAGTCCGCCGTCAGCGGCCTGATGTTCACCTATCCCGTCCACCAGGCGGCCGACATCCTCTTCTGCAAGGCGAACCTGGTCCCGGTCGGCCAGGACCAGTTGCCGCACCTGGAGGTCACGCGGACGATCGCCCGGCGTTTCAACACCCGGTACGGGGAAGGGGTGTTCCCCGAACCGGAGGTGCTGCTCTCCGACGCGCCGCTGCTGCTCGGCACCGACGGCACCAAGATGAGCAAGAGCCGGGGCAACGCCGTCACCCTCGCGGCGGACGCGGACGAGACCGCCCGGCTGATCAGGGGCGCGAAGACCGACTCCGAGCGCCACATCGTCTACGACCCGGTGCACCGCCCCGAGGTGGCCTCGCTGCTGCTCCTGGCGGCCCTCTGCCAAGGTCGTACGCCCGAGGAGGTCGCCGCCGGGATCGGCTCCGGCGGGGCCGCCGCGCTGAAGGGGACCGTGACGGAGGCGGTCAACGAGTACCTGGCGCCGATCCGGGCCCGCCGCGCGGCGTACGCGCGGGACCGGGCGTACCTGCGCGAGGTGCTGCGGGAGGGGAACGAGCGCGCCCGGGCGGTGGCCGACGCCACGCTCGCGGAGGTGCGCACGGTCATGAACAGCCGCTACTGAGGGGCGGACGGGGCCGGCCGGGCGGGATCCGTGTCCGGGAGGCACGCCCGGCCCCTTTCTGAGTAGCGGTACTCATGCCGGGGGCCGGTTCCGGCGGGACCATGGCCACGAGGGTGCACCGGTCCGGAGGGGGACGGCATGAGCAGGGTCGTGGGCGCGTTCGTGGTGGCGGGTCTCGCGGTCGGGGCGCTGGTCCTGGCGTACGCGGTGGGGGCGCCGCCCGGGACGGTGCTCGCCGTCGGGGCGGGCGTCCTCGGGCTGTTCTGGCTCCTGCTGCTCCTGACGGCGCCGTGGAACCTGTACTTCCGGGCGCACGCGGTCCTCGCCGAGATCGCGGTCAGCCGTGAGAAGGGCCTCGTGGTCTCCGGGGAGCGGGACGCCGAGGCGCGGCGGATCGCGCGCGTGATGCTGCGGGTCGCCGTCGCCGGGCACGTGGCGACGGCGGTCGTCGTGCTCGCCGTCGCCGTCGCGACCGGCCGGGAGGCGGGCCGCTGGTGCGCCGGGTTCTTCCTGCTGAGCACGGCCTTCCGGCCGGCCGGCGCGTACTTCGGCCGACTGCGCGGCAGGCTGGGCACGTTGCTCGAAGAGGTGACGTACCCGCGGGACGACGTGGTGGCGCTGCGGGAGCGGGTGGCCGCCCTCGAAGCGGGCGCTTCGGTGCTCCGGGACAAGGCGGAGGAGCAGTACCGGGCCCTGGCCGAGCTTCGGCGGACCGTGGACGCGGTCGGCCTCTCCGCGCACGAGCGCGCCGAGCGGACCGACCGGAGCGTCGCGGCCCTGGCGCGCGAGTTCGAGGCGACGGTGAACCGGCTCACCGACAACGAGGAGATCATCACCGGACTGAAGGCCTTCCTGCGGCTCCTCCGCTCCCCCGACCCCACCGCCGGCCCCGCCTGAGCGTTCTCGTGGGCGGCCCGGTCGCCGGGGTTGCCGCTTCACCCGCTTGCCGCTCCCCGGGTTGCGGCTAATGTCGATATATAGGCCATGTGTGCCCCCGCGTACCCGCGCTCACGAGAGACGGGAGGCGGGGGCGTACGAAAGGAGCCTTCCATGAGCCGTACATTGCGGGGCGCGATCGCACTCGCCGGAGCCGCGGCCCTCTCCCTGGGCGCGGTGGCGACGACCGGAGCGGCGCAGCCGGCCGCGGCGCAGGGCGAGGTGAAGATCGGTCTGCTGCTGCCGGAGAGCAAGACCACCCGGTACGAGAAGTTCGACCGGCCCTACATCGAGGCGAAGATCAAGGAGCTGGCGCCCGGGGCGCAGATCGACTACTACAACGCCGCCGAGAGCGCCACCACCCAGCAGCAGCAGGTGAACACCGCGCTCGCCAAGGGCGACAAGGTCCTCATCCTGGACGCCGTGGACGCCAAGTCGATCCAGTCCTCCGTGCAGAAGGCCCACGACGCGGGCGTCAAGGTCGTGGCGTACGACCGCCTCGCGCAGGGCCCGGTCGACGCGTACGTCTCGTACGACAACCGCAAGGTGGGCGAGCTCCAGGGCAAGGCGCTCCTCGACGCGCTCGGCGACAAGGCGGGCAGCGGCGAGATCGTGATGCACAACGGGTCGCCGACGGACCCGAACGCCGCCGAGTTCAAGGCCGGCGCACACGCGGTCCTGGACGGCAAGGTGAAGATCGGCAAGGAGTACGACACGCCGAACTGGGACCCGAACAACGCCAACCAGCAGATGTCCGGCGCGATCAGCTCCCTGGGCAAGGACAGGATCGTCGGCGTCTACTCGGCCAACGACGGGCTGGCCGCCGGCATCGCCACCGCCCTGAAGGCGGCGGGCATGAACGTGCCGCTGACCGGCCAGGACGCGCAGCTCGACGCCATCCAGCGGATCCTGCTCGGCACGCAGACCATCACGGTCGAGAAGCCGTACAAGCCGGAGGCGGACATCGCCGCGACGATGGCCGTCGACCTGGCCGAGGGCAAGCCGATCCCGTCCGACCTGACCCCCACCACCGTCACCAGCGGCAGTGGCCAGAAGGTCCCCGCCTCGCTGCTGACCCCGGTCGTGGTCGACAAGTCCAACATCAAGGACACCGTCGTCAAGGACGGGCTCTACACGGTCCAGGAGATCTGCACCCCGACCTACGCGGCCGCCTGCAAGGAGGCCGGTCTCCAGTAGGCGCGAGCCGCCCGCCCCCACCGGGACGGACGGACGGAGGAGGCGGTCGCCTTGCCCGAGTCACCCGTGCTCACCCTGCGGGGGGTCTCCAAGCGGTTCGGCGCGGTCCAGGCCCTGAAGGGCTTCGACCTGGAGGTCCACCCGGGGGAGGTCGTGGCGCTCGTCGGCGACAACGGCGCCGGCAAGTCCACCGCCGTCAAGGCGATCGCCGGGGTGAACCCGCCCGACGAGGGCACCATCGCGTGGGAGGGGCGGCCGGTCTCCATCACCCGGCCCCACGACGCCCAGAACCTCGGGATCGCCACCGTCTACCAGGACCTCGCCCTGTGCGACAACCTCGACGTGGTCGCCAACCTGTTCCTCGGCCGCGAGCTGCGCAGGTTCGGGATCCTGGACGAGGTCCGCATGGACCAGCGGGCGCGCGAGCTGCTCGACACCCTGTCGATCCGCATCCCGAGCGTCCGCATCCCCGTGGCGTCTCTCTCCGGCGGACAGCGCCAGACGGTGGCGATCGCCCGTTCGCTGATCGGCGACCCGAAGGTCGTGATCCTGGACGAGCCCACCGCCGCCCTGGGCGTGGAGCAGACCGCCGAGGTCCTCGACCTGGTGGAGCGGCTGCGCGACCGGGGCCTCGGGACGATCCTGATCAGCCACAACATGGTGGACGTGATGGCGGTCGCCGACCGGATCGCCGTGATGCGCCTCGGCCGGAACAACGGCTTCTTCGACAAGCGCTCGACGACCACCGAGGAGATCATCTCCGCCATCACGGGGGCCACCGACAGCGCCGTCACCCGGCGCCAGGCCCGCAAGCGGGAGGAACCGTGAAACGGGACCGCCTCTCCAAGGACGCCGGCGGAGCCGCCGACAGGGCCTCCCAGGAACCGGCCCCCGGCGCCGTGCCCGCCGTGGACACCCGTCTCCTGGTGCGCGAGGAGGGAGTCAGGGGGTACGTCGGGGAGTTCCGGCGCAAGCTGCGCAGCGGGGAGCTGGGGTCCCTGCCCGTCGTCCTCGCCGTGATCATCATCTGGACGGTGTTCGGCAGCCTGGACAGCACGTTCCTCTCCGCCCAGAACCTCTCCGACCTCAGCCAGCAGATCGTCGGCACCGGCATGATCGCGGTCGGGATCGTCTTCGTGCTGCTGCTCGGCGAGATCGACCTCTCGGTCGGTTCGGTGAGCGGTCTGTGCGCCGCGATCTTCGCCGTGCTCAACGTCCTGAACGGCGTGAACGAGTGGCTGGCGCTCCTGGTCGCCGTGGCGGGCGGGGCGGTCGTCGGGCTGATCCACGGGTTCTTCTTCGCCAAGGTGGGCGTGCCGGCCTTCGTCGTCACCCTGGCGGGCAACCTGGCCTGGAACGGGCTGATGCTCCAGGTGCTCGGCACGAGCGGCACGGTCAACATCCCCGCGGAGAGCATCGTCGCCGAGCTGTACTCGACCGTCTTCCACAGCCCGGTCGCCGCCTACGCGGCCGCGGCCGTCGGCGTCGGGCTCTTCCTGGCGGCCTCGCTCCTGGACGCCCGGCGGCGGCGCGCGGCCGGGGTGCCGTCCCGGCCGGTCGCCGAGATCGTGCTGCGCACGCTCGTCGTCGCGGCGCTCGCGTTCGTCACCGCGTACATCCTCAACCGGTACCAGGGGCTGCCGCTGGCGCTCCTGATCTTCCTGGTCCTGCTGGTGGCCCTGGACTTCGTGCTGCGGCGCACCACGTACGGGCGGCGGATCTTCGCGGTGGGCGGCAACATCGAGGGCGCGCGCCGGGCCGGCATCAGCGTGCCGTTCGTCCGGATGACGGTCTTCTCGATCGCCGGGACCATGGCGGCGACCGGCGGTCTCTTCCTCGCCGGGCAGATCCAGTCCGCGAGCCAGACCTCCGGCGGCGGCAACCTGCTGATGAACGTGATCGCCGCGGCCGTCATCGGCGGTACGAGCCTGTTCGGCGGGCGCGGCTCGGTCTGGTCGGCGCTGCTCGGCGCCCTGGTGATCGGGTCGATCCAGTCGGGCATGAACATCATGGGCGTCAGCAACGCCGTCCAGTTCATGATCACGGGGTCGGTGCTGCTGGCCGCCGTGGTCGTCGACTCGCTGTCCCGCAGGAGCCAGAAGGCCGCGGGCCGCGCCTGACCGGGGGCCCGGGCCCCCGGCCCCGGCGTCCGGCCCCGGCGTCCGGCCCCGGCGTCCGACCCGGCTCCGGCCCCGCCCTCCGCGCCCCGCGCTCGTCAGGAACCTCCCCGGCCCGGCGTTCCGGGGCCGTCCTGGCCCGGCTCGCCGGGTCCGATCCGCAGCTCGAAGTCACCGGCGTACTTCTCGTGTCCGGCGATCACCGCGAGTTCGACGGCCTCCTCCCCCATCTCGCCGCGGACGATGAGCGGATCCCTGCGCAGGTCCCGCATGAGTGCCACGCACATCCCGATCATGACGAGCACGAACGGCGCCGCCACCAGGATGGTGAGGTTCTGCAGGCCCGCGAGCGCGTCACCCTGGCCGTCGCCGATGAGGAGCATGATCGCGGCGACCGCGCCGGTCACCACGCCCCAGAAGACGACCACGGGCCGGGCGGGCTCGAAGGAGCCGCGCTGCGAGAGCGTCCCCATGACGATGGAGGCGGCGTCCGCGCCGGACACGAAGAAGATGCCGACGAGGACCATCACGAGGAGGCTCATGGCGCCGGCGATCGGGAACTGCTGGAGGACGCCGAAGAGCTGTCCCTCGGGGGTGCTCTCCTCGGCCAGTTCGCCCTGTTCGCTGAGCTTCATCGCCGTTCCGCCGAAGATGGCGAACCAGATCAGGCTGACGGTGCTGGGGACCAGGATGACCCCGCCGACGAACTGCCGGATGGTCCGGCCCCGGCTGATGCGGGCGATGAACATGCCGACGAAGGGCGTCCAGGAGATCCACCAGGCCCAGTAGAAGACGGTCCAACTGCCCAGCCAGTCGTGGATGTCCTCGCCGCTGGTCGCCTCGGTGCGGCCGGCCAACTGCGGCAGGTCGCCGATGTAGGCGGCGATCGAGGTGGGCAGCAGGTCGAGCACGATGACGGTGGGGCCCGCCACGAAGACGAAGACGGCGAGGACCGCCGCGAGCACCATGTTGATGTTGGAGAGCCACTGGATGCCCTTCTCCACACCGGAGACGGCGGAGAGGACGAAGGCCACGGTGAGGACCGCGATGATGGCGACGAGCAGCCCGGTGCCGGTCTTCTCCATCCAGTTCAGCTCCTGGAAACCGCTGCCGATCTGGAGCGCGCCGAGGCCGAGGGAGGCGGCGGAGCCGAAGAGGGTGGCGAAGATGGCCAGGATGTCGATGACCCGGCCGGGACCGCCGTACGCCCGCTTCTCGCCCATCAGCGGGACGAAGACGGCGCTGATGGTCTGGCGGCGTCCGCGCCGGAAGCTGGAGTAGGCGATGGCGAGGCCGACGACGGCGTAGATCGCCCACGGGTGGAGCGTCCAGTGGAAGAGCGTGGTGGCCATGGCGGTCTGCATCCGCTCGGCCGAGTCGACGGGGTGGGTGCCGGGCGGCGGGGTGCCGTAGTGGGCGAGCGGTTCGCTCACGCCGTAGAACATCAGGCCGATGCCCATGCCGGCACTGAACATCATGGCGATCCACGACACGGTCCGGAACTCGGGGCCCTCCTCCTCGCGGCCGAGGGTGATCCGGCCGTAGCGGCTGATGGCGAGCCACAGCGCGAAGACGACGAATCCGGAGGCGGCGAGCATGAACGCCCAGCCGCCGTCGCGGATCAGCCCTTGGAGGAGGGAGTCGGAGACGTCCTCCAGGCTCTCGGTGGCCGTGGCACCCCAGACGACGAAGGCGACGGTGAGGACGGCGGTGACCCCGAACACGATCCGGTCGGTACGGGCGTGGTGGCGGCGGTCGGAGCGGACGAGGAGGGTCGGCAGCACCGGCAGCCCCCGGCTTCTCGCCCGTGCGGCGCCTTTCCGGCGGCCTTCCGGCCTCTCTTCTTCCTGCGACACGGGCGGCACCTTTCACGGCATTACGGGACAAACATCGCGATGTCTCCGTAAGGCAGTACCACAGGCGCGGCCCGTCCCGGCGGACCAACAGGCCTTCGCGTCCGCTCCGTCCCCCTGTCCCTCCTCGGTCGGACCGCCGGTCAGACCGCCGGGTCCTCGAACGGCGCCGTCGGGGCGAAGAGTTCCCCCAGCCAGTGGGCGCTCGCCTCGGCGCAGTCGGTGGCCGGGGTGCCGGGGAAGAGGCGGAACCACGAGGCCGCCCGGCCGAGGGCGGCGAGGCGGGTGGCGAGCGCCGCGGCACGGCGCAGCTCCGGGAGGGAGGGGCCCAGGTCGGTCCAGGGCTCCAGATAGGCGTCGCGCAGCCGGCCCGCGCGCTCGGGTCCGTACCGTTCGAGGACGGCGCCGGCGGGGACGAGCAGGCTGCCGAAGGGGTGGCCGACGGCGGCGTCGCCCCAGTCGAAGAAGGTGAAGCGGCCGGGGGCGGGGGCGAGCACCTGCCCGTCGTGCAGGTCGCAGTGGTCGAGCGAGTCCGGGACGCCGTGCGCGTCGAGCTCCGCGCACCAGTCGAGCAGCCGGGGGCGCCCGGCCACGAGGCCGCGGCGGGCGGCCGGGCCCAGGGCGGCGTTGCCCGCGACGAGGGCGTCGAAGAGGCCGGGCAGCCGGGCGGTGCGGGCGTCGGGCACGCCGAGGGCGGTCATGCGGTCCGCGTACGGGACGAGCGCCCGCTGCATCCGCGCGTACTGGGCGACGGCCCGCTCCCAGGAGTCCGGTCCCGCGTCGCCCGCGTCCAGGACGTGCCGGAAGAGGGGCCCGCCGTCCGGGAGCAGCGACCACGCCCGGTCGGCGTCGACCGCCAACGGGGTCACGACGTGGTCGGGCACCCATCGCGCGAGGGCGTCGCCGAGGGGGGCCTCGAAGGCGTTGTCCGGCGCGCCCGCCTTGAACCAGACTGCGTCGCGCTCCCCGGGTCCGGTGCGGAAGCGCACGAGGATCGACCAGGGGCGGACCCTGACCTCGCGGGTCCCGGTCTCGCGCAGGCCGTGCCGGTCGAGCTCCCGCCCGGCCCACGCGAAGGCGGCGGCGCGCCAGTCCTCGTCCTCCCAGGGGGTGACTGCGTCCGCGAACCGCCCGCGGTCGACCGTCATGGGCGGCACGGATGCCGTGGAGGCCGTGGCTGCCGTGGACGCCGTGGATGTCTCTTGTCGCATCGGTCGATCCCATCACCGGGGCGGGTGGGGCGCACGCGAATATCCGGGGCCGACGTATCCTCGCCCCGGACGTGCCCGACGGGGGGCCGCGGAGACCGGAAGAGGCGGACAGGGTGGCGGACAAGGCGGCGGACCCGGGCAGGGCCGGCTCGGCCTCCCTCAGCGCGCGGGCGCGGGAGGCCGTCCTCCAGCGGATCGTCGACCGGCGGTACGCGCAGGGCGCCCGCCTGGTGGAGCGGGAGGTCGCCGAGGAGCTCGGCATGTCCCGCGTACCGGTGCGCGAGGCGCTGCGCGCCCTGGTCGCCGAAGGGCTCCTGGAGCTGCTTCCGCACAGCGGCGTGCGCGTGCGCCGGCTCGAACGCGTCGACGTGGAGCACCTGTACGAGGTGTGGGAGCCGCTCGCGGTCCAGGCGTCGCGGCTCGCGGCGCGGGCGGTGGCGGCGGGCGGGGGCACCGGCGCCCTGGAGACGGCCCTCCGGCAGGCCGAGTCGGCAGCGGCGGCGGACGAGGGGGCCCGCGAGGTGGCGGCGCACACGGCGTTCCACGAGGAGGTCGTGGCGCTGTCGGGCAATCCGCTGCTCGCCCGCACGATGGAGCAGTTGAGCCGGCAACTGCGGCTGCTGTTCGGGATGCGCGAGGAGTCCGCGCACATGCGGGCCCAGCACGCCGAGATGTACCGGCACATCGCCGCGGGGGACTCGGAGGCGGCGGCGGCGAGCACGCTGCTGCACGTGCGCGACAGCAGATCCGTCGCGCTGCGCTCGCTCTTCGGCGTCTGAGTATTTGTATACCAGCAGAACTGGACGAGCCCAACCCCTTTCGCCTCTTGGCTTACCATCTCCGACTTTTCGGGAGGTTCAGATGGTCGCCCTTGCCGCTCCCGACCGCTTGGTATACAAAGCAGGGAACCGGCGCCCCCCAGTCGAAGGAGCCCCCATGCAGCCGTCCCCGTCCTCCCCCGGCGCGCTCTCCCGCCGCACGATGCTGGCCGGGGCCGCCGCTCTGGCCGGGGCCACGGCCTCGGCGGGCACCGCGGCCGTCCCGGCCCAGGCCGCCGCCCAGGCCGCCGCCGAGGGCACGGCCGGGTTCGCCGGAGCCCCGGCGGCGGCCGCAGCGGGGCACCGCGCGAAGGCCGTGGTCTTCCGCGACGTGCGCCCGTTCGGCGCGGCGCGGCCCACGGACCTGGTGGTCGTCGGCGGCCGGATCTCGGCCGGCCCGGCGCCGCGCGGGGCGAAGGTCGTCGACGGCGGCGGACGCGTCGCCCTCCCGTCCCTCGTGGACGCGCACATCCACCCCGACAAGACGACCTGGGGCGGCTCCTGGGTCTCGCGGAAGCCGGCGAGCGGCATCGCGGACTACGTCGCCCAGGACGTGGAGCTCTTCCGGAACCAGCGGCGTCCGGTCGCGGAGCGCGCGTACGGCCTGATGAGCCACGCCGTCGCCCGCGGCACGCGCGCGATGCGTGCCCACGCCGACGTGGCCCCGGCCTACGGCCTGGCGGGCGCGGAGGGCGTCGCGGAGGCGCGCGAGCGGCTGCGTCACGCCCTCGACGTGCAGATCGTGGCCTTCCCGCAGCACGGCGTCGTCCGCACCCCGGGCACGGCGGCGCTCCTGGAACGCGCGGCGCGCGAGGGCCTCGTGGACATGATCGGCGGCATCGACCCGATCGGTTTCGACCACGCGCTCGACGAGCAGCTCGACCTCGTCTTCGGCATCGCGGACCGGCACGGCGTGGGCGTGGACATCCACCTCCACGACCGCGGCGAGACGGGCCTCAGGGCCATGCGCGGCATCATCGACCGCACCCGCGCCCTGTCCCTCGCCGGCAAGGTCACCGTCAGCCACGTCTTCTGCCTGCCCGGCCTCTCGGATCGTGAACTCGGCTCCGTCGCGGCCGATCTGGGCGACCAGGACATCGCCCTCACCACGGTCGCGCCGTCCGACTCCCTGGTGCTGCCGATCGCCCGGCTGCGCGAGCACGGGGTGCGGGTCGGCCTCGGCTCCGACGGCGTGCGCGACTCCTGGAGCCCGTTCGGCAACGCCGACATGCTGCACCGCGCGCACCTCCTCGGCTGGGTGACGGACGTGCGGCTCGACGACGAACTGGCCGAGTGCTACCGGGTCGCGACCCACGGCGGCGCGGACGTCATGGGGCTCGCCCACGCCGACCTCGCGCCGGGCGCCCCGGCCGACTTCGTCCTCGTGCGGGGCGAGTGCCTGCCGCAGGTGGTCGTCGACATGCCCCGCCGGGACGTGGTCGTCCACGGCGGGGTCGTCGTGGCGCGCGACGGGGAGTTCCTCGACTGACCCCGTGGCGGGCGGGGTTACAGGTACGGGCGGGTGATCAGCTCCATGGCGTGACCGGCGGGGTCCTTGAAGTAGACCCCGCGGCCGCCGTGTTCGGTGTTCGTCTCGCCGGGCCGCCGCATCTGCGGGTCGGCCCAGTGCTCGACGCCCTGCTCGCACAGGCGCCCGTACGCCCGCTCGAACAGTTCGTCGTCGACGAGGAAGGCGTAGTGCTGCATCTGGATCTCCACCGGGGGCTCGGCGAACTGGATCAGGACGCCGTCGGGAAGCCGGACGTTGACGAACGGGCCCCAGGAGGGTGCTTCGGGGAGTTCCAGGAGCTCGCGGAAGAACCGCGCCGACTCGTGCCGGTCCTTGGCCGCGACGATGGTGTGGTTGAAGGTGACTGACATGGGGACGACCTCGCTCTTGTTCGACGGGGAAGGGGACGCGCGGTGCTCGTGCACCGGGTGGTCCCCGCGTCGAACGGAAGGGGCGCGCGCTCCGCGCCCGCCGAGCCGTCAGTCGTCCACCGGGTCGCCCGTCCGTGTGTGGCGTATCGCCGATCCGGTGTTCACGTCGCAGGACGTTACGTGATCGGCACGGTTCGCAGCAAGGTCGTTCGAGGGAATCGGCCGACGGCGGTCACGGCCGGTTTCGGGCCGGGGCCCGGAGCCTCGCGCGCGTGCGCCGGTCCCGGGCCCCGCGGGGCGGTCAGCCGTTCGGCAGGATGACCGCGCGTCCCCGGACGCGTCCCTCGTGCAGCCGCTCGTAGGCCTTCGGCGCGTCGTCCAGGGCGTACGTCTCCACGTGGACGTCGACGGCACCGGCGCGGGCCAGGTCGAGCACCTCGATCAGTTCGGCGCGGGTGCCCCAGTACGGGGAGGCCACGGAGACCTCGTACGCCGGGGAGCCGAAGCCGACGGGCAGGGCGCCCCCGCCGAGGCCGACGATCGTGACGTCGCCCTCGACCGCGGCCATCGCGCCCGCCGAGGTGACCGTGGGAGGGGCTCCCACGAAGTCGAGGACGACCTCGGCGCCGCGGCCGCCGGTCAGTTCGCGGACCGCGGCGGCCGCCGACGCGTCGGAGAGGACGGTCTCGTGCGCGCCGACGGTGCGGGCGAGGGCCAGCTTCTCCTCGGTGACGTCGAGGGCGACGACCCGGGCCGCGGTCATGGCCCGCAGCAGTTGGATGGCGACGTGGCCGAGCCCGCCCGTGCCGATGACGACGGCCGTGCTGCCGGGGACGAGCTTCGGCAGGGACCGCTTGACGGCGTGGTACGGGGTGAGGCCCGCGTCCGTGAGGGGCGCGGCCCGCACGGGGTCGAGGTCGCCGAGCGGGACGAGGTGGCGGGGGCTGTCGACGACCATGTACTCGGCGATGGCGCCGGGTGCGCCGAGGCCGGGCGGCCTGATGCCCAGCTCCGCGGCCCGCAGGCAGTAGTTCTCCTTGCCCTGCGCGCACATGAAGCAGGCGCCGCAGCCCCAGGGACCGTAGACGGCGACCGCGTCGCCGGCGGCGAACCCCTCGACGCCCGCGCCGAGCGCCTCCACGGTGCCGACGCCCTCGTGGCCGAGGGTCAGGGGCAGCGGGAAGGGGACCTGGTCGGCGGGCCGGCTCATGACGGCGATGTCGGAGTGGCAGACGCCGGCGGCGGTGACCCTGAGGAGCACCTGCCCGGGGCCGGGCTCCGGGTCGGGGACGGTGACGACCTCGGGCGGGGCGCCCACCGCGCGGTACTGGAGTGCCTTCATGACGGGGTGTCCTTTGCTCTCGCTCTTTCCGGTGGCTCAGCGGGCGGCGTAGGCGCCGTCGACGAGGTGGTAGCTGCCGTGCACGAACGACGCCCGCTCCGAGAGCAGGAACGCGACGAGCTCGGCAACCTCCTCCGCACGGCCCAGGCGTCCCGCGGGGTGCAGGGCGACGAGGGCGTCGTACGCCTCCCGGCCGAGCCCGGCGAGGAGGGGGGTGTCGATGTAGCCGGGGCCGACGGCGTTGATACGTACCCCCTGGGAGGCGTATTCGAGTGCCGCCGTCTTGGTGAGGCCGACGACGCCGTGCTTGGCCGCGACGTAGGCGGCGCTGCCGGCGGAACCATTGGTGCCGAGGATGGAGGACATGTTCACGACGGCGCCGCCGCCGGAGGCGACGACGGCCGGGAGTTCGTGGCGCAGGGAGTGGAAGACGCCGTCGAGGTTGGTGGAGACGACGCGCCGCCACTCCTCGGCGGGGGTCTCGCCGATCGGGACGCGGGCCCCGGCGACACCGGCGTTGTTGACCGCGAGGTGCAGGCCGCCGAAGGCGGCGACGGTGGCCTCGACGCCCTCCCGGACGGAGGCGTCGTCGGTGACGTCCATGCGTACGGCGAGGGCCCGGGCGCCCTCGCCGGTCAGTTCGGCGACCGCGGCGGCCGCCTTCTCGGCGTCGAAGTCGGCGACGGCCACGGCGGCGCCGCCGCGGGCGAGGCGGTGGGCGACGGCGAGGCCGATGCCGGAGGCGCCGCCGGTGACGAGGGCGGTCCGGCCGGCGAACTCCTGGGGGTCGGTGGTGAGGGGGTGTGTCATGACGGTTCCTCGGGGGTGCGTGGTGCGGTGCCGACGGGCCGGACGCGGGGTCGGGTCCCGGCGGGCGGGGGTTCGGTCGCGAGCAGGTCGAAGGCCTCCTCGACGAGGTCGGGCAGCGCGGTCCGGGGGCCGTCGAGGACCCAGGCGCGCACGGCCGCCAGGAGCGCGGCGGCGCCGGCGCCCACGGCGACGGCCGGCCGCAGGTCGCGTTCGGGGTCGGCGCCGATCCGCTGTGCGACCAGGCGCACCGACGCGGCCTCGCCCTCCAGGAGGACGCGCCGGAGCACGGCGCGCAGGGGCGCGTCGCGTTCGGCGAGGCGGAACAGCTCGCGCACGCCGTCGCGGCGGTGCCAGGCCGGGACCGCCGGGTCGGCGAGCCAGGTCCGCAGGGCCGCCCGGTAGGCGGTGAGCGGGGCCTCCGTGCCGGGGCGGGCGGCGAGCGCCTCGTTGATCCGCGCGCAGTCGGCCCGGACGCCGTCGACGACGGCCTCCTCCTTGGAGGCGAAGTAGCGGCTGAAGGTGCGCCGGGAGACGCCGACCGCGTCGGTGACGTCCTCGACGGAGACTCCGGCCGGTCCGCGCTCCAGGACGAGCCGCAGCGCGGCCTCGCCGAGCGCCTCGCGGGTCCGCGTCCCCTTGGGGCCGCGCCGCGGGCTCCGGCGCTCTCGTTCCGTGCTCATAATTGCACCGTACACCTATTAATGTCCCAGTGAGACATTCCGGGCCGCCCCTTCCCCCACCTGCCGGAACGCGGTGAAACGCGACGGCACGAGGTGACGACTTGTCGCCAACCGGTGACCCTCCGTGGTTGATCCGGGTGGGGCGGGGGCAAACCCTCCATGGGCCGATGGGCGCCCGCGTAAGAGGTGAGAGGAGTGAGCCGTGCTGTCCGACTTCATCGACCGACTGCTGCGCCGCGGCGCGGGATCGGGTTCCGGCACGGGGCCGCCCCCGGGGGCCGGGACGCCCACGGGCCCGGGGGTGCCCGGCCAGGCGCCGCCTCCCCGGAACCTCGTCCTCGACGCCGACTTCTCCTCCGCCGAGCAGTGGGTCGCCGGCCGCTCCTGGGCCTATCCCCACGGCGGTCCGACCAACCCCGGCGACAACAAGCTCGACCACCTCACGGACGATCCGGCCTACAGCCGGGGCGGGGTCTTCCGGGCGACTCCCCGGCCCGACGGCCGCTGGACCGCGGGGCTGCTCACCACCGAGGGCAGCGCCGAGGGGTTCCTGGTGCGCACGGGCGACGTCCTGGAGGCCCGGGTGCGGCTGCCGGTGGAGATCGGCGCCTGGCCGGCCATCTGGACCTGGCGTGACGGCGGTCAGGAGATCGACGTCTTCGAGTACCACCCCGACAACCCGGACCTCCTCGAACTGTCGAACCGGGTGCGGGGACGCCACCACTACTTCCGGGACCCGGCCGTCCGCCCGGGGGCGTGGATCGACTTCCGGGTCGAGTTCGGCGCGCGCTCGGTGGTGTGGTGGGTGAACGGCGCGCGGGCCTT
This sequence comes from Streptomyces sp. NPDC007872, assembly GCF_042868165.1. Taxonomy (NCBI): domain Bacteria; kingdom Bacillati; phylum Actinomycetota; class Actinomycetes; order Kitasatosporales; family Streptomycetaceae; genus Streptomyces; species Streptomyces sp. NPDC007872. Next base: position 529,508 of record NZ_JBIAEA010000003.1, read on the forward strand.
CGACGACCGTCGCGGGGTGGGCCGTTCCTGGCGCGCCTACCTCATCGTGAACCTCTCGGTCTGCGCGGGCCGCTACCACCCGGCGCCCGAGGCCGGCACGGCGGAGATGTCGTACGAGGTGACGGAGCTGCGCGTGTACCGCGGCTGACCCGGACCGCGCGTCGGCGGGGGAAGCGTCGTCGGAGGAACGGGTGTTGCGTAGGCTCGAACAGAGCGTTCCGCGCACCCGCACCGTGCCGCCCGTACGACGAGGAGGACCCCATGACCACCGCCGAAGAGGGACGGCAGCGGCTCGACGCGGCCAGCGTGCTCAACGCGAAGAGGACGCTGCTCCAGCTCCTCGCCCGGGCCGGGGTCTGGTCCGGCGACGCGGAGGAGCTGATCGGGTTCGTCGAGGCGGGCGCCCTGGCCCTCGCGTACGAGGAGATCGGCGGGGCCGGGCGGAGCGCCCCGGACGGGAAGGGCGAGGCCTACGCCGCCGGTTGGCTCGACGGCGCCCGCGCCGTGGCCGACGAGCTCGGCGGCGTCGCCGAGCGGGCCCTGCGGCAGGCCCTCGCCGCCGATCCCACGGCCGACTCCCCCGACGACCGCCCTCCCGTCGGGCGCACGGAGATGGAGCGGACCAAGGTGGCGGTCACTCCGATCTACCTCTCGTTCACCGACGCCTCCGACCTCGACCCGGAGGTCACCGAGCAGGTGCTCGGCGCCGTGCTGCGCACCATGAGCTCCCGTCAGCGCTCCCGGTACGCGGGACGGTTGGCGGAGTTCGCCACGGCCCACCGGGAGCACCTGGAGCGGCTGTACGCGGAGTACGGACCGGGCAGCGCCATCACGCTCCACGGCCGCTACACCCTCGTCCACTCCCCCACCAGCGTGGCCGTCCTGGAGCGGCTCGCGACGGCGCCCGCCGCCCTGCACGAGGAATGGGACGCCGCCGAGCTGCCGCCCGCGTGGCTGGACGGCCTGACGCGGGCCTGGGACGCGCCCGCCTGAACCGCCCGCGCCGCGGGTCAGCCGGCCGGTTCGGCGCGGAAGGCGATCATGGCGGTGTCGTCGCGGTGGTCGGAGAGGTCCTGGAGGAGGCGGAGCAGCTCGGGCAGGTCCTCGTCACGGTGGAGCGCGGCCGCCCGCAGGAGGCACCGCTGCCCGGTGTCGAGGGAGGTGCCGGGGGTCTCGATGAGCCCGTCGGTGTACTGCAGGAGGGTGTCGCCGGGGGCGAGGCCGTACGCGTGGGTGGTCCGGACGAAGTCGGGGGCCACGCCGAGCGGCGGGTCCTCGCCGCTGCCGTCGAGGAAGCGGGGCTCTCCCCGGGCGGGGATCAACAGGGGCGGCGGGTGCCCGGCGTTGGACCAGGTCATCCGCCAGGTGCCGTCGGGGAGCCGGCGCAGATGGGTGTGGACGACGGTGGTGAAGGAGCCGGCGTCGAGACCTTCGGCGGCGTCGTCGAGCATGGTGAGGACGGCCGCGGGCGTGCAGTCACAGCCCTTGTTCCAGGCGAGGGCGCGGAGCATGCTGCGCATCTGGCCCATGACGGTGGCGGCGCCGAGGTCGTGGCCCGCGACGTCCCCGATGTCGAGGACGAGGGTGCCGTCGGGGAGCGTGATGGCGTCGTACCAGTCGCCGCCGATCTCGTTGGCCGGGCTGGCCGGCTGGTAGCGGGCGGCCAGGCTCGCCCCGGGCACCGCGGGCGGGCGGGTGAGCTGGGCGCGCTGGAGGCGCAGTGCGGTGCGGCGGGCCTGCTGGAGGTCGAGGACCTTGCGGATGGGCCGCTGCGCGTGGTGCAGGACCTCGCGCAGCAGCTCGACGTCGGCGGGTTCGGGAACGGGGGTGTCCCCGCTGGTGGCGGTGGTGGCGTACCCGAGGACGATGTCGTCGACGACCAGGGGGACGAGCGTCATGCTCGTGGCGCCGGACGCCGTGAGCCACCGCTCGGTGACCTCCGGCACCAGACCGGGCGGGACCCGGCCGTCCGACGGCAGCCGGAACGTCCTCGGCACCCGGCTCTCCAGGACCTCCCGCATGACCGGGGTGACCGTGACGGTCTGCCCCATCGGCGCGGGCGCGGGCGGGAGTCCGGGGCGGGTGGCGGAGGCGACCCGCCGGGCCGTGACCGTCGCGTGCTCCGGGAGCGGCCACTCCTCGTGGGAGAGGAGCAGGATCACGCAGGCGTCGGTGAGATCGGGGACGACCGAGTCCGCCACCGCGGCGAAGGCCGCGTCCAGGCCGCCGCCCGACGTCTGTGCCACCCGGGCGAGGAGGTGTTCGCGCAGCTCGGCGTTCCAGGTGTCCTCGGTGTCGACGGTGGCGGCGATCCACTCCTCGGCGCGCCCGTCCCGCACGATGGGGACGCAGCGCGTGGCCATGTGGCGGTAGGAGCCGTCGGCCGTCCGGAGCCGGAAGGTGTTCTGGTAGATCTCGGGGGGACGCCGGGCGAGCGCCCGGTGCCAGGCGTCGACGAGCGCCTCCCGGTCCCGGGGGTGGACGTGGTCGTACATGTCCCGGCCCGCCCGGTCGGGCAGGGGGACTCCGGTCAGCTTCTCCCAGCCGGGGACGATCTCCTCGACGTCACCGTTCGCGCGCACCACCCACACCATCTGGGAGACGGCCGTCACCAGGGCCTCGAAGCGCTGGAGCGCGCGGGTCTCGGCGGTGGTCTCCAGGATCACGACCAGGACCCCGTCGCCGACCGGGGTGGTGACGGGAGTGCAGGAGGTGACGAAGTGGCGCACCTCGTCCGGGCCGCCCGGGGTGGGCAGCAGGGACTCGGTGAGCTGGCGGGGCCGTCCGGTGGCGAGGACGTCGTCGAGGACGGAGAGGAAGCGGGCGGCGGCCGGTTCCGGGTAGGCCTCCCGGGCGGGCCGGCGGAGGGGGCGGGCGCCGAGCATCCTCTTGTACGCGGCGTTGACGTAGATCAGCAGGTGGTCGGGTCCTCCGAAGAGGGCGACCGCCGCCACGGTCGCGTCGAACAGCTTGGGGTCGAGGGCGCGCGCCGGGCTCATCGCCCGTCCGCCCCTGTCCGGGCCGGCGGGAGATCCGGCCGCCCGTCGGTCCGCCGACGATCCGGTGCGATCATCCTGTGAGCCTTTCGTCCTTCCGGCGCGTGATCCCCTGCATCCTCCAGGGGACCGCGCCGCGGGGGCCCGCGCCACACGGGCGGCTACCCCGTTCGTGTGGGCCCGAACGCCGCCCACCTCGCCTTTCGGCCCTTCCGCCCCGCGCCTCTCCCGGCCCTCCGCCGAAGGCGGCGCCCCTGGCGTTCGAGCCGGTGAACGAATAGGTTAGGCTCACCTAACAAGCACTCGCGGCAGCCGCCGCCCCTACGTGATCACGTCCGCGGGGGCGTGGACGCGGCGCCCGCACACCTCTGCCCGGAGACAAGGAACCGCCATGCCTTCTGTGTTCACCCCTCTTCGCCGCCGCGCCCTCGTGGCGGGGGCCGCCGCGGTCTCGCTCGGCCTCATGGTGACCGGATGCGGCTCGGACGACACGAAGAAGGACGACGCGGCGGGTTCGGCGTCCGGGGCCCCGGCGGGCGCGTTCCCCGTCACCCTCAAGAGCGCCCTCGGCGAGGCGGTCATCAAGGACAAGCCCAAGCGCGTCGTCACCCTCGGCCAGGGCTCCGCGGAGACCGCCATCGCCCTCGGCAACGTCCCGGTCGGCATCGAGGAGTACCCCTGGGGCAGCGACAAGACCGGCTACCTCCCCTGGATCCACGAGGCCGTGACGAAGTCCGGCGCCGCGCTGCCCAAGCAGTTCAAGGGCGGCGAGGAGCTCGACATCGAGGCCATCACCGAGCTCGAGCCCGACGTCATCCTGGCCCCCTGGTCCGGCATCACGCAGAAGCAGTACGACGTCCTCAAGGACATCGCGCCGACCGTCGCCTACCCCGAGAAGGCGTGGAGCACGAACTGGGACCAGCAGATCGAGATCGTCGCCAAGGCGCTCGGTCAGCCGGAGAAGGCCAAGGACCTGGAGGCGAAGATCGACAAGCAGCTCGCCGACGCGGCCGCCTCCCGCCCGAACTACAAGAACGTCACGTTCTCGTACATCTACAACACCGGCCCCGGCACCCTCGGCGTCTTCAAGCCCGAGGAGCAGCGCGTCGCGATGGTCTCCAAGCTGGGCCTCAAGGTCGACCCGGTGGTGAACACCTTCAAGGAGACCGAGGGCACCGACTCCGCCCTGATCGGCCTGGAGAACGCCAACAAGCTCGCGGAGAGCGACATCGCCTTCACCTTCTACATGGACGAGAAGTCCCGCAAGACGGTCGAGGCCCAGCCCCTGTACGCGGCCATCCCCGCCGTGAAGAAGGGCGCGCTCGTCTACAGCCACGACACCCCGTTCGTCACCGCCTCCTCGATGATCAACCCGCTGACGGTGCCGTACAGCATCGAGCGCTACCTGCCGATGATCGACAAGGCCGTCGCCAAGGCCGGGAAGTAACGACGGACTCCGGCGTGAGCACACTCTCCCGGACCGCCCAGGGCCCCGCCGTCGCACGGCGGGGCCCTGCCCGGTACCTAGCAGCCGCCGTCCTGTGCCTGGCCCTCCTCGCCCTGGCGCTGCTCGCCAGCGTGATGTTCGGCAGCAGGCCGACGTCCGCCTCCGACGTCCTGCGGGTCGTCACCGGCGGCGGCGAGGAGTACCTCCGCACCGTCGTCGAGAGCCGCTACCCGCGCACCGCCCTCGGCGTGCTCGCGGGCCTCTGCCTCGGGATCGCCGGCACGCTGATGCAGGGCATCACCCGCAACCCGCTCGCCGAGCCGGGACTCCTCGGCATCAACGCGGGCGCGTCCGCGAGCATCGTCGCCGCCACCGCGTTCCTCGGCGCGTCCGGGCAGCGCGAGACCATCTGGTGGGCCCTCCTCGGCGCCCTGGCGACCGGCGTCCTCGTCCATCTCGTCGGCACGGCCGGCGGGGGCGGCAGCCCGGTGCGCCTCGTGCTCGCCGGTGCGGTGCTCTCCGCGATCCTCGCCGCGTTCATCCAGGCCGTCGCGCTGTCCCGGCCGAAGGTCTTCGACACGTACCGCTACTGGGTCGTGGGCTCGCTCGGCGGGCGCGGTTTCGACGCCCTCTGGGCCGTGCTGCCGTTCGCCGCGGCCGGACTCCTCCTCGCCGTCGTCCTCGCGCCGGGACTCAACGCCATGGCGATGGGCGACGACAAGGCCGCCTCGCTCGGCATCAGCCCCGCCCGCGTCAAGGGCGCCGGGCTGCTGGCCGCGACGCTGCTCAGCGCGGCGGCCACGGCGGCGGTGGGCCCCATCGCCTTCGTCGGGCTCGCCGTCCCGCACCTGGTCCGGGTCCTGGTGGGCGCGGACTTCCGGATGCAGATCCTGTTCACCGCGCTCGCGGGCCCCACGCTGCTGCTCTTCGCGGACGTCGTCGGCCGGGTCCTGCTGCGTCCCGAGGAGCTGATGGTCGGCGTCGTCACCGCGTTCGTGGGCGCGCCCGCGCTGCTCTTCGCCGTCCGTCGCATGAGGGGGGCGGCATGAAGACCACCGACCTGACCGGGGCGCCGGCCGGGGACCGGACCGGAAGCCCGGCCGCGGTGCCGTCGCGTCCGGCGGGGCGCGTCCTCGTACGGGTCGGCCCCCGGGTCGCGATCCCCGTGCGCCGCTCCTCGCTGGTCGCCGCCGCGCTGTCGGTGCTGCTGCTCCTGGGGGCGGCCGTGGCGACGCTCTCGATGGGCAGGCTGGGCATCGACCTCGCCGACCTGCCGTCGGCGCTCATGGGCGAGGCGACGGGCAAGAACGCCTTCGTCCTGAACCGGCTGCGCGGCCCCCGGCTCGTGGTGGCCGTCGCCACCGGTGCGGCCTTCGGCCTGTCCGGCGCCCTCTTCCAGTCGGTCACCCGCAATCCGCTGGGCAGCCCCGACGTGATCGGACTGAGCGCCGGCTCCGGGGCGGGCGCGGCCGCCGCCGCGCTCTTCTTCCCCGACACCGTCCCGGTGTCCGTCGGCGCCCTGGTCGGCGCGGTCGCCGCCATGGGACTCGTGTACGTCTCCACCGGGACCGGGTTCCGCAACCCGGGGCGCCTGGTCGTGGCGGGCATCGGCGTGGCCGCGATGTCGACGGCCCTGACCCAGTACGTGGTCTACGCCGTCGAGCGCGACAAGGCGAGCGCCCTGACCGCGTACATCAACGGCAGCCTCTCCGCCCGCTCCTGGGACGACGCGACGGTCATCTGGGTGGTGCTGCTCGTCTGTCTGCCGCTCGCGGCGCTCCTCGCGCGGCCGCTGACCGTCGGCGAGATGGGCGACGACCTCTCCACCGGTCTGGGCGCCCGCCCGGACCGGACCGCGACGGCGGCGGTCACCCTGTCGATCGTGCTGTCCGCGGGCGCGGTCAGCGTGGCCGGTCCGATCGCCTTCGTCTCCCTGACGGCGCCGCAGATCGCCAAACGGGTCACGCGCGGCGGCGGTCCCCAGCTCGTCATGTCGACCGTGCTGGGCGCCCTGCTCCTGGTCCTCGCGGACCTCGCGGCCCAGCAGTCGCCGCTCTTCGACGACCTGCCGGTCGGCCTCTACACGATGGCCGTCGGCGGGGCGTACCTGGGCTATCTGCTCCTGAAGGAGTGGAAGCGGACCGTCTAGGGGCGTGCGTACGGAGAGGGGGAGGGAGCCACCGGGTGGCCCCCCCTCTCCGTGTCAGCCGGTGAGCGGCTCGCCGACGCGCAGGTTCCAGCGTCCGCCGCGTCCGCTGAGGTGAACGGCCGTCAGGGGGCGGACGTCCAGGCGCCGGGCCGTCGCGTCGGGCACCCCGAGGGCGTGGACGGTCGCGGCGCGGACGACGTCGGGTTCGACGACGGCCGTGACGCGCCCCGATCCCTCCTGGAGCGCGTCGAGCCAGGCCCCGACCCGGACGCGCAGGTCGCGGAGGGACTCCCCGCCGTGCGGCGCGGCCTCCGGGTCGGAGAGCCAGACGGCGAGCGCGTCCTCCTCGCCGGCGGCGACGTCCTCCAGGGTCCTCCCCCGCCACCGGCCCATGGCGCAGCCGGCCAGCCCGGTCACCGGTTCGGCCCGCAGGCCGAGGGCCCGCGCGGTGCCGAGGCAGCGCGCGGACGGCGAGGCGTACGCGCGCGCGGCGGGGTCCACGGCGGCCGCGAGGGCCTCGGCGCGGGCGAGCCCCGCCGGGTCGAGGGGGCTGTCGTCGTCGAACCGGACCTCGCGCAGGGCGTCGTTCGTGGCGGGCGGGACGAGCGTCAGCCGGACTGTCATCGGGATCCTTCGCGGTCGGCGCCGGTACGGGGCGGCGGGGCGGTCCCCCGTACGGTACGGGCCACGGGGAGGCGGGCGCTCCGCGCGGGGGCTCACGGAAGGTGATACAGGCCTCACGCCCTTAACAATGTCCACGTCACGCGGTACCGTCAGGCGACATTTGAACAGCGTGACGACGGCGAGACGGAAGTCCGGTGGGAACCCGGCACGGTCGCGCCACTGTGTGCCGAGGCTCCCCCGGGCAAGGGGGGCCGCGGCGAGTCAGACCCGTGGACCGTCGTCCTGCACCACCGTTTGGGACGCGCGTTCCCGCAGGAGGTTTCATCATGGCCGAGGCTGCCGTCTCCGCTGCCGTTTCCACCCCTTCCGTGGCCGTACCGGCTCCGCTGCCCGTGCGGGCCGTGCTGCCCTGGGCCTTCTTCGTCGGCCTTCTCGCGCTGATCGCGCTGTACTTCGTGGGCGCGGAGCAGGGTGCCACCTCCCTCTTCGCGGGCTCCGGCGTGCACGAGTGGGTGCACGACGGGCGCCACCTGCTCGGCTTCCCGTGCCACTGAGAGGCGACGAGCACATGCACGCCTCGACTGTGAGAACCCTGCTGGTCCGCGGCATGCTCGCGGGCCTGATCGCGGGTCTGTTCGCCTTCGCCGTGGCCTACGTGGGCGGCGAGCCCTCCGTGAACGGCTCCATCGCCGTGGAGGAGGCCCAGGCCGCCCAGGAGGCCGCCCACGCCGGACACGGCGACCACGGCGGCGCCGGAGCGGCCGAGGAGGAAGAGGAGGAGGTGGTCAGCCGTCCCGTGCAGTCCACCTTCGGCCTGGCCACCGGTGTCCTGGTCTACGGGGTGGCGCTGGGCGGCATCGCCGCGCTCGCCTTCTCGTTCGCGCTCGGCCGCATCGGCCGCTTCGGTCCGCGGGCCACCGCGGCGCTGACCGCGGCCGCGGCCTTCACCACCGTCTACCTGGTGCCGTTCCTGAAGTACCCGGCGACCCCGCCGGCCGTCGGCAACCCCGACACCATCGGGAAGCGCACCACCCTGTTCTTCCTGATGATCCTGCTCAGCGTGCTGCTCGGCGTCGCCGCGGTGATCGCCGGGCGCCGTCTGGCGCCGCGCCTGGGCAACTGGAACGCGAGCCTGGCGGCCGGCTTCGGCTTCGTCGTCGTGACGGGCATCGCCTTCGCGGTCCTGCCGGCGAACGACGACGCGGTCAAGGCGGGCTTCCCCGCCAAGCTGCTGTGGGAGTTCCGGGTGGCCTCGCTCGGCGTCCAGGTCGTGCTGTGGGTGGTGTTCGCCGTGGTCTTCGGCTACCTCGCCCAGAAGGCCCTGGCCTCCCGGACGGCCGACGCGGAGCCCGCGGCCCGGACCGAGGTCCCGGCCGCCGGCTGACCCACCGACGCGTACGACACCGCCCCGCGTGCCAGGAGCACGCGGGGCGGTGTCGTGTCACGTGCGGGTGCCGCTCGCGCCGGGGTCCCTGTTCGGCCGGAACGCGAACGACCACGCAGTCGATGCCGCAGCACCTGACGAGGACCCCGGGGAGGAGCCGACGAGGTCTCCGGGATGCGGTGTCCGCGGGAACACGTTCCTCTTGGGAGCGCTCTCAGAAGGTGGGGGCTACAGATATCCTGGGCCGGACGAGAACCCGCACCGTACCCGTGCGCACCCCGTACGACCGGTACGCCGCCCAGCCGACGCAGTCGAGGAGCGCCCGCCTTGCCCGAGCAGACCACGGGGCCCCGCCCCACGCTGGAAGCGGTCGCCGCGCGCGCCGGCGTGTCCCGCGCCACGGCCTCCCGGGTCGTCAACGGGGGCGCGGGCGTGCGCGCCCCCCTGGTCGAGAAGGTGCGCAGGGCCGTCGAGGAGCTCGGTTACGTCCCCAACCACGCGGCCCGCACCCTGGTCACCCGGCGCAACGGCGCCGTGGCCGTGATCATCGCGGAGCCCGAGTTCCGGATCTTCTCCGACCCGTTCTTCGAGCAGCAGGTGCGCGGCATCAGCCGGGAACTGACGGCGCACGACTCGCAGTTGGTGCTGCTGTGGGTGGAGGGGCCGGGGGACCACGAGCGGATCGCCCGTTATCTCGGCGGGGGCCACGTCGACGGCGCGCTCGCGTTCTCGCTGCACAGCGACGACGCCCTGCCGGCCGTGATCGAGGGGGCCAGGATCCCGGTGGTCGTCGGCGGGCGGCCCGCCCCCGGCACCGATCCCGCCGTGCCCTTCGTCGACTGCGACAACCGGGGCGGCGCCCGGGAGGCGGTGCGGCACCTGGTGGGCCTCGGGCGCCGGACCGTCGCCCACATCTCCGGGCCCGCCGACCAGACGTCGGCGCTCGACCGGCTGCACGGCTACCGGGACGTCCTCCTCGACGCCGATCCGGAGCTGCTGTGCGCGGGCGACTTCACCGAGGAGAGCGGCGCGCGGGCCATGGCGGAGCTCCTCGACCGGCGGCCGGACGTGGACGGGGTGTTCGTCGCCAACGACCTGATGGCGTCGGGCGCGCTGCGCACCCTGCGGGAGCGCGGAGTGCGGGTGCCGGAGGACGTGGCGGTCGTCGGCTTCGACGACATGGCCTCGGTGGTCGGCAGGACCTCCCCCGCCCTGACCACCGTGCACCAGGACATCGAGGGCATGGGCCGGCTGATGGTGAAGCTGCTGATGCGGCTGCTCGACGGGACCGGGCCGGAGATCCCCGGCTCCGTGGTCACCCCGACCTCGCTGGTCCGCCGCGCCTCCGCCTGACGTCCTGCGGGGAGACGAAGGGCGGGCCCGGGTCTGTCCACCCGGGCCCGCCGCTGCCGCGCTTTCCTACGGGGTCAGTCGTACGGGATGACGACCACGGACCGGTCCGTGCCCGTCTGGAGCCGTGCGTCGCCGTTGCCAATGGCGCTCCAGACCTCCAGGCGCACCGTCCCGCCCCGCAGGTTGCCGAGCGTGCCGGTGGCGGACTTCAGGCCCCGGGACTGGGCGTACTCCTCCCAGCCCGTCACCGGGTCCGTCGCGAAGTACTGGTACGTCTCCGTGCGGTCGAAGGTGCCGTCGCCGGTCAGGTCGTAGCTGATCCGGGCCTGCTGGCCGAGGCCGACCGACGTTCCGGCGTCGACCTGGAGCCGGAAGGCGGTCGAACCGCCCGCCCGGAGCGTGCCGTTGACGTTCCTGGCGACGTAGACGAGCGGCTTGTTCGGGGTGCCGTCGTAGTTGCCGCCCTGTGCCGAGGCGAGGGTGTCGCCGCCCGCCGTGGCGCCGGTGGCCGTGGTGAGCGCGCCACCGGTGCGGAGCTGGAAGGTGTTGCCGGTGCCCGGCTCCGGGTCGGGGTCGGGGCCGGGTCCCGCCGTGCCGTTGCCGACGGCGGTGGAACGCGCCGGTACGGAGAGGGACTTGCCGTCGGAGAAGGCGACCGTGCGGGCGGTCGAGCCGTAGTTGTGGGCCGCGTAGGTGCGCGTGGTGCCCTTGGTGAAGACGGCGGAGGTGGGGATCGATCCGGTGACGGTGGCGTCCGGGGCGCCGAGCGCGTCGAGCGCGGTGATCCAGTGGTAGGTGTGGGCCCTGGACTCGCCGGCCTCCGGGGTGTATCCGGCGTTCCCCGCGTCCCACTTGGCCTTGGCGGCGGCGGGGTCGGCGAGGGACTGGAACTCCCAGAGGATGTCGCGCCACTCGACGGCGGGGCCGCCGTTCTCGCGCTCCAGCTCGGCGATGTTGCGCCGGATCGCGTCCTTGCGCGCGCCGAGCTGGAGCGAGCTCCCGCTGGTCACGGGCAGGACGTTGATGCCGTGGATCTCCTCCGGGTTGGCGGTCCACCAGGTGGAGTAGGCACCGCCGCTGCCCCAGACCATGCCGACGGTGTCGTGCTGGAAGGAGCCGGGGAAGACCTGCTGGTCGGCGTCGAACCAGTACTGGGCGACGGCCTCGGCCTCGGTGGTCAGGAGGTAGGTGCCGAGGTCGCGCAGGGAGGTGTCTCCGGTGGCCGAGCCCCACAGGACGAGGGCGGCGCTGAGGTTGGTCGACTCGGAGGACGACTCCTGGTTGTTGCCGGCGGCGAAGCCCTGGTGGCCGCTGGCCCAACTGTGTCCGGCGTAGACGTCGAAGCCGCGCAGGAAGGGGAAGGCGCCGTCGGTGCGGCTGGGGTTGGCGGTGTCGCGGACCAGGGTCTTGACCATGGTGCCCCAGGCGGAGTCGGCGGCCCAGTTCGGGTCGTACTGGGCGACGATCGCGGCGGCGTACACGTAGTAGCCGTAGTGGAAGTGGTGGTCGTTGAGTTCGGTGTCGCTGCCGTAGGAGGCCGGGTAGCCGGTGAGGGTCTTCCATGCCTGGTCGTACGAGAACTCGTTGGCGCCGCCGGCCGTGAACCACTCCTGGAGGCGGCCCTTGATCAGGCCGAGGAGCTTGTCGCGGACCGCGCCCTCGCCGATCTGGTCGGCGAGCGGCACCAGTTGGGCGAGCCTGCCGAGGGCCTTGCCGGTCCAGTACGTGTCGACGGCTCCGGAGAAGGGGTCGGAGGAGTTCGCGACCTCGTTGAGGTAGCCGCGCAGACGGGTCGCGTCGACGCCGCTGCCGGGCAGGCCGGGGAGGGTGGCGGCGGCCTTCTGGGTGGTGGTGAAGGAGGCCGCCTCCCGGACCTTCATGGTGCCCCGGGGCGAGACGTAGGTGTACGGGGTCAGCGGGTCCGTGGTGTGCAGCCACTGGTGGCGGTAGAGCGCCTGGAGGGTGCCGCGCTCGGTGCCCTCCCTGGCCTCGGTGGTGAGGCCGTAGGTGGCGCGGACGGTGCCGGCGTCGTAGCTCCAGTTCACCGTGGAGCCGGTGACGAAGCTGTAGGCGTACTTGCGGTAGGTGGCCAGCGCGTCGGTGGAGGGCAGGACGGCGACGGAGAAGTAGTCCTTGCCGCCGAGGCCCGCGGTGATGGTGGAGCCGGAGACGTTCCAGTCGGTGCCGGTGGGCGAGAAGAGGGCGTAGTGGTGTCCGGCGACGGTGATGCCGAGGACGTTGCCCTGGTCGGAGAAGACCGTGGGCGCCTGGGCGGTGGTGATCCGGGCGTCGCCGCCGGTGCCCCTGGCGTACACGAAGGGCAGGCCGTGGCCGATGGTGGTGCGCAGGGTGCGGGCGCCGTCGGACCAGTAGGGGGTGACGGTCCAGTCGGACCAGGCGTCGGCCTTGGTGTCGGGCGAGTTGAGGCCGGTGAGGCCGAGGGTGAGGTCGCGCTTGTGGGCGAACTCGTACTGGCGCCCGTCGCCCACGATCGCGGGGCTGGTGGGGTAGCCGAGCTCCAGGCCGCCGGAGACGGCCTGGTAGGTGAGCGGGTGGCCGTACATGGGGGTGGAGTACGGGTTGTCGCCGTAGCGCTGGAAGGCGAGGGAGGACCACCAGTCGTTGGTGGGGACGGGCTTGCCCTGGGCGGCGGCGGTGACCTTGGGGGTGACGGGGGCGCCGGTGTTGGTGGTGGGGCCCGAGGTACCGGCGGGGCGGGTGTCGGAGTAGCTTCCGGCGCCCGCCGGGACGGTGGCCGCGGCCGCGGAGACGGCGGCGGGGCCGAGGCCCACGGCGGCGAGGGCGGAGACCAGGACCAGCGCCGCGGCGGGCCGGGTGCGGGGGGATGGCATGAAGGGGCACCTCATGTCGTCTGCGAGGGATGGAGCTCGGGACGGATGGAGCTCGGAGCGGGCGGACGGGGTCTGCCCGGGGAGTGGCGGTCGGGGGCGCGGGGCCCGGGGCGGAGGCTCGGGTGGGGATGCGGGAGCGGTGCTCGGGTGGAGGTGCGGGGGCGGGGGCTCGGGTGGGGTGCGGGGTCGGGGAGGCCCGTGTTCGGGAGTCCGGAAGTCCCGCCTCCAGAATGGCTGAGAGCGCTCTCAGAGTGACGGAAACGTAAAACCCTGGAAACGAGCGTGTCAAGAGGTTGAACACGGGCGGGAGTTGAGGTCTCTTCTCGTCCGTTACGCCTTCGAGCCTTGACGGATGCACCACCGCACGGGCACGCTCCCCACGCACGCTTGAGAGCGCTCTCAACCGCTCTCGCTCGTTCCGGAGCCAAGGGAGGCTTCCCATGCCCATCGCCCGAGCCGCCAAGAGAGCCGTCGTCCGCCTGGGTGCGGTCACGCTCGCCGGGGCCCTGCTCGCCGCCTGCGGCGGATCGACGGACGACTCGTCCTCGGACAGCGCGGGAGGGAAGGTCACGATCACCGTCGACCTCTTCGGCTCCTTCGGATACAAGGAGGCCGGGCTCTACGCGGAGTACGAGAAGCTCCACCCGGGCGTCACCGTCAAGCAGACCGACACCGAGGACGAGGCCGACTACTGGAAGTCCCTCCAGACCCGGCTCGCCGGCGGCGCCGGCCTCGCCGACGTGCAGGGCATCGAGGTGGGCCGCATCGCCTCCGTCGCCCAGCAGCAGGCCGACCGGTTCGAGGACCTGAAGAAGTACGGCGCGGACTCCCTGAAGGACCAGTTCGCCCCCGCCAAGTGGGCCGCCGCCACCGGCAGGGGCGGCGAGATCCTCGGCCTCGGCACGGACGTCGGCCCGGAGGCCATGTGCTACCGCACGGACCTCTTCGAGCAGGCCGGGCTGCCCACCGACCGCGAGGAGCTCGCGAAGAAGTGGGCCACCTGGGACGGCTACCTGGACCTCGGCAAGCAGTACAAGGCGAAGGCCCCCGCCAAGAGCGCCTGGCTCGACAGCGTCGGAAGCCTCTACTCGATCATGATCGGCCAGGAGAAGGAGCGCTACTACGACGCCTCCGGGAAGCTGATCTGGGAGCAGAACCCCGCCCTGCGCTCCGCCTGGGACCACGCCGTCCAGGCCGCGGACGCCGGTCTGAGCGCCAAGCTCGACCAGTGGTCCCCGCAGTGGAACCAGGCCTTCTCCGCCGGCTCCTTCGCCACCATGCCGTGCCCCGCCTGGATGCTCGGCTACATCAAGGGCCAGGCCGGTGAGGCCGGCAAGGGCAAGTGGGACGTGGCCGAGCTGCCCGGCGGCGCCGGCAACTGGGGCGGCTCGTACCTGGCCGTGCCGAAGGCCGCGAAGCACAAGAAGGAGGCGTACGAGCTGATCAAGTGGCTCACCGCCCCCGAGCAGCAGACCAAGCTCTTCCAGAAGCAGGGCAACTTCCCCTCCGCCACCGGCGCCATCGAGAAGGTCGCCGACGCGAAGGACCCCTTCTTCTCGGACGCCCCCATCGGCAAGATCTTCGGTGACGCGGCGAAGGAGGCCCCGGTCCAGGTCCTCGGCGTCCACGACCAGAACATCGCCCAGCAGATCACCAACGCGCTGAGCGAGGTCGAGCGCAAGGGCACCGCCCCCGAGAAGGCCTGGTCGAACGCCAAGAAGGGCGTCGAGAACACCATCGGCTGACCCGTGCCGCCGGACGGACGCCCCCGGCGTGACCGAGGGGGTCCGTCCGCCCCGCCTCCCCCGCTCCGACCCCACACCGAAGGGCCGCACCGTGACCCTCACCGCACCCGAGACACCGGCCGGTCCCCGGCAGGCCCGGCCGGAGCCGGCCGCGCCGCCCCGGCGGCCCGGACCCGCCCGGCGGACCTGGCAGAAGGTCTCCCCGTACGCCTACGTCGCCCCGTTCTTCACCCTGTTCGCCGCCTTCGGCCTCTTCCCGCTGATCTACACGGCCTTCGTCTCGCTGTACCGGGTGGAGCTCCAGACCCCCGGCGACATGGAGTGGCGCGGGCTCGGCAACTACACCGCGCTCTTCGGTGACGCGTACTTCTGGACCTCACTGCGCAACACCTTCACCATCGGCGTGCTCTCCACCGTGCCGCAGTTGGTCATGGCCCTCGGCCTGGCGCACCTGCTGAACTACCGGATGCGCGGCCGCACCTTCCTGCGCACGGCGGTCCTGCTGCCGTACGCGACCTCGGTCGCCGCCGCCACCCTCGTCTTCGCCCAGCTCTTCGGGCGGGACTTCGGCCTGATCAACTACGCGCTCGGACTCGTCGGCGTCGATCCCGTCGACTGGCAGAACGGCACGGCGGCCTCGCAGATCGCCGTCTCGACGGTCGTCGTCTGGCGCTGGACCGGCTACAACGCGCTGATCTACCTGGCCGGCATGCAGTCGATCCCGGACGAGCTGTACGAGGCGGCCGCGATGGACGGGGCCTCGCGGTGGCGCCAGTTCTTCCACGTCACGCTGCCCGGACTGCGGCCCACCATCCTCTTCACCGTCATCGTCTCCACGATCGGCGCGACCCAGTTGTTCGGCGAGCCGCTGCTGCTCGAAGGGTCGATCTCGGGCGGCATCTCGCACCAGTACCAGACGCTCGGGCTCTACATGTACGAGCAGGGCTGGGGCTTCTTCCACCTGGGCCGGGCCGCGGCCATCGCCTGGGTGATGTTCCTGCTCATCGTGGTGCTGGTCGGGCTCAACGCCCTGGTCGCGCGCCGCCGTTCCCGCAAGGAGGCCGGCCGATGACCGCGCCGATCGCCCCGGTGGCGCCCGCCGCTCCCCCGGTCGCCCCGCCCGCCCCGGAGCCCGGCCGGACGCCGCGCCGGGGGGCCGCCCGCGCGGGCCGGACCCTGCACGCGGGCCCCCTCGCGTACGGGATCCTGATCGTCGCCGTGCTGTTCTCGGCGTTCCCGTTCTACTGGACGATCGTCGCCGCGAGCCGCTCCAACGCCGACCTGGCGAAGGTCCCGCCGACCCTGCTCCCGGGGCCCAACCTGATCAAGAACTTCGAGGCGGTCCTCGAAGAGGCCGACATCGGCAAGGCGCTGCTCAACTCGCTGATCGTCTCCGGCTCGATCACCCTCGGCACCGTCCTGTGCTGCACCCTGGCCGGCTTCGCCTTCGCCAAGCTGCGCTTCAAGGGGCGGGGCGCGCTGCTCGCGGTCACCGTCGGCACCATGATGATCCCGCCGCAGCTCGGAGTGATCCCGCTGTTCATGCTGATCGCCGAACTGGGCTGGGTGAACCAGCTCCAGTCGGTGATCCTGCCGGGCCTGGTCTCCGCGTTCGGGGTGTTCTTCATGCGCCAGTACCTGGTGCAGTCCCTGCCCGACGAGCTGATCGAGGCGGCCCGCGTCGACGGCGCGTCCACCGCCAGGATCTTCTGGTCGATTGTCGTGCCGATCGCCCGGCCCGGCATGGCCGTGCTCGGCCTGCTGACCTTCATGGCCTCGTGGAACGACTTCTTCTGGCCCGTCGTCGCCCTGACCTCCTCCGAGCCCACCGTCCAGGTCGCCCTGCGCCAGCTCGGCGGCGGGTACGTCCACGACCAGTCCGTGATCATGGCGGGCACGCTGCTCGGCACCCTGCCGGTGCTGCTCGTCTTCGGCCTGCTGGGCCGGCAGATCGTCGGCGGCATCATGCAGGGCGCGGTCAAGGGCTGACCCGTACCCGTCCCGCCCCTCCCCACAGAACGACTCACCCCAGTCTCACCCCAGGGAGTTCCCACCCCATGACCGCTCTCGACGCCCGCACCGACCCGACGACCACGCTCCGCTTCCCCGAGGGCTTCCGCTGGGGCACCGCCACGGCCGCCTACCAGATCGAGGGGGCGGCGGCCGAGGACGGCCGCACGCCGTCCATCTGGGACACCTTCAGCCGTACACCGGGCAAGGTCCGCAACGGCGACACCGGCGACATCGCCGCCGACCACTACCACCGGCTCGACGAGGACGTCGCCCTGATGCGCCGGCTCGGCGTGACGGACTACCGCTTCTCGATCGCCTGGCCCCGGGTCCAGCCCACCGGGCGCGGCCCGGCCGTGCGCAAGGGCCTGGACTTCTACCGGCGCCTGGCCGACTCCCTCCTGGAGGCCGGGATCCGGCCCGTGGCGACGCTCTACCACTGGGACCTGCCGCAAGAGCTGGAGGACGCGGGCGGCTGGCCGCACCGGGAGACCGCGTACCGCTTCGCCGAGTACGCCGGGATCATGGCGGACGCGCTCGGCGACCGGGTGGCGACCTGGACCACGCTCAACGAGCCGTGGTGCGCCGCCTTCCTCGGCTACGGCAACGGCGTGCACGCGCCGGGCCGCACCGACGACCTGGCCGCGCTGCGCGCCGCGCACCACCTCAACCTGGCGCACGGCCTGGGCGCGCGGGCGCTGCGCGGCGCGCTGCCCGGGTCCGCCGAGGTGTCCCTGACCCTCAACCTGCACGCCGTACGGGCCCTCACGCAGTCCCCCGGGGACCTGGACGCGGCCCGCCGGATCGACGCCGTCGGCAACCGGATCTTCCTGGACCCGGTCTTCCACGGGCGGCTCCCGGAGGACCTGGTCCGCGACACCGCGTCGGTCACGGACTGGTCGTTCGTCCAGGACGGTGACCTGGAGGCGGCGGCCGCGCCGATCGACTCCCTCGGCATCAACTACTACTCCCCGTCCGTGGTCGCGGCGGGCTCCTCGGAGTCGCCGTCGCCGTGGGCGGGCGCGGAGCGGCACGTGCGGTTCCTGCCGGCGCCGGGGCCGCGCACGGCCATGGACTGGCCGGTGGACGCGGACGGGCTGCACGAGCTGCTGACCCGGCTGCGGGACGAACTGCCGGGCGTCCCGCTGGTGATCACGGAGAACGGGGCGGCGTACGACGACTACGCCGACCCGTCGGGGAACGTGAAGGACCCGGAGCGGGTGGCCTATCTGCACGCGCACCTGGCCGCGGTGCACCGGGCCCTCGCGGACGGGGCGGACGTGCGGGGCTACTTCCTGTGGTCGCTCCTGGACAACTTCGAGTGGGCGTACGGCTACAGCAAGCGGTTCGGCATCGTCCACGTGGACTTCGCGACGCAGCGGCGGACGCTGAAGGACAGCGCCCGCTGGTACGCGGAGGTGATCGCCCGGGGCGGCCTCGCGGAGGAGTGACGGGCCCGGACGCGCGGGGAGGGGGTGCCGCGGCACCCCCTCGGAGCCGCGGCACCCCCGGTCACCGCGAGGACGGACCGCGCGTCAAACGCGCTGCCACAGGGCCGGGACGTTGGACGGCTCCCAGCCGGTCTGGGCCTGGTGGCCCTGGAGGCAGCGGTAGGTGGCGCCGCCGTAGGTGACGGTGTCACCGGCCTTGTAGACCTTGCCGGCCGCCCAGGTGCCGCCCGGCTCCGGCTCGGGGCCGGGACCGGGTCCCGGACCCGGGCCCGGGTCGGTGGTGGTCTTCAGGGTCAGGCCGTAGTTCTGGAGGATCGGGTTCAGCGGCTGGAAGAAGGTCGTGCCGCCGCTGGAGCAGTTGCCGGAGCCGCCCGAGGTCACGCCCTGGGCCTGGCTGCCGGAGATGTACGAGCCGCCGGAGTCGCCGGGCTCGGCGCAGACCGTCGTGCGGGTGACGCCGGAGATGGTGCCCTCCGGGTAGGTGACGCTGGTGTTGTGCTGCTGCACGGTGCCGCAGTGCCAGCCGGTGGTCGAGCCGGAGCGGCACACGGAGGAGCCGACGGGCTGGAGGACCGAGCCGGTCACCTGGACGTTGGCGCCGCCCGCGCCCTTCACGTACGGGGTGGCGGTCCAGTTGGTGTTGGCGGCGACCCAGGCCATGTCGTTGCCGGGGAAGACCGAGGCCTGGAAGCTGCCCTGGGCGACCTGGTTGAAGCCGCTGGTGGAGGTCCCGGCGCGCCCGCAGTGGCCGGCCGTGGCGAAGCCCTGCGTGGTGCCCTTGGTGATCGGGAAGCCGACGGAGCAGCGCCCGCTGCCGTTCATGTAGTACGCGTCGCCGCCCCGGAGGTCGTACAGCGGGCGGGGCGCCTCGGCGGTGCGGACCACCTTCACCAGGTCGCGGGGGACGCCGGTGGCGGCGACGAGCCGCGCGCCGGCCCCGGCGCGCGCCTCCTCGACGACGAGGACGTTGGCGCGGACGTCGACGTACCGGACGGGCGCGTCGGCGGTGGCGGCCCGGTCCAGGGCCTCCTTGGCCCGCTCCAGGGCGGTCAGACCGTGCGTCACGACCCGGGCGCGCGCGCCCGCGGCGCGGATCGCGGCGGTGTCGGCGGCGCGGGTGGTGGCCACGGTCAGGGTGCCGGACTCGGCACCGTCCACCCAGGCGCCGGCGAAGGCGCCGCCCAGGTCCAGGCGGAGTCCGGCGGCCGTGGCCCCGGCCTCGACCTCGTGGGCGAGGCGGTTCTCGGCCTGGGCGCGGGTGAGGCCGAGGTCGCGCTGCATGGCGCGGAGGAGTTCGGGCTGTGCGGAGGCGGCGCCGAGGGCGTCGGCCGCCGTTCTGACGGTGGGGGCGCGGCCCTCGCCGTGCGGGGCCGCGGTGGCGGGACCGGCCTGGAGGCCGGCCAGTGCCAGACCGGCGGCGGCCAGCACGGTACACGCCGTGCGGGCGTGTCGTCGGAGCATGGGGAGTCTCCTCGGTTGGCGGTGGGGATCTGCTGAAACCGTAGGGATCCCGCCGAGGGGACGGCAGTTGCCAGTCGGCCCCTGCCACGGCGTTATGGCCGGGGCCGAAGGGCCTTCGCGGGCAGGGGCGTCGGGGTACGGGAAGGGCGGCGCGGGTCAGCGCGGGGTGCCCTCGCGGGGTGCCGGGGCCGTCGTGCGGCCGGCGCTGCGGGCGAGCGCCTCCTCGTGGGCGGCCCGGGTGTGGTTCAGGACGGCGGCGGCCCGGCCGGCGGCACGTCCCTCGGGGTGCCAGCCGAGCAGGTGGCGCCAGACCAGCGGCGCGCCCGCGAGGGGTCTGGTCACGAGGCCGGGGGTGACGGGGAAGGTGGCCCGGCACAGGCCGACGGCCCGGCCGACCTGGACCAGGTGCACGCAGGAGGCGGTGTCCGTCTCGTACACGCAGGCCGGGGTGAAGCCGGCGCGTACGCAGGCGGCGGCGAAACAGTCGCCGAAACAGCCGTCGCCCGGCACGTCGGTCCAGGCCTCCGCCGCCAGTTCGGCCAGGTCGATCTCGGTGCGGGGCGCCAGCGGGTGGTCGGCGGCCAGCATCACGTACACCGGGTCGCGGGCGACCTCCGTCCAGGCGAGCCGGCCCGCCTCGGGCGGTCCGCTCTCGCCGCAGACGCCGACGAGGGCGAAGTCGAGCCGGCCGGCGACCACTCCGCCGGCGATCTCCCGCTCCGACCAGGAGGTGTACGTGGTCACGGGCGCGCCCGGGTCGGTGCGGGCGATCCGGTCGACGAGGCCGCCGAGCAGCGGGCCGTGCGTGCCGCCGAGCCGGTAGCCCTCCGCCCCTTCCCGGGCGAACCGCACCGCCTCCTCCTGGAGTTCGCACACGGCGGGCAGCACCACGCGGGCGCGTTCCAGGACGAGGTCGCCGAGCGCCGTGGTCCGCACGCCTTCCCGGCCCCGCTCGAACAGCTCGCCGCCCAGGGCGCGTTCGATCCGCTTGAGCTGGGCGCTGAGGGCGGGTTGCGCGAGGCCGAGCGCGGTGGCGGCGCGGGTGAGACTCCCCGCGTCCGCGATGGCCCGGATCGTCTTGAGGTGCCTCAGCTCCAAGTCCATGGGGAGAGCTTGGCGTCCCGCGTCCGGGAGGTCCAGACCAGCGACGGCCCCGCGCGGCGGGAACCGGGGAAAACGTTCCGCCGCCCTCCGGTACGCGTCACCGCTCAGCCGCGCGTGTCGGCGGCGAGGTCCGCCGTGTGCTTGATCTCCTCCAGGATCCGCGCCGCCTCCACCAGGACCGTGCCGTGCACGGGCCACTCCCCCTCCCGGTCGGGGCGGCCGGACCTGGTGGCGGTCGTCACCTCCTCGTAGCGGCGCTCGGCGTCCTCGACGCGGGCGCGGAGCCGGTCGGGGTCGTCCGGGCCCCGGGGCGGGGCGAGGTGTTCGAGCGCCTCGGCGACGGCGTGCAGCAATTCGGCGTAGGAGGCGGAGAAGTCCGCCGAGACGGAGACCTCGAAGGCGCGGCGCGGCGCGGACGGTTCGGGGGTCCGGGGCTCGTACGTCAGGGCGCGGGCGATGGAGCGGGCGTGCGTGCCGACGCGCTCGATCATGCCGATGGTCTCGTGGCAGCGCTGGAGCGAGGCCTGGGCGCTGTTCCAGGAGCGGCGGGGGTTCAGCCGGGTGTTCTCCTGCTCCCTTTCGAGCGTCGCGCGCGCGTCCGCCGCCCGGGCCGCCAGGTCCTCGCAGCGGCGCGGCCAGTCCTCCTCCCGTACCTCCTCGTCCCCCTTCTTTCCCGCGGCGGTCCGGGCCAGGTCGCGCAGGAGGGTCTGCGCGCGGGCGGCCAGCTCCTCGACCCGGTGCCGTGCCGTGGCCGTGTGCGGCGAGGGAGCGACGGCGAAGTGGGCGGCGAGGCCGCAGCAGACGCCGATGGCGGCGGACGCGACGAGGTGGCCGATGTAGTCGATCCGTCCGCCGCCGCCGGCGAACGCGAAGAGGGCCACCACCGGGACCTGGGCGCCCTGGCCTCCGAGGAGGTGGAGGCGGGCCACCATGAGGGCGAGGAAGACCAGGACGCAGAGGGCCCAGGCGTGGACGCCGACGGTGCTGCCGAAGGCCGCCGCCACCGCCGTGCCGATCGCCATGGCCCCCAGGTACTGGGCCGAGTCCCACAGCGAGCGGTAGACCGTGGACTGGAGGGCGAGGAGCGCGGTGAACGGAGCGAACGCCGTGACGTTCGCGGGCAGCAGCCACGAGGAGAGGCACCAGGCGACGGTCGCGGCGGCCGCGCCCTTGGCCTGGAGCAGCATCCCGTCGCGCGCCTCGCCGGGCCCCCGTATCGCGTCCTCCAGGGACGTGCGGGCGGTGCGCCACCTGCGCCGGCACCAGTCGCCCGCCCTGCTCTTCGTTCCGGACACGCCTCTCCCGTCCTCCGTCACCGCTCGTGCCCGCCGCGCCTACCCGACCCCGGGGGATGTACGTGTGCGGCTTCCGGCGTCCCGGGAAAGAAGCGGCCGTTCCGGGCATCGTGCGCGCCGGACGTGGAAGACGCGGGGGTGGAGGCGACCGTTCGCATCGGAGGAGGACCCGTGTCCCGCACCCCGGAAGTCCGTACGGAGGAAGCCCGTGCCCCGGAGGCCGTGTACGCCCGCGTCGGGGAGGAGGTGGCCGCCCGGGCGGACCGGCTCTGGGACGTGAGCCTCGCGCTGCACCGCGAGCCCGAGACGGCCTACGAGGAGCACGGGGCGTCCCGGCTGCTCGCGGACGAGCTCGAAAGGGAGGGTTTCCGGGTGGAGCGCGGCGTGGCGGGGCTGCCGACCGCCTTCGTCGCACGGTCGGACAGGAAGGACAGGAAGGACAGGAAGGACAGGAAGGACGGGAAGAGCGGGAAGGGCGGGGAGGGCGCGGCGGGCGGGGGTCCGCGGGTCGCCCTCCTGATGGAGTACGACGCGCTGCCGCTGCTCGGTCACGCCTGCGGGCACAACCTGATCGCGGCGGCCGGCCTCGGCGCGGCGCTCGCCGCGCGGGCGGCGCTCGGCGGGGGTGAGGACGGGACCGGGGGCGGGGCCGGGTCCGGGTCCGGGGCCGGGGGGACGCTGCTCGCCGTCGGGGCTCCGGCGGAGGAGCGCGGCGGCGGGAAGGTCGCGGAGGTGGCGGCGGGCCTGTTCGACGGGGTGGACGCGGCGCTGATGTTCCATCCGGGCGTGTACGACTGGGCGCGGGCCCCGCTGACCGCCAGCGCGCAGATCCGGGTGGGGTTCCACGGGCGGGCCGCGCACCCGACGGGCAGCCCGACGGAGGGGATCGACGCCCTGGGGGCCCTGATCCAGCTCTTCAACGCGCTGGGCGTGCTGCACAAGCGCCTGCCGTCCGGGTCGCACGTCCAGGGGATCGTGACGGACGGGGGCCGGGCCACGAACATCGTGCCCGAGTACGCGGAGGGCCTCTTCGGGCTGCGCGGCGGGACCACGGCCGCCCTGGAGGAGCTGGTGGAGGAGCTGCGCACGTGTGCCCGGGGCGTGGCGCTCGCCACCGGCACGACGGTGGAGGTGACGGATGTGGGCGGCCGGTACGAGCACTTCCGGGACAACGACGTGCTGTCCGATCTCTTCGCCGGGCACCTGGAGCGGACGGGGATCCGCCTTTCGGAGCCCGTGCCGGGCGTGTACCTGGGGTCGTCGGACATCGGCAACGTCAGCACGCGCGTGCCCGCGATCCATCCGTTCGTCGCGATCATGGACGAGGACGGTTCGGACCACACGCCGGAGTTCGCGGAGGCGGCGGCCGGGCCCCGGGCGCGGCGGGCGATGCTCGCGGCGGCCGAGGCGCTCGCCTGTACGGCGGTGGACGTCCTGCTGCGGCCGGACGTGCCGGAGCGGGCCTGGGACCGCTTCCGGGAGAAGGCGGCCGCGGGGCTGTGACGGGTCCCCCGTCTCCCCCGGCCCCGGGGGAGACGGGACCGTCAGCCCTCGACGGTCACGCGGACGGTCTTGACCTCGGGGTCGGCCGCGTCCGGCACGACCATCCCGGCCTCGACGCCGCTGCGCAGGTACCGCAGGACCTCGGCGTTGAGCCGCTCGCCGGGCAGCGCGGCGGGGATGCCGGGCGGGTAGGGCGTGAGCATCTCGGCGGCCACCCGGCCGACGGCTTTCTCCAGGGGCACCTGCTCGACCCGCCCGAAGAAGGCGTCGCGCGGGAGCATCGCCTGTTCCAGGCGCAGGTCGGCCGGGTCGGCGACCTCCACCCGGGGCGCGGGGCGCAGTTCGCCGGCGTGCGCGGCGGCGTCCCGCAGGGCGTCGAGCAGGAGCTGCGCGCTGTGGATGTCGTCCGCGTGGGTGAGCTGGGCGCTGGTGCGGCGGTGGTCGGACAGGTGCAGGTTGACGTGGTGGCGCTCGCGGATCCAGTCGGCGATCCGGTAGCCGGTGGTGCCGAGGCCGGTGATGTCGACGATGACCTGGAGGGGGTCGAGGTCGGCGGCGCGGCCGGGCCCGCAGAAGTCGTCGCGCCCGTGGACGCGCATGCCGTCGATGCCGTCGATCCGCGTCCGTACCGTCTTGGCCAGGGAGAGCGCGTCGTCGTAGAGGGCGTGGCCGTGCTGGGCCATCTGGCGGCGCCAGCCGTCGAGGGCCGCGTACACGAGGACGGAGGGGCTGGTGGTGCCCAGGAGGTCCTCGCGGTTCTTGAGGACCTCGGGGTCGATCAGGTCGCCCTGGAGGTGGAAGACCGAGCTCTGTTCGAGGCCGGAGCCCATCTTGTGCACAGAGGTGACGCACACGTCCGCGCCGGCGTCCATGGCCCAGGTCGGCAGGTCCGGGTGGAACGGCAGGTGGGCGCCCCACGCCTCGTCGACGATGAGCGGCACGCCGTGCTCGTGGCAGACGTCGGCGATGGCCGCCAGGTCGGAGCAGGTGCCGTACGGCGTGGGCGTCGTGACCAGGGCGCCCCGGGCGTCCGGGTGCTCGGCGAGGGCGGCGCGGAAGGAGTCGGCGGACGGCGGGTGCGCGAGGTGCAGTTCGGCGTCCCACTGGGGGTCCACCCAGACCGGCACGATCCCGGCGAGCACGAGGCCGGACACCACCGACTTGTGCGCGTCCCGTCCCACGAGCAGCTTCTCGTGGGGCCCGGCGACGGACAGCATGGCGGCCTTCACGGAGAGCGAACTGCCGCAGGTCGAGAAGAAGGTGTGCTCCGCGCCGACCGCGTCCGCCATCAGCTCCTGTGCCTTGGCCAGCACCCCCTTGGACGACCTGCGGTCGTCGAGACCGCTGGTGGCCAGCACGTCGGACCGGAAGACGGCGTCCCCGAGGACCGCGCGCACGCGGGCGTCCGCACCGCGGCCCTGCTTGTGGCCGGGCGGGGTGAAGGGGGTCTGGTTCTCCGCGTGGTAGGCGGCCAGGGCGTCGAGCACGGGTGCTTGTGAGTGGTCCATGCTGCTTCGACTGCCCCCGGGAAAAGGACAAAAACCCCAGGTGGTCGTGGACGGAGGGTGTTCGCACCATGACGCTTCGGAAGGCATGATCCCTGGTCGGCCGGGCACTCGCGATACGGAGCGGGTCGCCGCGCGCCCCGTACCGAGGGGTGCACGGGCACTTGCTCCCTGTCTTCGAGGAGTCTGCAGTGAGTGATGCACATGAGGTCGAGGAGGGCTGTGAGGCCCCGGACGCGCCGGGGGCGGCGGGAGAACGACGGACGGACGTGACATGTGCGGTCTGAGCGGTGAGATACGTTTCGACGACCGCAGGCCCGACGTGGCCGCGGTGGAGCGCATGACCGACCGCCTGGCGGCCCGGGGCCCCGACGGCCGGGGCATCTGGTCGCAGGGTCCGGTGGCCCTGGGGCACCGCCGGCTCAAGATCATCGACCTGTCCGAGCGCGGCGCCCAGCCGATGGCGGACGCCGATGCCCGGCTCACGGGCGTGTTCAACGGGTGCGTGTACAACTACCAGGAGCTCCGGCGGGAGCTGGAGACGCTGGGGCACCGGTTCTTCTCCACTTCGGACACCGAGGTCGTCCTCAAGGCGTACCACCAGTGGGGCGTCGACTGCGTCGACCGCTTCAAGGGCATGTTCGCCTTCGTCATCGTGGAGAACGACACCGGCCGGGTCGTGCTCGGCCGCGACCGCCTCGGCATCAAGCCGCTGTACCTGTCCCACGCCCCCGGCCGGCTGCGGTTCGCCTCCAGCCTGCCCGCGCTGCTCGCGGGCGGCGGCGTGGACACGTCCCTGGACCCGGTCGCCCTGCACCAGTACCTGAGCTGGCACGCCACGGTGGCGGCCCCGCGGACCGTCCTCAACGGGGTGCGCAAGCTGCCGCCCGCCACGGTGCGCGTGGTGGAGCCGGACGGCTCGTACCGCGACCGGGTCTACTGGCAGCCGTCGTACACCCGCCGCGCCGAGTACGCGGGCATGGACGCGGCCGACTGGCGCGACGCGGTCCTGGACGCGCTGCGGACGGCGGTGCGCCGCCGGATGGTCGCCGACGTGCCGGTCGGCGTGCTGCTCTCCGGCGGGCTCGACTCCTCCCTGATCGTCGGGCTCCTCGCCGAGGAGGGCCAGAAGGACCTGGCCACGTTCAGCGTGGGGTTCGAGGCGGAGGGCGGCGAGGAGGGCGACGAGTTCCACTACTCCGACCTGGTCGCCCGCCACTACGACACCGCGCACCACCAGTTGATGGTCCCCTCGGACCGGGTGTCGACCGCCCTGGACAGCGCGGTCCTGGCCATGAGCGAGCCCATGATCAGCCATGACGTGGTCGCGTTCCACCTGCTCTCGGAGCTGGTCTCCAAGGAGGTGAGCGTCGTCCAGAGCGGTCAGGGCGCCGACGAGGTGTTCGCCGGCTACCGCTGGTACCCGGACCTGGCCTCCGTGCCGCGCGAGCGGGAGCCGGAGCAGTACGCGGAGGTGTACTTCGACCGTCCGCACTCCGACTTCGCCCGGATCCTCCAGCCGCACCTGCTGACCGGCCGGGACGAGTCCGGCCTGTTCGTCCGCGAGCACATGGCCGCGCCGGGGGCCGAGACCGCGCTCGACGCGGCGCTGAGACTCGACACCCACGTCATGCTCGTCGACGACCCGGTCAAGCGCGTGGACAACATGACCATGGACTGGGGCCTGGAGGCCCGGGTGCCGTTCCTGGACCACGAGCTGGTCGAGCTGGCGGCGGCCTGTCCGCCGGAGCTGAAGCTGGCCCAGGGCGGCAAGGGCGTCCTGAAGGACGCGGGCCGCGAGCTGCTGCCGCGCGAGGTCGTGGACCGGCCCAAGGGGTACTTCCCGGTGCCGGCCATCCGCCACATGGCGGGGCCCGTCCTCGAACGGGTGCGCCAGGCGCTGTCCGCGCCGGAGGCACGCGCGCGGGGCGTCTTCCGGGACGAGTACGTCGCCGAGCTGCTCTCCGCCCCCGACCACCACCGGACGAAGCGAGGAGCGAACGCCCTGTGGCACGTGGCGTTGCTGGAGATATGGCTGCAGACGCACGGGATCGAGTGATCGGAGCGATGTCGGCGGCGCCCGTGCCGGTGCCGCTGGCCGACGCGGCAGGGACCCGCGACACGCCCCGGCCGCTGGTCGCGCACGGCTGCTGGTACCCGTCCGTGGACCCCACGGGCGAATGGGTGGCGTTCATCTGCGACCGGACGGGCGTCCCCCAACTGTGGACCGGGGCGGTGAACGGCACGGAGATCCACCTCCTGGACGCGGATCCCGACCCGGTCACGGAGGTGGCCTGGTCCCCCGACGGCCGGTGGATCGCCTACACGGTCGCCCCGGGCGGCGGCGAGCACACCCGTGTCCTGTGCGTACGGCCGGACGGCACCGGCCGCCGGATCGTGGCGGGCGCGGACGCGGGCAGCTCCGCCTACCTGGGCTGCTGGACGCGCGACGGCTCGGCCGTGGCGGTCACGGTGGCCGAGCCGCCGCCCCCGGCGGGCCGCACGGTCCTCCGGGAGCCGCCCGCCCCGGACCACGGGACGGCGTTCGCCGACCTCCCCCCGGGCTGGGCGGAGCGCGACGGCCCGGCCACGCTGCTGGGCGGCGCCGGACACGGGGAGGTCGGCCCGGACGGGGCGGGACCCGGCCACGGTCACGGCTTCGCCTCCGGTCACGGCTTTGGTTCCGGTCACGGCTTCAGCGCCGCTTCCGGCCCCGGCTTCAGCCCCGGCTTCGGCTTCGGCTCCGGGGCGAGCGGGCCGGACGGCGGGAGCATCGGTCCGGACGGCGAGGGCGGCGGTCTCGACGGCGGCGCGCCGGACCGGCTCACCGCCTATCTGGTCGACCCCTCCGGACTCGGGTCGCCCGTGCTCGTCGCCGCCGAGTCGGGCGCCGCGACGCTGCGGGTGTGCGACGTCAGCCAGGACGGCCGGTTCGCCCTGGTGCGCCGGGGACCGCGCGGCCGGCGGGAGGCGGTGGTGGTGCGCACGGCCGACCTCGCGACCGGATCCGTCCTGCGGGTCGGCGACGGGGACCCGTGGATCGGCCGGTTCTCGCGGGACGGGCGCACCCTGTGGCTGCGCAGCGACCACGAGCGCCCGTTCGCGGCGCTCCTCGCGGCCTCCCTCGACGAGGACGGCGGGCGCCTCGGCCTGTCCGTGGTGGCCGAGCGCGAGGACAGCGACCTGGAGCTCCTCGCCTTCGCCGAGGACGGGCGCACGGCCGCGCTCGCGTGGAACGTGCGGGGCGCCAGCGAGCTGGAGACCCTGGGCCTGTCCACGGCGGCCCGGCCCCGGCGGGTGCCGCTGCCGCACGAGGTGGTCACCCGCATCACCCGGGCCGGGCCGGCGGGAATGGTCCTCGCCGTATCGGGTTCGCAGCGCCGTCCGGGCGTGTGGTGGGTCCCTCCCGGAGCCGGGGCGCTGTCGGCGCGCACGCCGTGGTCGTCCCGGGACGAGGACGCCGTGCCCCCGGGCCGCCCGCCCGTACGGCCCGTGCCGCTGCGGCCGGTGGCCCGTGACGGGCTGCACCTGGGCGGCTGGTACTACCGGGCGCCGGGCCGTGACGCCGGGCGTCCGGCCCCGTGCGTGATCCATCTGCACGGCGGGCCGGAGGAGCAGGAGCGGCCGGTGTTCGACCCGCTGTACCACGAGCTCCTCGGCCGGGGCCTGGACGTCTTCGCGCCCGACGTGCGCGGCTCGTCCGGCTGGGGCAGGTCGTTTGTGGACGCCGACCTCGGTACGGGACGGTTCGCGGCCATCGACGACGTGGCCGACTGCGCGGCGCACGCGATCCTGGAGGGCCTGGCCGATCCGACGCGCCTCGCGGTGATGGGGCGCTCGTACGGCGGCTATCTGACGATGGCGTCCCTGGTGTGGCACCCCGAGCTGTTCCGTACGGGGGTGGCGGTGTGCGGGATGTCGGACCTCGCGACGTTCTTCGCGGGGACGGAGCCGTGGATCGCCGAGTCGGCGGCGCACAAGTACGGCCATCCGGTGCGCGACCGGGAGCTGCTGCGTTCCCTGTCCCCCATGAGCCGGGTCGACGAGCTGCGGGTGCCGCTGCTCGCGGTGCACGGCGAGCACGACACGAACGTTCCGCCGGGCGAGTCCGAGCAGATGGTGCGCGCCGCGCGGGAGCGGGGCCTGCCGGCCGAGATGCTCACGCTGCGTGACGAGGGGCACGAGTTCCGGCGGGCGGACAACCGGCGGCTGTTCCGCCGGACCGCCGCCGACTGGATGCAGCGGCACCTGGACCGGTGAGCGGCGGCGCTCTTCCTCACCGTCCGCAGCCGGGTGGTCCCACCCGCGTGACCTGCGGAAAAGCGGTGCCCTCCGGACCGATTCCCGCCGTCCGATCGGGGGTATTCGGGAGACATGATCACTATTGGGGTCGAGGAAGAGTATTTGCTGCTCGATCCGGACACATGCCTGCCGGTTCCGCTCGGTGACCAGGTGCGCGCGTCCGCCGGACTGCAGCCGCTCGTCGAGGGCACCGAGGTCCAGTCGGAGCTGCTCCAGGCGCAGGTGGAGGTCGCCACGCCCGTGTGCACGGACCTGGAGGAGGTCGGCGGCCACCTGCTGCGCCTGCGGCACGCGCTCGGCATGGCGGCGGAGAAGAACGGCTGCCTGCTCGCCGCCTGCGCGACGGCCCCCTACCGGGAGACGGTGCCCGTGCCGGTCACCCGGAAGGCCCGTTACCTGGCGATGTCCACCCAGGCCCCGCAGCTCGTGGCCGAGCAGTTGGTCAACGGGATGCACGTGCACGCGGCCGTACCGGACCGCGAGATGGGCGTCGCCGTCCTGAGCCGCAT
This sequence comes from Streptomyces sp. NPDC007872, assembly GCF_042868165.1. Classification (NCBI taxonomy): domain Bacteria; kingdom Bacillati; phylum Actinomycetota; class Actinomycetes; order Kitasatosporales; family Streptomycetaceae; genus Streptomyces; species Streptomyces sp. NPDC007872. The sequence continues at coordinate 559,198 of NZ_JBIAEA010000003.1, forward strand.
CCGGGTCTGGCTGCCGGTCCTGGTGGCCATGTCCGCGAACTCGCCCCTGTGGGACGGCGGCGACACCGGGTTCGCGAGCTGGCGCACGGTGATCTTCGGGCGGTGGCCGGTCAGCGGTCCCCCGCCCCGCTTCACCTCGCTCGCGGACCACGAGGAGCGCGTCCAGGCGCTCCTCGACACCGGCATCATCACCGACACCGGCCAGTTGTACTGGCAGGCCCGCCTGTCCGACCGGTACCCCACGGTCGAGGTGCGCTGCGCCGACGTCCAGTTGCGCGCCGACGAGGCGGTCATGTTCGCCGGGATCGTCCGGGCGCTGGTCGCCACCGCGATCGACGAGGAGAAGGCCGGGATGCCGCTCCCCGACTGCTCGCCCGAGCTCCTCCAGGCGTCCAACTGGCACGCGGCCCGGCACGGTCTGAGCGGCCTGCTCGTCGATCCGGAGGGCCGGTCGCGCCGGGCGGGCGACGTGCTGTGTTCGCTGCTCGAACACATCACGCCCGCGCTCGACGAGGCCGGCGACACCCGCGAGGTGTCCTCCCTCCTGCACCGGCTGCTCCAGGAGGGCACCTCGGCCGACCGCCAGCGCCGCGCCCTGGCCGAGGGCGGCCTGCCGGCCCTCGTCGAACTGATCACCACGGAGACGGTCGCCCCCTGACCCCCCACCCCCTCCTCCGTCCCGCGCGCCGCCGGAAGACCGGCGGCGCGCCGTTCAGATCTTCCCGGCGACCAGACGGGTCCGGTGCCCGAGGACGCGCGTCACCTCGGCGATGAACTCCGGCCGCAGCGGCGGACCGTTCCAGTGCTCGATGCCCAGGTACGCGAAGGCCAGGTGGTCGTTCTCCCACTCCCACGCGGGCAGCGGGACCGGCCGGCGGCAGGCCGGGCACCGCACCACGGCCTCGCCCGTGGCGTGCCAGGTGTCCATGGCCTCGGAGAAGGGGAGCCGTTCGTCCTCGCCGGACGCGGTCTCCGCGCAGTGCGGGCAGACGGGCGAGCCGCCGGTGCTCAGCGATCCGAAGAACACCGTGCGTTCGGTGACGATCGCCAGGCCGTCGGTCGACAGCCAACGGCGTTCGTCCGTCACGTGCGACCAGCGCGGTCCCGGCGTCAGCACCGGCCGGTCGTGGTGGGAGAACCCCTCCCCCGCGACCGCGATCCCCTCCTCGACCAGCCACGCCGCCACCCGGGCCCCGAGCGCCTCCGCCTCCTCGGGCGTGGCGTCGAGGTCGACGATCGTCTGATAGTGGCTCCCCACCGGCGTCCCCCTGTTCGGTCCGTACCGTCGCGACGGTACGGCAAGGGTCCGACAATGGGTCCGGCTCGCTGCGCCCCGGGGAAAACGCCTGTCGGCGCGGGCGGCAGGGGTCCTACGGTGAGTCCATGCACCGACAGCACGGGCGCGGCCGGCGCCCCGCCCGCCGGGCCCGGGGGGCGGGCGGCCCGGCGGACGTCCCGCCCTTCGACGTCACGGGTTCCGACGTCGTGCTCGTCGGGTACTTCTCCGCCCGGCAGCGGGACTTCGCCGCCCTGATGGACGCGGCCGCCGCCGAACTGGCGGCCCGCGGCGCCCGGGTCGTGGCACGGGCCGTGCAGCGGCGTGGCGTCTCGCACGGAGGAGCCCGGGAGACGTCCCTTCCGTTCTCCTCGCGGACGCTCCTGAGCGGCGGGAAGGCCCGCGAGGTGGCGGAGGCCCGCGAGCGGACGGACGCGGACGCGGTGGTCTTCCTCAACGCGCTGACGGGACATCAGCGGCATGTCCTGACGGGCCTCTTCCGCTGCCCGGTCGTCAGCCTCGCGGAGACCCCGCCGCCGGTGTGAGCCGACCGGGATCGCGGGCGCGTACGGTCACCCCGGCCGTGGGCGCGTACGGTCGTCACTCCCCCAGGAGCGAGAGCACCGCCGTCATCGCCCGGTCCACGGCCTCGGCCGACTCCTCGGTGGGGTCGAGCAGTTCGAAGCCGTGGCGGCCGTGGGGCACGTCGACGGTCTCGACCCGGGCCCCGCGCTTCCCGGCGGCGGTCAGGAACTCCTCGACCGTCGCCGCGATCGCCGGATGCTCCAGGCCGGCCCGGGTGAGGACCACCGCCGGTCCGTCCGCCGTGCCCACCGCGTCGACCGGGCGGAAGCGGGGCTCCACCGCCTCCCAGCCGGGCAGCGGCGCGAGCATCGGGTAGGTGGCGGCCACGCACCGCAGCCACGGCGGGGGCGCGGCGAGCCAGTCCGCCGCGAGGAGCCCGCCGCCGGAGAAGAACCAGAGCGCGATCCGCTCCCCGTCGACGCGCGGGTCGGCGCGGACGAGTGCGACCGCCCCGGCGAGGTCCTCGGCGGCGAGGGCGTAGTCGGCGAGGCCGTGGAGCCGGTGGTCCAGGGTGGCGCCGACGGCGCCCGCGCCCGCCGCGAGGCGTCCGTACCCCAGGAGGGACGGCGTGTCGCGCGGGGTGGGCCGCTGGTCGGGGTCGACCGGCCCGCCGTGGACGAAGACGATCGCCGGCCGGGGTCCTCCGGCGTCCGGGAGGTGGAGGTCGACCCGGCCGTGGCGTTCGCGCGGGGCCTCGGGGACGTCCCGTACCCCTTCGAGGAAGGGCCGGAGGTGCGTCGGCCGCTCGTCCGCGGGCGCGGTCACCCGGTGGCCCTCGCCCGCCGCCGCGCGGAGCAGCGTCTCCGCGAGTCCGGCGGGCGCGGAGAGCATCGGCCAGTGTCCGGTGGCGAGTTCGAGGAAGCGGATCCGGTCGTCGGCCAGCGCGCGGAACCGGGGCGGGCCCGACTCCACCAGCATCTCGACCGTGGAGACGTCCGCTCCGCCGGCCGTGCACAGGACGCCGGTGACCGGCAGGGCGGAGGCGGATCCGGTCAGACGGAGCGGTTCGGTGAGCGTGGCGGCCGGCTGGGGCACGGCGAGGCGCTCCAGGCGGGCGAGGGCCCCGTCGGGGACGCCTTCGAGGCCGCCCCAGCGGGACCGGGTCTCCCGCGTCGGCGGCGGGACCCGTCCGTCCTCGCCGGCCCGGCCCCCGGGGTCGGGCACGGAGCGCGCGGCCGGCTCACCGTCCTGCGGGAGGAGCGTGTCCAGGGCGACGATCCGGGCGACCCGCCCGGACCGCCGGTCGGCCGCGCCGAGCACCGGGTGGAGGCCGTACCCGTGGCCCACGAGGACCACCTCGGCCGCCGTGAGGCCGTCGATCAGCCGCACCAGGTCCCCGACGTGCGTCTCCAGCCCGATCCCGGCCCCTGCGCGCCGGCCGTCCATGCCCGTCAGGGTCACCGGGTGCGCCTCGGCACCCGCCCCCCGCAGCCGCGCCGCCGTCTCCTCCCACACCCAGCCGCCGGTGAAGCTGCCCGCCACCAGTACGAACGCCGTCATGACCGTCTCCTCGCCTCTTCCGGGTCCTTGCGCGGCCGTGTCCGCCGCTCCCCGACGCTAGGAGCTCCCCCTGCGGGAGGTTCAAGAGCCGTTTCCGGCGTCCTCACCAGACGAGGACCCCGCCGTGTCGAACGCATATGCGTACCGCGGGCGGCGGGCCGGACGTCAGAATGGGTGCGTCCGAAGACGGTCGGCCCTTCCGGGAGGTGCGTGTCGTGGTGTCCGACGGCCTGTGGAGCATCGGGGAGTTGGCGGCCGGGGCGGGCGTCACCGTCAAGACCGTGCGCTACTACTCCGACCGCGGCCTGCTGCCCGAGGCGGCCCGCAGCTCCGGCGGGCACCGCCGGTACGGGCCCGGGGCGCTCGACCGGCTCCGCCTGATCCGTTCCCTGCGCGCGCTCGACCTGCCGGTGCCCGAGGTCGAACGGGTCCTCGACCGGGACGGCGTGCCGGCGGAGGTCCTCGCGGACCGGCTGCGGGACGTCGGCTCCCGACTGGCCGCGCTGCGCTGGCAGGAGGCCGCCCTGCGGTCGCTCCAGGAGTGCCCCGCCGGGGAACGCGCGGACCGGGCGCGGCTGCTCGGCGCCGTGCCCGCGCCGCCCGGCACGGACGCCCTGGTCCGGTTCTGGCGCCGGATCCTGCCGGTGGGGCTCCCGGGCCGGACGGTGTCCCTGGTCCTGGACTCGGTGGTGCCGCCGCCCCCGGCGGAGCCGAGCCCCGCGCGCGTACGGGACTTCGCCGAGCTGCACGCGCTCGCCTCCGGCCCGTTCCCCGACGCCGCGTGCCGGAGCGCGCAGCCGCTGCCGGAGGGCGCGTACCGGCCGGACGTGCTGTACGAGGGCCTGGCCGAGGCGTACGCGCTGGCCGAGGCGGAGGCCCGGACCGGGCGGGCCGGCGGGGCCCTGGACTGCTTCGTCTCCGCGTACGCCGCCGCGCAGGACGTACGGGACATCCCGGCCTTCCGGCGCGGTCTCGTCGCCGTGCTCGACCGGGGCGACAGCCTCCTGATCCGGCGGTACTGGAAGCTCGCCGCCGGCCTGTTCGCGCCGGGCGAGCCGGTCCTCGGCCTCCTCCACCACCGCCTCTCCCTCGCCCTCCGCCACGAGGTCGGGGGACACGCGGTCTGACGGGCCCTCGCCCGGGTCCCGCCCCAGGGCCCGGTCCAGGACCCGGATGCGGAACGGTACGCGCACCCCGATCCGCATCCTGGGCCGCCGGCCGTCCACGTGGTGGGCGGCCGGGTGGCGGAACTCCCCGCCGCTCCGACGTATCCGCTGGTCAGAGGCGGCACGGAGGCTTCGCCGGGTGGCGCAATGTTGCGGCAACACCACCGGGGCCGGTCCGCCACTACGTTCCGTGCCATGCCCGCCGAACCCGCTCCCGCCGCCCGCCCCGTCGCCGCCGCCCGCCGTCGGCGCCTCCGGGCGGACCGGGCGCGGCAGCTCGCCGACCTGCTGCGCCACCAGATCCTGGCGGGCGGCTTCCCCGGCGGGGTGCTCCCCCTGGAGGACGTCCTCGCGGCCGACTACCGGGCCAGCCGCAACACCGTGCGGCAGGCCCTGGACCTGCTGCGCGGCGAGCAGTTGGTCGACCGGCAGCCGGGGGTCGGCACGGTGGTGGTCGGTGAGAAGTACCCGCACGGCCTGGACCGGCTCCAGGGGCTCGCCGAGACCCTGCACGAGCACGGGCGGGTCACCAACGAGGTGCGGACCGTGGGGCCGGTCGGAGCGCCCGGCCCGGTGGCCCACCGGCTCGGGCTTCCCGACCACTCCGACGTGCTGTGCATCGAGCGGCTGCGGCGCCTCGACGGGCTGCCGCTCTCCCTGGACCTGTCCTACCTGCCGATGGACATCGGCGCCGCGCTCCTGGACTGCGACCTGGAGAACACGGACGTCTTCCGGCTCCTGGAGCAGCTCACCGGCTCCCCGCTCGGGCACGCGGAGATCACCCTGGAGGCCGTCAACGCCGACGCGCACTCCGCCGCCGTGCTCCAGGCCCCGCGCGGGGCGGCCGTCCTGATGCTGGAGCGGCTGACCCGTCTGCCCGACGGCCGGCCGGTGGACCTGGAGTTCATCCGCTTCCGCGGCGACCGCATCACCATGAGCGGCGTCCTGCGCCGCGCCCTCTGATCCGTGACGACCCACCCCCTGTTCCCTGGAGACAGCCATGCCCCTGGTCCCCCAGCGCGCCGACGTGCCCGTGACCATCGACGAGTCGAAGTGCATCGACGGCTGCACGCTCTGCGTCGACATGTGTCCGCTCGACTCGCTCGCGATCCGCGAGGAGGACGGCAAGGCGTACATGCACGTCGACGAGTGCTGGTACTGCGGCCCGTGCGCGGCGCGCTGCCCCACCGGCGCGGTCACCGTCAACATGCCCTACCTGCTCCGGTGAAAGGCCGACCCTCCATGTCGACAAGAAGACTCTCCCTGTCGCTCGCCCTGCTCCTGCTGCCGCTCGCCACCGCCTGCGGGTCCGGCACCGGCGACGGGGCCGGGGCGAAGGCGGTCACGGTGACCGTCGGCTACCAGTCGAAGACCATCAACACCGTCACCGCCGGCACCCTGCTGCGCTCCCTCGGCTACTTCGAGGAGGAGCTCGCGGCGCAGGGCCGCGAGGACGGCGTCGCCTACCGGGTGAACTGGCAGGACTACGCGACCGGGGCGCCGATCACCGCGCAGATGACGGCGGGGAAGATCGACATCGGTTCGATGGGCGACTTCCCGCTGCTCCTCAACGCGGCGCGCGGCAAGCAGCTCGAGCAGCCGACGCGGCTGGTGTCGGTGACCGGCTACAACCTGCGCGGCGGGCTCAACACCGTGGTGACCGCGCCCGGTTCGCCGCTGCGCTCACTGGCGGACCTGAAGGGCCGCAAGGTGTCCACCAGCGTCGGCTCGGCCGCCGACGGCACCCTGGTCCGGGCGCTCCAGCGGGCCGGCCTCGACCCGGCGAAGGACGTCCGGAAGCTCAACCAGCAGCCGAGCGTGGGCGCTTCGGCCCTGGCGGCGGGCGGCGTCGACGCGCTGTCCCAGTTCGTCGCCTGGCCGGGCCTGCTCGCCTTCCAGGGCCGGGCGACGGCGCTGTACGACGGGGCCGAGCTGGACCTGCCGACCTTCCACGGCGTCACCGTACGGGAGAAGTTCGCGCAGGAGCGGCCGGCGGTGCTCGACGCGTTCCTGCGCGCGCAGCAACGGGCCACGGACGAGCTGCGCGCCCGGCCGGTCGCGTCCGCCGAGTCGGTGGCGGAGGAGACCGGGCTGCCCGCCGAGGTGGTCTACCTCTACAACGGCGCCCGGGGCATCGCCACCTTCGACCCGGCACTCCGGCCCGGGCTGGTCGCCGCCCTCAAGGAGGACGTGCCGGTCCTGGCGGCGGCCGGTCTGGTGGAGGAGGTCGACGTGGACGCCTTCGTGGACCCGGCCCCGCTGGAGCGGGCCGTGCCGGGCGGCGCGTACCCGGAGGCGGCCGCGCCGAAGCCGGAGCTGTGGCTGAAGGGGCAGGGATCGACCCGCACGTTCGACAGCCCCGGCGCCCTCCTGAAGGCGATCGGCGAGGCCGGGGCGGACCGGGTGCGGGCCGCGTACGTGCCGGACGCGGTGACCGGGACGCCCTGGTTCGCGGACCGGGCGGTGTGGGTGCGGGACGGCGGCGGGTGGCGCGCCTTCGTGACCCGGGCGGGCGCGGAGCGGTACGTCACCGGGCACCCCGGTTCCCGGATCGTCGGGTACGCGCAGGCCGTGGGGTCGGCGTCGTGAGCGCGGGACGGCTCCCGTCCGTCCGCGCGGGCCGCCGCACGGCCCCGTCGCCCGCGGTGCGCCGCCTCGTCCGGATCGCCTCGCCGCTCGCGGCCCTCGGCCTGTGGCAGGTGCTGACCTCCCTGGACGTGAACCTGTGGCTGCGGTTCGAGCAGTTCCCGACGGTCGTGGAGGTCGCCTCCGCGTTCGCCGACCGGGTCGGCACCGAGGCGTACCGGCAGGACCTCGGGCACAGCCTGCGCCGGATCACGGTCGGCTTCCTCCTGGCGGCCGTCCTCGGGGTGGCGGCCGGGACGGCCGTGGCCCGGTCCCGGTGGGCCGCCGACGTCCTGGGCCCGCTGGTGGAGGTGGTCCGACCGGTCCCCGCCATCGCCCTGGTCCCGGTCGCGATCCTGCTGCTGCCCACCAACGAGCAGGGCATCGTCTTCATCACCTGCGCCGCCGCCCTCTTCCCGGTGCTCGTGTCGACCCGGCACGCGGTGCGGGCCCTGAGCCCGGTGTGGGAGGAGGCCGTGCTGACCCTGGGCGGGGGCAGGGCCCGGGTGCTGTTCTCGGTGGTCCTGCCGGGCGCCCTGCCGGGGATCTTCGGCGGTCTGTCCGTGGGGATCGGCGTCGCGTGGATCTGCGTGATCTCGGCGGAGATGATCTCCGGCGAGTACGGGGTGGGCTACCGCACCTGGCAGGACTACACGGTCGTCGACTACCCCGGGGTCTTCGTCGGCATGGCCACCATCGGCGCGCTCGGCTGGCTCACCTCCACCGCCGTGGAGGCGCTCGGCCGCCGGGTCACCTCCTGGCTGCCGCGTCCGGCCGAACGGAGCGGCGCCGGGCCCGGCCGGGCGGCGGTCTCCCCGGCCCCCGCCGCCCCCGCCCGTACGCCCTTCCGTTCCGTCCCCCTGCCCGAGAAGGAGCCGGTGCCATGAGCACCACGAGCACTGCGAGCACCACGGGCGCGGAACTCGCCCTGCACGAAGCAAGGTTGGGGCATCCGGGCGGAGCCGCCGTGTCCGGTCCCGTGGAGCTGCGGATCGCGTCCGGCGAGCTCCTCGCCGTCGTCGGTCCCTCCGGCTGCGGCAAGACCACCCTGCTGCGCACGCTCGCCGGGCTGCTGCCGCCCCTGGAGGGGCGGGTCACGCAGGACGGCGAGCCGGTGCGCGGGCCCGGCGCCGACCGGGCCCTCGTCTTCCAGCACGACGCCCTGCTGCCCTGGCGGACGGTCCGCGCCAACGTGGAGCTGCCGCTCGCGATCCGCCGGGTCCCCCGCGCCGAGCGGCGGCGTGCGGCGCAGGAGTGGCTGGAGCGGGTCGGGCTCGCCGGGCACGCCGCCCGGCTGCCGCACCAGCTGTCCGGCGGGCAGCGGCAGCGGGTCCAGTTGGCCCGCGCCCTGGCGGGGCGGCCCCGCGCGGTCCTCATGGACGAGCCGTTCGGCGCGCTCGACGCGCACACCCGGGCCGGGATGCAGGACCTCCTGGTGGAGATCCTGCGCGGGACGGGCGCGACCGTCGTCTTCGTCACGCACGACGTGGACGAGGCGCTCCACCTCGGCGACCGGGTCGCCCTGTTCGCGTCCGGCGAGGTCCTGGACGTCCCGCACCCGCGCGTGCGGGACGCCCTGCACGCGCCCGCGACGGCCGCGCTGCGTCGCCGCGTCCTCGACTCCCTCTGACGCCCCCTCCGGCCGGCCCCGCCGGACCCCGCCGCCCCTCTCCGCCCCTCTCTGCCCCCCGAAAGGCCATCCCGTGGACACCCCCCTGACCGTCCCCGACCCCGCCGACGCGACCGAGCTCTCCTGCGACGTGCTCGTCGTCGGCGGCGGGACCGCCGGCACGATGGCCGCGCTGACCGCCGCCGAACGCGGGGCGAGCGTGCTGCTCCTGGAGAAGGCGCACGTCCGGCACTCCGGTGCCCTCGCCATGGGGATGGACGGCGTCAACAACGCGGTCGTGCCGGGCCGGGCCGAACCGGACGACTACGTCGCCGAGATCACCCGCGCCAACGACGGCCTGGTCGACCAGTCCACCGTCCGGCAGACGGCGACCCGGGGCTTCGCGATGGTGCGGCGCCTGGAGTCGTACGGGGTGAAGTTCGAGAAGGACGAGCACGGCGAGTACGCAGTCCGGCAGGTGCACCGGTCCGGCTCGTACGTGCTGCCGATGCCGGAGGGCAAGGACGTCAAGAAGGTCCTCTACCGGCAGCTGCGGCGGCGCGAGATGCGGGAGCGGATCCGGATCGAGAACCGGGTGATGCCGGTCCGGGTGCTCACCCACCCGGACGACGGGCGGGCCGTCGGCGTCGCCGGTCTCCACACCCGTACGGGCGAGTTCGTCCTCGTACGGGCCGGGGCCGTGATCCTGGCGACGGGCGCCTGCGGGCGGCTCGGGCTGCCCGCGTCGGGCTATCTGTACGGCACGTACGAGAACCCGACGAACGCGGGCGACGGCTACGCCATGGCGTACCACGCGGGAGCGGCGCTCACCGGGATCGAGTGCTTCCAGGTCAACCCGCTGATCAAGGACTACAACGGTCCGGCGTGCGCCTACGTCACCAATCCGTTCGGCGGGTACCAGGTGAACCGGCACGGCGAGCGGTTCGTGGAGTCGGACTACTGGTCGGGGCAGATGATGGCCGAGTTCGCGGCCGAACTCGCCTCGGACCGGGGGCCCGTGTACCTGAAGCTGAGCCATCTGCCCGAGGAGACGGTCGGCGCGGTCGAGTCGATCCTGCACACCACGGAGCGCCCCACCCGGGGCACGTTCCACGCGGGGCGCGGCCACGACTACCGGACGCACGACATCGAGATGCACATCTCCGAGATCGGCCTGTGCGGGGGCCATTCGGCCTCGGGGGTACGGGTGGACGCGCACGCCCGCACGACCGTGCCCCGGCTGTACGCGGCCGGCGACCTCGCCTCCGTACCGCACAACTACATGATCGGCGCGTTCGTCTTCGGCGACCTGGCGGGCGAGGACGCGGCGCGGTACACCGCGTACGAGGGGGAGCTCGACCGGCAGCAGGTCCTGGACGCGCACGATCTGGTCTACCGGCCGCTGCGGAACCCGGCCGGGCCTCCGCAGCCGCAGGTCGAGTACAAGCTGCGGCGGTTCGTCAACGACTACGTGGCGCCGCCGAAGACGGGTGCGAAGCTCTCCCTGGCGGTGGAGGCGTTCGACCGGATGTCCGGGGAGATCGCCGGGATGGGGGCACGCACGGCCCACGAGCTGATGCGGTGCGCGGAGGTGTCGTTCATCCGGGACTGCGCCGAGATGGCGGCGCGGGCCTCGCTGGCCCGGACGGAGTCGCGGTGGGGCCTCTACCACGAGCGGCTCGACCACCCGGAGCGGGACGACGCGGGCTGGCTGCACCACCTGGATCTGCGCAAGTCCCCTTCGGGGGCGATGGAGTTCACGGCGCGGCCGGTGGAGCCGTATCTGGTGCCGGTGCCGGAGTTCGCGCCGCCGGGCGGTCCCGAGCGGCACCTGGGCGAGGTGGAGCTCGTGCCGGTGGCCACGGCGGGTCCCCGGGACGCGGCCCCGGCGGCGCGGCCGGCCGCTCCGCCGGGGAAGCCGGAGGCGGAGGGCGCGACGGAGGTGGAGGGCGCGACGGAGGCGGCCTCCCCCCGCCTCCTCGAACTGCTCGGTCTCGTCGAGGAATCCCCCGGCCTGGACGTGCTCGGCCCGTATCTGGAGGACGCCGATCCGGCGGTGCGGGCCGCCGCCGTCACCGCCCTCGGGGAGACCGCTCCGGCCGGGACGGGACCCGCGCTCGCCGCGCGGCTGCGGGACGCCTCGCCCCGGGTGCGGGCCGCCGCGGCGGCGGCCCTGCGCGAGCTGGTCGAGGTGCTGCCGGCGAAGCCGGTGCTCGGGGACGGGCTGCGGGAGGCCCTCGGCGTGCCCGATGCGGCCGTGCGGGCCGCCGCGCTCGACGTCCTGCGGGCGCTGCGGCTCGGGGACGCCCCGCTGTACGCGGCGGCGCTCGGCGACGCGGAGGTGGAGGTGCGGGCCGGGGCCGTCCGGGCCCTCGTCTCGGTGGACGCGGTCGCGGAGCTGGCGCGGGCCGCCGCCGACCCGGCGCGCGAGGTGCGGGTCGCGGTGGCCCGGGGCCTCGCGGCCGTGCGCGACCCCCGGCCCGGTCCGCTGGCGCCGCTGCTCGACGACGCCGATCCGCTGGTCGGGGGCGCGGCCCTCGCCGCCCTGGCCGGCACCGGCTGCCCGCCGGAGTACGCGGCGCGGGCCGCCGCCGCGCTCGGCGCCCCCGCCTGGCAGGTGCGGGCCGGGGCGGCGACCGCGCTCCGGGCGGCCCCGTCCGCCCTCGCCGTACCGGCCCTGGCGCCGGTGCTCGCGGACGCGAACGCGGACGTGCGCAAGGCGGCCGTCCTCTCGCTCCTCGCCCACCGGGACGACCCGGCGGCCGGGGCCGCCCTGGCCGGGGCGGCCGACGACCCCGACGCGGACGTCCGCGCCTACGCGGCCCGGGCGGCGCACGCGATCCGCTGACCCGCGCCCCCTCGGCCGGGTGGCGGTCGGCGGCACCTGGGTGAATCCGCGCATGCGGGCCGGCCGGACGGGGAAGGGGCGCACGGCGCACTCTGGACGCAGGGGGCATTCTGGTGGGACGGACGCGCTCTGGACGCAGGACGACGAGGAGGTGGCGCCGGTGGCCGGACCGACGATCGGGGAGGCCGTGGGAGCACCGTGCTGGCTGAACCTGTCCGCACGGGATCTCGGTACGGCGGAGCGGTTCTACGGGTCCGTGCTGGGCTGGACGTTCCGGCGGGGCGCCCTCGGGGACGGGTACGTGGTGGGCGAGCGGGACGGGGTGCCGGTGGCCGGGATCGCGGCCGTGGCGGCCGAGATGCAGGTGCCGGTGGCCTGGACGGTGTTCTTCGCCGTCGACGACGCCGACGCGGCGGTCGGGCGGATCCGGGAGCGCGGCGGCACGGTCGGCGTGGGCCCGATGGCGTTCCCGCCCCGGGGCCGCGCGGCGCTCGCCACCGACCCGGAGGGTGCGGCGTTCGCGGTGTGGGAGGGGCGGCGGGTGTCGCGCTGGCAGGTCGGCGAGCGGAAGGCGCCGGCCTGGGTGGAGCTGCACACCCGCAACGCGTTCGACGCGGCCGTGTTCTACGGCGGGGTGCTGAAGTGGGCGGACGGCAGTCCGCACTGCTGCGAGGTGTCGTACGAGGACGACCAGGTGGTCCTGCGGTACGAGGGGGAGGCCGTCGCCCGGCTGAACAGCGGTCCCGTCGAGTCCGCCTCCCCCCGGCCGCAGTTGCGGCCGCGCTGGCTCGTCCGCTTCCGGGTGTCCGATCTGGAGGCGGCGGAGGCGGCCGCCCTGGAGCACGGCGGGGCGCTGGTCCCGGGCGGCGAGTGGGGCGGGGTGCGGCAGCCGGAGGGCGGCGGGCGGCGCGCGGTGGTGCGGGACCCGGACGGGGCGCTGTTCACCCTGGAGGCGGAGGACTGAGGCGGCCTGGAGGCGTGCTCCCGGAGTGTCCGTGAGGGCCCCGGTGATCGTGTGGTCCACGGTCGCCGGGGCCCTTCGGCGTCCGGTCCCGGCGGGTCAGGCAGGGGCTTCGGCTTCGGTTTCGGCTTTGGAGGAGGCGCGTACGGCGGCGGAGCCGCTCCCCTCCGCCTCCACGGCATCGGCGGCGAACCGGGCCGGGACGAGGGCGGCGACGACCGCGGCCACGAGGCCGACCCCGCAGCCGATGAGCATGGCGACGCGGAAGCCGTCCTCGGAGGGCAGCGCGTGGCCGCCGAGGGTGGTGGTCATCTGCGCGAGGACGACGCCGATGACGGCGGCGGAGACGGAGGTGCCGATGGAGCGCATGAGGGTGTTGAAGCTGTTGGCCGAGGCGGTCTCCTCCTGCGGCACCGCGCCCATGATGAGCGCCGGCATGGCGCCGTAGGCGAGTCCGACGCCCGTGTTGCAGACGAGGGTGACGGCGAGCAGGCCCCAGGTGGAGCCCATCAGGGCGAGGGAGGAGCCGTAGCCGGCGGAGATGACGAGGGCGCCGACGGAGAGCGTGACCTTGGGGCCGCGGGCGGCGGAGAGCTTGGCGCCGAGCGGGGCCAGGACCATCATCATCAGGCCGGCCGGGGCCATCCACAGGCCCATGGCCATCATCGACTGGCCCAGGCCGTAGCCGGTGGCCTCGGGGAGCTGGAAGAGCTGGGGGACGACCAGGGACTGGGCGTACATGGCGAAGCCGACCAGGACCGAGGCGGCGTTGGTCATGAGGACGACGGGCCGGGCGGTGACCCGCAGGTCGACGAGGGGGTCGGGGGTACGGAGCTCCCACGCGCCCCAGGCGAGCAGGACGACGACCGCGGCGGCGAAGAGGCCGAGGATGGTGGCGCTGCCCCAGCCCCAGCTCGCTCCCTTGGAGACGGCGAGCAGCAGGGCGACGAGGCCGGTGCCGAGGCCGAGCGCGCCGGGCAGGTCGAAGCGGCCGGGGGCGGCGGCGCGGCGGCCGGCGGGGACGAGGTGCCAGATCAGGGCGCCGACGAGGAGGCTGAGGCCGGCGGCGACCCAGAAGAGGACGCGCCAGTCGGTGTTCTCGGCGACGGCGGCGGAGAAGGGCAGGCCGAGGGCGCCGCCGACGCCCATCGAGGCGCTCATGAGGGCGATGGAGCCGCCCAGCCTCTCCGGCGGGAGGATGTCGCGGAGCAGGCTGATGCCGAGGGGGACGACGCCCATGCCGAGGCCCTGGAGGCCGCGTCCGACGATCATCGGGACGACGGAGGAGGCGAGCGCGCAGACGACCGAGCCGGCGACGAGCGGGACCACGGAGACGAGCAGGACCCGCCGCTTGCCGAGGGTGTCGCCGAGGCGGCCGGCGACGGGGGTGGCGACGGCGCCCGCGAGGAGGGTGGCGGTGATCACCCAGGAGGCGTTGGACGCGGTGGTGTCGAGCAGCCGGGGGAGGTCGCCGATGAGCGGCACCACCAGGGTCTGCATGAGTGCGGCCACGATGCCCGCGAGCGCGAGGACGCCGACGACGCCTCCGGGTCGGGCGTCGGGCTTGGAGCCGTCCACGTGTTCTCCCTAGGTCTTCACGACGATGCGCATGCATCATGCACATGAATTGCCGAATACACAAACTATGTACGATGCACATCACATCCTCGCAGGAGAGAATGCCTCCATGGACAAGCCCGTGGACAAGCTCGTGGACAAGCCCACCCGTCTGGTCGAGTTCGAGACCATGCTGCTCGGCCGGCACGCGCACCTGTACGCGCCCCGCTCCCGGGCGGGCGGCGGGCAGCTCGACCGCAGCGCGTACGTCCTGCTCAGCCGCATCCGGATGCACGGACCGATGTCCATCGGCCAGCTCAGCGAGGCCTTCGGCCTCGACGCCTCCACCCTCAACCGGCAGACCGCCGCGATGCTGCGCGCCGGCGTCGTGGAGCGCATCCCCGATCCGGACGGCGGCATCGCCCGCAAGTTCCGCATCACGGAGGAGGGCGAACGCCGCCTGGAGGCCGACCGCGCCGCGAACGTCGCGGGTCTGGAACGCGTGATGGAGCACTGGTCCCCCGAGGACGTCTCCCGCTTCGCCGCCTTCCTGGAGCGCTTCAACCGCGACATCGAACGCCTGGAGGGCCGCCCCTGGCCGCGCCCCTGAACGGGATCGTCCGCTTGCGGGGCCGCCCGCGGACGTTCTCGCTCTCCCATGACGTGACGTACGTGGGCGGCGGCTCGTCGCGGGAGCCCGAGAAGACCGGACGCGCGGCCCGAACAGCCGCCGGTCCGGACCCGGAAGGGGCGGGAGGCGCCCCGGGAGCGGAGGGCCCGCACCGTCTTCCGTTCCCCTCCCCCGCCGGACATCCGTCCAGGAAATCCGGCCTTTCCGGCGCCATAGGTCAACAGTACGTAACGCGAACACGCTTCTCGGACAGAACACTTCCTTCCGGGGAGCGATTCTGGGATCTTGCGTCCACCCCACACATCACAGGGCCCGGCCGGCGCCACAGGCGCCACCGGGTCATCGGAGGACGCAATGTTTTCCCTCATATCCGGCCGGACGGCCGGCCGGTCGAGAACCTCGGCCACAGCCGTCGCGGCCCTCGGCACGATCATGGCGCTCGCCACCCCCGCCGGACTCGCCCACGCAGCAACGTCGGACACCGCGCCCGTCGCGGCCCGTTCGACGGGGGCGAGCACGGCCGGCACCGCGAAGGCGGCCCCCGCCGCCCCTGCCGCCTGGGCCGCGGGCACCCGCGCGTACCTGGTGATCACGGCCCCCGGCGGCACCGCCGCCGTGACCGGCGCCGTGGCCACCAAGGGCGGTTCGGTCTTCGCGACCTACGACGCGATCGGCGTGATCGTGGCGCACTCGACGTCCGCGACGTTCGCCGCCTCGATGCGCACGGTCGGCGGCGTCCAGCAGGTCGGCGCGACCCGTACGTCCGACGTCCCGGCCGACGCCTACAACCCGGCCCTCCCGGCCAACCCGTCGCAGTCGGCGACCACGCTCACGGAGTCCAACCGCTGGGACATGACGCAGATCAAGGCCGACCAGGCCTGGGCGGTCACCACCGGTTCGGCGTCGGTGAAGGTCGGCGTCCTGGACACCGGCGTGGACGACCAGCACCAGGACATCGCGCCCAACTTCAACGCCGCCGACTCGGCCTCCTGCGCCTACGGCAAGGCGGACACCCGGGCGGGCGCCTGGCGGGACGTCGACACCCACGGCACGCACGTCGCCGGCACGATCGCGGCCGCCAAGAACGGCAAGGGCGTCATCGGCGTCGCGCCGGGCGTGAAGATCTCCTCGGTCCGCATCGCGGAGCCGAACAGCACGCTGTTCTTCGCGGAGAACACGATCTGCGGCTTCGTCTGGGCCGGTGACCACGGCTTCAAGGTCACCAACAACAGCTACTACACGGACCCGTGGCAGTTCAACTGCCCGGACAACCTGGACCAGGCCGCCATCATCGAGGGCGTCCGCCGGGCGCAGGAGTACGCCGAGGGCAAGGGCTCGCTCCAGGTCGCCGCCGCCGGCAACTCCAACTACGACCTGGCGAACAAGACGACCGACTCCGAGAGCCCCAACGACTCGACGCCGGTCACCCGCACCATCACCAACGCCTGCATCGACATCCCGACCGAGCTCCCGGGCGTCGTGACCGTGGCCGCGCAGGGCAACGGCGGCGCCAAGGCCTCGTACTCGAACTTCGGCAACGGCGTCATCGACGTCGCGGCCCCCGGCGGCGACGGCTCCTCCGGTGTCTACTCGACGCTCCCGGGCGGCAAGTACGGCAACATGAACGGCACTTCGATGGCCTCCCCGCACGTGGCCGGCGTCGCGGCGCTGATCGCGAGCGCGAACCCGTCCTTCACGCCGGCGCAGATCCGGGACCAGCTCGGCGTCCAGGCGACCGACAGGGCCTGCCCGTCGGACACCCGCTGCAAGGGCACCGCGACCAAGAACGGCTTCTTCGGCGAGGGCTCGGTCGACGCCCTGAAGGCCGTCGGCGGCTCGACCCCGCCGCCCGGGAAGTACTTCGAGAACCTGACGGACGTCACGGTTCCCGACAACACCACGGTGGAGAGCCCGATCACGGTCAGCGGCGTGACCGGCAACGCGCCGGCCGCCCTCAAGGTCGGCGTGGACGTCAAGCACACCTACATCGGCGACCTGAAGGTCGACCTGGTGGCCCCGGACGGCAGCGTCTACACGCTGCACAACCGGACCGGCGGCAGCGCGGACAACATCGTCCAGACCTACACCGTCAACGCCTCGTCCGAGGTGGCGAACGGGGTCTGGAAGCTGCGCGTGAACGACAACGCGAGCCAGGACTCGGGCAAGATCGACGCCTGGAACCTGACCTTCTGACACCGCGCGACCCCTTGACGGGGCCGGAGCCGCCTCGGCTCCGGCCCCGTTCGCGTGCGCCCGGAAAGGGGCTCGCGCGCGTGCGCCGGAGAGGTTTCGGAAACAAGTCCTTACCGAGGGGTAGGCCTACCCGGGCACCTTGCTATACGTTCCGTCTAACAAGCTTGCTAGACGGGACGTCTAACAAGCCTCCGAGTCGATCGCGACCCAAGGAGCCGCACCATGGCAAGCAGCACCGTTCGCCCGGACAGCCACGACGGAGCCGAGGACGGGAACGTCTCGGACGCGGACGTCGCCGAACGGCTGCTCCGGTCCGCGGCCAAGCTCTCGTACGACCCCGCCGCCGAGGTCGACTGGGACACCCCCCTCGACAAGGACTTCCACGGCCAGAGCCCCGAGTGGAACAGCCTCTACGGCACGGCCTACTGGAACGAGATGACCGAGGAGCAGCGCAAGGAGCTGACCCGGCAGGAGGCCGCCTCGGTCGCCAGCACCGGCATCTGGTTCGAGATGATCCTCCAGCAGATGGTGCTGCGGGACATGTACGCGAAGGACCCCACCGACCCCCGGTTCCAGTGGGCCCTGACCGAGATCGCGGACGAGTGCCGCCACTCGATCATGTTCGGCCGCGGCTCCGCCAAGCTCGGCGCCCCCGCCTACCGGCCGCGCCGCGCGGTGCTCGAACTGGGCCGCGCCTTCAAGACGGTGGGCTTCGGCGAGGCCG
The DNA here is from genome assembly GCF_042868165.1 of Streptomyces sp. NPDC007872. Classification (NCBI taxonomy): domain Bacteria; kingdom Bacillati; phylum Actinomycetota; class Actinomycetes; order Kitasatosporales; family Streptomycetaceae; genus Streptomyces; species Streptomyces sp. NPDC007872. The sequence continues at coordinate 576,873 of NZ_JBIAEA010000003.1, forward strand.
CGTACGCCGCGATCCTCGTCGCCGAGGAGGTCCTCGACGTCATGCAGCGCGACTGGATGCGCGACGAGCGGGTCGCCCCCTTCGTGCGCACCATCAGCAACATCCACGTCGTCGAGGAGTCCCGGCACATGAAGTTCGCCCGGGACGAGACGCGCCGCCGCCTCGCGCGGGCGAGCACGGCCCGCCGCCACTTCCACGCCCTGGTCGTCGCCATCGCCTCGTACTACATCGTCACCAGCATGGTCAGCCCCGACGTGTACGCGCAGGCCGGACTCGACCCGGAGCGGGCGCGCCGCGAGGCCGCGGCCAACGAGCACTACAAGTCCCAACTGCGCTCCAGTTGCGCCGGACTCATGGAGTTCCTCGCCTCGGCCCGTCTGCTCACCCGGCCCGCGCTGCTCATCTACAGGCGCGCCAGCCTGATCTGAGCCGCGCGTCCGCGCCCGCACCCCTCCGCCCGCACCTCGCACCCGAACCGAGTCGACGAGATGACCTACGCGATCACCCAGACCTGCTGCAACGACGCGACCTGCGTCGCCGTCTGCCCGGTCAACTGCATCCACCCGACGCCCGGGGAACCGGACTTCGGCACCACGGAGATGCTGTACATCGACCCCAAGGCCTGCATCGACTGCGGCGCCTGCGCCGACGCCTGCCCGGTCGACGCGATCTTCCCGGCCGACCGCCTCACCGGACGGCTGCGGGAGTACGAGGCGATCAACGCGGAGTACTACGCGAACCGTGAGCCCGGCCCGGCCGTGGCCTCGCCCAACTTCCACGCCTGGGGCGAGCCCGCCTTCCCGCGCTCGCTCCCGTCCGACTTCGCCCCGCTGCGGGTCGCGGTCGTCGGCACGGGACCGGCCGGCATGTACGCCGCCGAGGACCTGCTCCTGCACACCAACGCCGAGGTGACGCTGATCGACCGGCTGCCGGTGGCCGGCGGCCTCGTCCGGTACGGCGTGGCGCCCGACCACCCGGCGACCAAGGGCGCCGGGGAGACCTTCGCCCGCTTCCACTCGCACCCCCGCGTCCGGATGCGGCTCGGCGTGGAGATCGGCAGGGACGTCACCGCCGAGGAGCTGGCCGCCCACCACGACGCGGTGGTCTACGCGGTGGGCGCGCCCTCCGACCGGCGGCTCGGCATCCCCGGCGAGGACCTGCCGGGCAGCGTCTCGGCGACCTCCGTCGTCTCCTGGTACAACGCGCACCCGGAGACCGGCGCGGACGCCGTCCCGCTCTCCGCCGAGCGGGTCGTCGTGGTCGGCAACGGCAACGTGGCGCTCGACGTGGCCCGCGTCCTCGTCATGGACCCGGCCGCCCTCGCCGGCACCGACATCGCCGACCACGCCCTCGCCGCCCTGAGCGGCACCCGGGTCCGCGAGGTGGTGCTGCTCGGCCGCCGGGGCCCCGAGCACGCCGCGTACACGGCCTCCGAACTGCTCGCCCTCAAGCACCTCCCGGGCGTGGACCTGGTCGTCGACGACCGGGACCCGCGCACCGGCGCCGCGATCGACGCGGCGGCCGCCGGGGAGAAGGCGGCGCTCCTGAGGGACACGGCCCGCGAGGCGGTGGACTGGGCCCGGCCGCCCGCGCCGGACCGGCGCCGGATCGTCCTGCGCTTCCACTCCGCGCCGGTCGAGGCGCTCGGGACCGACGCGGTGCGAGCGGTCCGGGTGACCGAGGACGGGACGGAGTCCGGTACGGAGATCGGGGCGGGGCTGCTCGTCCGGGCGATCGGCTACCGGGGCGTGCCGCTGCCGGGCCTTCCGTTCGACGAGGCCACCGGCACCGTGCCGCACGAGGCCGGCCGGATCAGGGGCATGGCGGGCGGCTACGTCGTCGGCTGGTTCAAGCGCGGGCCCTCCGGCGGGATCGGGGCCAACCGGGCGTGCGCGGAGGAGACGGTCGGGACGCTGCTCGCGGACGCGGTCGCGGGGGCGCTGCCGAAGCCGACGGGCACGTCGGCGGAGTTCCGCAGACTGGCCAGGAGCCGCAGCAAGGGGCTCGTGGACGCGCGCGGCCTCGCGGCCATCGACCGGACCGAGCGGGCGCGGGGCCGGGACGCGGGCCGTCCCCGGGTCAAGCTGGCGACGGTGCCGGAGCTGGTCGCGGCGGCACGGGGCGGTCGCTGGCGCCGGCCGGTCTGAGCGGCGGGCGTCCTCCCGCGCGGTACGGGGGTCCGGCCCGGGACGGCGGGCCGGCGGCGGTGCGGTGTGTTGCGTGTTGCGTGTTGCGTGTTGCGTGTTGCGTGTTGCGTGTTGCGTGACCGGACGGGCCGTCAGGCCACGAGGTCCAGGGTCTGGCGGATCACGATCGCGTTCAGCCGCACCGCGAAGGGCACGACGTCCGTCAGGTCGAGCGCGACGGCCTCCGCCTTCGGCAGCTCGACGGTCACGTCCACGCAGAAGGCCAGGGCGTACATGTGCTCCCCGGTCTCCTCGTCCTGGAGGGCGAAGAACAGGTCCCGGTAGAAGCGGGTGCGCTCCCCGGACTCCTCGTAGAAGGAGAGGCCGGGCTGCCCCTCCTGGGCGGCGAGCCCCGTGAAGGCCGCGACGAGCTCCCGCTCGACGGTGGCCCAGAAGCCGGCCTCCGCGCACTCGGGCGGGAGCGCCTGCCGGACGGCCTCCTTGAGGGAGAGGACCATGACGAGGACGGGGGCGTGCTCCTGGAGCCCCCAGCCCCTGACCATCCGCACCACGCTGCTGTCCGGGACGGCGGCGGCCGCCGCCCGTATCGCCTCGAAGTCGAAGTTGACGGTCGCCGGGGCGATCGCCTCCTGGAACACCCGGTCGATGGACCGGGCCTGGTCGAGGTGGTCCGGGCCCACCTCGACGACGGTCCTGAAACTGGCGGCCAAAGCTCCTCCTGGGGTGATCTCTGCGATCTCGGTGATCTCGGTGATCAGGAGGGGTCAGTATGCCGAGGGGCCCGGGGGCGGGCGGGAGGTGTCCGGCGTGCGGACACCCCGGTCAGGGCTCAGGACCTGCGGCGGGGCTTCCCGCTCCGGCCGCCGCGCGCGGAGCCCGAACCCCCGGCGCCCCGGCCGGAGGCGCCGCCGCCCCTGCGGGCCGCGGGCCGTCCGGAGGTGCGGGAACCGGCGCCCGGCTTGCCGGACTTGGCCGGCTTCCCGGTCGTGGCGGGCTTCTGTTCCTTCCGGCCCTTGCTCTCCTCGGCGCGGCGGCCCCGGGTGCTGTTCACCGTCCGGCCGCGCACGATGCCGATGAACTCCTCCACCAGGTCGGGGGCCTCGTCGGCGGCCGGCCACGACAGGGCGACGCGGGACTGCGGGACGCCGGTGAGCGTCCGGTAGGTGAGGTCCTTGCGGTGGTGCAGCCGGGCGAGGGACTGGGGGACGACGAGCAGGCCGACCCCGGCCGCGACGAGTTCGACCGCGTCGGCGGTGGTCGCGGGACGCTCGAACGCCGGACGGCCCGGCGGGCGCTCCCAGCCGAGGGTGTCGTCGAGCGGATGCAGGACGAGCTCGTCGGCGAGGTCCTCCGCCGCCACCTCCTCGACCGCCGCGAACAGGTGGTCCTTGGGGACGACGACGACCGTCGTCTCCGTGTAGAGCGGGATCGCGCTGAGGTCGTCCCCGTCGGCGGGGAGCCGGACGAGGCCCGCGTCGGCCGCGCCCTCCCGGAGCGCGCCGAACGCCTCGGCCGGGGTCACGGCGTGGAGGGTCAGCGGTACGTCGGGCAGGCGCTCGTTCCAGATCCGCACCCACTTCGAGGGGGTCACGCCCGGCACGTAGGCGAGCCGGAAGGAGGGCGGGTCCGGGGAGGGATCCGGGGAGGGGGCCGAGGGGGAAGCGTCCGAGCCTGTCACCCCGCCAGGTTACGGCAGCCGCCGTGGTCGGAGTCCGTCCACATGCTCGATACCCTGGTCGCATGACGTCGCACCAGAACACCCAGACGATGAAGCCCGCGACCGCGGCGAAGAAGCTGGGTGTGTACCTCGAGGCCACCCCCGCGGAGTTCCAGGAGGGTGTCGTCTCGCGCACCGAGCTGAACGAGCTCCAGGCCGATCCGCCCGCCTGGCTCCAGGAGCTCCGGAAGAACGGCCCGCACCCCCGCCCGGTGGTCGCGTCGAAGCTCGGCGTGTCCATCGCCGGTCTCGCGCGCGGCGGCATCACCGAGCCCCTCACCACGGAGCAGATCGACGCGCTCAAGCAGGAGTCCCCCGAGTGGCTCCAGAAGGAGCGGGCCACCCAGGCGGAGGTCCGCAAGGAGACCGCCCGCATCAAGGAGCGCGACGAGGAGCGGGCGCGCCGCGCCCAGCAGGCCTGACGGGCGCGGGAGGCCCGGTCGGCGCGGAAGGCCTGACCGGCGCGGGAGGCCCTGCCGCTTCCCCGACTCCCCTGCTTTCCCCGCCTCCCCCCTTCCTTCCTCCGGCCCGGTCACGACCGGGCCGGACCGGTGTGGCGCGGGGGCCGGTGAGGGAGTCATCCCCTCATGAGTGATCACCCCCTCACGCAGGACGCCGACACCGCGCACCGGCCGCCGGTCGTCGTCGGCTTCGACGGGTCCGAGCACGGCCTCCGGGCCCTGGAATGGGCCCTGAGCACCGCGGAGGGCTCCGGTTCCCCGCTGGTCGTGGCCCACGTCCGCCCCGAGGGCCTCCAGCTCGGCGCCGCCCGCGTCGAGTCCCAGGGCGTGGTCCCGGAGCTTCCCGACACGGTGCTCACCGGCGTGGCGGCCGGGATGGAGCGGCGCGGGCCCCGCGTCCCCGTGCGCTACGAGTCCCTCGACGGGTCCGTGACCGACGCCCTGGCGGCGGTGGCCCGGGGCGCCCGCCTCCTGGTGACCGGCTCCCGGGGCCGCGGCGGCCTCGCGAGCCTGCTGCTCGGCTCGACGAGCCGCGCCCTGGCCGCGAGCGCGCCCTGTCCGCTCGTCGTCGTCCCCCACGAGGCCCGCGCGGCCGTCCCCGGGGACGGGCCGGGGGCGGGCCGGGTGCTCATGGGCCTGCACCCGGAGGAGTCCCCGGACGAGGTGCCGGCCTTCGCCTTCGAGGAGGCGCACCACCGGGGCGTGCCGCTGGAGGCCGTGACCGCGTTCCGGCTGCCCCCGCCGCAGGGGGCCCTGCTCGCCGCGCCGTCCCCGGCGCTCCAGGTGCCGCCCCCGCTGCCCCTGGCGGACGACGCCGAGGAGCTCGTACGGGGAGCGGAGCGGGAGCAGGAGGAGCGTCTGCGGCCCTTCGCCGCGCGGTGGCCCGACGTGGAGCTGCGCCCGGTGGTGGTGCCCGGGGACGCGGCGGGGCGGCTCGTGGAGGGCTCGCGGGACGCGGGCCTGGTGGTCGTGGGGCGGCACCACCGGCACCACCTGGGCTCGCTGCTCATCGGCTCCGTCGCCCACGCGGTGCTGCACGGGGCGCACTGCCCGGTGGCGGTGGTCCCCCCGGCACCCGCAGGCCGGGGTGGACTGGTAGAAGAAGGGCCATGACCCCTTCCGAGCACGCCGCCGCAGCCCTGCGCAACGTCCAGCCGCCGCCCGCCCACGCCTCCCTCGGGGCGGGCGTCGTCGTGACCGACGGCTCCGGCCGGGTCCTCCTCGGGCTCCACCGCTCCGGGGTGTGGGAGCTGCCGGGCGGCAAGGTCGAGCCGGGCGAGTCCGTGGAGGCGGCGGCGGTGCGCGAGCTGGCCGAGGAGACGGCGCTGGTCGCGGACCCGGCCGACGTGGAGGTCCTCGGGCTGCTCCTGGACTCGGTCACCTCCGACCGCATGACCCGGATGACCGTGGCCACGGCGGTGGGCGCCTTCCGGGGGACGCCGGCCGTGACCGAGCCCGACAAGATCGAGCGCTGGGAGTGGACGGACCCGGACCGGCTGCCGGAGGCGCTGTTCCTGCCCTCGGCCCAGGTCCTGCGGACCTGGCGGCCGGACCTGCCGATCCCCGACGGCCCGTTCCACCGGTACGCGATGGGGCGGCTGCCCGGCTGACGCGGGGCCCGGCGGTCCGGTGCCGTTCCCCGTCGCCGCGCGGGGTGCGACCGCCCTGGCTAGCGTGGCTGGGAGGAAGGAAGCACCCCGTCGACCGGAGGAGAGTCACCGCCATGGCCGCACGACCCGAAGGCACGCCGGTCTGGACCGACGCGATGTTCACCGACGCCGAGGGCGCCAAGACGTTCTACGAGGACGTGCTCGGCTGGACCTTCGCCGAGGCCTCCACGGAGTTCGGCGACTACACCCAGGCCTACCGGAACGGGAAGGCGGTCGCGGCCGTCGTCCCGCCGATGCCGGGGCAGGACACCCCGCCGCAGTCGGCCTGGTGTCTCTACTTCTCCTCGCCGGACGCCGCCGCCACGGCGGAGCGGATCCGGACCGCGGGCGGCACCGTCCTGATGGAGCCGATGCGGATCGGGGACTCCGGGACGATGTGCCTCGCGCGGGACCCGGCGGGCGTCGTGTTCGGCGTCTGGCAGCCGGGAGAGCACGAGGGCTTCGAGCTGGAGGGCGAGGCCGGATCGTACGCCTGGGCGGAGGTGTTCACCCGGGAGCCGGAGAAGTCCGACGCCTTCTTCACGTCCGTCTTCGGCTACGGCTCGAAGCGGATGAAGGGCCAGGACGTCGACTACCGGGTCTTCGACCTGGGGAGCGATCCGGTCCTGGGGCGGATGACGATGGCCGAGGACTTCCCGCCGGAGGTCCCCTCGTACATCCAGATCTACTTCGCCGTCGACAACTGCGACAAGGCCGTGGAGGCGGCGGAGCGGCTCTCCGGGCGGAGGGTATTCGGGCCGATGGACAGCCCGTTCGGCCGGTTCGCGGCGATCCTGGACCCGCAGGGGGCCGCCTTCGCCGTGATCGACATGAGGACTACCGTGGGCGAGATGCCCGAGATGGAGTGACCCGCTCCGCGCCGGCGGGTCACGGCTTGAGGCTGGAGACCACGTCGGCGGTGGCGGCGACGCCCTCGTGGATGGTGGGCGCCATGCTGGTGCCGGCGAGGAAGAAGCCGAGCAGGGCGCAGACGATCGCGTGCGAGAGCTTCAGACCGCCGTTCCGCAGGAAGATCACGGCCAGGATCAGCAGGAGCAGCACCACAGAAATGGAAACGGCCATCGCCTTCACGTCCCTCCGACGCCGCACCGGAATTGCGGCTTTCGGCGGACAGTGTGGCGGAATGAGCGCTCCGTCCGGGCGTACGGCAGGGCGGCCATACGGGTGAGATCCGGTCCAGGGCGCCCCGGGCGGTCACTTCCCGGCGGGCAGACAGTCCCGCCACTCCACCGTGCGGTCGCACCAGCGGTCCAGGAGGACGCGGTCGTGGCCGACGGCGAGGAGGCCCGCGCCGGTCTCCGCGCGGTAGGCCTCGACGGCGGCGACCAGGGCGGCCGTGGTGGAGGCGTCGAGCATGGCGGTCATCTCGTCGCAGACCAGCCAGCGGGGGCGCAGGGTCAGGGCGCGGGCGAGGCAGGCGCGCTGGAGCTGTCCGTCGCTGACCTCGTGGGGGCGGCGGACGAGCAGGTCGGGGGTGAGGCCGACGGCCGGGGCCAGCTCGGCGAGGCGTCCGGGAGCCTCGGCGCGGCGGCCGGTGGCGCGCAGCGGTTCGACGACGAGGTCGGCGAGGGTGAGCCGGGGGTCGGCGGCGGTGCGGGGCTGCTGGAAGACGACGCCGACGGCGGTGCGCAGTTCGCGCGGGGCGCGGTGGCGCCAGGCCCGCACCTCGGTGCCGTCCAGGACGAGCCGGCCCGCGTCGGGGCGGTGGAGGAGGGCGGCGACCCGGGCGAGGGTGGACTTGCCGCAGCCGCTGGGGCCGAGGAGGCCGACGGACTCGCCGGGGGCGACGGTGAGGGACGCGCCCCGGAAGACGGGGGCGCGGCGGTCGTAGCCGGCGGTGACGGCGTCGAGTTCAAGCACGGGGGTGCTCCGGGTGGTGGCAGGCCACCCCGGCCGTGGGCTCGGGGCGGGTGGCGCAGAGGTCGGTGGCGCGGGGGCAGCGCGGCACGAAGGCGCAGCCCCCGGGCAGGTCGGTGAGTTCCGGGGGCATGCCGGGGATCGGCGTGAAGGCCCGGTCGGGGAGGGCGTCGAGCAGTCCCCGGGCGTAGGGGTGGCGGGGGCCGACGGGTCCGAAGAAGCGGTGGGCGGGGGCGATCTCGACGATCCGGCCCGCGTACATGACGGCGACGCGGTCCGCGATGCGTGCGGCGGCGGCCAGGTCGTGGGTGATGAGGAGCAGGGCGCGGCCGTCGTCGGCGTGGCGTCGCAGTTCGTCGACGGTGCGGTCGACGAGGTCGCGGTCGAGGCCGGTGGTGGGCTCGTCGGCGAGCAGCAGCCGGGCGTCGCCGATGAGGGCGAGGGCGGTGGCGGCGCGCTGGGCGAGGCCGCCGGAGAGCTCGTGCGGGTACCGGTCGAGGTGGTCGGCGGGGAAGGAGGTCCGCTCGGCGGCGGCCTCGGCGGCCCCGCGCCGGGCGCGGCGGGAGGTGCCGGTGAGGGCCCGGACGGTCTCTTCGAGCTGGGACCGCACGGTGCGGACGGGGGTGAGGTGGGCGGCGGGGCTCTGCGGTACGAGGCCGGCGCGGCGGCCCCGTACGGTGCGGGCGAGGGTCTTCTCGTCGGCGGCGAGCAGGTCGGTGCCGTCCTGGCCGCCGGGGCTCGCGAGCAGGGCCGTGCCGGAGGTCTCGGCGTTGCCCGGGAGCAGGCCGAGGAGGGCGGAGGCGAGGACGGACTTGCCGCAGCCGCTCTCGCCGACGAGGGCGAGGCACTCCCCCGCCGCGAGGTCGAAGTCGGCGTCGCTGACGGCGTCGACGGTGCGGCCGCCGCGGAGCCGGAAGCGGACGGTGAGGCCGCGGACGCTGAGGAGGGCGTCCTCGGCGCGCCCGGCGGTGACGGCGTCGAGCGCGCGCAGGAGCTTGCTCTCCGGGTCGGGGGCGTTCGGGGCCTTCGGGGCGCGGGGCGCGTTCACAGCATCAGCTCCGATCGGCGGCGCGGGTTGAGCCGGTCGCGCCACACGCCCGCGAGTCCGGCGATGGCGAGGGTCGGCACGATGAGGAGGAGGCCGGGGAAGAGGGTGGGCCACCAGTACCCGGCGAGGAGCGAGGAGCGCGCGTTCTGCACCAGGTTGCCCAGGCTGGCCCGGTGGCTGGGGAGGCCGAGGCCGAGGAAGGAGAGCGCGGACTCGTGCCACATGGCGTGCGGGACCATCAGGACGGCGGCGAGCCCGGCCTGCGGCAGGACGGCGGGCAGCAGGTGCCGGACGGCGACGCGCCACCGGCCCGCGCCGCCGGAGACGGCGGCGTCCACGAAGGGCCGGGTGCGCAGGGAGAGGACCTCGGAGCGCACGATCCGGGCGGTGGAGAGCCAGTGGGTGACGGCGACGGAGACGATGACGGGCCAGACGCCGGGCCGGAAGAGGGCGACGACGAAGATGCCGAGCAGCAGGTGCGGCACGGAGGAGAAGGCGTCGACGAGCCGCATGAGGGTGCGGTCGGCCCAGCCGCCGAGCGCGCCGGCGGCGGCTCCGACGGCGGTGCCGATGACGGTGGCGACGAGCGCGGCGACGAGTCCGACGAGGAGCGAGACCCGCAGGCCGTAGACGCAGCGCAGGAGGAGGTCGCGGCCGAGGTCGTCGGTGCCGAAGGGGTGGTCCCAGGACGGCGGCAGGAGCTTGCGGGAGAGGTCGACGGCCTGTTCGTCGAGCTGGACGAGCGGCGGCACGAGCAGTACGGCGAGGAGGACGACCGCGACGGTCGCGGCGGAGGTCCACAGGCGCAGGCGGTGGGTGCGCGGGTCAGCCATCGAAGCCCACCCTCGGGTCGGCCAGGCCGTACAGCAGGTCGGAGAGGAGGTTGCCGAGGAGGACGGCTGCGGTGGCGAGGACGGTGAGCGCGGCGAGCAGCGGGAAGTCCACGGAGGTGGCGGCCGTGACGGTGGCGGCGGCGATGCCGGGCCAACTGAAGACGGTCTCCACGAGGAGGGCGCCGGTGATCAGCTCGGGGACGCGGGAGCCGACGAGGGTGAGCATGGGGAGCATTCCGGAGCGGAGGGCGTGGCCGGTGAGGACGGTCCGCTCGCTCAGGCCGCGGGCGCGGGCGCCGCGCACGGGGTCCTCGTCGAGGGCGTCGCCGACGCCCTGGCGGACGTACAGGAAGAACCACGGGAGCTGGGAGATCCCGAGGACGAGGGCGGGCAGCAGGAGGTGGCGGGCGACCTGGTCGAAGGTGACGGTGTCGCTCGCGGTGTCGGTGAGTCCGCCGGCGGGCAGGGCGCCCAGCTTCAGGGCGAAGAACCAGATGGCGAGGAGACCGAGCCAGAAGGCGGGGGCGGCTTCCAGGGTGTACGCGACGGAGCTGACGGCCCGGTCGAGGAGGCCGCCGCGGCGGCGCCCGGCGAGGACGCCGAGGAGGGTGCCGAGCGCGATGGCCACGGCGAAGGCGGTGGCGGCGAGCAGGACGGACCAGCCGACGCGCTCGGTGATGACCTCGGCGACGGGCCGGCGCATGACGGCGGAGTCGCCGAAGTCACCGGTGAGGGCGGCGGTGAGCCAGTCCCACCAGCGGGTGAGGAGGGGCCGGTCGACGCCGAGGTTGGCGCGGAGCTGGTCGAGGTTCTCCTGCGAGGCGGTGAGTCCGGCGGTGCCGGCGTAGGCCTTGACGGGGTCGAAGGGGGAGGCCTCGGCGACGGCGAAGACCGCGAGGGTGACGCCGAGGAGGACGGGAACGGCGGCCAGGGCGCGCCGTCCCGTCATCCGTGCCATGGCCCCCCAGGGGAGGCGGCGTTCTTCACCAGTTCGCGCTGGACGGTGTCGTACGCGGCGTGCCGCCGGGCGGGGTCGTTCGTGCGGCGGCCGTCCTCCAGGGCCTTGTCGACGGTCTTGTTGTCGTACCAGGCCATGTTGTTGAAGCCGTCGCCGCCGAGGGAGGACTTCAGGAGGAGGTACTGGTCGAAGTCGGGGTCGCCGGGCGAGCCGCCGCCGGCGAGGACGGCGTCGGTCTTCATCCGGGGCTCGATGACCTCCCAGGTGCCGGCCTGGGTGGTGATGTCGACGCCGGCCTTCTTGGCGTCGGAGGCGTAGGCGAGGGCGTGGTCCTGGCGGAGCTTGTCGCCGGAGAGGTACCAGAGCGGGAAGGCGGCGCGGACGCCGTTCTTGACGCGGACGCCGTCGGGGCCGGGCTTCCAGCCGGCCTCGTCGAGGATCTTCCGCGCCCCGGCGAGGTCGTGGCGGCGCTCGGTGCCCTTGGTGAACCAGGGGCTGTCGGTGGGGACGGGCCCGTAGGCGGGCTTTCCGGCGCCTTCGAGGATCTTGTCGACCATGGCCTCGCGGTCGACGGCGAGGTCGAGGGCGCGGCGGACGGCGGTGTCGCCGGTCACCCGGTTGTGGGTGGGGAGGGTGACCGTGCGGTAGTCGTAGGTCTTCGCCGCCCAGGTCTTCTTGGACGTGTCGGCCTTGAAGCCGGCGGCGAGGTTGGGCGGCAGGATGGCGCCGTCGAGGTCGCCGGCGCGCAGCCGGGTGGCGCGGACGTCGTCGTCCTTGATGATCGCCATGGTGAACTTCTTCACCGGCGGCGCGCCGTTCCAGTAGGTGGGGTTGGCCTTGAAGCTGAGCTTCTCGCCCTTGGACCAACCGGTGAGGACGTACGGTCCGGTGCCGATCGGCTTGGTGGTGAAGGCGCCGGTGTTGACGTCCTGCTGCGCGGCGACGTGCTCGGGGGCGATGGCATGGACGGTGCGCTCGGCGAAGGGGGCGTAGGGGTACTTGAGCCGGAAGACGACGGTGTCGTCGCCGACCGCCTCGACGCTCTCGAGGGCGTCGAGTTCGGTGCGGGAGGGGTTGTTCGTCTTCGGGTCGAGGATCGTGCGGTACGTGAAGACGACGTCCTTCGCGGTGAAGGGGGCGCCGTCGCTGAAGGTCACGCCGTCACGGAGCTCGTACGTGTAGGTGAGGCCGCCGTCGCTGACGCGGGGCAGTGCGCGGGCGAGGGCCGGCTTCAGCTTCATGTCGGCGTCGAAGGCGAGGAGGCCGTCGAATATCTTCGAGTTGCCGTCCTTGCCGTAGCCGAGGAGGGGGCTGAGGCTCTCGGGCTCGTAGGCGATGCCGACGACCGCGGAATCCTTGGGCCCGCCGGTGCCGTCGGCGGTGGAGCCGGGGTTCGTGCAGGCCGCGGCGGTCAGGGCGAGGGAGCCCGCCAGCACCGTGGCCGCCGCGTTGCGGATGGATCGGGCGGTCATCGTGTCCGTACCCCTTTTGAAGATCAACTGTTTTTGCCAACAGCTTGCAATTAAACAGTATGTATAAGGGGTACGGACACAGGGCCCCTTACAGGGCGCCGGGAGGTCCGCTTGCCGGGGCGCCGGGAGGGCGGCTCACCGGGGCGCCGGGAGGTCCGTCAGGGCGGCGATCACGTCCTGGTGGCGGCCCGCCGAGCCGAACGCGACCTGGTCGGCCTTGGCCCGCTTGAGGGCGAGGTGCGCGGGGTGCTCCCAGGTCATGCCGATCCCGCCGTGCAGTTGGACGCACTCCTCTGCGGCGCGGACCGCGACCCCGGAGCAGTACGCCTGGGCGACGGACACCGTGAGCGGGGCGTCCGGGGCGCCCTTGGCGAGGGCGTCGGCGGCGGCGCGGGCGGCCGCCCTGGCCCCGACGACGTCCAGCCAGAGCCGGGCCATGCGGTGCTTCAGGGCCTGGAAGGAGCCGACGGGCCGGTTGAACTGGTGGCGTTCGCGGGTGTACCGGACGGCGTCCTCCAGGCATCGTTCGGCGAGGCCCGACTGCTCGGAGGCGAGCAGTCCGGCGCCCGCGAGCAGGCCGCGCCGGACGGCCGCGCGGGCCGCGTCGGGTCCGGCGAGCCGGGTGCCGGTGCCGGGTTCCGCGGTGACCCGGGCGAGCGGGCGGGTGAGGTCGAGCGGGCTCTGCGGCTCGACCGTCGCCTCACCGGCCGGCACGGCGTACAGGCCGTCGGCGCGCGGGACGAGCAGGACGTCGGCGGCGGGGGCGTCGGCGACGGCCGCCGCGGAGGGGGCGGACGGCGGGTCCGCGTCCGGCGCCGTCGACAGGGGGACGGCGAGGACCGCGACCGTGCCGCCGCCCGCGACGGCGGCGAGGAGTTCGGCCGCCGGGGCGCTCTCCGCCGCGAGGGCGAGCAGGGTCTCGGTGGCCACCACCGCGCCGGTGAGGTACGGCAGCGGGGTGACCGCGCGGCCCAGCTCCTCCAGGACGACGGCGGCCTCGCGGTGGCTCGCGCCCTGGCCGCCGAGCTCCTCGGGGACGAGGAGTCCGGCGGCGCCGATGTCGGTCGCGAGGGACTTCCAGAGGCCGGGGACGTACGGGGTGTCCGTCTCGATCCGGTCGAGGAGGACCGCGTGGCCGGCCCGGTCGGCGAGCAGGGCGCGGACCGCCGCCCGCAGGTCGTCCTCGGTGTCGGAGTAGAGCAGGTCGGGCTGGTCCGTCATCGCGCGAGGTCCTTCCAGGGGACGTCCTTGTCGTTGCGGGGCTCGGAGGGCAGTCCGAGGACCCGCTCGGCGACGATGTTGAGGAGCACCTCGCTGGTGCCGCCCTCGATCGAGTTGCCCTTGGAGCGCAGGTAGCGGTAGCCGGCGTCGCGGCCGGTGAAGTCGACCAGTTCGGGGCGGGTCATGGCCCACTCCCCGTACAACAGGCCCTCGTCGCCGAGGAGTTCGACCTCCAGGCCGCTGATGGCCTGGTTGAGCCGGGCGAAGCCGAGCTTCATGGCGCTGCCCTCGGGGCCGGGCTGGCCGGCGACGAGCTGCTGGCGGAGGCGTTCGCCGGTGAGCCGGGCCACCTCGGCGTCGACCCAGAGGTCGAGGAGGCGCCGGTGCAGCTCGTGGGTGCGCAGCTCGGGGCGCTCGCGCCAGGTGGCGGCGGCCTTCCCGATCATGCCGCCCTCGCGGGGGATCCGGGCCCCGCCGATGGAGACCCGCTCGTTCATCAGGGTGGTCTGGGCGACCCGCCAGCCGTCGCCGGGCTCGCCGAGGCGGTGGGCGTCGGGGATGCGGACGCCGGTGAGGAAGACCTCGTTGAACTCGGCCTCGCCGGTGAGCTGGCGCAGCGGCCTGACCTCCACGCCGGGGTCGGTCATGTCGCAGACGAAGTAGGTGATGCCCCGGTGCTTGGGGGCGTCCGGGTCGGTGCGGGCGATGAGGATGGCCCAGCGGGCGAGGTGGGCGCTGGAGGTCCACACCTTCTGTCCGTCGACCACCCACTCCTCGCCGTCCCGGACGGCCCGGGTGCCGAGGGCGGCGAGGTCGGAGCCGGCGCCGGGCTCGCTGAAGAGCTGGCACCACACCTCTTCGCCGACCCACAGCGGCTTCAGGAAGCGGCGCTTGACCTCGTCGGAGCCGTACGCGAGGAGGGTGGGGGCGGCCATGCCGAGGCCGATGCCGATCCGGCGCGGATCGTTGTCGGGGGCGCCGGCGGCGGCGAGTTCGGCGTCGACGACCGTCTGGAGGGCGCGGGACGCGTCGAGGCCGCCGAGGCCGACGGGGTAGTGGACCCAGGCGAGGCCGGCGTCGAAGCGGGCGCGCAGGAAGTCGGTGCGGTCGGTGGTGGCGGGCGGGTGCGCCTCCAGGAACGTCCGGGTGAGCGCCCGGAGTTCGTCGGCGCCGGGCGCGGTCGGGTGCGGGCCGGTCACGCGGGGACCCCTTCCGGGAGGACGACCAGGCGGCCGGTGGTGGTGCCGTCGGCGACGCGCCGGACGGCGTCGGCCGCGCCCGCGAAGGGGACGCGTTCCGCGACGAGCGGCTTGATCAGGCCCTTGGCGGCGTAGGCGGTGAGGGTCTCGTGGCAGCGGGCGATGGAGGCGGGGTCCTTCGCCGCGTACAGGCCCCAGTGGAGGCCGAGGACCGAGTAGTTCTTCACCAGGGCGTGGTTGAGGGCGGGCGCGGGGACGGTGCCGCTCGCGAAGCCGACGACCACGATCCGGCCCTCGAAGGCGACGCACTTCGCGGACTGCCGGTAGGCCTCGCCGCCGACCGGGTCGTAGATCACGTCGGCGCCCCGGCCGCCGGTCGCGGCCTTGACGGCGGCGACGACGTCCTCGGAGCGCCGGTCGATCACCAGGTCGCAGCCGAGGGCGCGGGCGACGGCGGCCTTCTCGGGGCCGCCGGCGACGCCGATGACGGTGGCGCCGGCCGCCTTGCCGAGCTGGACGGCCGCGCTGCCGACGCCGCCGGCCGCCGCGTGGACGAGGAGGGTCTCGCCCTCCTTGAGGGCGGCGCGGCGGTGCAGGCCGAACCAGCCGGTCTGGTAGCCGATGTGGAGGGCGGCGGCCTCGGCGTCGTCGAGGGCCTCGGGGGCCGGGAGCAGCCCGGCGGCGTCGGCGAGGGCGTGGTCGGCGAAGCCGCCGTGCGGGAGGGCGGTGGTGGCGATGACCCTGCGGCCGTCCTCGGTCTCGGCGCAGACCTCCACTCCGGGGGTGAAGGGCAGCGGGGGGCGCACCTGGTAGTGGCCGCGGCAGAGCAGCGCGTCGGGGAAGTTGACGTTCGCGGCGCGGACCCTCAGGAGGACCTGGCCCTCGCCGGGGACGGGCGGCTCCACCTCTTCGCGGCGCATCACCGCGTCCGGTTCGCCGTTCTCGTACACACGCCATGCCTGCATCCGGAAGCCTCCTCCGTACCGAGCGGTCGGTTGCATACTAAGCGGTCGCTTGCAGCGAGGGAACCGGTCAGCCGGACTTCCCCGGCCGGGCCCTGACGTGCATGCGCTCCCCCTGCGGCCCGAACAGGCTCAGGAACTCCACCGGCCCGTCGGAGGTCGGCCCGAACCAGTGCGGGACGCGCGTGTCGAACTCGGCCGCCTCCCCCGCCGTCAGGACGACCTCGCGCCCGCCGAGGTGGAGCCGGAGGCGGCCCGCGAGCACGTACAGCCACTCGTACCCCTCGTGCACCCGGGGTTCCGGGCAGTCGTACGGCTTCTCCTGGATCACCTTGTACGCCTGGAGGCCGCCGGGCTGCCGGGTCAGCGGATACATCGTGCGCCCGTGCCGCACGATCGGCCTGGCCTTGACCCGGGGGTCGCCCACGGGCGGCGCGCCGACCAGTTCGTCGAGCGGGACCCGGTGGGCGCGGGCGAGCGGCAGGAGCAGTTCGAGGCTGGGCCTGCGCCTCCCGGATTCGAGCCGGGAGAGGGTGCTCACGGAGATGCCGGTGGCGGCGGAGAGGTCGGCCAGGGTCACCCCGCGGTCCCGGCGGACGCGGCGGAGGCGGGGGCCGACCTCGTTCAGGACGGCGTCGATGCGGTCGTCTTCGGTCATGGTCCCCATATTGCAGGAACGGCAAGTTCGTTTGCTGCTCCGGCAGGTTCGGAGCGAGCCTCGTCCCCATGAACGCACACACGGAGCGGTACGAGGTGGTGGTCGTCGGCGGCGGCGCGGCCGGGCTCAGCGCGGCCCTGGTCCTGGGCAGGTCCCGGCGGCGGACCCTGGTCGTCGACGCGGGCGAGCCCCGCAACGCCCCCACGCCCCACATGCAGGGCGTCCTCTCCCGGGACGGCACGAGCCCCGCCGCGTACCTGGCGGCGGGCCGGGCGGAGATCGCCGCGTACGGGGTGGAGTGGCGGGCCGGCCGGGTGACGGGGGCGGCGCCGGACGGGCGGGACGGCTTCACCGTGTCGCTCGCGGACGGCACGGCGGTCGGCGCGCGGCGGCTCGTGGTGACGACCGGGCTCGTCGACGAGCTGCCGGAGATCGACGGGGTGGCCGAACGGTGGGGCCGGGACGTGCTGCACTGCCCGTACTGCCACGGCTGGGAGGTCCGCGACCGGCCGTTCGGGGTGATCGCCCATCCGGCGATGCCGGCGCACCAGGCGCTGATGGTCTCCCACTGGTCCTCGGACGTGACCCTCTTCCTCCACACCGCCGCCGGGCTCTCCGATCGGGAGGCGGCGCTCCTCGACGCGGCTGGGGTGGAGGTCGTGACCGGCGAGGTCGCCGGGCTCGCGGTGGAGGACGACCGGCTGACCGGGGTCCGGCTCGCCGACGGGCGGTTCGTGCCGCGCGAGGTGGTCTTCGTCGGGGCGGCGCGCCTCGCGGCCCGGGACGGAGTGCTGCGACAGCTCGGCGCGAAGAGGGACGAGACGCCGTTCGGGGAGTTCGTCGCGGTGGACGGGACGGGCCGCACCAGCGTGCCCGGGGTGTGGGCCGCGGGGAACGTGACCGGTCCGCAGGAGCAGGTGGTCAACGCGGTGGGCCTGGGCTACCGGGCGGGCGTCACGATCAACACCGAGCTGCTGTTCGGCGACCTGGAGGCGGCGGTGGACGGCGGGGAGTCCACCGGGGAGGGTCCCGCCTGAAAGGAGCCCCCACCCGGAAGGGCCTCCGTCAGCGCGGGAACAGCTCGAAGGTGACGGCCGGCCGGCCGCCGAAGCGGTCGGCCGCCCCGCCCGTCGTCCCGGCGAGGAAGGACCGGACGTACTCCTCCGGGTCCTGGTCCGTCAGGGCCTCGATGTAGGTGCGGTGGCAGAGGAGCGAGCGGACCGCGCGCTCCAGGCCCGGGCCCGCGTCGACGGCGTGGGTGGGGGTGCTGGAGGCGGCGACCGCGACCCAGCGGACGCCGTCCCACGGCTCCAGGCCCCCTTCCGTCAGCTCGGGGAAGATCCAGCGGTTCCCGGCGTCGGCCGCCGCGTCCAGGACGGCCCGGCCGACGGCCCGGTGGTCGGGGGTGTTCCACGGGGCGCCGGGGCCGCCGCCCCAGGTGTCGCGGTGGTTGAGGGTGACGACGAGCTCCGGGCGGTGGCGGCGGATCGCGGCCGCGATGTCGCGGCGCAGTCCGGTGCCGTACTCGATCACGCCGTCCCGGTGGTCGAGGAACTCGACGGTGTCCACGCCGACGACGGCGGCGCTGTCCCGCTGTTCGCGCTCGCGCAGCGGGCCGCAGACGTCCGGGGCGAGGGCGCCGATGCCGGCCTCGCCGCGGGTGGCCAGGACGTAGACGACCTCCTTCCCGGCGTCGGTCCAGTGGGCGACGGCGGCCGCGCAGCCGTACTCCAGGTCGTCGGGGTGGGCGACGACGGCGAGCGCGCGCCGCCAGTCGCCGGGCAGTTCGGCGAGGTCCGGGACAGCGTTGTCGGTCATGAGCGCAGGATACGGGCCGCCTCCGAATCCGTCGGACGGTACGCACCGGCGAGGATCACCGACCGCGAGACGTGCCGGGGCCGGTCGGGGTTGAGGCCGCGCCGGGCGGCGAGGGCGACGGCGAGCCGCTGGGCGCGGACGAGGGCGGCGACCGGGTCGATGGCGTCGGCGGCGAACAGGGCGCCGGTGGACTCCACTTCGTCGCGGAGGCCCGAGGGGGCGGGGCCGAGGCACCAGACGAGGCTGGTCCGGTCGCTGATGCTGATCGGGCCGTGGCGGTACTCCATCGCCGCGTACGACTCCGTCCAGGCGCGGGCCGTCTCGCGCAGTTTGAGGGCGGCGTCGTCGGCGAGCCCGACCGTCCAGCCGGTGCCGAGGAAGGTGAACTGGCCGCGCCGCTCCCAGACGGCGGGCAGCCGCTCGTACAGGACGAGTTCGGCGTCGGCGATCGCCGGTCCGAGGTCCACGCCGAGCCCGGCGCGCAGGAGTTGGAGGGCGGTGGTGGCGAACCGGGTCTGGACGACGGAGCGTTCGTCGGCGAAGCCGAGGTCGAGGACCCGGTCGGCGAGCCGTCCGGCGGGGCTGTCGGGGGCGCCGGTGAGCACGAGCGCGGGGACGCGGCCCGCGGCGCGGGCGAGGAGGTCCACGACCTCGGTGGTGGTGCCGGAGCGGGTGAGGGCCACGATCCGGTCGTAGCCGCGCCCGAGCGGGGTCCCGTCGGAGGCGGGGAAGGCGTCGGTCTCCCCCGCGCCGAGGGACTCGCGCAGGGCGGCGTAGGCGCGGGCCATGAAGTAGGAGGTGCCGCAGCCGACGACCGCGACGCGCTCGCCCCGCTCCGGCAGCAGACCGGCGTACCGCTCGGCGTCCTCCGCGGCCCGGCGCCAGCAGTCGGGCTGTCCGGCGATCTCCGCGCCGACGTGGGTGCTCATGTCCGGGTCCTCTCCTCGCGGGGGCCCTCGGGGCCCTGCCGCGAGTTCTACCGGTGCCCGCCGGGAGGGCGCCATGTGCGCGGGGGACGCACCGCTTGGACTTTTGCGCGCCGCGGGCGCGGACGCCCCCGCCGGGCGGCGGGTCGCACGACGGGGACGTACCGGCCGCGAGGCGGGGCGCGGGTCAGGAGGTCGGGAAGTCGTCCGGTGTCCTGATCCGGTCGCGGATCCAGACGCCGGCGGGCTTGAGCGATCCGGTGCCGGTCCAGGGGCCGCCCCTGTCGCAGGTGCCGGTCTTGAAGACCGCGCCGCTGCGCTCGTCGTCGGAGAAGTTCCAGTTGACCCAACTGATCTTCTTCGAGGCCATGAGGTCGAGGTACTTCCGCGTCATGGTGAAGTCGTCGGCGCCCTCGCCCGCGTAGTTCTGGGTGCCGAACTCGGTGACGAAGACGGGCAGCTTGTCGGCGGCGCGGGAGAGGGTCTTCAGGTACTCGTCCCGGTGCGAGTACGCGTAGAAGTGGAAGGTGTACATGATGTTGGCCGCGTTCACCGGGCTGGAGACGACCTCGGACTCGGTCGCGCCCTCCGAGACGCCGAACGAGGACCACGCGCGCGTGCCGACGAGGACCGGGGTCTCGGGGTCCTTGGCGCGGATGACGGGGACGAGCTGCTCCGCATAGCTCTTGATCCTGGACCAGGACACGCCGCTGGGCTCGTTGGCGATCTCGTACAGCAGGTTGGTCTTGCTCCCGTGGCGCTGGGCGATCTCGGTGAAGAAGGTCTTGGCGCGGGCGAGGTTGTGGTGGGGGTCGCCCGGGTCGAGCATGTGCCAGTCGACGATCACGTACATGCCGCGCGCGGTGGCCTGCTCGATGAACGCGTGGGCGAGGTCGGTGTACTTGCGCGGATCGGTCTCGTAGCCGTCCTCCTGGACGTACGTGGAGACGCGCAGGACGTCGGCCTTCCAGTCCTTGGCGAGGGCGTCGAGCGAACCGCCCGTCAGACACCGGGCGTACCACTGGGTGCCGTGCGAGGACATGCCCCGGAGCTGGATCGGCTTGCCGTACTGGTTGCAGAGCTTGGTGCCGCAGACCTTGAGCTGTCCGTTGATCGCGGCCGGGGTGGTGGCCGCCGCCCCGGCCGGCGCGACGGGTACGGGGGCGGGGGCGGCGTTCACGGCCGGCGGGGCGGCGGCGAGGCCGAGGAGGAGGGCGCCGAGGGCGGTGCCGGCGACGCCGAGGCGACGCGCGCGCGGTCGTACGGTTCGTGCGGAAGTCATGAGGGTCTCCACGGAACGACGAACGAGGGCCGGAAACCGGAGGGTTGACGCCTCCGGAACTGGAAGGAAACCTTCCTAACGAATGGATAGCAGGGTCGTGGACCGCCCCGCAAGGGTCATGACGGCGGACGCCGTTCAGCGGGCTGGAGACCGGACGGCCGGGATCCGTCGTGGCGCCGGTTCGCCAGGAGGCCCTTGCGCACGAGGTAGTTCCGGGCCACGTCCTCCGGGAGGCGGCGCCAACTGTCCACCTGTTCGTTGAGGTGCGCCAGGTCGGCGGTGGTCAGGACGGCGTTGAGGCGGTCGAGCGCGCGGACGACGCCCTCGCTCCCGGCGCGGTTCCGGTTGACCACGGGGACGATGAGGTCGGCGTTCTGCAGGCGCTTGTCGTCGGCGAGCAGGACGAGCCCGAAGTCGTCGAGGGTGGCGTCGGTGGTCGTGGTGAGGACCAGGTGGTCCCGGCCGCTCCGGACGGCCTGCTTCGCCTGGGTCGTACCGACGCCCTTGGGGTCGACGGCGGTCACGTCGATGCCGTAGACCTCCTTCAGGCCGGGGGCGCAGTACGGCCGCCGGACGCACTCGTCCCCGGCCGCGAGCCGGACCGGCAGGCCGGAGGCGCCGAGGTCGCTGAGGGTCTTGAGGCGGTGCTCGGCGGCGAAGGCGGCGGTGACGGCGAAGGCGTTCTGGTCGACGGCCCGGCCGGGGTCGAGGACGGTCAGTCCGCGCGGCGCGGCGAGGGCCCGCAGGGCCTTCATGGTGGCGGCCGGGTCGGGCGAGCCGACGGGCGGCGCGTCCGGCCCGTGGGCCTTGGCGTTCAGCCAGTCGGCGAAGGTGGCCGCGTACTCCGGCACGACGTCGATCTGCCCGTTCTCCAGGGCCGGTTCGTACAGCTCGCGGTTGGTGACGGAGAGGATCTTCGTGCGGTGTCCGGCGTCCTGGAGCAGCAGGGCGTACATCTGGGCGAGCAGGTCGCTCTCGGTGAACCCGGCCGAGCCGACGACCAGCCGGCGCCCGTCCCCGGGCCGTCCGGTGACGGCGTCCCGGTCCTTCAGGGAGGGGCCCGCGGCGCAGCCGAGCGGACCGGTGCAGCAGATCGCCGTCAGCAGGCAGAGGGCGGCGAGGGGACGGGGCGCCCTCATGCGCCGCTCCCCCTGACCCCCGCGGGGGTCAGGCGCCGGACCGCCTCGAAGACCCCCTCCACCAGGAGGGCGAGCGCCGCGACGAGGACGGCCCCGGCGACGACCTGCGGGGTGGAGGCGAGGTTGAACCCGGCGGTGATGATCCGGCCGAGCCCGCCGCCGCCCGCGAGCGCGGCCACGGTGGCGGTGGCGACGAGCTGGACGGCGGCGATCCGCACGCCGGTGAGGACCAGCGGCAGCGCGAGGGGCAGTTCGACCCGGGCGAGCACCTGGCCGCCCGTCATGCCCATGCCCCGGGCGGCCCGTACGACGTCGGGGTCGACGCCCCGCATCCCGACGTACGCGTTGGTGAGCAGCGGGGGCACGGCGAACAGGACGAGGGCGATGATCGTGGGCCACTCCCCGTACGGGCCGAGCGGGCTGAGCAGGAGCAGGACGAGGACGGCGAAGGTGGGGACGGCCCGGCCGGCGTTGGCGAGGTTCACGGCGAGCCCGCCGCCCCTGCCGAGGTGGCCGAGGACCAGCGCGGTCGGCAGGGCGATCGCGCAGCCGACGGCGAGGCAGACGAGGGTGAGGAAGACGTGCTCGCCGAGCCGGTGCCAGACGCCGTCCTCGCCGGACCAGTGGGCGGCGGTGGTGAGCCAGGACCAGGCGGCGGAGACGGTGTTCACGCGGACCGCGCCCGGGTCCAGGGGGTGAGCAGCCGCTGGGCGCCGAGGAGGAGCAGGTCGGCGGCGACGGCGATGACGACGCAGAGGGCGGAGGCGGTGAGGACCTGGGCCTTGAAGTAGGTGTTCATCCCCGCGTAGATGAGGTTGCCGAGGCCGCCGTGGCCGACGATCGCGCCGATGGTGACGAGGGAGACGGCGGAGACGGTGGCGATGCGCAGCCCGGCCATGGCGGCGGGCAGGGCGAGGGGCAGCTCGACGGCGAGGAGGAGCCGGAGCGGCCCGTAGCCGAGGCCGCGCGCGGCCTGCCGGGTCTCCTCGGGGACGGCGCGGAGCCCGGCGAGGACGTTCCGGACGAGGAGGGTGAGCGAGTACAGGACGAGACCGGCCACGACGAGGGCGGCGGAGAGTCCGTACAGGGGCAGGAGCAGCGAGAACATCGCGAGCGCCGGGATCGTGTAGAGCAGCGTGGTGATCCCGAGGACGGGGGCGGCGACCCAGCGCAGGCGGCGGGCGGCGATCGCCAGGGGCAGGGCGATCAGGAGGGCGAGGGCGACGGAGGCGCCGGTGAGCTGGAGGTGCTGGACGACGGCGTCGGCGAGGACCTCCCTGCGGGTGGAGAGGTAGGCGCCGCAGATCCACTCGTTGCGGGCGAGGCAGTCGTCGGGCGGCGCGGTCACGCTCCCATTCGAGGCGGTACGGGTCTCCTCCGCACTCCGGCCGGGCCCGTCCGGGGGGCGGGGAGCCCCGCGGGCGGGTCGCCGGCCGGGCGCTCAGGTCTCCTGGAGCACGGACAGGACGTTGCCCGCCGGGTCCGTGAACCAGGCGACGGCCGGTCCGCCGCCGCCCCGGACGATGCCCCTGTCGTCGGCGTCGAAGCCGGGGTAGCGCTCCAGGGTCACACCGCGTCCCACCAGCTCGTCGACGGTCCGCTCGATGTCGTCGACCTGGAAGTTGAGGATCGTGAAGGAGGCGGGGGCGTGGTCCTCCTTGGGGTACACGAGGACCCGCGCGCCGCCCGCCAGGACGAGGAGGAGCATCTCCATGCCCTCGGGTCCCGACTCCTCCACCTCCAGGCCGAGGGTCTCGCCGTAGAACCGCCGGGCGGCGTCGATGTCGTCGACCGAGAAGCCACTGAACGCCGAGGTCTCGCCGAACATGGCGCACTCCCTTCCGGAGTCCGTTCCGGGGGCCTCCGGTGAGACCCCCTTCCAGGATCCTCCGACGGCGGGAGGTCCGCCGCTCCGCTCAGGGGGCGATCGGCAACTGTCGCTTGTGCTCGGTGAGCTCGTAGCGGCGGACGATCGCGTCGAAGGCGGCCCCGGAGACCGGCTTGCCCTCCAGGAAGTCGTCGATCTCGTCGTACGTGACGCCGAGCGCCTCCTCGTCGGGCTTGCCCGGGTCGAGGGTCTCCAGGTCGGCCGTGGGGACCTTCCACACGAGCCCGTCCGGGGCGCCCAGCTCGGCGGCGATCGCGCGGACGCGCCGCTTGGTGAGGCCGGTCAGCGGCACGACGTCGGCGGCGCCGTCGCCGAACTTGGTGAAGAAGCCGGAGACGGCCTCGGCCGCCTGGTCGGTGCCGACGACGAGGCCGTTGTGGGCTCCGGCGACCGCGTACTGGGCGATCATCCGCTGCCGGGCCTTGATGTTGCCCTGGACGAAGTCCCGGTGGTGGTCGTCGCGGAAGACCACGTCGGCGGCGACGCAGGCCTCCAGGGCCGCGTCGCTCGCCGCCTTCACGTCCACGGTGAGGACCTCGTCGGGGCGGATGAAGTCGAGGGCGGCCTGCGCGTCCTTCTCGTCGGCCTGGACGCCGTAGGGCAGGCGCATCGCGTAGAAGACGGCGTCGTGGCCGGCGGCGCGGGCGCGCTCCACGGCGAGCTGGCAGAGCCGGCCGGCGGTGGTGGAGTCGATGCCCCCGCTGATGCCGAGCACGAGGGCGCGCAGCCCGTTGGAGGTGAGCTGCTCGGTCAGGAAGGCCACCCGGCGCTCGATCTCCGCCGCCGGGTCGAAGGTGCCGGACACCTGGAGGTCCCGGGCGATCTGCTGCTGGAGGGCGGTGGACGCCGGGTCGGTCACGTGAGGTCTCCTCGTCGGGGGTCGGTCGCCGTACGGCCCGTCGCACGCGGACGGGCTCGTACGGCTCTGTTCACGGGCCGACTCTACGCACCGGGGCCCCGTGCCGTCGCCCCGCGCCGCTCCGCGCCGTCCCGTGCCGCTCCGGTCCGTCCCGGCGCGTTCCGGCAGGTCGGGCGGGTGCGCGGTCGCGGCGGCGGTGGCGGCCGGTGCCGCGTGCCGGTCCCGTGTCGCGGATGTCCCGGTCCGCCGGGTTCAAACGTGTCCGCCGGGTTCGAGCGAGCTGGGCGGGTTCGAGCGATCCGGGCGGGGCGGGCGTGTCCGCCGGGTCCGGACGCGTCAGGCGTGCCCGGGGCCGCGCAGGGCGCGGTCGAGGCCGTCCTGCGGGAGGCCGGTGAGGGCGCGGACGAAGATCTCCTCGTAGGCGGGTTCGCCGATCGACGCGCGGACGGTGTCCGTGTACTTCTCGTGCAGGGCCCGCAGGCCGGGCAGGCCGCGCCGGGGCTGGCCGGTGGAGCGCCAGTACGCCTCGCCGGTGCCGGAGACGTCCGCGGCGCGCTCGCCCTCGCCGGCCGCCGCGAGGGCGGTGGCGAGGACGTCGAGGCCGAGGGCCACGCCGAGGCTCGCGCCCAGGCGCCGGGTGCCTTCGAGCATGGCGCGGGCGTGGCCGGAGGCGGCGGCCGGATCGCCCTCCAGGAGGCCGGTGAGGGCGAGCTGGTACTCCAGGGCGGTGCGGGTCCAGTGCTCGTCGAGCTCCTCGCACAGGGCGCGCAGCCGGAGCGCCCGCTCCCGGGCCTCCGCGAGCCGGCCCAGGCCGGTGAGGGCGAAGACCCGGACGAGGTGGCAGCGGAGCCGGGCGGCGGAGTCGGCGGGTCCGCCGCGGGCGGCGTCGAGGACGTGGCCCACGACGACGTGCGCGGCCGTCGGGCGGCCGGTGGTGAGGGCGAGGAGGCCGGCGAGGGCGGCGGCGTCGAGGGTGAGCTCGCCGGGCCGGTCCCGCCCGGCGCCCTCCCCGTGCTCCGCACGCCCGGCGCCGTCGACGGGGCCGGCGGAGCCGGGAAGCTCGGCGTACTCGGTGTGTTCGGTGTGTTCGGTGTGTTCGGCGGCGTCGGCGTACTCGGCGTGCCGGGCCTCGCGGGCGCAGCGCTCGCTGACGTCCTGGGCTGGGCCGAACTCGCCCTGGAGGACGAGGGTGACGCCGAGGGCCCACAGGGCGCGGGCCCGGACGCGGCCGCGGGCCTCGCTGAGGAGCAGGGCCTGTTCGAGGCCGTCGCGGGCCTCGCGGAGGCGGCCGCGGCAGGACCAGGCGAAGGCGACGGAGCCGACGAGGTCGAGGGCCGCGTCGGGGTCGGTGCGCAGGAGCCGGTCCAGGGCGGTGCGCAGATCGGTGTGGTGGGCGTCGACGGTCCGGTACCAGCGGAGCTGGCGGGCGCCGTGCCACTCGGTCCCGGCCCGGCGGGCCAGGCCCCGGAAGTGGGCGGCGTGCCGGTCGGCGACGGTTCCGGTCTCGCCGGTGCGGTCCAGCCAGGTCGCCCCGTACTCGCGGATCGTGTCGAGCATCCGGTGGCGTCCGGCCGCGTCGGGCGGGCGGACCACGGAGGAGCGGACGAGTCCGTCGAGCGCCTCCGGCAGGGTCGCGCGGTTCAGCGGGCCGCCGATGCAGACGGCGGTCGCGGACGCGAGGTCGAAGGGGCCGCGGAAGACGGAGAGGCGGGCCCAGAGGAGCCGTTCGAGCGGGGTGCTCAGCTCGTGGCTCCAGCCGATGGCGGCGCGCAGGGTCTGGTGGCGGCTGGGCCAGACGCGCTCGGTGTGGGCGAGCAGGTCGAAGCGGGCGCCGGGGGCGGCGTCGAGGCGGGAGCCGAGCTGGTCGCGCACGGCTTCGGCGCCCTGGAGGCGGATCTGCGCCGCGGCGAGTTCGAGGGCGAGCGGGATGCCCTCCAGGCGTACGCAGATCTCGCCGGCGGGTCCGGCGGCGGGGAACTCCTCCCCGGCGGCCCGGCGGAGCAGGGCCAGGGCGTCCGGTCCCGCGGGCGGCAGCGGGTCGAGGACGATCGTCTCCTCCCCCTCGACGCCGAGGGGGCGGCGGCTGGTGGCGAGGACGGTGAGGCCGGGGGCGGCGGCGAGGAGTTCGGTGACGAGCCGGGCGCAGGGCTCGGCCAGGTGCTCGCAGGAGTCCAGGACGAGCAGGAGTCGGTCGTCGGCGAGCCGGCGGCAGAGTCCGGTGGCGGCCATGCCGGGGGTGTGGTCGGCGAGGTCCACGGAGTCGGCGACGAGCGCGACGAGCAGCCGCTCGCCGTCGAGCTGGCCGAGGTCGGTCCACCAGGCCCCGTCCGGGTACCGCCCGGCGGCCCGGTGTGCGGCGCGCAGCGCGAGCCGGGTCTTCCCGACTCCCCCGACGCCGGTCACGGTGACGAGGCGGTGCTCCGCCAACGCGGCGGATACGCGCTCCAGTTCCGTGCGGCGTCCCACGAAACCGGCGTTCTCGTCCGGCAGATGTCCACGCACGGGAGCAGTGTCCCTCATATGTCCCCCGAACGGGTGGGCACGGCGGGTTCGTTACTCAGCTACGACCACCGGCCTCTATTCTCCGCCCTCGACCGTCACCACGACCGAGTGCCACCCCTGGGCCCCGTCGGGCATCGTGGCGGTGCGCCGTTCGGGCTGGGTGGCGCCGGTGCCGTCGGTGGCGCGGACGGTGAGGGTGTGGCGGCCGGGGGCGGCCTCCCAGGGGTACGTCCACTGGCGCCAGGTGTCGCGGGTGTCCTCGGCGGCGAGGCGGGCCTCCTGCCAGGGGCCGTCGTCGACCCGCACCTCGACCCGGCGGACGCCCCGGTGCTGGGCCCAGGCGACCCCGGCGACCATGACGGTGCCGGCGGCGGGGCGGCCGAAGGGGCGGGGGGTGTCGATGCGGGACTGGGTCTTGACGGGGGCCTCGGCGGCCCAGCCGCGCGGGACCCAGTAGGCGTCGTACGCGTCGAAGGTGGTCAGTTCGATCGACTCGATCCACTTGCAGGCGGAGACGTAGCCGTAGAGGCCGGGGACGACCATGCGGACGGGAAAGCCGTGCTCGAAGGGGAGGGGTTCGCCGTTCATCCCGAAGGCGAGGAGGGCGTCGCGGCCGTCCATGACGTCCTCGACGGGGGTGCCGATGGTCATGCCGTCGACGGAGCGGGCCACCAGTTGGTCGGCGGAGCCGCCCTCGGAGGGCGGGCGGACTCCGGCCTCGCGCAGCAGGTCGGCGAGGGGGACGCCGAGCCAGCGGGCGTTGCCGACGTACGGGCCGCCGACCTCGTTGGAGACGCAGGCCAGGGTGATGTCCCGCTCGACCGTCCGCCGGGCCATGAGGTCCCGCAGGGTGAGGGTGAGCTCCTCGCGGACGCCCGTGCCGTGGAGGCGCAGGCGCCAGCGGTTAGCGTCCACCTTGGGGACGACGAGGGCGGTGTCGACCCGGTAGAAGTCCCGGTTGGGGGTCGTGAAGGGGCTGATGCCGGGGACGGCGAGCCGGGCCCCGGCGGGGACGGGCTGTGCCGGGGAGGCCGGCCGGGGCAGCCGCACGGCCGCCCGCGAGGCGGTGGCGTTCTCCTCGACGGGCGAGCCGACGGCCCTGCCGAGGGCGGCGGCGCCGGTCGCGGCGAGGCCGGTGGACGCGGCGACGACGAGGAAGCTCCTGCGGTCCGCGCGGGCGGCGGCGGTGCCGGTCCCGGCCCGGGGGGCGAGGAGGCGGCCGATGAGGACGTACAGGAGGAGGGCGCCCAGGGCGGCCCCGACGAGGGAGGGCACGGCGTCGACGGCGGAATCCGAGTCGGGGCGGGTGACGGCGGCGAGCGCCCCGAGGACGCCGAAGGCGCCGACCGCCGCCGAGCCGAGCGCGCGGCGGCGCAGGGCGAGCAGCCCGATCCCGACGGCGAGCAGGGCGAGGACGAGGAGGATGCCGAGCTGGAGGACGGCCTTGTCGTTCTCGCCGAAGGTCCGGATCGCCCAGTCCTTGAGGGCCGCGGGGGTCCGGTCGACGAAGGCGCCGCCGACGGCCACGACGGGGCTCGCCTCTGGTCGCACCCGGGAGGCCACGAGGTCCGCGACGGCCAGGGAGACGTAGGCGGCGAGGAGGCCGCCGAGCGCGGCGAGGAGACGGTCGGTGCGGGTGGCTTCTCGGACGGGCCGGTGCCCGTCGCTGGTGGCGTTCATGAGGGGTACTTCGCCACGGAACGCCTCCCGGATGGGTGCTTTCGGGGTCTCCTCGGGGTCGCTTCACCCGCAGGAGGGGTCAGAGGCCGTCAGCCGTGACGGGGCGGGCCCTGAGGCGCGTCGGGGAAGTCCCTTGCCCACGGGCGGAGTTTCTCCGGGTTGCGGACCACCCAGATCCGGGCGACGCGCCCCTCGGCGACGTCGAACGAGGCCACGGTCGCGACGACGCCGTCGCGCCGGGCCACCAGGCCGGGCGCGCCGTTGACCGAGCGTTCCAGGAGTTCGAGCCCCGGGGCCCTGTCGGCGATGGCGACCATGTACCGGGCGATGCGCGCGCCGCCCTCGACCGGGTGCAGGACGGTGCCGACCATGCCGCCGCCGTCCGCGGTCATCACGGCGGCCGGGTCGAGGAGCCCGACCAGGGCCGCGATGTCCTTGGTCTCCCACGCCTCCTTGACGTGCCGCACCACGTCGGCCCGGCCGGCCGCCGGCGCCGGGCCGTGCGCGGTGTCCACCCGCCGCCGGGCGGAGGCCGCCAGTTGTCTGCAGGCCGCGGGGGTCCGGCCGAGGACTCCGGCGATCTCGGCGAACGGGTAACGGAAGACGTCGTGCAGGACGAACGCCACCCGCTCGGCGGGCGTCATCGACTCCAGGACGACGAGGAAGGCCATGGTCACCGATTCGTCCTGGACGATCCGGTCGGCGGGGTCCGCGGGATCCGCGGAGGCGCCGGCGCGGTCCCACTCGGCGCGGTCGGGCAGCGGCTCGGGGAGCCAGGCGCCGACGTAGCGTTCGCGGCGGGCCCGCGCCGAGCCGAGCAGGTCCAGGCAGATGCGGCCGGTCACCGTCGTCAGCCAGGCCCCCGGGGACAGGATCTCCTCCCGCCTGCCGCGCGGGAGTCCGTAC
Source organism: Streptomyces sp. NPDC007872 (assembly GCF_042868165.1). Taxonomy (NCBI): domain Bacteria; kingdom Bacillati; phylum Actinomycetota; class Actinomycetes; order Kitasatosporales; family Streptomycetaceae; genus Streptomyces; species Streptomyces sp. NPDC007872. The sequence continues at coordinate 606,076 of NZ_JBIAEA010000003.1, forward strand.
CAGCGCGCATAGGCGTCCTGGACGGCGTCCTCGGCCTCGGTCACCGAACCGAGCAGCCGGTAGGCGACGTTGATCAGCCGCCCCCGCTCACCGGCCGTGCCGTCCGCGCCGGTCCCCGCAGTCCCGACAGTCCCCATGCTCCGGCCGCCCCCTCGTCGTGCCTTCGCGAGTCCCCGCCTCACCTTTCGGAGGCCTGCGTCGTCGAACGGGTGAGACCTTATCGATCGACTGCCCGGGGGCGGGAAGCCCGGGGCGGAAAAGGGGACTGTGACATGGCCACCGAGGCGACGACGGCGACGGCGGACGTGCGGCGCGGCTCCTCCTTCCTGAGGACCGCGATCGTCCTGCAGACCCTGACCCTCTTCCTCCAGGCGGTCTCCGCCGGACTGCTGCTGACCACGTCGTACGGGGAGACGCTGCACGGCGTCGGGGCCCGGGTGATGTACGGGGCGTCGATGCTGTACGTGCTCGCGGCGGTGCTGGCGTGGAAGCCGGGCGGCGGCTCGCCCCGGCCGGTCCGGCACGCGTCGGGCTTCCTGGCGCTCGCCTCGGTCCAGGTGGTGGTGGGCATCGCGCACGTCCCGGCGGTCCACGTCCCGCTGGGCGTCCTGATGTTCGGCCTGAGCGTGCTGGCCCTGGCCCGGCGCTGAGGCCCCGTGCCGTCCCACCGCGTCAGGTGCCCCCCGTCCGGCCCGCGCACGCCGGACGGGGCCCGCCGGGAGCGGGGGCGCACGGAGGGTGAGGGGGCCGTCCGGCCGGTGTGACCGGTGGCCCGAGCCTGCGCGCGCGGCGGCTCCTTGGCCGACACTGGGGGTGGGAGTCGAGTGTGCGAGGAGGGCCCGCCATGAGCAGTGCCACGCCCAAGGTCAGCACGTTGCCCCCGGAGCACCGGGAGCGCCTGATGGCCTTCGCCGAGGACGTGTACTTCGAGTCCGGCCACCGCCTCTTCGAGGAGCAGCAGCACGCCGATCGCTTCTGGATCGTGAAGACGGGAGCGGTGACGCTCGACGCGCGGGTGCCGGGGCGCGGGGCGCCCGTGATCGAGACCCTGCACCACGGCGAACTGGTCGGTCTCTCCTGGATGTTCCCGCCGTACCTGTGCCAGTCGGGCGCGGAGGCGATGACCCCGGTGCGGGCGTACGAGTTCAACGCCCCGGCCGTCCGGTCGATGTGCCGCTCCGACGCCGAGTTCGGCGCCTCGGTCCTGTTCTGGCTGGGCTCGATCCTGGCGCACCGCCTCCAGGTGACCCGGGTGCGGCTCCTCGACCTGTACGCCCCGCACGGGAGCGGGATCATGGCCTGAGCCCCGCCCGCGGGGCCGCCCCGGTGCGGCGGCGGACCGGGCGGTACGGTGGGGCGCACCGCTGATCCATCCGTACGCGTTCCCCATACCACGCACCGGCGACCGGCTGTGAGGCCCGCATGACCGACCCGACGACGGCGCGCGGGGCGATCGCCCTGGTGACCGACGAGTTCACCGAACTGCCCTTCGACGAGGGCCCGCCGGCCGGTGACGGGCCGATCGGATGGCCCGGGTACTCCGCCGCGCACGCCCGCGCCGCCGCCCGTACCGGCGAGAACGAGTCGGTGGTCTGCGGGACGGGCACGGTGGGCGGGGTGCGGGCGGTCCTGGTCTCCTTCGAGTTCCGGTTCCTCGGCGGTTCCCTCGGGGAGCGGACGGGGGCGCGGGTGGCCGCCGCCCACGCCCTGGCGCGGGCGCGGCGGCTGCCCGTGGTGGTCCTTCCGGCCACCGGCGGCAGCCGGATGCACGAGGGGATGCGGGCGCTCCTCCAGCTCCAGCTCCTGGCCCGCGAGTCGGAACTGACCCGGGCCGCCGGGCTCCCCCAGGTCGCGGTCCTGCGGGATCCGACGACCGGGGGCGGCTGGGCCACCCTCGGCGCGGGCTCCGACGTCGTCCTGGCCCTGCCGGGCGCCCAGGTCGCCTTCGCCGGGTCGCGGGTGCGGCCGCCGGACGCGGATCCGGCGGCGTACACCGCCGAGGCGCAGCTCGCGCACGGCCACGTCGACGCGATCGTGCCGCCGGACGCGCTGCGCGCCGTCCTCGGGCGCTGGCTGTCCCTGCTCACCCGCCCGGCCGAGGGCCCGGTCCCGCCGCCGTACGCGCTCGGGGACCCCGGCACCGCGCCCGCCGCGAGCGGCCGGGAGGCCGTGGCGCGGGCCCGGCACCCGGACCGGCCCCGGGCCGGCGCCTACCTCGACGCCCACTTCACCCTGCGCGAGGAGATCTCCGGCGACCGCTGCGGCGGCGTCGACCCGGGGATGCGGTGCGGCTTCGGGCGGCTCCCCGACGGACGGACCGTCGCCTACGCCGCGCAGTGCGGCACCGCGACCCGTCCGGCCGGCTTCCGCACGGCCGCCCGGCTCGTGCGGCTCGCCGGACGTCTCGGGACGCCGGTGCTCACCCTGGTGGACACCCCGGGCGCCGCCAACGACGCGGAGGCGGAGCGTTCGGGCGCGGGCAGCGCGATCGCGGACCTGTTCGCCGCCATGGCCACCGCGCGCACCCCGCTGACCTCGCTGCTCGTCGGGGAGGGCGGTTCGGGCGGGGCGCTGGCGCTCGCCGCCCCGGGGAACACCTGGGTGACCCCGGACGCGTACTTCTCCGTCATCGCGCCCGAGGCCGCCGCCGCCATCCTCAAGCGCCCGCCGGAGCAGGCCGGTGCGACCGCCGACCAGTTGCGGCTGCGGCCGGAGGACCTCGTCGGGCTCGGGATCGCCCGGGGCGTCGCGGGGCCCCGGCCGGTGTCCCCGGAGGACGTCGGCGACGGCGCATGAGCGCGGGGGAAGCGGGCAGGGGCGGTGTAGCGGGTCTCCGTGCGGACCGCGCCGGACGACACCGTGTACGACGGAGGTGACGTCATGGTTCCCCTGCTCCTCGTCCTCCTGGTGATCCTGATCCTGTTCGGCGCGGGTTTCGCGGTCGACGTGCTCTGGTACATCGCCATCGCCCTGCTGGTGCTGTGGGTGCTCGGCTTCTTCATGCGGAGCGGCAGCGGCCGCTGGTACCGCTGGTGAACGGAGGTCCCGACGGTCTCGTGCCGTGTCCCGGACGGTGGTCGTCCGGGACACGGCACGCGGCTCTTCGGCCCGCCGGGTCCGTCCCTCGCCCAGGGCCTTCTTGAGCTCCGCCTCGTCCACCGAGGAGCGGCCGGGCACGTCGCGGCGCCCGGCCTCGGCGTGGAGCGGGTCGTACGTCGGCCCCTGCGCGCCGCTGTGCGAGCGCTTGCCGTCTGTCGCTCCCGCTCGGGGCTCGATCCGCGCGGCATCGTCCGCTCCTTCCGGTTCGGAGGCGTGTCCGCCTCCCGTCCGCACGGGCCCTCGGCAAATCGTGCCAAACCATCGGATACGGGGCATCCTGGTTCGAGACGCTTGACCGGCGGACCCGCGCCGTCGCCCTCTGTTACGGGGTCAGGGCAGGTCCCGACACCGTCGAAGGAGCCCCATGTCCACCCCCCGCACTCGATCCGTCACCCTCGGTCGTGGCCCGGAGGTCGCCGGGAATCCGGGGGCTTCGATGCGCCGGGCGGCGCTGGACGGACTGCCCGTGCCGCCCCGGCCCACCACCGTCTCCACCGACGACGCCCAGCAGCTCTCCGCCGCCCTCCTCACCCGCCTGACCTCACTCGACGAAGGCACCCCCGAACACGCCTACGTCCGCAACACCCTGGTCGAGCTCAACCTCAGCCTCGTCAAGTTCGCCGCCCGCCGCTTCCGCAACCGCGCCGAACCCACCGAAGACATCATCCAGGTCGGCACCATCGGACTGATCAAAGCCATCAACCGCTTCGACCCCGACCGCGCCGTCGACTTCTCCGCCTTCGCCCTGCCCACCATCGTCGGCGAGATGAAACGCTTCTTCCGCGACACGAGCTGGGCCGTCCGCGTCCCCCGCCGCCTCCAGGAACTACGCATCGACCTCGCCAAAACCGCCGACCACCTCGAACAACACCTCGGCCGCCGCCCCACCCGCACCGAACTCGCCCACCACCTCCACCTCACCGAGGAAGAAATCGCCGAAGGACAACTCGCCGCCCACGGCTACGCCACCCGCTCCCTGGACACGCCCGCGGGGGACGACGAGGAGACCTCCGGCGCCGCTCCCCGGCACCTGGCGACCGCCGAGCCCGCCTACGAGCTGATCGAGTCCCTCGCCGCGCTGCGGCCGCTGCTCGACCGGCTCGACGAACGCGACCGGCACATCCTGGCGCTGCGGTTCGGGGAGGAGCTCACCCAGGCCGAGATCGGCCGGCGGATCGGCCTCTCCCAGATGCAGGTCTCGCGGCTGCTCACCCGGATCCTCGGTGACCTCAGAGCCGCTCTGCTGGAGGACGGTCCGGCACCCGACCCGGCGGCCGGCTGACCTCCAGCCAGACCACCTTCCCCGCCGCCCCCGGCCCCCTGACCTCATATCCCCAGGCCCCCGCCAGCTTGTCCAGGACCATCAGACCGTGTCCGCCCGGCAGCGCGGGCGAGCGGGGCGCGCGCGGCCGGGGCGGCTCGGGGCTGAGGTCGGCGACCTCCACCCGCAGGCGCCCCCGTTCGTGCCGCAGGACGAACTCCTCGGGACCCCCGGCGTGCAGACAGGCGTTGGTGACCACCTCCGACACCAACAGCAGCACGTCCTCCACCCGCTCCTCCCGCTCCTCCCCCGCCTCGCTCCGCGCCGGAAGCCACCCCCAGTCCGCCAACGCCTCCGCCGTGAAGTCCCGGCAACGCGACACCACCCGCCGCGCCCCGCGCACCATCAACCTCCGCACCTGGGCACCGTCCGCGTCGGCATCACCGTCAGTCATGGCCGGCCCCGCCGTCCCTCGGGGCCGGATCGGCCAGGGCCCGGGTGGTGTCCTCGTACACCCGGAAGACGGCCCTGACCCCGGTGATGTCGAACATCCGGTCCACCGGCGGGCGCAGCCCGGCGAGGTCCAGGCGCCCGCCCGTCTTCCGCATCCGCAGGCGCGCCTTCAGGAGCGCGTTGAGCCCCGTCGAGTCGCAGAAGCCGAGGCCGGAGCAGTCGACGACGATTCGCCGGGCCCGTACGTGCTCCTCCACCGCCTCGCGCAGGGGGGCGACCGTGTCGTGGTCGAGCTCCCCGCCCAGTTCGAGCACCACCACCCCGTCGGCCGTCGCGGGCCGGACCCGTACGTCGAACCGGGCACGGCGGGGCGACCGCCGCGCCTCCGCGCCACCGTCCACGTCCATGGGCTCGCCCCTCTCGTCGTCCTTCTCGGTGGCTCTCCCTCTCCCCAGTCTCGGGCAGGCGGCGCCGGACGACCCCCCGGAGCGGACGGCGGGGACGAGCGGACGGCGGGGACGAGGGGGCGGCGGGGACGAGGGGGCGGCGGGGACGAGAGGGCGGCCGGGGGGCCTTTTCTCAGAGCCGGGTTTCCATGATCCCGATCGGGTGAACGCGGGCGCGTGCCCCTCCGGGCGCGCCTCGGAGACGCGACGATGCCAGGGACTCTTCCCACCCCCGAGGAAAGGCGGCTCCCGTGCGCCGTGCCCTGATCGTCGTCGACGTGCAGAAGGACTTCTGCGAGGGCGGTGACGTCCCCGTGAACGGCGCGACCGACCTGGCCGTCGCCCTCGCCGACCTGGTCAGGGGCGCCGGCGACCGGTACGCGCACGTCGTCGCCACCCGTGACCACCACGTCGACCCGGGCGACCACTTCTCGGACGAGCCCGACTTCGAGGACTCCTTCCCGGTGCACTGCGTCGCCGGCACCGAGGGCGCCGAGTTCCACCCGGACTTCGCGGCCGCCGTCGCCGCCGGGGCCGTGGGGGAGGTCTTCCTCAAGGGCGCCCACTCCGCCTCGAAGAGCGGCTTCGAGGGCGCGACCGCGAGCGGCACCCCGCTGGGCGACTGGCTGCGCGCCCGCGGGGTGGACGGGGTCGACGTCGTCGGGATCGGAACGGACCACTGCGTGAAGGCGACCGCCTTCGGCGGGGTCCGGGAGGGCTTCGACGTGCGCGTCCTCCTCGACCACACGGTCGGCGTCGCCGCCGACACCACCGACCGCGCGCTCGGCGAACTGCGCGCGGCGGGCGTCGGCCTCGTCGGCCGGCCGGTGGTCCTCGTCTGACCCGGTGGCCGCCGGTCCGGCCGTGATCGTCGTACGACCTCGTGGCGGCCGTCAGAGGCCGGGCCCGTACCCCGGGTCCGGGGCCTGTCGCGGGTGCCATCCGGCCGCCAGGCCCCAGAGGCCCAGGCCCACGACGGCCGCGCAGACGAGGACGGCCGCCCACGGGCGCAGCCACCGCGTGGCCGCCGCCCAGGTCAGGGGCGGGACGACGAGTCCGGCGAAGAGGATGAGCGGCAGGTCCACGAGGATCACGCCCCAGTCCCGGGCGTGCCCTTCGAAACCGCCCTCGATGGTGTACGCGGCCCGGGACAGCGCGAAGGCGCCCGTGACGGCGGCGCCGAGGACGGCGAGCAGACAGCCGACGGCGCTCTCCATCCGGTCGCGGGACTCCTCCGCGGGCTTCTCGCTCATGCCCGGGAGGGACGCGGGGGGCCTCCGTCCGGTTCCGCGGTCCGGCGGCGCGGTTCCCACCGCTCGCCGTCCGGGGCCGCGCGGGCGACCATGGGGGCGGGGGCCCGTGGGGGGCGAGGCAGCGCTGGAGGCACTCGTGGCGCACCACCGCACCACCACCGACGTCCTGGTCGTCGGCGCGGGCCCGGTCGGCCTGAGCGCGGCCGCCGAACTGCGCCGGCACGGGGTGCACTGCCGGATCGTGGAGCGGTTGCCGGCCCGGCTGCCGTACGCGAAGGCGGTGGGGATCCAGCCGCGCACCCTGGAACTGTGGGACCGCATGGGCCTGGTCCGCGAGGTCCTGGAGGCCGCCGTTCCGATACGGGGGCAGCTCCTCTACGCCGACGGCGAGGAACGGGCCCGGATCGAGCTGGAGATGCCGCCCGAGGTGCCCTACGGCTTCGCCGCGCTCCCCCAGTACGAGACCGAACGCCTCCTGGAGGAGTACCTGGCCCGGCTGGGGACGGCCGTGGAGCGCGGCACCGGACTGGTGTCGTTCGACCGGGACCGGGACGGGGTCACCGCGCGGCTGCGCACCGCGTCCGGCGCCGACGAGGAGCTGCGGGTCCCGTATCTGATCGGCTGCGACGGGGCGCACAGCGTCGTGCGGAAGGCCCTGGGGCTGTCGTTCGAGGGCGGCGCGTTCCCGGAGGAGTACATGCTCGGGGACGTGGAGGCCGACTGGGACCTGCCGCACGGCTACGGCGTGCGGTCGAGCCGCCGGTCCGCCGACGGTTCGGCCGACGACGTCCTCGTCTGCATCCCGCTGCCGGGCGCGGGCCGTTACCGGATGTCGATGCGGGTCCCGCCCGAGCTGTCCGCCCGGGGAAGCACGGCGCCGGACGGCGTCGCGCACGGCGTGCAGACCGGGCGGACGCCGGAACTCTCCGACCTCCAGGCCGTCGTGGACCGCCTCGCGCCCCGGCCCGCGCGGCTCTCCCGACTGCGCTGGGCCTCGGTCTTCCGCATCAGCCACCGGATCGTGGACCGCTACGGCGAGGGCCGGGTCTTCGTCGCGGGCGACGCGGCCCACATCCATCCGCCCACCGGCGCCCAGGGCATGAACACCGGGGTGCAGGACGCCTGCAACCTGGCCTGGAAGCTCGCCCTCGTGGTCCGGGGCGGGGCGGGTCCCGGACTGCTCGCCACGTACGACGCCGAGCGGCGTCCGGTCGGCGAGGAGGTGGTGGGCCGGACCGTGCGGCACGCCGTCCACGGCATCGAGTCCGGCCCCGACGACCGGCGGACCCTGCTCCTCCGCGAGGCCCAACTGCTCGTCGGCTACCGGGGCGGCCCGCTCGCCGGCGCCCCGTACGGGCCGGCCGACGCGCCGCAGCCCGGCGACCGGGCCCCGGACTGCGCCGGTCTGACCACCCCGGTCGCCGCCTTCCCGCTGCGGCTGCTCGACGTGCTGCGCGGCCGCGCGGGACACGTGGTGCTCCTGTACGGCTCCGACGCCGCCGAACTGTCCGGCGCGGCGGAGGCGGCGCGGGCGGCGGGCGGGCTGCCGGCCGTGGTGGTCCTGCCGGCGGCCGGGACCGGCCGGTCCGGCTCCGCACCCCTGCCCCCCACCATGCCCGTGTACCGCGACGCCGCCGGGGAGTTCGCCCGGCTCTACCTCCCCGACGGCGCCACCGGTCTCGTCGTCCGCCCGGACGGGCAGCTCGGCGCCCGGTTCCCCCTCGGCGGTGCCGCGGCCGCCCTGAGCGCGTACCTCAGGGCCCTGTCCGTGTGACGGCAGCGGGCGGCCGTGGAGCCTGCGGGACCCCGTGGTCGCCCGAGACCGTGACCGTCGCACCGGGAGACCCGGCCCCTTCGGGACGGAGGATTTCCTCCAGGGAGGAGAAGGCCGTGACGGGGGTCCCGGTCGCGACCGCCGCGACAGCTCCCCGTCGTCGGTCGGTCCGTTCGAGGAGCCGGAGGCCGGTCCCGCCGCCCGCCTTGAACAGGGCCTCGCCCCGCACCCACAGCCGGAGGAGTTCCGGGCCGGGGTCCGGGCGGGCGGCGGCCTCCCGGAGGTCGGCCTCGGGCAGGAGCCGTCGCAGGACGGACGGGGGTCCGGGCCGGCGCGTCGCGGGTTCCACGTCCACGCCGACCGGGCCGGGGCCGACGGCGGCCGCGACGAGGCCGTCGGCGTGGCTGAGGCTGACGCCGAGGTCGGGCCGGCCGCCGAGGTGGGGGCGCCCGTGGCCGGTCCGGTCGCACGCGGCGCAGTACTGCTCCGGGCCCGAGGCCCCGGGGGAGAGCCCGGTGAACCGGGCCGCGCACAGCCGGACGAGGAGACGGGCCGCCAGCACGTCGTCGCGGCGGGCGGGCACCCGCACCCGGTCGAGGCGCCGCCGTTCCCAGGGCGCGAGCAGCCCCTCGTGCAGCTCCGGGCGGGCCAGGACCTCGCCGGTGGCCGCCACCACGGCGAGGACCGCCCGGCCCTCGTTCATCGGCGGGGATCCGGAAGGTTCACCCGGCGGTGCTCAGGAAACGCTCCCGGACGCGGCCGAGCGTGCGGAAGTCGTCGATGGTGACCTCCTGGAGGTCGATGGAGCGGCCGGAGAGCTCCTCCAGGAGGTCGACGAACTCCAGGAAGTCCATGGAGTCGATGAGACGCGCCTCGATGAGGTCCTCGTCGAGGTCGATCGGTCCGTCGAGACCGGGGTTCTTCTCGTGCAGCCACTCGGCGATGCGTTCCATGGGGTGGGGTCGCTCCTCACTGTGCTCTGTGCTTCGTGCTCTGTGCTTCGTGCTCTGTGCTGTGCGTTTCGTGCTGCGTGCGGGGTGTACGTACGGGACCGGGCCGTGAGTTCAGGCGCCGGCCTCGCGCAGGCGGTCGAGCGCCCGCGCGGGGGTGCCGTGGGCGAGGACCATCGCGTGGACCCAGCGCTCGACGCCGAAGGCGACACAGGCGCTGTACGCCGGCCCCTCGGAGCCCGCGCGGATGTCCAGGCGCTCGCCGAAGAAGTTGCGGTGCCGGTTCACGGAGGCGATCGCCGTGCCGTCGGGGGCGCTGAACTCGTGCTTGACCGGGTCGAGGGCCATGAGCCGGGCCCGGGAGCCGCCCTTGTCGTAGAAGGGGTCGTCGGCGACGGCCCGGGTGAGGTCGAGGCCGAGCCGCCCGGCCAGCTCCCGGACGAACGCGGCGCCGTGCTCCAGGTGCTCCAGGGCGCCTTCCTTGGTGCCGAGGTAGAGGACCTCCCGCATGTGGAAGCCCCACAGGCGCCGCAGGCCGTCGAAGTGGGTCTCGTTGCGGAAGCAGCGGCCGGCGGCGGAGAGCCGCAGGCCGTCCTCGCCGACGTCCCGGCCCTCCAGGGAGAGCAGCAGTCCGTAGCAGGTGGCGGACGGCAGCAGGTAGCCGGTCGGCCGGAGCGGGAGGTCGCCCGGGGCCTTCCCGGCCGCCAGGCCGTCGAGCGCGTCGGGCGCGAACCGGCCGGCGGAGACGCCGAGGTGGGGGAAGTTGCGGAAGAAGTCGAGGCGGGCGAGGCCCTCCACGGAGAGCAGGGGCGGCCCCACCACCTCGGGGGCGGAGAGCCGGGCGGCCAGGCCGGTGAGCAGCTCGTCCAGGCCGCGCAGCAGTGCGGTGTGGTCCGGGTCCAGGGTGATCAGACCCGGCCCCGGACTCCTCAGGCCGCCGTCGGGCAGGACCGTGGTGCCGGGTGTGCTCATGGGGAACCGCTCCCTCTGGGGTGGGCGAACAGTCAGGGGTGCCGACGGGACGGACGGGGCGGACGCGCCGCGGCCCGGTCTCCGGCCGTGAACGGCCTCGCGGGCGGCCGGTGTCGACCGGGCACGGCGAAGAAACGTCTGACGCCCCGTCAGGGGCCGGACCGCGCAAGGGGACAGTAAGCCAGTTCCCGAACTGTTGTCTAGACCAAAGTAACCGTCCTGACAACGTTTGCCCCGATCCCTCCGCGACTCAACTCGGTCTATTGAGATGGCACTTGCCACCCGCTAAGGTCTAAACCAATTCTGCCGCACGGCGTGGTGCCCGACCAGCGCCACGGCGCGTCCGGCCGTCCGTGCCGTCCGCCGCCGACCCCCTCGCCGGGGGTCGCCGCGTGCTGCCCGCCGGCCGGGGAGGAGCGCTTCCCGCCCCGGGCTCCCGGATCTCCTCCCCCGACTCCCGCACCTGGAGGGACCCATGACGACCCCCGCCCCGCACCGCCCCCCGCGCCGCCCCCCTCTGTACCGGGCGGCCTCGGACCTGCCGTACTTCAGCGCGGACGGCGAGTCCTACCTCGCGCAGACCACCCTGCGGGAGCTGAGGAAGTCACGGCCGCTGCGGGTGCTGTCCGAGGAGGACTTCGCCCACTGGCAGACCTACGGCTACGTCGTCGTCCGGGAGGCGATTCCGGCGGAGGCGGCCCGGCGGCTCCTGGACTTCGCCTGGGAGTTCCAGGGGCTCGACCCGGAGCGGCCGGAGAGCTGGTACGAGGACCGGCCCTTCCGCTCCCAACTGGACCGGCAACTGCACGTCTACGGCTTCGTGGAGGCGTACCACCACCAGCTCCTGTGGGACAGCCGCCAGGCGCAGCGGGTGTACGACGCCTTCGTGGACGTGTGGGACTGCGAGGAGCTGTGGGTCACCCAGGACCGGCTCAACCTCAACCCGCCCAACGTCAGGAACCGCGACCGCGCCCTGATAGAACCCACCGACCGGGGGTTCGACATCGAGCTGCACTGGGACATCGACACCACGCTCGGCGTGCCGCCGCAGCGGGTGCAGGGGATCATCGCGCTCAACGACACCCGCCCGGAGTCGGGCGGGTTCCAGTGCTGCCCCGAGCTGTTCCGGCGGTTCGAGGAGTGGAAGGTCGGGCAGCCCGCCGACCGGGACCCGCTCCGGCCCGCCGCGGACCGGGACGAGTACCCCGTCGTCCGCCCCGACCTGCGCCCCGGCGACCTGCTGATCTGGAACGGGCTCCTCGCCCACGGGGTGGCCCGCAACACCTCGGAGGACCAGGTGCGGGCCGTCCAGTACCTGTCGATGATGCCGGCCCTGGAGGAGCACGAGCAGCTGCGGAGGTCCCGCGTCGACTCCTGGCGGCACCTGCGCACCCCGCGCTGGAACCGCACCCTCGTCGGCGACCCCGTCCGGCACGAGTCCGAGCGCTACCCCACCGCCGTCCTGAACGAGCTGGGGAGCCGGCTGCTCGGGCTCACCTCGTGGAAGGACCGCGACGAGCGGGCGGCCAAGGACGGGGAGCCGTCGTGCGCCGCGTCTGCCTGACCCTGCCCACCAACCGGGCCTGCGCCGCGACCGTACGGGCGGTCGCGGAGGAGGCGGCCCACGGCGCCCGGCACTTCGACGTCGAGGTGCACCTGCTGATCCTGGACTCGTCCGGGGCGGCGGACCTCGCCGCTCACCGGGAGGCGGTGGCCGCGCTGCCGCCGGAGCCCGGCGTGGTCGTCCACCACTTCGACGAGGACGAGCAGCGGGACTTCCTGCGCGGGACGGTCGCCCGGTCCGGGGTCGCCTCGCCGGACCGGGTGCTCGACCTGATGCTGCCGTCCGGGGTCTCCTACGGGGCCTGCACCAATCGGGCCTTCCTGATCGCGGAGGCCCTGGGCTGCGCCTCGGTGCACCGCAGGGACTCCGACAGCCGCTACCAGTACCTGGACGGGGAGCCCGTCCTCCCGATCCACCACGAGCTGACGGCGATCGGACGGCGGGCCGCCGACGTGGCGGGGCTCGTGTCGCGCAGCCGGCTCGACCCGGCGCTCGCCGAGCGGACCGTGGCCATGGTCGGCGGCTCGTTCGTCGGCGAGATGTCCGTGGACGTGGCGGAGATCCGGGCCCTCGACCCCCTCGTACACGACGACCTCGTCGGCCTCTCCGTCCCGGCCGGGTATCCGGAGATCTGGCGGCGGAACCTTGTCGACGAGGCGTTCCGGGGCGCCGGGACCGCCGCGTTCACCGGCGACCTCACCACGCTCACCACCGTCGCCCCCACGCGCGTGGACATGTGCAACATCGCCTTCGCGCGCGAGGTCTACGGCCGGGTGCCGCTGCCGCCCGCCACCGACACCATCGGCAGCGACTACTTCCTCGTCCACCTGGTGCACGGCGCCCGGCTGCCCGGTGTCCTGCACAACCGGCACATCGTCAACTTCCACACCCCGGAGCGGCGTTCGGACGCGGGCTTCCTCGCCTACCAACTGCGGCTGACGAAGTTCCTGCTCGCCGCCCCGCACCTCCAGGCCGTGCACGCCAAGGCGGCGGCCGGCGACGGGCCGCTCGACGCCGACGGGCTCGTCCGCGCCTCCGTCGTCGCCGCGGCGATCCGGGACGGGGCGGGCCCCGACCCGGCGGAGGACGCCGAGCGGTTCGACGTGGTCGAGCGCTCCTACCGCAAGCTCGGCGGCCGGTACGCGGCCGCCGCCGACGTCCTCGCCGCCCGCCGCGAGCGCCTCCTCGACGAGGTGCGGCGGGACATGGCGGACTTCGCCCTCCTCGTCGACGCGTGGGGATCCCTGGCCCGCGCGAGCGAGGGACACCCGCCGTCCCCGGTGGACGAGGACCGCTCTCCGTCCGCCGCGCGCGAGACCCCTCCCCCGTCCCCGAAAGGCACCGCATGATCCGCCGTCCACGGCCCCTCCCCCGGCCCGGGGCGGTGGCCGCCCCGTGACCGCCCGCGAGCGGGACCTCCCGCGCCCGTCGAAGACGCACGCCGTCACCGTCGCCTACGCGGGCGGCGAGGAGCGCCGGGGCCCGGTCACCATGGGCCAGGCCAACATGATCCGGTGCATGCTGCGGGACGAGCCCGAGCACATCAACATCCACGACGTGTGGCCGGTGCCCGCGGGGACCAGGACGGACGCGGTGCTCGACGCCCTGCGCGCCCTGGTCGTACGGCACGAGGCGCTGCGCACCACGTTCCCGGACGGGGCGGGGACCGCCGGGGGCGCCGTGCCCCGCGAGCAGGTCGTGGCGGCCGAGGGCGAGTTCACGGTCACCGTCCTCGACCACGAGGCGTTCCCCCCGGACGCCGGGCGGTACGCCGACGCCGTGGCCCGCCGGTCCCGCGTCGAACGCTTCCGCCTGGACCGGGACTTCGGCCTGCGGATCTCCCTCGTCGTCCTGGACGGCGCGCCGGTCTTCGTCGCCCTGGCGGCGAGCCACGCCGTGACCGACGTCAGCGCCCTCGGCGTCCTGGAGGAGGACTGGCGGGCCCTCCTGAGCGGCGGGCCCCTGCCGCCGCAGACCGCCTTCACGCCGCTGGACCTCGCCGCCGAGGAGGCCGCCCCGGCGGGCCTCCGGAAGTCGGCGGCGTCCCTGCGGTACTGGGAGCGGATCATCCGCACCGGCCCCCAGGCCATGTTCGACGGGCCGGGCGCCGAGGGCACCGAGGTCGAGACGCCGGAGGTGACGCTCCGGTCCCTGCGGGGCGCGCGGGCGCTCGCCCGGGTGGCCGGGCGCACCGGCGGGCTGCCGTCCACGGTGCTGCTCACGGCCTGGTGCGCGCTGGTCGCCCACCGGACGGGACAGAGCGTCTGCGTCGCCGCCGTCCCGACCTCCAACCGCTTCCACGACCGGCTCGTGCGCGCGGTGAACACCGTGTCGCAGGACGCGCTGCTCGCCCTCGACGTGCGGGTCCCGTCCTTCGACGCGCTGCTCGCCAAGGCGTGGGGGGCGGCGCTCGACGCCTACCGGCACAGCCGGTTCGACGCGGTCGCCCTGTGGGAGATGATCGACCGGACCACCTTCGAGCGCGGCAGCCGGTTCGCCCGGGACGTGGTCTTCAACGACGTGAGCGCCCTGTCGGGGGCCGGCGGGACGGAGCCGGACGGGCCGGACCTCGAACTGGGCCGCGGCCCGGTCCAGGTCCTTCCGACCCGGCTGCTCGCCTTCGTGCACGAGACGGAGCCGCTGCTGCGGATCGGCCTGTGGGCCGACCCCGCGCTGTTCGCGCCGGGCGAGGCGGAGGGCTTCCTGACCGGTCTCGTACGGCTCCTGGAGGCCGCCGCCGAGGGGGACGTGCCGCTCGCCTCGCTGACCGGGGTGACGGGGGTCCGTCCGGTGGAGCGCGGCCCCGACTGGCTGCGGACGGACGGCTGCTGGGTCTCGCCGCCGGCCGTCGCGGACGCCCTGGGCGGCGCCCTCGGAGGCGTGCCCGTGCACGTCGCGGCGGACGGGGCCGGGGAGGGCCTCACCGCGTTCGTCGCCTCCGGCGGTGCGCCCCTGACCCCCGCGCGGGCCCACGCCGCGCTGATGCACGTCCTCCCGGGCCGTCCCGGGGTCCTCGCCCCCCGCCGGTACGTGATCGTCCAGGACCCGCCGGAGGAGGCGGACCGGACGGACGCGTGGCTCCGGCAGCACATCCTCACCGAAGGGAACGGCCGGACTCCGGCGGAACCGACATGACGACGAACGACGTGACGACGAACGACGCGCCCGTGGAGCGGGACCCCGACTCCCCGCCCAGCCCGTGGAGTTCGGGCCGCTTCCGGCTGTTCTTCACCGCCCGCAGCACCTCGCTGCTCGCCGACGGCATGCTGATGGTCTCGCTGACCACGGCCGTGCTCGGGGCGGGGTACGGGGCGAGCGGCGTGGGGTACGCGCTCGCCGCCTGGATGGCGCCGATCGTCCTCCTGGTGCTCTTCGGCGGCGTCCTCGCCGACCGGTTCACCCCGCAGGTGATGATGGTCGGCGCGGACCTGGTGCGCATGGTGGCCATGCTCGCCCTCGCGGGGCTCCTCGCCCTCGGGGACGTACGGCTGTGGCACGTCATGGCGCTGCTCGCGGTCAGCGGCGCGGCGACCGCGATGTTCCAGCCCGGTCTGGCGAGCCTGGTGCCGCGGGTCGCCGAGGACATCCAGCGGGCCAACGCGCTGCTGCGGATATCGGAGTCGATCTGCACCCTGCTCGGCCCCGGCCTCGCCGGTCTCCTCGTGGCGTACTGGGACGTGGCCGGCTCCTTCCTGGTGATCGCGGCCTTCTACGCGTGCAGCGCCCTGGGGCTCGCGCCGCTGCGGAGGCTCGGCACGGCCCCGGACGGGACCGACGAGCCGATCTGGCAGCGGCTCGCCACGGGCTGGCACGAGTTCCGGTCCCGTTCCTGGCTGTGGGGCGTCATCGCCGTGTGGGCCGTCTACGGCCTGTTCGTCTTCGGCCCGGCCCTGCCGCTGGGCGCCGCGCTCCTCACCGAGCAGCACGGTGCCGACGGGTACGGCTGGATCGCCTCCGCCGACGGTGCCGGGACGATCGTCGGCGGGCTGCTCGGGATGCGGGTGCGGCCCCGCCGGCCGCTGGTCGCGGGCGCGTGCGCCATGTTCTTCTTCTCGCTCAACCCCCTGGCGCCCGCCCTGGGCTGGTCGTTCGCGCTCACGGCCGCCACGGGCGTCCTGGCGGGCTGCGGGTTCGCCTTCTGGGGCGTCATGTGGGCGACCAGCGTGCAGTCGCACATCCCGCTGGCCGTCCTGAGCCGGGTCTCGGCCTACGACGTGGCCGGGTCCATCATGGTCATCCCGGTGGGCCGGGCCCTGGCCGGTCCGGCGGCCGAGTCCGTGGGCGCCGACCGCGTGCTGCTCTTCTCGTCCGTCATGGGCGTCGTGTGCCTCGCGGTCATGCTGGCCGTGCCCGCCGTCCGGGCGCTGCGCCGGGCGCCGGAGAAGTCCTCCGGGGCGGACCGCGTGGTCGCGGACGGCTGAGCGGCACGGCCCCCGGCCCCCCCGGGAAACGGGTGTGCGATTGTCGTACGCGCGTGATAGTCACTACCTCCACGGGGCGGGTGATCACTGACCGCCCCGTTCGTACGGAACAAGGGGTGGGGACATGGCGTTGCTCCGTGGCTGGGGGCTCACGCTGGGGAAGAGGGCGGGCCGGTCCGCCGCACGGCTGGAGAAGGACTCGGACGATCCCGAGGTGCTCCGTCTGAAGGGGGCCGCCGCCGCGGCGGACTGGGCCACCGTCCGGGAGGTGCTCGAAGCGCGTCCCGAGAGCGAGGGCCGGACGGACCTGTTGTGGACCGTCTGCGACACCGCCGGGGTCGAGAAGTGGATCACCGGTGTGGCCGAGGGCGAGCCGGGGGCGGCGCTGCCCCGCCTCGTGGCGGGCCTGCGCCACGTCAGTTGGGGCTGGGAGGCCCGGACCTCGGCCGGCGCGAAGAACGTCTCGCGGGAGCAGTTCGAGGTCTTCCACGAGCGGCTGCGCACGGCCGAGCGGTGGTTGTACGAGGCGGCCGAGCTCGAACCGGGGTGGGCCTCGCCCTGGTACTGCCTCCAGATCAGCGGGCGCGGCCTGGAGGTCGGGCCGGAGATCGCGCGGCGCCGCTTCGAGGCGACGGTGCGGCGCGCCCCGCACCACCTGGAGGCGCACCAGCAGCAGTTGCAGCAGGTCTGCCGCAAGTGGGGCGGTTCGCACGAGGAGATGCACGACTTCGCGCGCACGTCGATGCTGGCCGCCCCGGGCGGCACGCTCCTCGGCCAGCTCGTCGCGGTCGCGCACCTGGAGGAGTGGCTCTCCCTCGACTCCGGTCCCGACGCCGCCTACATCCGCCGGCCCGAGGTGGCCGCGTCCCTGAACGAGGCGGCGGACCGTTCGTACCGGCACCCGGACTTCGTCCGCCGGGGCGGCTGGCTCCAGGTGCTCAACAGCTTCGCCATGGCCTTCTCGCTCGCCGGGGACCGCGAGGCCGCCCGGGAGTGCTTCCGGGCCACCGAGGGGCGGGTCACCGAGTTCCCCTGGTCCTACCTGAACGGCTCCGACCCCCTCGCGGCCTACCGCGAGCGGCGCGCGGCGGCCGGCCGCTGAACCCGCGGGCGGCCGGGCTCCGTACCGGCGCCGCCCCCACCGGACCGGCGGCCGGTTCCACCGCCCCGCCCCTCCGCACCTCCCTCTTCCTCCCGCCCGTCGTCGCGGGCGCGTTCACCGAAAGACTTCACCGGGTGTCTCCTTCCGAGTCAGC
The DNA here is from genome assembly GCF_042868165.1 of Streptomyces sp. NPDC007872. NCBI lineage: Bacteria > Bacillati > Actinomycetota > Actinomycetes > Kitasatosporales > Streptomycetaceae > Streptomyces > Streptomyces sp. NPDC007872. The sequence continues at coordinate 623,525 of NZ_JBIAEA010000003.1, forward strand.
GCACACCTTCCAGGTCGACCTGCGCGGTCTGGTCGACCTGCTCTCCCACCACCTCTACTCCAGCCCCCGCGTCTACCTGCGCGAGCTGCTCCAGAACGCCGTGGACGCCATCACGGCCCGGCAGGCGCTCGACCCCGACGCGCCCGGCGCCATCACGGTCCGCACCGGTGACGTCCTCACCGTCACGGACACCGGCGTCGGTCTGACCGAGGCCGACGTCCACCGCTTCCTCGCCACCATCGGGCGCAGCTCCAAGCGGACCGCCGACGGCGCCCTGGACGGCGCCGGGCTCGACGCCGCCCGCGGGGAGTTCATCGGCCAGTTCGGCATCGGCCTGCTCGCCTGCTTCGTCGTGGCCGACGAGATCACGGTGGTCAGCCGGTCCGCGTCGGACCCGTCGGCGCCCGCCGTCGAGTGGCGCGGCCACTCCGACGGCCGCTACACCCTCCGTGCCCTGCCCGCCTCCGAGGCGCCCGGGCCGGGCACCACCGTCCGGCTCGTGCCGCGCGCCGACAACGTCGAGTGGACGAGCCCGCGGGAGGTCGTGCGGCTCGCCCGGCACTACGGCGGGCTGCTGCGGCACGAGGTCACCGTCGTCGACTCCCGGGGCGAGACGCACCGGATCAACGAGGCGCCGCCGTGGGAGCGGAGCCACCGCTCCCCGCTGGCCCGCCGCGAGGCCCTCACCGCGTACTGCCGGGACCTGTTCGACTTCACCCCGCTCGACAGCATCGAGCTCGACCTGCCGGCGGCCGGTCTGCGCGGGGTCGCGTACGTGCTGCCGACGGCCGTCAGCCCGGCGCAGCGCGCGGGGCACCGGGTCCACCTCAAGGGCATGCTGCTCACCGACAAGGCCCCCGAACTCCTCCCGGAGTGGGCCTTCTTCGTGCGCTGCGTGGTCGACACGACCAGCCTGCGGCCCACCGCCTCCCGCGAGTCGCTGTACGAGGACGGCACGCTGTCCGCCGTACGGGACGCCCTCGGCGACCGGATCCGCGACTGGCTCACCGGGCTCGCCGCCAGCGACCCGGCGCTCCTGCACCGCTTCGTCGACACCCACCACCTGGCGGTCAAGGCGCTCGCCCGCTACGACGACGAGCTGCTGCGGGTCGTGCTGCCGTGGCTGCCGTTCGAGACCACCGACGGCAACGTGACCCTGGAGGAGTTCGTACGGACGCACCCGACGGTCCTGGTCACCCGGAGCGTCGAGGAGTTCCGCCAGGTCGCCCCCATCGCGGCGGCCGCCGGTCTCGGCGTCGTCAACGGCGGCTACACCTACGACCGCGACCTGGTGCACCGGCTGCCCGAGATCCGGCCGGGCACGTCCGTCACGGACCTAGATCCGGCCACGGTCACCGCGCACCTGGACGCCCTGGACCCGACCGCCGAGCTGCGGGCGGCGGCCTTCCTCGCGGTCGCCCGGGAGACGATCGGCGTCCACGACTGCGACGTCGTCCTGCGCGACTTCCAGCCGGTCACCGCGCCCGCCCTGCTGCTCGACAACCGGGAGGCGCGCCACGAGCGGACCCGGGCCGGCCTGGCCGCCGACAGCGACGGCCTGTGGGCCGACATCCTCGGCTCGCTGCGCCACGAGACCCCGCGCGCGCAGCTCGTCCTGAACCACCTCAACCCGCTGGTCCGCCAGGCGATCACGATCAGCGAGCGCGGGCTCGCCGTGACGACCGCCGAGGCCCTCTACGGCCAGGCGCTGCTGCTCAGCCGCCGTCCGCTGCGGGCGAGCGAGAGCGCCCTGCTGAACCGGGCCTTCATCGGCCTGCTGACCCACGCCATGCACCGTCCGGACGCGGCGGCACCCGGCTCCGAGCCCCGGAAGGAACTGTAGATGCTGGACACGCCCGAGGCCGTCGTCGAGGCGCTGCGCGAAAACCACGACCGCCCCCACGGCACGCAGCGGACCGTCACCGCGGAGGAGCTCGTCGAGGCCGCCGAGGTCTTCGACGAGCCCGACACCCTCGTCACGGCCCTCCTGGAGCTGATGACGGCGTACGAGTTCACCGGTGAACAGCGCAAGTCCCCGGTGGTCTTCGCCCGGCTGCTCAAGCTGTGGGACACCGCTCCGAAGTCCTTCAGCGCGTGGGAGGCCCACCAGGTCTTCTGGCGCTTCAAGTGGGTGACGACGTCCCTGCTCCAGGTGCCGGAGATGCCCCTCGCCACCGTGCGGGGCTGGATCGACACGATGCGGCAGCGGTACGAGGAGGCCGGGCACGGCATGCAGCCGGTGGCGGCGATGCGCCACCACGTGGCCGCCCACACCGGCACGGGCGTCGACGACGCCTACGACCTGTGGGTCACCCGGCCCCGTACCGAACTGAGCGACTGCGAGGCCTGCGAGACCCGGCACCGCGCCTGGCACCGGGTGGCGGCGGGCGACGACGCCGGGGCCCTCGACACCTGGGGGCCCGTCCTGGCGGGCGAGCAGGGCTGCTCCGAGGAGCCGCAGATGAGCCAGGCGCGCGCCCTGCTGCCGCTGCTGCGCCTGGGCCGCGCGGACGAGGCCCGCTCCCACCACCTCACCGGCTACCGGCGGGTCCGGGGCAGCACCGGCATGCAGCACGAGGTCGGTCTGCACCTGGAGTTCTGCGCCCTCTCGCGCAACGAGGGCCGGGGCCTGGAGGTCCTCGCGGAGAACCGCCCGCTGTTCGGGGCGACCGGCGCGCCGCTCGACCGGCTCGGCTTCCTGACCGGCGTGGAGGTGCTGCTCGCCCGGCTCGTGGAGGACGGGCACGGGGAGACGCCCGTCGCCGGGCCGCCCGGACGGAACTGGACCGCGGACGGGCTCCTCGCCCACGTCCGCGCCGAGGCGGACCGGCTCGCCGCCGCCTTCGACGCGCGCAACGACACCACGACCGTCGGGGACCGGCGCCGGGAGCGTCTCGCCCGGCGTCCGCTGCTGGACGAGCCGCTGCCGCTCGGGCTGCGGACGGCCGCCGCGCCCCTTACCGCCGCGGGCGCGGGCGCGGCCCCGGCGGCCCCCGCCGTCGCGGGTCCCGGGACGCCCGGGATCCCCGAGGACTTCGTCGCCCTGGTGGCCGAGGCGCGGCGTCTGAACCACCTCGGCCACCCCGGGGACACCCGGCTGTGGGCGCGGATCGCCGAGCGGCTCGCGGACGGCTCGGCCGCGCACGACGACCGGGTCGGCCCGGAGGAGCTGCTGCGGGCCGAGCTCGCCGAGGAGCGGGCGTACCGGCTCAGGCAGAAGGACGAGGACGCGGAGAGCGGCGCCGAGCTGGAAACGGCCGCCGGGCTCTACGAGGAGCTCGGAATGGAGTGGCGGGCCCTCGCCGCCCGGGCCCGCGCGCTCGCGTGGACGACCGGTGAGGACGACGCCGACGCCGAGCGCGACGGGGCGGTCCGGGTCCGTCTCGGCCGGTTGGTGCGCGAGGCGGAACGCCTGGAGGGCGAGGCCCCGCTGACGGGCGAGAAGCCCGGGGACGCCGAGGCCGCGGCCGGTGTCGACGTCGCGGCGGACCGCGTGCTCGCCCACCTCACCGTGCTGTACGCCGACGCCTACACCGCCTACCAGGAGGCGATGCGGCGGGCTCCGGAGGAGTCCGGCACCGCCCCGGAGCGGTTCCGGGAGGCCGTGGGGAGGCTGCGCGCCGAGGCGGAGCGCCTGGGCGTGCCCCACCAGGTGGCCAACGCGCGCCAGTTCGTCGCGGACGAGGCCGGGCGCCGGGGCGACGTCGCCCTCGCCGAGTCGGAGCTGCGCGCCGCCCTCGTGGACGTCGAGGCCTCGGACCGGCCCTGGCGGGGCTCGCGTCCGCGCGCCCTGCTCGCCCAGATCATGCTGTCCCGGCAGGAGCCGGCGGAGGCGGCGGAGCTGCTGCACCGGGCGCTCGCGGACGCGGTGCGGTACGACGACGCGGACTTCCCCGTGGCGCCGACGTACTCCCTGCTGGGGCACGCGTCCTCGCACCTCGGGGACCACGCCGGGGCGGTGCGTCACCTCTCGGAGGCGGCCGCGCTGTTCGACCGGGGCGGGGAGCACGGGGACGCCGCCGGCGTACGGCTCCAACTGGCCGACGTGCTCGCGGAGTCGGGACGGCAGGCGGACGCCGTGGCGGTCCTGGAGTCGCTGCTCTCCGAGGAGTCGGCCGCCGCGCTGGACGAGCGGATGGTGGCCCAGATCCGGCTGTCCCTGGCGCGCGGACTGCGGGAGCTGGAGGAGTACCTGCCGTCGGCGGAGGAGTTCCTGCGGCTCGCGGGCACGGTCGCCGGGTGGGAGGACGACGCCCCGATCCGCACCCTGGTGACGGCCGACACGGCGATCGCGCTGGCCCTCGCCGACCGGTGGGAGGCGGCGGAGGCCGCGTACGAGCGCGCCTTCACCGCGCACGCCGAGGCGCCGAACCCACCCCTGATCGTGCGGATGACGCGCGAGTTCGCCCGTCTGACGGCGGCGGCCCGGGAGGCCGAGGGGGTGGAGGACGCGCTCGCGCACCTGGCGCGGGCCGACGCCGTCCTGGACGCCGTGCCGGCGGACGCCGAGGGCTTCGCCGTCTGGTACGAGCGCGGTGAGGTGCACTACCGCAGGGCCCGGGTCCTGACGGAGGCGGAGCGCTTCGAGGAGGCCCTGGCCGAGGCGGAGGCGGCGATCGCCGTCCACGAGGGGGGCGGGGAGCACGGTGAGCTGCCGAGGGCCGAGGCGGTGCGGTTCGCCGCCCTGGTCGAGGGGAACGGCCTCGGCCGGACCGGTGACGCGATCGCGCGGCTGACGACGGCGGCGGCGCGCTGCCGGAGGGCGGGCCACCCCGAGGCCGCGCAGGTCCTCGACGCGCTGCGGCAGGACTACCTGGCGAGGCCCCGGGACTGAGCGCCCGGGGCCGTGGGCCGGGTGGTCGCCGACGACCACCCGGCCCACGGGGCCCTCTTCGGCGCTGCCGGGCCCGCCGGATGCACCTCCTGGACTGCCGGACGCCCCCGGGTCACCGGGTGCGCCTGGGCCACCGGACGCATCCGGTCCACCGGACGCGCCTGGGCTAGCGGGTCACCGTCCACTTCTGGTTGGCGGTGCCCGAGCAGGTCCAGATCTGGAGCCGGGTGCCGTTGGCCGAACTGTTGCCGGTGGCGTCCATGCACTTGCCGGCGCGCGGGTTCACCACGTCCCGGGCTGCGTTGGCGACCCAGCGCTGGGCCTCCGTGCCGTTGCAGTCCCACAGTTGGAGGGGCGTTCCGTCGGCGGTGCCGGCGGAGGTGACGTCGAGGCACTTGCCGAGCGCGCGGAGGGTGCCGTCCGTGCCGACGGTCCACCGCTGGGCGGCGGTCCCGTTGCAGTCGTAGAGCTGGACGGGGGTGCCGTTGGCGGTGTTGGCGGCGGCCACGTCGACGCACTTGCCGCCGATGCCGGTGATCGGTCCGCCGCCGGCGGGGGCGTCGGAGGTGGTGACGCGGACGTGGTCGACGACGAGCCGGCCCGGCAAGGGGGTGGAGCCGTCCGGGTCGCCGGGCCAGTAGCCGCCGACCGCGAGGTTGAGGATCAGGAAGAAGGGCTTGTCGAAGACCCAGGTCCGGCCGCCGAGGTCGGCGGGTGTACGGGTCTGGTAGACGTTCCCGTCCACGGACCAGGTGATCCGGCCGGGCGACCAGTCGACGGCGAAGGTGTGGAAGGCGTCGGCGAAGGCCTGTCCGCCGGGCAGGGTGTATCCGGCGCCGATGCCGCCGGAGCCCGAGTAGCCGGGGCCGTGCAGGGTGCCGTGGACGGTGGAGGGCTCGAAGCCGACGTTCTCCATGATGTCGATCTCGCCCGAGTTGGGCCAGCCGACCTGGCCGAGGTCGTTGCCGAGCATCCAGAACGCGGGCCACATGCCCTGGCCGCGCGGCACCTGCATGCGGGCCTCGACGTGCCCGTACTGGGCGGTGAACTTCCCGGCGGTGTTGAGCCGCGCCGAGGTGTACTCGCACCGCCCGTACCAGCACTGGTAGTTGCCCGGGTTCTCCTTGCGGGCGGTGATGACCAGATGGCCCTGGCCGTCGAGCGCGGCGTTGCGGTTGCCGGCCGTGTAGTACTGCCGCTCGTGGTTGCTGACGTTGTCGCCGGTCTCGATCTGCCACTTGCCGCCGTCCGCGGCGGTGCCCGCGGGGCCGTCGAAGTCGTCGGAGAAGGTGACGGCGGCCGCGCCGGCGGCGGGGACGGCTTCCCCGGCGAGGGCGGTTCCCCCGGCGGGGCCGGCCGAGGCCGCCGGGCCGAGCGCCGTGACGGCGAGGGCCAGGGCGAGGGCGGACAGGGCGGAGGACAGCGTGCGCCGTCGCGTGCGGGAGGAGGTCATGGCTCTCTCTTCCGTCGGGTGTGGGGGGACGGCACGGTGGGGGCACGCCGTGGATGCATGTCAGGTACATGACATGCTCACGGGTGGGCCACTTCGCCGCCCACCTGATTTAAGAAGTGAAGGAAGGGGGCGTCAAGGGGTGTGACCGTGCGGGCGGTCCGGACTCCGTACGATTCCCCTCGTCGTCACCCTTGAGATCCGAAGGAGATCCCCATGGCCCAGGTCACGCTGAAGGGCAGCCCGGTACAGGTCAACGGCGTTCTGCCGACCCCCGGCAGCCAGGCTCCCGACTTCACGCTCGTCGCCGAGGGCCTCGCCGACAAGTCCCTCAAGGACTTCGCCGGCGTGCGCAAGGTCCTCAACATCTTCCCGAGCGTCGACACCCCGACGTGCGCCTCCTCCGTTCGCGCCTTCAACGAGAAGGCCGGCGAGCTGGAGAACACCGTGGTGCTCTGCATCTCCGCCGACCTGCCCTTCGCGCAGGCCCGCTTCTGCGGCGCCGAGGGCCTGGAGAACGTCAAGAACCTCTCGACGCTCCGGGGCCGCGAGTTCCACACGAACTACGGCGTGGAGATCGCGGACGGGCCGCTGGCCGGCCTGACCGCCCGCGCGGTCGTCGTCCTCGACGAGAACGACAAGGTCCTGCACGCGCAGCTCGTGGACGAGATCGCGGACGAGCCCGGCTACGACGAGGCGCTCGCCGCCCTGAAGTAGTCGCCGTCCCGAAGTGGCCGCCGCCCTGAAGCAGTCGCCACGGCTTCGGAGGGGGCCGCCACCGATCACCGGTGGCGGCCCCCTCCGGCGTACGCGCTCATTCCCCCGAGCAGTCCGGGCAGAGCCCCCGGTACGTCACGTCGGCCTTCTCCACGGCGAAGCCGAAACGTTCCTCCGACGGGAGGACCGCCAGCGGGTCCCCCGTCGGGTGGACGTCCCGGATGAGTCCGCAGCCCGAGCAGACCAGGTGCTGGTGCGCCCGGCGCGCGTTCGGGTCGTAGCGCTTGGCCCGCCCGTCCGTGGAGAGCTCCACGACCTCCCCCAGGGCGACGAGCTCGCCGAGGGTGTTGTAGACCGTCGCCCGCGCGATCTCCGGCAGCCGCTCGACCGCGCGCGCGTGCACCTCGTCCGCCGTGAGGTGCACGTGGTCGCCGGCCAGGACCTCGGCGACCACGCGCCGCTGGGACGTCATCCGCCAGCCACGCGATCGCAGCCGTTCCAGCAGGTCGCTCATGTCGGTTCACCTCTTCGGCTTCGGCGCGGGGCCCGTGGTGAACCGGTGTGCGGCCGGTGCTCCCCGGACAGGGTTTGGCGTTGTTCTTGACTTGGACAAGGTCCATTGTAGGATCAGTTCCGTTGATGGCCAAGGGACAGGAAGACTTCAGCGCGGCGGGAGTCCGGGACGTGACGGCTCTCCGGGTCCTGCCCGGCCGCTCTGCCGATCGCACCTCCCCAGCACTGTTCGTCCGCCAGGTCCGGAAGGATTCCGATGTCTGAGAACCGCGTGCCCGAGAACGAAGCGCCCGAGAACCACGACGCGATCGTCGTGGACGCGAAGCTGGACGAAGCCGGGGGCGGTTGCCCGGTCGCGCACGGCCGCGCCGCCCACCCGACCCAGGGCGGCGGCAACAACCAGTGGTGGCCGAACCGGCTGAACCTGAAGATCCTGGCCAAGAACCCTGCCGTGGCCAACCCGCTCGGCGAGGACTTCGACTACGCCGCGGCGTTCGAGAGCCTCGACCTGGCGGCCGTGAAGCGCGACATAGCCGAGGTCCTCACGACCTCCCAGGACTGGTGGCCGGCCGACTTCGGCCACTACGGCCCCCTCATGGTCCGGATGGCGTGGCACAGCGCGGGCACGTACCGCATCAGCGACGGCCGCGGCGGCGCCGGCGCCGGCCAGCAGCGCTTCGCGCCGCTCAACAGTTGGCCGGACAACGTCAACCTGGACAAGGCCCGCCGTCTGCTGTGGCCGGTCAAGAAGAAGTACGGCCAGAACCTCTCCTGGGCCGACCTCCTGGTCCTCACCGGCAACGTGGCCCTGGAGACGATGGGCTTCGAGACCTTCGGCTTCGCCGGCGGCCGCGCGGACGTGTGGGAGCCCGACGAGGACGTCTACTGGGGCCCCGAGACCGCCTGGCTCGACGACAAGCGCTACACGGGCGACCGCGAGCTGGAGGAGCCCCTCGGCGCGGTCCAGATGGGCCTCATCTACGTCAACCCCGAGGGCCCGAACGGCAACCCGGACCCGGTCGCGGCGGCCCGCGACATCCGGGAGACCTTCCGCCGGATGGCGATGAACGACGAGGAGACCGTCGCGCTCATCGCGGGCGGCCACACCTTCGGCAAGACCCACGGCGCCGGCCCGTCCGAGAGCGTCGGCGACGACCCCGAGGCCGCGCCGATCGAGGCCCAGGGCCTCGGCTGGGCGAACTCCCACGGCACCGGCAAGGGCGGCGACACGATCACCAGTGGTCTGGAGGTCACCTGGACCACCACCCCCGCGCGGTGGGGCCACGACTTCTTCGAGCACCTCTTCGCGTACGACTACGAGCTCACCAAGAGCCCGGCCGGTGCGCACCAGTGGGTGGCGAAGAACGCCGAGGCGATCATCCCCGACGCCCACGACCCGTCGAAGAAGCACCTCCCGACGATGCTCACCACCGACCTGTCGCTGCGCTTCGACCCGGCGTACGAGCAGATCTCTCGGCGCTTCCACGAGAACCCGGACCAGTTCGCGGACGCCTTCGCCCGCGCCTGGTACAAGCTGACCCACCGTGACCTGGGCCCGGTCTCCCGCTACCTCGGCCCGGAGGTCCCCTCCGAGGTGCTGCTGTGGCAGGACCCGCTGCCGGAGCGCGAGGGCGAGCTCCTGGACGCCGCGGACGTCGCCTCCCTCAAGGAGCGGATCCTCGGCTCCGACCTGACCGTCGCGCAGTTGGTCTCCGCGGCCTGGGCCTCGGCCTCCTCCTTCCGCGGCAGCGACAAGCGCGGCGGCGCCAACGGCGGCCGCATCCGCCTGGAGCCGCAGCGCACCTGGGAGGTCAACGACCCGGAGGAGCTGGCGCAGGTCCTCCGCGTCCTCGAAGGCGTCAAGGCCTCCTTCGACGCCGAGGGCGGCAAGCAGGTCTCGATCGCCGACCTGGTCGTGCTCGCGGGCTCCGCGGCCGTCGAGAAGGCCGCCAGGGACGCGGGCTTCGACGTCGAGGTGCCGTTCACGCCGGGCCGGGTGGACGCGAGCCAGGAGCAGACGGACGTCGAATCCTTCGCCGCCCTGGAGCCGAGGGCGGACGGCTTCCGCAACTACCTCGGAAAGGGCAGCCGGCTTCCGGCCGAGTTCCTCCTCGTCGACCGGGCCAACCTGCTGAACCTGAGCGCCCCCGAACTGACCGTCCTGGTCGGCGGTCTGCGCGTCCTGGGCGCCAACCACCAGGGCTCGAAGCACGGCGTCCTGACCACGGCCCCGGGCACCCTGACGAACGACTTCTTCGTCAACCTGCTCGACCTGAACACGGTCTGGCGGCCGGTGGCCGGGGACGCGGACCTCTTCGAGGCCCACGACGCCGCGACGGGCACGGTCACGTGGACGGGCACCCGCGCCGACCTCGTCTTCGGCTCCAACAGCGAACTGCGCGCGCTGGCCGAGGTCTACGCGAGCGACGACGCGAAGGAGAAGTTCGTGAAGGACTTCGTCTCCGCGTGGGACAAGGTGATGAACCTGGACCGGTTCGACCTCGTCTGACCCTCCCTCACCCCGCGGCCGGACGGCGCCCCCCGTCGTCCGGCCCGGCATCCCGGCCCGGGTGGCTCCCCCGCCACCCGGGCCGGTCCCGTTCCCGCTCCTCCGCCGCTTTCCGCTCGCCCGCCACCCGGGCCGGTCCCGTTCCCGACTCCGCCCTCCTGGCGCGCACACGGCGCCGTACGGGGAGGCAACCCCGGCACCTCCGCCGCCGTCCTCCGGGGCGAGAGGGGGGCACCGGGGAGCCGAGCGGCCGAGGCCACCGGCGGTGCTCCCACGGGAACGAACGTGAGGAAGACCGTCTTGATACGTGGCATACGCGGCGTGACCACCGCCGCGGCCTTACTCGCGCTGGCGGCGGCGACGCCCGGCGCGGCACACGCCGGGCAACCGTCGCCCGGAGCACCGGCGACGACGGCGGCCCAGGGGTCCTTGCACGGGAACCCCGAACTCCCCCCGGGCTGGAGGGTCGCCGGGACCGGAGCGCAGCGACAGCTCGTGTGGACGTCGTCCGCCCCCGTCCCCGTGGGCGACGCCCGGGTCGAGTTCCACGCCGGCGACCGGCTGCTCGGCCGTCCGGCGGCCGACCCCGACGGGCACACCTTCCGGCTCCCCCTCGGGGACGCCCGGCTCGACGGGGACGACCGACTGCGGGCGACGGCCGGCGGCAAGCGGCTGGACGCCGCCGCGCCCTCCGCCCGTCCTCGACCCCTCGCACCGCCCACCGGGCCGCAGGCCCCGCCCCGGTCCGCCGCGCCGCAGGCCCCGCTCCCGGCGAACCCGGTCGACCCGGGAACGCCCGGCCCCTACCGCACCGTCGGCGGCGAGTACGTCCTGCCGTCCGTGACGCTGCCCGACTTCCCCGTGCCCGTCGAGATGCGCGCCGTCGTGGTGGGCCCGGCCGGCGCGCCGGGCAAGCGGCCGGTGGCCCTCTTCCTGCACGGCCGGCACGCCACCTGCTACACGCCCGGGACCGAGGAGGCGACGGGCGCGTGGCCCTGCCCGGCTGGCACCCGGGAGATACCGAGCCACCGGGGGTACCTGAACGCCCAGAAGCTCCTGGCCTCCCAGGGCTACGTGACGCTCTCCCTCTCCGCCAACGGCGTCAACGGGCAGGACCACAGCGTCGACGACGCGGGCGCGCAGGCGCGCTCCTCCCTGGTCCGGCTGCACCTGGCCCGCTGGGCCGACTGGGCCGCGAACCGGTCGGCCGCCCCGGCCGCCGTGCGCGGGACCGCGCCCGCGGACCTCTCGCGCGTGCTGCTCGTCGGCCACTCCCGCGGGGGCGAGGGCGTCAACCGGGCGGCCCTCGACAGCCTCTCTCCGCCGCCCGCCGACCGGGACGGCCACCACGGGCCCGTACGGTGGAAGATCCGCGGCAACGTCCTGATCGGGCCCACGATCTTCGGCCAGAACCCGGCCCCCGACGTGCCCTCCACGACGATCCTTCCGGGCTGCGACGGGGACGTGAGCGACCTCCAGGGCCAGATCTACCTCGACGGCACCCGTGGCGTCGGCCGGGGCACGGCCCTGCACAGCTCGGTCTACATGGTCGGGGCCAACCACAACTTCTTCAACAGCGAGTGGACCCCAGGACAGGCCCAGGCCCCGGCGTCCGACGACTTCTGGCCCGGCGAGACGCCCGACCCGGTCTGTTCCCCCGGCGCGGCGACCCGGCTGACCGCCGGGCAGCAGCAGCGGGCGGGCGCCGCCTACATCGCGGCGTCGGCCCGGCTGTTCGTCGGAGGGGACGACCGGGTCCGGCCGCTGCTCGACGGCACCGGCCGCCGCGCGCCCTCGGCGGGCCCGGCGCGGGTCCTCACCCATGCCGTCGGCGGGCACCGCACCCCGGCCTTCCTGCCGGACTCCTCGACGGCGGTCACCGGCTCGGGCCGGCTGTGCGCCCAGGTCGACCCCGACGCCGCACGCGCCTGCCTGAACCCCGAGGAGGGCGGCGCCTCCCCGCACTTCGCGGTCTGGGACGCCTCCCCCGAGCCGGGCCGCGACGCCGTCGCGCTGCGGTGGAACGCCTCCGGGAAGCCGGCCGCGGTGCGACCGTCCCGGCCGGTCTCCCTGGCCGGCTCGACGTCCCTGGCCCTGCGCCTGGCCGTCCCGCCCAACAGCGCGGGCACCCGGTTCGACGTCGCCGCGACCGACGCGTCGGGCCGCCGGGCGCACCTGGGCCGCGCCCGCGTCGACGGTCTGCCCGGCAGCGACCGGACCGCGTCCGTGTGGGCGCGCGAGGTCCGCGTCCCGCTGTCCGCCGCGCGCCGGGCGGGCCTGGACCTGAAGCGGATCGCGGCGCTCGAACTGTCCCCGGGCGGCGGCGCGGGCCGCGCGTGGCTCGTGGACGCGTGGGGCTGGCGCCCCGGCACCCCCGCGGTGCGGCCGGCCGCGCTGCCGCGCGTCGACATCGGCCGTCTGACGGTCGACGAGGGCGACTCCGGGGTGCGGACCTACCGCGTCCCGGTGCGGGTCTCCGGGCGGGGCAGCGGGCAGGTCCGGCTGTTCACGCCGGGACCCGACGGCGAAGGGGTCTCCTCGCGCCTGGTGACGGTGCGTCCGGGACGCCACGACATCGACGTACCGGTCGAGGTCCGGGGCAACACCCGCTTCGGCTACGACACGGCGCACGACGCGTTCGTGAAGGCGGTGCGCGGGGCCGTGGTCGGCGCCCACCGGGGCGGGGTGACCGCGCGGAACGACGATCCCCTGCCCGCGGTGACCGTGACGCCGGTCGCCGCCGACGTGACCGAGGGCGGGGCCCTGACCTGGCGGGTGACGCTGTCCGCCGCCGCGGACGCCGAGATCATGGGCACGGTCGGCCTGCTGCCGGTGAGCGGCGGCGCCGAGCTGTCCACGGCCGACGTCGACCCGGAGTGGCTGGAGCGGCAGATCGGCGAGGTCCCGGACCCGGCCGTGCCGCTGTCCGGGGCGGTCCCGGGCGGGCTGTCCCTGTGGTTCTCCGTCCCCGCCGGGGAGACGGACGTCGAGGTGAGCGTGCCCACCGTCGCGGACGGCGTGGCGGAACCGGTGGAGTCACTGCGGGCCGTCCTGTCGGTCTTCGACGGCTCCTGGGAGCCGGTCCCGGGCCCGGAGTTCACCGGAAGGGTGCGGGACGCGGCGTAACCCCCCGCCGTACGGGGGAACAGGGCGGCCGGTGTGCTCCGGAGCACACCGGCCGCCCTTCCCGGGCGTCCCCACCCCGGCCCGCCCCCCGGCAGAGCCACCCCCCCCTAACCCCGCCCGGACCCCCGCGGGGTCCGGCCCCGCGGGGGGGGC
>NZ_JBIAEA010000003.1:636836-878743 GCF_042868165.1 Streptomyces sp. NPDC007872
CCGGGCCGGCCCCGGCCCGGGGCCCCGGCCCGCGCCCCCGCCGACCCGGGCGGGCGGGGGGCCCGGGCCCCCCCCCCCCCCCCCGGGGGGGCCCGGGGGGGGGGGGGGCCCCGCGCCCCCCCCGCCCCCCCTTCCCGGTCGTCCCCTCCCGTGCCCTCCCCGCGGAATCGCCTCCCCCCTGTACCCGCTCCTGTACCCGCTCGGTGACGGACCCGTCGGGGCGGGCACGGCAAGGGGGCCTCGCGCACACCCCGCTCGCGAGCGGGGTTCGAGAACGGCCGTGTGCGGCCGACCACGGGGGACAAGGGGAAGTCGACGCCCCGCTGCCCGTCCCCACGCTGTACGCGGACGACGGCCGGCTCGTCACCCACTGGACCACCGCCCCGGGGCTCGCCCTGGACTCCGTCATGCCGAAGCGACGGTCCTCCGGGGTGCGGCCGGCACCGCCACGGCGCACGCTGGGAACGAGACGCGGCCGGTTCCGGAGCGACGGCGGGCCCTCGGACGACCGTGTCCGGTCCCCCGCCCTCCGGCGCCGGCCCCTTCCAGCACCCGAACCGGAGACAGACCATGAAAGACCTCACCTTCGAGCAGAAGCGCTCCGTGTCGCGCGCCGAAGCCGCGGAACAGCTCATGCGACTCGCGACGGCCCTGCGGGACGGCGGGGAGGTCGAGTGGAACGTCGGCCACGGCACGCTGAGCCTGCGCGTCCCCGACGAGCTCCACAGCGAGATCGAGGTCGAGATCGGGGACGGCAGGATCGAGCTGGAGATCGAACTGGAGTGGTCGACCGCACGCCTCCGACCGGCACCGCCGAAACCCCCGGCGGGAGCGGAGGAGAAGGAGGAGAGCGAGAGGAAGCCGAGGAAGGCGGGGCAGCGCAAGAGCGCCCCCGCCAAGCCCAAGCGCACCGGCACCGGCACGAGCACCGGCACCCGCAGGGCCACCTCCGCGAAGCGTTCCGCCGCGGCGCCCTGACCCGGCACGCGGGTGCGCGCACGATCCTGCGGTGATGCAATGGGAGGCGACGCGCCGCCCGGCCGGAGGGGCGGGGGCCGTCGCACGTCCGGGGTGGGCAGTCACCTGACGAGGAGTCGCCATGAACGCCGATGACACGTCCGCCGCCATCTCCGCCGACGCGTCCGAGATGGGACCCGTCGACTACCTGGTCCTGGAGTTCCCCGGCAACCGGATGACCGGGGAGGGCCTGTCCCCTCTGCTCGACCTGGTCGACCGGCACGTCATCCGCGTCCTCGACCTGTCCTTCGTACGCAAGGACACGGACGGTTCCGTCACCGCGCTGGAGATCGCCGACCTCGACGGCGACGGAGCGCTCGACCTCGCCGTCTTCGACGGCGCGTCCTCCGGGCTGCTGGACGAGGACGACCTGCGGGAGGCCGCGACCGTCCTCGAACCGGGCAGCTCGGCGGGCGTCATCGTGTACGAGAACCTCTGGGCCGCGCCACTGGCCGCGGCGCTGCGCCGCGGCGGTGCCCGCATGGTCGCCGGCGGCAGGATCCCCGCCGAGGACCTCCTGGCGTCCCTGGACGCCGCCGAGGCCGAAGCGGGTCCCCTCTCCTGAGGGTCCTCCCCATCCGAGGGTCCTCCCCGCCCGACGACAAGGACTTCCGCCATGCCCGGACTTCTGCGCGGCGTCGCCCGCACCGCGGTCATCTCCGGTACGGCCACCGCCGTGTCCAACCGCGTCTCCCGCCGCCAGGCCGGCCGCTGGGCACAACAGGACGAGCAGCGGTACGCGCCGCCCCCGCAGGCGTACGAGACGGCACAGCCGCACGAGACGACGCAGCCCTACCGGGCGGCGCAGCCTCCGGCCGCGGTGCCGATGGAGGCCAAGATCTCCCAGCTCGAACAGCTCGGCCGGCTCAGGGACCAAGGGGTCCTCACCGCGGAGGAGTTCGAAGCGCAGAAGGGCCGCATCCTCGCGTCCTGAACCGCACGCCCCGCCCGGGGACACGAACCGTGCGGGATCCCCAGTAGACCCGGAGGAGGCCGGATGCCGGGCCATGCCGACGGCTCCGCCCGCCACGGCGCGCGGGAACGGCGCCGGCGCGCCACGCCGTTCCGGCACCCTTCGCACGTCGTGCGCAGGGACCTGTCCCAGTTGCTGTGCGCGGTCGCCGGCCTGGGCCTCGGACTGCTGGCGCCCCTGATTACGGCGGGCCCCCAGGTGGACGCGGGCCGGATGGTCGGCATGCTGTTCACCCTGGGCTTCGGTGTCATCAGCCTGGTGAGCATCATCTACTCGGTGCTCTTCCTGGTCGTGCAGTTCTCCGCGAGCACGTTCACCCCGCGCCTCGGCCTGTTCCGCCACGAACCGGTCGTGTGGCGGACGTTCGCCTTCACCATCGGCCTCTTCGTCTTCTGCATCACCTCGGGCCTCGCCATCGGCTCCCGGAAGAGCGTCTCCGTCCTCGTCCCGTGCGCGGCCGTACTCCTCACCCTGGTCGCGCTCGCCCTGATGCGCACCCTGCAGATGAGGGCGTTCGACTCGATCCAGCTCGGCCCCTCGCTCACCGCGATCGCCGCCCGCGCCCACCGCCTGCACGACGTCCTGTACGTCCGCCCGTACGCACCGGCCGGAGCGGACGCCGGACCGCCGCCCCCGGAAGCCGGTGCCGACGCGGGCGCCGAGGTGCGCTGGGCGGGGCCGCCGGCCGT
Organism: Streptomyces sp. NPDC007872; assembly: GCF_042868165.1. Lineage (NCBI taxonomy): Bacteria > Bacillati > Actinomycetota > Actinomycetes > Kitasatosporales > Streptomycetaceae > Streptomyces > Streptomyces sp. NPDC007872. Next base: position 639,516 of record NZ_JBIAEA010000003.1, read on the forward strand.
GCTGCAGCGCGTCGACGTGTCCGCCCTCCTGGGCACCGCCCGGGAGCACGACCTCTCGGTCGCCCTCCGCGTCGCCCCCGGTGCCACCTTGCTGGAGGGCACGGTGGTCGCCCGGGTGACCGGGGGCGACACGAGGGCGGGGGTTCTCCTCGGAGCCCTGTCGACGGGGGTGGAGCGCACCTTCGACCAGGACCCCGAGCTGCCGTTCCGGCTCCTCGCCGACATCGCCCTGCGCGCGCTGTCACCGGCGGTGAACGATCCGGCCACGGCGGTGGAGGCCCTGGACCGCCTGGAGGACCTGCTGGTCCGCCTCGCGGGCCGGGACCTGTCCGTCGGCAGGTTCCACGACTCCGCCGGACGGCTGCGGGTGAGCGTTCCGGTCCCGGACTGGGACCGCTACGTCCGGACCGCCGTCGACGACGTGCTCTTCGCCGCCACCGGCTCCCCGATGGCGCTGCGCAGGACGCGCGACCTCCTGCGCGCGCTGGCGGAGCGGGCCCCGGAGGAACGGCGCGCCGTCGTGCTCGACCGCCTCCGGTGGGTCGAGCGGACCGGCGGCGAGGCGTACCCGCTGGTCTGGGCGGACGGCGCCGGGGCGGGACCGGACGGGCCCTCGGGGGCGGGCACGCGTGGCACTCCCGGGTGAGGGGGCCGAGAATGGGAGGGCCGGCCGGGATCTTCCCGGCGCCGCTCCCGGAGCACGGCAGGGACCCAGGTGATGACGCATGTGTCGATGGCTCGCGTACTCGGGCACGCCCGTACTGCTCGACACCATCCTGTACAAGCCCGCGCACTCCCTGATCGACCAGAGCCTGCACTCCAAGCTCGGCGTGGAGACCACCAACGGCGACGGGTTCGGCGTCGGCTGGTACACGGACGGCGTCGACTCCCCGGCGCTCTTCCGGGAGATCGGCCCCGCCTGGAGCAACCGCAACCTGCGGGAGCTGGCGGACCACGTCCGCTCGCCGCTGTTCTTCGCCCACATCCGGGCGTCGACCGGGACGGCGGTGCAGCAGTCGAACTGCCACCCCTTCCGGCACGGCCGCTGGATGTTCATGCACAACGGCGCCATCGCGGAGTTCCACCTCGTGCGCCGCGCACTCACCCTGCTCGTCGACCCGGAGCTGTACGCGGGCATCGAGGGGACAACGGACTCCGAGGTGATGTTCCACCTGGCCCTCACCTTCGGCCTCGACCGGGACCCGCCCGCCGCCGTCGCCCGGATGGCGGGGGTGGTGGAGCGCGTCGGCCGCGAGCACGGCGTGGAGTTCCCCCTCCAGATGACGCTCGCCATCACCGACGGCGAACGCCTCTGGGCCTTCCGCTACTCCAGCGAGCGGGCCTCCCGGTCCCTGTTCTACAGCAGCCGGGTGGACGCGCTGCGCCGGCTGCATCCCGACATGGCGTTCCTGCGGGAGGCCTCGGAGGAGACCCGCCTCGTCGTCTCCGAGCCCCTCGGCGACCTGCCCGGCGCCTGGAACGAGGTGCCGGAGGGCAGCTACGGCGTCGTCCAGCCGGGCGGCGACCAACTGCACCCCTTCGCCCCCGCGGCGGTCTGACCCGGCCGTCCCGACCGGCCCGCCTCCGTCACGGACGGGGCGGACCCCGCCGGTTCAGCGGACGAGGCTCCTGGTCGGCACGGATGGTCTTGGTCGTGACCCCGTCCACCAGGAGCTTCGTCGTTCACCTCGCGCAGGGTTCCCCGACCGGGCGATCGTCCGCTCCATGGACCTCATGGGCCCGTCCCTGCGCGAGGGAAGAAAGGACGAAGCCGGTGTAACCGTCGCGCGCCACCGCGTCGCACTCCTCCCGGTACCGGTCGAGCCCGCCCGTGTAGGCGAGGAACACGCGTGGTTTGCCCGGGACGTTCGCTCCGGTGTACCAGGAGTCCACCGCCGGGTAGAGCGTACGGGCGGCGATCTCCGCCACGCGTGTCCCCCAGTCGGCCTCGGCGGACGGGGTGACGTCGATCTCGGTGAGGTCGTTCCCGAGCAGGTGGTCGATGCAGCCGGCGATCCACTCGACCTGCTGTTCGAGGGAGACCGTGATGTTGGTGAGCACGGAGGGGCTGAGCGGTCCGAGGACGGTGAAGAGGTTGGGAAAGCCGGCCGAGACGAGCCCGAGGTGGTTTCGGGGGCCTTCGGCCCACCGCTCCCGGAGCGTCACGCCTCCCTTGCCCACGATGTCGATGGCGAGCTGGGAGCCGGTGAGGGCGTCGAAGCCGGTGGCGAGGACGATCGCGTCGAGGTCGTGCTCCCCGTCGGAGGTCCGGATGCCCCGGGGGGTGATGCGCTCGATCGGGGTCGCGCGCAGGTCCACGAGCGACACGTGCGGCAGGTTGTACGCCTCGTAGTAACCGGTCCCCAGGCAGGGGCGCTTGGTCGCGAACGGGAACGTACGCGGGGAGAGCAGTTCCGCCGTCGCGGGGTCGGTCACGAGGGACCGGATCTTGGAACGCACGAACTCCGCGACGGTCTCGTTGGCCTTCTCGTCGGTGAGGACGTCGGTGTAGGTGCGCAGCAGTCCGTTGAGGAAGCCCTCGTCCCAGGCCGCCTCGTAGGCGGCGGTACGCTCCGTCTCGCCGACCTCCAGCGCCGAGCGGGTCGGGGGCGTGAAGACGGTCCCGCCCCGTGAGCGCCGTTGGGCCTGCCGGAACTCGGGGTAACGGGCTTTGAGCGCCGAGCGTTCCGTGGCCCGCAGCGGACGGTTGCGGGCCGGCAGGACGTAGGCCGGGGTCCGCTGGAAGACGGTCAGGGAGGCGGCCTCGGCGGCGATGACGGGAACGGCCTGGACGCCCGAGCATCCGGTGCCGATCACGGCGACCCGCTTCCCGGCGAAGGAGACGTCCTCGTGCGGCCACCGCGCGGTGTGGTGGACGGCGCCGGTGAAGCTGTCGGCACCGGGTAGGGCGGGGTCCTTGGGAACCGACATGCAGCCGGTCGTCAGGATCACGAAGCGGGCGGTGACGACCCGTCCGGTGTCCGTGCACAGCCGCCAGCGGTGATCGTGCCCGTCGTACACGGCTCGTGTGACGCGCGTGCGCAGGACGACGTCCTCGCGCAGGTCGAACCGGTCGGCGACGTGGTGGACGTACCGCAGGATCTCCGGCTGGGCGGCGTACCGCTCGCTCCACTCCCACTCCTGGTCGAGTTCCGGGGAGAAGGAGTAGGAGTACGACATGCTCTCGATGTCGCAGCGGGCCCCGGGGTAGCGGTTCCAGTACCACGTTCCGCCGATGTCGTCGCCGGCCTCGAAGGCCACCGTCGTCAGGCCGAGTTCCCGCAGCCGGTGGAGCTGGTAGAGGCCGGAGAGCCCGGCCCCCACGACCACGGCGTCGACCTGGTCGTCGGCGGGCGGGTGGCCGACGGATCTCGTCGGGGCGCTTGTCGGAGAACTCGTCGGACGGCTCATCTGCGGGCTCCTGTTCTGCCGGATCACGGACGGAGGACGGTGGGGAGCGGGGGGTGTCGTGGTGGATGCCGGGTCGTCCTCCCGCGTACGTGGCCGCCCGGCCGCCCGTCAGGTGGGGCGGCTGCCGCTCATCGCCACGGCCGGGATGACCGCGAGGGCGAGGGCTCCGGCCGCCGTCGCCAGGAGCGGGTATCCGACGCCGCCCATCACCAGTCCCGAGGCCATGCCGCCGGTCGCGCCCGCCACGGACGTCCCCACGTCCGCGAGGCCCTGCACCGCGGCCCGGTTCTCGGGGGGCGCGGCGTCCGTGAGCAGGGCGGTGCCGCCGAGCAGGGCCAGGTTCCAGCCGACTCCGAGCAGGACCAGCGCGCAGGCCAGAAGCGGGGTGGAGGCCGGTGGGGAGAGGCCCGCGAGCAGACCCGAGCCCAGCAGGACGGCTCCGGCCGCGGTGGCGACCCGCCGCCCGCCGATCCGGTCCGCGAGCAGGCCGCTCAGGGGTGACGGCAGGAACATCGCGCCCACGTGCAGGGCGATGACCAGACCCACTGCCCGCGTCGTGTGGCCGTGGTCCGCCATGTGGACGGGCGTCATGGTCATCACGGCGATCATCACGAGCTGCGCGGTGATCATCACGGTGGCGCCGGTGATGACGCCGGGGGCGGGACGCCCCGTACGGTGGGCGCCGGCACGAGTGGGTCCTGGTTCCCGGGGCGGGGCCGGGGGCAGCGGGTCCGGGCGCAGCCAGACCACCAGTACGAGCGCGGCGGCCACGTACGCGACCGCCGCCAGCAGGAAGGGCCCCGTCAGCCGCGGCAGGCCCCAGGTGTCGGCGAGGTCTCCGGTGGGACCGATCAGATTCGGACCCACGACCGCTCCCAGGGTCATGGCGAACAGGACGGTTCCGGCGGCCCGGCCGCGTCGTTCGGGCGGGGCGAGGTCGGCGCCCGTGTAGCGCGCCAGAAGTCCGGTGACCGTACCCGCCCCGTACACGAAGAGGGCGGCCAGGAGCAGGACCGGCCAGCGCGCCGCGGCTCCGGCGACCACGCCCGCGCTGCCCAGTGCGGCGATCCCGTTGCCGAGCGCCAGCCCGGGACGGCGCCCGAAGCGCTGGCTGACGCGCCCGAGGAGCGCTGCCCCGAAGGCCGCGCCGACGGTGTACAGCGCGGCCGGGAGTCCGGCCAGGCCGGTCGAGCCGAGCAGGTCCCGGGCGAGCAGCGCGCCGACCGTGATGCCGGCCGCCATGCCCGCGCCGCCGAGCGTCTGCGCGATGCCGAGCACCGTCAGGGCGCGGCGCTGTTCCCGGGAGAAACCCGCCGCCGTGGCCAGGGAGGCCGTTCGGGTCACGTGTGGTCCCGTACGGGGACCGCCGGCCCGTCGGGCGTCTCCGCCCCGTCGGCCAGGCCTGCCATCTCCGCCAGTGACATGTGCAGTTCGTCGTGGAGGAACCGCACGATCGTCCAGTGCGGCAGGGCGTCGGCGTCGAAGGGGCCGAACTCGGCCGTGTAGAGGGGGATCCAGCGCAGGGCCTCCTCGGCGGCGGTCTCCCGTCCGGGTGCTTCCTGGTAGGCGTCGTAGGAGATGCTCCGGTGGTGGATGAAGTGGCCGCCAGGCAGGCGCCGTTCGCACAGGTCGCGGTACTCGCGCGTCTGCAGGATGAGGTAGTGCCATATCTCGTCGACGTCCTGCTCGACGGGGAGGAAGAGGCCGCCGAGCCGGTCGGGGTGGCGGGAGACGAGGTAGAGGTAGCGCAGGCACTCGCGGACCCGGTGTCGCACGACCGTCGCGGACGGGGCCTCCGGCTCGGCCGTGAAGTGACGCACCACCTCCTCGTGCAGGGTCGGGCCGAGCAGTTCTTCGGCGGTGGGCGCCCCGTCGGCGGCGTGGTCCGAGGGGGCATGGGCGGCGGGCGTGGACATGGGGCTCCTTCGGGGGTCGCCGTCGGGCGCGCCGGGCCGCCGCGTGCGCGGGGACGGCCCGTACGAGCGGCCTCGCGCGCACGGGGGACGACGGGCGGTGGGCTTGGTCAGGAAGGGTCGTGCGCGGCCAGCCAGGCGTACTTGCCGGAGCGGCCGACGGGGAGGGCGGTGCGGTGCTCCACCTGACAGGCCCGCCCGGTCAGGGCGCCGACGGAGGCGGCCAGTTCGGCCGTCTCGCCGGCTGTGAGCGGCGCTTCGTCGAAGGTCGTGTACGCCAGGCGGCACCGGTCTTCGCCGATCAGGTGCAGCCGGTGCAGGAAGACACGGGCGCAGACCTCGGCGATGCGGGCGTCCAGGTCGGCCTGGGAGACGGGCCCCCCGGGCGTGTGCAGCAGCTCCTTCTCCCGCCCGCAGAAGGAGACGATCCTCTCCGGATCGGCACTCCCGTCGCGTGTGCGGACGCAGTCGCCGGACCGGTAGCGGACCAGTGGCATGTAGGGGTTCCGGACGCTGGTGACGATGAGGCTGTGGATGCCGCTGCCCGGTTCCACGGGGATCAGCTCCACGCTCATGTCCCGTAGATAGGGCCGGTAGCGGCCTTCCGCGTCGCTGTAGAAGAGGTAGCCGAGTTCGGTGCTGCCGAAGAGGTCGACCACCGGGCAGTCGAAATGGGCGCGCAGGTGGGCGCGGACGTTCGACGGCGTGTACTCGTAGGCGTGGACGATGCCCGCGGGACGGGGAAAGTCGCTCCACAGGCCCCACGCGGAGACTTTGCGGACCAGGTGCGCCAGGTGGTAGCCGGAACAGTCCAGCAGATAGGCGCCGTCGGGGTGGGCGGTGGCCGCCCCACGGATCTCGGCGAGCATGCGCTCGACCTCGTCGCGGTCCCAGTCGGACGGGTCGAGGCGGCGGTTCAGGTACAAGGTGCGGTCGTCGAGCCAGCGTTCACCGGGGGTGGTGCCGGGCTTGCGGGCGTTCACCCGGGCCACGTGCTCGGTGGCGAGGACGGTGGTCAGCGAGACCCGTCGGGCGCCTTCGTGCCACGAGGCACCGAGATCCGGGTGCTCGCTCCACAAGCGGTAGTACGAGCGGAGCAGGAAGTAGGGCGGCCGGATGAGCTGCATGCGGGCGTGGTTGGTGCCGGTGGAGAGCACGAACTCGGCCTCTCCCGCCTCCAGCGCGCGGGCCAGCTCGGGAGTCATCCAGTTGTCGGGGAAACCGCGGGCTATCTCCGGCTTCTCCAGGATCGGGAAGTGGCCGCGCTCGACGGAGGCGCGGTAGATCGGGATGTCGCGCACCTTGTCCAGGACATCGGCGCTCGGCAGGCGCTTCACGGGGGCTCTCCGGGGCGGATCGTCGGCGGGCGGAGCGGGCGAGAGCTGTCGACGCGGCGACGGCCGCGCCGACAGCGTGGGTCATCGGTGGGTCAGGAGATGCAACCGCTCTTGGGGGCGGCGCTGATGCAGCCGCTCTTGGTGGTGGTGCTGATACACCCGTCCTTGGCGGCTCGGGCGGAGTTGGCGGCGACCCACTTGCGCCACACGGACTCCTCCGCCATGCGCTTGATGAGCTGATCCATGGTGAGACCTCCTGGAAATGAAGGAAGGGGCTGAATGTCCGTCAGGAGACGGTTTCGGGACGGCCGTCCATCGCCATCGAACGTAAAGAGATGGTCAATGAAACGTCAAGGGTCGGCTTGTCGAATGACCTGAACCGCACGCCTCGCGCGACATCGAGCCGAGCGCGGCCCGCGAACGCGACAGGGGTCGCGCACGCGTGGACGACTCTCACACGTGCGGCGGTGGTGGCACCGGCGAAGCGGCCGGTGAGGGCGTGGCCGACGAGACGGGGCGGTCGACGGGGCAACTCCGGCCCGCGGACGCGGATCCGGCCAAACAGCCCCCACTTTCCGGGCTCTTTCCCGGATGACGCGCGTAGTTGACCCCCCGCGCGACTTTACTTACCTATGGTGTTCTTGACCAAAAGTTGAAGATCTCTTGGTTTGGCCCACGGACGTGAACCTGTCGGAAGGGAAGAGCGTGCCGCGAGCCACGGCTTCCCTCACGCACGCTCACGCCTCCGGCCATCCCGCCAACGGCAACCGGGCCGGGACCACCCCTCCCCGGGCCGCGCTCCAGATGTTCCGCTGCCGACCCAGTGGGACGCCCCCCACATCTCTGTCACGCACACCCGACGCGCCGTCGCGGCGCGCCAGGAGGAATCACCACACCATGCAGCCCCTCATCGACAACGCGCGTACTTTCGGCCGGCGCCCCGAGGAGTTCGCGGGCCTCGCCGCGGGCCAGTCCCCCGAGGTCCTGTTCGTCACCTGCTCCGACTCCCGGGTCGTACCGGCCCTGATCACGGGCGCCCGGCCCGGCGAGCTGTTCGAGCTGCGCACCGCCGGCAACATCGTTCCCCCGTACGCCTCCGCCACCCCCACCGGTGAGGCGGCGACGATCGAGTACGCCGTGGAAGTCCTCGGCGTCAAGGACATCGTGGTGTGCGGCCACTCCCACTGCGGCGCGGTCGGTGCCGTGGTGCGCGGTGACGACCTGAACTCGGTTCCCGCCGTACGGGACTGGCTCGCGCACGCCGCGAAAGAACCCGAGTGCTCCGACCCCGCCGACCCGACGGTCGCCGAGGCCGTGCAGAACCACGTCCTGACGCAGCTCCTGCGGCTGCGTTCCTACCCCTGCGTCGAGCAGCGCCTGCGGGCCGGTGAACTCCGCCTGCACGGCTGGTACTACGAGGTCCACACCGGACTCGTACGCGAACACCACGCGGACACCGACACGTTCGAGACCCTCTGAGGGACAGGTGATCACCGTGCTGTCGAAGTTCCCTCACTTACGTCAGGACTTCCTCGCCTCCGTCGTCGTCTTCCTCGTCGCGGTGCCCCTGTGCGTGGGGGTGGCGGTCGCCTCCGGCGTCCCGGCCGAACTGGGGCTCGTCACCGGCATCGTCGGCGGCCTCGTCACCGGCCTCATGCGCGGCAGCAGTCTCCAGGTGTCAGGACCGGCCGCCGGCCTGACCGTGATCGTCTTCGAGGCGGTCAGCGAGTTCGGGGTGGGCACGCTCGGCGTGATCGTGCTGATCGCCGGCCTGCTCCAGCTCGCCATGGGGTTCTTCCGGATCGGCCGCTGGTTCAGGGCGATATCCGTCTCCGTCGTCGAGGGCATGCTCTGCGGCATCGGCCTGGTGATCATCGCCGGGCAGATCTACGCCGCGGCGGGTCTGAAGGCTCCGGAGACCGGCGTGGGAAAGATCACGGGCCTGCCCCGCGCGTTCGCCGACGCGTTCGGGAGCACCGAGGCCCTGGCTTCCCTCGCGATCGGCGCGGGCACCATCGCCGTCATCGTGCTGTGGAGGAGACTGCCGGAGCGGGTGCAGTCCGTTCCCGGGGCCCTCGCCGCGGTGGTGCTGGCGACGGCCGCCGCTCTCGGCCTCGGACTGCCGGTCGCCACCGTCGAGGTGGAGGGCCTGCTCGGTGTCGTCCAGCCGCCCGGCGCCGAGGCCTTCGGCGAACTGGCCAGTCCCGCCATCTGGGGCACGATCATCGCGTTCGCGCTGATCGCCTCGGCGGAGAGCCTGTTCAGCGCGGCGGCCGTGGACCGGCTGCACGACGGTCCGCGCACCGAGTACGACAAGGAGATGGTCGCCCAGGGCACGGGCAACACGGTCTGCGGCCTGCTCGGCGCCCTGCCCATGACCGCGGTCATCGTCCGCAGCTCGGCCAACGTCAACGCCGGTGCGAAGACCAAGGCGTCGCGTGTCCTGCACGGCGTGTGGCTGCTGCTGTTCGCCGCCGCGCTCCCGTTCGCCCTGGCACTGATCCCCCTGCCCGCGCTCGCCGGCATCCTCGTGCACGCGGGCTGGAAACTGATCCCGTTCCGCCAGGTCGCCGCGTTGTGGCGGGAGCACAGGGGCGAGGCGGCGATCCTGGTGGTCACGGCCGTCGCCATCGTCGTGGTGAACATGTTCGAGGGCGTCCTGATCGGTCTGGCCCTGGCGGTCGCGAAGACCGCCTGGGAGGCCTCGCACGTCGGACTGGAAGTCGTCGACAAGGGCATGGGCCCCATCCGGGCGCACCTGGCGGGCAATGCCACGTTCCTCCGCCTGCCGAAGATCCTCGACACGCTGGAGTCCCTCCCGCAGGACCGTCCGGTCGAACTCGACCTGTCAGGACTGCACCACCTCGACCACGCCTGCCGCACAGCGCTGGAGAGCTGGGCCGAACGGCACAGTGCGACCGGCATCGAACCGGTGAAGCTCACCACCGCGGCCTGAACCGGCGAACGACGGATCGGTCCCCGGCCGTCGGAGGTCGCCGGGCTGTCGGCAGCCCCGGCGTCCGGCGGTCGGGAGACGATCGGGCGCACCGCGCGTGAGGACACCGGGCTCCGGTGCCCACAGGTGCAGAAGCCCGAGCCGGAGCCGGGCGCCGGATCACCCTTTCGGACGCCCGGCCCCGGAACGTGTCCGGGGCCGGTACGCCCCGCGCGGCCGGTGAGAGGTCCGCGATCGACTGCGGGAAGCGGGTTGCGGGACGCCGGCCGGAGCGTGACGGCCCGTCAGGCCCGAACGAGCGCGGCGGCGCCGAAGGAGACGTCGAACCGGTCGCACCAGACGCTGACGCCGGGGTACTCCGTCCAGTCGACGTCCGCGGGCAGGGGGTAGTTCTGATCGCCCTTGTTGCCCTTGAGCCCGGCCAGGTCGACGTACCGTCCCTCGTCGAAGACCCTCCAGCCGGCCGTGCCCTCCTTGACCGGAGCGTCACTCATCAGGACGCGCAGGTCGGGGCCGTTGCTGGTGTCGAGTCCCTCCAGGCGCAAGGTGTGGGTGCCGTCGGCGAGGCGGACGATCTTCGCCGTGCCGGTGGTCGTGTGCTCGTGACTGATGAAGGTGCCCTGCGCGACCGTGACCGGTGCGGCGGCCGAGGCGGAAGGGCCGGGATTCGCCGTCGGCGTCGTGGCCGGGTCGCTCGTGGCCGGGACGCTCGCGGCGGGCAACGTCTCGTGGACCGTCTCGTCCACCCACAGGGCCCACGGCTCGAACCACACCAGCCCTGCCACCGCGAGCACCGCGACGGCGGTCGCGAGACCCGCCCACCGCTTCCCCTTCCGGCTCTTCTCCACCGGCGCTCCTCTTCTCGTTCTCGACTTCACCGTCTGATCGTCGTTCTCGGACACGGTCTCCTCACGGCAGCTCGAACGGAAGGTCCATTCCGTCGAGTGCGGTCGCGCAGGCGCATCCCCTCTCGTTCTCCATGCCGCGGACGGTACGGAGGACGAGGTCCTTCAGTCGCCGGACGTTCGCCGAGAACGCCTCGAACACCTCGTGCTGCGAGACGCCTTCCCCGTGCTCCACCCCGGCGTCGTAGTCGGTCACCAGGGCGACGGAGGTGTAGCAGAGCGCGAGTTCCCGTGCGAGCACCGCCTCGGGGTGCCCCGTCATGTTGACCAGCGACCACCCCGCGGAGGCGAACCACCGCGACTCCGCCCGGGTCGAGAAGCGGGGACCCTCCACGACGACCATCGTCCCGCCGTCGTGGACCTCCTCCCCGCTCTCGCTCCCCGCCTTGAGGACGGCGGTCCGTCCGCGCTCGCAGTACGGGTCCGCGAAGGAGACGTGCACCGCGCCGTGGTCGTAGTACGTCTGCGCGCGCCCCGTCGTGCGGTCGACCAACTGGTCGGGGACGACCAGGGCGCCGGGGCCGAGGTCGTCGCGCAGGGATCCGACGGCGCAGGGCGCGAGGACCTGCCGGACGCCCAATGAGCGGAGGGCCCACAGGTTGGCACGGTGGTTGATGCGGTGGGCGGGGAGGGCGTGCGTGGCTCCGTGCCGCGGGAGGAAGGCCACCCCGCGCTCGTCCACGGTGCCGATGGTCACGGCGTCGGAGGGCCGGCCGTACGGGGTGTCCACCTCGACGCGGTGCGCCGGGTCCAGCAGTTCGTAGAAGCCGCTTCCGCCGATGATCGCGATGTCGGCCGTCGGGTTCCCGCCGGGTCGTTCATGCATGGTGTCGTGTCTCCGTGATGGGGGCGGCCGGTTCGTCACGCGGCCGAGGTCGTGGTCGTGCCGGATCAAGTCCCGGGCGGTCCGGGCGTCGTCGTGCCCACCGGCCCGCGCAGACCGCGGCCGTCGCGATGCCGTAGGCCGTGGTGGCCGCCCCGTACCCCGCCAGAGGAACCGCGAGGTAGGCGGTGGCACCGGCGAGGGCCACGCCCAGCCACTCCCAGCGGCCGTCGAGGGCGACGAGCGCGACCAGGAGGAGGGCGTACCAGGAGTAGCCGGGGGTCAGCAGGAGGAAGGCGGTGCCGGTGGTCACCAGGGCGCCGCGCCAGGGGCGTTCGGGGTCTCCGCGCCACCAGACCGCGAGCGCCACGACCGTCATGACCAGGGCTACGGCGGGCACCGCCCACGCGTCGGGCAGGACGAGCCGGAGCAGGGCGTACCGGCCGCCCGCGCCCGCGTCGTCGTACCCCTCCTCCCGGGCGTAGCCGCCCAGGTACCCGAGGACGGATCCCCGGGAGAGCAGGACGTACGGCAGGTACAGCGCCCCGACGGTGACGGTCACCGGCACCAGGGCGGCCAGGATCGTGCGCGGCCGTCTTGCGCCCGACAGCGCTCCCGGCACCAGCAGGGCCGGCAGCATCTTCGTGGCGACCGCCAGGCCGAGCAGCACTCCCCCGGTGACGCGGCGGCGCGCCACGACGGCCAGGGCGGCGACGGAGAGGAGGACCGCGAGGACGTCCACGTGGGCGTTGTTGACGGCTTCGACGGGGACGGCCGGGCACCAGGCCCACAGGGCGGCCCCGCGGGGATCGCCCCGGCGGCGGGTCATCACGACCAGCAGGCCCGTGACGGCCAGCGCGAGCAGGGCGGCGGCGGTCTGGAGGGCCTTGTGGCGGACGCCGTCCGGTGACAGGGCGTGGACCAGCAGGAACCAGACCTCGGCGGTCGGGGGGTAGACGGTGTGGACCGCGGGCCGGTTGATGCGGGTGCACCGGCCGTCGCCGAGCGGGGCGAGGTCGGTCTCGTTCCGCGCGCAGGTCGCGGCGTCGGGGAAGAGCCACCCGTCGCGCAGCCCGGCGAGTGCCGGGTCGTCCGGCGCGTGGTCGTACGGGGAGACTCCGGACGCCTGTACCCGCCCGTCCCACGCGTACCGGTAGGAGTCGGTGCTCGTGGCCGGTGCCGCCGTCAGGCCGGTGGCGGTGACCGCGATCGCCCCGGCGACGAGGAGGGGGACGACCGAGCGGCCGGGGACCCGGCGCAGGACGGCGACCGCCGCCGCGAACAGCGCCCACGCCCCCGCGTAACCGGCGAGGAGACCGGCGCCGCGCGCGTTCCCGTGCAGGAGGACGACGAGGAGGGCGGTCAGGGCCGCGAGCAGCAGGGCGGCGACGGCGGCGGGACGGTGGCGGATCACCCACGCAGCCTGACAGCGCGCGGGGCCGGTGGGGAGTCGACCCGGCGGGACGTTCGAGTTCCGTAAGGTGTCGAATCGTCCGTACGGCTCCTCGTGGATGTGTCATGGACCGCATGACCTTCCGCGTGCCCAGACCTCCGAGCCGGGCGCCGTCCGCGCTGCGGCCGCCGTCCTTCAACGGCCGGCTGCACGACGCCAGGACGGCGACGGCCGTCGGCCGGTGGCTCGGCGCCGCCTTCGGCGTCTGCCTGCTGACCGGTCTCGTCAGCCACTACCTCCAGCATCCGCCGGGATGGCTCGCCGACCGCCTTCCCGCCCGGCCGGTGTGGGGCTACCGGCTCACCCAGGGTCTGCACGTGGCCAGTGGCATCGCCGCGCTCGTGCTGCTCCCGGTGAAGCTCTGGGCGGTGTACCCGCGTCTGTTCACGTGGCCGCCGGTCCGGTCCGTACGGCATGCTCTGGAGCGCCTGTCGATCGCCGTCCTGGTGGCGACCGCCGTCTTCCAGGTGGTGACGGGGCTGCTCAACATCGTCGAGTGGTACCCGTGGTCGTTCTCCTTCGTGCCGGTGCACTTCGCCGTCGCCTGGGTCGTGACCGGCTCGATCCTGCTGCACGTCGCCGTCAAGGCGCCCGGGATCGGGGCCCATTGGGGCAGACGCTCCGAGGGGACGCGGGCGTTGCCGGCCGGGGACGTCACCGACCGGCGTTCGCTGCTCCTCGCCGTGGGCGGGGCGGTCGGTGTGGTGACGCTGACGACGGTCGGCCAGTCCGTCACTCCCCTGAAGGCGTTCGACCTGCTCGCGCCCCGCAGTCCCGACCACGGGCCCCAGGGGCTGCCGGTCAACCGGACCGCCGCAGCGGCGGGCGTCGCGGCCGACGGCCTGGGACGGTGGCGTCTGGAAGTGGTCGGCCCCCTGCCGTACGCCCTCGGCCTCGACGAGCTGCGGGCGATGCCTTCCGCGCGGGCCCGGCTGCCGATCGCCTGCGTCGAGGGCTGGAGCGTCGACGCGGAGTGGGAGGGGGTACGGGTGCGGGACCTGCTGGAGAGGGCCGGCGGGCGGCCGGGCCGGAACGCCCTGCGGGTGACCTCCCTGGAGGCGCGGGGCGCCTACCGGGTGATGGAGATGGGCGCGGAGTACGCGGACGATCCGCTCACCCTCCTCGCCCTCGCGCTCAACGGGCAGCGCCTCTCCCTCGACCACGGCTTCCCCGCCCGGATCATCGCGCCCAACCGGCCCGGGGTCCTGCAGACCAAGTGGGTGCACCGCCTGGAGGTGCTGTGAACCCGTATCGGGTGCTGCGTTACGCGGTCGGCGGTCTCGGCGTCGGCCTGATCGTCCTGGGGGCCCGGCTGGTGGCCGCCGAACCGGCTTCCGGCGACGTACTGGTGTGGCTGGCCGGAGCCCTCGTCGTCCACGACGGTCTCCTCGCCCCACTGGTCCTGGCCGTCGGCCTGCTGATCGCCGGACGGTCCGAACGGGGGTTGTGGCGCGGGGCGCTGGTGATCGCCGGCAGCGTGGTCCTGGTGACGCTGCCGCTCCTCCTGCGGCCCGGTCCGCCGCCCAACCCGTCGGCGCTGCCGCTCCCCTACGGGCGCAACCTTGTGATCGTGCTGGCGGCCGTGGCCGTGGGAGCGGTACTGCTGCGCCTCGTGCGCCTGTGGCGGCAGCGGTCTCAGCGGCGGACCGGTACGGACGGCTGAGGAACGAGGGACAGGAAGGCGCGCCCCGCGGCCGTCCAGCTCTCGGTCACGACCCAACCGGCCCTCTCCGCCCGGGCGGAGAGGGCCCGAACGCCCACCCGGGCCCAGGGGAACGGCTCTCCCCGGCCGCCGCGGCCGTCGTCGACCCGCACCTCGCAGCGCTCGTCGACGTCGACCGGCGCGCACTCGGCGAGGACACGGCCGGTGCGGGAGACGATCCGGCGCAGCCGCCGCAGCAGACGGACCGGATCGCCTCCGATCCCGATGTTCCCGTCGATGAGCAGGGCCGTGTCCCAGCGGCCCTCCTCGGGCAGCGGTTCGAAGACCGACCTGCACAGGGCCGTGCCGCCGACCTTCTCCGTACGGGACACCGCCTCCGGGCTGACGTCGATGCCCAGGGCCCGGCGTCCGTCGGCGGCGAGGGCGGCGACGAGCCGCCCGGGACCGCAGCCGATGTCGAGGACCCGGTGGCCACAGCGTTCCAGGACGGACCGGTCCGCGGCGTCCGGCGCCTCGCACCAGCGCTCGACCTCCAGGGGCAGCAGCCAGCCGTCGTCCCGCCGCAGGAACAGCGGTCCCCGTCCGGTGCGCAGGGCGTCGGTGTACGGATCGGAGCGCCAGGCCGTCGTGGTCACGAGACCGCCCCCGCCGTCGAAGCGGTCAGGCGGGCGTGCCGGGCCGCGAAGCGGGTGCCCGGCGCCCCGGCCGCGACGTGCCGGGCGTCCCGCGCGGTGTCCACGTCGCGCAGGACGGGCAGGAGGCCGACGCTCAGTCCGGCCGCCCGCAGCCGTGCGTACTGCACGGCTCCGGTGTCGGGGCGGGACATCGGGACGCCGAGCAGGAGGGCGGGATCGGGAGCGGCGAGGCCGAGGGCCCAGAAGCCCCCGTCGGCGGCGGGGCCGAACCAGGCGTCGTGGGCGTCCCGGCACAGGGCGGGGGCGAGGAGCTCCGGGGTGAGCTGCGGGGTGTCCATGCCGATGAGGAGCGCCGGACCGTCGCAGGCGGCGAACGCGGCGGCGAGCCGGACGTCGAGTCCGCCCGCCGTCTGGGGGACGACGTGGAAGCCGGGCGGCAGCCACGGTCCCGGCGCGCCGTCGAGCACGAGGACGTGCCGGTCCGCCGGGACGCGCGCCGCGGTGGCGAGCGTGTCCGCGAGGGCCGCCTCGGCGAGGGAGGCCGCCTGCTCCGGAGTGAACGGAGGCGTGAGCCGCGTCTTCACTCGGCCGGGCAGCGGCTGCTTCGCGATGACCAGGAGGGTGGTCACGGGCGGACACCTCCGACGGCGACGGGCGCGTCGAGCACGCGCCTCATGTCGTTCACGGCCTGCCAGGTGCCCTTCCAGGTGCCGGTGACCTTCGAGCGGCCCGCCCGGGGCAGGTAGGGCACGTCCACCTCGCGCACGCGCCAGCCCGCGTCGGCGGCCCGCACCACCATCTCCAGCGGGTAGCCGCTGCGCCGGTCCGAGAGGTCCAGCTCCAGGAGGGCTTCGCGACGGGCCGTGCGCATCGGTCCGAGGTCGCGCAGCCGCAGTCCGGTGCGGCGTTTCAGCAACCAGGACAGGGCGGTGTTCCCCGCCCTGGCGTGGGCGGGCCAGGCGCCGCGCGCGGTGGGGCGGCGGCGGCCGAGGAGCAGGTCGGCGGAGCCGTCGGCCACGGAGCGGACGAGGCCGGGCAGCAGGGCGGGATCGAGGGAGGCGTCGCAGTCGCAGAAGCACACGAACTCGGCTTCGGCGGCGAGCAGCCCGGCCTGGCAGGCGGCGCCGAACCCGCGCTGGGACTCGTGCACGACGGTGGCCCCGAGGTCGGCGGCCAGCGCGGCCGAGCCGTCGGTGGAGCCGTTGTCGACGACGACGGCCCGCCACCCGGCGGGAATCCGGGACAGGACCCAGGGGAGGGCCTCGGCTTCGTCGAGGCAGGGCAGGACGACATCTGCGGTCATGGGTGTCACAGGTCTCACCGTAGGAACCGCGGACGGCCTCCAGGCCCTTTCACTCCTTACGAAACGCGGACGTCGGTCCGTGTACCCCCGGGTGGGCGTGGCCGTCGGCGGTGCGCGGGTGCGAGGGTGGGCGCCATGAGCGAGCACGACGCCCCGACCGCACCCGCCCGGATCCTGGTGGTGGACGACGACCCCACCGTGGCCGAGGTGGTCGGCAGTTACCTGGAGCGGGCGGGGTGCTCCGTCGAGCACGCCGCCGACGGCCCCGACGCGCTGCTGCGGGCGGAGCGGCGGTGGCCCGACCTGGTCGTGCTCGACCTGATGCTGCCCGGCCTGGACGGCCTGGAGGTGTGCCGGCGGCTGCGGGCCCACCGGCCCGTGCCGGTGATCATGCTGACGGCCCGCGGCGACGAGGACGACCGGATCACCGGCCTGGAGGTGGGCGCGGACGACTACGTCACCAAGCCGTTCAGCCCGCGCGAACTGGTGCTGCGGGTCGAGTCCGTGCTGCGGCGGACGCGTAGGGCCGCCTCCCCGGCGGAGACGGGCCCCGTGCTCCGCGCCGGGGACATCACCGTGGATCCCGCGACCCGCCGCGCCACCCGGGCGGGGCGGGAGCTCTCCCTCACCCTGAGGGAGTTCGACCTGCTCGCGTACTTCCTGGGCCGCCCGCGCGCGGTGCACAGCAGGGAGGAGCTGATGCGGGAGGTGTGGGGCTGGGACTTCGGCGACCTGTCCACCGTCACGGTCCACGTGCGCCGTCTCCGCGCCAAGATCGAGGACGATCCTGCCCGGCCCCGGTTCGTCCGGACCGTGTGGGGCGTCGGTTACAGCTTCGAACCGGAGCAGGAGGGGGAGGCGGCGTGAAGGACGTCCTGCTCATCGCCCTCTTCGCGTTCGCGGGGGCCGGCTGCGCCGGGCTCGCGGGCGCGGCGCTCCTCCGGCTCGTGCGCCACCGCTCGGTCGCGGTCTCCCTGACCGTGGTCGCCGCCGTCACGGTGACGGCGATGCTCGCCGGCACGCTGGCCGTCGCCCGAGCGATGTTCCTGTCCGCCCACGACCTGTGGGTCGTGACCGTCGTCGCCGCCATGGCCGCCCTCGTCTCACTGGCCGTCGCGCTCCTCCTCGGGCGGTGGGTGGTGGCCCGCAGCCACGCCCTGACGAAGGCGGCGCGGGACTTCGGCGACGGAGGGAGCTTCTCCGCCCCCGGCGGTGCCGCCACCGCCGAACTCGCCGCCCTCACCGTCGAACTGGCCGCGACGAGCGCCAAGCTGGACGAGTCCCGTCGGCGCGAGCGCGCCCTGGAGGCGTCCCGGCGGGAGCTGGTCGCCTGGATCTCCCACGATCTGCGCACCCCGCTCGCCGGCCTGCGGGCCATGGCCGAGGCGCTGGAGGACGGCGTGGCGGCCGATCCCGCCCGCTACCACCGGCAGATCCGCACCGAGGTCGAACGCCTCACCGCCATGGTCGCCGACCTCTTCGAGCTCTCCCGCATCCACGCGGGCGCGCTCGCCCTCGCCCCGAGCCGCCTGTCCGTCCACGACCTGGTCGGCGACGCGCTCGGCGGCGCCGACCCGCTCGCCCGCGAGCACGGCGTGCGCCTGTCGGGAGAGGCGGTCCAGGCGGTGCCCGTCGAGGTGGACGGCAAGGAGATGACCCGTGTCCTGGCCAACCTCCTCGTCAACGCCATCCGCCACACCCCGCCCGACGGCACGGTGGCGGTGGCCGCCGAGCGGCGCGCGGACACCGTCGTCCTGTCCGTCACCGACGGCTGCGGGGGCATCCGGGACGAGGACCTGCCCCGGGTCTTCGACACCGGCTGGCGGGGTACCGAGGCGCGCACCCCGCCCGCCGGCGCGGGCCTGGGGCTGGCGATCGTGCGGGGCATCGTCGAGGCCCACGCGGGCAGCGCGGAGGTGCGCAACGTCCCCGGAGGGTGCCGTTTCGAGGTCACCCTCCCGGCCGCCGCGGGCTGAGCGCCCCGTTCAGCCCACGGCGGCGGAGGCCCGCTGTCCGGCGCGGGCGAACTCCGTCATCCCCTCGGCGAAGCCGACCTCCGGCCGCCAGCCGAGGTCGTGCCGCAGCCGGGCCGAGTCGGCCGTGACGTGCCGGACGTCCCCGAGCCGGAACTCCCCCGTCACCACCGGTTCCGGGCCGCCGTGGGCGCGGGCCAGGGCGGCGGCCATCTCCCCCACCGTGTGCGGCTCCCCGCTGCCGGCGTTGTACGGGGTGAGCGCCCCCGTCGGCAGGTCGTCGGCGGCTTCCAGCGCCAGTACGTCGGCGGCCGCGACGTCCCGCACGTGGACGAAGTCCCGGCGCTGTCCGCCGTCCTCGAAGACACGGGGTGCCTCGCCGCGCGCGAGGGCCGAGCGGAACAGGGACGCCACTCCCGCGTAGGGGGTGTCCCGGGGCATGCCCGGCCCGTACACGTTGTGGTAGCGCAACGAGACCGCCGTCCCGTCCACCGAGCGGGCCCAGGACGCCGCCAGGTGCTCCTGGGCCAGCTTCGTCGCCGCGTACACGTTCCGGGGGTCGGCCGGCGCGTCCTCCCGGACGAGTCCCGGGGCGAGTTCGGCACCGCACGCGGGGCACCGGGGCTCGAAGCGTCCCGCCGCCAGGTCCTCGGCGCGCCGGGGCCCCGGCCGTACGGGACCGTGGTGGGGGCAGTCGTACCGCCCCTCCCCGTACACGACCATGGAACCGGCGAGGACGAGGTGGCGCACGCCGCTCTCCGCCATCGCCGCGAGCAGGACCGCGGTCCCCAGGTCGTTGCAGCCGACGTAGTCCGGCGCGTCGGCGAAGTCCTTGCCCAGGCCGACCATGGCGGCCTGGTGGCAGACCGCCCGCACCCCGTCAAGGGCGGACCGCACCGCCCGCGGGTCCCTCACGTCGGCGTGCAGGAACTCCACGGGCGAGGGGTCCGGGGCGGCGGGGTGCGCGCCGGGCAGCAGCGCGTCCAGGACGACGGGCTCGTGGCCCGCCGAGAGCAGTGCGGTGACGATGTGCGAGCCGATGAACCCGGCTCCTCCGGTGACGAGTACGCGCATGCGACGACGTTAGGGGGCGATCGCCGTGCGGCGGGAGCTTCCGCGCCGTGCCGTAAGGGTTCCGTCATGGGGGCGGCCCTCCTCGCCGCTCCACCACCCCGTGTCCTGTCGTTCCTTCTGTACGTCGTCACGGTGCTGGTCGGCGTCGCCGCCGGGCCCGGAGCGGTGACGTCGCGGCACGCGGCCGGTGACGACCGGACCGGTCCGGTGCTCAGTGACCGGCGGCGAGTTCGCCGGTGAGCCTGCCGTGGAGGTCGGCGCTGGGGGTGTTGAGTCCGGTGATCTCGACGGTCTTGCCGCGCCGGGCGTACTTGGTCTCGATCGCGTCGAGGGCGGCGACGGAGGAGGCGTCCCAGATGTGGGCGGCGGACAGGTCGACGACGACCTTCTCCGGGTCGCCGGCGTAGTCGAACCGGCCGACGAGGTCGTTGGAGGAGGCGAAGAAGAGCTCCCCCGTCACGGTGTAGAGGACTCCGGTGCCGTCCGGATCGGTGCTCCTGGTGACGTCGGCGAGATGGGCGACGCGCTTGGCGAAGACGACCATGGCGGTGATCGAGCCGACGACGACGCCGACGGCGAGGTTGTGGGTCGTCACGACGGCCGCGACGGTGACGGCCATGACGGCGATCTCACCGGCGGGCATGCGCTTGAGGGTCTTGGGGGCGATCGAGTGCCAGTCGAACGTCGCGAAGGAGACCATGACCATGACGGCGACGAGGGCGGCCATCGGGATGTCGGAGACGACCGGTCCGAAGGCGACGCACAGCACCATGAGGAACGCGCCGGCCAGGAAGGTCGACAGGCGGGTGCGGGCGCCGGAGACCTTCACGTTGATCATCGTCTGGCCGATCATGGCGCAGCCGCCCATGCCGCCGAAGAAGCCGGTGACGATGTTGGCGATGCCCTGGCCGACGGACTCGCGCGTCTTGGAGGAGTGGGTGTCGGTGATCTCGTCGACCAGCTTCGCGGTCATGAGCGACTCCATCAGGCCGACCAGCGCCATCGCGAGCGCGTACGGCGCGATCGTCGCCAGGGTGTCGAGGGTGAACGGCACGTCCGGCAGGCCCGGCACGGGCAGGGAGGACGGCAGGTCCCCCTTGTCACCCACGGTCGGTACCGCGATCCCGGCGGCGACCGTGACGACGGTCAGGACGACGATGGAGACCAGTGGGGCGGGGACCACCTTGGTGACCTTCGGGAAGAACACCAGCAGCGCCAGTCCGGCGACGATCAACGGGTAGACGGCCCAGGGCACGTCCCGCATCTCGGGGAGCTGTGCCATGAAGATCAGGATCGCCAGCGAGTTGACGAAGCCGACCATCACCGAGCGGGGGACGAACCGCATCAGCTTCGCCACCCCGAGCGCGCCCAGGACGATCTGGAAGACGCCGGCGAGAATGACGGCGGCGATCAGGTGGCCCAGACCGTGCTCCCGGTTCAGCGGAGCGATCACCAGCGCGACCGCTCCGGTCGCGGCGGAGATCATCGCCCGTCGGCCGCCGACGATCGAGATCGTCACGGCCATGGTGAAGGAGGCGAACAGACCGAGCGCCGGGTCGACGCCGGCGATGATCGAGAACGAGATGGCCTCGGGGATCAGCGCGAGCGCGACGACCAGGCCGGCCAGCACCTCGGTGCGCCAGACCTTCGGGTCGGAGATCCAGTCGGGCTTCAAGCCGCGCGTGCGCGCGGCCGGGGACACTGCGGTGGTGGCGGAGGACAAGGGGAAGGGAACCTGTCGTACTCGGGCACGCCCCGTCTCACGGGCGGCGGGGACGTGCGGGAAGACGCGGAGGGGCCGGGTCGGCACCTCGCGGACGGCCCCGTCGGCACGAGCCGGAGGACCTGACGGAACGGAGCGGGCGGACACGAAGGCGCCGGGGCTCACGTCCGGGGACGAAGCGTCACGGCGGACAGGCGGCGCCGGGCGTCATGGGCTCGCGCACGCGTCTCTCCCGCAAGGACAAGAATCGGATCTTCGCCGGGTGGCGGCGACGGCCCCGGCACCACGGCGAGGGGCAGCGATGCACCGCTCCCGCCACGGGCAACTCTACCCTGACGTTAGAGTAGGCATCGCGGGCCCGGCGGGGCGACGCTCATGACGCGAGGGGCTGGAGCAGGGACGTGGACGGCAAGCACATGCAGATCGGCGAGGTCGCCGCGCGCACCGAGCTGTCCCTGCGCACCATCCGCCATTACGAGGAGACCGGTCTCGTCACCCCCTCGGCCCGCTCCCGGGGCGGCTTCCGCCTCTACACCGAGACCGACGTCGCCCGCCTCCTGGTCATCCGCCGCATGAAGCCCCTCGGCTTCGCCCTGGACCAGATGCGCGAGCTGCTGGACACCACCGACCGGCTCGACAGCGGCGACGAGTTCGGCCCGGACGAGTACGAGGTGCTCCTGGGGCGTGTACGCGCGTACGAGCGGGCCGCGGCGGAGCAGGTGGAGAGGCTGCGGGTCCGGCTCGCCCGCGCCGAGGACTTCGCCGCCACGCTCCGCGCGCGACTGCCCGAGCGGGAGCCGACCCGTCCCTGACCGTGCCCGGCGTCCGGCCGGTCTGGACGCGGTCGCCGACTTCGGGGAACGACCACGGCCGCCGGATGCGGCGCCCGAGGACACGGCCTCCACCGCAGCGCGCTCACGGCACGGAGGGGACGGACCCGGAGGCCGTGGAGGGGACGGCCCGCGCGGAGGGTCAGGCGGTCAGCGATGTCCCCCGGGGCGCGGCCGACGCCCGGCCCGACGCGCGCCGGGGCGCCGGACGCCAGGTGGCGACCAGCGCGGCGGCCAGCAGCAGTTCGGCGATGTCACCGCCGTAGTACATGATCTCCGCGCCGCCCCGCACCTGGCTGATCGGCGCGTGGACATCGATCCAGAATCCGCCGTACATCATCTGGGCGATCACCGCGTGCGCGGCGATCGCGACACCGAGGTAGACCAGCCGTGCGCGCACACCGGGCCGGGCGGGGGCCGGGTCGGGGCCGGCGATGGCGTGGGCGAACAGGCACCCGGACAGCAGGAAGTGCGCGTGCAGCAGCCGGTGCGCCGCCGGATCTCCCGTGGTCGTGTGGTAGAGGGGAGTGAAGTAGAGGACGGCGAGGCTGCCCGTCGACAGCGCCAGCGCGACCGCCGGGTGGGCGAGCAGGCGGGCGGGCTGTGGAGCAGGGAGGTCATCTGCCGCCCCCGGGCTACGGGCAGGGTGCGCAGCAGGAGCGTGACCGGGGCGGCCAGGACCAGCGCGAGCGGCGCGTACATGCCGATCAGCATGTGCTGGACCATGTGCCCGCGGAAGTCCTCGTGAGCGAAGGACGCAACGGGAGGCAGCAACGCCACACCCAGCAGGAAGACCCCGCCCAGGAAGCACCCGGTCCGCCACCGGCTCCAGCCCAGGACCGGATGACGACGGTGAGCCCGGCGAACCAGCAGCAGATAGGCACCGGCGGCAGCCGGCAGGACGAGCGCGGGCAGCAGCCACTCCAGGAGGCTGCTGCCCGCGTCGTGCCCGTACTCGTGCACGTGGTGGCCCATCAGGCCCGCCCGCCTTCACGCACGGCGGGGGCGTGGGGGTCGAGGGGCCGGCCGCCGCGCTGCAGCAGGTAGCCGCCGGCGACGAGCAGGGCGCCCAGGACGAGGAAGCCGATGTCCCACCAGACCTGGCCGTCCCCGGCGTAGACGTGGTGGATGCCGAGGACATGGTGGTCCAGGACGCCCTCGACGAGGTTGAACAGCCCCCAGCCGACCAGCATCCACCCCCACAGCACCCGGGAGGTCCACACCCGCAGTCGGTGGTGAGTGACCCGCGCGTACAGGACGGCCAGGCCGAGGAGGACCGCCAGCCAGCACACGGTGTGAAAGACGCCGTCCCAGAGGGTGTTCATTTCCAGGCCTGAGACGGTGTGGGGGTTGTAGTACTTCACCCCGATGTGGTCTTCGTTGGTGCTGGAGAGCATGTGGTGCCACTGCAGGAGCTGGTGGAGCAGGATGCCGTCGACGAAGCCGCCCATCCCCACTCCGAGCACGATGCCCGGCAGCCGGATGCTCGCCGGGTGCACGACACCGACCCGCGCCTCGTCCGCCGTGGTGGCCATCGCTCGTCTCCGCTCCTGGTCGTGGAACTCTGCCGCGGGTGCCTCGACCACAGGTTCCCCTCCGCGCCGCGCTCATGCGCGTGCATGCCTCCGGTCGGCCCAATCCCACGCCTGCGGCTCCGGCATCACGCCGGCTCCTCGGCGTCCGGGACACGCGGGGGGCAGAAGGCGAGGTCTCCGGCGTCCGTGACCGGCACCGAGGTGACCTGCGCCGGCGATCGCTGGTTGATCGCCGCTGAAGGACGGTCCACGTCCATGTGCGCCACCGCAGGTCGATCAGACGGGTCGGACCGCTTCCCAGAGGCCGGCATCCGGAATGCGGGCGGCCTCGGCGATGTTCCCCGGCATCAGGTGCCGGTAAGCCGACCGCGCCCGGCCGCTCGTCGGTCCCTGCGGCCAGGAAGACCCACGGCCCACGCGACCTGCGCGACCACCCGACCGCCGCCGGCGGTCGGTCACGAACACGGTCACCGTCGACCCGCTGCCCTCCGCCCGCGAGCGCGCCCTCCTCTTCGGCGCCGACCACGCGCTCGACCCCATGGCCGGAGATCTCGCCGAGGCGGTGCACGGGCCGACCCGACCATGGGTTTCCCGGGTCAGCGCACTCGTCCACGCGGCTTCAGCGGGACGGTGGGCAGTGCCGGGGCTGCGAGACGGGCGCCGTCGTAGCCGTGCACCTCGCCGAACCGCGAGCCCTGCTCCCAGTCGTTTCGCGCCTGTGCGACCTCCTCACCGGAGCGGCCGACGAAGTTCCACCACATGACGATCTCCTCGGCGAAGGGCTCGCCGCCGAGGAGCATCAGGCCCGCGTCCGAGAGGGCATGGAGGGGGAGTTCGGTGCGGCCGCAGCCGAGGTAGAGCATCGAACCGGGCAGGACGGGCACGCCGTCGACGCGGGCCTCGCCGGACATGGCGAGGACGGCGTACTCGAAGTCGGGTTCCAGCGGGAGGTTCGCCTCGGTACCGGCCGTGAGGGCGAGGTCGGCGCCGACGATCGGGGTGTACGCGGTGCCCGGCGAGGCGGCCCCGTCGAGGGAGCCCAGGATCACCGTGGCCGTGAGGCCGGGGGCGGTGGCGCGGGGCAGGTCGGCGTGGTGCTCGAAGCGGGGCTCCACGTGCCGGTGGGCGTCGGGGAGGGCGACCCACAACTGGGCGCCGTGCAGGAGGCGGGCGTGCGGCCGGGGGCTCTCCTCGGAGTGGGAGATCGCCCGGCCGGAGGTCATCAGGCCCAGCTCGCGCGGGCGGATGGTCTGAAGGCTGCCGGTGGAGTCGCGGTGCAGCACCTCGCCCTCGTGGAGCCAACTGACGGTCTGGAGCCCCATGTGGGGGTGGGGCGGGACCTGCATGCCGGGCTCGTCGGCGATGTCGTCGGGGCCGTAGTGGTCGACGAAGACCCAGGCGCCGACCATCCGGCGGCCCAGGTTCGGGAGCAGCCGGCGGACCCCGGTCGATTCGCCGAGCCGGACGTGGCGGGGGCTGAGGAGTTCCCGTACCGGCTCGGCGACGACGAAGCCGCGTCCGCCGCAGACGGTCGGCGTGGCCTGGCGTTCGAGATTGCTCATGGCGCCCAACCTATGCGCGTCCGGGGGCCGCGGGGCGTGACGCTCCGGCGGGGGCGCGAGAAGCCGGGGAGGCACCGGGAAGGCGTAGTGGAATGTTCAACCATTTCGGGTTGTTGATCCGGTCGACCGTCCTCACCGGGCGGACCCGGAGCTCCGGAAAGGAAGAGCGAGTGAGCGAGACGTACTACGAGTTCGGCACGGCCGGGGAGCGCTGGGACCGGGCGCGGCTGTTCTTCGACGCGAAGGAGTACGGGACCGCCGTCCGCATCCTGCGCGGCCTCGTCGCCGAGCACCCGGAGCAGACGGCCCAGCGGCTCCTCCTCGCGCGGGCGTACTACCACTCCGCCCAGCTCTCCCGGGCCGAGACCGAGCTGCGCGCGATCCTGGAGCGCGACCCGGTCGAGCACTACGCCCGGCTGATGCTCGGCCGCGCGCTGGAGCGGCAGGGGCGCCCGGAGGAGGCCGCGCCGCACCTGCGGATGGCCGCCGCGATGACGGGCGACACCGCGTCCTGACGCGTTCTTGATACCCCCGCACGGTATATTCGGCGGCCGGGAGGTCCTGACCGTGCGGACACATCGGGCGGAACGCCGTCGACGAGCGGGAGGTGCCGCGGCGCACCTCCTGCTCGTCGTCGTGCTCGCGCTCGGCGTGTTCCTGATGCACACCGTGGGCCACCCCGAGGGCTCCGGCGGCGGCGCGCACGCGGCCGCCGCCACCGCCTCCCCCGCGCACGGCGGCGGGAGTTCCGACGCCGGTCACCATCCCGGCCCGGCGACGGACATGAGCACCCTGTGCGTGGCCGTCCTCGGCGTCTGGCTGCTGGCGCGGCTCGTCCTGGCCGCGCTGGGACGCGGCCCCGAGCGGCTCGTCCCCTTCCTGGCACGCCTCGCGCACGCGCGGGCGCCGCACGCCCCGCCCCGCCGTCCTCCCGACCTCACCCGGCTGTCCGTCCTGCGGACATAGGCCGGCCGTCCTCCCTCACGGGTGCTCCATGCCGCCCGTGAGCCCCTTCGGCCTGCCCTTTTCCGCCCGTACGGGACCGCACGAGCCCGTACGAACAGCACACGAGGTACCACTTCCATGCACATGCGTGTCCTCACCCACCGCGCCACCCGGACGGCCGCCCTCGTCGGCGCCGTCGCCGCCACCGGGCTCCTGCTCACCGCCTGCGGCGCGGACGGCACCGCCCCGCCGGCGTCCTCCTCCCCGTCCGCCACCGCCGCCGCGCCCGGGTCCGCCGCCTCGCAGGCGCCCGCTCCGGGGCCCTTCAACGACGCGGACGTCCTGTTCGCGCAGAGGATGATCCCCCACCACGAGCAGGCCCTGGAGATGGCGGAGCTCGCCGACGGGCGGGCCGAGAACGCCGGCGTCAAGAAGCTGGCCGCCGCGATCGAGCGCGCCCAGGATCCGGAGATCCGGACGATGCGGGCCTGGCTCGCCGGCTGGGGCCGACCCGGGCCCGCCGGCCACGGAAGCGGTCACGGGGGCGGTGACGCCTCCGGTCACGGCATGGCCGGGATGATGTCCGAGCAGGACATGAAGGACCTGGCCGGGGCCAAGGGCGAGGAGTTCGACCGCGCCTTCGCCGAGCTGATGATCGCCCACCACGAAGGCGCGGTCGCCATGGCGGAGGACGAGCGGCGGAACGGCGTCAACCCCACGGCGAGGAAGCTCGCCGACGACGTCGTACGGACCCAGTCCGCCGAGGTCGCCGAGCTGCGGAGGATCCTCGGCCGGCTCTGACCCCGGCCTTCCGCCGCCCCCGGACCGGTCCCGCCGGTCCGGGGGCGGTCCGCACCGGGGTACCGGGGCTGCGGGCCGCCCGCCCGGCGCCCCGGTCACTCCCCCGCGCGGCGCTCCACGACCACCTCGCCGCCGACCACGACCGTCTCCGCGACGGTGCCCGGGATGTCCTCGGGGGCGATGCGGAGGATGTCGCGGGAGAGGACGACGAAGTCGGCCAGCTTGCCCACGGTCAGGGAACCGCGCTCGTGCTCCAGGAAGTTGGCGTACGCCGAGCCCATCGTGTAGCCCTCGACGGCGGTGGCGACGTCGATCGTCTCGCCGGCCGTCCAGGCCTCGCCGCCGCCGGGCGGGCGGCGGGTGACGGCGGCGTGGATGCCGACCATGGGGTCCATCTCGGCGACGTTCCAGTCGCTGGAGAGGGCGAGGACCGCGCCGGCCTCGTGCAGGCTGCGCAGCGGCCAGGCCTTGTGCCAGCGGTCGGGGCCGACGTTCTCGGCCCAGTCCTGGCCGGGGCCCGCGATGTCGGGGGCGGCGTGCCGGGGCTGCATGCAGGCGACGACGCCGAGCGCGGCGAAGCGCGGGGTGTCGTCGGGGTCGAGGCACTCGACGTGGACGACCTGGTGGCGCGCGTCGCGCGGTCCGTTGACGGCGCGGGCTCGTTCGACGGCGTCGAGGACCGTGCGGATGCCCCGGTCGCCGGTGGCGTGCACGAAGCACTGGAAGCCGCGCGCGTCGAGGCGGGTGAGCAGCTCGGCGAACTCCTCCGGCGGGTAGAAGGTGTCGCCGCGGTGGTGGGAGCAGCCCGCGTACGGCTCCAGGAGGGCGGCGGTGCGGGGCTCGACGACGTCGTCGATGTACAGCTTGAGCGGGCCGACCCGCAGCCGGTCGTCGTCGTGCTCGTCGGCCGCCGCCGCGAAGGCGTCGAGGTCCGCCTCGGTGGTGCCGCGCGGGTGGAAGAGGGCGGCGACGATCCGGGAGCGCAGCCGGCCCTCGTCGCGGGCGCGCTCGAAGAGGGCGAGGTCGTCGAGGGAGTTCTGCGGTTCGACGACGGTGGTGATGCCGAAGCCGATGGCGTCGTCGAGGCTCTTGGCGAGCCGTCCGTACTGGCGGTCGGGCGAGGCCCAGGGGAGGCCGAGGTCGCGCAGGGCGCGGTGGCCGGCGCGGGAGAGGCCCTTGATCGCGAAGTCCTTGACGAAACCGGTGGGTTCGCCGGTCGCCGGGTCGGTGACGGCCCGCCCGAAGGGCAGGTCGGTGTGGTCGCGGTCGACGCCGAGCCGCTTGAGCGCGGCGGTGTTCAGCCAGGCGGTGTGGACGTCGTAGCTGAGGACGAGGGCGGGGGTGTCGCCGGTGGCCGGGTCGAGGTCGGCGGCGGTGGGCATGCGTCCGCCGGGCACGGCCGAGTAGTCGAAGGCCTCGGCCTCGATCCACTCGGCGTCCGGGTGGGCCGCGTGCCAGGTGCGGATCCGCTCGTGGATCGCGTCGAGGGTGCGGGCGCCGGCGAGTTGGACGCAGGCGTCGTCGGAGCCGAGGCGGACGTGGTTGTGGGCGTCGACGAAGCCGGGCAGGACGAGCCGTCCGCCGGCGTCGAGGACCCGGGTGCCGGGGCCGGTCCAGGCGGCGGCCCCGTCGTCGGAGCCGATCCAGACGATGCGCCCGGCGCGGACGGCGAGGGCCCGGGCCTCGGGGAGGTCGGGGTCGACGGTGTGGATCCGGGCGCCGGTGAGGACGAGGTCGGCGGGGGCGGTCGCCTGCGCGGGGGCGGACGCGGGGGCGGTGCTGTTCATGCGGGGTGGCTCCATGACGTGCGGGAGGGGTGGGGTGCGGTTCTCAGGGGGTTCGCGGAGAGGACTTCGGGGGTGCTCAGGGGCGGTGCGGGGCGACGCGCCCCCGGGTGAGGAGCACGTACACCAGGGCGGAGACGGCCGCGCCGAGCAGGGTGAGGTCCGCGCCGCCGAGCGGGGCGACGAGGGGTCCCGTCCACAGCTCGGAGTCGCAGGTGAGCGCGGAGAAGACGAGGCCGGCGAGGAGGGCGGCGAGACCGGCCGGGTGCCAGCCGGAGCGGTACCAGTAGGGGCCGCCGGCGTCCGCGTGCAGCCCGGCGGAGTCGTAGGTGCAGCGGCGCAGCACCATGTCGGCGAGGAAGACCCCGCCCCAGGGGGCGAAGACGATGATCAGGAGGGAGAGGAAGGAGAGGAGCGAGGTGGTGAAGTCGGTGAGGAAGAGGGCGCCGAGGGATCCCGCGGCGGTGACGGCGGCGCTGATGACGATGGCGCGGGCCCGGCTCCAGGGGATGCCGAGGACCTGGAGGTTCAGGCTCGACGAGTAGAGCGTGATGATCGAGTTGGTGACGGAGCCGCCGAGGACCAGGGCGAGGAAGAGCGGCCGGAACCAGCCGGGGAGCAGGCTCTCGGCGCCCGCGACGGCGTCGGTCATGTCGGCCTGGGTCGCGGCGGCGACTCCGGCGATCCCCAGGGCGACGGAGGAGAGGAAGCCGCCGAGGGCGGCACTGCGGGTGACGGCCTTGAGGGAGGTCGTGCGGGGCAGGTAGCGGGTGTAGTCGGCGGGCATCGGGAGGTACGAGAAGGGGCCCGCGAGCATGACGACGAAGGCGAGGCTCCAGCCCGCGGCGCCGGGCGCGGCGGCGGGGGCGGAGGTGTCGGCGCCGGGCAGGACGAGGACCACCAGGACGGCGAAGCCGACGGCGAGGACGTACGCCATCCAGCGTTCGGCGAACTGGACGGTGGCGTGACCCCAGAGGGCGACGGCGAAGGTCAGCGCGAGGGTGACGGCGAGGGCCGCGGCGCGGGAGGCGTGCCCGCCGCTCCAGCCGAGGTCGGCGAGGAAGGCTTCGAGGGCGAGGGTGCCCACCACCGTGTTCACGACGGTGTAGCCGATGCTGACGATCCAGTTGAGGAGGCCGGCGGGCCAGTTGCCGCGGCGGCCGAAGGCGGCGCGGGAGATGACGAGCGTGGCGGTGCCGGTGCGCACGCCGCCGAGGCCGGCCGCGCCGATGGCGAGGAAGGAGAGGCCGCCGAGCACGACGACGGCGGTGGCCTGCCAGAAGGAGAGCCCGAAGGCGACGGCGAGGGCGCCGTTGATGACGTAGGTGAAGGTCAGGTTCGAGCCGAACCAGAGCCAGAAGACGTCCTTGGCGCTGCCGTGCCGTTCGGCGTCGGGTATGGGGTCGATCCCGTGTTCCTCGACCTGGAACACCTCGTCGCGGCCCGTGGTCCCCGTGGCCACGGTCGCCGTCTCGTGTCCGAGCACACCGCACTCCTGTCTTGAATGCCGTTCTAAGTTTTAGAACGGCATTCAAGATGTGCGAAAGGTTCCGGCCACGTCAAGACCCCGACCGATTCCCGTTAGGGTCGGTTCCGTACACGACGGGCACGGCAAGACGGCCGAACGGCAAGACGGCGGGACGGGGACAGGCGGCGGTGGCAGGCACGGCACGACGGCGGGACGGGCACGTCACCCAGGAGCGGATGCTGGAGGAGGCCATGGCGGCGATCGCCGAGGACGGCCTCGCCTCCCTCACGATGTCGGCGCTCGCGGAGCGGCTCGGCACGAGCGGCGGCCACATCCTGTACTACTTCGGCAGCAAGGACCTGCTGCTGCTCGCCGCCCTGCGGTGGAGCGAGGCGGCGCTCGCCGAGGAGCGCCGCGCGCTGCTCGGGCGGCGGGTCGCGGCCGAGCGCAAGCTGGACCTCTTCCTGCGGCTCTACCTGCCGCGCGGGCCCCGCGACCCGCGCTGGACGCTGTGGATCGAGCTCTGGGCCCGCGCGGCCGGGAACGACGCGCTGCGCGAGGCGCAGGTCGAGCTGGACCGGGGCTGGCAGGAGGACCTGGAGGCCCTGCTCGCGGCGGGCGTGGCGCGGGGGCGCTTCGCCCCGCTGGACACCGCCGCCCGCGCCTCCGAACTCCTCGCCCTGCTCGACGGGTTGAGCACCCGGGTGGTCCTGGGCCAGGAGGCGGCGGGCGCCCTGGAGGTGGCCCGCTCGGCGGCGCTCGCCCTGGTCCCCCGGCAGGCTCCCGGCGAGCGGTGACGGGGCCGGCGGCGGGGCCGGTGACGGGTCTCCGGCCCCGGTGGCCCCGGACGGGCCCTCAGCCCCGGTAGGCCTCCAGGAGGCGCAGCCACGCCTCGCTCAGGGTCGGGTACGAGGGGACGGCGTGCCACAGGCGGGCGATCGGGACCTCGCCGACGACCGCGACCGTCGCCGAGTGGAGGAGCTCGCCGATCCCCGGGCCGACGAAGGAGGCGCCGACGACGACCTCCCGCTCCAGGTCCACGACCATCCGCGCGTGGCCGCGGTAGCCCGGCGCGTAGAGGCCGGCCCCGGCGACCTGGCGCAGGTCGAGGTCGACGGCCCGGACCCGCAGCCCGGCCCGCTCGGCCTCCGCGAGCGACAGGCCGACGGCGGCCGCCTCGGGGTCGGTGAAGACCACCTGCGGCACGGCGGCGTGGTCGGCCGTGGCCGCGTGCGCGCCCCAGTCCCCGGCGTCCGGGAGCGTCTCGCCCTCGGCGCGGGCGGCGATGGCCGCGCCCGCGATCCGGGCCTGGTACTTGCCCTGGTGGGTCAGGAGCGCGCGGTGGTTGACGTCCCCGACGGCGTAGAGCCAGTCGGTGCCGGTGACCCGGAGGCTGTCGTCGACCTCCAGCCAGGAGCCGGGCTCCAGGCCGACCGTCTCCAGGCCGACGTCCTCGGTGCGCGGGGCCCGGCCGGTCGCGAAGAGCACCTCGTCGCCCTCGACGTGGTCGCCGCCCTCCAGGACCACGGTGACCGGGCCGGTGCCCCCGTCCCGCACCACCGCGGTGACCGTCGCGTCGCGGATGTCCGCGCCGCGTTCCCGGAGGGCCTCGGCCACGTGCTCGCCGACGAAGGGCTCCATGCGGGGCAGCAGGCCCCCGCCCCGTACGAGCATCGTGACCTTCGAGCCGAGGGCCTGCCAGGCGGTGGCCATCTCCGCGCCCACCACTCCCCCGCCCACCACGACGAGCCGCTCGGGCACGTGCTGGGCGGAGGTCGCCTCGCGGCTGGTCCAGGGCCGTGCGCCGGGCAGACCGGGCAGCTCGGGCAGGACGGCGCGGCTGCCGGTGCAGATCGCGACCGCGTGCCGGGCGGCGAGCAGGTGGCGCCCGCCCTCGGGGCTCACGACCTCGACCCGGCGCGGTCCGGCGAGGCGGCCGTGGCCGCGCAGGACCCGGACGCCG
Source organism: Streptomyces sp. NPDC007872 (assembly GCF_042868165.1). Taxonomy (NCBI): domain Bacteria; kingdom Bacillati; phylum Actinomycetota; class Actinomycetes; order Kitasatosporales; family Streptomycetaceae; genus Streptomyces; species Streptomyces sp. NPDC007872. The sequence continues at coordinate 671,573 of NZ_JBIAEA010000003.1, forward strand.
ATGGAGTCGAGCCAGTCGAGCTGGCCGTCGTCCTTCCAGTCGCCGACGACCTCGTTCCGGTGGGCGAGGACCGCCGCCGCGTCCAGGGGGCCGCCGGCCGCCTCGCGCAGCCCGGGGAGCGCACGGGCGTCGGAGCGGGCGATCCCGGGGCGGAGCAGCGCCTTGCTGGGCATGCAGGCCCAGTACGAGCACTCGCCGCCGATCAGTTCGCTCTCGACGATCGCGGCGGTCAGGCCGGCCGCCCGCACCCGGTCGGCGACGTTCTCGCCGACCGGTCCCGCACCCAGTACCACCACGTCGTAGACCTGCTCGTCTTCCACCACATGTGTCATGATCCCAGTCTGCGGGCAGGGGCCTGGAATAGTGCGGCTCGATACGCCGTTGTGCCCGGCGAGTCCCCCGGGGACCGTGAGGACACCACCAGGAGACCCCCGAAAGGCAGGAAGCATGAGCACCGTAGAGCTCACCAAGGACAACTTCGACGAGATCGTGAGCGACAACGAGTTCGTTCTGATCGATTTCTGGGCTTCGTGGTGCGGTCCCTGCCGTCAGTTCGGCCCGGTCTTCGAGGCGGCGTCCGAGCGCCACCAGGACCTCGTCTTCGCCAAGGTGGACACCGAGGCGCAGCAGGAGCTGGCGGCGGCGTTCGAGATCCAGTCGATCCCGACCCTGATGATCGTGCGCGACAAGGTGGCCGTGTTCGCGCAGCCGGGCGCGCTGCCGGAGGTCGCCCTGGAGGACCTCATCGGCCAGGCGCGGAAGCTGGACATGGACGAGGTCCGCAAGTCCGTCGCGGACGCGCAGGCGCAGGGGAACGCGCAGCAGTAGGGGCCGCAGGGACGCGAGAGGGGTACGGGAGGTCCTCCCGTACCCCTCTCCGGCGTGTCCGCGCGGGCTCAGCGCTCCAGGACCAGGGCGAGGCCCTGGCCGACGCCGATGCAGAGCGCGGCGAGGCCCGTGCCCGAGCCGGCCGCCGCGAGCTGGTGCGCCACGGCCCCGGCCAGGCGGGCGCCGGAGGCGCCGAGGGGGTGGCCGATCGCGACGGCCCCGCCGCGCGGGTTGACGATCTCCGGGTCGAGTTCCGGCCATTCGGCGAGGCAGCCGAGCGCCTGCGCCGCGAAGGCCTCGTTGAGCTCGAAGGTCCGCAGGTCGGCGAAGGAGCGCCCCGCCTTGTCCAGGGCCCGGCGGACCGCCCCGACCGGGCCGAGGCCGAAGAGCTGCGGCTCGATGCCGGTGACGGCGGAGGCGCGGATGCGGGCGAGCGGCTCGCGGCCGGTCTCGCGCAGTCCCTCCTCGTCGACGAGGAGCAGGGCGGCCGCGCCGTCGTTGAGCGGGGAGGAGTTGCCCGCCGTGACGGTGCCGCCCTCGGCGCGGAAGGAGGGCCTGAGCCGGGCGAGGGCCTCCGTGGAGGTGTTGTCCCGGATCGACTCGTCGCGGGTCAGGTCCGCGTCCGGGTACGGCACGACCTCGTCGTCGTAGAGGCCCTTGGCCCAGGCCTCGGCGGCCTTGCGGTGGCTGGCGAGGGCGAAGGCGTCCTGCCGCTCGCGGGTGATGCCGTGCTTGTCGGCGATCAGCTCGGCGCCCTCGCCGAGGGAGGCCGTCCACTCGGCGGGCATCCGGGGGTTCGTCATGCGCCAGCCGAGCGTCGTGGAGTGGAGCTGCTGGTGGCCGGCGGGGAAGGCCCGCTCGGGCTTCTGGAGGACCCAGGGCGCGCGGGACATCGACTCGACGCCGCCGGCGATCGCCACGGAGGCGTCCCCGAGGGCGACGGCGCGGGCCGCCTGGATCACGGCCTCCAGGCCGGAGCCGCAGAGGCGGTTGACGGTGACGCCGGGGACGGTGACGGGCAGCCCGGCGAGCAGGACGGCCATGCGCGCCACGTCGCGGTTGTCCTCGCCCGCGCCGTTGGCGTCGCCGAAGTAGACGTCGTCGACGCGGGCCGGGTCGAGCGCGGGCGAGCGGTCGACGAGCGCCCGCACGACATGGGCCGCGAGGTCGTCGGGGCGCACGGAGGAGAGGGCTCCCCCGAACTTCCCGATCGGGGTGCGGACGGCGTCGACGATGTAGACGTCGCGGATGCTCATCGGTTCTCTCCCACGTGACCTTCGGAACGACTCTGTTCGTCTGTTCGCCCGGTGGGACGGTTCTCGTCCCACCGGGCGCGCAGAGTCTCTGCCCGCGGGACCGCCCTGTCAACGGGCCGTTCCGGGACGTACGGGGGCGGTCCGGGGCACTTCGGGGGGAGGGAGACGGGTTCAGGGAGCGGGGCGGACCAGGGGCGTGAGGGCGTAGTCGAGTTCCCGGCCGTCGACGAGGAGCGCCTCGACCGTGCCCGTCTCGGGGTCGATGTCGGCCCTGAGGCCGTGCCCCTCGTAGATCGGGTAGCCGGACGCGCCCTGGTGTCCGGTGGCCTCCACGACGGCCGTGCGGACGGCGCTGTCCGCGACGGAGGCGCCGTGGCGGTCCTGGACGTGCTCGGGCACCAGCAGGATCTCGAATCGCTTCGGAACTGTGTTCATGCACCGACGCTAAGCGTTCGGCCGGGCTCGCGCCGGGCGACCCGCGAGGACGGCGGTTCCGCTGCGGGGCCGGTGCCGCCGCTCCTCCGCGTGGTCGTACTGTGTGGTCGGTACCGGGCGCGCCGGCGGGGCCCGCCGGGCGCGAGGAGAGACGGAGGGGCGACGCCGTGCGTCTGCACACCACCACGTGGGGGTCCGGGGACCGGACGGCCCTGCTCGTCCACGGCATCATGGCCGACCACCGCACCTGGCGCCGGGTCGGGCCCGCGCTCGCGGAGCGCGGTTACCGGGTGGTCGCGGTGGACCTGCGGGGGCACGGGGCGAGCGGGCGGGGCGCGGGCCCGGAGGAGTACCGGCCGGAGGACTACGCCGACGACCTCGTGGAGACCGTGCCGGACGGCGTCGACCTGGCCGTCGGCCACTCGCTCGGGGCGCTCGTGCTCGCCCGGGCGGTGGAGCGGCTCGGTCCGGCCCGCGCGGTGTACTGCGACCCGGCCTGGCACCTGAGGCCGGGCCCCACCGGCTTCCGCCCCGAACTCTTCGTGCGGGGCAAGGGGTTGACCCGGGAGATGATCCGGGGGCTCAACCCCGCCTGGGCGGAGGAGGACGTCGACGACGAGAGGGCGGCGGTACGGGTGTGGGACGAGCGGACGGCGTACGGCCTGACGCCGTTCGTGGGCGCCGACCTGTGGCCGGCCCGGCCCGTCGTCCCCTCGCTCGTGGCCCTCGCCGACCCGAGCCTGCTCGTCCCGCCCGGGAGCGCCCGGATGCTGGCGGAGCGCGGCTTCGAGGTCCGTACGGTGGCGAAGACCGGGCACACCGTCCACCGGGACGACTTCGACGGGTTCATGACCGCCCTGGACGGCTGGATCTGACGTACCGTTCAGTCATGGACGACGCGTCGACGGAGGCCTCGATGGTGGGACTGCTCGGCCGGGTGACCGGCACCGTCGGGCCCGGCCTCGTCGGCGAGGTGATCGTCCGGATCCGGGGCGGCGCCGAGCACTTCCTCGCCCATCCGGCCGTGCCGAAGGAGCGGATCGAGATCGGAACGGTCGTGACCGTCATGGAACATCTCCCTCCGCGTACCGTCTACGTCACAGCCGTGTACGACGGTTGACCGGGGCGTTGAGCCGCGCCCGTCGCGGGCGCACACTCCCCTCACCGGGTCCGCTCGGCCCCGGTGAAGGGGGACCTTGTCCATGGGCATCGGAATCATCGCGGCCGTCGCCGTCGGCGCCGTCGCCGTTCTGATCGCTGTCTTCAAGATGATGTGGCGCGTCGCCGAACCCAACGAGGCGCTGATCATCTCCGGTTCCAACCACAAGAACGAGGGCCTCGGCGAGGGCATGGGGTTCCGCATCGTCACCGGGCGCGGCACGCTCGTGCTGCCCGGGGTGCAGGCGGTGCGCAAGCTCTCGCTCGACCTCAACGAGACGCAACTGTCCGTCGAGTGCGTCACCCACCAGGGCATTCCGCTCAAGGTGCGCGGGGTGGTGATCTTCAAGGTCGGCGACGACTTCGTGTCGATCGCCAACGCCGCCCGCCGCTTCCTCGACCAGCAGAAGCTGATGAGCGAGCGGGTGCACATCGTCTTCGCCGGTCATCTCCGCGCCATCGTCGGCGGGTTGACCGTGGAGGACATGATCCGTGACCGGGAGAAGCTGACCGGGCAGGCGCGGTCGGCCTGTGGCACGGAGATGGAGAAGCTCGGGCTGATCGTCGACTCGCTCCAGATCCACGAGATCGAGGACCCGACCGGGTACATCAAGAACCTGGCCGCGCCGCACGCCGCCGCCGTCCAGCGGGACGCGCGGATCGCGCAGGCGGAGGCGAACCGGCGGGCGACCGAGGCGGAGCAGCAGGCCGCGGCGCGCATGTCGGAGGCGACCCGGGACAGCGAGATCCTCCAGGCGGGCTACCAGGCCGAGCGGGACCAGGCCTCGGCCCGGGCCCGGCAGGCCGGTCCGCTGGCCGAGGCGGCCTCGCGCCAGGAGGTCGTCGTGCAGGAGACGCGCGTCGCCGAGCTGGAGGGCCACCGCAAGGAGCAGCAGCTCCAGGCGGAGGTGCGCAAGCCGGCCGACGCGACGGCGTACGAGACCCGGACGCTGGCGGAGGCCGAGCGCGACGCCCGGATCTCGGCCGCCGAGGCCGAGGCGAAGGAGACCGAGCTGGCGAGCGCGGCCAAGGCCGCGGCGACCCGGCTCACGGGCGAGGCGGAGGCGGCGGCCCAGCACGCGAAGGGGCTCGCGGTCGCCGAGGCCACGCGCGCGAAGGGTCTGGCGGAGGCGGAGGCGATCAAGGCGCGGGCGGCGGCGCTCGCGGAGAACCAGGAGGCCGTGGTCGCCCAGCAGTTGGCCGAGAAGTGGCCGGAGATCGTCTCCGCGGGCGCGTCCGCCTTCGGGAACGTGGACCAGATGGTGCTCCTGAACGGCGCCGACGGCATGGCGGACGTGTTCGCCAAGGCCCTGACCATGGGCGGCACCGGCCTCGGCCTGGCCCGGCAACTGCTGGCCACGATGAGCCCGGCGGCGCGGGAGGAGCTGGGCGGGGCGGTGCCGCCGGCGCCCCGGACGGCGGAGACGGTACGGGAGCGGGTGGAGGTCACGGTCCGCGACGGGGAGGAGTAGGACGCGGGTGCGGTCCGGGCCCGCGTCTCCATGGGCGGGACGGGCCCGGCACTCCGGTGCGGGGCCGGCTCCGTGCCGGGGCCAGCTCCGTGCCGGGCCCGGAACTCCAGGTGCGGGGCCGGCTCCGTGCCGGTCGGGTACGCGCCGGACCGGAGATCCCGGGCGTACGGATCGGGCCCGGCGCCCTGGTGGCGTCGGGCCCTTCGGTCCCGTCGCGGCCGGGACGTCGGCCGTGGTCTTCGGCCGTGGCCGGGACCGGTCCGGTCGTGGCCGGACCGCCACGGCCGGACTCGTGTCAGTTGTGGCCGAACCTGCGTTCCTTGCGGTGGCCGTGCTCCACCGCCGAGATCGGCGTCTCCCTCGCGGTGATCCGGGAGGCCTTCTCCTTCGCGGCCGCGTCGGTGCGGTGTTCGTGGCCGCCGGTGCGGGCCCCCTTGTTCACACGGGTCTGTTTCTTGCCCACGATCGTGCCTCCCGTGACGGGTTTCGGACATCGGTCCGCATCCCTTCAGCGTGGCACGCGGGCACCGGGCCCGCACATCAGGCCGCAGGGCCGAGGACCCGGCCGAAGGCGGCGAGCGTCGGCGTGCCGGAGGCGCGGTCCAGGACCGCGAAGACGACCTCCTCGAAGTGGCCGGCGAACCGGCCGTCGCCGGTCAGCAGCGCCTTGAACGCGCCGGCGACCTGCTCCGGGTCGTTCCGGAAGACCCCGCAGCCCCAGGCGCCGAGGACGAGCCGCCGGTATCCGGCCGCGGCGGCCGTCTCCAGGACCCGTTCGGCGCGGGAGGCGAGGGCCGCGGGCAGCAGCCCGGCGCGTTCGGGGGCGGCGCGGCGGACGGCGCCCGCGTTGGGGGCGGGCGAGGTGAGGAAGCCGACGGTGAAGGGCTCGGCGAGCAGGTCGCCCCGGTCGTCGCGGAAGACCGGCACCCGGGGCGAGTGGACGACCCGGTCGGAGTAGAGGAGGTCCCGGTCGGCGCGGTGGTGGTCGTAGTACTCGGGGACGCGCAGCAGGGTGGCGTACAGGGCGGAGGACCGGCAGAGCGCCTCCTCCTGGGCCTGGGCGCCGTTGAGGTAGCCGCCGCCGGGGTTGCGGGCGGAGGCGAAGTTCAGGACGGCCACCGGGCGGGCGGGGTCGGCCGAGGTCATCCGGCGGGCGGCGGCCAGGCTGCTCTCGCCGGTGACCTCCAGGACGGGCGTGCGGTCGGTGTCGGGGGTGACGGCGACGGGGCCGGGGCCGTGGAGCCGGGTTCCGGCCAGGGCGGCGGCCAGGTCGTCGGCGACGGAGACGGTCCGGCCGTCCCGGGTGCGGTAGTGGCCCGCGGCGACGATCTCCTCGGTCCGCCGCGCGATCTCGCGCAGTCGTGTGCTCATGGGCGTCAGAATGATCGTTTCCTCCCTTTCGGGGCAACGGATTTTCGCCGGTCCGTGACCAGGGTGAATGTTTCCGTGACGACGGGGAAATCCGGACGGACGGAGGCACGGGGAGCGCGTACGGCCCGTCCGGGGCGCTCTTGCACGCCGCCCGGTGGTGGCTTTAGGTGGAACCAGTGATGCTCCGGGGGCGCCGTCCCCGGAGCCTGTTTCCGGCGCGTCCGGGACCGCGCCCACGGGACGGACCGTCCCGGGACCGGTCCCCCGGAGGACCAGGAGGTGCACGGATGTCGCCGAGCGGCATACCGCGTGGCGGCCCCCCTCTCACCGAGGCGGAGGCGGAGGAACTGCTGCGATGTATCTGCTTCAAGACCGGCCCGCCCCGCACCGTGGGGGTGGAGCTGGAATGGCTGGTCCACGAGCTGCGCGACCCCCGGCTGCCCGTGCGGCCGCAGCGGCTCGCGGCGGCCCTCGACACCGTACGGGCCCTGCCCCTGGTGTCGGTCCTGACGTTCGAACCCGGCGGTCAGCTCGAGCTCAGCTCGCGACCCGCCGGATCCCTCATGGAGTGCCTGGACTCGCTCGCCGCCGACCTGCGGGCGGTGCGGGGCGCGCTCGGGCCGCTCGGCCTCGCGCTCAGCGGTTACGGGGTGGACCCCTGGCAGGCGGCGCGCGACCGGGTGCTCCACGAGCCGCGGTACGACGCGATGGAGGCCGCGCTCGACCGGACGGGACCGGCCGGGCGGGCGATGATGTGCGAGTCGGCGTCGGTGCAGATCTGCCTCGACGCCGGGGTCGACGGGCCGGGTCCGCTGAACTACCGGCGGCGGTGGCGGCTCGCCCACCTCCTGGGCGCGGTGCTCGTGGCCGCCTTCGCGAACTCCCCGGTGCACGGCGGGCGCCGCACCGGCTGGCGTTCGACCCGGCAGGCCCTGTGGACGGATCTCGACCCCCTGCGGACGCTCGCGCCGCGGAGGGCGCCCGCGCCCGCGCCGGACGGCGACCCGCGGATCGAGTGGGCGGCGCACGTCCTGGACACCCCGGTGCTGTGCGTGCGGACCGACGAGGGGCCGTGGGCGGTGCCGGAGGGACTGACCTTCCGGGAGTGGCTGCGCACGGGGCGGCCCCGTCCGGCCGACGTCGACGACCTGCGCTACCACATGACGACCCTCTTCCCGCCGGTGCGGCCGCGCGGCCACCTGGAGCTGCGGATGGTCGACGCGCAGCCGGGACGGGACGGCTGGATGGTGCCGGCGGCCGTGACGACGGCGGTGTTCGACGACCCGGAGGCGGCGGAGACCGTGTACCGGGCGGTGAAGCCGCTCGCGGAACGGGCCGGCGACGATCCCCCGCCGCGCAATCCGCTGTGGGTGGCGGCGGCCCGTGACGGTCTGGCCGATCCCGATCTGCACGCCGCCGCGCGGACGGTGTTCTCCGCCGCCCTGGAGGCGCTGCCCCGGATCGGGGCGAGCGAGGAGGTGCGGCGGGCGGTCGCCGCCTTCCGGGAGCGGTACGTAGTCCCCGGGAGCTCCCCGGCCGACACCCCCGAGGCGGTGACGTCATGACCGGAGACACGACCGGAACGGCCGGGGACACGACCGGAGCGGCCGGGGCGGAGGCCGGTGCCGAGGCGCTGCGCGAGCGGGCCCTGGACGCGCTCGTCGCGGCGCGGGACCGCACCCTGCGCCTCACCTCCTGCGTGGAGGACGACGACCTCACCGCCCAGCACTCCCCCCTGATGTCGCCGCTCGTCTGGGACCTGGCGCACATCGGCAACCAGGAGGAGCAGTGGCTGTGGCGGGACGCCGCGGGGCGCGACGCGCTGCGGCCCGAGATCGACTCCCTCTACGACGCCTTCGAGCACCCGCGCGCCGAGCGTCCGTCGCTGCCGCTGCTCTCGCCGGTCGAGGCGCGCGCCTACGCGGCGGACGTACGGCTCCGGGTCCTCGACGTGCTGGAGCGGGCGCCCCTGGAGGGGCGGCCGCTGCTGGACGCGGGCTTCGTCTTCGGCATGGTCGCCCAGCACGAACAGCAGCACGACGAGACGATGCTGATCACCCACCAGTTGCGGAAGGGCCCGCCCGTCCTGACCGCTCCCCCGCCGCCGGTCCACCGCTCCGGCCTGCTGCCGCCCGAGGTCCTGGTCCCCGGCGGCCCGTTCACCATGGGGACCTCGGACGAACCGTGGGCCCTCGACAACGAGCGCCCGGCGCACCGGCGGGACGTGCCCGCCTTCCACATCGACACCGTGCCGGTCACCAACGGCGCCTACCAGGCCTTCCTCGCGGACGGCGGTTACACGGACCGGCGCTGGTGGCACCCCGAGGGGTGGGCGCAGATCCGGGAGCACGGCATCGGGGCACCGCTGTTCTGGCGCCGGGACGGCGGGCAGTGGCTGCGCCGCCGGTTCGGGGCGACCGAGCCCGTACCGGAGGAGGAGCCGGTCCTGCACGTGAGCTGGTACGAGGCGGACGCCTACGCGCGCTGGGCGGGGCGCCGGCTCCCGACGGAGGCCGAGTGGGAGAAGGCGGCCCGGTTCGACCCGGCCACCGGCCGCTCCCGCCGCTACCCGTGGGGCGACGCGGACCCGGGCCCCGAGCACGCGAACCTGGGGCAGCGGCACCTGGGCCCGGCGGCGGCCGGGAGCTACCCGGAGGGCGCCTCGCCGCTGGGCGTGCGGCAGTTGATCGGGGACGTGTGGGAGTGGACGGCGAGCGACTTCCTGCCGTACCCGGGCTTCACGGCCTTCCCGTACAAGGAGTACTCGGAGGTGTTCTTCGGGTCCGGGCACAAGGTGCTGCGGGGCGGTTCGTTCGCGGTGGACCCGGTCGCCTGCCGGGGCACCTTCCGCAACTGGGACCTGCCGGTGCGGCGCCAGATCTTCTCCGGCTTCCGCACCGCCCGCTCCGCGGAGCTCGACTGATGTGCCGCCACCTCGCCTACGTGGGCGGGCCGGTGGCGCTCGGCGAGCTGGTCGTGCAGCCGGAGCACGGACTGCTGCGCCAGTCCTGGGAACCCCGTACGCAGGCCAGCGGGGTGGTGAACGCCGACGGGTTCGGGGTGGGCTGGTACGCCGAGGGGGACCCGGTGCCCGCGCGCTACCGGCGCGCCGGGCCGATCTGGGGCGACCTCCCCTTCGCGGACCTCGCCCGGGTGGTGCGCTCCGGGGCGCTGCTCGCGGCGGTCCGGAGCGCCACGCTGCCCGGGGCCGACGGGGAGGCCGCAGCGGCGCCGTTCGCCTCCGGGCCCTGGCTGTTCAGCCACAACGGCGCGGTCACGGGCTGGCCCGACACCCTGTCCCCGCTCGCCGCGACGCTGTCCGCCGGGGAGCTGCTGCGCCTGGAGGCCCGGACCGACTCGGCCCTGGTGTGGGCGCTCGTCCTGCACCGGCTGCGGGCCGGGGACGCGCCGGGCGACGCGCTCGCCGCCACCGTGCGGGAGGTCGCGCAGGCGGCCCCCGGCTCCCGGCTGAACCTGCTGCTCACCGACGGCGACCGGATCGCCGCGACCGCCTGGGGGGACAGCCTCTGGTACCTGACGGGCCCCGGCCGGACGGTCGTGGCCTCCGAACCGTACGACGCCGATCCCCGCTGGCGGGAGGTGCCCGAGCGCACGCTCGTGACCGCCGACCGCGCCGACGTCGCCCTCACCCCGCTCAAGGAGCCGCCCGCGTGAGCCCGTACCAACTGACCCGCACCCTCGCCCCGGACGCCGCCGGCGCCGATCTGCGCGCCGACGTCGTCCACGGTCTGACCCGCTCCCCCAAGGAGCTGCCGCCCAAGTGGTTCTACGACGCCCGGGGCAGCGAGCTGTTCGAGGAGATCACCCGGCTGCCCGAGTACTACCCGACGCGGGCGGAGCGGGAGATCCTGGCCGCGCGGGCGCCGGAGATCGCCGCGGAGACGGGGGCGAGGACCCTGGTGGAGCTGGGCTCCGGGTCCTCCGAGAAGACCCGGTTCCTGATCGACGCGCTGCTGCCGGGTCTGGACGCCTACGTGCCCGTGGACGTGAGCGAGTCGGCGCTGACCGGGGCGGCGGAGTCGCTGCTCGCGGAGCGGCCGGAGCTGCGGGTGCACGCCCTGGTCGCGGACTTCACCCGGGGCCTCGCGCTGCCCGGCACTCCGGGGCCGCGTCTGGTGGCCTTCCTCGGCGGCACCATCGGCAACCTGCTGCCCGGCGAACGGCGCATCTTCCTGCGCTCGGTCCGCTCGATGCTCGCGCCGGGCGACTTCCTGCTGCTCGGCACGGACCTGGTGAAGGACGAGGCGACGCTGGTGGCCGCCTACGACGACGCGGCCGGGGTGACCGGGGAGTTCAACAAGAACGTGCTGGCCGTGATCGACCGCGAGCTGGGCGCGGACGCCGATCCGGAGGACTTCGAGCACGTGGCGGTCTGGGACGCCGAACGGGAGTGGATCGAGATGCGGCTGCGCGCCCGCCGCGCGCTCACCGTGAAGATCCCGGAGCTGGACCTCGTGGTGCCGTTCGCGGCGGGCGAGGAGCTGCGCACGGAGGTGTCGGCGAAGTTCCGTCAGGAGGGCGTGCGGGAGGAGCTGGCGGCGGCGGGCCTCGGCCTGGCCCGCTGGTGGACGGACAGCGGGGACAGGTTCGCGCTGTCGCTGGCGACGGCGCGCTGAGGGACGGTCCGCGGAAAGGCCGTCCGGCGGGCCACGGCCCGCTGGGCGGCGGCCGCCAGGGCGCGCCGGTCCGGGTGGCGGCCGCTCGGCAGGGGGTCGGCGAGGCGGACCTCCGCGGTGAGGCGCCGGGTGGTGACGACCCGCCACAGGGAGGCGCCGAGCGGGTCGTCCCCGACGTACGCGGCGGCGTCGGCGGGCCGGTAGTCGATCCGTACGGGCTGCACGGCGCAGTCGGCGTCCAGGGCGGCCTGGAAGGCGGCGGGCCGGAACCTTCCCCGTTCCCGGCCGCACCAGGTGGAGCCCTCGGGGAAGACGGCCACCCGGCCGCCGCCCGCGAGGACGCCGGCCATCGCGCGCACGGTGCCGGGCAGGGCCCTGATCCGGTCCCGGTCGATGAAGAGGGTGCCGCCGAGCGCGGCGAGGACGCCGAGGACCGGCCAGTGGCGGACCTCTGCCTTGGCGACCATGCGGGCGGGCAGCACGGCCGCGAGGAGGGGGACGTCCAGCCAGGAGACGTGGTTGGCGACGACGAGGAGCGGGCCGGTGGCGACGGGGCTCCCGCCGTACCGGACGCGGACGCCGAAGGCGCGGACCACCGTCCGCGTCCAGAGGCGGACGAGGGCGAGCCGGACGGCGGGCGGGAGGAGCGCGGCGGCCGGGGCGAGCAGGAGGCCGAGGAGGACGGCGCCGGTGCCGGCGGTCAGCCGGGCCACGGCTCGCGGGAGGCCGGCGTCGGGGCGGAGGCCCGGGGCACGGCCGGGGCCGGGGCCCGGACCGGAGCCGGGGTCGTCCGGGTGGGCGGTGCAGCGGTCCGGGGTGCAGGGCGCCGTGGGGAGCCACGGCGGGAGGGCCGTGGTCCCGTTCACCGCGCCGGGACGAGCGACAGGAAGTGGTTGAGGTAGCGCGGGTTGGTGCGGCGCAGCGAGAGCAGGACGTAGAGGTCGGCGGTGCCGAAGTCGGGGTCGTGCGCGGGGGCGCCGCAGACCCAGGCGCCGAGCCGGAGGTAGCCGCGCAGCAGCGGGGGCAGTTCGGTGCGGCCCTCGGGGCGGGCGACGCCCTCGGCGTTCCACAGGCGGTGCGGGGTGACCCAGTGCTCCTCCGGGGCGAGGTGCTTGGCCCGGACGGTGTCCCAGGTGGCGGCGGCGAGGGCGCCGCCGTCGGCGAGCGGGACCGAGCAGCACCCGGCGAGCCAGTTGTGGCCGGTCTCGGCCATGTAGCGGGCGAGGCCGGCCCAGACGAGGGCGATGACGGCGCCGTTGCGGTGGGCGGGGTGGACGCAGGAGCGGCCGACCTCCACCAGGTCGTGCCGGACGGGGGCGAGCCGGGTGAGGTCGAACTCGCCCTCGGAGTAGAGGCGTCCGGCGACGGCGGCCCGCTCGGGCGGCAGGAGCCGGTAGGTGCCGACGACCTCGCCGGTGGTCTCCTCCCGTACGAGGAGGTGGTCGCAGTACGCGTCGAAGGCATCGCTGTCGAGGCCGGGCTCGGGCCCGTCGAGCCGGGCCCCCAGCTCGCCGGCGAAGACCTGGTGGCGCAGTCGCTGGGCGGCGCGCACGTCCTCCTGGTGGCGGGCGAGGCCGACGACGTACCGGGGCGTGGGCTGCTCGTCCCGGGTCCGGGCCCGGGGCTGTGCGGGGACGGCGAGCGTGTGCGTCGGTGCGGACATGGCGGGCTCCTCCGGCGGACGGAAGGGAAGGGGCGGGGCCGGGACCGCTCGCGCGGTGGCCCGGCTCCTTACTTCTTCCGTGACCGGCTGGATTCGACGTGACCGTCCGGGGGCTCGCGGGTGTGCGAACGCTGAATGCTATTCGGCGAGGGTCTCGGTGATCGCCTCCGACGCCTTGCGGGCCGCCTTCAGCGGGTCCTCGCCCTGGAGGACGGCCGTCATGTAGGGCTTGATGGGGTTGTCCGCCTCGACGTTCGCCCACTGCGGGGAGTTCGGGGTGGCCCGGCCGCGCGCGGCGCCCCGGGCCATGGCGGAGGTGGCCTCCTGGCCGGCGACGACGGAGGCGAGGCCCTTCTTGTTGGGCACGTAGCCCATGGCGCGGGCGAGTTCGGTCTGCCACTTCTCGCCGGCCAGCGCCTTGACGACGTCGAGGGCGGCGGCGCGCCGGGGGGCGTTCTCCGGGATGATGAGGTCGGAGCCGCCGGTGAAGACGGCGCAGGGCTGGCCGGCCTTCTTGCCGGGTATCGGGAAGTAGCCGAGCTTGTCCTTGAGTGCCGGGTCGGCCTTGAGGACCGCGGCGACGGCGCTGGGCGCGGCGATGAGCTGGGCCACGTCGCCCTTGGCGAAGACGTCGGCCTGCGGCGGGTTCTGCTCGTCGGCGTTCTTGGGGCCGGAGCCGAGGGACTGGAGCTCCTTGTAGAAGGCCATGCCGCGCTGGGCCGCCGGGCTGTCGAGGGCGCCCGTCCACTCGCCGCCCTTGTCGACGGCGAGTTCGCCGCCCTCGTCCCAGATGAAGCCGGCGAGGGTGTACCAGTCCTGGCCGGCGAGGTAGATGCCCTGGGAACCGTTCTTGTTGAGCTTCTCGGTGTCGGCGAGCCACTGGTCGCGGGTGGCCGGCGGCTTGTCGATCCCGGCGTCCCGGAACAGGTCCTTGTTGTAGATGACGATCCGGTTGGCGGCGTACCAGGGGATGCCGTACTGGGCGCCGGAGATGTTGCCGGGCTCGGCGAGACCGGGCAGCCAGTCCTCGCTGCCGAGGTCGCGGACCGCCTCCAGGGTGAGGTCGAAGACCTTCTCGGTGTCGGCGTACTGGGCGACCTGGGTGTTGCCGACCTCGATGACGTCGGGTCCGCCGGGGCCCTCGATCGCCTCGGTGACCTTCTTGCCGATGCCGGTCCACTCCTGGATGGTGAACCGGAGTTCGATCCCGTCGTGCTCCTCCTCGTACGCCTTCTTGAAGCGTTCGACGAAGTCCTCGCTGGCGCTGTCCCGCATCAGCCAGATGTTGACGGTCTTCGTGCCCTCGTCGCCCGGCAGCATCCCGCAGCCCGAGAGGGCGAGCGCGGTGGCGGCTGCCAGGGGACAGACGAGACGTCGGTTCTTCACGTGGGTCACCTTCTGCGGTTCAGCACAGGGTCGTGCATAGGGGGCTGACCCGGCATGGGGGGACCGAACGGGACGTTCGCGCGGGTATGTGGCCTGGATTCTGGTCTGGACCAACGGGATGGTCAAGTCCTTGACCGTCCCGTTCCGCCCCCCGGAGAGACGGTCTGTGCCCTTACCGCCGGTAATTCCCGGTGGGCCGTGGGGAGGTCGTCGTGTCGCGCCCCGGCGCGGCCTGGGGCACGGTGGAGGGAACGCACCGAGAGGAGTCCGTCCCCCATGTCGAACCACACCTACCGCGTCACCGAGATCGTCGGCACCTCCACCGAGGGAGTCGACCAGGCCATCCGCAACGGCATCGAACGCGCCTCGCAGACCCTGAGGGGCCTCGACTGGTTCGAGGTGACGCAGGTGCGCGGCCACCTCGTCGACGGCACGATCGAGCACTACCAGGTCGGCCTGAAGGTCGGGTTCCGGCTGGAGGACGAGACCTGACGTACGGGAGCCGACGTACGGGGCCTGACGTACGGGACCGGCCTTCGGGGCACGGTCCCGCAGGCGGGTCCCGGAGGCCGGTCTCCGGGACCGGCTCCGCGCGGCGGGGTCAGGTCCGGCCCTCCTCCTCCTGCGCCTCCCGCAGCACCTCGGAGGGGGCCGCCCAGCGGGCCCGTACGACGGTGAAGCCGGCCGCCTCCGCCGCGTCGCAGACCTGCGGGTCGTCGTCGACCAGCATCCTGACCGGGCGGTCGGCGGCGAGCCGGCGCAGGATCTCCACCTTGGTCACCCGGGCCGGCCGGAAGTCGCGGTCGCGCCGCATGTGGACCGGCCCCGCGGGGAGCCCCTGCTCCGCCAGCCAGTCCACGGTCGCCCGGCGGCACCGCTCCGGCCGCCCGGTGAGGTAGACGACCTCGCACTCCCCGGCCGCCTCGCGGCACAGCGCGACGCCCTCCTCCAGCGGCGGGTCGTCGGGCGCCGCCGCGAAGAACGCGCTCCAGTCCTTGGGCCTCCGCTCCAGGAAGTGCTGGCGGTGGGCGGTCGCGGCGAGGGTGTTGTCGAGGTCGAAGACGGCGAGGGGCCTGTTGTCCTGGGTCACGGGCCCAGGGTAGGAGGCGCACGCGGGAGGCGATCTAGCGGATTCACGTGATGTGCCCGGCGCGGCCGGCCGGAAGGCTGGTGTCCCAGCACAGCCGCCGGAGGAAAGAACACATGTCGTCGCGCACGCCGACACCGACGCCGACACCGATGCCGGTGTCGAGACCGATGCCGATGCCGGTACCGACGCCCGTCGCGCCGGTCCCGGAGCCCGGGCCCCCCGGCCGCACCCGCTTCACCACCGACGGGGTGCCGTCCGCGCGGCGCCGGGCGTACTGGCGGGAGGCGTTGGCGACGACGTTCGGCTCCGTGGACATGACCGTGCCGGACGAGGTCCGGTTCGGCACGATCCGGACGGCACCGCTGGGGCGCGCCCAGGCCGTCACGGTGGAGGGCGAGCCCCAGACGGCGCGCCGCACGCGGAGCCTCATCGCGGGCAGCGACAACGAGGACTTCGTGGTCGTGAAGCTGCTGCACCGGGGCGGCGCGCGGGTCGAGCAGGACGCGCGGGACAACGCGGTGCGCCCCGGGCAGCTCTTCGTGTACGACATGGCGCGCCCCGTCCGGCTCACCCTCCCCGAGCCCTTCGAGACGAAGTCCCTGGTGCTGCCCCGGGCCGTGCTCGGCCTCGACGAGTCGGACCTGTCCCGGATCACGGCCTCGCCGCTCGGGTCCGAGACGCCGGTCGGCGGACTCCTCGCGCCCTTCCTGTCGCGGCTCGTGGACACCGCCGAGGTCTGTCCGGAGCCCGCCGGCGAACTGGTCGCCCGCAACGTGGTGGACCTCCTGACCGTCCTCGCCGACGAGCGGCGGGGCGTGGACGCCCAGGACTCGCCCAGCGGCGCCCGGGTGCTGATGGCGCGGATACGCGCCCACATCGACACCCGTCTGGCCGACCCCGACATGACTCCGGCGACCGTGGCCCGTGCCCACCACATCTCCGTGCGCTACCTGCACAAGCTCTTCGAGGGCGAGGGGGACGGCGTCACCGTCGGCCGCTGGATCCAGCGGCGCCGGCTCGAAGAATGCCGGCGGATGCTGGCCCGCCGGGACGGGGCCGGCATCACCGTCGCCGGCGTCGCCCACCGCTGGGGATTCAGCAGCGCCTCGCACTTCGGCCGGGTGTTCCGCGCGGCGTACGGCGTGTCCCCGGCCGACTGGCGGGACACCGCCGCACCGGCGTGGACGGTCCCGGTCCCTCGGACGGAGGAGGCGCGGGAGCCGCGCCGTCCGGCCGCATGACCGACCCGTGACTCCTTGTCGGATGTGCCCGGATGTGCGTTGAGCTGCGGTTCTTGCCATAGTGACCCCCTGGGAACGCTCCGACGCCGGTGACGGCGGCCTCGGACGGTCCGTGTGTGTACCAGGGGAGGGGCGAGGTGGCGGGGTCGGGCGGACCGCTGTCCCGGCGCGGTCTGCGCGGCCGGGAGGGCGAACTCGCGAAGCTGCGCGCGCTCGTCGCCTCCGTCGCCCACGGCGGCAGCGGTCGCCTCGCCTTCCTGCGCGGCGAGGCGGGCATCGGGAAGAGCACGCTGCTCGCGGAGACGGTCGCCCTGGCCGAGGAGTCCGGGTACTCCACCGGCGTCGGCAGGGCCGACGAGCTGCACCACCTCGTGCCGCTGTCCTCCCTGGCGGGCTGTCTCCGGGCCGGCGACCGGCCGCTGCTGTCCGGCGACGCCTTCGCCGACCTCGCCCGCCACCACGACCAGCGGATCCGGCTCGTGGAGCGGCTCGCCGAGGCGATCGAGACGAGGGCGGACGGGGCTCCCGTGCTGATCGCCCTCGACGACGTGCAGTGGGCCGATCCGTTGAGCCGGTTCGCCCTGCGGCAGTTGCCCGGCCGGCTGCGGGCCTCTCCGGTCCTGTGGCTGCTGACCGGGCGGACGGGGCCCGCGGGCGCGGGCGAGGAGGTCCTCGCCACCGCGCGGGACCGGCTGCCGGTGACGTCGCTCCCCCTGGGGCCGCTGTCCACCGCGGCCATAGGCCAGCTCGCCGGGGACGCGCTCGGCCCCGGCGTCGACGAACGGACCCGGGCCCTCCTGGACGACGCCGCGGGGAACCCCTTCCTCGCGGTGGAGCTGCTGCGCGGGTTGCGGGCGGCGGGGAGCGGGGGCGAGTTCGTCGAGCGGCGCGCGGAAGGCAGTGCCGCAGGGGCCAGTACCACAGAAAGCGGTGACGAAGCCGTCGGCCGGGCCACGGGGAGCGGGGGCGAAGTCGTCGGCCCGGCTGGCGGTGACGGAGGCGAAGTCTTCGACCGGGCCGCAGGGGGCGGTAACCGAACTGTCGAACGGCTCGCTGAGAGCGGAGGCGAAACCGGCGAACGGCCCGGGGGGCGTGCCGTCGGGCGAACCGGCGGCCAGGACGCCGTCCGGTCCCGCGTCGCCCCCGTGCCGCCCGGCCTCGTGGCCGGGGTGCGCGGCAGGCTCGGCTCCCTGGCCCCGGACACCCTGCGCTTCCTGCGGGTGGGCGCCGTGCTGGGGCGGCGCTTCGCCTTCGACGACGCGGCCGCGCTCTGCGCCCTCCCCCCGGCCGCGCTGATCGCGGCGCTCGACGAGGCCGTGCGGTCCGGGCTGCTCGACGACGACGGCGCGCTGCTGACCTTCCGGCACGACCTGCTGCGGCAGGCGGTGTACGCCGACGTCCCGCCGTCGGCGCGCAACGCGCTGCACCGGGCCGCCGCCCACCGGCTCGTCGCCTCCGGGCACCGGCCGATCGACGCGGTGTCGCACGTCCTGCGCGGCGCGCAGCCCGGCGACGAGGAGGCCGTCGTCCTCCTGCGCCGGGCGGCCGACGACGTCCTGTCGGTGACGCCGGGGCTCGCGGCCGACCTCATGGCGCGGGCCCTGGAACTCGTACGGCCGTCGGACGCCGCGCGGTTCGACGTGGGCGAGCAGGCCGTCGTCTGCCTCACCCGGGCGGGGCGGAACCGGGAGGCCCTGGCGACCGGTGACCGGCTCCTCGCCGAGCAGCCGCCGCTGGCGGTGTTCGGGCGCCTGCAGGCCGCCCTCGGCGGGGCGTTGTGGAACCTGGACCTGGCCGAGGAGCTGTGCCGCCGGGCCGAGGCCGCCCTGGCCGTCGGCGGGACGCCGTCCGCGGTGAGCGCCCGCCTGTCGGCGCTGCGCGCGCTCGCCCTGTCACGGGGCCGGGACCTGGACGCGGCCCGGTCCGCGGGCGAGGACGCGCTGGCGGCGGCGGTCGCGACGGGAGACCGCTCGGCCCACGTCCAGGCGCTGTCCGCGCTCGGCGAGATCGCGCTCAACGCGGGTGACGGGGCCGCCGCTTCGGAGCGCTTCACCGCGCTCAGCGCCGTCGACCGGGCCTTCCGGCCCGAGGAGGTCGTCGCCCACCAGCACGTGGACCGGTTCGACCGGGCCGGGGAACTCCTGGAGCGGGCCGCCGGGGACGGGGACTCGCACCGCCAGGCCATGCTCCTGTGGGCGCAGGCCCAGCAGCACCTGGGCCTCGGGCGGCTCGACGACGCGGAGGCGCACCTCGTGACGATGGAGCGCCTGGAGGACGACCTGCGGGCGCCGGTCCAGCAGGTGAACTCCCGGGTGACACGGGCCGGGATCGCGCTGCTGCGCGGCGACCGCGCGGGCGCCGGAAGGCATCTGGCGGAGGCGCGGGAGCGGACGGCGGTGAAGCCGAACCCCGGGAACCGGGCCGCGGTGTGCTTCCTCGAATCCGTCGTCGCCGCCCACGACGGGGACGTCCGGGACGCCGTGGAGGCGCTCCACCGGCTCGGGCGGATCGGTCCGTTCATGCGCTGGCGGCTGCTGCGCACCCGGGTCGGCACCGCGGTCGGCATCGCCCTGCGGGCCGGGGACCGCGGGCTGGCGGACGACCTGGCCGGGCAGGCGGCCGCGCACGCCGCGCGCAATCCGGGGGTGCCGACGGCGGCGGGCGTGGCGGCGCTGGCCGCCGGGCTCGCCACCGGCGACCTCGCCCTCCTCGACCGGTCCGTGTCCCTGCTCGCGGCCGGCCCCCGCCCGCTGGTCCTGGCGTCCGCCCGGGCCGGACTCGGGCGGGCGCTGCTGTCGGCCGGGCGGGCGGCGGAGGCCCCGGCGGTCCTGTCGGCCGCCCAGGAGGCCTTCGCCGCCTCGGGCGCGTTCGCGGCCGCGGCCGACGCGCGGCTCCTCCTGGACGGCGCCGGTGCGGGCGGCACGCGAAGCGCGGGTGCTGGTGCGGGGCGCCCCTCCCCCGTACGCGCACGGCCCGTCCAGGGCTGGGAGGCGCTCACCGCCTCGGAGCGGAAGGTGGCCCGGCTGATCGCCGCGGGGCACACCAACCGGTCGGCCGCAGACGCCCTCGTCGTCTCCCCGCACACCGTCAACACCCACCTCACGGCCGTCTTCCGCAAACTGTCCGTCACGTCGCGCGTGCAACTGACCCACGTGGTCCTGGCCAGGGGCGACGCGGAGCGGGAGGCCCCGGCGGGCCGTCTACGCTGACCGGACACGTTTTCGAGCGCAGCGGCATCCACAGGAGCAACGCATCCGCAGGAGCAGCGCACCCGCAGGAAGGGCACCACCGTGAAAGCACCAGCAGGACCGGCGAAGCGACCCCCCGCCGCCCTCGCGGCGGCCGTCGCCCTGGTCCTGGCCGCCACCGCGTGCGGCACCGGCTCCGGCCCGGGGGGTCGGGCCGACGGCCGTACGGAACGGGTGACGTCCCTCACCGCGCTCGACTACTACACGGACACCACCGAGCACGCCCACTGGGGCGAACTGCTCACCGGTTGCGGCGAGAAGGCCGGGGTGACGGTCGAGCACCGCAGTGTCCCCGCGCCCTCGCTCGTGCCCACGGCCCTGCGGCAGGCCTCCGCCGGGACCCTGCCCGACCTGCTGATGCTCGACAACCCCGACCTCCAGCAGTTCGCCCGGTCCGGCGTGCTCGCGCCGCTGCGCGCGTACGGCGTCCGCACCGACGGCTTCGGCGCGGGCATCCTGTCGGCCGGCACGTACCGGGGCGAGGTGTACGGCCTGGCCCCCACCGTCAACACCCTGGCGCTCTTCTACGACAAGCGCGCGCTCGCCGAGGCCGGCGTGCCGGTCCCCCGCACCTGGGACGAGCTGCGGAAGGCGGCCCGGGCGACCACCCGCCCCGGCCGGTACGGCCTGGCGGTCGACGCCGACGCGTCCTTCGAGGCCACCTTCCAGTTCCTGCCCTTCCTGTGGTCCAACGGCGGCGACGAGCGCCGCCTCGACGATCCGCGGGCCGTCGAGGCCCTCGGCCTGTGGACCGGTCTCGTGCGCGACGGGTCCGTGTCCCGGTCCGTGCTCACCTGGAACCAGGCGGACGTCCACGAGCAGTTCCTCGGCGGCCGGGCGGCCATGATGGTCAACGGCCCCTGGCGGATCCCCGCGCTCGACGCGGCGGAGGACCTGGACTGGGGGGTCGTCCCGCTGCCCGTGCCCCGGGCCGGCGACGCCCTGGTCACGCCCCTGGGCGGCGAGGTGTGGACCGTGCCGCGCAACGACTCCGAGGCCCGCCGGCGGAAGGCGGCCGAGGTCCTCGCCTGCCTGAACGGGCCCGCGAGCATGCTGGCCCTGGCCGACTGGCACCACACCGTCCCGTCGCGCCCCGACGTGGCCGGCCGGTACGCCGCGCGGGTCCCGTCGATGGCCGCCTTCGTCCGGAGCGTCGAGGGCGCCCGGGCCCGCACCCGCGCGCTCGGCCCCGCCTGGCCGAGGACGGCCACCGCGATCCACACCGCCGTGCAGGAGGCGGTGTCGGGACAGCGGACGCCCGAGGAGGCACTGCGCCGTGCGCAGCGCACGGCGACGGGCTCCTGAGCGCGGGGCGCGGCCCGGCGGAGCAGCCCGTACGCGACCCGGTTCGGCGGCCCGTACGCGATCCGGCGCGGCGGCCCGGGCGCGGCGGCGGGACGCGGCGGTCCGTGCCGCGTTCCTCGCGCCGGCCGCCGCGTACCTGCTGCTGTTCCTGGGCCGGCCCCTCGTCGACAACGTGACGACGAGCCTGCGGAGCTTCACGGCCGACTCCTTCCTCACCGGCGGGGCGCCGTTCACGGGTGCGGAGAACCACCTCCTCCTGCTGCGGTCGGAGGAGTTCCGGCGGGCCCTCTCCACCACGGCCCTGTACACCGCCGGTTCCCTGGCCGCCCAGTTCGTCCTCGGCCTGGGCCTCGCCCTGTTCTTCCACCGTCGCTTCCCGCTCGCCCGGCCGGTCCGCGCGCTGATGCTGCTGCCGTGGCTGATGCCGCTGGTGGTGACCGGGACGGTGTGGCGGTGGATGCTGGAGACCGACGGCGGCGTGGTGAACGGGGTGCTGCGCGCCCTGCACCTCGTCCGCACCGGCGTCCCCTGGCTCACCGGCACCGACGAGGCCCTCCTGTCCGCGGTCCTCGTCAACACCTGGGTGGGCGTCCCCTTCGCCACGGCCCTCCTGTACGGCGGCCTTCAGGGGATACCGCGCCAGGTCCACGAGGCGGCGCTCCTGGACGGAGCGGGACCCGTGCGCCTCTTCCGGTACGTCACCTGGCCCCTGCTGCGGCCCACCGCGGGCGTCGTCCTCGTCCTCGGCGCCGTCTACACGCTCCGGTCGCCGGACGTGGTGCTCGTCCTGACCGGCGGCGGGCCCGCCGGCGCCACGCGGACCCTGGCCGCCCTGGCGTACGAGCAGTCCTTCCAGGAGCTCGACTTCGGGCGCGCCGCCGCCACGGGGAACGTGCTCGTGCTGGTCTCCCTCGTCCTCGCCCTGCTCCACCTGCGCGCCGGCCGGCGCGCCCGGACCCCCTGAGACGGAGGAGAACCGTTGTTCCCCGTACGGCCACGACGGCGGCGGGGCCGGGCGACCACCCTCGTCGCGGTCGTCCTGCTCGCGCTGACGCTGTCACCGGTCCACTGGATGGTGACCGCCTCCCTGCGACCCGCGGAAGGACCGTGGCGGGACGGGTGGTTCCCCGCGGACCCCTCCGCCGCCGGATACGCGGCGGCGCTGCACGAGCAGGGCGGCCATCTCGTCACCAGTCTGGTCGTGTCCCTCGGCACGGCGCTCCTCAGCCTGGCGCTTGCCGCTCCGGCGGCCCACGCCCTCGCGCTGCGCCCCATCCGGGGCGCCGGCGCGTTCCTCTTCGGCGTGCTGCTGCTCCAGGCGGTGCCCGGCGTCACCGTGGCGAACGCGCTGCACGGCGCCTACGCCGACGCCGGGCTCCTCGACTCCCACCTCGGCCTGGTGCTCGCCGACTCCACCGCCGGCGTCCCGTTCGCGATCCTCGTGCTGAGGTCCGCCGTGCGGGCGATCCCCCGGGAGGTCGTCGAGGCGGCGCTCCTCGACGGCGCGGGGGCGGTGCGCCTGTTCCGTTCCGTGGTGCTGCCGCTCAGCCGGAACGCGCTCATCACCTCCGGCGTCTTCGCCTTCCTCTTCGCCTGGGGCGACACCCTGTTCGCGCTGACCCTGACCACCTCCGACGCCGTCCGGCCGGTCACCCTGGGCGTCTACGACTACCTCGGCGCCCACAGCACCCGGTGGGACGCGACCATGGCCACCGCCGTGCTCGCGTCCCTCCCGGCGGCCGTGCTCCTCGTCGTGGCCCAGCGCCACGTCACCGACGGCGCCGCTCGGAGCGTCCGGTCGGGGCGGTCCACCACTCATGGTTCCCCTTCTCCTCCTCGGTGATCCGCGCCCAGGAGGCCGTTCACAGGGTCCTCCGCACGCCCGCCTGGCGTTCCAGGTTCCGCAGTTGCACCGCGAGGTCGCCCTCGACGGCCGTGTGGGCCGGACCGCTGCGCCCGATGGGCAGGACCTCCTCGCTGCGCATGTCCTCCAGCATCAGGGCGAAGGCGGCGTACGTCGCCACGAGCGCGACCAGGAGTCCGAGGGCGCCGGCCGTGTACGTGAGCCATTCGGCTCCGGTGAGCCCGGCCACGCCCGTGGCCGCCCAGCGCGGCAGGGAGACCACGAGCACGGCCCACAGGGCCCGCTTGGGCCGGGTCACGGCCACCATCAGCGCCCCGAAGCACAGGAACGCCAGGTTGAACACGCCGAGCACCCGGTGCCCGCCGGCCGCGTCGGTGCCGATCACCAGCGCGTACGCCAGCCAACTGCCGGCGAAGGTGCCCATGAGGGTCGCCGCGATGACGTCCCGGGCGCCGAAGGCCAGCACGCTCACGAGGAGTTGCAGGGCGAAGGCGGGGAGGACGCACAGGGCGACGGCCGTGCGGTCCCCGGCCTCGAAGACCCCGAGCTGGAGGCAGGCGGTCATCACGGAGGCGATGGCCACCGTGAAGAAGCCCAGGGGCATGGGCGAGGCGATGGGGCGGAGGGTGATCCGGGTCATCGCCCGCAGGTCGGGCTCGAAGCGGCGCCCGGGGGCGCCGGGGACGGGATCCGGCTCCGGCTCCGTCCCCGCCTCCGTGTCGGTCTTGGCATTCATACGGGTTCCTCGTTCGGTTCAGTGGGTGAAGCAGGGGTCCACGAAGGGCTGCGGCGCGCCGGGCGCGGAGCCCCGTGCCGCGCGCCAGCGGCGGTGCGCCTCGGACTCGGCCACGGTCTGCGCCATCAGCTCGGCCTGGCGCGCGCCGCCCGCCCCGTACCCGCCGAAGCGGGCGACCGGCGACCATTCCGGGGCGATCGGCGGCAGGGCCTCGTCGAGGCCCTCGTACTCGGCGGTCGCGTACACGATGCGGCCGCCGACGACGGTGAGGACCGACTCGATGTCGGGGATCGCGGCGTCGGGGACGGTGAAGTAGTCGTCCGAGAGGACCGTGAGGTCTCCGTAGAAGCCCTCCCGCAGCACGCCCTTGACGTCCTCCTCGCCGGTGAGCCGCGCCCCGCCCCGGGTGTAGAGGGCGAGGGCCGTCTCCCGGCCGAGCAGTTCCGGGCCCGGCCGGAGGGGGGTGCCGCCGACGGTGCGTCCGGTCACGAGCCAGTGGAGCGAGACCCACGGGTTGTACGAGGAGACGCGGGTCGCGTCGGTGCCGGCGGCGACGGTGAGCCCCCGGTCGAGCATGGCCCGGACGGGCGGGGTGCGGCCCGCCGCCGCGGCGCCGTACCGCGCCAGGAAGGCACCGCCCTGGAAGGACATGCGGTTCTGCACGGACACGGCGCCGCCGAGGGCGGCGATCCGGTCCAGGCTTCCGGCCGAGACCGTCTCGGCGTGGTCGAACAGCCAGCGTCCGGCGCCGGGGAAGAGGCCCTCGGCGGCGAGCTTCTCGAAGACGGCCAGGTCGCGGCGGATGGTCTCGTCGTACGTGGCGTGCAGCCGGAAGCCCCAGCCGTTCTCCGTCAGGAGCCGGACCGCCTGCTCGAACTCCGTCTCGTACCCGGCCGCGAGTTCGGGCCGGGGCTCGGAGAAGTTCTCGAAGTCGGCGGCGGCCCAGGTCAGGTTCTCCCCGGCGCCGTTGAGCCGCAGCCACTCGTCGCCGTCCCCGGGCCTCACCGTCTCCGTCCAGCGGCGGAGGTCGGCGAGCTCCTGCCCGGCCGTCTGCGGGAACAGGTGGTAGGCGATGCGCAGCGACAGCTCCCCCGAGCGGGCCAGGTCGACGACGGTGGCGTAGTCGTCGGGGAAGTTCTGGAAGCCGCCGGCGGCGTCGACCGCCGAGGTCAGTCCGAAGCGGTTGAGCTCGCGCAGGAAGTGCCGGGTCGACGTGCGCTTGTCGGCC
Organism: Streptomyces sp. NPDC007872; assembly: GCF_042868165.1. NCBI lineage: Bacteria > Bacillati > Actinomycetota > Actinomycetes > Kitasatosporales > Streptomycetaceae > Streptomyces > Streptomyces sp. NPDC007872. The sequence continues at coordinate 696,491 of NZ_JBIAEA010000003.1, forward strand.
GCGTCGAGGGCGGGCGCCCTGGCGAGGGTGGAGTAGAGGAGCAGCGCGCCGGGGGCGGCGAGGAGCACGCCGTTCGGCTCGCCGTCCCGGCCGCGGACGATCTGTCCGCCGCGCGGGTCGGGGGTGTCGCGGGTGTATCCGGCGGCGCGCAGGGCCGCCCGGTTCATCAGCGCCGACTGGTAGAGGTGCAGGACGAACACGGGGGTGTCGGGGGCGGCCGCGTTCAGTTCGGCGACGGTGGGCATCCGGCGCTCGGCGAACTGCTCGGCGGTCCAGCCGCCGACGACCCGGATCCACTGGCCCTTCGGGGTGCGGCCGGCCTGCTCGCGCAGCATGGCCAGGGCCTGGCGGAGGCTGCGCACGCCGTCCCAGCGCAGTTCGAGGACGTAGTTCAGGCCGCCCCGGATGACGTGCAGGTGCGAGTCGTTGAGGCCCGGGACCACCCGGCGGCCGAGCGCGTCGACGACCCTGGTGTCCGGGCCGACGAGCGGCGCGAGTGCGTGGTCGTCGCCCAGGGCGGCCACCCGGCCGTCGCGGATCGCGACGGCGCGGGCGTGCGGGCGGTGAGGGTCGCCGGTGAACACCTTGGCGTTGCGGACCAGGAGGTCGGCGTGCGCGGCCGCCCGCCGGGGGGCGGGCACGAGGCCCGCCACCGGCATGCTCGTCGACGGGCCCGTCATGCCAGGGCCTTGCGCAGGGTGGTGACCGCGAGGCCGATGGCCAGCTCCGCCGCGTGCGTCTCGCGGAGCGCGTTCAGCATCACGAAGTCGTGGATCGTGCCGAGCACGCGCAGGGCGGTGACCGGCACTCCGGCGGCGCGGAGGCGGGCCGCGTACGCCTCGCCCTCGTCGCGCAGGACGTCGGCCTCGGCGGTGATCACCAGGGCCGGCGGCAGTCCGGCGAGCTGCTCGGCGGAGGCGCGCAGCGGCGAGGCGGTGATCTGCGCGCGCTCGGCCGGGTCGGTCGTGTACTGGTCCCAGAACCAGCCCATGGCCTCGCGGCGCAGGAAGTAGCCCTCGGCGAACTCGTCGTACGAGGCGGTGTCGCAGGAGGCGTCGGTGACCGGGTAGAACAGCACCTGCTGGAGCAGGCGCACGTCGCCGCGCCGCTTGGCCATGAGGGTGAGGGCGGCGGTCATGTTGCCGCCGACGGAGTCGCCGGCGACGGCGATGCGGGTGCCGTCGAGGTCCTTGTGGTGTCCTTCGCGGGCGACCCACTGGGCGACGGTGTAGTTCTGCTCGACGGCGACCGGGTAGCGGGCCTCGGGCGACAGGTCGTACTCGGGGAAGACGACGGCCGCGCCGGCGCCGACGGCGAGTTCGCGGACCAGCCGGTCGTGGGTGTGGGCGTTGCCGAAGACCCAGCCGGCGCCGTGGACGTAGAGGACGACAGGGAGGGGGCCGGTGCTGCCGCGCGGGCGGACGATCCGGGCGCGGACGTCGCCGGTGGGCCCGCCGTGCACGGTCACCCACTCCTCGTCGACGGCGGGCAGCGGGACGCCCTCGCCGCTCTGGACGTCGTCCACGGCCTTGCGGCCGTCGGCGACGGGGATCTGGTAGAGGTACGGCGGCTGGGCGGTGGCGTCGGCGAACGCCTGGGCGGCGGGCTCGAGTACGGGCTTGTCGGTCATGGCGGGGTGCTCCTTCGGGACGGGTTGCGGGGGGGTCCGGGGTGGTTTTCGGCGGGGGTGAAAAGGGAGGACCGGCGGGTGCGGTCAGCCCAGGAAGTCGAGCAGCGCGCTGTTGACCTCGTCGGCGTGGGTCCACAGCAGGCCGTGCGGGGCGCCGGGCACGATCGTCAGGCGGGCGCCGTCGATCAGGCCGGACAGCGGGACGGCGGTCGCCTCGACGGGCAGGGTGCGGTCGGCGTCGCCGTGGACGATCAGGGTGGGCACGTCGATGCGCGGCAGGTCGGCCCGGAAGTCGGTGAGCCAGGCCTGCACGCAGTCGAGGGTGCCCTTGGCGGAGGCGCCGACGGCGACGTTCCAACTGGCCCGGACGGCCTGCTCGCTGATGCGCTCGCCGCCCAGGACGTCGACGTTGTAGAAGTCGGCGAGGAAGTCCGTCATGAAGGCGTGGCGGTCGGCGGCGATGGCCTCCTGGATGCCCTCGAAGACGCTGCCGTCGACGCCGCCGGGGTTGTCGTCGGTCTTGAGCAGGAAGGGCGGGACGACGCCGATCATGACGGCCTTGGAGATGCGCTCGGAGCCGTAGGAGCCGAGGTAGCGGGTGACCTCGCCGCTGCCCATGGAGAAGCCGACGAGGACAGCGTCGCGCAGGTCGAGGGCGGTGAGCACGGCGTGGAGGTCGGCGGCGAAGGTGTCGTAGTCGTAGCCGTACGCGGGCTGGTCCGAACGGCCGAAGCCGCGCCGGTCGTAGGTGACGACCCGGTGGCCGGCGGCGAGGAGGGCGGCGGTCTGCTTCTCCCAGGAGGCGCCGTTGAGCGGCCACCCGTGGATCAGGACGACCGGCTGCCCGGTGCCGTGGTCCTCGTAGTAGAGCTCGACGGGGGCGGACTCTCGGTCGGCGACGTTGACGAAGGGCATGGGGGTACTCCTTGTGCGGGTGAGGGATGAGAGGAAGGAGAAGGAGGAAGAAAGCGGTCGGGCCTAGAGGCCGTACGCCTCCAGGAGGCGCAGCCAGACCTCGCTGACCGTGGGGAACGCGGGGACCGCGTGCCACAGCCGGGTGAGCGGCACCTCTCCCACGACGGCGACCGTGGCCGTGTGAATGAGTTCGGTGGCCGGCGGCCCGGTGAGGGTGCAGCCGACGACGACCTGGCGGGACTCGTCGACGACGAGCGTGGCGAGGCCCCGGTAGCCGTCCGCGTGGAGCGCGGCGCCGGCCACCTCGTCGGTGCGGTACGTGACGACGCGGACCGGGATCCCGGCCTCGCGCGCCGCGCGTTCGGTCAGGCCGACGCGGGCGATCTCGGGGTGGGTGAAGACGGCCTGCGGGACGGCGAAGCGGTCGGCCGCGGCGCTCCAGGGCTGGAGGGAGCCGGTCGCGGGCCGCCGTCCGGCCGCCCGCTCCGCGATCGCCGCGGCGCAGGCGCGGGCCTGGTACTTGGCCATGTGGGTCAGCGGCGCGCGGCCGTTGGCGTCGCCGACGGCGTAGAGCCAGTCGCCGTGCGGCAGGGTCACGCGACACGTGTCGTCGACCGGCAGCGGGCCCCCCGCGGGCAGGCCGACCGTGTCGAGGCCGAGGTCGTCGGTGTTCGGCAGGCGGCCGGTGGCGGCGAGGACCTCGTCGCAGACGAGGACGGAGCCGTCGTCCGTGTCCACGAGCGCCTCGCGGGTCGCCGGGTCGCGGCGCACGCGGGTGGCCGAGACCCCGAAGCGGACGGTGACGCCGAGGGAGTTCAGGCCCCGGGCCACCTCTTCGCCCGCGCACGGCTCCCAGTCGGTGAGCAGGGCCCGGTCGCGGACGAGGAGGGTGACGGAGGAGCCGAGGGAGCTCCAGGCGGTGGCCGACTCGCAGGCCACGATCCCGCCGCCGATGACGACGAGCCGGGCGGGCACGGCGTCGGCCGTGGTGGCCTCCCTGCTGGTCCAGGCGCCGATCCGGTCGATGCCGGGGACCGGCGGCAGGGCGGGGCGGGTGCCCGGGGCGAGGACGACCGCGTGCCGGGCGCGCAGGGTGCGTGCGGTGCCGTCGGCGCCGGTCGCCGTGACCAGGCGCTCGCCGGCGAGGCGGCCGTGCCCCCGTACCAGCGTCACCCCGGCGCCGCGGAGCCACTCCGCCTGGCCGGTGTCGTCGCCGCGGCCGGTGAACCGGTCGCGGCGGGCGAGGACGGCGGCCGGGTCGAGCGGCCCGGTCACCGCCTGCCGGGCCCCGTCGACGGACCGGGCCGCTCCGCGCGCCGCGCCGGGCCGCAGCAGGGCCTTGCTCGGCACGCAGGCCCGGTAGGAGCAGTCGCCGCCGACCGCGTCCTTCTCGACGAGGGCCGTGGTCAGTCCGGCGCGGGCGGTCCGGGCGGCGGCGACCTCGCCGCCCGGACCGCCGCCGACGACCACGACGTCGTACGTGTCGGTGTCCGGCATCAGCCGCGTACCAGCGGGGTGTCGACGAGGTGTTCGGCGAGGAACCACACCTGGGCCTCGCCGGCGCGGATGACCTCGGAGACGATCAGGTCGGTGCTGCCCTCGTCGCCCTCGGCCGAGATGCGGGCGGCGGCGTCGCGGGCGTCGGTGAGGATCCGCTCGTGGGCGTCGAGCAGCCGCGACAGCATGACGGGGACCGGCTCGACGCCGTCGGGCGGGCGCGGGACGCAGGTCAGTTCGGCCGCGTGGCGCGGGTCCCCGACGGCGACGCCGCCGAGGCTCTGGACCCGTTCGGCCAGCGCGTCCACGATCGCGAGCTGGCGTTCGGCGTGCCGGTCCAGCATGAGGTGGAGGGAGTAGAAGGTGGCTCCGCGCATGAGCCAGTGGTGCTTCTTGTAGAGCCCGTACAGGATCTGGGTGTCGGCGAGGAGGTGGTTGAGGCGCTGACAGGCGTACATGCGGGTGTCGTGGCCGAGGGCGATCGGGAGCTGCTTGAGCGTGCCGAACGCCTGGATCTCCTCGCCCTTCTGGTGCAGCAGCGGCTGGCCGCCGCTCCGGAGGGCGGTGGGTGCGTGGTTCATGGGGTGCTTCCGTTACGGGGTGGGGTGGGTGGTGGGTCCGGCGCGGTGCAGGAGGAGCCGGGCGAGGAGCCCGGAGGCGACGCCGAGCGCGAGGACGGGGGCCGCCCACCACGCGGGGTACGGGGCGAGGCCGAGCGCGGCGTCGGCGGACCGGGCGCCGGGGCCGGTGGCGGCCAGTGCCGTGGCGGTGCCGATGAGGACGAGGGGGTACTCGTAGCCGTCGTTCTGCGCCCAGAGCCCGTGGGGGCGCTTCACGGTGAGGGCGACGGTCATGACCCCGACGGCGCCGGTGGCGGCCGCCGGGGTGAGGAGCCCGGCGGCCAGGAGCAGGCCGGAGCCGATCTGGCCGCCGCCCGCGGCGAGGGCCGTGAGGGCTCCGCCGCGGAAGCCGTCGGCCCGGAACTCCTCGGCGCCGCCTTCGAGTCCCCGGCCGCCGAGGCGGCGGCTGACCTTCTGCACGCCGTGGCCGGCGATCAGGAGCCCCACCAGCAGACGCAGGATCAGAATGCCGGTGTCCACGGGTCTCAGCCGGCGGCGTGCGCGCCGATGACGGTCTGCGCGTACACGACGCCCAGGCCGTACGCGCCCGCGTGGGCCTTGACGATCTCCATGACCGCGCCGTACGTCTCCTGGCGCGCCCAGTCGCGCTGGAGCTCCAGGAGGACCTGCACCCAGGTCACGGGGACGGCGCCGGCGGCCACCATCCGCTGGAGGGCGTGCTCGTGGGCGGCCGGGGTGACGCCGCCGGACGCGTCGGCGACGACGTACACCTCGTAGCCCTGCTCGAGCGCGGAGAGGGCGGGGAGGACCAGGCAGACCTCGGTCCACAGGCCGGACAGGACGATCTTCTTGCGTCCGGTCGCCCTGACCGCCTCCACCAGCGCCTCGTCCTCCCAGGCGTTCATGGTGGTGCGGTCGATGACCTCGTTCTCCGGGAAGACCTCGGCGAGCTGCGGCAGCAGGGGCCCGGAGAAGGACTCGGCGGCGACCGTGGTCAGGACGGCCGGCACGTCGAAGGCGCGGGCCGCCTTGGCGAGGCCGACGGTGTTGTTGATGATCGCGGCGCGGTCGCCGCTGCCGGTGCCGAAGAACATCTGCGGCTGGTGGTCCACGAAGAGCATGACGGCGTTGTCGGGCGTGATCAGGTCCGCGCCGGGAGCGGCGTGCACCTGCGAGGCGTCGAACATGTGGGGTCCTCTCGAAACGGTGGGAACCCGTTCGCCGCGACCTGCGGCGAACGGAACGCCTCGAAATTACGGCCGGCGGGAGCCCCCGTTTGTTCCGTCCGCGCACAGCTCCTGGCACCACAGTGCACACTCCCCGCCGCAGCGCGGTGCGGCGGCGGACGGCTGTGTCCTGAGGCGCTCGCGGTCGCCACCGAGGGCCGGGCGGGCGGGTCCGGCCATCGCCATGGGGCCGATCGATGACGACGCCTTGACATGGTTGACGCGCGTTGACGAGGAACGCCACACTCGGTCAGGTACACGACAAAGTGATGGGGGGTCACGTCGTGCGCGGACGCGCTTCGCGCTCCCGCCTCCCCCGGCTTCCCGCTCGTTCCGGCACCGCACCGGTGCCCGCCTTCCGGCGGGCCCTTCTCCTCCGTGAAAGGAACACCGCTCGTGCTCTCTGGCCTCCCCGCGAGAATCGCCCTCACCGCCCTCGCCGTCACCGGCCTGCTGGCCGCCGCTCCTTCGGCGCCGACGCCCCCCGCGGCCCGGGCCGCGGCCGCCACGACCGCCGCCGGGTCGCCGCCCGCGGGCGCCACCGTGAAGATGCCGACGGGCGTCACCGTGAAGATGCCGGCCGGCGTCGCCGACCGCCTCGGCACCGACCGCGCGGCACTGGTGGACGCCGTCTCCGCCGACGTCCTCTCCCGGTCCCACGACGTCGAGGGCCTCGCCCCGGCGACCGCCCTCGGCAGGCTCGCCGCCGAGGGCCGCACGGTGGTCGTCGACGTGCGCGGCGTCTCGCGCGACTGGGCCCGGGGCGTCGCCTACGTCGAGGCCCCACGCGCACGGCACGGCGCGCCGGAGGGCTGGCTCTACCTCGCCCACCGCGAGGACGGGCGATGGGTCCCGGGCCTGGAGGGCGACCGCGAGTTCGCCGACCAGGTGGCCGAGTCCCCGCTGGTCGGCGCGGCGGAACGGCGGACCATGACGGCCTACGCCGAGCGCGCGGCAGCGCCCCGGACGCGGACACGGCCCCTGGACGCGCCTCCGGAACAGATCTCGCCCGCCGGGACCCAGGCCAACGTCAACGGACTGCTGCTGCCCTGGATGCCGGACCACTACATGACCCTGACCGGCGGTCCGCACGCCCACGACAGCGGATCCGGGTACTGGAGCGCCCTCGACTTCGCCGGCGGCGACGCGAGCGGTCTGGTCCGCTCGTCCCGCGAGGGCACGGCGACCTCGATGTGCGGCGCCGGCGGCGGCTGGACCCGGGTGATCCACCCCGGCGGCTTCTCCACGGACTACTACCACATGCGGAACACGACCTACTACAACGGGACGTCGATCGCCCGCAGTGCCCTGCTCGGCAGCATCGGCACCGACACCTGCGCCGGCGGATCCGCGACCGGGGCCCACGTGCACTGGAGCCTGCGCACCTACGACGCGAACTACGCCGGCCAGTACACCTGGCTGAACGGCCGCACCATCGGCGGCTGGACGTGGTGGAACGGCTCCGCCCAGTACTCCGGCTGCGGCACCCGCCTGGGCGTCACCGCCTGCCCCGGCACGGCGCTCTACAACCGCACCGGCTGACCGGATCCCGGACCCCTCGGCAGCGTTCCCCGGGCCCTGTGGAACAGTGGCGGGCGGTTCCGAGGAAAGGCGACACACGATGACGAACGACGGGGGCGACGGCCTCGCGGTGCTCGACGACCCGGTGGGCGAGTCGCTGCGCGGGCGTCACGCGGGGCTCGGCCGCCGGCACGGCCGGGCCGCCACGTACCTGCCGGAGGTCGCGACCTTCTCGGCGATGCCCGCCGACGCGGACGCGGCGGACTGGGCCGACCTGGCGCGGCTCCTCGGCCGGGAGGCCTTCGCCGACATGTTCAGCTCCCCGGCCGTCCCGCCGCCGGACTGGGAGCCGGTCTTCGTCCTCGCAGGACGGCAGATGCTCCGGTCCGGCGGGTCCTCCGGTGCCGTCGACACCGGCGTGGTGGAGCTCGGCGCGGCCGACGTGCCCGAGATGCTCGACCTGATCGCGCGCACCCGGCCGGGGCCGTTCTGGCCGCGCACCCGCGAACTCGGCACCTACCTCGGGATCCGCGACGGCGGCCGGCTGGTGGCCATGGCGGGCGAGCGGCTCCGGCCGCCGGGCTGGACCGAGATCAGCGCCGTCTGCACGGATCCCGAGGCACGCGGACGGGGGCACGCCGCCCGCCTGGTGGGCGCGCTCGCCGACCGGGTCCTGGCCCGGGGCGAGCGCCCCTTCCTCCACGTGGCCGAGAAGAACACGACGGCGATCGCGCTCTACGAGCGGCTCGGCTTCACGACCCGGAAGCACGTGACCTTCCGGGGCTTCCGCACCCCGTGACCGCTCCCCCGGTGTGCGCGGTGTACGCGGCGTCCGCGATCAGTTCGCGTTCACGAGGTCGTGCGCCGGGACCGTCACGGTCCGCTTCCCCGGCTTGCCGCCGAGGACGACCTTGCGCAGGGCGCTGTTGTTGTCGAGGTCGGTCTCCTTCAGCCGCTTGGCCGGGTTGGCCAGGACCTGGATGTAGTAGGTGCCGTTGGGCACGTCCGTGATGTCGAAGGACTGGCCCGGCAGGTCCTGGGTGTAGGTGTCGCCGGAGCCGACGTCGAGCACCTCGCGGACGGAGATCGAGTTCTCCTGGCCGCAGGCGGTCGCCAGGTCGGTGTTGTACGGGTGCCAGTTGGCGTTCTTCACCGTGTAGTCGACGGCGTCGGTGTTGGCCAGGCAGAAGGCCTCCTTGCCGCTGCGGACCGCCTCCTTCTTGTCGGCCTTCAGGAGCCGGTAGCTGGCGAAGTCGGTGAAGTGCCAGTGGACGTGGCCGGGGCGCGGGTCCCACTCCATGGTGCCGGTCGGGGTGTAGCCGACCTGCTTGCCCTTGGCGTCGTAGAAGTACTGGTAGGCGTCCATCTTCGCCTTGCCGGGCGAGCGGAAGCCGTCCACCACGAGCTGGGCCGGTCCGGCGTTCCACACGTTGGCGCTGAAGGCCAGGTAGTCCTTGCCCGGGACGTTCTCCGTGCCGTCGCTGATGGTGATGCCGTACGCGGGGAGCGAGCGCAGGTCGGGCTTGGGGACGTCCGGGACGGAGGCCTTGCCGGTGGGCCGCTCGGCGGCCGGCGCGAGGGCGGGCGCCTTGCGCGAGCCGTCGGTCTGCCCGGTCGTGTCACCGGTCCGCGCCCCGGCCGCGTCGGCGCCCCGGGCGCCGGCGAGCTCGGCCTGCCGCTTCTTCAGCGCCCACGGGAGGGCCGGCGGGGCGGCCTTCAGCGGTCCGTGGCCCACGTTGTACGAGGGGGTGGCGCCGCTGGTCTCGGGCGCCCCGGCCTGGACGGGCTTCACCGGGCCGTGCCCGGCGTGCGCGGCGTGACCGGCGGGCGCCTGGTGGGCGGCGCCGTGCCCACCGGCCGTACCGTGCCCGGCGTGCTCGCCCGCCGTGCCGTGTCCGGCGTGCTCGTCCGCGGCGGCCGAGCGGGCGGCCCCGACGCCGTTGCCCTCCTCCCAACTGCGCTCCTGGACGGTGACCTTCACCGTCGCGGGCTTGTCGGCGATGCCGAAGAGGTCCCGGTACTTCTTGGCGACCCCGACCCTGGCCGTGTACGTGCCCGCCGCGAGCTTCACGGGCTGGGTGTAGGAACCGGCGTAGGTGTTGGAGGCCCACCCCTTCTCGACGCCCCACACGGAGCCGAGGGTGAAGGGGTTGGTGGGGCAGCTCTCCGGATACTTCGAGGTGGCGGGCGCGTCGGGCCGGATCCGGCCGCTGGCGTTGTTCGGGCAGAAGCTCTCCGCGCGGCTGAGGACCTTCTTGCCGGCCTTGTCGGTGAGGGTGATCTCCGCGAAGCCGGGCAGCCCGGAGAAGTCCTTCACGGTCCCCTGCGGCAGCACCTTGGACCTGGCCTTGCCGCCCTCGTACACGGTCTGGGTGAGGACCACCGGGTCCTTGTAGGACTTCCGGGTCGCCCTGAGCTCCAGCGGCGTCCCCTCCGCGGTCAGATAGGTGCCCAGGTCCAGGTAGACGCCCGGGTCCTCCTTCCAGGAAGTGAGCGTGACCGAGCCGGTCGCCGCGACGAGGCTCAGCCTGGGGCCCGTCGCGGCCTTCGCCTGCTCCGGCGAGGCGGCCATGAAGCCGGCCGTCACGGCCATGGCGGCGACGGCCGTGGTGCCGGCGAGCAGCGGACGCCTCAGCCGGTGGGTGCGGGTAGTGGTCATCGTTCCCTCGTTCTCGACGCTGTGCGAAGAAGGCGGACAGCGGGGCACGGCCCGGCGGGACGGAAGGCCCGTCCGGCCGGCGCGGCGAGAGGCACTCGCCGCGCCCGTGCGGTGAGAGGAGGGGATCCGGCGCCCGGTTGTCCGGGGAGTCGAAATCGTCGGGATGTTGGCCGAATAGCGCCGCCGTGAGGGAAACGGCCGGTTCGGTGGCGCGGGAGGACCGGGTCGTACGAGATGTACGTGATGCACGAGGTTTGCGTGACGTACGAGGCGTACGAGGCTTGCGTGGCGTACGAGGCGGCCCCGACCGCCCTGGCGCCGCCCCGGTCGCGCGGAGGCGACCCGTCTCAGCGGCGCCGGGCGGCTCCGTCGCGCGCGACGTCGTCGTCCGGGGCGTTCCGCTGCCGCGCCGCCGCCCGTCGGCCCGCCACCACGTCCGCTACGGCGACGGCGAGCGAGGCCACGACGAAGGCGATCGAGACGAGGAGGCCGTGGTCGTAGGCGGTGGCCCAGCCGTCCTGGGCGACCTGGCCGAAGAAGACGGAGCCGACCGCGGCGATGCCGACCGCCGAGCCGACCCGCTGGCCGGTCTGGAGGGTGCCGCCCGCGCTGCCGGCCCGGCGCACGGGCACCTCGGAGAGGGTGAGGGTCTGGTTCGGGGCGATCACCAGGCCGCTGCCGAGTCCCGCGAGGAGCAGCGGGGCGAGCATGGCCCAGCCCGCGCCCCGGCCGGGCACCTGGTGCACGGCGAACGCCGTTCCGGCGAGGCCGATCGCCACCATCGCCAGGCCGGCCACCACGAGGGGCCGGCCGAAGCGGTCCACGAGCCGGCCGCCGATCCCGGCCGCGATCCCGGAGCCCAGGGCGAAGGGGGTGATGGTGAGCCCGGCCTGGAGCGCGCTGTAGTGCAGTCCGCTCTGGAGGTAGAGCGTGCTGACGAAGAAGATCGAGGTGAAGCCCGCGAAGTAGAGCAGGATCAGGAGCGAGCCGAGCCAGTAGGAGCGGACGCGGAAGAGCTCCAGGTCGATGAGGGGCTCGTCGCCCGCGCGGGCGCAGCGGCGCTCCCACCACACGAAGACCGCGAGCAGGAGGGCGGCGACGGGGACGAGCAGGTACTTGCCGTTCCCGGGCCACTGCTGGGACTGGACGAAGGGCAGCAGCAGGGCGAGGACCGCGGCGCCGAGGAGCACCACGCCGACCGGGTCGAGGCGGCCGAGCCGCACCGGCTTGGCGTCCGGGGTGTCGGGCAGCAGCCGCCGGGCGAGGAACAGGCACACGATCCCGATGGGGAGGTTGACGTAGAAGACCCAGCGCCAGCCCTCCTCGGGGCCCGCCGCCTGGATCAGCAGGCCGCCGAGGAGGGGGCCGACGGCGGTGGAGATGCCGACGACGGTGCCGAACATCCCGAAGGCCCTGCCGCGCTCGGAGCCCCGGAACATCTGCTGGATGAGGGCGGAGATCTGGGGCGAGACGAGGCCGCCGGCCACGCCCTGCGCCAGTCGCGAGATCACCAGCCACGTGCTCGTCTGGGCCGCTCCGCAGGAGGCCGAGGCGAGCGTGAAGAGCGCGAGGCCGACGATGAAGACGCTGCGCCTGCCGCGCGCGTCGCCGAGGCGTCCGGCCGGGATGAGGAAGAGGCCGAAGGCGAGCGCGTACCCGGAGAGGACCCACTGGAGGTCCGACTCGGGGGTGTCGAGGCCGGTGCGGATGGAGGGCAGCGCGACGTTCACGATCGACACGTCGAGGAGGGTCATGAACCCCGCCACGAGGCAGACGCCGAGCGCCTTCCACCGGTTCGGGTCCGGTTCCTCCTGCGGCCGGTGCGGGGCCTGCGCCGACTCTTGCCGGGTCACGTGTCCTCCTGGTTCCCTCGGGTACGGCCCGGTGGACGGCGCGCGACACGGGCCGTGCGCGCCTCCCGGGCTGCGAAGACCCGGGTACCCGGCGCACGGCCTCCCGATGCCTCCTTTTCACCTGGATCATCCGTTGATGTGGGCAAATGCCCGGGTGCCCGTGCGGGGCACCCGGGCCGGGGAGGCGGTCCCGGGACCGTCAGGCCGCCGTGTCGAAGGTGTAGTGGGGCGTGTGGTCCAGCATGTCCGCGGGGGTCACGTCGTTCCACGGGCGCATGGTGTCGTGGAGGTCCACGACGTTCCGGGTGCCCGCGGCCGGCAGGTAGGCCGAGCCGGGGTGGCGGGCCTGCCAGTCGGCCCACAGCTTGTCGACGAAGGCGTGGTGCAGCCAGAAGACGGGGTCGTTGGGCGAGACCCCGGTGGCCATCTGGCCGCCGACCCAGACGTGGACGCGGTTGTGGAGGTTCACCCCGCGCCAGCCCTCCAGGTGGTTGCGGAAGCCGTCGGAGGCGCTGTTCCAGGGGGCGGTGTCGTAGGTCTCCATGGCGAGGACGGAGTCGACCTCGGCGCGGGTGGGGAGCTGCCGGCCGCCGGCGCCGAGGTCGCGCCGGAGGAAGTCGCGTCCGTCGACGCGGACGGTGACCGTCCAGCGGTTGCCGGACCGGGCGAAGGGGCCGTCGGTGACCTGGCCGTCGCGGGCGCGGCCGGTGCCGCCGAGGAAGTCGGGCGCCCACAGCGAGGAGCGGGAGGTGCGGTCGGCGGTCCAGTCCCAGTAGGGCAGGGTGACGGTCGCGTCGACGGACTTCAGGGCCGCCTCGAACTCCAGGAGGAAGCGCCGGTGCCAGGGCAGGAAGGACGGCGAGCGGTGGCCGACGCGGTCGCCGTCGTCGGTGTCGCCCATGATGAAGGCGTTGTGCGTGGTGACGAAGGCGTCGTACCGCCCGGAGCGCTTGAGCTCCAGGAGGGCGTCGACGAAGCGGCGCTTCTCGTCGGCGGTGAGGGCGGCCTGGTTCTTGCGTACGGTCATGGTGGTGCGTGCTCCTGGATCGGTCGCGGAGGGTTCAGCCGAGGGCGAGGGGGACGAGCGGGGCGCCGCGGAGTTCGCGGACGGCCGCGCGGGCCAGTTCCCTGGGCGTGGCGACGGGCTCGTAGTGGTGGATGACGCTGATCCAGGTGCCGTCGGCGTTCCGCATGACGTGCAGTTCCCGCCCGTCGACGGTGACGGTGTAGCCGCCCGCGTGGTGTCCCCCGTGGTGGCCGCCGCCGTGCGCGGGCCCGCCCTGGATGCGGCGGCCCTGGTAGACCTCGTCGAAGGCGGCCGGGTCGGAGCCGGCCGCCGGGGCGGCGGTGCCGGGGGCCGAGGCCGCGGCCGGGTTCGCCCGGGCGAGGAGCGTGACGGCGCCTGCCGCGACGCCGAGCGCCCGGCGGCGGGTGATGCTGGACATGAGGTACCCCCAAGTGGTCTGTGCGACCGGGGGTTTGGTCATATGCCCCCGGCAGGGGACATCACTACCCGGGGGTGTCGGCGCGGCGGAAATCGCCGGAGGGCGGTTGGCCGTGAAGTGGTCAACTTGCCACGGAAAGTGCAGGTTTGAACAGAGTTGATCTTGCTGTTCGGGGGCACGGAACCACCCCGGAGCGAAGATCTTACGGAGAAAGCGGCTTTTCCGTGAATGATCTTTCGCTCCGGGGTGCGAGGTGTGGCGGGGCCCACGCCCCCGGATTGTCCGGATCGGGCCTCAGCCGCGGCCGGCCTTGCGCCGCGCCCGCAGCCACTCCCGGTTCATCGCCGAGATCGACGGCAGCGGGATCCCCTTCGGACAGGCCGTCGCGCACTCGCCCGTGAGGGTGCAGCCGCCGAAGCCCTCCGCGTCCATCTGGGCGACCATGTCGAGGACCCGGGTCTCGCGCTCCGGGGAGCCCTGCGGCAGCACGTTGAGGTGGTTGACCTTGGCCGAGGTGAAGAGCATGGCCGAGCCGTTGGGGCAGGCCGCCACGCACGCGCCGCAGCCGATGCACTCGGCGTGCTCGAAGGCGAAGTCCGCGTCGGGCTTGGGGACCGGGGTGGCGTGGGCCTCGGGGGCCGCGCCCGTGGGGGCGGTGATGTAGCCGCCGGCCTGGATGACGCGGTCGAAGGCCGAGCGGTCGACCACCAGGTCCTTGACGACCGGGAAGGCGGAGGCGCGCCAGGGCTCGACGTCGATGGTGTCGCCGTCGCGGAAGGAGCGCATGTGGAGCTGGCAGGTCGTGGTGCGCTCCGGGCCGTGGGCGTCGCCGTTGATGACGAGGCTGCACGCGCCGCAGATGCCCTCGCGGCAGTCGTGGTCGAAGGCCACGGGGTCCTCGCCGCGCGTGATGAGCTCCTCGTTGAGGGTGTCGAGCATCTCCAGGAACGACATGTCCGGGGAGATGCCGTCCACCTCGTAGGTGGCCATGGCGCCGTCGGCGTCGGCGTTCCGCTGGCGCCAGACGCGCAGGTTGAGCTTCATGCGTAGCTCCGCTGGGTGGGGTGGACGTACTCGAAGGCCAGTTCCTCCTTGTGGAGGACGGGGGCGGCGCCGTCGGTGAACTCCCAGGCCGCCGCGTAGGCGAACTCCTCGTCGCGGCGGGCCGCCTCGCCGTCGGGGGTCTGGGACTCCTCGCGGAAGTGGCCGCCGCAGGACTCGGCGCGGTGGAGCGCGTCGAGGCACATCAGCTCGGCGAGCTCCAGGTAGTCGACGATCCGGTTGGCCTTCTCCAGGGACTGGTTGAACTCCTCGCCGGTGCCGGGCACCTTGACGCGGCGCCAGAACTCCTCGCGGATGCCGGGGATGCGGGCGAGGGCCTCGCGCAGCCCCTCCTCGGTGCGGGCCATGCCGCAGTGCTCCCACATGAGTTCGCCCAGTTCGCGGTGGAAGGAGTCGGGGGTGCGGTCGCCGTCGACGGAGAGCAGCAGGTTCAGCCGGTCCCCGGTCTCGGCGAGCACCTCGCGGACCGCCGGGTGGTCGTCGGTGACCGGTTCGGCGTGCGGGTGGCGGGCGAGGTAGTCGTTGATGGTGGCGGGCAGGACGAAGTAGCCGTCGGCCAGGCCCTGCATGAGGGCGGAGGCGCCGAGCCGGTTGGCCCCGTGGTCGGAGAAGTTGGCCTCGCCGATGGCGAAGAGCCCGGGGACGGTGGTCTGGAGGTCGTAGTCGACCCAGAGGCCGCCCATCGTGTAGTGCACGGCGGGGTAGATCCGCATGGGGACCTCGTACGGGTTCTCGGCGGTGATCCGCTCGTACATGTCGAAGAGGTTGCCGTACTTCTCCTCGACGGCCTTGCGGCCCATCCGGCGGACGGCGTCGGCGAAGTCCAGGTAGACGCCCTGGCCGCCGGGGCCGACCCCGCGGCCCTCGTCGCAGACGTTCTTGGCGGCGCGCGAGGCGATGTCGCGGGGGACGAGGTTGCCGAAGGAGGGGTAGACGCGCTCCAGGTAGTAGTCGCGCTCCTCCTCGGGGATCTCGGCGGCGGGGCGGGTGTCGCCCTGGGCCTTCGGGACCCAGATGCGTCCGTCGTTGCGCAGCGACTCGCTCATCAGGGTCAGCTTGGACTGGTGGTCGCCGGTGCGCGGGATGCAGGTGGGGTGGATCTGGGTGAAGCAGGGGTTGGCGAAGTACGCGCCGCGCCGGTGGGCCCGCCAGACGGCGGTGGCGTTGGAGTTCATCGCGTTCGTCGACAGGTAGAAGACGTTCCCGTAGCCGCCGGTGGCCAGGACGACGGCGTCGGCGTAGTGGGTGGAGACCTCCCCGGTGATCAGGTCGCGGGCGACGATGCCCCGGGCCCGCCCGTCGACGACGATCAGGTCGAGCATCTCCGTACGGGCGTGCATCTCGACGTGTCCGGCGGCGATCTGCCGGGACAGCGCCTGGTAGGCGCCGAGGAGGAGCTGCTGTCCGGTCTGGCCGCGGGCGTAGAAGGTGCGGGAGACCTGGACGCCGCCGAAGGAGCGGGTGTCGAGGAGGCCGCCGTACTCGCGGGCGAAGGGGACGCCCTGGGCGACGCACTGGTCGATGATCTCGACGGAGATCTGGGCGAGGCGGTGGACGTTGGACTCGCGGGCCCGGAAGTCGCCGCCCTTGACGGTGTCGTAGAAGAGGCGGTGCACCGAGTCGCCGTCGTTGCGGTAGTTCTTGGCGGCGTTGATGCCGCCCTGGGCGGCGATGGAGTGGGCGCGGCGCGGGGAGTCCTGGAAGCAGAACTGGACGACCTGGTAGCCCTGTTCGGCCAGGGTGGCGCCGGCGGAGCCGCCGGCCAGGCCGGTGCCGACGACGATGATCCGGTGCTTGCGGCGGTTGGCGGGGTTGACCAGCTTCGCCTCGAAGCGGCGGGTGTCCCAGCGCTCGGCGACGGGCCCGGCGGGGGCCTTGGTGTCGGCGATCGGCTCGCCGACGGCGTAATCCACGAAGCTCATGGTCAGCTCACCACTCCGGTCATGACGGCGACGGGGACGGAGACGAAGCCCGCGGTCAGGGCGAGCGCGAGGCCGTTGGCGAGGCCCCGGAGGAGGCGCTCGCGGCGGGCGTTGCCGACGCCCAGGGTCTGTGCGGCGCTCCAGAAGCCGTGGCGGACGTGGAGGCCGACGGCGAGCATGGCGACGATGTAGATGGCGTTGCCGTACCAGGTGGAGAAGGTGTCGACGACGTTCTGGTAGGGCCTGCCCTCCTCGAAGCCGCCGGTGTGGACGGTGCCGGTGGTCAGGTCGAGGACGTGCCAGACGATGAACAGGGCGAGAATGATCCCGCCCCAGCGCATGGTGCGGGTGGCGTACGAGGCCCGCCTGCGGCGGTGCGCGTAGGCGGTGGGGCGCGCCTTGATGTCGCGCCGGCTGAGCTGGTACGCGGAGACGGCGTGGGCGACGACGGCGGCGAGGAGCACGATCCGGACGATCCAGAGGGCCCACTCGTGGTGCAGGAGCGGGGCGCCCATGACGCGCAGCCAGTGGGCGTAGCCGTTGAACTCCTCGGGGCCGAAGAAGACCTTGAGGTTGCCGATCACGTGGGCGACGAGGTAGCCGAGCATGATCAGCCCGCTGACGGCCATGACCGTCTTCTTGCCGAGCGTCGAGGAGAGGAATCCGCGTGACGGTGCGGGGGACGGCGGGCGGTCCGCCGTCCGGTTCCCCGTGGGTGCCAGAGCCATGCCGTCGAGGCTAGGGTCGAAGGGCCCGAGAGGTCCAAGACATGGTTCGGCTGCTCTCGATAGGCTCTTCCTATGCACATCGCCTAGGCTGGGCCCATGCAGTTCCAGCAGCTCCTCTACTTCGTCGCCGTGGCCGAGACCCGGCACTTCACCCGGGCCGCCGAGCGCGTCCACGTCTCGCAGCCCTCGCTCTCCCAGCAGATCAAGGCCCTGGAGCAGGAGCTGGGCGCGGAGCTGTTCAGCCGGGCCCGGGGGAACATCACGCTCACCGACGCCGGGGAGGCCCTGCTGCCGCTGGCCCGCCGGATCCTCGCCGACACGGAGACGGCCCGCCTGGAGGTGCAGGAGCTGGCCCAGCTCAAGCGGGGCCGGGTGCGGCTCGGTGCGACCCCGAGCCTGTGCACGGGGCTCCTGCCGGACGTGCTGCGCGCCTTCCACGACCTGCACCCGGGGATCGAGCTCCTGATCGAGGAGAGCGGCTCGCACGACCTGGTGCGGGAGCTGGCGCGCGGGGCGCTCGACCTGGCCCTCGTGGTGCTGCCGCTGCCGACCCCGTCACCCGCCCTGACCACGATCGAGCTGCTCCGGGAGGACCTGGTGGTGGTCTCCGCCGCCTCGGAGCCGGCGCCCCGGCGCCCGGTCCGGATCACGGACCTGCGCGACCAGCCGCTCGTGATGTTCCGGCACGGCTACGACCTGCGGGAGCTGACGGTGGCGGCCTGCCGGGCGGAGGGGTTCGAGCCGGCGTTCACCGTCGAGGGCGGAGAGCTGGACGCGGTGCTCGGTTTCGTACGGGCCGGGCTCGGGCTCGCGGTGGTCCCGGCGATGGTCGCCGCACGGGCCGGCCGCGACCTTCGGGTGACGGCCCTGGCCCGGCCGGGGCTGCGCCGCACCATCGCGCTGGCCCACCGCAGCGACGTGGCGCCGCCGAGGGCCGCGCGGGAGCTCCAGCGGGTCCTGCTGGCCTCCCGGAAGGTGCGGCCGGGGGGCACGTCCGTCTGACCTTCCTCCCGTCACGCCGTCCTCGTCACACCGCGTCCGCCAGGAGCAGCGAGTGGATGCGGTCCGGGGCGCCGGGGCGGGCGTAGTACCAGCCCTGGGCCGTGTCGCAGCCGAGCTCCCGGAGCTGGCGCGCCTGCGCCCCCGTCTCCACGCCCTCCACGGTGACCGCGAGCTCCAGGCTGTGGGCGAGCGAGACGATCCCCTCGACGATCTTCAGGTCGACCGGGTCCACCGGGTGCTGCTGCATGCCCCGGGTGAAGGAACGGTCCAGCTTGAGGACGCTCACCGGGAGCCGCCGCAGGTTGGCCAGGTTCGAGTAGCCGGTGCCGAAGTCGTCGAGCGCGATGTCGACGCCCATCTCGGCGAGCTGCCGCAGCGGCTTCAGGAGGCCCTCGTCGGCGCCGATCAGGGCCGACTCGGTCACCTCCAGGCAGAGCGCGCCCGGGTCGAGCCCCGAGCGCTCCAGGACGTCGACGGTGTCGGCGACCAGGCGCGGGTGGTGGAGCTGCGTCGGGGAGAGGTTGACGTTGATGCGCAGCGGGCCGCCGTCGGCGTGCCGGGTCTGCCAGAAGCGGGCCTGGCGCACGGCCTCCTGGAGCACCCAGCGGCCGAGCGGCACGATCAGGCCGGTGTCCTCGGCGAGCGGGATGAAGCGGTCGGGACCGAGCACCCCGTGCTGCGGGTGGCACCAGCGGACGAGCGCCTCCGCGCCGTGCACGCTGCCGTCGCCGAGGTGGACGAGCGGCTGGTACTCGATGAAGAACTCGCCGCGCTCCAGGGCGGCCGGCAGGGCCGTGGTGAGCCCGTGCCGGGTGATGGCGCGGGCGTCGGCCTCGGGGTCGGCGAGCTCGAAGCGGTTGCCGCCCGCCGACTTGGCCCGGTACATGGTGATGTCGGCGCTCCGCAGCACCTCGGCCGGGGTCCGCTCCCCCGCCGGGCCCTCGACGACGCCGAGGCTGCCGCGCACGGTCAGCTCGCGGCCGTCGATGCGCAGCGGGGTGGCGAGGGCGCCGAGGATGCGGTCGGCGAGGTCGGTGACGTCCCGCTCGCCGCCGGAGCCGGTGGTGAGGGCGACGAACTCGTCGCCGCCGAGCCGGGCCACCATCTCGTTGGCCCCGGTGACGCAGCTCTGCAACCGGTCCGCGACCTCGACGAGGAGCCGGTCGCCGGTGGAGTGGCCGAGGCTGTCGTTGATGACCTTGAAGCCGTCGAGGTCGAGGTAGCAGAGGCCGAAGCGGGCGTTGTCGCCGGGGGCGAGCGCCTTCTCCAGGCGCTCGAAGAACAGGGTCCGGTTGGGCAGTCCGGTGAGGGCGTCGTGGGTGGCCTCGTACCGCAGGCGCAGGTGGAGCAGGCGCCGTTCGGTGGTGTCCTCAAGGAGGGCCAACTGGTACTGGGGGCGGCCGTCGGCGTCCCGGAGGAGCGAGACGGTGAGGTTGGTCCACAGAACCGTTCCGTCACCGCGGTAGTAGGGCTTCTCGACCCGGTAGTGCTCCCGCTCGCCGCGGACCAGCTCCTCGTACAGCTTCCAGACGTGCGGCCCGTCCTCCGGGTGGACCCACTCGCTGACCTTGCGGCTGCGCAGCCGGCCCTCCATCCCGCCGAACATGCGGGTGAGGGTCTCGTTGACCTCCAGGAGGTTGCCGTCGAGGTCGGCGATGCCGATGCCAATGGCCGCCCCGTCGAAGACCGCGCGGAAGCGGCTCTCGGTGGCGTGCAGGGCGATCTCGGCGGCCGTGCGGGCGGCGAGCGCGGAGCGGGCGATGGCCTCCTGCTCGGCGAGGGTCCGCTCGCGCAGGGCCTGGGCGTAGCCGGCGGCCATGGCGTGCTGGAGCCGGGCGCAGCGGGCCCGCAGCTCCTCGGTCGGCAGGTCCGACTCCGTACCGCAGTAGAGCACCAGGTAGGAGTCGACGACGCCGAGGCTGCGGCCGAGCGCGTCCGGGTCGGTGCAGTGGGCGGCGACCAGGGCCGCGCCGGCGCGCTGGGCCGGGGCCGTGTCGAAGGGCCGGGCGTGCAGGGCGTCGTACAGGGTGCGGGCCAGCGGCAGCAGGTGCACCTCGAACTCGGCCCGGGTGAGCGACGTGGCGGTCACCGGGAAGATCGCGCGGCTCCAGATGGTGACGAACCGCCTGAGTCTGTCCTCCGGGCCGTCGGCCTCGGCGCCGGAACCGGCCGGCCGGGACGGGACCTTCACGCCTTGCGCCCCACCCCTGCGAGACCGGAGAAGGTGTGGGGATCCTCCTCCTCGACCGGACTCTCCGGACGCCAGACGGGCAGCGGGACGAGACCGGGCTCCAGCAGCTCGGTGCCCTCGAAGAAGCGGGCGACCTCCGCGCCCGAGCGCATCACCAGCGGGTTGCGGATGTTCCGGTAGACCCCGACGGTGCCGCCGGCCTGCTCCTCCATGGACGGGATGCCCTCGTACGAGGCGTGGGTGAGGATCAGGAAGCTGCCGGGCGCGAGGGCGTCGATCAGTTCGGCGACGGCCTCGTACGGGCGGTCGTGGTCCTCCAGGAAGTGGAGGACGGCGACGAGGAGGAGGGCCACCGGCCGTTCGGGGTCGAGGAGCCGGGTCGCCTCGGGGCTGCGCAGGATGTCGGCCGGCTTGCGCAGGTCGGCGGAGACGACGGCGGTGCCCTCGACGCCCTCCAGGACGGCGCGGCTGTGCGCGACGGCGACCGGGTCGTGGTCGACGTAGACGACCCGCGCGGCCGGGTCGGCGGCGCGGGCGACCTCGTGCACGTTGCCGAAGGTGGGTATGCCGGAGCCTATGTCCAGGAACTGGGTGACGTCGTTGTCAACGGCGTGGCGGACGGCGCGCCGCATGAACGCCCGGTTCGCCTGCATGATCTTGGGCAGGCCGGGCATGAACTCCATGGCCTTGCGGGCGGCTTCCCGGTCGACTTCGAAATTGTGCGAGCCGCCCAGGTAGAAGTCGTACATTCGGGACACGCTCGGCACCGAAATGTCGATACCCGGCGGAGCCCAGGCGGGACGCTCCATCAATGTCTCCAACAAGTCGCCGTGGGATACGGCCATGTGTTCGCGGCCGGTGTTCGAGGTGAGGCTACTGATCGCCCGCCGGGAGGGCGAGTAGAAACGGAAATTCGCGGTCCGTTCTTGGTCACACGCCATTGGCACGTGCTCCGGGAGCGCCGACTTCACGCCTTCGGCCCGTGCATATTCACGTGCATACGGGCGTGCGCCGGTTCCGTCCGCCGTTCCGCGCGCGCCCGGGAGGGGGTCCGGTCCCCTTTCCTGGCTGGGGTGTTGCCGTGATCGGGGCCTGCCGCCGGTGCAGGATGCCCCGTCGACCGCGTGGTGCGACAGGGCGACAACCGGACAGTTCTCCTTACGGCGGCCGGAACGGTTCCCGTCGGGAATCGAAGTGCGCGGTGGCACCCGGGCATTGCGCCGAATCCGCCTACTGTCCGATAGAACGTCAAGTCGCGCCTCCGGAGATCCCCTCCATCCGGCGAATCCGCCGGGTTTCCGCCCCGGCGCACGCCATCCGCGATCAGGCTCGACGGCGTGCCTCTGTACGGATCACTCCTCGCGCGGCCCCTGGCGGCCCTGGCGCTGGTGTGGCTGGTCGCCACCCCCGCGCCCGTCTCCGCCGACGCCTGCGCCCACGCCGTGACGGGCCCCGGCGGCGCGCACACCGCGGTGACGTCCGCCGGGTCCGGCGGGTGCCACGACCACGACCACGACCACGACCATCACCACCACCCGCACCCGCACCCGCACCCGCACCCGCACCCGCACCCGCACGAACCGAGCCCGACGCCCACGCCGACGCCCACGCCGACGCCCGAGTGCCCCTCCCCGACGCCCACTCCCACCCCGACCCCCAGCCCGACACCGACACCGCCCCCCACGCCGACACCGACGCCGACCGTGCCGCCCCGTCCCACCCCCGAGCCGCCTCCCCCGCCCACCCCGAAACCGCCGCCGCCGCCCGTACGCACGACGCCGCCCCCGCCCCCCGTACGGACGCCGGTCCCGCCCGCACCGCGGCCGCCCCGGACCGCCCCGCCGGTGCCGCGCCCCGCGCCGCCCGTCACCAGGGCGCCGGAGCGTACGCCGGAGCCCGGGCCGACGTCCGCCGCCGCTCCCCCGCCCCCGACCTCCGCGCCGCCGCCGTCCCCCGCTCCCGTCGCGCTCCCCCACTACCGCCCGGTCACCCGGCCCCAGCCGAAGAGCCGCACGTCCGTGCTCACCACGACGCTGGTGATCATCGCCCCGGCGGTCCTCGCGACCGCGATCCTGCGCTCCCGGTCCCGCTGATCACGACCGATCCCGCTGATCCCGCTGATCCCACTGATCCCACCGGAGGAATCCGTGTCCGAATGGCTCGTCCTGTCCCTCGCGATGGCGGCGGCCTGCGCCGTCGTGCTCACCATCGTGGTCATCAACCACCGCCGGATCCCCGAGGACGACGACCCCAGCGAGACCCCGGACGTCATCGAGTACATGACGATGATGATCGGCGTGATCTACGCCATCGTCCTCGGCCTGGCCATCGCCGGCGTCTGGGAGGCGCGAGGGGCCGCCCAGGAGACCGTGCGGCAGGAGGCCCAGGCGCTGCACGAGGTCTCGGCCCGCGCCGAGGTGTATCCGCAGGAGGTCCGCGCCCGCATCCGCGCCGACGTCGACGCGTACGTCTCCTACGTGGTCGACGACGAGTGGCGGCACATGTCTGAGACCGGGGAGCTGAGCGACGAGGGCACCGCGCTCCTGGAGAAGGTGCGGCGGAGCGTCACCGACTACCGGCCGGCGAACGACTTCGAGGGGCAGGCGTACCAGCCGCTGGTGGACCAGGTGGCCGCCGTCGACGACGCCCGGAATGCGCGCGGGCAGAACGCGGGCGAGACCATGCCCGGGGTGGTGTGGTTCGGTCTGATCGTCGGCGCCCTGGTGACGGTCGGCCTGATCTTCACGCTCCAGATCCGCAGGACCGGGCGGGAACTGCTGCTCGCCGGTCTCTTCAGCGTGCTCATCGCCTTCCTGCTGTTCCTCATCTGGGACTTCGACGCGCCGTTCGGCCGGGGCATGTCGGCCACCGCCACGCCGTTCACCGACCTGTTCCCGCGGCTCACCCGGTGAGAAGCGCCACCCGAGTGGGCCGCACGGGGGACGCGCGTGACCCGTTCGCACCTCTGGGATCGCGGCCGGGGTGAAGCGCTCCTAGCGTTTCGGGCATCGAGGTGCACGCAGGCCCTTCGCGGGAACCCCCTCCCGCGGCTGCCCCTCGGGACCCGGAGGATTCACCATGCGCGCGATACGTGCCGCATCCACTGCCCTGTCGGGGGTGGCCGCCTTCGCCCTGGCCGCCCCCTTCGCCGTCGCGACGGAAGGTGCCCCGGCACCCCCGCCACGGGCGCGGGGCGCCAAGGCCCCGGGCGATTTCGTCGTTTCGCCCTCGGTCGTCTCCCCCGGCGGGCGGGTGACGCTGAGCGCCCCCGGCTGCGCCAGCACCGCGACGGCGGCGGCCGGTGTCTTCGACACCGCCGTCATCGCCCCGGGCTCGACGGCGACCGCCACCGTGGACCTGGACGTGCGGCCCGGCAGCGTCTACACGGTCGCGTTCAACTGCACGGGCGGCGTCCGGGACACCGTCGACCTCACGATCGCCGGCGGTGCCACGGCCACCGCCACGCCGACGATCCGCTCCACGATCCTCACCACCCCCCGGGGCGTGCAGGGCGGGCTCGGCGGCTCGGTCGACGACGGGGTCGGCCCCGTCGAACTGGCCGCGGGCGGTGCGCTCGTCCTGGCCGCCGCGGGCGGCGTCTTCTACGTGGTGCGCCGCCGCGGCGCCGAGTCCCGGCGCCACTGAGGTGCGGCGGACCGCAGGGGCGCGCGGGCGTCCGAGGACGCCCGTCGCCCCCGGGTCCTGACGAGGACCCGGGGGCGACGGGCACGGCGGGCCGACCGGGAGGTTCGGCCGGTCAGACCCCCGCGCCGGTCACACGGCGACGACGGGCGATGAAGAGCCCGCCGCCGAGCGCGGCCGCGGCGACGAGGCTGCCGCCGACGGCCATCTCGGCGGAGCTGGGGGCCAGCGAGCCGCCGAGGCCGCCCTGGGCGCCGCGGCCCGGGAGGACCCGGAACGACTGCGTGGCCACGGAGTTGCTGCCGTTGCAGCGGACGGCCAGGTTGTAGTTGCCCGGGGTGGCGTGGTTGTAGACGCGGGCGACGGCGGTGGAGACGCCGTTGTTGTTGCCCGAGAGGGTGGTTTCCGGGAAGGCGTTGGACGTGACCGTGCCGCCGCGGTTGCAGCCCCGCGCGGTGATGGTGAGCGTCGAGCCGGGGTGGACGTCGTAGGGGTTGACGGTGACGTCGGTCGGACCGCCGTTGCCGCCGCCGTTGCCACCCCCGTTCCCCCCGCTGTTACCGCCGCTGAGGACGGTGCCCGGACCGTGGGTGGCGGCGGCGAGGGGGGCCGCGAGCCCGACCGCCGCGATCGCGGTGGCGGTCACCGCCAGAGTGCGTGCAGCACGCATGGTTGAACCTCCAGTGGAAGACGCCCCAAAGCGGTGCTCCGGGAGTTTCGACGAGTACGCCTTCCATGACGAACCATCACCATTCGTGACGGACTACGCATGTCGGCACTGGTCCACTCCGGTGAGGCGACACGCCGGGGCGAAGGGCGCCGGGCGTGCCGTACGCGCAGGTCAGCGGCTTCCGAAGTGCTTATCTGACGATTACTCGGATGGGTCAGCCCGGTGTCACCCGCCTGTCGGCCCGTCCGTCGCCCGCTCGGCAGCCCGCCCATCGTCCGCCGGCCGTCCGCCCACCGTCTCCCGGGGCCCGCCCCGGCGCCCGTCCGGGAGCGGCGCCCACCCGTTCGGACCGTCCGGCGCGACGGACCGCCGGGCCGCCCTTACCGTTCTGACGACGCCACGAAGGGAGAACCATGCCCGCGAAGGACTTCCGCGTCTCCGAGCGCAGGAGACTCCAACCCTGGGGCGTCCTGGCCCTCGCCATGCTGTCCGGACTCGCGATGATGCGCAACGGCGTGGACGCCGCCGCCGGGCCGCCGCAGCCCGCCGCGGCCGCCCGTCCGGTGGCGCCCCCGACCGCCCCGGCGGCCCCCTCCGCGGTCGCCGGTCTGGAGCCGCTGCCCTTCGCCCCGGCCTCCCGGATCAAGATCCCGGCGATCCGGGTCGCGGCCCCGATCATGGACGTGGGCCTGGACGCGGACGGCTGGGTGGCGGCGCCCCCGCCCCAGGACGCCAACCTCGCCGGCTGGTACCAGAACGGCATCTCCCCCGGTCAGCGGGGCACGTCGGTCGTCGTCGGCCACGTCGACAACACCCAGGGCCCGGCGGTCTTCTACGGCCTCGGCTCCCTGGAGAAGGGCCAGCACATCGAGGTCGAGCGGTACGACGGCCGGGTCGCGGTCTTCGAGATCTACGGCGTCGAGGTGTACGCGAAGGACGACTTCCCCGGCGTGCAGGTCTACGCCGACACGGGCCGGCCGGAGCTGCGGGTCATCACCTGCGGCGGCGGGTACACGCGCGCGCGGGGCTACGACGGGAACGTCGTCGTCTACGCCCGGATGGTCGGCTCCCGCTGACCCCGCGTCACGCGCGGAGGAGGGCCCGGCACCCGGAGTGCCGGGCCCTCCTCCGCGTGCGGCGGCTCAGCGCCGGGGAACGGTGAGGTGATAGCCGGCGTCGAGGAGCCGGGGCAGGTAGCGGCGGAGGGCGGCCACGCTCTGGGAGCGGTCGCCGCCCGCGTCGTGGTTGAGGACGACGACGCCGGGGGCCGCGCCGTCGAGCACGCGGCGGACGATGGAGTCGGCGCCGGGCTCCGTCCAGTCCAGGGTGTCGACGGTCCAGGCGAGCGGCTCCATGCCGAGTTCGGCGCCGATCTCGAAGGAGTGCCGGTTCCAGGCCCCGTAGGGGGCGCGGTACCAGAGCGGGGCCGTGCCGAGGGCCCGTTCGACGACCTCGCTCGTGGAGCCCAGCTCGTCGCGGATGCGGGAGGGCCGCAGCTTGGGGATCAGGGGGTGGGACCAGGAGTGGTTGCCGACGACGTGCCCCTCGTCGGCCATCCGCCGCAGCAGGTCCTGGTTCTCGACGGCCATCTCGCCGCAGACGAAGAACATCGCCCGGCAGTCGTGGCGGCGCAGGGTGTCGAGGATGCCGGGGGTGTAGCGGGGGTCGGGCCCGTCGTCGAAGGTCAGCACCATCGAGTGGCCGGCCCCGGACACGCTGAGGAAGGGCCGCTGCCGCACGGGCGGCAGCGCGCGCCGGTACGCCGGGGGCGCGTAGGCGGTCATCGGCTGGAGGCGGTACGCGTTCGGGTTCAGGCGGGCGGCCTTCGCCCCCGGACCGGCGGCCGGACCCGCGGCTCCCGGCTCGGCCCCGGGCCCGGCCCCCGGGGTGCGCCGGGGCACGGGGGCGGCGCCGGAGGGCCGGTCGGGCGCGGCGAGCCGGTCCGCGGCGAGGACTCCGACGGTGGCGGTGGCACCGAGCGCGGCGGCGAGGCGCAGCACCGCTCGACGCCCGCTGGGCATCTGATCCTTTTTCATGACCAATGGTTCGTACGGATGAGGGTCCGCGCAGCTCAGCGACACCGGCCGCCCGTCCGAAAGCACCCGTTGGGCGGATAGTCTCGAAGGGTGACCGAACAGCAGGCCCACCGGTTCGAACGCGGCACCGACGGCCCGAAAGTGATCATGGCCGGGGTGGACGGCTCCGCCTCCTCCCTGCGCGCCGCGGCGTACGCGGCGGGGCTCGCCCGGCGGCAGAACGCCCTGCTGGCGCTCGTGTACGTGCAGCCGCTGCTCCCCGCGGGCGCCGCGCTCGGCGCGCCGGTGGCCGGCGTGACGGAGGAGATCGCCGAGGCGCTCGCCGAGGAGATCCGCGCGTCGGCCGAGAGGGTGAAGGACCTGTGGCAGGTGCGGTGGGAGTTCCGCACCTTCCGGGGCGACGCCTACGCGGGCCTGGTCCGGGCGGCGGAGGAGCTGACGGCCGACGCCGTGGTGGTGGGCGCCTCGGAGTCGGCGGGCCACCGGTTCGTCGGCTCGGTGGCCGTCCGTCTGGTGAAGGCGGGTCGCTGGCCGGTCACCGTGGTCCCCTGACCGGCGCTCCCCTCCCTGTCCTTCTCGCCCCGTTCTTCTCGCCCCGTCTTTCCCGCCCCGTCCTACCTGCCCATCACGAGGCCGTCCTTGCCGGCGCCCCGGCTGAGCACCACCCGCCGGATCGTGTCGCGGATCCCGGCCCGGCGCGGGTCCGCGCCGTCGTCGGCGCCGAGGTTGACCACCCGGCCGCGTGCGGTGTCGAACCACTGGGGGACGAACTCGGCCCGGGTGACCTCCCAGCGTCCCCCGGGGGCCCTGGGCGGGGCGAAGGTGAAGCGGCCGATGCTGCCCTGGTTGCCGCGCGGGTCGAAGGCGCCCTGGTGATCCACCATGTCGCCGGCGATCTGGTCGCCCATCCCGTAGATCACCCAGGTGCCGTTGACCTTCTCGTAGGCCTGCGGGACGTGGGCGTGGGTGCCGATGACCAGGTCGACGTCCGGGCGGCCGCCGGTCCGCGAGGCGGTCAGGGCCCGGCCGAGGGAGAGCTGCCGCTCGTCCGGTTCGGTCTGCCACTCGGTGCCCCAGTGGACGCTGACCACGACCACGTCGGCGCCGGCCGCGCGGGCCGCGCGCGCGTCGGCGATCACCTTCTTCTCGTCGAGCAGCCCGACCGCCCAGGGCCGCCCCTTCGGGAGCGGGTAGCCGTTGGTGTCGTAGGTGTAGGCGAGCTGGGCGACGGTGGCGCCGCCCGCCTTCATCAGGGCGGGCCGGGCCGCCTCCTCGGCCGTGCGGGCCGATCCGGCGTGGCGGATGCCCGCCTCGTCGAGGGCGTCGAGGGTCCGGGCGAGGCCCTCGGCCCCGTCGTCGAGGGTGTGGTTGGAGGCGGTGGAGCAGGAGTCGTACCCGGTCGCCCCCAGCCCGGCGGCGACCTCGGGCGGCGACTTGAAGGCGGGGTAGCCGGTGTAGGGCCCGCCCTTCTTCCCGTAGACGGTCTCCATGTGGCAGATGGCCAGGTCGGCACCGGAGACGACGGACTTCACGCCGGAGAGCATGGGGCGGAAGTCGTAGCCGTCGCCGGCGGAGTCCTCGGCCGCCCTGCGGATGATGGAGTCGTGCGGGAGGACGTCCCCGGAGGCCACGAGGGTGAACCCGGCGGGCGCGGAGGCCGCGCCGGGGGCGGCGGAGGGGGCGGTGGGCCGTCCGGCGGCTCCCGGCGCGCTGGTCTCCGGGGCGGCGGTGCCCGCGGCCGGACCGCCGCCGCTCGCGCCGCTTCCGCCGGTGCAGCCGGTCGCCGCCGCGAGCAGGGTGGCGGCGAGCGCCGCCACTCCCGCGGATCTGGTGCGTGAGGTCATGTGCGGCACTCCACCCGATTCATGTGATGAACATCTGTTCTGATGAATTGATCTCGCGGGAAAGCCGCAGTCAAGGGGCGGGGCCGGACCGGGTCATGAACCCCGCTGAAACGGACGAAAGGACTCCGCCCGACCGTTCGCCGTACCATTCGCCGCTCGGTGCGACCGTTCGTCGCAGATCGGTGTCCGTTCCCTGTCCCCCGCCGTCCGGATGCGTTCGTATACGGGCCGACGACGAGCCGCGGGAGAGGTGGGCAGCATGACGACGGCGACGACCGACGAACGGACCCTGGAGGAGTTGCAGCGGGACCACGGCCCCGCGCTGCTCTCCTTCCTGCTCGGCCTCACCTACGGGGACCGGCAGCGGGCCGAGGACCTCGTCCAGGAGACCCTCGTACGGGCCTGGCAGCACCCCGAGGCCTTCGACGGCCCCTACGACTCCATGCGCCCCTGGCTCTTCACGGTGGCCCGCCGCCTCGCCATCGACGCGCGACGCTCGCGCCTCGCCCGGCCCGCCGAGGTCGGCGACGGCGTCCTCGCCGTGACGCCCGACCCCGCCGACGCCACCGCCTCCGCCGAGGCCGCGCTCGACGTGCGGGCGGCCGTCCGGGAGCTGAGCCCCGAACACCGCGCGGTGCTCGTCCGGCTCTACTTCCACGGCCTCACCGTCAACGAGGCCGCCGTGGAGCTCGGCATCCCCGCCGGGACCGTCAAGTCCCGCTCCCACTACGCCCTGCGGCAGCTCGGCCGGTCGCTGCCCGGCTATCGGCCGCGCCGGAACCTGGCGATGGCGACGGGGCGTTGACGACGGGGGGTTGAGGGCGGGGTGCTGAGGGCGGGGCATGGAGGGCGCCGCCGCCTCCGCCGTCCCCCGCGTCACCCCCGGCGACCGGAATCCCACCCGTACCGATCCGGTCGGAGAACGTATCCGAAACCACTCGGGCGAGTTGAGCAAAGCGGGACCCGCGGGCGCCCCGTACGGAGGAGGCTCTCCCCCGGGCCCCGTTGTCCGGGCCCCTCACACGGCCCCGCACGCGCGGTCATGTCCGGGAGAAGGTGGGAGCGTTGCTGCCCGAGAGCACGAACGGCGCCGGCGGCACGAGCGGCGGCGGCCTCGCCGTCCCGATGGCCTGGCTGTGCGCCGAGTACCTGGCCGACGAGGTGCTGCGGGCCGCCGCGCTCGTGGCGCCCGGCTCGCTGGAGCACCGGGCGGGCCTCCGGGCCCTGGCCCTCACCGTCCACCTCGCGGAGGACCCGGACCGGCCGCCCGCCGGCCGGATCGACGAGTGGCTGCGGCACACGGCGTACGACCGCCCCTGGCCGCCCTGGGTCGAGGAGCGGCTCGCCGAGCGGCGGGCGGCCGGCGGCGGGGGGCCCGACCTGGCGCTCGCGGAGACCGCGTGGCGGCGGCTGCGGGACACCTGGATCCTCGCCGCCGACCTCGACGGCCGGACGGACCTCGACGCGGGGTGCCCGGTCGACGAGGCCGAGCAGATCTGGCTGCCCGCCTGGAAGCTGGGCCTTCCGCTCGCGCACCTCTCGCTCCACCTGCGCTGACCGGGGCGTCCGGCGGGGACTCACGGAAGGGGCTCGCGGAAGGCGCTCACAGAAGGCGCTCACGGAAGCGAAGGATGCACCCCGGGGCGGTACTTGGGGACCCGCACCGTCACCTTCATGCCGGCGCCGACGCCCGTCTCGATGACGAGGCCGTACTCCGCCCCGTACACCTGGCGCAGCCGCTCGTCGACGTTGGAGAGGCCGATGCCGGAGCCCGCCGGGTGCTCCCCGCGCAGGACGGCGCGCAGCAGCTCCGGGTCCATGCCGATGCCGTCGTCCTCGACGGTCACCACGGCCTCGGCGCCCGCGTCCCGCGCGGCGATGACGACCCGGCAGCCCTTCTCCCGGTCCTGGAGGCCGTGCTTGACCGCGTTCTCCACCAGGGGCTGGAGGCAGAGGAACGGCAGGGTCACCGGCAGCACCTCGGGCGCGATCCGGAGGGTCACCTTCAGCCGGTCGCCGAAGCGTGCCCCCGCGAGCGCCAAGTACTGCTCGACGGAGCGCAGTTCGTCGGCCAACTGGGCGAACTCGCCGTGCCTGCGGAAGGAGTAGCGGGTGAAGTCCGCGAACTCCAGGAGGAGTTCCCTGGCCCGCTCGGGGTCGGTGCGGACGAAGGAGGCGATGGCGGCGAGGGAGTTGAAGATGAAGTGCGGGGAGATCTGGGCGCGCAGGGCCTTGATCTCGGCCTCCACGATCCGGGTGCGCGAGCGGTCGAGCTCGGCCAGTTCCAGTTGTACGGAGACCCAGCGGGCCACCTCGGTCGCGGCCCGCACCAGGACGGCCGACTCCCGCGAGCCGTAGGCGACGAGCGCGCCGAGGACCCCGTCCTCGCCGGTGAGCGGGGCGATCACCGCCCAGCGCAGCGGGCACGCCGGGTCGGCGCAGCCGGAGTCGGCGGAGCGGCTGCGGCCGGTCTCCAGGGTCTCGGCGGCCTGGGCGGGGACGTGCGCGCGGTGGTGGTCCTCGCCGGGGCCGTCCCAGGCCAGGACCGCGCCCCGGTCGGTGAGGCAGAGCGCCTCGGTGCCGAGCAGCGAGCGGAGCGT
The DNA here is from genome assembly GCF_042868165.1 of Streptomyces sp. NPDC007872. Lineage (NCBI taxonomy): Bacteria > Bacillati > Actinomycetota > Actinomycetes > Kitasatosporales > Streptomycetaceae > Streptomyces > Streptomyces sp. NPDC007872. The sequence continues at coordinate 727,515 of NZ_JBIAEA010000003.1, forward strand.
GCGGGCGGCCCTGCGGGCGGTCTCCTCCGTGAGTCCGGCGCGCAGCGGGGGCGCGGCGAGCGAGGCGGTGTGCAGGGTGTGGAAGGTGGCCCGTTCGACGGGCGTACCGAGGTCGGGGTCGGCGTCCCGGCCCCCGCGCCGGGCGGCGAACCGGCCGAGGACGAAGCCCGTGGCGAGCAGCACGGCCCCGGCGGCGGCCGCGGCGGCGAGGGCGATGCCGCTCACCGGCGCGTGCCCGGACGGGAGTCCGGGTGGAGATCCGGGCGGAGGTCCGGGCGGTTCTCCTGGGCGGGGGCGGTCCCGGATATCTCCTCCGGGAGGTGGAGGCGGGCGAGGAGCGCCGGGGTGCCGGGCGGGACCCGGTGGGGGGTGGCGAGGGAGACCAGGACCATGGTGAGGAAGCCGAGCGGGACCGACCAGACGGCGGGCCAGGCCATCAGGGTGTGCGGCCAGCCGCCGGGCGCGAGTCCGGCCCGGGTGGCCATGACGGCGGCGAGGGCGGAGCCGCCGCCGAGCAGGAGTCCGGCCATCGCGCCGGGCGGGGTGAGCCGCCGCCACCAGATGCCGAGGACGAGCAGCGGGCAGAAGGAGGAGGCGGAGACCGCGAAGGCGAGGCCGACGGCGTCGGCGACCGGCACCTTGGAGGCGACCACCCCGACGCCGAGCGGGACGGCGGTGGCGAGCAGGGTCGCGAGCCGGAAGTGCCGGACGCCCCGGGAGGGCAGCACGTCCTGGGTGAGGACCCCGGCGACGGACATGGTGAGCCCGGAGGCGGTGGAGAGGAAGGCGGCGAAGGCGCCGCCCGCGAGGAGCGCCCCGAGCAGGTCGCCGGCGAGCCCGCCGAGGATCCGGTCGGGCAGGACGAGGACGGCGGCGTCGGCGGAGCCGGTGAGGGCGAGTTCGGGGGCGTAGATCCGGCCGAGGAAGCCGTAGAGCGGCGGCAGGAGGTAGAAGGCGCCGACGAGCCCGAGGACCACGAGGGTGGTGCGGCGGGCGGCGCGGCCGTGCGGGCTGGTGTAGAAGCGGACGGCGACGTGCGGCAGGCCCATGGTGCCGAGGAAGGTCGCGAGGATCAGTCCGTACGTGGCGTAGAGCTGGTGTCCGTCGCGCCCGCCGGCCAGCGGCTGCGACCAGCCGAGGGGGTCGGCGCCGCCGGCCAGCCGCTCGGGGAGCTCCGCGCCCGGCTCGAAGGCGAGCGTGGTGCCGCCGAGGACGTGGTGGGTGCCGGGGCCGAGGGTGAGGGTCCGCCCGGTGTACGGGACGGAGTCGACGCGGCCGGTGACGGTGACGGTCAGCGGGGCGTCGAGCCCGATCCGTACCGTGTCGGCGACCCGGACGACGGTGTGGCCGCGCAGCACGGCGGGGGCGTCGAAGCGGGCGCGGGGCGCCCCGTCGCCGTACCAGGCGGCGAGCAGGAAGAGGGCGGGGACGAGCAGGGCGGTCAGCTTCAGCCAGTACTGGAAGGCCTGGACGAAGGTGATGCTGCGCATGCCGCCCGCCGCGACGGTGCCGGTGACGACGAGGGCGACGAGCAGGCCGCCGACCCAGTCGGGGGCGCCGGTGAGGATCTCCAGGGTGAGCCCGGCGCCCTGGAGCTGGGGCAGCAGGTACAGCCAGCCGATGCCGACGACGAAGAGGCTGGCGAGCCGCCGGGCGCGCCGGGATTCGAGGCGGGCCTCGGCGAAGTCGGAGAGGGTGTACGCGCCGGAGCGGCGCAGCGGGGCGGCGACGAGGACGAGCAGGACGAGGTACCCGGCGGTGTAGCCGACCGGGTACCAGAGCATGGCGGGGCCCTGGACGAGGACGAGTCCGGCGATGCCGAGGAAGGAGGCGGCGGAGAGGTACTCGCCGCTGATGGCGGCGGCGTTGAGGCCCGGCCGGACGGTCCGCGAGGCGACGTAGAAGTCGGAGGTGGTGCGGGAGATCCGCAGGCCGAGGGCGCCGATGAGGACGGTGGCGAGGACGACGGCGGTGACGGCGACGACCGCGTGGGTCCGGTTCACGCGGGAGTCCGTGCGGAGGGGCTCATCGTTCGACGAGGCCGGTGAAGTCGCGTTCGTTGCGCTCGGCGCGGCGGACGTACCCGTGGGCGACGGCCCAGACGACCGGGTGCACGCCGACGCCGAGGGCGAGCCAGACCAGGGCCTCGGGGGCGGGCAGCGCGAGGACGAGCGGGAGGGAGCCGACGAGCAGGGCGAGCGCGCCGAGGGCGGTGAGGGCGGCACGGAGCTGGCTGCGCATCAGGGAGCGGACGTAGGTGTGCCCGAGGGTGGTCTGCTCGTCGATCTCGGAGCGGGCCGGGGGGTGGGCGGGGCGCCGCCCGGCGGGGGCGGGGACGGTCCCGGCGCCGTGGGCGGAGGCGTGGGTGACGGTCTCGCGCCGGGGCCTGCGCGGCGGGTGGTGCTCGGACATCGGCGTCCGCTCCGGCATCTCTCGGCTTCGGGTGGTTCTCGCGGGCTCTTCCGGGGTGGTGCGCGGGCGGCGCGGCCCGGGACGCGTGGAGTCTACGCAGCGGCGCCGGACGGCGGTAGACCTGCGGCGACGGGGGCGCGGGCGGACGCGGGGGTACGGAGGTACGGGGCCGGGTGCGGAAGTACGGGCGGGTGGGGGGGGTGCGGGTCAGCCGCCGGCCCGGCGCATCAGGAGGTCCCGCAGGGGGCGGGCGTGGCGACGGCTGACGGCGAGGTCGGTGTCGCCGATCCGTACGGAGGTGGCGCCGCCGTCGAGCCGCAGTTCGTCGATCCGGGCGAGGGAGACGAGGTGGCTGCGGTGGATGCGGACGAAGCCCCGGTCCGCCCAGCGCTCCTCCAGGGCGGAGAGCGGGATGCGGACGAGGTGGCTGCCCCGGTCGGTGTGGAGGCGGGCGTAGTCGCCGTGGGCCTCGACGTAGGCGATGTCGTCGACGGGGACGAAGCGGGTGACGCCGCCGAGTTCGACGGGGATCTGCTCGGGCGCGGCGGCGGGGGCGGGCGCGGCGGTGGCGTGGACCAGCTCGTGGACGCGGCGGACGGCTTCGGCGAGGCGCTCGCGGCGCACCGGCTTGAGGACGTAGTCGACGGCCTTCAGGTCGAAGGCCTGGAGGGCGAAGCCCTCGTGCGCGGTGACGAAGACGACGAGCGGGGGGCGGGCGAAGCCGGCGAGCAGCCGGGCGACGTCGAGGCCGGTGAGGCCGGGCATGTGGATGTCGAGGAAGACGACGTCGACGGCGTCCTCCCCGTCGGGCCCCGACTCCAGGGCGCGGCCGATCCTGCGGAGCGCCGCGGTCGCGTCGCCCGCGCCCTCGGCGGTGCGGACGCGCGGGTCGGCGCGCAGCAGGTAGAGCAGTTCCCCGAGGGCGGGCTCCTCGTCGTCGACGGCCAGTACGCGCAGCATGCGGCGGAGTCTAGGGGGTGTCCGGCGGGGACCGTCATGCCCCGGGGGCGTCGTTCTCCGGCGGGTCGAGGAGGTCGAGTTCGGCGGTGAGGGCGGCGGCGAGGGCGTCGAGGTCGGGGACGGCGGCGCCGTCGGCGACGAGACCGATGTGGACCCGGCCGCCGTACGGGGACATGGCCACGGCGAGGGACTGGCCCCGGGCGAGCGGGGCCATGGGGAAGAGGGCGCGCAGCGGGGCGCCGCCGAGGGAGAGCGCGGAGCGGGGCAGCGGCACCTGGGTGACCAGGAGGTCGAAGAGGAGGCGGGCGGCGCCGGAGGCGAAGGGGGCGCCGAAGCGGTGGGCGAGCGGGGGGAGCTGGTCGGCGAGGAGGGCGACGGCCCCGGCGCCCCGGAAGGGGCCCGCCGCCTTGTTGCGGTCCATGGCGCGCCGGACGGCGGCGAGGCGGGCGGCCGGGTCGGGTTCGGTGACGGGCAGGTCGAGGAGGTAGCCGGAGAGGCTGTTGCCGGGGCCGGGCGGGGCCCCGGGGCGGCGGCGCGAGACGGGGACGAGGGCCCGGGGGTCGGCGCCGGGCAGCGGCAGGCCGCGCTCGTCGAACCAGCGGCGCAGGGCTCCGGCGACGAGGGCCAGGAGGACGTCGTTGGCGGTGCCGCCGGTGGTGCGGCGGACGCGGTGGACCCGGTCGAGGGAGAGGGTCGCGGTGGCGATCCGGCGGGTGCCGCTGGAGTGGGCGGCGAGGGCCGCGGTGGGGCGTCCGTCGAGGCGGCTGGCGCGGACGACGGAGGCGCCGACCTCGACGGCCCGGCCGAGGTCGCCGAGGCGGTCCCGGGCGATGCCGAGGAGGCGTCCGGGGCCGGGGAGCCCGGGAAACCCGGAGGGCGACGGGCGCGGGGGGACGGGGCGGGAGCGGCGCGCGGGGCGGTGGCCGGCGGCGATCTCGTCGAAGATCCCGGCGCCGATGGCGACGGCCCGCATGCCGTCGGCGAGGGCGTGGTGGAGTTTGACGAGGACGGCGAAGGAGCCGTCGGGGGCGCCGCTGAGCAGGTACATCTCCCAGGGCGGCAGGCCGCGTTCGACGGGGCGTTCCATGAGTTCGGCGGCGAGCCGGGCGGTCTCGGCGGGGAAGTCGGCGCCGGGGAGGGTGATCTCGCGGACGTGGCGGCGGACGTCGAAGCCGGGGTCGGCGCTCCAGGCGGCGCCGCCGACGGGGATCAGGACGTCGCGGACGCGCATCCGGAGCCGGGGGACGGCGGCGGCGCGGCGGGCGAGCAGCTCCAGGACGTCGGCCGGTTCGCCGGCGGGCGGCGCGGGCACGGGGCCGAAGTGGGCGAGGGCACCGAGGTGCAGGGGATGGGTGGTGGATTCCAGGTGCCAGAAGGCCAGGTCCAGCGGGGCCAGGAGCTCGGTGGTCACGGGTGTCCTCACGTCCTGCGCGGAGGGGTGGAAGACCGCAGTCAATCGCGCACCGACAGTTACGGTCAAGTACGATCAGTTAACGCTCCGTAAAGACTCTCGGTCGCGTGTTTCCGGAGGACATCTCCGGAAGGCCTTCTCAGGTCTCGGAGACGGCCCTCTCAGGTCTCGGAGACGGCCTTCTCACGTCTCCGGGAGGCCTCTCACGTCTCCGGACGGCCTCCTCACGTCTCCGGGACGACGCCCTCCACGACGAACTCGCACCACACGCACTTGCCGCCGCCCCGCGACTCCACTCCCCACGCGTCGGAGAGCTGGTCCACCAGGAGCAGTCCCCGGCCGGAGACGCCCGCCTCCCCGGCCTCGCGGCGCCGGGGCAGGGCGCTGGACCGGTCCTCGACCTCCACCCGCAGCCGCCGCGTGGCCCCGGGGAGGACCCGCAGGGTCACGATCGCCCCGCCGTCGGTGTGCATCAGGGCGTTGGTCATCAGTTCGTCGGCGACCAGCTCGATCTCGTCCGCGCGCTCCCCCGCGCCCCAGGCCCGGACGGCGGCCCTGATCATGTGGCGGGCCGAGCTGAGCGCCTCCGGGTCGCTCTGGGCCACGTGCTGCTGGAACCGGCCGGCGCCGGGGGCGGCGTACGTGCCGTGGCGGCGCAGCAGCAGGATCGCGACGTCGTCCTCGCCGCCCCGCTCGGCGACCACGTCGCACAGGTGGTCGGCGAGCTCCTGGAGGTCGGCGGGGCCGCGCCGGACGAGGGAGGAGAGCCACTGGAGGCCCTCGTCGAGGTCGGCGCCCGGCTTCTCCACCAGGCCGTCGGTGTAGAGCAGCAGGGTCTGCCCGGGGTCCAGTTCGAGGGTGGTGACCGGGTAGTCGAGGCGGCCGAACTCCGCGGAGAGCCCGAGCGGGAGGCCGCCCTCGACCGGCAGCCTGCGGCACCGGCCGTCGGACTCCCTGATCAGCGGGTCGACGTGCCCGGCGCGGACCAGTTGGACGACCCCGGTGCGGAGGTCGACCTCGGCGTACGTGCAGGTGGCGAAGCGCTCGGTGTCGAGTTCGTGCAGGAAGACGGAGGCCCGAGCCATCACCGTGGCCGGGGTGTGGCCCTCGGCCGCGTAGGCGCGCAGCACGATCCGCAACTGGCCCATGACGGCCGCGGCGTGGGTGTCGTGGCCCTGGACGTCGCCGATGACGGCGCCGACCCGCCCGCCGGGCAGCGCGATGACGTCGTACCAGTCGCCGCCGATGTCCCGGCCGAGCCGGGCCGAGCGGTAGCGGACGGCGGTCCGGGCGCCGGGCACCTCCGGGATCCGGCGCGGGAGCATGGCCTGCTGGAGCCCCTCGGCGAGGTCGTGCTCCTGCTCGTACAGCATGGCCCGCTGGAGGCTCTGGGCGATGCTGCTGCCGAGGGCGACGAGCAGGGTCCGCTCGTCCTCGCTGAAGCCGTTCCGGTCGCTGTAGAGCAGTCCGAGCGCGCCGATCGGGCGGGCCTGGGCGATGAGCGGGAGGTAGGCGGCGGCGGTGACGCCGAGGCCGCTGATGTGGGGCCAGAGCACCGGATAGGACTCGGAGAAGTCGCGCGGCGAGTCGATGAACCGGGGGCGCAGGGTGCGGATCACCTCGCTCATCGGGTACGGCTCGTCCACCCGGGTGAAGCGGGTGCCGGGCACGAAGGCGCCCTCGGGGCCCTCGGCGACCAGGTGGATGCGGCCCGCCTCCAGGAGGCCCATGACGAGGCTGGCGGCGCCGAAGTGTTCGAGGGCGTGCGAGTCGTTGAGGAGGTCGATGACGTCCTTCACCGTACGGGCGTGGGCGAGGGCGGCCGTGGTCCCCTCGACGACGCCGGCGCGCCTGCGGCGCCCCTCGTCGAGTCCGAGCCGGGCGGCGGACTCGGTGAGTTCGTGGGTGGCGTCGCGCAGGACGCCGACGATCCGCACGGGGCGGCCGGTGGCGTCGCGGTGGACCATTCCCTGGGTGTGGGTCCACTGGTGGACGCCGTCGCGGCGGTGGATGCGGAAGTACGCGCCGTACTGGTCGCTGCCGTCCTTGAGCGCCTGCGCCACCAGGGCGTCGAGGCGGCTGGCCTCGTCGGGCAGCACCCGCGAGTTCAGGGACTCGGGGCGTCCGTCGTACTCCTCGCGGCCCACGTCGAAGACGGCGAGGGCCGCGTCGTCCATCTCCATCGTCCCGGCGAGCAGGTCCCAGTCGAAGCCGCCCATCCGGAAGGCGGAGCCGTGCGCGGCGAGGATCGGGATCCCTTCCGGCGACCCCTCCGGCGCACGGCGGACCGGGCCGTTCGCCTCCCCGCCCCCGTTGCCCGCGCTCATGGGGCCACGCTAGGCGCAGCACCGCCCGCACGCACCACGAAGATCCGCTCCACCCCTCGGATTCACCCCTCGAACGCCTCGAAGGTGCCGGGCCCGTCCGGCACCGTCCCGGACGGGAAGAGCTCCTCGGGCGGCAGCTCCCCGTCCGGCGGGGCGGGCGGCTCCTCGAACGGGTCGGGGAGTGGGTCGGTGGACGGGTCGGGGGCCGGCTCCGTGGACGGGTCGGGGGCCTCGGGGGCGGGCTCCGTCGGGGCGTCGGGAGTCGGCGGCACGTCCTCCGGCGGGCCGGAGCGGTCGGGAGTGCTGGGGGCGGGGGTGGCCGGGCCGGAGCCGTCCGGGTCGGGCGTGCCGGAGCCGTCCAGGGTGCACGCGTCCGGGTCGCAGGACGGCTCCACGGCGGGCTTCCGGTCCTCCTCGCCGTCGCTGCCCGTCCGGCGCTCGATCCAGGTGCGGTCGGTGGCGTTCACGATGACCAGGCTGGCGACGACGGCGCCGGTCGGGCGGACGACGACCACGTGGTCGGGGTCGAAGGCGTCCCAGGGGACGCCCACGTAGACGCCGCCCCGATCCGCGCCGGGGGCGCGGAGCGGATTGCCGCCGGCGCAGCGGACGCGCGGGGAGCCGTACTGGTCGACGAGGACGGCCGTGCCGCTCTCCAGGACGGCCTGGTGGGCCTCGGCCCGGCCGCCGCGGTAGCCGTGGGCGGTGACGCGGGCGTCCACGCGCAGGACGACCGGGGTGAGGCCGCGCAGCCAGGCGGCGACGCCGGCCTCGGGGATGCCGGAGGCCTCGGCGAAGGCCCGTGCCTTCTTCGCGTCCCCGGTGAGCAGGGAGACCTGCCGTTCGACGTCGCAGCTTCCGACGGCGCGGGTGCCGCCGTAGAGGCCGGGCGTGGCGCCGTCGAGTTCGCGGGCCCGCCGTCCCTCGGAGGCCCCGGGCGGGTCGGAGGGGCGGACGGTGTTGCGGACGGTGGAGGCGGTGAAGGGGTCGGGCCCCGGGACGGCGGCCGCCTGGAGGAGGACGTCCTGGGCGGGGGCCGCGACGGGCCGCCCCGCGCTCCCGGCCCCGGTCCCTCCGGAGGAGCACCCGGCGAGCAGCAGGGCGGAGGCGAACGCGGCCCCGGCGAGGCGCGCGCCGTCACGGGGAGCGGTCGCGCCCCCGTGGGGAGCGGTGGGGGTTCGCCGCGTCCGGCGAAGGGGTGAGCGCACCTGGTACTCCCGACTTTCTCTCCCCCGGGCCCGGGGCCCGGTTCCGGCCAGTCCCTCATGTCTGTCGCAGTGCGCGGGCACCCGCAAGCGGAGGGGGACCAGCCGGGTCACCCCGCCGGAGACAGCCGCTTGAACGCGTTCAAGAAAAGTCCTACGCTCGACACGTAGCTTGAACACGTTCAAATGGGGGTGACGACGTGACCGCGCTGTCGATGCTGGTGGCCCCGGTCGTGATGATCGGGATGTTCTGGGTGGTCCCGACGGGGCTCGCGCTCCTCGGCGGCCCGAGACCTCCCGGCCTGGACCGGCTCCGGCGCGTCTGGCCGCTGCTCGCCGCCCCCGGCGCCCTCTCCCTCTGGCTGCCCCGCTCCGGCCTCTCGGCCGGCCTCGCCGCCGTCTACGCCCTCGCCACCCTGGCGCTCGCGTGCCAGGCACCGGCCCGGCTGACGCTGACCCGCTCGCTCCGGCCGCGGGAGGTCGCCGTCCTCACCGCCCTGGCCGCGCCCTCGGTCGCGGGCCTCGCGCTCGTCGCGGAACGGGCCTCGTACCCGCTCCTCGGCTTCGACCTCGACCTCCTCGCGCTCACCGTCCCGCACTTCCACTTCGCGGGCTTCGCCGCCGCCCTGGTCGCCGGTCTCGTCTGCCGCGCCTCCGAGGACGGGCCCACCGCCCGCTTCGCCACGCTCAGCGTCCCCGCCGGCACCCTGCTCGTCCTGATCGGCTACTTCGTCGACGACTGGGCCGAACTGGCCGGTGCCGTCGTCCTCACCGCCGGCATGGCCGCGGTCGCCGTCCTGACCCTGCGCGAGCGCCGTGACCTCGCGGCCGACGGGCCCACCCGCGCCCTGCTCGCCGTCTCCGCCCTCGTCCTCGTCGTCACCATGCTGCTCGCCCTGGACTGGGCGCTCGGCGAGGCCACCGGCTTCCCGCACCTCGACCTGACCTGGATGGCCGCGACCCACGGCCTGGGCAACGCCCTCGGCTTCGCCGTCTGCGCCCTGCTCGCCCGCCGCCGCCTGCGGGCCGGCGACGGGGCCCGCGGCGTCACCACCGCCCCCACCCGCCCGCGAACGGAGATCCCGGCATGACCCGCCTCCTGAAGGACCTCTCCCGGTCCGACCGCCACCGCCCGGGCCCGACCTACCGCGAGGTCGGCGCCACCCGCACCCCCGAAGCGCTCCCCGACGGATACCACCACCTGCGGTACGGCGCGGTCGTCGGCCACGGCCGGGCCGCCTTCGCGACCGCGGGCACCGCCGTCACCGCCTGGCGGATGCACCGCCGCTCCGGCGCGGGCCTCGTGGCCGACGCCGACCGCGCGGGGCCCGGCGTCCGCGTGGAGGTGTCGGCGGGCGTCGGCCGCTTCCGGCTCGCCGTCCCCTGCGCGGTGATCTGGACGGCGTACGAGAAGGACCGCACCGGCTTCGCGTACGGCACCCTCGCCAGCCATCCGGAGTGCGGCGAGGAGTCCTTCCTCGTGACGCTCGAACCGGACGGCACCGTCCGGTTCACGGTCACCGCCTTCAGCCGCCCGGCCGTCTGGTACACCCGGCTGGCCGGTCCCCTGGTCCCGCTCCTCCAGCGCGCGTACGCCCGCCGACTCGCCCGGACCCTGCGGCGTCTCGTCAGGGCGTGATCCCGGACCGATACTGGAGGCGATGGAGTGGTTCACGGCACCCGACCTCTGGCTGAGCCGGATCGTCTTCCAGCGCGGCCTGGCCGGGCTCTACTTCGTGGCGTTACTGTCGGCCGCCCTCCAGTTCCGGGCGCTGATCGGGGAGCGCGGCATGCTCCCGGTGCCGGAGTACGTGCGCCGGACCCGGCCGCGCCACACGCCCTCGCTCTTCCACTGGCGCTACTCCGACCGCCTGTTCGCGGCGGTCTCCTGGACCGGCGCCGCCCTGGCGCTCGCCCTGGTGGCGGGCGCCGGGGACGCCGTGCCGCTGCCGGTGTCGATGCTCCTGTGGCTGGTCCTCTGGGCGCTCTACCTGTCGATCGTGAACGTGGGGCAGACCTGGTACGCCTTCGGCTGGGAGTCGCTGCTCCTGGAGACCGGGTTCCTGGCCGTCTTCCTCGGCAACGACGACACGGCCCCGCCCCTCCTGGTGCTCCTGCTGCTGCGCTGGCTGCTCTTCCGGGTCGAGTTCGGGGCCGGGCTCATCAAGATCCGCGGCGACCGCTGCTGGCGGGACCTGACCTGCCTCTGCCACCACCACGAGACCCAGCCGATGCCCGGCCCGCTGAGCTGGTTCTTCCACCACCTCCCCCGCCCGCTGCACAAGGCGGAGGCGGCGGCCAACCACGTCGTCCAGCTCGTCGTGCCGTTCTTCCTCTTCGCCCCGCAGCCGGTGGCCGCGGTGGCGGCCGGCCTGATGGTGGTCACCCAGTTGTGGCTGGTCCTCTCGGGCAACTTCGCCTGGCTGAACTGGATCACCATCGTGCTCGCCCTCTCCGCCGTGGACGCCTCGCCGCTCACCGGCGACCACTCCCGGCCGGATCCGCCGCTCTGGTACGCCGTCCTGGTCGTCGCGGTGACCGCCCTCGTCCTGGTCCGCAGCTACCGCCCGGTGCGCAACCTGCTCTCCAGGAACCAGGCGATGAACCGCTCGTACGACCCGTTCCACCTGGTCAACAGCTACGGCGCGTTCGGCACGGTCGGCCGGGTCCGGGACGAGATCGTGGTCGAGGGCACCGACGACCCGGCGCCGCACGAGGGCACCGTCTGGCGGGAGTACGGCTTCCGGGGCAAGCCGGGCGACCCGCGCCGGCTGCCGCGGCAGTTCGCCCCGTACCACCTGCGGCTCGACTGGCTGATGTGGTTCGCGGCGCTCTCCCCCGGGTACGCGCGCGCGTGGTTCGGGCCTTTCGTGGAGCGGCTGCTCGACGGCGACCGGGACACCCTGCGGCTGCTCGCCCACAACCCGTTCCCGGACGCGCCGCCGGTCCACGTCCGCGCCCGGCTCTACCGCTACCGCTACACGACCTGGCGCGAGCTGCGCGCGACCGGGGCGTGGTGGCACCGGACGCCGCTGCGGGAGTACCTGCCGCCGACCCGGCTGCGGAAGCCCGTGGGCGGCCCCTGAGGTGCCGGGGCGTGCCGGTGCCCCGGCCGGAAGCGCGGCCGGGGCACCGGGGGATCACTTCGGGGCGTCGGCTCAGTCGATGCCCGGCAGGATGTGGGGCTCGGCGAGGTCCTCCTCGTAGCCCGCGAGCCGGATCGGGGCCGAGCGGGCCCAGACTTCGAGGTTTCCCAGCTCACCCTTGCGACGCGGCCGCTCGGTGGATGGGGTCGGTCGCGATTCCTGCTTGGTCAGTTCGGGTGTCACCGCGCACTCCTTAGTGTCGCGCTACCTGTAGGACAAGTGCCGTGCGGTCGCGGTGGCGCCGTTCGTCGGGCGGGACCGCGGCCTTGGTGGCGGGCCAGTCCCGGGCCGGCCGTGAGGAAGGTGTGTCTCCTCGGTGGCCGACCGTGGACATCAGAGTAACCAAATGAGCACGCATGCGCTCTACCGGGCCCGGAAGTGTGACGCGTTCGGGTGAAACAAGCCGAAAGAGCGCCCCACCTGGCCGGTGGGGCGCTCTTGCCGGAACGGGGGCGCCGGGCTGTTCGCCGACGCGGGGCCGGACTACCAGTTGCCGGGGGCGTAGTCCTTGAGGAAGACGCCGTACAGGTCCTCGCCCGCCTCGCCGCGCACGACCGGGTCGTAGACCCGGGCCGCGCCGTCGACCAGGTCGAGCGGGGCGTGGAAGCCCTCCTCCGCGAGGCGCAGCTTGTCGAAGTGCGGACGCTCGTCGGTGATCCAGCCGGTGTCGACGGAGGTCATGAGGATGCCGTCGGTCTGGAACATCTCCTGGGCGCTGGTCCGCGTCACCATGTTCATCGCGGCCTTCGCCGCGTTGGTGTTCGGGTGCCCGGCGCCCTTGTAGCCGCGTCCGAAGACGCCCTCCATCGCGGAGACGTTCACGACGTAGGCGCGCCCGCTGGCCGCCTTGCGCGCGGCCTCGGCCATCACCGGCCGCAACTTGCTGATCAGGATGAACGGCGCCGTGTAGTTGCAGAGCTGCGTCTCCAGGAGCTCCACCGGGGAGATCTGGTCGATGCTCTGCACCCAGGTGTTGGTGTCGACGACGTCCGGCACGAGGCCGCCCGCGTCGATGGCGGTGCCGTCGAGGTGCCGGGCGATGCTGGCGTTGCCCGCGACCAGGGCGAGGTCCGCGACCTTCTGGGCCTCCAGGCCGCTCGTGCCGAGCGGCAGCGCGGCGATGCCGTCCACCGCGCCCGAGTTGAAGGCGCCGATGACGTGGTGGGAGGGCAGCTCGCCGACGGGCAGCGGGGCGCTCTCGCCCTCGACCAGGGCGGCGTACGCGGAGGGCAGCCGGCGCACGGTCTGGGTCGCGTTGTTGATGAGGATGTCCAGCGGACCGGCCTCGGTCACCTGGTCGGCGAGGGCCACGGCCTGGGCCGGGTCGCGCAGGTCGATGCCGACGACCTCCAGGCGGTGCAGCCAGTCCGCGGAGTCCTCCATCGCCTTGAAGCGGCGGATGGCGTCCTTGGGGAAGCGGGTGGTGACGGTGGTGTGGGCGCCGTCGCGCAGCAGCCGCAGCGCGATGTACATGCCGATCTTGGCGCGGCCGCCGGTGAGCAGCGCGCGCTTGCCGGTGAGGTCGGCGCGGGCCTCCCGCTTGGTCCGGTTCTCGGCGGCGCACTTCTGGCAGAGCTGGTGGTAGAAGTAGTCGACCTCGACGAACCGCGTCTTGCAGACGTAGCAGGAGCGGGGGCGCTGGAGTATGCCCGCGATCCGGCCCTCCTCGGTGACGGAGCTGGGCAGCAGGCCCTCGGTCTCGTCGTCGATGCGCTGCGCGGAGCCGGTGGCCGTGGCCTCGGTGACCGCCTTGTCGTTGGCGGTCTTGGCGGCCCGGCGCTCCTGGCGGCGGCGCTGCTTCACGGTCCGGTAGATCCCGGCGGTGGCGCGCCGGACGCGGATCGCGTCCGGGTGGTCGACCTCCAGCTCGTCGAGCTCGTCGAGGACGCCGAGGCAGACGGCCAGGCGCTCGGGGTCGATGCCCGGCCCGTGGTCCTGGGTTTCTTCGGTCACCGTCATGGCCTTCGGGTTCCTCGTTCGCTCGTGCGTCGCCGCTCTCGGAGTGTCGCCGCTCTCGGGCTCTCGCCGTCGTCGGGCTTTCGAAAGGGCGAGTTTACGGAGCGGGGGGCCGCCCCTCCAAACCCGTTCGGGGGGCGTGGTCGAAGACACAGTCGCCGCACAGTCCGCCGCCGGGACAGCGGTAGTAGAGGCAGCAGCTCGCGCGGCGCAGCCGGGGGCCGCGGACCGTGCCGGCGAGGTCGGGGTGGTCGAGGAGCTCGGCGACCAGGGCGGCGGCCCGGTCGGCCGCGTCGGGTCTGCCGTGGGCGCGGGCCCAGCGGGTCAGTTCGCGCAGGGCTCCGGCGAGGGCGGAGCCGGCGTTGCCCCAGAGGAGCCGGGTCGCTGTCCGGCCGTCGCGGCGCAGGGCCGCGTGGAGCGGGACGAGGTGGGCCTCCTGGACGGCCGCGCGGAGGTCGGCGGCGGTGGCGGGGCGGGTCGCCGAACCGGCCCACCACAGGTCGTCGGGGGAGGTCAGGGCCCCGTCCCAGTGCAGCTCGGCGGGGTCGAGGCCGGGGAAGCGGCCGTACAGGGCGGCGGGGCCGAGGGCAATGGACCAGAGCCGGGCCGCGAGCCCGAGGTGGGCGACGGAGGCCCCGACGCGCCGCTCGGGGGCGGCGAGCCGGGCGGCGACCCGGTCCACGCGCGCGGTGAGGGGGCCGCCCTCCCCCGCGTAGATCCGGGCGAGCGGCAGGTGGGCCCCGCCGGTCTCCGGCGGGGTGGTCCGCAGGGCGAAGAACCCGCCCACCGATCCGCTCTCGACGAGATCCATCCGGCCCCCACGCTCCTGCTTCGTACCGTCGTCCGTCCCGGGCCCGGTCACGGCCCGGCGCCCACGGTAGCGCCCCCGGCGAGGGCCGGAGGACCGCTTCGCACCGGTTCCGCCCGCGGGGGCGTACACCCCGGGATGTACGCGGGGGTCCCGTACTGCGGGAGGGGTACGGGTGAAGGGGTCCTCCGGTACGACGACGCGAACGGCCCGGGAGGAGGATCGTGGAAGGCATGAGTCCCCTCGTGCTGTCCGTCGTCCTGGCCCTGGTCTCCGCGGTGGCCTACGCGGCCGCGGCGATCGTCCAGGAGCGGGTCGCGGCCTCCGCCGCGGGCCCGCGCTACGCACCGCTGCGCCGTCCGGCCTGGTGGGGGGCGGTGCTGCTCAACGGCGTCGGGGCGGCCCTGCACGTCGCCGCCCTCGCGTACGGGCCGCTCAGCCTGGTCCAGCCGCTGGGCGCGCTCACCATCGTGTTCGCGCTGCCGATGGCGGCCCTCTTCGTCGGCCGCGGGGCCGGGCGGCGGGCCTGGCACGGCGCCCTCATGGCCACGGCGGGCCTCGCGGGCCTGCTGAGCCTCACGACCGGCGCCGACGCGCGGTCCCCGGGCGACGCGGACCGGTGGCTGCTCACGGGCGCCGCCTCCGGCGCGGTGGGCCTGCTCTTCGCGGGAGCGCACCTGGTGGCCCGGTCGCCGCTGCGCAGCGTCCTCCTGGCGACGGCGGCGGGCGTCTCCTTCGGCGCCGCGTCGGTGTTCACCAAGGCGGTGGCCGGGGAGTGGACGCCGGAGGCGCCGCTGGCCGAGTGGACGGCGCTCCTGGTGCTCTCGGCGTTCGCCGTGGCCGGGCTGCTCCTGTCCCAGGCCTCCTACCGGGGCGCGGGGCTCGCCGCCCCGCTCGCCACCCTCACGGTGGTCAATCCGGTGGTCGCCGCCGCGGTGGGCGTGACGCTGTTCGGCGAGGGCTTCCGCTACGGCACTGCGGGCGCCGTGGCCGCGCTGATCTGCGGCGCGGTCGCCGCGGGCGGTCTGGTGGAACTCACGCTCGACCGGATGGCGCCCGCGCCGGGGGCCCCGCCCCCTCCCC
This sequence comes from Streptomyces sp. NPDC007872, assembly GCF_042868165.1. Lineage (NCBI taxonomy): Bacteria > Bacillati > Actinomycetota > Actinomycetes > Kitasatosporales > Streptomycetaceae > Streptomyces > Streptomyces sp. NPDC007872. Next base: position 742,823 of record NZ_JBIAEA010000003.1, read on the forward strand.
GCCGCGCGGGGGCGGGGAGGGGGCGGAGGGGGTCAGACGGAGACGCCGCGCGCCCTGAGATAGGCCAGGGGGTCGATGTCGGAGCCGTAACCGGGGCCCGTGCGGATCTCGAAGTGGAGATGCGGTCCCGAGCTGTTGCCGGTCGACCCTGAGCGGGCGATGCGCTGCCCGGCGCCCACCCGCTGGCCCTCGCGGACGGCGAGGGCGGAGAGGTGCGCGTACTGGCTGTAGCGGCCGTCGTCGTGGCGGAGCACGATCTGGTAGCCGTACGCGCCTCCCCACCCGGCCGAGACGACCCGGCCGTCGGCCGCGGCCCTGACCGAGGTGCCGGTGGGGACGGGGAAGTCGACGCCCGTGTGGTAGCCGCTGGACCAGGAGGAGCCGGGCTTGCCGTAGCGGGTGCCGATGCCCGCGGAGACGGGGGCGGAGTAGCGGACCTCCGGCGCGGCGGCCGGACGCGGCTTGGAGGCCGGCTTGGTGACGGGTTTGACGGCCGGCTTGGTGATCGGTTTGGCGGCGGGCCGGGAGACGGGCTTGGCGACCGGCTTGGCGGGGGTTTTGACGACCGGCTTGGCGACCGGCTTGGCGGCGGGCCGGGGGACGGGCTTGGCCGCCGGTCGGACGGCGGGCCGGGGGGCGGTCCTGGAGGACGTCGCCGTCTGCGGGGCGGTCTTGGCGGGCGCGGGGGTCTTCCCGGCCTTCCCGGCCGTGTCCGTCGTCCCGGCCCCGCCCGGCCGACCGGCGCTGCCGGGCTGCGGGGGCTTCTTCGGCGGCGCGCTGATGCGCAGGGTGAGGCGCTGGCCGGGGATGATGAGGTCGGGGTCGTCGCCGACGACGGGCCGGTTCGTCTCGTACAGCCGCTGCCAGCCGCCCCGGACGTTCTCGTCGCGGGCGATCCGCGACAGGGAGTCGCCGGGCGTCACCGTGTACATCTCGCGCACGGTGGGCACGGTGGTCGGGCTCGCGCTCCGGGCCGGGCGTTCCGATAAGGCGCGCTGTCCGGGCAGGGAGGCCGTGCGCGCCTGGTTCCCGCCGGACGGCTTCGTGGTGGCGGCACGGGTGGCGACCTCGGGCGCCTCACCGCCCCGGGCGAGACCGGCGCGGGGGCCGCAGGACGGCCAGGCGCCGGGGCCCTGTCCCTTCAGGACGCGCTCGGCGATCAGGACCTGCTGGTCCCGGGAGGCGAGGTCGGCGCGCGGCGCGTAGTGCGTGCCGCCGTACTCCTCCCAGGTGGACTGGGTGAACTGGAGGCCGCCGAAGTAGCCGTTCCCCGTGTTGACGTGCCAGTTGGAGGAGGATTCGCAGGCCGCGACCTTCTCCCAGACGTTCAGCGAGGCCGCTTGCACCGTGCCCGCGCCGATCAGCGGCAGCGCCATGCCGGCGCCTCCCGCCGTGATGGTGAGCGAGGCGCGGTTGACGCGGCTCGGCTGGTGACGGCGGTGACGTCCGCGTACGGCCATGGGCCCCCCTTGGAACACTGCGACAGCCGCCAAGTTAGGGGTGGCGCACGCTCCGTGACAAGCACTTCACGCAATCCCGCCCTCCTTCTGTCACCTCCGCGCGGGCACCGGGCCTCCGCCGGCGGGGCCCGGCTGGGGCTGGGGCTCGGGTTCCGGCACGGGCCCGCCGGGCTGCGGGGCGGGGCCGGGACCGGGGTCCGGAGGGGACGGAACCGGGCTCGGCGGGGGTACGGGGTTGGGCGCGGGCACGGGGGGCGGGATGGGCGACGGGGGCAGCGGGTCGGGGGCGGGGTGGGTCATCACGGGCCTCTCGCTCGTCGGTCCGATCGTCGGATCGGTCGTCGGATCGGTCGCTTCCCAGGGTCGCGCGGGGAAGCGCCCGGCGCCCGCCGGACCGGCCCTTCGGGTCAGCCCCGGACCGCCGCTCCCCCGCTCGCCGCTCCCCCACCGGCCGCTTCGGCGGCCGCCGCGAGTCCGAGCCGGGGGCTGGACAGGACGGGCATCGGGGTGGAGGCACGTCCGGCGGCGTCGGCCATGGACGCCTGGGCGAGGACGACGACACCGCCCTCCGTGACGGGGGCCCGGTCCACGGCCTCCGCCACGGCGTCGAGGTACCCCTCCCGGTCCCCCGCCTCGAACCGTTCCCAGGCCCCCTCCACCATCAGCGTGGCCACGGAGGGGGCGTGCGGTCCCGATTCCTCCGCGAGGAGGGCGAGGGTGGGCTCCAGGGTGGAGCGCAGGGCGGCCACGACGAGGACGCGGCGGGCGCGGGCGGCCCGGGCGGCCATCGGCCGGTCCACCCGGAGGACGGGCACGCCGGGGGAGGCCGCCGTGCCCTCGGCCGCCGCGCCTTCGGCCACCCCGCCGAGGGTGGAGCAGGTGCAGAGCACGGCGTCGGCGCCGTCCGCGACGGCCCCGGCGAGCACGGCGGCCACGGCTCCTGCGACAGCCCCGGGGCCCGCCTCCCGGGCCCGTACGAGCAGGTCCTCGTCGACGAGGTGCCGCAGGACGAGCCCGGGGTGGTGCCGGTCGCGCAGGGCGTCGAAGACGGGGACGTGGACCGGCGAGGTGTGCAGCAGGGCCAGGGTGCCGACGGGGGTCACCACAGGTCCGGGGTGCCCCTGAGCTGCTCCTTCGCCGCGCGGACCACCTCGTCCGGCGGGACGGGCGCCTCGTCCGGGTGGCGTTCGGCCCACTTCGCGGCGTACGAGCAGAGCGGTACGACGGGGACGTCCTCGCGGGCGGCGCTCGCGTAGAGCTCGCGCACGAGCGCCCCGGCGATGCCCTTCCCCTCGTGTTCCTCCTCGACGACGGTGTGCACCGCCACCAGGGCGTGGGGCTCGGCGTCGAGGACGAAGTAGACGACGACGCCGACGGGGGCGTCCTCCTCGAACGCCTCCAGACGCCCGTTCGCCCGGTCGTCGCGGATCAGCGGGTCGCTCATGAGCGTGCCGTCCTTCCTCGGGCCGCCGGGCCCGTTACTCAGCCGTGGGCGGGCACGGCGTGCGGCGCGCGCACCGTGTCACTCCCGGGGACGGGCGCGGACGCGTCGTCCCCCAGTTCCACGATGCGGTTGTCGCCGTCGACGTGCACGACGCGCGGCACGAACGTCCGCGCCTCCGCGTCCTCGACCTGCGCGTAACTGATGAGGATGACGAGGTCCCCGGGGTGCACGAGGTGCGCGGCGGCGCCGTTGATGCCGATGACCCCGGAGCCCCGCTCGCCCTCGATGACGTACGTCTCAAGACGGGCGCCGTTGTCGATGTCGACGATGTGCACCAGCTCACCGGGGAGCAGGTCGGCCGCCTCCATCAACTCCACGTCGACGGTGACCGAACCGACGTAGTGCAGATCGGCCTGGGTGACGGTGGCGCGGTGGATCTTGGACTTGAACAGAGTGCGCAGCACTGTGGACTCCTCTGAGACGGCTCCCTGCCTGCTTTCTGCAGGTCAAAGGCGGTCTCGACTGTACACCGGAACGCGCCGAACGATGTTTGTGAGGAACATCGCTTCGCCGAGGCGATACGGCCCTCACCTGGGCTTTCACACTGTCACCGGCGGCTGTTCAGGCAATTCTTCAGGAACGCTCTGCGGCCCGTGCTGACCGAATGCTGACTTACCTGATGAGCCATCAATCGATCGAGTCCCTGTCCGCGTCCACATACCGCAGACCTGTCAAACGTCCAGAGTCGGAACCCACGCGCGCGTACTGACACTGCGCGGCAGATGCCGACCGCAGCCCGTGCCTCGTGAGTTCAGCCCGGAGCGATCGTCACGATGTCAGGGGCGATGTCCAGCACCAGGAGCGCCGCCGCCACGTGGGTCGGGTTGTCCTCCACCTTGACGGCCGAGAGTTCGTTGGCGCGTGAGACGCGCCGTTCGACGGTGTTGCGGTGCGCGTAGAGGTCGGCGGCCGCCCGGGTGGTGCTGAAGCCGCACTGCACATAGGTGAGCAGTGCCTGCCGCAGGGCTGTGTCGGCTTCGGCCAGTGGCCCGAGGGTGTTGATGACGAACCGACGTGCGCCGGGCCGGTCCTTCGTGAGCGCGTCGATCAGCTCGACGTCGGCGTAGGCGGTGAACCGCCGGTCGGAACCCAGCCGGATCACCAGCGCCTGCGCCGCGAGGGCGTCCTGGTGGCTGGAGCGGAATCCTTCGAGACCGCGTCCCGGCCTTCCCACCGCCGCGCGGACCTCGTCGGTCGCCGCGAGGTCCTTCTCCACGTGGTGAAGGTCCGGGAGGGCTTCCCCCGAGAGCCAGATCCACCGCGACGTGGCGCTGGCGCGCGCCACCAGGGCGCTCCGGCCGCCGGCGGAGGAGCGCACGGCGGCGATCGCCTCTTCCAGGGCACCGGCCTGCTGGGGATCGTCGACCCAGAGGACGAGACCCACGTGCCACCGCGCCATCCGGTAGCGCAGGCGTCCTTCGGCGAGGTCCTCCGCCATCGGTGCCCCACTGGCGATCAGCTGGATCAGTGCGATCCCCTCTGCATCCGTGTTCCCCATCGCCGCGGCGAGGCCGGCTTGCCGCAGGGCCGCGACGGAGTCGAGGGCGTACTGCACCAGCGACTGCGCCGTCACGTCCAGGACCCCCACGAGAAGATCGGGGTCCGCGCAGTCCGCCACGCATTCCTCCAGCCAACGCCGCCAGCCGATCCCCAGGGCCACACGCCAGGCACCGGCGAAGTCGGGCGCGATGCCCCGGGAGACGAGATCGTTGATGTACGCCGTGGTCCTCGGACTGACGTAGGGCTCTACCCTCCGCCCCGGTTGCTGAACGTTTGCGGTCAACCACTGGACCACCTCGGAGCGGTTGAGCGCGCGATCCTCCTCGACCAGCGATGCGTCCGCGAGGAGAGCGGGATCGTTCTGGGCGACGAGAGAGGGCCTTGCGAAGGCGTCGATCAGGGCGTCCGTTTCCGTCAGCAGGCGCTGACACAGGGACCTGATCGCATCGGCGACCTCACGCGAGGGCGGGGGCCACAGCTCTTCCATGTCCTCAGTGTCCCTCTGCTCTCGGGGAGCCGAGGCTCCCGACATGCTGTGTCCCAGACCGATGAAGGGCTTGTCGGCGGCCTGGCCGACGGTGAAGGCGTTGCCAGCCCTCAGCCGCTGTTTACTCCCACTAAACGGCTGCAGATTTACCAGGCTCTCGTCGGCACCACAAGGGGTTCGACACCATCGCCCCCTCCCCCTGCGCAGGGGCGCACCGGCCGCCCCTGGAGCGCATGCCTTAGCCTCGTGCCACGGAGAGGACTCGTCCGGGTCGGCCCGTCACCTGACAGGCACACGACCTCGGCCTCGGGACGGGCGGTGAGCACACCATGTCCATCGGTGACGGCGGGACGGCAGACGGAGCGGAACGGGGCGCCGCCGCCCTCGAAGCGTCCACCGGCGCGCAGCTGCGGAAGATCAGGCTCGACCGCGGCTTGTCGTTGACGGAGGTCGCGCACCGGGCAGAGGTCACCAAGGGCTTTCTGAGCCAGTTGGAGCGTGGGCTCACCAGCGTGTCCGTCCCGACGTTGCTGCGCGTCTGCGAGGTGCTGCGGATCGGGGTCGGGGAGCTGTTCGCGTACCCCGACGAGCACGTCGTGGACGGCGGAAGCCGGATCGGCATGGGCGGTGAGGGCGTGGCCGAGTACCTGCTCACGCCCGCCGGCACCACGGCGTTCCAGGTCTTCCGTTCCGTGATCGAGCCGGGCGGGGGTACCGGAGGGCCCTATCGGCTCGACACCGCCACGATCTTCGCGATGGGGTTGAGCGGTTCGACCCGTCTGATCGTCGGGGGCGAGACCCGGATGCTGTCGGCAGGGGCGTCCACGTCGTTCTCCGGCCAGACGCTTCACGAGTTCGACAATCCGGGTGCGACGGTGAGCGAGGTCCTCTGGGTCCTGTCGCCTCCCCTGCCGCGCGCCGCGCGAAGGCCCGCCTAGATCCTGTCGTCGCATGCCGGGCCCGTGTCAGGAGTGAAGCGAGGGCGGCGGCTGTTTCGCAGGACCGGGCGGTCTTGTCGTAGCGGGTGGCGATCTCACACCGCGTCGTCACGGAGCAGGCGTCGCCCGAACCCTCAGGAACCCCCGCGCCTGCCACGGCGGAGCGTCCGCCGGGCCCGCGTCCTGCTGCCGTTGAAGAAGTCGTTGAACCGGTCCAGCCCCCAGACGGCCCGGAGGACGAACGGCTGCAACAGCAGCGACATCGACGACGAGTACTTCGGGGCGTCCGACCAGATGCCGGCGAGGTCGTCCGACATCTGACCGTCGACGATGTAGTCGGCGAGCTGGTGGGTCACGTACGGCACCTGGCAGAGGCCGTGGCCGTTGCAGGCCATCGCGTAGAAGACGTTGTCACCCACCTGCCCGGCGACCGACAGCCAGTCCGGGCTGATGCCGATCCAACCGCCCCAGGCCCGCTCGATGGCCACGTCGGACAGCGACGGGAACCGGTTGGCCAGATCCTTCCCCATGTCCCGCACGACAGCGGGGTCCGGGACCCGGTCCGGGAGCGGGTAGGTCTGGCCTCGCTGCGCCTTGCGGACCCCGCAGACGATGGTGTTGCGCTCGGTGAGCCGGTAGTGGGTCATCAACTGGTGCTGGGTGATGATGCCGGACCGGCTGGTCCAGTTGAGCGCGGCGAGCCTCTCCGGCGCGATGGGTTCCGACTCGATCTCGATGACGTACAGCGGCGTCGCGAGGTTCTTGGGCGTGATGTCCCACTCGCCGCCGTAAACGCTGGTCGCGAGCAGCACCTTGTTGGCCCGCACCGTGCCGCGCGGTGTCGTGATCTCGACGATGGCCCCTGTGCGCCGGACATCGCTCACCCGCGTCCGCTCGAAGACCTTGGCCGAGGAGGCGAGCAGCGCGCGGCGCACACCACGGGCGAGCTTGCCCGGGTTCAGCATCCCCCCGATGGATTCCCGCATCCCGCCCACGAAGCCGGCGGGGAGGCCGAGCTCCTCTCTGCTGCCGACGGTCCCGCCCCCACCGAAGGCGCGCAGGATCGCCGCCTGGGTACGCACCCTGAGCATCATGAGGGGTGAGACCGCACCCCACACCAGGCCGTTCGCCACGTAGTCGCAGTCGATGTCGTGCCTCGTGATGAGGTCTTCCACGTAGCGGCCCGCGTGCTCCGCCAGTTTGGCCATGACCGGCATCTTCTTCGGGGACTGGAGGCTGAGCATCCGCAGGTCGCCACCCGGCGCCCCGGCGATCTGACCGCCGTTGCGCGAGGCCGAGCCGTAGCCGCAGAACTCGGCCTCCAGCAGGACCACGTCCTGGTCGCGCTCCGCGAGGCGCAGGGCGGCCGCCATGCCACCCATCCCGCCGCCGATGACGGCGATGTCGCAGGTGAGATCACCGTCCAGCGCGGGCTGCACGTCGTCCGGCGGGTCGATCCAGCCGGTGAAGCTGGTGTACTTCGTGCTGTCGGTCCTCATGCTGTCCCGATCTCCTTCCGGGTGGGGCGTCCGCCCCACGTCGTGCTCTCTCAGTCCTGAGAAGTCGTGACCCCGAGCGAGGCCCGGCCCGCTCGCCGCTCTCCCTTGGCCGCGACCGAACGGGCGGGCAGGTCCCCCATGGTCAGGAGACCGGGACGCGCCTCGACGACCGCGGTGGAGGCGTTGACCGCTGCCGCGACGGTGCTGAGGAAGGAATCGAAGCCCACGGAGGAACGGAGGTCGACGACCTGCTCCTCTCCGACGATCCGGTAGTCGTCGCCCGCGGCCACCTCGTCGGCCGCCTCGAAGAACCCGAACGTGATCTCCAGATCGATCACCACCTCGCCCTTGAGCACGCCCCGGGCGGCGTGAGTGACCGCCGCGATCTGCCCCGGTTCGATACGCATGTGGTCCCCGACGCGCGGCGAAGTCGTCACGACGGCGGGTTCGACCTCTCCCACGTCCACCGCGTCGAGGTCCCATCCGAGCCCTGCCGCGAGCGCCCCGATGGCCTGCTCGAAGCCGTGGTGCCCGACGACCTCGCCCCGGCTGCGAGCCGTCGCGAACTCGCGCATGGTCAGACCGAGGCCGAACTTCGACAGGATCGCGCCGTAGCGTGACATGTTCGTCCGCCGGCGGATCCGCACGCTCTCCACACGCTGGGTCAGTGCGGTCAGGAGGAGAGGAAGGGTGTCCATCAGGACGCCCGGGTTCGCCCCGCTGCCCAGGACGGTCACGCCGTGCGCCTTCGCCGTGTCGTCGAGCCGCCGGGCCAGATCGGGGTGGCTCCGCCATGGATGGGCCAGCTCTTCGCAGATGCTCAGAACGTTGTACGAACGTTCCAGCAGCGGCAGCAGGACGTCGGCCGCCCTGTGCAGATCCGAGACGGTCGCCACGATCGCGAGGTCGGCGGCGGGCAGCTCGGCCGGGTCGCTCACGACGACGACACCGTTCGCGACGCCGTCGAGGAGCACTCCGAGGTCCTGACCGACCACGCGGGGGTCCCGGTCCGCCGCTCCCACGATCTCCACGTCCGCGCGTCGCAGCAAGGAAGAGGCGATGGCCCGGCCAGTGGCACCGAGCCCCACCACGACAGTCCGATTCTTCAACGTCACTCCCTCGGGCGCCTCGGTCGGCCCGCCCACGACACGGTGCTCGGCGAAACCGGACTTCGCCGGTGGCGGTTGCCTGGTACCCCACTGTCACAGGCCACGGCCGTGGTGAGAACGACACTGGGCACCGGCTTTCTCCGAGGGCGGTGCACGGTGCACAGACCGGCCGCGCCCTTGCGCTCATGAGCTGACCGGCACGTCGCTCAGAGTCGCTCGTAGACAGCCGGTCGGCGCGCGCGCAGGACGAGGGCCTGCACCGCGCCGGCCACGGCCGAGAGGGCGACGAGGCCGCCGATCACCCAGGCACCTGTGGTGGTGCCGACGAGGAGCGGGAAGTTGGCGACCATCATGCAGACCACGCAGGCCAGGCCGAGGAAGGCGACGGCCGGGGCCACGACCGTCCGCCACACCGGCTGCCGCCCGTCGGCGCGCCGGAAGAAGCCGACGACGGCGAGGCTGGTGGCCGCCATCAGCAGGACGATGCCGAGGGTGGCGGCGCCGGAGAACCACGCGTAGAGGTCCCCGATCGGGTCGAGGCCGAGCGAGGCGACGACGAGCGTGGTGACGAACGCGACCGCCGAGGCGACGGCCGAGGACGCCGACGGCGCGCGGTGCCGGGGGTGAACGACGCTCAGCGACGCCGGAAGCGCGCCGGCCCGGGACAGCGCGAACTGGTAGCGCGTCACGACGTTGTGGAAGGCCAGTACGCAAGCGAACTGGCTTGTGATCAGCAGGAGTTGCATGGTGTCGGCCCATACGGACCCCACGTAGCTCCGCGTCAGCGTGAGGACCAGACCTTCGGGGTCGGCCTGCGCGGCTCCGACCACGGCGTCGACGCCGGAACCCACCACGATCGCCCACACGGTGAACGAGTAGAAGGCTCCGATCACCAGGATCGCGACGTATGTCGCCCGCGGGACCGTGACGTCGGGGTCCTTCGCCTCGTGGCGGAACACGGCCGTCGCCTCGAAGCCGATGAAGCCGAAGAGGGCGAACATGACACCGAGGCCCAGGAAGCCGGTGCCCACGATCGAGGGCGACACCGGCTCGGCCGTCAGGCCGTGGGCGCCGCCGTGGCCCACGATGCCGGCGTCCATGACCAGGAGCAGCAGGAATTCCAGTACCAGCACGGCACCGAGCACCTTGGCGCTCAGCTCGATGTCGCGGTAGCCGAGGAAGGCGATGACGCCCAGCGAGACGAGCGCCCAGGCCCACCACGGGGAGCCGACGTCGGCGTACCGCTCGATGACGTTGCTCGTCGCGACCCCGACATAGGCGTTCACCCCGACGAGAAGCAGCGTGTAGGAGAAGAGCGCGAGGGTCGCGGCCGAGAGGCCGGGTATGCGGCCGAGCCCCGCCTGGACGTAGGCGTAGAAGGCGCCCGCGTCGCGTACCCGTCCGGCCATCAGCGTGAAGCCGACCGCGAAGACCAGCAGCAGCACGGTGGACAGCGCGAAGTACAGCGGCATCCCCGGGCTGCCGCTCACGGCGAAGGCGAGCGGCACCCCGCCGGCCACGAGGCCGAGCGGTGCCGCCGCGGCGACGACCATGAAAACGATCTGCGACACGCCGAGCCCACGGTGGAGCGGGTTGCCCGATCCCGCTTCACCGCCGGGTGCTTCGGTGTGCCCTGTCTTGGAGAGGTCGGTCATCGCGATCACCTTTCGGCTCACGGGCCGGTACCGGCTCGTCATGGGTGGGTGAAGGAATGCGTGGAGCGGTACGCCTGCGCGAACGAACAGGTGCGGCTCCCTCGCGGTGGCTGAGCCGGAGCGGCAGGAGGCGGCTCCTGCCGCCCGAGAAGACGCGGCCCCGTGCGGGCTCAGGGTCGTCGGCCGCTTCTGCTCGGCCGCGATCGCGGGAGCGACGGCGGCGATCGCGGGAGTGACGGCGGCGATCCCCCGCGACTCGATACACCTGTGGGTCCCGGCACGCGGCGAGGTCGTGACGACAGCGGGTTCGGTCTCCCCGCATGACCACGAGCCCGCTGTTTACTACCACTAAACAGCGGGGGGAAACCTCTACCACCCCGGTCTTGCTCCTGCAATGGCTGCGGCAGCAAGACGCCGCTGGACGGCCGTCTCCGGCCGCCCCCCGGAAGGGCCGAGCCCCAGGCTCCACCGGGGCCTCCGCCCGAACGTCGGACACCGTACGGGCGCAACGGCCCGGTCCGCCTGTGCATCGTGCACCGAGCCCTGGCGAAGGAGGTGCCCGCTGTCGTTCTCGCAGGCGGTCGCGGCTCGCGACAGTGAGGTAACCGCCACAGGAACAGCGAGGAAACGCCATGACAGCTGAGGTGTTGGACGCCGTCGAGGAATTCGACGTGGTGATCATCGGAGCCGGAATCTCCGGGATCGGCGCGGCCACCTATTTCAGCCGGGAGCTGCCCGACAAGTCGCTCGCCGTACTGGAAGCGCGCGACGACATCGGAGGCACGTGGGACCTGTTCCGCTATCCCGGCATCCGCTCGGACTCCGACCTCCACACGTTCGGATACGCGTTCAAGCCCTGGCGCCACGAAGCCGCGATCGCCGACGCCCCCCTCATCAAGGAGTACCTCCACGAGACCGTCGAGGAGAACGGCCTGGAGCGCGTCCTCAGGCTCGGCCACCGGGTCGTCCGCGCGGAGTGGTCCATGGCGGACTCACGGTGGACCCTCACCGTCCGGACGTCGGACTCCGCCACGGGAGCGACCCGGACCAGGACGATCCACGCGGGATGGGTCTTCGCCGCCACCGGCTACTACCGGTACGACGAGGGGTTCTCCCCGGAGTTCCAGGGACGGGACGAGTTCGAGGGCCGGATCGTCCATCCGCAGCACTGGCCCGAGGGACTCGACTACAGCGACAAGAAGGTCGTCGTCATCGGCAGCGGCGCGACCGCGATCACTCTGGTGCCGGCCATGACCACCGGGGCGGGCGCCGCCCGGCACGTGACGATGCTGCAGCGCACCCCCACCTACGTCATGGCGCTCCCCCGCGTCGACAAGGTCGCCCTGGCGCTCACGAAGCTGCTCGGGGAAGAGCGCGGGTACGCCGTGACGCGGTTCAAGAACATCTGGACCGAACACGCCGTCGTGAAGGGCCTGCGGACCTTCCCCAAGGCAGGACGGGCCTTCATCCGGCGCGAGAACGTCAAGCGCCTTCCCAAGGGGTTCGACGTCGACAAGCACTTCAACCCGCCGTACGACCCGTGGGACCAGCGGGTGTGTGTGGCGCCGAACGGAGACTTCTTCGACGCGATCAAGGACGGAAGGGCCTCCGTCGTCACCGACGCCGTGGCGAGGTTCAGCAAGCGCGGCATCGTCCTGGCGTCGGGTGAGGAACTGGAAGCCGACATCATCGTCACGGCGACGGGGCTGAACCTTCGGCTCTTCGACGGCATGCCCCTCGTGGTCGACGGGCATCAGGTCGACATCGCGGACGCGCTCTGTTACCGCGGCATGCTGCTGAGCGGGATGCCGAACTGGGCGATGGCGATCGGCTACACCACCTCGTCCTGGACGCTCAAGGTGAGCCTGATGTGCCGTTACTTCATCGACCTGGTCAGGCACATGGACGCCCGCGGATTCGACACGGTGGTTCCGGTCGCGCCATCGGGGACGAAGCGCAGGCCCGTCATGGACCTCCAGGCCGGATACGCCAAGCGCGGCGAGAAGCTCATGCCCAAGCAGGGCCCCGAGAAGCCCTGGCGGATGGCGATGTCCTACCCCGAGGACGCCAGGGCGCTGCGCGGCCCGGTGGCCGACGAGAACCTCCGGTTCGGCGCCCGCCGGGCGGCCGCGCCGGCACACGGCGGGAGGCGAGCCACCCGTGCCTGAGACGAGCGCCGTCGAGAGCGCCGACCAGTACGCGACCCTGCCGTCCGGAATGACGATCTGTTTCCGGGACCACGGCGACAAGGACGACCCCGCGATGCTGCTCATCGCGGGACTGGGCGAAGACCTCACCTTCTGGTCCGACTCGTTCGTCGGCTCCCTCACCGTCCACGGTTTCAGGGTCGTCGCGATCGACAACCGCGACGCCGGCCAGTCGACGTTCGTCGCCGCGCCCCCGCCCGGGATCTGGCGTCAGATCGCCGCGCGTCCGCGCGGCGACGCGTACACGCTGGCTGACATGGCCCAGGACGCCGTCGGCGTACTCGACCATCTCGGGATCGCGCGGGTGCACCTGGTCGGGCGGTCGATGGGAGGGATGATCGCGCAGACGATCGCGGCCACAGCACCCGAGCGGGTCCTGTCGCTGGCCTCCCTCTACTCCACGACCGGGGCGCGCAAGGTCGGTCAGCCGGCCCTGTCGACGATCCGGCTCCTCGCCGCCCCGCCGGCGAGGAACAGAACCGCGGCGGTCCGTGCCCACCTGCGGCTCACCCATCACATCGCTGGAACGGGGCACCCCATCGACGACGCGGCCGAGGCGGCCATCGCAGCGCGCGGCTGGGACCGCAGCGCCGGCGACCCGGCGGCCGGCACGGCGCGCCAGATCCAGGCCATCCAGCGCTCCGGGGACCGGACGGCCCATCTGAGCCGGATCACCGCCCCGACGCTGGTCATCCACGGCGACCGGGACCCACTGGTGAGCCCGAGCGGCGGCGCCGCGACAGTCCAGGCGATCCGCTCAGCACAGCACGTGGTCATTCCCGGGATGGGCCATCACCTCCCCGAGTCCCTCGTCGGCCCCATCACGACCTACATCGCGCAGCACGCGAACCGCGTGGGTGAAGGAGGCAGCCATGTCCGGATCTCGTGAGCCCCGCTCCGGGAGCACCACGGTCGACGTCGTGGTCGTCGGTGCCGGTTTCGCCGGTCTGAGCGCGGCGGAGCGACTGGTGAGCACGGGGCGATCCGTCCTGGTCGTGGAAGGCCGTGACCGGGTGGGAGGCCGCTCGTTCTCCGGCGAGGTGGCTGGCGTGAAGGTCGACCTCGGAGCGACGTGGGTGGCCCGGCGCCACACCGCCGTCCGGGACCTCGCGAGCCGGGTGGGGTGTACCACCACCGACCAGTTCGCCCAGGGCCGCAACGTGCTGTGGATGGCGGGCCGGCGCCGCACCTACAGCGGCACCATTCCCAAGGTCTCCCCCGCGGCCCTGGTGGACATGGCGCGCATGCAGGCGGCGGTGAACAAGCTGGTCGCGACCGTCGACGTGGACGCGGCGTGGGAAACGCCGGGGGCCGGCCGGCTCGACGCCGTCTCGTTCGGCGAGTGGCTCGACCGGAAGAACGCGCTGCCCGGCACCCGTGCGCTGATGACCGTCATCAGCAAGGTGCAGTGGGGCTGCACCCCGGGAGACGTCTCCCTGCTGCACGCACTGCGCTACATCCGCTCGGCGGGCGGACTCGACCACATGCTGGACGTCGAGGGCGGCCAGCAGCAGGACCGGATCGTCGAGACCACCCAGGAGATCGCCCAGCGGGTGGCGGAGCGGCTCGGCGACCGCGTGCGCCTGGAGACACCGGTGCGCCGCATCGCACAGGAAGACGACGGCGTCACCGTCCGCACCGACTCCGGCGAGATCCGGGCCCGGTACGCGATCGTCACGGCCTCGCCGGCGCATCGCGCCGCCATCACCTTCGAGCCCGCTCTGTCCGAGCAGGGCGAAGGGCTCACGCGGACCTGGCGCATGGGCGTGCTGAGCAAGGCGTTCGTGGCCTACGAGAGGCCGTTCTGGAGGGCGGAGGGCTGTTCCGGTGAGGCGGTGACCGACACCGGGACCGTGTTCATCACCTTCGACGTGTCCCCCGCCCCCGGCGGACCGGGCGTCCTGATGGCCTTCTGCGATCCGCGCGTCTTCGACGGCTTCAGCCCCGGGGCCCGGCGCGACCGGGTGGTCCGGCAACTCGCCGACCTCTACGGTCCGCAGGCGCTCGCCCCGATCGACTACGTGGACCACTGCTGGGGAGCGGAACCCTTCGCCCCGGGCGGCCCCAATCCCGCCGTCGCCCCCTACGCGACCACGAGCTTCGGCAAGGCGCTGAGCGAGCCCCACGGGCGCGTCCACTGGGCGGGCTCCGAAACCGCCGGGGAATGGGCCGGAACCATGAACGGCGCGGTTCTGACGGGCCAGCGCACCGCGGAGAGCGTCCTCACCCTGCTGACTCGCGACGTCCGAGAGGGGGCGTCCCGATGAAGGAGACGCTGTTCCTGCTGGCCGACCTGTGGATGATCTTCGCCGGCTACTTCTACGGCTGGAGATTCATCCGCCGCTACGGCAACTACCTCCTGGGTCTCGAGTGGATGGTCGTCGCGACGTCGGGCACCAACTTCCTGCTCTGGTCGCTGCTCGGGGCCAAGAGCGACAGCGTGCTGTACGACGTGGCGTACTTCTTCGACGCGTTCTCCAGGTCGGTCGGCATCACCCTCATCCTGATCCTGGGTCTGATGAAGGTCACCCATCGCTACAAGCCGAGCCGCAGCGTCGACGTCGCCGTGTTCGGGGTCGCGATCGTGGCCGCCCTGTTCCTCCGCCCCCTCCACGGCGCGGATCTCCACACCGACCGTGCCGCGTTCTGGGTCTCCGTGTTCTACGTCGTCGTCAACCTCCTCACGGCCGTGTTCCTCTGCTACTTCGTCAAACGGCTCTGGAGCGCGGGCGAGAGGTGGCCGGCGGTCTGGACCGGACTGGTCACGGCCGCCGGGACCACCATCGCGATCACGTACGACTTCTTCCCCCTGCCGTTCGACGACGTGAACCGCACGATCTTCTACACCGCCGCGCTGGCGACCTGGGGCACCCAGGGATTCGTCTACTTCCACGCCTACCGCGCCCTGCACGACCGCAACGCGGCGTCGGACGCGAACCCGGCCCCCGCGACCGGGGCCCTCGCATGAACCCGTCACATCCACAAGGAGTCAGCATGACGAAAAGGCACGTGTACGCGGTGGTGGAGCCGGCCACCGGCAAGCTGGTCAAGGAGTACCCCACCGCGACGGACGAGACCGTCGACGCGGCGCTCGACGCGGCGGCGGAGGCCTACGCGCACTGGTCGAGGCAGACCTCCGTGGCACAGCGCGCCCAGCTGTTGCACGCCGTCGCCACCCTGCACGACGAGCGCAGCCGGCAGCTCGCCGAGATCATCCACCGGGAGATGGGCAAGCCGGTGGAGGAGGCCGTCGGGGAGGTCGAGTTCAGTGCCTCGATCTACCGGTACTACGCCGAGAACGCGGAGAAGTTCCTCACCGACGAGCCGATCGAGCTCCTGGAGGGAGAGGGCACCGCCTTCGTCCGCCGCCAGCCGGTCGGCGTGCTGCTGGGGATCATGCCCTGGAACTACCCGTACTACCAGGTGGCCCGGTTCGCCGCGCCCAACCTCGCGCTGGGCAACACCATCGTGCTCAAGCACGCGTCGCAGTGTCCGGAGTCGTCCGCGGCTCTCCAGCAGCTGTTCACGGACGCCGGCTTCCCTCAGGGCTGCTACGTCAACGTCCACGCCACCGGCGAGCAGATCGGCCGCGCCATCGCGGACCCCCGCGTGCAGGGCGTCTCCTTCACCGGTTCGGAGCGGGCCGGCGCGGAGGTCGCCGAGAAGGCCGGACGCAGCCTCAAGAAGGTGGTGCTCGAACTGGGCGGCTCGGACCCGTTCATCGTGCTGTCGACCGACGACCTCGACGCCACGGTCCAGGCGGCGGTCGAGGCGCGGTTCGAGAACGCCGGGCAGGCGTGCAACGCCGGGAAGCGCTTCATCGTCGCCGAGGACCTCTACGACGCCTTCCTCGACAGGTTCACCGAGAAGGTGCTCGCACTGACCGACGACCTGGCGCCGCTCTCCTCGGTCGCCGCCGCCGAGTACGTCGAGGAGCAGGTCGGGCGAGCCGTCGCCGAGGGGGCGACCTTCGTTTCCGCACGGCAGCGTGAGGGGGCGTACTTCCCGCCCGGCGTGCTGACGGGCCTCTCCCCGGCGTCGCCGTCGGCCGCCGAGGAGCTCTTCGGTCCCGTCGCGACCGTCTACCGGGTCGGTTCCGAGGACGAGGCCGTCGAGCTGGCGAACGACACCCCGTACGGCCTTGGCTCCTACGTGTTCACGACGGACGCCGAGCAGGCGCTGCGCGTCGCCGACAGGATCGAGGCCGGCATGGTCTTCATCAACGGCGTCGGCCTCGACGGCGCGGAACTTCCCTTCGGTGGCGTCAAGTTGTCCGGTTTCGGCCGCGAGCTGGGACGGGCGGGCATCGACGAGTTCGCCAACAAGAAGCTCATCCGCACCGCTCGGACGTGACCGCCCCACCACACGGAAGGAAGACTTTCATGACGATCGAGTTCGACGCCGCCGTCTTCAGGACGCCGAACGAACCGCTGACCATCGAGCGAGTGACGATCCCCTCGACGCCTCCGCCCGGCGAGGTGCTCGTGCGGCTCCGGGCGAGCGGGGTGTGCCACAGCGACCTCCACGTCCTCCTGGGCGAATGGGAGGTTCCTACGCCGATGATCCTCGGCCATGAGGGAGCCGGGATCGTCGAGAGCGTCGGCGAGGGCGTCACGACGCTCAAGAAGGGCGACCACGTCGTGCTGTCCTGGACGCCCTCGTGTCGCCGCTGCCGCTACTGCATCAGCGGCAGGCCCGTCCTCTGTGACATGGTCAGCCGGCACTCGGCGAACCACCTGTCCTTCGACGGCCGGTCCCGGATCACGTCCGCCGGTGGGGACGACGTCCTCAGCTTCGCGGGCCTCGGAACGTTCGGCGAGTACGCCCTCGTGCCCGAGTCGGGCGCGATCGCCGTCCGGGACGACGCCCCGTTCCCGCAGGCGGCTCTGGTCGGATGCGCCGTCACGACCGGTGTCGGCGCGGCCGTCAACACCGCCAACGTGCGGCCGAGCGACACCGTACTGGTCCTCGGCTGCGGCGGCGTCGGCCTGAACGCGATCCAGGGTGCCCGGCTCGCCGGCGCGCGGAAGATCATCGCCGCGGACATCTCCGACGAGAAGCTGGAGCAGGCACGCGTCTTCGGCGCGACCGACCTGATCAACAACGGTCGCGAGGACTTCGCGGACCGGGTGCGGCAGCTCACCGACGGACGCGGTGTGGAGATCGCCATCGAGGCCATAGGACTGCCCCGCACCATCGAGGCGGCCTACGAGGTCCTGGCCCGGGGCGGCACGGCGGTGGTCGCCGGGCAGGTGGCGGACGGGCTGAAGGTCTCCATCGACCCCTTCGTCATGTCCGATCAGGAGCTCTCGCTCATCGGCTCGAACTACGGCTCCAGCAAGCCTGCTTCCGACTTCCCGCTGCTGATCGACCACTACATGAACGACCGCATCGATCTCGACTCCCTTGTGACGAGCGTGATCGGTCTGCAGGACGTCAACGAGGCGTTCGACCAGATGAAGCGCGGCATCGGCATCCGCTCGGTGATCACGTACTGAAAGGCAGGGGCGATCTCATGGCCCTGAAATCATCCCGCTCGGCCTTCGAGCGAGCCCGCCGCAGCGTCGGCGGGGGCGTGGGGTCGGGCCTGCGCGCCGCGATGCCACCCCATCCGCTCTTCGTGCGCGAGGCGCGGGGCGCACATGTCTGGGACCTGGACGGCGACCGGTACGTCGACTACGTGATGGCCTGGGGTCCGCTCGTCCTCGGTCACAGCGACCCGCGCGTGCTGTCAGCGGTGTCCGAGGTCGCGCAGAAGATGCAAGTCGTCGGCACCGGCCACCCGCTGGAGTACCTCGCGGCGGAAGCGGTCCTCGAGGCCGTGCCGCACGGCGAGCGGCTGCTGTGGAGCAACACGGGGACCGAGGCGGTGCAGGTGGCGCTGCGCCTCGCGCGCGCCGCCACCGGGCGGCGCCGCGTCCTCAAGTTCGCCAAGAGCTACCACGGCTGGCACGACACCGTGTACGCCGGGATGTCCGAGGACGACTGCGATCGCCCCGCCACCCCCGGTGGGGCGGGACAGTCGGCCAGCGTCCTCGACGACCTGGTCGTGGCGCGCTTCAACGACGTACAGCTGGCCGAGCGCTTGCTGAGCGAGGCCGTCGAGTGCGACATCGCGGCCGTGCTCGTCGACCCGGTGATGAGCAACGCCGGCGTCGAAGCGCCTTCGCCGCAGTTCCTGTCGACGCTGCGGACCCTCTGCGACCGACACGGCGTCATCCTCGTCTTCGACGAGGTGATCGCCGGGTTCCGGATCGCCCGGGGCGGGGCGGCCGAGAAGTACGGCGTCCTTCCCGACCTGTCCGTCTTCGGGAAGGCAATGGCCGGCGGCTTCACCCAGAGCGCCGTCGTAGGCCGGTCCGATCTGATAGATCAGGTGACGTCCGGGGTCGTTCACGCCGGAACCTTCAACGCCAACCCGATCGCACTGGCGGCCGTCGCGGCGACGATGCGCGTCCTGGCCGAGCCCGCGGTCTACGAGCAACTCGAACGGACCTCGTCCGAGTTCGAAGCCCTCGTCGGCACCGTTCTCGGTTCATCGCCCGATTTCGGCAGCTTCAACCGGGTCGGCTCGCTCCTCCAATACGTCCCCGCCGGGGGCGCCACGGGGCTTCACGGAACGAGCGGGCTCTGGGCGGTGATCCTCGAAGGGATGCTGCGGCAGGGCTTCCTTTTCATGCCGTCCGGCAAGGTCTTCCTCAGCACGGCGCACACCACCGCCGACGTCGAGGCGACGGCCGAGGCCCTCGACCGGCTCCTGCGGAAGTCGTGACACCCGCATCGAGTCACGCGTTACCCCCACCCGCTCCGAGCCAGGCCGCGTGTTCTGTTCCTCCGCGGCCTGGCCCGGTCCACCTTTCCGGAAATGGCACCATGCTGAACCTCTCGGTCCTGCTCGAGGACTCCGCCCGCACGCACCCGGACCGGGACGCGGTCGTCCTCGGCACGACGCGTCTCACCTACGCCCAGATCGACGCCGCCGCCAATCAGGTCGCCAACCTCCTGGTCGACCGCGGCGTCTGGCCCGGCGACAAGGTCGCGCTCAGTTGTCCGAACGTGCCCTGGTTCCCCATCGTCTACTACGGGATCCTCAAGGCCGGCGCCGTCGTCGTACCGCTCAACATCCTGCTCAAGGGCCGGGAGGTCGCCTACCACCTCGCCGACTCGGAGGCGAAGGCGTACTTCTGCTTCGAGGGCGGCGAGGGCCTGCCGATGGGTGCGGAGGGGCACGCCGGGTTGACCGAGACCCCGGGCTGCGAGCACTTCTTCCTCATCACCGCCGACCCCGCGGCGGAGAGCCCGATCGAGGGCGTCGAGACCATGGGCGCCGCGCTGCGGGGCACCGCGGCGACGTTCGACAGCATCGGGACGTCGGGGGACGACCCAGCCGTGCTGCTCTACACGAGCGGTACGACGGGGCAGGCGAAGGGCGCCGAACTCAGCCACGCCAACCTGGTGCTCAACGCCTTGGCGGTCAACCAGCTGTTGGAGAACCGGCCGGCTCTGGACACCCATCTGGTCGTGCTGCCGCTGTTCCACTCCTTCGGCGCGACCGTGCAGTTGAACGCCGGCTTCTCGACGGCGAGCACGCTGATACTGCTGCCGCGGTTCGACGCCCGGCAGGCGGTGTCCCTGATGCAGCGGGAGGACATCACCGTCTTCGCGGGTGTCCCCACCATGTGGTGGGGCCTGTTGCAGGCGCTCACCGAGGACGTCGATGTCGAGGGGATCGCGCGGAACCTGCGCGTCGGCGTCTCCGGCGGCGCCGCGCTCCCCGCGGAACTCATCAAGCAGGTCAGGGGGCGGCTGGGCGTCCAGGTCCTGGAGGGCTACGGCCTCTCCGAGACGTCGCCGGTGGTGACCTTCAGCGATCCGGCGCGGGAGCCCCGTCCCGGGTCGATCGGCGTGCCGATCTGGGGCGTCGAGGTCAAGCTCGTCGACGCGGACTGGTCGGAGGTCGAGGACGACGGCACGGGCAGCGCCGTCGGCGAGATCGCGGTCAAGGGCCACAACGTGATGAAGGGCTACCACGGCCGCCCCGAGGCCACCGCCGAAGCCGTCAGGGACGGCTGGTTCCGCACCGGCGACCTGGCCCGCAGGGACAAGGACGGCTTCTACTACATCGTCGACCGGGCGAAGGACCTGATCATCCGCGGTGGCTTCAACGTGTACCCGCGCGAGGTCGAGGAGGTCCTGATGACGCACCCGGCGATCAGCCTGGCCGCAGTCGTCGGCGTGCCGCACGAGAGTCACGGCGAGGAGATCAAGGCGTTCGTCATCCTCGAGCGCGGCGCGGAGGCCCGCCCCGACGAGCTGGTCGCCTGGGGCAAGGAGCAGATGGCCGCCTACAAGTACCCGCGCATCGTCGAGGTCGTGCGGACGCTGCCGATGACCTCCACCGGAAAGATCCTCAAGCGCGAACTCACGTGACCGGCGCGCCGAGCGCGTGGACACGGATGGGAAGGACGGCAGATGACAGTGGATGACGGCGGGCGGCGGGACACGTCCCCCGACGGGTCCGGTACGGGGCCGGACACGGCACCCGGCTCGCTCGTGGCCGCCTGGAGGGCACGCGTGGCGAAGAACCCGGAGGGCACCGCGCTCCGCTTCTTCGACGGTGCCCTGTCGGCGCGGGAGGTGGACGCGGCGTCGGACGCCCTGGCCGCCGCGTTCGAGGCCCGCGGGACCGGCCGGGGCGACCGCGTCGGAGTGTACCTGCAGAACGTTCCGCAGTACGCGCTGGTGCTGCTGGCCCTGTGGAAGCTGGGGGCCACGGCCCTGGGACTCAACCCGATGTACCGGGGCCGGGAACTCCGCCGGATCATCGAGGACTCCGGGGCGGTCGGCGTCGTCTGCGCGGACGAGGACGTCCACGAGACGCTCGGCACACTGGCGGGGAGTTCGGTGCGGTGGCTGATCAGCACGTCGGCGCTGGACTACCAGTCGCGGAACGATCTGCGGGTCTTCGCGACGACGGAACGTCTGGCATCCGCCCCGGACGGCGACCTGGTGGCCCTGATCGGCGAGTTCGCGGGCCGCGGCCCCTCGCCCGTGGAGCCGACCCGCGACGACGTCGCGTTCCTGACGTACACCTCGGGGACGACGGGCCCGCCGAAGGGTGCCATGAACACCCACGGCAACGTCCTGAGCGTGGTGGGGACCTGCGCGTCGTGGATGGGTGTGGGCGACGGGGACGTCGTGTTCGCCATGGCCCCGCTGTTCCACATCACCGGGGCGGTGGTCAACGCGATGATCTCCCTGCTCACCGACACCACGCTCGTCTTGGCGGGCCGGTTCCACCCCGAGGTCGCCCTGGACGCCTTCGCCGAGTACGGGGTGACCTACACGATCGGCTCGATCACCGCGTACAACGCGATCTTCCAGCTGCCGCAGGCCGGACCGGAGCACTTCGCGTCGGTGAAGGCCCTGTACTCCGGGGGCGCGCCGATCCCGCCGGCGACCGTCGAGCGGTTCCGGGAGCGGTTCGGCGTCTACCTCCACAACGGCTACGGGATGACCGAGACGACGTCCGCCGTCATCGCCGTACCGCCGGGTGAGCGGGCACCGGTGCACCTGCCGAGCGGGACGCTGTCCGTCGGCAAGCCGCTGCCGCGTATCACCGCCCGCGTCGTGGGACCGCACGGCGACCCGATACCCCCCGGTGAGCAGGGTGAGCTGGAGTTGAGCGGGCCGCAGGTGGTGCCCGGGTACTGGGGCAAGCCCGAGGTCACTCATCGGACGATGCCGGAAGGTCGGCTGCGTACCGGTGACGTCGCGGTGATCGACGAGGAGGGCTGGGTCTACCTGGTGGACCGGCTCAAGGACCAGATCAACGTGTCCGGTTACAAGGTCTGGCCGCGCGAGGTCGAGGACGCCCTCTACGAACACCCCTCGGTCCTCGAAGCCGCGGTCGTCGGTCGGCCGGACGACTACCGCGGCGAGACCGTCGTCGCCTACGTCTCGCTGAAAGCGGGTCTGACCGCATCCGCGGAGGAGCTGATCGCCTTCTCCCGAGACCGCCTGGCGGCCTACAAGTGTCCCCGCACGATCCATTTCCTCGCCGACCTGCCCAAGACCCAGAGCGGCAAGATCCGGCGCGCCGAACTCCGCGACACGGACGACACCGGGCCGGCGCGCCTCCCGAAGGACTGATCCATGAGCGAGAACCACACCGGCCGATTCTCGGGCCGCACCGCCGTCGTGACGGGAGCGAGCCGGGGCATCGGTCTCGCCGTCGCCGGACGGCTCGTCGCCGAAGGGGCGCGCGTGTGTCTGACCGCGCGCAAGGCCGGTCCCCTCGAAGAGGCGGCGGCCTCCCTCCCTCCGGGCAGTGTCGTCACCGTCGCCGGCAGGGCGGACGATCCCGACCACCGCCGCGAGGTCCTGGACACCGTCGCGCGGGAGTTCGGCGGGCTCGACGTCCTCGTGAACAACGCGGGCATCAACCCTGCCTACGGCCCCGTCATCGGTCTGGACCTCGATGTCGCCCGCAAGGTCCTGGAGGTCAACGTCCTCGCCACCCTCGCCTGGGTGCAGGACGCCGTGGCCCACCCGAAGCTCGGTTTCACCGAACGTCGGGGCGCCGTCGTGAACCTCTCCTCCGTCACCGGTGACACCCCGTCACCCGGCATCGGCCTCTACGGCGTGAGCAAGGCGGCGGTGTCCCATCTGACCCGGACCCTGGCCGCCGAACTCGGCCCGGAGATCCGCGTCAACGCGGTGGCCCCCGCCGTGGTGAAGACCCGGTTCGCCGAAGCCCTGTACGAGGGCAAGGAGGCCGAGGTCGCCGCCGACTACCCGCTGCGCCGCCTGGGCGAGCCGTCGGACGTCGCCTCCGCCGTGGCCTTCCTGGCCTCGCAGGACGCCTCCTGGGTCACCGGGCGCGTTCTCACCGTCGACGGCGGCCTCGCGGTCGCCGGCGGCACCGCGTAACGACCGCGCCACCCCCGAAAGGATCGCCATGACGTTCACCCCTCTGCCGTCCGAGGTGGCGGAACTCGCGGAGCGCACGCGCCGGTTCATTCGCGAGACCGTCATCGACGCCGAACCCGCCCCCGGCGGACGTCTCGACCGGGCCACCCGCGACCGGCTCCAGACCGCCGCGAAGGAGGCCGGTATCTTCGCGCCGCTTGTGCCGAAGGAGTACGGCGGGCAGGGCCTGCCCATCGAGCACTGGTCGCCGGTCCTCCAGGAGGCCGGCTACTCGCCGATCGGCCCCAGCGTGCTCAACTGCATGGCCCCCGACGAGGGCAACATGCACATGCTCAACCTCATCGCCACCGGGGAGCAGAAGAAGCACTACCTCGCGCCTCTGGCGGCCGGCGACGTCCGGTCGTGCTTCGGCATGACCGAGCCCCATCCGGGAGCGGGATCCGACCCGGCGGCCCTGCGGACCAAGGCCGTCCGCACCGACGGCGGCTGGATCCTCGACGGCCACAAGCGGTTCACCAGCGGAGCCGTCGGTGCCGCGTTCTGCATCGTCATGGCGCGCACTCCGGCGGTGGACGGCTCCCCCGAGGGGGCCACCATGTTCCTCGTCGACCTGACGAACCCCGGCATCCGGATCGGCGAGGCGATCCACACCGTCGACCGCGCCATCGACGGCGGCCACCCGCACCTGTACCTGGAGGACTGTTTCGTCCCCGACGACGCGGTCCTCGGCGAGGTCGGACTCGGCTTCCGGTACGCGCAGGTACGGCTCGGCCCCGCGCGGCTCACGCACTGCATGCGCTGGCTGGGACTGGCGCGCCGGGCGCACGACATCGCCCTCGACCGGGCCGGGAGGCGGGAGCTGTTCGGTGGTCCGATCGACTCGCTCGGTCTGGCCCAGCACCTGATCGCCGAGTCCGTGATCGACATCGAGACCTCCGACGCGATCATCACCAAGACCGCGGCGCTGCTGCACAGCGACCCGAAGGCGGGCTCGGCGATGTCCTCGGTCGCGAAGGTCCACTGCTCGGAGGCGATCTTCCGGGTGATCGACCGCGCCATCCAGATCTGCGGCGGAGACGGGGTCTCCGACGGGCTCCCCCTCGCCCAGTACCTGAACGAGGTGCGTCCGTTCCGCATCTACGACGGCTCGAACGAGACCCACCGGTGGGCCATCGCACGCCGTGCCTCGGCCGGTCGGCGGGCCACCGTCCAGGCCGGTGAGCGATACCTGGGTGACGCCGTCGTCGGCCGGGACGGGGGCGCGTGATGCACACCGTCCCCGACGGCGTGGAAGTCGTCGCGAGCCGCGAGCGGGCCCGTCACCTCGACAGCCCTCCCCTCCTGGTCCTCGACGCGGTCACCGGCTTCCTCGACGCACACGGCATCGGCAGCGGGCCGATCGCGTGGCAACGCATCGGCGACGGCCACTCCAACGTCACCTACCTGATCGAACGCGGCGGCGAGTCCGTCGTCCTGCGCCGCGGCCCGCGCCCGCCGCTGCCGAAGTCGACGCACGACATGGTGCGCGAGGCACGCATCCAGAAGATCCTCCACGGGCACGGGGTGCCGGTGCCGGAGATCCTCGCCGTCTGCGAGGACGAGGACGTTCTGGGCGTGCCGTTCTACCTCATGGACCGGCTCGAGGGCACGATCGTCACCGACACGATCCCGCCCCACCTCTCCCCCGCCGAACAGCGCCGGCTGACCAGCGAGGCGGTCGTCGACACCCTTGTCACTCTGCACGGCATCGACGTCACCCGGGGGGGAGCTCGCCTCCCTGGGCCGGCCCGAGGGGTACCTCCGGCTGCAGGTCGAGCGGTTCCGCGGCCTGTGGGAGGTCAACACCACCCGCAGCCTGCCCGCGGTGGAGCGCATCGCGGAGTGGTTCGCCCAGAACCTGCCGACGAGCCAGGCGGCATCGGTGGTGCACGGCGACTACCGCATGGGCAACCTCATGTTCGCCCCGCGGGCCCCGGCCGAGGTCCTCGCGATCCTCGACTGGGAGATGGCCACGCTCGGCGACCCGCTCGCGGACCTGGGGTACCTCACCGCCACCTGGTCCGAGGCCGGCAGCCCTGCCACCCCGCTCGAACTCACCAAGGTGACCCGTTCACCCGGCTACCTCACCCGGTGTCAACTGGCAGAGCGCTACCAGCGCCGCACAGGCCTCGATCTCACCCCGCTCCCCTGGTACCAGACCCTCGCCCTCTGGAAGGCGGCGATCTTCTGCGAGGCCATCCACACCCGCTGGCAGCGGGGCGAGCGTCCTCATGACACGGTCTTCGGACCGTCGCTCGAAACAGGCGTCCCCCGGCTCCTGGAGCGGGCCGGGCACTACGCCGGCCTGACCGCGACCAGCCGCCGCTGACGCCCGACGCCCGCGGTGCGAGGCGCTTCACCGGCCTCACCGCGGCCGGGCCGTCATGCTCTGACGTCACGCCGAGGCCGTCGTTCGCCGTAGAACTGGTGCGCCTTCCCGCGGACGCCGCGCCACCGTCGAACCCCGGCGGTCACAGGCATGGCTTCCGACCGGTACGGAGCACGGCTGCCCGGCTCCCTCGCCCGTCCTCAACGGCTGCGACCGTCCCGCGCCCCCTCGCACCGAGTCCGTCTTCCCTGTCCTTCCAGAGAGAGGTCCCGTGCCCTCCGATTCCTCCCAGCATTCCCCCCGTGACACACGGATGCTGGTCACCGTCAACGCGCTGCCGCTCGCCGTCGGCGTCCTGCTCTCCTGCTCCACGACTCTCGGAGAGATCTCCGTGTACGGCCGTCTCACCCTCGCCATCACGTGGGCATTCACCCAGCTGGTCGTCCTCGTCGGCGGGACCTGGTGGTACGAGAACCGGGCCGCGTCCTCCTTCGAACCGGCCTCGGCGACGACTGCCGCCTCCCGTTCGGCCGGGGGTGCGTGGTGACGACGCACCTCCTGAGCGTCGGCTCGCCCGATCTCATCGGCACCGCCGCGAGGGGCGCGGTCATCAGCGCCTTCCTCGTCTTCATCGGCCTCTGCCTGCTGTGGGTCTTCACGCTCGCCACGCAGGACGACGACCCGGAACTCCTCTACGTCGCCGGCCGGTCCCTCCCACCCGTCTTCAACGGCGTCGCGATGGCGGGAGAACAGATCACGGTCATCATCCTGGTCTCGCTGCCGGGAGCGATCGCCCTCTTCGGCTACGACGGAGTCTCGACCGCCGTCGACAGCGCCCTCGCACTCGGCGTCTTCCTGCTCCTCGCCTCCAGGATTCGCGCGACCCGCCGCTACACCCTGGGCGAGCTGTTCTCCCTGCGCGCCGAGGGGCCGGGAGTACGGATCGCCGGCGCCGTGGTGACACTGTGCATCGCCGTGCCCCTGCTCATGGTGCAACTACGGGCCGGCGGCATCACCACCGCCCTTCTGATCGGCATGCCGAGCGAGCGGGCCCAGGTGGTGTGCACGGTGCTGATGGGATTCCTGGTCACGTGCTTCGCAGGGGTGGCCGATCTGCGCGGCACCAGTTTCGTGCAGGTCGCCAAAGTGCCCGTGGCCCTGGTGACGCTCGCCACGGTGACCCTGCTGGCGCTCCGCTTCTTCGACTGGAGTCCCGGATCCCTGCTGTCGGCGGCCATGGACACGAGCGTGTCACCGGGCGGATACCTCAGCCCCGGACTGTGGGAGCACTCCGCCGGAGGCGGACCGCTCGGCACGCTCAGTGACCACATCGTCGTCATCCTCGGAACCGCGATGATGCCCCACCTGCTCCTGCGCGTCAGCGCCAGCCGGGACGTGCCCGCCGCCCGGCGCTCACTGAGCGTCGCCGTCGGGCTGACCGGCCTCTTCTACCTGCTGCTGATCACGACCGGCTTCGCCGCGGCCGCGGTGGTGGGCAGCGGACGGATCGGAGCGGTCGACGCGAAGGGGCAGGGAGCCCCGATCCTCCTGGCGTCGGAGGTCCTCCCCCACCACTCCACCGGCCGGGTCGTGCTCATCACCCTCGTGGCCTGTGTCGCCTTCCTCGCCGTGCTCACGGCCGTGGCGAGCGTGACCTTCGCCGCCGCCGTCTCCGTGACCCGCGACCTGCTCGGGCGGAAGGGCCGTACCCGGATCGGGATCGGAGAGCCGGCGGTCCTGCGGCTGTCCGTCGTCGTGCTCTGCGTCGTGAGCCTTCTCCTCACCACCGCCGTACACCGCTATCCCATCGAGTTCCTTCTCGCCTTCTCGCTGAGCCTCGCGGCCACATGCGTGTTCCCCGCGGTCGTCTACTCCTTCTTCTGGACCGGCTTCAACCGCCACGGGCTGCTGTGGCTCGTCTACGGAGGGCTGTCCCTGTGCACCCTCCTGACCCTCGCCTCCCCCGCTGTGTCCGGGACGAGATACGCGCTGCTGCCGGAGCAGGACTTCAACCTGTTCCCGCTCCACACCCCCGGCCTGATCTCCGTACCGGCGGCCTTCCTCCTCGGATGGCTCGGCAGCACGCGTCCCTGGGAGCGGACCGCACACCCCCGGCACACGGCGCCGGAACCCGCTTCTGTCCGTAGCGTCCCCGCAGCTCGCGTCGACTCAGGCAAGGACGCCGTGAGCGGATAGCTCCGCCGTGCCCGCGACCGGACGGTGCATCGTGCACCGGGCCCGGGCGAAGCAGGTGCCCGCCGTCGTTCTCGCCTGCGGTACCGGCTGGCGACAGTGAGACGACCACCACAGGAACACCGCGGAAACGCCTGACCACCGAGCCCGTCTGATCAACCGCGCTTCGGATCGAGGAAGAGGACACGCATGACGGCACAGAAGAAGACCCAGACGCTGACGTCCGTGGCGAACGACACGCCGGCGGAGGAGATCCTCGAGATCGTGACGCGTGACGGCGGCGTCATCATCGAGGGCTTTCTGACACAGGAGCAGATCGTCCGCTTCAACACCGAGATCGAGCAGCCGCTGCGGGCGCTGGCCCCGGGGTCCCTCCACGAGGACGAGATCGTGGCCGCGTTCCACGGCAGCAACACCAAGCGCCTCACGAATCTGGTGACGCACAGCGCCACGTTCCGCAGCGAGGTCATCGACCACCCCCTGGTTCACGAGATCAGCGACCTGGTCTTCCTCCAGGAGTCGGGCACGTATTGGATGACCACCGCCCAGGTGATCGAGATCGGCCCCGGCAACAAGGCGCAGATGCTCCACCGTGACCTGGAGAACTGGTTCCCGTTCATCGGCATGGGGCCCAGCGGGCCGGAAGTCACCATCAACTTCCTGGTCGCCCTGACCGACTTCACGGAGGAGAACGGCGCCACCCGCGTCATCCCCGGAAGCAACCACTGGAGCGACTTCGAGGACCGCGGGACCCCCGAGCAGACGATCCCCGCCGTCATGAACGCCGGGGACGTCCTGCTCTTCAGCGGCAAGACCGCGCACGGCGGCGGAGCGAACCGGACCGGCGACGAATACCGGCGCGGCCTCGCCTTCGCGTTCAACGCGGGCTTCCTCACCGGTGAGGAGGCGTACCCCTTCCTGGTCGACAGGGAGCTCGCCAAGACGCTCTCGCCGCGTGTCCAGCGCATGCTCGGCTTCCGCTCCCAGTACCCCACGGGCTCTCCCGGTCTGTGGCAGGTCGACTACGCCGACCTGGGCGACCACCTCGGCCTCTGAGATCCGAATCGATCAGAGGCCGCCACAGCTGTCCGAGGAGCGCACGCCATGGCTTTCCCGTACATTCGCACTATGGGAACCGAGGTCGATGCGTTCCTTGGTCAGCTGGCCCGCCACCTCAGACCCGAGGTGAAGAAGCTGGCCGGCCTGCTGCTCCAGCGCCTGAACGGCGAACTTCCCGAGCTGTGGGAAGACCCGGACATCGCGGCTCTGACCCTGGAGGAGACGGCCCAGCACGTCACCGCCCTCCTTGATCTCCTGGAGACCCGCCCCGGCGCGAGCACGTGGAAGACTCCTCCGGCCGCCTTGGACATCGCCCGCCTCTACGCCCGGCGGGGAATCCCCGTAAGCCGACTCCTCCGTGCCTACCGGCTCGACCATCTCAGCTTGCTCGAACACCTGCAGGCCGAAGCTCCCCGCCTCACCAGCGACTGGCACATGATCAACCAGGCCACGATGAGGCTGGTAGCGATCGGTTTCGACTACGTGGACCGATCCTCGGAAGAGGTCGTCGCCGCCTACCAGGAGGAACGCGACCGTCTGCTGCAACGTCGGCTCGCTTTCACCGACAGGGCGAGCAAGCGGATCGGGACCACGCTCGACATCTTCCGCACCGCGGAGGAGCTGACGGAGGTCTGCACCGAGGACTTCGCCGACCTCGTCACCGTCGACCTCTTCGACTCCGCACTCGACGAGACCGGCACCGGTCCGCCGGAGGCCCTGACACAGCGCCGCGTCGCCCAGCGCTCCGTCCTCGACGGCTGTCCGGAGTCCCCGCTCCGCGTCGGTGAGACCCACGCCTATCCCGACGACTCGGAACCGGTTCACGCACTGATCACCGGACGATCCGTCCTGCACCACATCGCGGGGACCGAGATGCCCACGTGGGTGGCGCCGTCGGAGTCCCGCGGCCGGGTACTGCGCGACCTCGGTCTTCACTCCGTACTCCTCGTGCCTTTGCACGCCCGTGGGGAGACCCTCGGCCTGGTGCAGTTCGTACGCCATCGCACCTCGCCCCCCTTCGACGACGACGATCTCCTGCTGGCGCAGGAGATCGTCTCCAGGGCGGCGGTATCCATCGACAACGCCCGCCGGTACACCCATGAGCGTTCCACCGCGCTCACCCTCCAGCGGACCCTGCTGCCGCGGCACACGGTGCAACAGTCGGCCGTCGAAACAGCCTCGCGTTACCTGCCAACCGGATCCCGCGCCGGCGTGGGCGGTGACTGGTACGACGTCATTCCCTTGTCCGGGGCCCGTGTGGCGCTGGTCGTCGGCGACGTGGTCGGTCGCGGCCTGCACGCCGCCGCCACCATGGGCCGGCTCCGTACAGCCGTCCGCGCCTTCGCCGACATCGACCTCATGCCCGATGAACTCCTCACGCATCTGGACGACGTGGTCATCCGCATGCAGCGCGAGGAGTCGGCGGACGAGGGCGAGACCAGCGCCACGTGCCTGTACGCGATCTACGACCCCGTCTCCCGCCGGTGCTCCCTGGCCAGTGCCGGCCATGTCCCACCGACCGTGGTGACCCCCGCGAAGATCAGCGAGGCCTTGCCGGAGGTACCGATCGGACCGCCTCTCGGCCTGGGTGGACTCCCCTTCGAAACCGCGGAGTTCGAGCTGCCGGAGGACAGCCTGCTGGTCCTGCACACCGACGGGCTGATCGCAGGCCGCACGCGTGACGTGGACCGAGGACTCGCCACTCTGCATGACGTCCTCACCTCGGCGCCGGACTCGCTGGAGGAGATCTGCGACCGACTCCTGGCCGCACTGCTGCCCGGCTGCCCCGCCGACGACGTCGCCCTGCTCGTCGCCCGGACCCATGCCCTCGACCCGGACCACGTCGCCACGATGGACCTCCCGTCCGATCCGGCGGCCGTGTCCGAGGCCCGCCGCTTCGCCTCCGACGTTCTGGCGACCTGGGGGCTGGACGATCTTTCCTTCACCACGGAGCTGGTCGTCAGCGAACTGGTCACGAACGCGATCCGCTACGGCAAGAGCCCCGTCCAGCTGCGACTGATCCTCCAGTCGACGCTCACCTGCGAGGTCTCCGACGCCAGCAGCACCGCCCCGCATCTGCGCCGCGCCCGGATCTACGACGAAGGCGGCCGCGGCCTGCTGCTCGTGGCCCAGTGCGCGGAGCGCTGGGGGACGCGGCACGGTCGCGAGGGAAAGGTCATCTGGGCCGAGCAGGCCCTTCCCGCGGACAGCCCGTCGACTGCCGAGGTGACGTAACGCCTGATCCGGACCGACTTGATCGATCGACTAAGTCGATATAGTGGGCGTATGGCTCATGTTTCCGCGGCGGAGCGCCGCCCTCAGTTGATCAAGGCGGCCATCGACCTCATGACCCGGGAGGGCGTCGCCGCGGGGAGTACCCGCGCCATCGCCGCGGAGCTCGGTGTCGCGCAGGCCACCGTCCACTACACCTTCGGTACGAAGGAGGACCTGTACCGAGCCGTCATGGACCAGATCACCGACGAGCTGGTGACGCAGGTGCGGCGGGCGGCGCCGGAGGACGCGGGCTTCGAGGAGACCTTCAGCGCGCTGGCGGGTGCCCTGTGGGGCACGGTGCGCGAGCCGTCGTCGCACCACCAACTGCTCAGCGAGCTGACCATGTTCGCCCTGCGCGTGCCCGGCCTCAACGAGGCCCGGCAGAGCCACTACCGGCAGGTCATAGAGGTGACCGCGCGGGTGATCGCGGAGACGGCCGAGAGGACGGGGCAGGAACTGGCCGAGTCTCCGGAGACGGTGGCCCGGTTCTTCCTCTCCGGCTTCGACGGACTCACCATGCAGGTCCTCCAGTGCCTGCCGGACGAGGCCACCGAGCGGACGGGGCTCAGGGCACTCGTGGGCGCAACCGTGGCGCTGGCCAAGGGGGACCTCGACCTGCCTGACGTACCGATGGCCTGACGCGACGCGGAAACGGTGGTGGGCGCACCCGGAAAGTGCGCCCACCACCGTTTCTGCGTGAGGATCAGCCGGCCCAGACGTCCTCGACATAGCGTCCGGACCCGATGAGCGCGGCGAGCCACGCCTCGGCCCGCTCGTCGCTCTCACCGGTGCGCTCGCGGTAGATCGCCATGAACGCCTCCCGTACGGCGGGGGCCATGCGACGGCCGTCGCCGCAGATGTAGACGCGCCCACCGGCTTCCAGGACCGACCACACCTCCTCGCCGTCGCGGGCGATGCGCTCCTGGACGAAACGGGCTCCGTTCTCGGGCGCGTGCATGAAGGTGGGACGCATGCTGACGGCGCCGTCCGCCTCGGCCGCCTCGAACTCCTCCCGGTGCAGGAAGTCCACGTCGGGGTGGTCGCAGCCGAAGTAGCAGAGCAGGGTGCCGGTCGAGCCCGTGTGGTGGCGGTCCAGGACGGCTCCGCGGAAGGGCGCGAGGCCGGTGCCCGCGCTGACCAGGATCACCGGCACGGAGGTGTCCTCGGGGAGGCGGAAGGACTCGCTGCACGGCAGGACCCGGGCCTGGATCACGTCGCCCGCGTGCACGGTCTGCAGGAAGTGCGAGGCGATGCCCCGGAAGGTGCCCTCGCCCGCCCTGTGGGGCGCTGCGAGCAGCGACACCATCAGGTCGGCCTCGCCGGGCCGGGCCGCGGCGGACGACGAGATCGAGTAGTGCCGGGGACGCAGTACCGGCAGCAGCTCCAGGAAGCGCTCGAAGGGCAGCTCGCACGCGCGGTAGCGCTCCAGGAGGTCCAGGACGCTGAGGCCCGCGACGGTCACCTGCTCCCGGAAGGTCTCGGAATCGGCGGTGGCGAGGGCGGTGAGCGGCTGCTTCTCGGGCGGGCAGTCGGTGTGCTCGGCGAGCACGGCGATCTGCTCCTGGGTGGCCGCGTCCTGGAGCTCGACGAAGTCGGTGAGCAGGCGGCGCAGGGTCAGGGGCCGGTCGACGGGAAGGGCGCCCCGGCTCCGGCGGCGGGCACGCAGCCGGACGGTGCGGTCCAGGTCGAGGCCGAAACGGTCGGCGACGCGCCGGACGAGGTCCTCGGGGTTGCTGGGCAGGACGGCCATGTGGTCGGCGGTGCGGTAAGTGACGCCCTCGGGCAGCCGGAGCCGCAGGAACCGCTTGGAGCGGCCCAGTTCGTGGTCGGTGTCGACGAGTTCGTACGCTTCGAGGACCTCCATCGGCTGGACGCCGTGGCGCTCGGCGAGACCACCGAGGACCGACTCCGAGGTGTCCTCCAGCTCGTAGAGCCCTTCCCCCTCCACCTCAGGTGCAGGGGCGGCCGCTTCACCGGCGACCGCCTCGCCGTACTCCTCCAGGAGCGCCTTCCACAGGTCTTCCGTCCACTGGTCGACCGCTCCGCCGAAGTCGCCGGAGGCGTCGGCGCTGCCGCGCTCCAGGAGCGGGACGGCGCCGGCGGCGGCCAGGCGCTCGTCGATCAGGGTGGGGATCCGCTGGTACGTGGCGGCCCAGTTGCGGTCGCCGACACCGAGGACGGCGTACCGCAGCCCGGTGAGCGAGCCGGGGGCGAGGCTCTCCAGGGAGGTGACGAACTCGGCGGCGTCGTCCGTCGGGCGGCCGTTGTAGGAGGCGGCGACGATGACGACGGGTCCCTTGGAGCCGGCCAACCGCTCCGTGAACTGGTCGAGGGAGGTGACGGTCGGGGCGAAGCCGTGCTCCTCGCCGTCCGTGCCGAGGTCGCGGGCGATGCCGGCGCAGGTGCCGAGGTTGGAGCCGTGGAGCAGCGTCAGCGCGGTCCCGCTCGCCCGGCGCGTCACGGCCGTGGTCCGGCCTGCGGCGGCGTCCACCGCCGCGGCGACGGGCAGGCGCCGTTCGTCGCTGGTGCGGCGGGCGAGCCTCAGGCTGAACCCGTCGGGCTTGATCGTCAGCGTCGACTTGATCTTCATCTGGTAGTCGGTGTGGTCGATCAGGCGGTAGCGGTGCACCAGCAGGCCGAGCAGCAGGGTGGCCTCGTGCAGCGCGAACTGGCGCCCGATGCAGGCCCGCTCACCGCTGCCGAACGGCTTGAAGGCGTGGACCGAACGGGCCGCCTCCCGCTCGGGAGTGAAGCGCTCGGGGTCGAACAGCTCGACGTTCTCTCCCCAGGCCGCGTCGCGGTGCAGCGCCGAGGCGATCACCATCAGCGACTCGCCCTTGTGTACGGGGTACTTGCCGCCGATGACGGTGTCCTCGATCGGCTCGACGGCGTACGCGGGCGCCGTCGGCCACAGCCGCAGGCTCTCGTTGAGCACCTGGCGGATGTACGTGAGCTTGCCGATGTCGCCGTACTGGGGATCCGGGGACTTGATGTCGCCCCACAGGGCGTCCACCTCGGCCTGGGCCCGGGCGAGGACCTCCGGGTGCTTGGTGAGGTAGTACAGGGCGAAGGAGAGCGCACTGCTGGTGGTCTCGTGGCCGGCGATCAGGAAGGTGATCACCTGGTGCCGGATGTTGACGTCGTCCAGCGGCTCGCCGGTGACGGGGTCCTTCGTGTGCAGCATCAGCCCCATCAGGTCGTCCGTGCTGGTGTCGCCGGAGGCGCGGCGCTCCCTGATCACGTCGTCGACGAGGTCCGTCATCAGGTCGATGTCCGCACGGAACTGCTCGACCTTCTTCCTCTTGAACAGCTCGGAGCCCGGGATGGACTCGCCCTTCTCCTGGGCGAAGACGAGAGCCCGGGACATCGCCTCGACGAACGGGTGCAGGTCGTCGCGGCGGAAGGACTCGAAGTCGTAGCCGAAGCCGCACAGGCCGATCGTGTCGAAGGTCAGCCGGGTCATCTCGTCGGGCACGTCCACCGACTGCACCCCGGCCAGCCGGTCCCACTTGCCGATCAGCGACCGGGCGACCTGAAGCATGGGGGCGTGGTAGCTGCGCATCGAGCCGAGTGAGAACGCGGGCATCAGGATGTCGTGGGCTTTGCGCCAGTTCGGCTCGTGGTTGTAGGCGGTGAAAAGACCGTCCCCGGCCAGAGCCCGGACCTCGACCAGGTCGGCGTGCACGTGCTTGCGGAAGCGGGTCTCGTCCGACAGCTCGGTCACGAGGTCCAGACCGCCGACCATGACGGTGTCCCTCCCGAAGAGCCGCAGCCGGTACACGGGCCCGAATTCCCTGAACTCCTTCAGCAGGTAGGCCAGGAAGTCCGCGCCCGCCGGAACGTTGAACGCGTGGCCTACGAGGGGCAGCGGGGGGCGCTCGGGGATCGCCCGCGTCGCGCCTACGGACACCTGAGTCATGAGCGTGCCTTTCGTTGCACTCCAGCAGTCACCAATCAACATACACACGACTTTGTCAGGTGAACATGTCGTATGACTGTACTGAACGACACAGTCATAGGACGGAACTCGGAGCACTCCGCGAACGTCCGGCGGGAGCGGCTTGACAGATGACACCGTCAGTAGACACGGTTAATCGACCTGGTCATTCGACCATGTCGAGCGCCTGAGCTACGCACGCGCTTCCTTCATCGAGCACATCGAGGTCTCCGCATGAACACCATGCTGGCCGGGCGGCTGCGCCTGGACACCCGTACCTTCGCCGTCGAAGAGGTCCCGATCCCGGTCCCCGGCCCGGGCGAGGTCCTCGTGGAGGTGCGGGCCGCCGGCGTCTGCCTGTCCGACATCCATCTGATCGACGGCAGCCTGAGCCCCTTCTTCCCCACCGACGCCGTCACGAAGGCGGGCGCCGTCACCCTCGGCCACGAGGTCGCCGGAGTCGTCCACACCCTCGGCCCGGACGTGAAGGGCGACTGGACGCCCGGACAGCGCGTGGTCCTCCAGGCCGGCGAGGCCTGCGGCGACTGCGGCGGCTGCCTGCGACGGATGACGTGCCACCGGCCGATCACCCGCGGCCTCGACTATGACGGCGGCTGGGCGCAGTACGCGATCGCCCGCGAGGGCACGTTGCTGCCCATCCCGGACGACCTGCCCTTCGACCAGGCCGCGATCATCCCCGACGCGGTCTCCACCCCGTACGCCGCGATCGTGGGCACCGGCGGGGTCCGCCCCGCCCAGTCGGTCGGCATCTGGGGCGCGGGCGGCCTCGGCGCCCACGCCGTGCGGCTCGCCCGGATGGTCGGCGCGGCCCCGATCCTCGCGATCGACCCGCTGCCCTCGGCCCGCGAGCGGGCCCTCCTCTTCGGCGCGGACGTCGCCCTCGACCCGCTCGCCCCGGACTTCGCGGAGGCGGTGCGGGAGGCGACGGCCGGGCGCGGCCTCGACGTCGCGTTCGACTTCGCCGGCGTGGGCGCCGCCCGTGCCCAGGCCGCGTCGGTCCTCGGTCCCTTCGGTTCGCTCGTCCTCGCCGGACTCACCCCGGAGCCGGTCGCGATCGCCGACAGCATCGGGTTCTGCTTCAACGTCAACCAAGTTCGCGGACACTACGGCTCCGAGCCGGAGCACGTGGAGCAGCTCGTCGGACTGGCCGCCGCCAGACGGATCGACCTCGGCCCCTCCGTCAGCGCCCACGTACCGCTGGCGGAAGCCGCGGAGGCCGTCGCCCGCCTGGAGAAGAAGATCGGGGACCCGATACGCCTCGTGCTCACCCCCTGAGCACGAAGGACGGTGGCCGGCTCACTCCGCACGCGCGGACGAACCGGCCACCGCCCCACCATCGCCCGAGGGCCGACGGCACCTGTCAGGCGCCCTGCCCGCTGTCCAGCGCCGCGACCATGCCGGCCACGATCACCGTGTTGAAGACGAACGCGATCGTCGCGTTGGCCGCCACCGTCCGGCGCATCTCCCTCGACAGCACCGTGACGTCCGTCGTCCCGAACGTCGTCATGACCGAAAGCGCGAAGTAGACGTAGTCGTCCCAGGCCGTCGGCTCCTCACCCGGGAAGTCCAGCGCCGCCTCGTCCTCCACGAGGTTGTCGGCGTAGAACGCCACCGTGAAGGCGACCAGAACGCAGATCCACGCCACGGCGACCAGACCGAGCGCCATGAGGACCCGCACGGTCGCCGGGAAGGCGGAACCCAGATGCCCGGGACGCCACACCGCCGACACCACGAGCGCCGCCGACGCGATGAGGACCGACACCCCCGGTCCCGGCGCGGTCCCGAGGAGATAGCGCTGCAGCACGGTGCCCCGGGCCTCCCGCCGGGCCCACGTGCGAATCCGCTCCGGCGGCGCGGCCGAGAAGGCTCTCAGCGTGACCCCCAGGTAGCAGAACAGGTAGGCGAAGAGTGCCACCACGCCCAGATCGGCGCTGGTGGCGGACACGGAACCCGGCGCGAGAACCCCCAGCAGGCCGAGAAGCATGGCGACACAGACCCCGACGACCGTGCTCACCGCGGACCGGCGGCGCTCGGAGAGCCATGAATGCACCGGCAGTGCCTCCTGTCGAATATCCCGCACATCCGACGACAATCGCCCGGACCCGCGAAGAAGCGTGGAACAGAACGCGATCGTACGAAGGGCCAGACATTCATGGCCGCCGTCCACCTAACGCCGCGCTGGTACGCCCACACTTCCTGTTCCGCCGCGCTTGCGCTTCACCCGGATGCCGGCACTGACACGGCCTCGCTCGGCAGCCCACCGCCGAAGGTCGATCACATGGCGTCGGTTGCATGAAGCTGACGCTTATCACGTCCTGTCACCGTCACGCACCTGGGCGGCGACGCATCACCGCCCTCGTCACATCACCTGTACTTTGCAGGTGTGCGAGCCCCGGCCGACATCAGGTTGTTGAACGCGCCTGCACTACCACTGCGGCTGCGGGCGGAGCCCCAACAACCTGTTGACTACGCAGTCTTCCTCGGCTTCGCCATAACCCTCTGAGTGATGGGGATTCGTCTACCTCGCTGCACGAGGGCGCTGCACCGGTGAGAACACACGCCTGTCGACAGGGAGAAACTACGACGCCCAGTCGGCCGGATGCGGCACCGTAGGAAAACCCACGTCATAGGCGGCATGAGTACCATACGACGTATGGAGAAGAAGACGAGGCGCCCTCCACGGGGGACGAAGAAGAGGGACGTGCCTCTGAGCGAGTTCGGGATTTATTCGGCCGCCCTGCGGCTGATCGACGCGGATGGTGTCGAGGCGCTCACCATGCGCAGACTCGCCACCGAGCTCGACGCGAACCCGATGTCGCTGTACCACCACGTGCCGAACAAGGAAGCCGTCATGCGCGGCGTGACCAGAATGGTCGGCGCCCAGTTCCGCACCTTCACGCCCGAGGACGATCCTTGGCAGGAGCGTCTCCGCGTGCTCGCAGCGAACCTCCGGGCATTGGCGCACCGTCACCCCAAATTGATGGCCTACTCGTTCAGCCGCCAGCCCGAATTCCTCCACTCCGACGACCCGTTCTGGACCGCGCTCACCGAATCCGTGGAGGATGCCGGTGTTCCGCAGTCGGAAGTCTCGAAGATCGCGGCGCTGTTGGTCGCCGCTGTCATCGGTGTCCTTTCCGCCGAGCTCAACGGTTCGCTCCACCGGTGGTCGTCCCTCCAGCCGCGCGACTTCGACGATTTCGAAGACAGAGCTGGGGATGCAGCCCCTGACCCTGCGGATGTGGCGGCCTGCGGCCCTGACCAGGAGCGCATGTTCCGTCTCATGATGGACACGTTGATCGCAGGTCTGGAAAGCCGCTTCCACAGCGACCACAACGGCTGGGACGCCGACGCGTGAGCCAGATCCTTCCGGAGGTCGGCCCGCGAGTTGTCCCATTCTGGCGAAATGGCCACGCCACCGAGCACTCCTGCCACGAGCGCGAGGCCACATCCCCGGGCCGGGACAACGACACGTGATCGTCGCCACGCGGCGACTGCCGCTCTCGCCCCTGGCCCCTGGCAGCTGGCACGCGCCATGACCGGGTGACGTACGCCGGATGCAGGTGCATCCGGCGTACGTCACAGGGTGGCCGCCAACGTGGAGGCAGTCCTCCGAGGAGCTGGGGAGGCTTACTTGGAGGCCTCGTCGACGCCGAGTCGCTGAGCGACCTGCTTGGCGGTGCGCAGGCCTGTCAGGACGGCACCGTTCAGGGTTCCGACCCACTCGCCTGCGGTTTCGGTGCCAGACCAGTGGACGCGCCCGTGGGGCTCGGTGAGGGCGTTGCCATAGCTCGTGACCGCGTAGGGGCCCACGGCGGGGTGGGGGCCGCCGGGGGCGAACGGCTCGGTGCCCCAGCAGTGGTCCACGTAGTCGATGGGGGTGCTCGCCTGGGGACCGTACAGGTCGACCATCTGCTGGATGACTCGGCTGCGTCGGGTTTCCTCGTCGAAGCCGTCATACACGCGGGGGGCGCAGAAGACCATCAGGATGCCCGGCCCATTGTCCGGCGACACGTCGAAGGTGATGAACGCCGTCCCGGTGTCCATCAGCGCCTCACCCGAGAGACCCTCGGCCCGCCAGAAGGGCTTGTCGTAGGCGACGAACGCCTTGCTCAGCTTGCCCATGGGCCACGTCCTCGTGAGCCCCTCGATCTTCTCCGGCAGGGCCGGGAGGAACTCGATGTAGGAACGGTGCTCGGGGGCCGCGGTGACGATGACGTACTTGGCGCTGATGACCGCCGCGTCGGTGTGGACCGTGGCACCGTCGTCGTCCTGGGAGATCTGGCGGACACGGGTGTCC
This sequence comes from Streptomyces sp. NPDC007872, assembly GCF_042868165.1. Classification (NCBI taxonomy): domain Bacteria; kingdom Bacillati; phylum Actinomycetota; class Actinomycetes; order Kitasatosporales; family Streptomycetaceae; genus Streptomyces; species Streptomyces sp. NPDC007872. Next base: position 782,263 of record NZ_JBIAEA010000003.1, read on the forward strand.
AGAACAACCCTGTCGCCGAGCTTCTCGGCGAGCCGGTTGGCGATCTCCTGAGTGGTTTCGGTGATGCGGTCCTGCTGCTGCCCGCCTTCAACGGCGAGCATGTGGTCGAGCCCCCCGACGGCCTGGATGTAGCGCAGTACGTGCAGCAGCGATACCTCTCCCGGGTTGCAGCCCCACTGCACCTTGCTGGCGATGGTCATCAGTGCACGGGTGCTGGTCGCCGCCTGCTGCTGGTCGAGCCACTCGCCGAACGAGATCGAGTCCAGCTCTACGGCGTTTGGGGACGTCCAGGCGGCGTCGACGTCGATTGTCGCCAGGAGCTCGTCCATCGCCGCCTGGACGCGACCCAGGTCCTCCAGGTCGACGGGGTCGACTGTCGGCATTGTGCCCGACCAGGTGCGACGCTGCCCGGCCATCCACAGGACGTTGACACCTTCGTGGAACTGGCTGGTCGTGGAGCACTCGAGTCGCTTCGCGAGGTCGAGGACCGCGGTGTGGCGCTCGGCGACCCACGTGGCCCCGAGGTCGACCTTGACCCCGGCCACCTCACCTGAGAACGAACGGCCACCGACCCGGTCCCGTCCTTCGAGGACCAGGACGGATACGCCCATGTCCACGAGCCGCTCCGCGGCAGTCAAGCCGGCGAAACCCGCACCGACGATCACGACATCCACCGACGCGGCTCCGGAGCCGCCCTTGATTTCTGCTGTCACGGTTCTCTCCTCACTTGGTAGTGCCTCCATCGTAACCATACGCTGTATGGAAATGGTGAAGCGGCAGGAACAGCCGCTGGCTTCCCTTGGCGAGGACGGGCGGCCCGCCTGCACCATCAACAGCTGTTGACGCCGCCACCAGGCGGGTCCTCCACCATGGGCCTGCACACCATGGGCCTCGACAGTAAGGACGGGGAGCATCTGACCGACGTCGACGCGCCTGGCCGACACCGGCAAACCGAAGCATGACTACCTGAAGCGGCGCTCGCCGTGCCTGCCGAGCACACGCCTGCCGGCGGGCGGCCATGGGAGAGGGCCGACTTCTGAGGACACTGGCCCCGCCCCGCCGCGTTCAAGATCTGACCACGGGCCCGCACCGATTGCTTCATTCGCATCTGCGAGCGCCGGGGCCTCCTGGCCGTGGCCGACGGTGCCCGTAACGGCGTCGGCTCCTGGGCCATCACCACAATCCACCGTCCGCCCGACAGCAAGTCGTAGCCGACGCTCTGGTCGCCACACATCGTGGAGCTCGCAGGCCGCCAGGTCGACCAGCTATCGGGCGGCCAGCGGCAGCGGGTGTGGATCGCCATGGTCCTGGCGCAGCGCACCGACATCCTCCTGAAAGAACGCGAAAGAGGGATGAACGCAGGCCAGGTACCTGATCACTCACATTCCTGCAGGTCAGGGCCACCTGGATGATGAATTCAAGAAGATCTCCTCGCCCTAAAAGACCATGCGGCCCCTACGCGCTCGTCAGGCTGCTTCCCACAGGCCGGTGTCGAGGATCCGGGCGGCTTTGGTGATGCTGCCCGGCATCAGATGCCGGTAGGTCCGGTAGGTCTCCTCGATGGACTTGTGGCCCATCCACTCCGCCACGTCGGTGATCGGAATCCCGTTGCCGAGGGCGTTGGAGGCGAAGTAGTGCCGGAAGCCGTACACCCCCACGCCCCGCTCCGGCGGGAGGTTCTCAAAGAGTCGCCTCACACGCCGCCGCTCCATCGGCTCCGTGTACCAGCCACCGGGACCTCGCAACAGGTATCCGTCCCCCGTCGTACCGTACGTCTCCGCGTAGCGCTCGATCGCCTCCCGGACCGACCGGGGCAGAGGCACCTCACGGAACTCCCCCGTCTTGCGGTGCTTCAGCTTCGCCGGCCTGTGCGTATTGGAATGAATCTGCTCGTCGACCCGGTACACATCCTCGGCCACGACGTTGTTGACGTTCACCGCCCGCGCCTCACCATTCCGGAGCCCACACCCCGCCATCATGACGATCTCCAGCGCAAGATCCGCATCGGCAACCGCCAACGCCCGCTTCACATAGGTGAGCGAAGGAATGACCACCTGCTCACGCACGTACTCCGGCTCCTGGACCCCCTTCACCGGATCGTCCGCCATGGCCCCCTTGTCGTACGCGTCACGCAGGATGGCCTTGAGAACCCGGAAGATGTTCACCTGGTTTCCCCTGCCGACCCCGTCGCTCTCCATCTCGTCCAGGAAGCGCTCGACCACCATCGGCGTGACCGAGTTCAGCTTCCTCGCTCCCAGACGCGGGACGATGTGCACGTTGATCGAACTGTCGACATGCTCGCCCGTGGAGTAGTCGGTCATCCTGCGCTGCCGGGGCCGCCACTGCTTCGCGTACTCCTCCACCGTCAGCTGACCCAGCTCACGGCGGGCCGCCGCCACAGACGGCGCCGTGGTCTTCTTCTCCGCGTACAACTGCGTGAGGCGCTCGATCGCGTCATCCTGGGTGCCGTACCCAGATTCCTCACGCTGTTTTCCGAGGGCATCGCGGAAGCGGATCGAGTACGGGTGAGGGCAGCGGGTGGGCTTGGCGCAGCCGCAGTCCTTGAAGAAGGACCCCATGCCACGGGCGAGCTGTCGGGCCATGTCACGCACCATCCGTTCCGGCCCAAGAATCCTGCTCAGGCGCCGCACTATCGGTCGCAGGTCAGCAAGCGCGGACACCATGCGGGCGCATGCTGACCGTTTGCTGACCTGAGGGGGGCACATGATGCCCCTGACCTGCGGCGACGCCAAATAGCTAGATCTTGGACTTGAACAGAGTGCGCAGCACTGTGGACTCCTCTGGGACGGCTCCCTGCCTGCTTCTTGCAGGTCAAGGGCGGCCTCGACTCTACATCGACACCTCCTTCCGACGGTTGTGAGGAACATCGCTCCGCTCAGGCGGGACGGCGTCCCGTCTCGGCTCTTCCTTCGTACCGGCGCTTGTCGGGACGATCGTCCCGGAACGCATGGAACTCATGCCGACCGGATGCCGACGTACCTGATGCCCCATCAAGTACGTGGGAGGTTCCTCTGTACGTGCGGACGAAGTGCGTCCGTGCGCCACCGAACCGTCGAGCACTCGCATCGCTCCGGTTCGCGACACGGCCCCTCTCGGCCGTCAGCAGATCGACGCTCGGCCGCTCCGGAGGTCGGCTCGCTGCTTGCCGCCCGCCCGGAACTCCTCGGTGGCGTGGTGCCCGCGAGCGGCGGTCTCGCGGACCGGAGGCACGGTAGAGAACCGGCCTCGGCCGGCGGCGCACGGGATCCCTTCGGCGCGAGGAGCGGAAGCGTGTACGGGTTTCGGCTGTCGCCACTGCCGCAGGCGAGCAGGGCTGAACACCCGGGAGGCGACCGTTCGTTCCGTGATCAGTAGGACCCCTCAGCACGCGGCCGCCGGGCGACGCGATGGCGCAGAGCAGCGGGATCTCCCCGGGGGGCCACCATGGAACCGGACGCCGGCCGGCCCCCGCGCAGCCCGGCCCTCGGGGAAGAGCACGAACCAGGACTCCGGCCCCGCTGCCGCCGGAACGGCCGGAGGGGGAAGCGGAACGATCGTCCCGCGTGCTTCTCCCGGGCGCCGCCGTCGTCCGGACGCGTCGGCACCGGCCGGACGGGAACGAAGGGACCCGGCCGGCTGGTGGTCGTGGTCGACCGGGTGCCCGCGGACGTGCACGCGAGCGACCCGCGCGGAAGGGACGGCCGGAGAGCGTCCTCTCCTCGTGCCGGGATCACTGCGACGGGAGTGGGTCCTTCCTCCGACGTGCGTCGGGGGGCGCGGGGGCTCAGATTGGAGGTATCCGGCCCGCCGGACGGTAAGTCGCGGCGGGCAGCGACAGAAGGAGAGCCTGTCATGACGACCCACACGGGCCCGTCCGGTCGGCACGAGGAGACGCACAGCAGCGGCTGGCTGGTCTTCGCCTCCGTCATCATGGTCTTCAGCGGCGTCATGACGCTGCTCGCGGGCATCTCGGCCATCGCCAAGGACGACGTCTTCCTGACCACCCGCAACTACGTCTACGAGCTCGACCTCACGGGTTGGGGATGGATCCACCTCGTGCTGGGCGTTCTCGTCGCACTCACCGGCGCCGCCGTGTACAAGGGCGCCACGTGGGCCAGGGCGGTCGGCGTGGGTCTGGCCGGACTCAGCATGATCGCCAACTTCATGTGGCTTCCCCACACCCCGTGGTGGGCGTCGCTGCTCATCGTGATCGACGCCCTCGTCATCTGGGGTCTGTGCGTCGCTCCCCGGCCGACGAGGTACTGACGCCCGGCCGGCGCCCGGGACGGCGGCGGGGAAGCGGCGTTCGTCACCCGCCGTCGCCCGGCTCCGACAGGCCGGCAACCCGGAAGCGTGAGCACCACGGCCCTCTGCGCCGTCACCGGGAGGTGCGGGCCGCGGGTCCGCCGGGCCGGGGAACCCGTGCGGTCCTCGGGCCGGCCACGTGCCGGGAGCCGACCCCGACGTGTTTCCCGCGGCGCCGCAGCGCATCGGCACCCGGACGACGGCATGCGGCCCGTCTCCGGTCGCGAGACGCGACGGAAGCGCTTTTGCTGGACGGCAGGCGGGTGCTCCGCCGAGCACGGCGACCCGTGAAGCGTTCCGCAGGAGATCCGCATGGCAGCGCAGTCGAGACCGGTGAGGTCGGTGTCCGTCGGCACGACGGCGTCCGACGCGGGGCCGGGCGCTCTCCGCGGCACGGCGGACGGACGGACCGCAGGCAAGGAGTCGCGGCCCACATGAGCGTGCCGCGAGGGGGTGAACGGGGTCGGCGGACGCGTCCCCCACGGGTCCGGCCCCTCCTGCCCCTCCTGCGTTCGGCGGCCGTGGTGGCGACGAGCACCACGGCCTATTTCCTGCTGCCCCTCGACAGCGCCCTCGACCAGCACACCGTCGTCGTACTCGTCGTGGGAATGCTGGGGATCGGCGCGCTCCTGGCCCTGCAGGCGGTCGGCATCGTCAGGTCGCCCTACCCGCGGCTCCGCGCCGCCGAGACCCTGAGCACCGCGGTTCCGCTGTTCCTGCTGCTGTTCTCGGTCACCTACTTCCTGTACGCGCGGGAAGAGGGAGGACACTCCTTCTCCGAACCGCTCAGCAGGAACGACGCCCTGTACTTCACGGTGACCGTCTTCGCCACCGTCGGCTTCGGCGACATCGTGCCCGTCTCGCAGGCGGCTCGCGCGTTGACCACGTGCCAGATGGTGGCGGACCTCGTCCTCGTGGGGGTCATCGCGAAGGCAGTCGTCGGGGCGGTCAGGATCGGGCTGGAGCGACGCCGGTCCTCCTCGTCCCTCGAGGAACCCGAACCGTGACTCCGCGTCCACGTCCCCAGGTCCGGAAGGGCGAAGATCCATGACCGCGTCGAAGACAGTTCCGGCCTCCTCCCCGGGGCCCGCAGAGCCCTCGGAGGCCGACCGGCTGCGAGACCTCCTGCGGACGCCCGCGTACCTCAAGGCCCTGGTCTTCAGCGCCCTGATCGGCGTCCCCGTCTCGCTGGCCGCGTTCTGGTTCCTCGTCGGTCTGCACGAGCTGGAGCACGTGATGTGGGCGGACCTGCCGGAGGCGCTCGGCTGGGCTTCTCCTCCGGCCTGGTGGCCGCTGCCGCTGCTCGCCGTCGCCGGAGTCGTCGTGGGACTGGTCGTGACCCGTCTGCCCGGCGCGGGCGGCCACGTCCCCGCCGGCGGTCTGCACGCCGGCGGGGCCTCCGCCGCGGCCCTGCCCGGAGTGATCGTCGCCGCCGTCGCGAGCCTGCCGCTCGGCGCCGCCCTGGGGCCGGAAGCCCCCCTGATCGCGCTCGGCGGCGGCCTGGCCCTGCTCTTCCGGCACCTCGTCCGCGTCCCGGCCACCCCGCAGAGCACCGCCCTGCTGGGCGCGGCGGGAGCGGCGGCGGCCATCGCCGCCATCTTCGGCAATCCGCTCATCGCGGCCGTCCTCCTGATCGAGGTGGCGGGCGTGGGCGGTCCTCAGCTGTTCGTCGTCATGCTCCCCGCCCTGCTGTCCAGCGGTGTCGGAGCCGTGGTGTTCACCGGCTTCGGACGCTGGACGGGCCTCGAGACGGGCAGCCTCTCCATCCGTTTCCCCACCGCTCCCCCGCGCCTGGACGCCGGGGACGTGGTGTGGTCGGTCCTGCTGGCGGTCGGCGTCGGAGCGCTGGTGCACCTGCTGATCACCGGCGGACGGCTGACCGCCGTCTTCGTGGCGGCCTCCCCCTTCGTGCGCACGGTGGTCTGCGCGGTCGCCGCCGGAGGCTGCGCCGCCCTGTACGCGGTCGCCACGGGGCGCACCCCGGCGGACGTCGCCTCGTCGGGCCAGGCGACGCTGGCCGGACTCGCCTCCGATCCCCACGCTTGGGGCGTCGGAGCGCTGGTGGCCGTCCTGCTGCTCAAGGGCGCTACCTATGCCCTGTGCCTGGGCAGCCTCCGGGGCGGACTGGTCTTCCCCGCCCTCTTCCTGGGCGCGGCCGCGGGCGTGCTGCTCGCACCGCTGCCCGGCCTCGGCGTGATCCCCGGCGCCGCCGCCGGCATGGCGGCGGCCTCGGCCGCCGCCCTGCGGCTCCCGGTCAGCAGCGTGGCCCTGGTGGTCCTGTTGCTCGGCAACTCCGAGACGATCCCGGTGGTGATCCTGGCGGCGGTGACCGCCTTCGCCACCGCCGAACTGCTTCCTCCGGGCCCGCCGCTCGCACCCCGCCACCCGCGCGGAGAGGCGCGGACGGCGTGAGAAAGGGCTCCGGAAAGGATCGAGCTCCGGGAACGCGGCTCTTCCGGGCCGCGAACTCGTCCTCGGAGAGCACTCCTCGCTCCTCGGGTCGACCGAACTCCTTCAACCGGCCGGTCTCCCCCTAGCCGGCGTGAGGGGCTTCGGCCGGCTGCGGCGACCGCGCCTCCGTCCCTCCGGCGCGGTGCGCCTCGTCCTGGACGAGCAGGGAGAGCAGGGAGGCCACGGTCAGGCCCGCTTCCGCGGGGTGGCGGAGCACCTTGCCCGCTTCGATGCGGTACGTGTTGGTGCGTCCGTCACGGGTGTGGGAGAGGTAACCGTCCTGTTCCAGGTCGGAGATGATCCGCTGGACGGCCCGCTCCGTGAGCCGGCAGTGGGCGGCGATGTCGCGGATGCGGGCGTTCGGATCGTCGGCGATGGCGGCTAGTACGCGCGCGTGGTTGGTGACGAACGTCCAGCCTCTGTGGGACTCGGGCACTCCAATCATGTACGGCATTCTAGAGACCGTCATTGCCGGATACCTAATGCATGACATAATTTTCGCGTAACAGGTGGCATGATTCTGCGCGGAAGCCACAGGAAGGGGCGGACGATGTCTCTGGACGGGACCGTCACGACAAGACACGGCACGGGTGCCGTCAACGACGGATCGGTCGGCGGGCGGCTCCCGGACCGAGCCGCGGTGGCGCGGCACGAGGCACGCGGCACCGGAGTCGTCGTCGCGGACGGCTCCTACGACATGCAGACCGTCGCTCCCCTGGCCACGGCCCTGGGCGCAGCGGCAGAGAAGTACCGGAAGGTGGTTCTGGACGTCTCCGGCGTCGCCTTCGCGGACTCCTCCTTCCTGAATCTGCTGATCCTCACCCACCGGACGACCGATCTCCGCCTGGCCGGTCCAACGCCGCAGGTGAGGCGGATCCTGGAGATCACCGGGGTCGACACCGTCCTCGAGGTGCGGGAGACGGTGGAGGACGCCGCCGCCTGCTAGGACTTGTCCGGCCGATCATGGTCTCTGAGTCGCCCGGCCCGGCCATCGCCTGCTGACCAGGCGATGGCCGGTCTTACGATCAGTCAGTGACTGATACTCCGACGCACTGGGTCGTGCGCCATTTCTCGCAGGCCAACCCCGCCGGCCCAGGCTGCGACAGCGTTCCGGCGCTCTTGCGGCGGCTGGCCGATGCCATCGAGGCATTGGGCCCCGCCGAGATCCAGGATGTGGTGATCGAGTCAGAGATGACCGAACACGGTCCCTGGCGCTCGGGGACCGTTTACTTCCACCTGCCTGAGGATGAGGACTGATCCTGGCCGTCACGTGCGGAGCCAGATGGTGAGGGCTGCTGCGGTGGCCGTGCCGAGGTGGACGTAGCCGCGCTTGTCGTAGCGCGTGGCGACCGCCCGGTGCTGCTTCAAGCGGTTGATCGCCCGCTCGACGGTATTGCGCTTCTTGTACCGCTCCTCGTCGAAGCCGGGTGGCCGTCCGCCGCGTGAGCCCTTGCGCAGGCGGGCGGCCTGGCTGTCGACCTTCTCCGGGATCGTGTGCCGGATGCCCCGGCGACGCAGGTATTCACGGCAGGGCCCGTTGCTGTATGCCTTGTCCGCCGCCAGGCTGTCCGGCTTCTTGCGGGGCCTGCCCGGCCCGCTCCGCGGGACGCGAATCTTCTCCAGCACCGGCTTGAACTGGGTGCAATCCGCCCGCTGACCTGCGGTGACGATCAATGACAGGAGACGGCAACGGCCGTCCGCGCTCAGGTGGAGTTTGCTGGTGAACCCGCCCCGCGAGCGGCCCAGACCCTCACCTCCAGCACCACCTCCACCAGGCGGGCGTGCAGGCTCTGCCATGCGGTTTCGCCCTGGTGTTCTGCCGGTTCGGCCCCTTTTGAGGCGGGCGCCGGCGGCGGGTCAGTGCGGGCACCGGCCGCATGCTGGTGAGCGCGGACGATGGTGGAGTCGACCGAGACGTCCCAGTCGATTTCGCCGGCGGCATCGGCGGCGGCCTGGACCTGCTGGAGCAGCCTTTCCCATGTTCCGTCGGCCGACCACAACCGGTGGCGTTCATAGACGGTCTTCCACGGCCCGAATCGCTCGGAGAGATCGCGCCACTGAACGCCGGTCCGCACCCGGTGCAGAATCCCGTCGATCACCTGCCGGTGATCCCGCCACCTGCCGCAACGCCTGTTACTGACCGGCAGGAACGGCCGCAGCCGTTCCCACTCGGCATCCGTCAGATCGCCCCGCCTCATGCCCACGTCAACGAGGCGGGCACGGCGTAGTCACATGATCGGCCGGACAGCTCCTAGGGCCGGTGGAGGGCGCCGTGGTCCCGCGGCGGCGTCGTTCCCGGCCCTCCTCCCCGCTCCCCGCGGGGTCCGGTCTTCCACCGGTCTCGTGGCCGGGGGCCGAACCGAAGATCACGGCGACGGTCCGGTTCCGCCCCCGAACGGCGAACGTTCCGGCCGGGACGGCGACCCGGGTGCGCGGGAGTCGTGGAAGTGGTGCGCGGAGTTGTGGGGGTTCCACGGCGGTGCGGGGGAATCGAATGCTGCCTGAGAGGGTGGGGACATGGACATCGAACGCAGGAACAACGTCACCGTCACCGGAAACCCGCGCGGACGGACGGTGGTGCTGGCCCACGGGTTCGGTTGCGACCAGAACATGTGGCGGCTGACCGTGCCCGCCCTGGCACGGGACCACCGGGTCGTCCTGTTCGACTACGTGGGTTCGGGGCGTTCGGACCCGTCCGCGTTCTCGGAGGGACGCTACGGCTCCCTGGAGGGCTACGCCCGGGACGTGGTCGAGGTGTGCGAGGCGCTCGACCTGCGTGACGCGGTGTTCGTGGGCCATTCGGTCAGCGCGATGACCGGCGTGCTGGCGGCCGACGCGGCACCCGGGCGCATCGGCGCGCTGGTGATGGTCGCGCCGTCCCCGCGCTACGTCGACGACGAGGGCTACCGGGGCGGATTCAGCCGCGAGGACATCGACGAGCTGCTCGGGTCCCTGGAGTCGAACTACCTCGGCTGGTCGTCGGCGATGGCTCCGGTGATCATGGGCAATCCGGAGCGGCCCGAACTCGGCGAGGAGCTGACGAACAGCTTCTGCGCCACGGACCCGGACATGGCGCGCGTCTTCGCCCGGACCACGTTCCTCTCCGACTCGCGCGACGACCTGAAGAAGGTGACGGTGCCGACGCTGGTACTGGAGTGCGTCCAGGACGTCATCGCCCCCCGGGAGGTGGGCGCCTTCGTCCACCGGGCGATCCCCGGCTCGACACTGATCACCCTCGACGCCACCGGACACTGTCCCCACCTGTCCGCGCCCGAGGCCACCAACCAGGCGATCACCGGCTTCCTGGCGGGACTGCGATGATGTGCCGCACCGGGCGGGAGTCCGGCCCGCACGACGCGGACCGCGAGAACGGCGAGGAAGGACCGACCGCGGCGTTCGCCGCGCTGCTGGAGGACAGCGTCGAGGAACTGTACGAGAACGCCCCCTGCGGATACCTGTCCACCTTGATGGACGGCACCGTCGCGAAGGTCAACGCCACCCTGCTGGACTGGCTCGGCCTGGAACGGGGGGCGGTGGTGGGCCGGATGCGGTTCACCGACCTGCTCACCGTGGGCGGCAGGCTCTACCACGAGACGCACTTCGCGCCCCTGCTCAGGATGCGGGGGGAGATCGGCGGCATCGCCCTGGAGATGAAGCGGGCCGGTGGGGGGCGGATGCCGGTGCTGGTCTCCTCCGTCGTCAAGCACGGCGACGGCGGTGACCCCCTGCTCATCCGCACCACCGTCTTCGACGCCCGTGACCGCCGCGCCTACGAGGAAGAGCTCCTGCTGGCCCGCAAAGCGGCGGAACAGGCGCGCAAGGACGCGGAGGCCGATCGTGCCCGCCTGCAGGAGGCCCTCGCCGTCCTCCAGCGGTCGCTGCTGCCCGACGCCCTGCCCACGATCCCCGGCATGGAGACGGCCGCCCACTACCGGACCGCGTCCCCGGACCGGCTGGGCGGCGACTTCTACGACGTCTTCGCCCTCGGCGGGAAGCGCTGGGCGTTCTTCCTCGGCGACGTGTGCGGCAAGGGACCCGAAGCAGCAGCGGTCACCTCGCTGACCCGCTACACCCTGCGCACCGCGGCCCTGCACGACCCCGACCCCACCACCGTCCTGGCCACCCTCAACAAGGTCCTCCACGAGCGCTACACCGCCGGGGACCCGCGCTACTGCACCGTCGTCTTCGGCGTCGTCGAACCCGACGGGGAGACCGGACGGGCGGACGTCCGCCTCGCCTCGGGCGGCCATCCCCCCGCCCTCGTCCTGCGGGCCGACGGCCGCGCCGGTCACCTCCCCACCCCAGGAGGGCTCCTCGTCGGCATCCTGCCCACCGCGCCCTTCGCCACCGCCACCACCACCCTGGACCCCGGTGACACGCTGCTGCTCCACACCGACGGCCTCACCGAAGCCCGCACCGGTGGAGACCGCACCACCCTCTACGGCGACGAAGCGCTCCTCGCCTTCGCCGCCGACCACGCCGGAGAGCCCCCGGACGCCATCATCGAGGCGCTGACCCGCCTCCTGGACGGCTTCGGCGACGGCCTGGACGACGACACCGCCCTGCTCGCCCTGGGTGTCCCACCCGTCCGGCACCCGGGGCGGTGACGAAGGACACGACATGAGCCCGTTGAAGATCACCGCCCGAGACGCCGCGACCGGTCCCGTCCTGGAGCTCCTCGGCCCACTCGACTACGACACCGCCCCCGAACTGCGCGACCTGCTCGCCGACGTCGTCCTCCGGCCGGGGCAGCGCCTGGTGATCGACCTGGCCGGCCTGGAGTTCTGCGACTCCAGCGGTCTCACCGCCCTGATCGTCGCCCGCAACCACGCACATGCCGCCCGGGCCGACATCGCGCTCGCTGGCGTCCCCGACCACACCCTCCGTCTCATGAACACCACCGGCCTCGACCGGATCCTCCCCCTCCTTCCCGACGGCGAAGCCGCCACCCGGCCCTGATCCGCGGTCGCGGCACACGTCCGGCGGCACCCGAACGGCGAGCCCGTCGAACAGCCCCTCCGGTCGTCGCACCCGCCGAGGTCCGTCCTCCCGCGCTGCCGGGGCGCGGCCAGATGCCGATGTGATGGGCGGCCACGGGGTCGGACCGCCACCCGTGCACGAGTTCGGCGTCGTCCGTGTCGAGTGCCGCGAGGCCGACGGACCGGGCCCGCCAGGAGAGCTCCCTGCCGGCTTCCGCGCCCTGTTCGCCGTCCGTGGTCCCGATGTCTTCGATCATGGGCGGATGCCAGGCGCGCCCCCGGGCCGGGACCACCGGTTTTCTCCGCTCGCCGGCACCGTCGGGACCCGCGTCACTTCCCGGGGCGGGTGGCCGTCAGGACGAGGGCGGCCTGGTCGTCGTCGATGCCGTGGTCGCCGGTGAAGTCCCGTACGGCCCGGGTGAGGGTCTCGACGACGTGGTGGGGGCCGGTCCGGGGCGGGGCGCCGGCCAGGGCCGCGGCGAGGCGGTCCTCGCCGAACTGTTCGCCGTCGGCGTCGCGGGCCTCGGTGATGCCGTCGGTGTAGAGCAGGAGGCTCTCGTCCGGCCGCAGGAGGAGGCGGTGTGCGGTGAGGTGGGTCTCGGGCCCGATGCCCAGCAGGGCGCCGGGCACGTCGACGGTGCGGACGGTTCCCCGGGCGTCCAGGTGGAGGGGCATGGTGTGGCCGGCGCGGACGAGTTCGACCTCCAGGCCGTGGTCGGTGGGGGTGAGCCGGCCGTAGACGAGGGTGACGAAGCCGGTGCCGTGTCCGGCGGGCCGGTTGATCAGGGCCTGGTTGACCGCCGTGACGACGGCCTCGGGACCGGGCAGGAGGGGGGCCACGGCGCGGGCGGTGTGACGGACCAGGGCGGTGGTGGTGGCGGCGATGGCGCCGCGTCCGCAGACGTCACCGAGCAGGAACGCCCACCGGTCCCCCTCCAGCGGGAAGACGTCGTAGAAGTCGCCGCCGATGTCGAGTCCCTCGCCGGCGGGGTGGTAGTAGGTGGCCACCTCGGCCCCGGGCACCCGGGGCAGGTCGGGCAGGAGGAGTCCGGCCTGGAGATCGCGGGCGAGGGCGGCGCGGTGGGTGTACTGGCGGGCGTTGCGGGCGGCCAGGGCGGCGCGCCGGGTGAGTTCCTCGGCCAGGGCGACGGTGTGCCCGTCGAAGGCGTGCTCGCCGGTGGACAGCAGGGTCACGGCGCCGAACGCCGTGCCCCGGTCGAGGAGGGGGAGGCACACGTAGCCGGTGACGCCCAGCTCGCGCCAGGGGCCGGGCCCGGAGGGGGTGCGGCGGGCCACTTCGGTCACGCCGGAGGCCAGGACGCGGGCGACGGCGTCGTCGTCGGCGTCGTAGACGGGGATGTGCGAGGCCAGGAGGTCCTGCTGGTGCCGGGTGGGGGCGGCGGTGGCCACGCGGCGCACCCGGCCGCCCTCGACGACGTCGACCGTGCCCAGCGGTGCCAGTCTCGGCACGCAGGCCGTGGCCAGGCGGTGCAGCGTCTGGGGGGCGTCCAGGTCGGAGGAGAGGGCGGTACTGGCGTTCAGGAGGAAGGCCAGGTCGTCGCGGGCGGCCTGTTCGCGGGCCTCCGCCGCCCGGCGCGCCTGCTCGGCCCGGTGGCGCTCGATGGCCAGGGCGGCGGTGCGGGCGAAGACCCGGGCGAGCGCGAGGTCGGCCTCCCGCGGGGTCCGCGGGGTGCGGTGGTACATCGCGAAGGTGCCCAGGAGCGAGCCGTCGCGGGCCAGGATCGGGGTGGACCAGCAGGCGGCCACGCCGGCCTTGTCGGCAAGGTCGCGGAAGTCGTCCCAGAAGGGGTCGGTGGCGATGTCGGTGACGATCACCGGCCGGCGGCGGTGCGCGGCGGTGCCGCAGGAGCCCACGCCCTCGCCCGTGGCGATGCCGTCGATGGCCCGGTTGTAGAAGTCGGGCAGGCTGGGGGCCGCGCCGTGGCGCAGGTGGCCTCCGTCGGCGTCGGCGAGCAGGACCGACACCAGTACCTCTTCGGGGGCGAGGTCCTCGATGGCGCGGGCCATGCCCTCCAGGACCTCGGGCAGGGGGGCCTGGCGGGCGATCTGTTCGAGCAGTACCCGGTGTTCGGCCGTCAGCCGCTGCGCGTGCTGGACCTGGGTGGTCTCCACCCCGATCACCCGTACGCCCGTGACGTTGCCGCCGGCGTCCAGGCGGGGCTCGTAGGTGAAGTCGAAGAACGCCTCGCGCGCCTTCTCCCCCTCACCCAGCACCACTCGGGCGTTGCGGCCGACGTGGGCCTTGCCCGTGCGGTAGACCCGGTCCAGCAGGCCGATGAACCCCTGGGCGACCAGCTCCGGCATGAGCTGCCCCAGCGGCACCCCGGTGCGGGTGCGCTCCGGTCCGCCGATCGCCGCGAAGAAGGCGGGGTTCGCCGCCTCCAGCATGTGCGCCGGCCCGGCCAGGGAGGCGAACACGGCCATCGACTGTCCGAACAGGGCCCGCAGGTCGCCCTCCGCGCCGCTGTCGGCCGCGCGTGCCGCCGGCACCTGGGCGGACCGGGTCGTCCGCCGTCCTGACGCGCCCGTCATCCGACGTTTTCCCCGCTCGGTCGCACCGGCTCGTCGGTGCCCGCGGCGAGCGCGCCGTGGTCGGCCGCGTGCGCGGCCAGGGCCTCGTCGGCGTCGGCGTACAGGGAGAAGATCTGGTTGAGCCCCGTCAGGGTGAACAGGCGGTCCAGGAAGGCGGGCACCGCCGCCAGGCGCAGGACCCGGCTCTGCCCGGAGAGCTGGTTGTACAGCTTCAGCAGGGCGGTGATGCCGGTGGAGTCGCAGTAGGTGAGGTGGGAGCAGTCGATCACCACCGCGCCCGTGTCCCCTCCGGTGCCCAGTTCCCTGTCGCCGGCCTCGTACAACTGCACCGCGCTGTGGAAGTCGAGGTCCCCGCGCAGCACGAATACCACTCCTCGCGTGTCACGTCTGACGTCTACCGCGAACACCCTCAGTTCCCTCCGCATGCGGTTCCCGGCGGGAACCCGTGGTAAAGATCGGGAGAATAGTACGTTCACCCCGATGTGCCCGGAATCCCGTCTCCCGGGCGGGGGCCGCGTCCCTCGTCACCGCCGGGTTCCGTCGGGACCGAAGCGGACCCCTACCCCCTCGTCGGCGCGCCACACCGGGACTTTCGGCACGTGCGTCAGTGGCGCGTGGTCAGGTCGGTCAGTCCGGAGATGGTCAGGACCGGGGCCAGGAGCGGGCCGGCGACGAGTTCGAGGCGGTCGGCGTGGGAGAAGAGGACGCTCAGGCCGGCGCTGTCGAGGTACTCGACGTCGGTCAGGTCGAGGACGAGGGGGCCCGGGGTGCCGTCGAGCGCGGCGGCCAGGCTGGACGTGTTGCTCATGTCGATCTCGCCGACCGCGGTGAGCACGGCCGTGCCGTCCGGCCGCCGACCGGGCGTGAGGGTCAGGGGTGTGGTCATCAGGCGATCCTCGTGTGCATGTCGACGGTGGTTCCGGTGGGGCCCTGGGTGACGGTGACCTGCTGCATCAGGGCCCGCATCAGGGCCATGCCGCGGCCGCGGTGGGCGTTGCGCTCGGGTTGGGGCACCTTCCACCGTCCGGTGTCCGTGACGGTCAGGCGCAGGTTGTCGACGGATGCCTCGGCCCGGAAGTGGACGGCGTCGCCGGGGGCGTCGCGGTGCCCGTGCTCGATGGCGTTGGCACAGGCCTCGCCCGCCGCCACGAGGATGTTCTGCGCGGTGCCGGGCGGCAGGTCGCACTGGTCGAGCCAGCCGCGCAGGGCCTTGCGGACGGGGGCGAGCTGTCCCGATTCCGCGGGGAAGGTCATCTCCAGCGGGGCCGGGTGGCGGTAGAGCAGCAGGGCGACGTCGTCGTCGTAGCCGTCGGCGGGGGCCAGCCGGGACATGACGTCGGTGGCGAGGTCGTCGACCGCGGTGTTCCGGCCGTCCTGGAGCGCTTCACCGGCCTGATCTATGCCTGCGCTGAGCGGGCGGCGGCGGCGTTCGACGAGCCCGTCGGTGTACAGCAGCAGGGTGGAGCGGGCCGAGATCGTGCATTCGCCCTCGGGACGCGGGGTGCCGGGACGGACGGCCAGGGGCAGGGAGCGCCCGTCCTCGAGCAGCCGGGTGGTGCCGTCGGGCTGCACGAGGATGCCCGGAGGGTGACCGGCACTGGAGTAGGTGAGCCGTCCGGTGTCGGGATCGAGGATCCCGCAGAAGGCGGTGGTGCACATCGCGCCGGGAACACCGGCGGCGAACCGGTCCAGGGCCATGAGCGCCTGGGCCGGGCCGGCGTCCTGCAGCAGCAGGGCGCGGCAGGCGCTGCGCAACTGGCCCATGACGCTGGCGGCCTCCAGACCGCGGCCGACGCAGTCGCCGACGACGATGCCGATGCGGCCGTCGGGCAGGGCGACGGTGTCGTACCAGTCTCCGCCGACCTCCAGGGGCCGGGTGGCGGGTTCGTAGCGGACGGCGAAGCCGTCGGGCAGGTGGGACGGGCCGAGGATGGCGCGCTGCAGGGCGATGGCGGTCTCGCGCTGCTGGTCGATCTGGTGCGCGCGGGCCAGGCCCTGGGCGATGTGTCCGGCGAGGAGGGACAGCAGGAGCTGGTCCTCGCCGGTGAAGGGCCGCTGTTCGCCCAGGTCGATCCACAGCGCCAGGGTGCCTTCCGGATGTTCCAGGACGACGGTGGCCTCGCCCTGTCCCGGAAGGGCGGTGAGCACCGGCTGTTCGCGCAGACCGGTGAGCAGTCGGCGGCGTTCGTCGGGCAGTTCCTGCCAGGTGAGGGCGGTGTCGGTGCGGGTGAGGGCGGGTTCGCCACCGGTGCCGAAGACCACGGCCGTCACCTGCTGGGCACGCCACAGCTTCTTCAGTTCCTCCAGTGAGCCCTCGAGGGCGTCGGGCAGGCTGGAGGCCCGGGACAGGCGTGTGCTCAGGGCGGCCAGCGCGGTTTCGCGCTGGATGGCGTAGTGCTCGGCGCTCACGTCGCGGAAGGTGCCGACGATGACGGTGCGGTCGGTGTCGGGGTCCTGGACCTGGTTGAACGTGGCGGTCACCCACAGGCGATGGCCGTCCCTGTGGGTGACGGGGATGGTGTAGCTGCCCCGTTCCTGGCCGGTCAGCGTGGCGAAGGCCTCGGCGACCTGGCGGTGGGCCTCGGGGTCGTTGGTCGCGTCGGGCCACCAGGGGTGGACCGGCCGGTAGGGCAGTTCCTCGGGGCCGTAGCCGAGGATGGTGGTGAAGGAGGCGTTGATCTCGATGACCGCGCCTTCCTCGTCGCAGACGAAGAACGCCTCCTGGAGCGAGTCGATCAGGGCGGTGCGCCAGCGGGTGTGGTGGTTGCGCAGCCGGGCCAGCTTCACGTTGGCCTCGACCCGGGCGAGGAGTTCGGCCGCCGCGAACGGCTTGACGAGGTAGTCGTCCGCACCCGCCCGCAGGCCTTCGATGGAGGCCTCCTGTCCGGCGCGGGCGGACAGGAGCAGGACCGGCACCGAGGCGGTGCGCGGGTCGACGCGCAGCGTCCGGACCAGGTCCAGGCCGTTCAGGCGGGGCATCATGACGTCGCTGACCACCACGTCGGGGGCTTCCGCGCGAACGGCGTCGAGGGCCTGTCGGCCGTCCTCGACCGCGTGGACCAGGTGGCCGGCGCCGCGCAGCAGCCGGGCGAGGTACTCGCGCATGTCGGCGTTGTCGTCGGCGATCAGCACGCGCGCCGGGGCCGTCGGACGGATCGGCCGCGCGTCGTCGCCGGTGTCCGCGACGTCCGGGGCGGCACCGAGCGCGGGGGCCGTCGCCGTGGTCCCCTCGCCCGGCAGCCAGCGCAGGGCTTCCTGGAGGAAGGGGTCGGCGGCGGGGAAGGCTGTGGCCCCCGTCTCCGGTCGGACGGCGCCGGCGCCGGGCTCCGGCCGGACGGCGTCGGCGGGCAGGTGGGCGGAGCCGAAGGGCAGCCGGATGGTGAAGCGGGTGCCCTCGCCCTCGGTGGAGGCGGCGGTGATGGCGCCGCCGTGCAGGCCCACCAGTTCCTTCACCAGGGCCAGGCCGATGCCGCTGCCCTCGCCGGAGCGGGAGCGGGCGTTCTCGATGCGGTGGAACCGCTCGAACAGCCGGGGCATCTCGTCGGCCGCCACGCCGATCCCGGTGTCCGCGACCGTCACCACGGCCTCGCCCTCCTCCGCGCGCACGCCCACGTGGATCGTGCCGTCGAAGGTGAACTTCAGCGCGTTGCTGAGCAGGTTGAGGACCACCTTCTCCCACATGCCGCGGTCGACGTACACCGGCTCGGACAGCGGCGCGCAGTCGACGTGGAAGGCCAGGCCGGCCTTGTCCACGGCGGAGCGGAACACGCTGGCCAGCTCGCCGGTGACCGCGGCCAGGTCGACCGGTTCGTAGCTCGCCCGCATCCGGCCCGCCTCGATGCGGGAGAAGTCGAGGAGCGTGTTGACCAGCTTGCCGAGCCGCAGCCCGTTGCGGTGGACGGCCTCCAGCTCCTCCCGTACGCGCGGATCCGCGTCGGCGAGCTGCTGCCGCAGTTCCTGGACCGGCCCCATGATCAGGGTCAGGGGGGTGCGGAACTCGTGGCTGATGTTGGAGAAGAACGTCGTCTTGGCCCGGTCGAGCTCCGCGAGCTCCTCGGCGCGGCGCTGCTGCGCCTGGTAGCCGCGGGCGCTGGCGACTCCGGCGGCCACGTGCCCGGCGACCAGTTCCACGAAGCCCCGGTAGTCCTCGTCCAGGGCGCGGTAGCGGTTCAGGCCCGCCACCATGAACCCGTACGGTGCTCCGCCCTGTTGGAGCAGGGGGACGACGAGGGCCTCGGTGGGCGCCTCCTCCCACGCCCCGGAGGGCAGGTCCGCGAACGGCTCGCCGTCCAGGGGCACGAGCACGGACTCCCCGCGGGCGGGGGCGTCCGTCGGCCACACGGACGCGGAGTCCGCGGGGAGGACCTCCGCGGCCGCCGGATGGCCGGCCGGGATGCCGGCGGCCGAGGCGAGGCGGGCGGTGCCGTCGTCGTGGAAGAGGTAGGTCAGGGCGAACGGCAGGTCGTGCGGGTTGCGGCCGAGCTGCTCGCCGGCGAAGTCGAGCATCTCCGGCTCGGTGCGGATGACGCTGGGGTCGGACCCCAGGTCGCGCAGGGTCGCCATGCGGCGCTCGCCGATGACCCGCTCCGTTTCCTCGCTGACCACGCACAGCATGCCGACCACGGCGCCGTCGTCGTCGCGCAGCGGGCTGTAGGAGAAGGTGTGGTAGCTCTCCTCCGGGTAGCCGGAGCGCTCGACGAACAGCAGCAGCGCCTCGTCCCAGGTCGCCTCGCCGCTGTTCAGGACGGTGTCGATGCGCGGACCGATGTCGCCCCAGATCTCGGACCACACCTCGCCGGACGGCCGGCCCAGCGCCCAGGGGTACTTCTGGCCCAGGGTGTCGCGCCGGTAGGCGGCGTTGCAGAAGAACGTCAGCTCCGGCCCCCACGCCATCCACATGGCGAACTTGGACGACAGCAGGATGCTCACGGCGGTCCGCAGGCTCTGCGGCCATTCCTCCGGCGGTCCCAGCGGCGTCGCCGCCCAGTCCACCCGGGCGAGGTCCTCGCCGATCTCCTTGTC
Source organism: Streptomyces sp. NPDC007872 (assembly GCF_042868165.1). Classification (NCBI taxonomy): domain Bacteria; kingdom Bacillati; phylum Actinomycetota; class Actinomycetes; order Kitasatosporales; family Streptomycetaceae; genus Streptomyces; species Streptomyces sp. NPDC007872. The sequence continues at coordinate 801,573 of NZ_JBIAEA010000003.1, forward strand.
CGCGGCGAACACCCCGTCCGCGGTTGTCGACGGCGTGGCGTACCCATCGGCCACGGTTGTCGACGGCGTGGCGGACCCATCGGCCTCCGAGCGCGTCACAGACCACCCTTTCGTTCGCCTCGGTCCTCGTGCGGAGCACCGGCCGAGGATTCACCGGCGCATTCCGTAGGATAAGACAACCGCGTGGGCGGCGGGCGGGGAGGTCGGCCCCGGGTGGAGGACCGGCCGTACGACGGCGACCGCGCCCGCTGCCGGAGCCCCGTTCCGACGACCGGGTCTCCGCCCTGCGCTTCCCCGCCGAGCCGGCCGGTGCCCGGCGGACGGCCGACGCGCACGCTCCCGTACCGGGGAGAGCGGCCGTCACCACCCGCCGGTACCGACGGGCCCGCCGGGTCAGGCGCTGCCGCGCAGGGCCGCCTCGTAGGCCTCGTCGGGGTCGAGCCGGCGCAGTTCCTCGGCGATCAGCTCGGCGGTGGAGCGGACCTTGAGGGCGAGGACCCGGTGGGGCTGGCCGGGGATGGAGAGGCGGGCCACGGGTCCGTCGGGCCGGTCGATGAGGATCTCGCCGTCCGGGGTGCCCATGCGGACGGCGGTGACCACGGGGCCGTCGGTGACGACCCGGTCGACGGGGACGCCGAGCCGGACCTCGAACCAGCGGGCGAGGAGTTCGGCGCTGGGGTTCTCCGCCTCGCTCTCGACGGCGGCGGAGGTGAGGGTGAGCGGTGCCTGGTCGAGCGCGGCGGCCAGCATCGAGCGCCAGGGGGTGAGCCGCGTCCAGGCGAGGTCCGTGTCGCCGGGGGCGTACGAGGCGGCGCGGGTCTCCAGGACGGAGAGTGGGTCCTCCACCGCGTACGCGTCGGTGATGCGGCGCTGGGCGAGCGAGCCGAGGGGGTCCTTGGAGGGGACCTCGGGGGCGTCGACGGGCCACCAGACCACGACGGGCGCGTCCGGCAGGAGCAGGGGCAGGACCACGGACTCGGCGCGGGCGCAGAGTTCGCCGTGGAGCCGGAGCACGACCGTCTCGCCCGAACCGGCGTCGCTGCCGAGCCGGACCTCGGCGTCGAGCCGGGTCTCGTGCCGCTCGCGCGGGGCCCGGGCGTGGCGCTTGATGACCACGAGGATGCGGGAGGGGTGCTCCCGGGAGGCCTCGTTGGCCGCCTTGACGGCGTCGTAGGCGTTCTCCTCGTCGGTCACGACGACGAGGGTGAGCACGGCGCCGACGGCGGGGGTGCCGACGTCCCTGCGGCCCTTCAGGATCGCCCTGTTGATCTCGCTGGAATTGGTGTCCGTCAGATCGATCTTCATGGTGCGGCGCCCGTCCCTTCCTCTCCGGCGAGCCTAACCCTCCGGCGCGGCGAACGCGTCCGGGTCCCCCGTGCCCCCGGCTAGGACGGCTCGGGAGCCTCTTCGGGGCCCGGCCCGGAGTCCGGCGCGGAGTCCGCCCGGCCCTGGGCGCGGCGGCCGACGACCGCGGCGGCGGCGAACGCGGTGCCGAGGAAGGCGACGGCCACCACCCAGGGCCGGTCGAGGACGTGTCCGGTGAGGTGGTCCAGGGAGTAGCGCCCGGCACCGGTGACGCCGATCGCGGCGGCGGTGAAGCCGAGGAAGGCGGGGTACTCGTAGCCCCCGCCCTGGGCGAAGAAGCCGGCCGGGGCGTGCACCGAGACGGCGCCAGCCATGGCGCCGGCCGCGGCGGCCCCGGCGGCCGGGGTGGCGAGGCCGAGGGCGAGGAGGGCGCCGCCGCCGGCCTCGCCGAGACCGGCGGCGATCGCGCTCTGCCGGCCCGGCGAGAAGCCCATCGCCTCCATCGCCCTGCTCGTGCCCTCGACGCCTCCCCCGCCGAACCAGCCGAAGAGCTTCTGCGTGCCGTGCGCGGCGAGCACGGCGCCGGTGCCGGCCCTCAGCACGAGCAGCCCGAGGTCGCGTCGGTTGGGGTGGGCCATGGGGTTCTCCAGGTGCGGGAGGGGGACGCGTACGCCGTCCACTGTCGTCGCCCGCCGGGACGCGTGCCGTCCGAGGCCCGGATCCCTACTCCATACGAGTCACCTTTTGCGGCTTTTGTCCGCCGTTGTTTTAGTGGGAGGGCCGTCGCCGTCCCGGAGACCGCCCCGAGGACCGTCCCGCAGACCGCCCCGAAGACCGTCGCGAGCCGCGCCCCGGAGAGCGGCCCGAGGAAAGGGACGCGCACGTCCTCCGGGTCCGCCGGGACCGCACCCCCACGAAAGGACGGGCCCGTCCCATGACAGAGACTCACGACCGTTCCCATGAGCGCCCCCAGGACCGGGAGGCCCTGACCGGGCCCCTCGGCATGCTGGCGGGCGCCGCCTGGCAGGCCCTGCTCCTCGCCGGCTTCGTGGCGCTGGTCCTCGGCGTCCTCGTCCTGGTCTGGCCGGGCGCCTCGCTGGTCGTGGCCGGTGTGCTCTTCGGCCTCTACCTGCTGTTCAGCGGTGTGATGCAGTTGGTCGCCGCCTTCGGCACCCATGTGAGCACCGCGCTGCGGGTCATGGCCTTCATCAGCGGCGCCCTCTCGATCCTGCTCGGTCTGCTCTGCTTCCGGGGCGCGATGCAGTCGATCCTGCTGCTCGCGCTCTGGATCGGCATCGGCTGGCTCTTCCGGGGCATCACGCAGACCGTGGCGGCGGCCTCCGACCCGGCGATGCCGGCCCGGGGGTGGCAGGTCTTCCTCGGCGTCGTCAGCGCGCTGGCCGGGGTGGTCCTGATCGTGTCCCCGCTGGAGTCGGCGGCGGTGCTCACGCTCCTCGGCGGCATCTGGCTCGTCGCCGTCGGCGCCGTCGAGATCGTCACGGCCCTCCAGGTGCGCTCGCGCGCCAGGAAGCTGCCGCCGGGGGCCTGACGGGACCTCATGTGCGCGATCGCCGTCCTCCGCCGTCCGTCCGGTCTCCGGGCGGGCGGCGGTCGCCGTTGACGCGTGCGCTACATTTTGCCGGTCCTTGACCGCCGATCCCCCGCGATCGTGAACCCTTCGGAGCCGGCATCCCATGAGCGACATCGTCAACGGTCTCGGCCGGACCAGCGCCTACGGCGCCCTCGGCGTGGTCCTGCTGATCCTCGGCATCGTGCTCGTGGACCTGCTGACCCCCGGCAAGCTCGGGCGTCAGATCTGGGAGGACCGCAACCGCAACGCCGCGATCCTGCTGAGCTCGGCGCTCCTGGGCATCGGCGGCATCGTCTTCACCTCGATCTGGACGACGTACGACGACTTCGGCAAGGGTCTCGCCTCGACCGCCGCGTTCGGCCTGCTCGGCCTGGTGCTGATGGCGGTGGCCTTCCTCGTCGTCGACCTGGTCACGCCGGGGAAGCTGGGCGCCACCCTGGTCGACCCCCAGCCGCACCCGGCGGTCTGGGTGACCGCCTCCTGCAACATCGCGGTCTCGGCGATCGTCTCGGCCTCGATCGCCTGAACCCCGGAGCCCGGAGCCCGGATCACGGGTTACGGGGTACGGATTACGGACACGGACACGGACACGGGTTACGCGGGGCCCGTGGGCTCCGTGGGCTCCGCCTCCAGGAAGCGGCGGCCACGCGGCCCCTTGTAGAGCAGGGCGTCCCAGCCGAGCCGGGCCAGGACGGGGACGCACGCGCCGAGCGCCTCCGCCTCCTCCCGCGCGGCGCCCGAACCCGGCGGGCCCAGCCACTCCACAACGGCCGTGCCGGGCCGCTCCCCCGCCCGGACCCGGTAGCCGGTGGAGACCCGTGCCCCGGCGGCGTCCACCGACGAGGGCGTGATCCCGCCGGACTCCAGGGCCAGGGCCACCGCCCGGACCGGCTGCCGGCGCTCCCAGTCGGCGGGCACGGCCTTCGGGTCGCCGCCCCGGCCCAGGGTCAGCCGTCTGATCTGGAGCAGCCCGTCGAGGGCGGTCCGGACCTCCCGGGAACGCTGCTCGGCGTCGGCCGGGGGCAGGGGCGGTCCGTCGCCCGTGGCCGCCTCGAAGACGCCACCGCCGCCCCCGTCCCCCTCTCCCCGTACCGTCACCGCAGCCGCCGGATGTCGCCGCGGACCCGGTAGAAGCCGCCCGCGGCGGGGTGCAGTGCGTCGACCACGTACCGCGCGCCGGGCTCGCGGATCGCACGCGGGAACTGCACGTTCCACGAGGAGTCGTAACCCCCCGAGACGACCCGCACCCGGGTCCGGCCCGGCTCGCCGACGCACTCCACTACCACCGCGCCCGCCGGGGCGTCGCTGACGACGGTCACGGCGCCGGCGGTCGTGGCCGGCTCGTACACCGGCAGCGCGGCGGCGAGCTTGACGTCCCGGGCGACCGGGACCGTGCCCCGCTGGGCGGCCGTGATCGCGGCCTCGCTCGCGTCCACGCAGACCAGCGAGCCGTCGGTGGTCACCAGGTAGAGCCGCTCGTCCCGGTACTGCATGGAGAGCGCCGAGCCGCCGCCCGTGCCGAGCTTCCAGAGCCGGGTGCCGTCCTCCGCGAAGCAGTAGACGGAGGAGGACGAGTCGCCGGCGAAGACGAACCGGCCGCCGGGCGAGGTGGCGCAGGAGTACACCGGGCTGTCGCAGGAGTACACCGCCTCCACGCGTCCGTCCTTCTTCGCGAGCCGCTGCACCTTCTTGCGGCCCGTGCCCGCGTAGACCGCGGTGTCCTCCTGCCAGCCGAAGAGGACCGCGCCGTCGGTGGCCGTGTGCCACAGCTCGCCGCCGCCGTCCGGCGCGTGGGCCGCGACGCCGCGCGTGTCCCCGTAGTAGACGGCGTCGCCGTCGGCGCGGACCATCCAGGCGTGCTCGCCCTGCCCGCCGCGCGCCCACTGGTGCTCGTCCTCGTGGTCGATGACGGTGAGCCGGCCGGAGCGGTCGGCGACGTGCAGGACGCCCTCGTGGATGTCGAGCCAGAAGATGTCGACGTCGGTGGCGATGTCGTACGCGGCGAAGGGGAGCTTGGACGACAGGTCGTACACCTTGCCGTCGTCGCAGCCCGCGTAGATCCAGAAGTCGTCGGCGACCAGGCACTTGACGCCGTCCGGCAGGCTGAAGCGGGCCTGGACCTCGCCGGTGCGGTCGAGCGTGAAGACGTCCCCCGCCTGGTTGCCGACCCAGCAGCGCTCCTCGTCGACGTGGATGCCGAAGGCGGCCGAGCCCGTCCGGAAGCGCCAGAGGACCGGGGCGACGGCCCGCGCGGTGGAGGGCGCCGAGGTCACCGCGCGGCGCGTCACCGGACGGGCGGCGCGCACTCCGCGCACTGCGGGCGCGTAGCCCTTGCGGACCTTCTCCCCTATCTTCTTCGCGGCGGCGGCCCGGGCCTTCTGCGCGGTCGGGAACGCGGAGCGCTGCGTCTGTCCGTCGGTGCCGATCCGGCCGTAGCGGACCGACACCGCGAGGTCCTCGACGGTCACTTCGTAGAACTTGTGGGCACCGCCGCCGTCCTGCGACAGCTCCAGGTAAGTCGTCGTCATGGGAAGAACGTTAGGGGTGACCACTGACAACGCCCCGGTGCGGGCGAGGGACGTGGTCACTCACCGCGGCCGCCCGCCGCGGCGTGGGCCAGCGGGTCGGCGAGGACGTCGCGGAGGACGAGGGCCGCCGCGCCCCGGGCCGCGTCGGTGGCGGCGGAGGCCGGGCGCAGGCGGCCCGCGTCCGGGCTCCAGAGGCCGGAGACGACGCGGTCGGCGAGCTCCTCCGTCAGGGCGGGCGCCAGCCAGGGCATCAGGCGCGGGTAGATGCCGCCCAGGACGACGGCCTCGGGGTCCAGGAGGTTCACGGCCCCCGACAGGGCGCGGCCGAGCATGCGGCCCGCTTCGGCGAGGGCGGCGAGGGCGCGCGGTTCTCCGGCTCCGGCACGGCGCGCCAGGTCGGGGACGCCGGTCGCCCCCGCCGAGGCGAGGAGGGCCGCCTGTCCCGCGTACTGCTCCAGGCAGCCGCGCGAGCCGCAGCGGCAGCGGGGGCCTTCGGCGTCGACGACCGTGTGCCCGATCTCGCCGGCGAATCCGTGGGCGCCGCGCAGGAGTTCGCCGTGAACGACGATCGCGCCGCCGACGCCGATCTCCCCCGTCAGGTGCAGGAAGGTGCGCACCTCGCCGAGGGTGCCGAACCACAGCTCGGCGAGGGCCGCCGAGTTGGCCTCGTTGTCGGAGGCGACGGGGAGGCCGGCGGTGGCGGGGCGCAGGGCGGTGAGGGCGTCGGCGAAGAGGCGTTCGGCGGGGACGTCGTGCCAGCCGAGGTTGGGGGCCTGCCGGACGGTCCCGCCGGAGACGAGGCCGGGCAGGGCGAGCCCGGCCCCCGCCGGGACCAGGCCGAGCCCGGCCGCCTCGTCCAGGGCCCCGGCGGCGACGCGGGCGGCCCGGGCGAGGACCTCGCCGGCGCCGGTCCCGCGGTTGTCGAGGCGCTCGGTGCGCCGGACGCGGTCGGTGCCGGTCAGGTCGGCGACGCAGGCGGTGACGTAGTCGACGTTGATCTCGACGCCGAGTCCGGCGGGACCGGTGTCGGCCGGTTTCAGGACGGTGCCCGGCCGCCCCGCCTGTCCGCTGAAGGTCTTGCCCGACTCGACGAGGAGGCCGAGGTCGAGGAGCTGCTCGACGAGGGAGGAGACGGCGGGCCGGGTGAGTCCGACGCGGGCCGCGACGGCGGCCCGCGTGGTCTCGCCCGCCTCGTGGACGGTCCGCAGGACGAGGCTCAGGTTGTGCCGGCGCACTCCCGACTTGTCGGCCTTGGGTTCCGTGGGCTGGTTCATGGTGAGCGAGAGCCTAGTCGTCCGTTTCGTTCGTACGGCAACGGCGTCCGGGGTCCGCGCGGCACGGACGACCGCCCGAGCCGGGGACGGGCCGCCACGAGGTCTACGGCCCGACGCCCAAGGGCGTCGCCCTCCGGCCGGCCGTGCGCGCGCTCACCGCCTGGGCGAGGAGTTCCATCCGGCGCGGGGCGGCCCGCGCCGCGTCTTCCGGCACTCGGGAGACGGGGCCGCACTCGATCCGGACGGGCGCTGCGCGGAGTACGGCGCGGCCGTGCCGGTCGCGGACGTCCTGGTGGCCGTGTCCTGGTGGACGACCGGTTCCGCCGACGGGACCGGCTAGGACTTGTCCGGCCGATCATGGTGTGAGGGTGAGCGACGAGACCAGCGCATCGTCTGCCTGCGGGCGACGGCAGGCGCGGGGCGCCGTCGCCCGCGCCCGGTTCCGTCAGCCGGAGGACGCGGCGTCCTCGGCCGCCCGGACCTTCTTGACGCAGGCATCGTCGAAGGCCTTCAGACTGAGGGTTCGGTTGTCGGAGAACAGGCGGTACTCCATGACCACGGTCCAGCCGCGCTTCTCGAACACTGCCTGCACCACGTCGACTGTGCCGTCCGGCGCCTTTCGCTCATCGCGCTTCTTGGCCTCTGTCCACCCACGGCCGGTCAACGCGGCCGCCAGGGCATCGGTCCGGTCCACGTCCAGCGTGGAGGCGGCCGTGTCGAACCCCTTGTAAGTGACGAAACACGCAAACAGCGGGTACTTGGACGACTCCGGCATCGAGGCCGCTTCCGGATCGCTCGGCGGCGCCCCGACGTCCCTGGTGACGCCGTCGAGCACCAGGCGCATCTTGGCCTTGGTGATCGGACCGGAGTCCTCCGGCCTCGCTGAAACCGGAGCGGAGGGAGCCGCAGACGTCCCGTTCGCATCCCGATCGATACCGTCGCCACCGCAACCGGCCACTCCGATCGTCACTGCCGCCATAGAGACGACAGCCCACCCCACCCTGTTCACACGCATCCCCTTCAGCGCACGGGAGACGAACACCCCCGTGATCAGGGAAGGAGTGTGACACGAGGCGCCGACGGCCCAGGATGCAGGTTCGCCTCTCCTGTCCACTGCACTCGTGGACGCCGGGCCCGCCAGGTTGCGAGACGCCGCCGCCTCGTGGAACCGGCTGCGTGCGGAGGACGGCGAGGTCATCAGCACGGAGATCGCCGACGCGATCGTGGGGGATCCGGCTGCTCTCGTCAGCAGTGCCCGGGGCCAGAACCAGAGCGTCTACTGCTGGGTCGCATAGCGGTTTACGCCCCAAGCCAGATCGCGACGGCCGCCGCGGTGGCGGTGCCGAGGAAGACGTAGCCGCGCTTGTCGTAGCGAGTGGCGACCGCTCGGGACTGTTCCAGGCGGTTGATCGCCCGTTCGACGGCGTTGCGCTTCTTGTAGCGGTCCTCGTCGAAGCCGGGCGGCCGTCCGCCTCGGGCGCCCTTGCGCCGGCGGGCCGCCCGGCTGTCGGTCTTCTCCGGGACGGTGTGGCGGATGCCCCGCCGCCGCAGGTACTCGCGGATGGGTACGTTGCTGTAGGCCCTGTCGGCCGCGATGCGGTCGGGCTTCCCGCGCGGCCCGCCCAGGCCGGATCGGGGCACCCGGATCTTCTCCAGGACCGGCGTGAACTGGGTGCGGTCCGCCCGCTGTTCTGGTGTGACGAGCAGGGGCAGTGGGCGGCAGCGGCCGTCCGCACTCAGGTGGATCCTGCTGGTGAAACCGCCCCGCGAGCGGCCCGGATCTCACCTCCGGCACCACCTCCGCCAGGCGAGCGACGAGACTCTGCAACGGCGTCTCGGCCTGGTGTTCCATCCCTGAGGCCCCCTTTGATCTCGGGGCCGAAGGTGGGGCGGTGCGGGCGCCGGCCGCATGCCGATGCGCGCGGACGATGGTGGAGTCGACCGAGATGTCCCGCTCGATCTCGCCTGCGGCATCGGCCGCGGCCCGGACCTGCTGAAGCAGACGTTCCCATGTGCCGTCGGCCGACCACGGGCGATGGCGTTCACAGAAGGTCTTCCACGGCCCGAACCGTTCGGGCAGATCCTGCCACTGCACGCCGGTCCGCACCCGGTGCAGAATCCCGTCGATCACCTGCCGGTGGTCCCACCACCGGCCACGACGCCCGTTACTGACGGGCAGGAACGGACGCAGCCGTCTCCACTCGGCATCACTCAGATCGCCCCGCCCCACGCCCACGGGAACGATGCAGACACCGAGTAGTCACATGACCGGCCGGTCAAGTCCTAGTACCGGTTGCCGCCCCGGCGGTGGTAGGCGTCGCCGGCGGTCGGCAGGGAGTTGTGGACGGACCGGGCGTTGAAGGAGATCCGGTCGGTCCGGGCCCGGTGGCGGGCCTCTTGTTCCTGGAGGAGGCCCTCGACCGTGTCCGTGCGGCCGGCGCCCCGGCGGTGCACGACGACGAAGGCCAGTACTCCGGCGCCGATGACGACGCCGAACAGGATGAGCAGAGCGGTCATGTGTCCCTCCCCCGTGGTTACCGGCAGGGTAACCACGGGGGGGGGCATGACGGGACCAGGGTGCGGCGGTGAAGTGGATCAGGTCCGTTCCGTTCCCGGCCCCGTCCCCCGTGCCCCGTCAGCTCAGCAGGGTCGGCGTCGCGGCCGTCAGGACTCCGGCGATCCTGTCCCAGGTCTCGCCGTCGCGGGGCAGCGGGGGCAGGGTCCGGCCGGTGCCCGTGCCCCACGTGCCGACCAGGGCGACGGGGTCGGAGCCGGTGGTGGCGCCCGCCGCGAGGGCGGCCGCGCCGAGGGCGACGAGTTCGTCGGCGGCGGGGACGACCAGGGGGCGGCCGGAGAGCCTGCGGACGGTGTCGGTCCAGACCCGGCCGCGCGCGCCGCCCCCGATCAGGCGCAGCGGACGGTCCCGTACGTCCGGTGCGGCCGGGTCGAGGCCGCAGGCGGCGAGGAGTTCGTCCAGGGCGCGCAGGACGGTGAAGGCGGCGCCCTCGTAGGCGGCGCCGAGGACCGCCCGGGGGTCCGTGCCGTGCCGGAGGCCGGTGACGAGTCCGGAGGCGTGCGGGAGGTCGGGAGTGCGTTCGCCGTCGAGGTACGGCAGGACGACAACCCCGGCGCCGGGTACGGCGTCCTCCCGGTCCAGGCCGAGGAGCGCGGCGAACCGGTCGACGGCGAGGGCGCAGTTGAGCGTGCAGCCGAGCGGGAGGTACGTGCCGCCGCCGTCGGTGGCGGCGAAGCCGGCGAGCCCCGGGGCGGTGGGGCGGGCGCGGGTGGCGGCGAAGACCGTGCCGGAGGTGCCGAGGCTGACGACGGGGTGGTCGAGCAGGCCCGCGCCGCCGAGGCCGAGCCCGACGGCGGCGGCCATGTTGTCGCCGGTCCCGGCGGCGACGGCGACCGTGCGGGGCAGCCCGAGGGCCTCGGCGGCGGCCGGGGCGAGGGTGCCCACGCGGGTGGCGCCGGTGGGGGCGACGGCGGGCAGCAGGGCCGGGTCGAGGCCGACGAGGTCGAGGACCTCCGGGTCGTAGGCGCCGGTGGCGGTCCCGTACCAGCAGGTTCCGGAGGCGTCCCCGGGGTCGGTCACGGCGGTTCCCGAGAGGCGTTCGGTGAGGTGGTCGTGCGGGAGGCGGACGCCGGTGGCCGCGGCGGCCCGCTCGGGTTCGCGCTCGCGCAGCCACTGCCACTTGGCCGCGGTCATGGAGGCCACGGGGACGGATCCCGTCCGGGCCGTCCAGGCCTCCGGTCCGCCGAGGCGGGCGGCGAGGGCGGCGGCCTGGGGCGCGGAGCGGGTGTCGTTCCAGAGCAGCGCGGGCCGCAGGGGGCGTCCGCCGGGGCCGAGGGTGACGAGGCCGTGCTGCTGGCCCGCGACCGCGATGCCGGTGACGGACGCGGCGGGGACGCCCGCGTCCCGTACGGCCGAGCGGACTGCGGTGACGAGCGCCGTCCACCACTCCCCCGGGTCGCTCTCGCGCGCCCCGGCGGTTCCGGTGACGGTGTGCGGGGCGCGGCCGACGGCGAGGAGCTCGCCGGTGTCGGCGTCGACGGCGGCGGCCTTGGTGGACTGCGTGGAGCTGTCCACGCCGATCACGACGGAGCGGCTCGCGGGCACGCCCTCACCTCGTCTCGGTCTCGTCTCCCGGCGGTCGTCCCCGGAGACCGTCTCCGGGGACGGGGTCTGGCGCGGCGGCGCCCCGTCCCGTATTAGTTATCTCAGAAAACAAATCCGGTGGCCAGTCCCCGGACCGCGCACGAGAGAAGGACACACCATGCCGGACCGCTTCTCCCCCTCCCCCGCGGACCGCTTCACCTTCGGCCTCTGGACCGTCGGCTGGCAGGGCCGCGACCCCTTCGGCGAGGCCACGCGGCCCGCCCTCGACCCCGTGGAGGCCGTCGAGCGGCTCGCCGGGCTCGGCGCGTACGGCGTCACCTTCCACGACGACGACCTGATCCCCTTCGGTACGCCGGAGGCCGAGCGCGACGCGATCGTGAAGCACTTCCGGGCCGCCCTGGACCGCACGGGGCTCGCGGTGCCGATGGCCACCACGAACCTCTTCGCCCACCCCGTCTTCAAGGACGGCGCCTTCACCGCCAACGACCGGGACGTGCGCCGCTTCGCCCTGCGCAAGACCCTGCGGAACATCGACCTCGCCGTCGAGCTCGGCGCCGGCGTCTACGTGGCGTGGGGCGGCCGGGAGGGCGCCGAGTCCGGCGCGGCGAAGGACGTGCGGGTCGCGCTCGACCGGATGAAGGAGGCCTTCGACCTGCTCGGCCAGTACGTCACCGAGCAGGGCTACGACCTGCGCTTCGCGATCGAGCCCAAGCCGAACGAGCCGCGCGGCGACATCCTGCTCCCCACGATCGGACACGCGCTCGCCTTCATCGAGCGCCTGGAGCGCCCGGAGCTCGTCGGCGTGAACCCGGAGACCGGGCACGAGCAGATGGCCGGCCTCAACTTCCCGCACGGCATCGCGCAGGCGCTGTGGGCGGGCAAGCTGTTCCACATCGACCTCAACGGCCAGTCGGGCATCAAGTACGACCAGGACTTCCGCTTCGGGGCGGGCGACCTGCGCCAGGCGTTCTGGCTGGTGGACCTCCTGGAGACGGCCGGGTACGAGGGGCCGCGCCACTTCGACTTCAAGCCGGTGCGCACGGACGGCGCCGACGGGGTGTGGGAGTCCGCGAAGAACTGCATGCGCAACTACCTGGTCCTGAAGGAGCGTTCGGCCGCCTTCCGGGCCGACCCGGACGTCGTGGCGGCGCTCGACGCCTCCCGGCTGCCCGAGCTCGCCGTGCCCACGGCCGCCGACGGCCTCGCCGGGCTGCTCGCCGACCCGACGGCGTACGAGACGTTCGACGCGGACGCGGCGGCGGCGCGCTCGATGGCCTTCGAGCACCTCGACCAACTGGCCCTGGAGCACCTCCTCGGGGTGCGCCGGTAGGCGCGCGCGGCGCCGGCCGGGCGCCCGGTCGCGTCCTTCGCCGGGCTACGGATGCCAGACTGAGGACCGCGTCAGACCCCGCGCCGAGCCGTCCCCGAGGAACCGTGATGCGTGTCGCCCTCTTCGTCACCTGCGTCAACGACGCCGTCTTCCCCTCGACGGGGGTGGCCACGGTCCGGCTGCTCGAACGCCTGGGCGTGGAGGTCGACTTCCCGGCCGCGCAGACCTGCTGCGGGCAGCCGCAGTTCAACACCGGCTACCGCGAGGAGACCGTTCCCCTCGTGCGGCGCACGGTGCGGGCCTTCGAGGGGTACGACCACGTCGTCGTCCCGTCCGGTTCGTGCGCGGCCATGGTCCGGCACCACTACGGCCCGTTCGAGGCGCGGGTGCCGGGGGCGGCGGACCTGGCGCCGCGCGTGCGCGAGCTGACGGAGTTCCTGGTGGACGTGCTCGGCGTGACGGACGTGGGCGCGCACTTCCCGCACCGGGTGACGTACCACCCCTCGTGTCACGGCCTGCGCCTGCTCGGGCTCGGGGAGCGGCCCCGGCGGCTCCTGGAGGCGGTGAAGGGCCTGGACCTGGTGGAGCTGCCGGGCGCGGAGGAGTGCTGCGGCTTCGGCGGCACCTTCGCGGTGAAGAACCCCGACGTGTCGGCGGCCATGGGCGCCGACAAGATCGGGAACGCCCTGTCCACGGGCGCGGGGGTGCTGTGCGGCGCGGACAACTCCTGTCTGCTGCACCTGGGCGGCATGCTGAGCAGACGGGGGGCGCCGCTGCGCGCGCTGCACCTGGCGGAGATCCTGGCGAGCACGGAAGAGGAGCCCTGGCGATGAGCGACGACGAGAGGGGCACCCCGCCGGGGCCCGGTCCGGCCTTCGTGGGGATGCCGGCCTTCCCGGAGGCGGCGCGGAAGGCGGTCGGCGACACGACCCTGCGGGCCAACCTCCGGCACGCGACCCGCACGATCCGGGACAAGCGGGCGCGGGCGGTGGCCGAGCTGGACGACTGGGCCGCCCTGCGCGAGGCGGGGAAGCGGATCAAGGACGAGACGCTCCGTCACCTGGACACGCATCTGCTCCAGTTGGAGGAGGCGGTGACGTCGGCGGGCGGGACCGTGCACTGGGCGGGGGACGCGGCCGAGGCGAACCGGATCGTCACCGACCTCGTACGGGCCACCGGCGAGCGCGAGGTCGTCAAGGTCAAGTCGATGGCCACGCAGGAGATCGGGCTCAACGAGCACCTGGAGGCCGAGGGGATCGCCGCGTACGAGACGGACCTCGCGGAGCTGATCGTGCAGCTCGGCGAGGACCGGCCCTCGCACATCCTGGTCCCGGCCATCCACCGCAACCGGGGCGAGATCCGCGACATCTTCCGGGAGAAGATGGGCAGCTGGGGGCGTCCGGCGCCGGAGGGGCTGGGCGACGCCCCGGCCGAGCTGGCGGAGGCGGCCCGGCTGCACCTGCGGGAGAAGTTCCTGCGCGCCAGGGTCGGGATCTCCGGGGCGAACTTCATGGTCGCCGAGACCGGCACCCTGGTCGTGGTGGAGTCCGAGGGCAACGGCCGCATGTGCCTGACCCTGCCCGAGACCCTGATCTCGGTCGTCGGCATCGAGAAGGTGGTGCCGACCTGGCGGGACCTGGAGGTCTTCCTCCAGACCCTGCCCCGCTCCTCCACGGCCGAGCGGATGAACCCGTACACGTCGATGTGGACCGGCACCACCGACGGCGACGGCCCCTCGGCCTTCCACCTCGTCCTGCTCGACAACGGGCGCACCGGCGCCCTCGCCGACGAGGTGGGACGCCAGGCCCTGCGCTGCATCCGCTGCTCGGCCTGCCTGAACGTCTGCCCGGTGTACGAGCGGGCCGGCGGCCACGCGTACGGCTCGGTCTACCCCGGGCCCATCGGCGCGATCCTCACCCCGCAGCTCCGGGGCACGGCGAGCGAGGTCGACGCCTCCCTGCCGTACGCCTCCTCGCTCTGCGGCGCCTGTTACGAGGTGTGTCCGGTCGCCATCGACATCCCCGAGGTCCTCGTGCACCTGCGGGAAAGGGTCGCGGAACAGGGCGGCCACCGCCTGGAGAGGGCCGCGATCAAGGCCTCCGCCTGGGTCCTCGACCGTCCGGGCGTGCTGGCCGCCGGGGAGCGCCTCGCCTCCCGCACGCGCGCGCTGCACCCCCGGCGGGCGCCGGGGCCGGGGGCCCGCCAGTGGACCGGGAGCCGCGACCTGCCGGAGATGCCGGCCGAACCGTTCCGCGACTGGTGGAGGAAGAACCGCACATGACCGACTCACGCGCGCGCGTCCTCGCCCGGATCCGTGCCGCCGTCGCGGACGCGGCCGAGCCGCCCGCCGTCGCCCGCGACTACCGGACGAGCCACACCGCCGAGGACCCGGCGGGCCTCCTCGACCTGCTCCACGAGAACCTCGTCGACTACCGGGCCCACGTCCACCGCACCGCCCCGGACGGCCTGGCCTCGCTGATCGCCCGGATCCTGGCGGAGCGCGGCGCCCGCGGCGTCGTCGTCCCGCCCGGGCTGCCCGACGGCTGGCTCGCCGCCACGGAGGCCGTCCGGCGGACCGACGAGCCCCCGCCGAGCCCGTACGAACTGGACGGCGTCGACGCCGTGGTGACGGGGTGCGCGGTGGCGGTCGCCGAGACCGGCACGATCGTCCTCGACGGCGGCCCGGGACAGGGCCGCCGCGCCCTCACCCTCGTCCCCGACCTGCACCTGTGCGTGGTCCGGGCCCCGGAACAGGTCGTCGCCTCGGTCCCCCGGGCGCTCCCCCGGCTCGATCCGACGCGCCCGCTGACCTGGATCTCGGGCCCGTCCGCGACGAGCGACATCGAACTCGACCGCGTCGAGGGCGTCCACGGGCCCCGGACGCTGGAGGTGATCCTGGTGACGGGTGGCTGACGGGGCCCGACCGGCCCTTTCTTCCCCTCTCTTCTTCAAGTCACCGTGTCGGCAAGGAACTTCGGGGTAGCCGGGTGGTGGGCCGGTCCGCCTCCGGATCAGCTCTCAAGGTGATCGTCCCGAAGGAGTGGAACATGACGACGCAGTACGACAACCGTCCCACCGGCCAGCGGACCGCCGGGGCGAACAGCAATGTGCTGAGCATCATCGCGATCGTGCTGGGCGTGATCGCGATCATCTTCTTCCCGATCGTGTTCGGCGTGATCGGCGTGATCCTCGCCGTCATCGCCAAGTTCGTCCGGCACGAGCGGCTCTCCACGGTCGCCCTCGTGGTCAGCGCGGCGGGCCTGGTCCTGGGCATGGTCCTCGGCGCCGTGGTCGCGAGCGCGTGACCCGGTGGCCTGAAGGCTGAGGATTCCGCATACGGAACCGTCCCGGCCGGCGGCCGTGCCCCCCGTACGAGTGGGGGTACGACCACCGGCCGGGACGGTTCCGTATGCGTGCGCCCCGGCCGGGCCGGGGCGGGCCGGGTCAGCCGACCAGGTCGGGCGCGCGCAGCATCTCGCGCGGGACGCCCCAGGCGTCGACGAGGTCGGCGGCGAGGGGGCGGACCTTGCGGCAGAGGTCGTTGACCTCGCGGGTGATCGCCTTGGAGCGCTGGACGGTCAGCCTGCCGTGCTCCATGAACCAGGCCCGGTCCGCCTCGATCGCCGAGAGGGCGAACAGGTCGCACAGCAGGCCGAGCGCCGCCTTGTTGCCGCCCTCGGGCAGCTCCCGCACCTTCTCGACGAACGCTTCGAGGACGAGGCGTTCGACGTGCGCGTGGGCGAGTGCGATGACGTGGTCCTGCACCTGCGAGAAGACGGCGCCGGGGTCGCGCTCCTGGTCGATCCCGCGCTTGAGCCGCCGGGCGACTCCGGCGAGCATGTGCTCCTCGCGGTAGCGGACCATGGCGAGCTGGTACTCCGGGTCGAGCAGTCCGGCCTCCCGGTCCCACTCGTCGCCGCCCGGCAGCAGGTCGCGGACCCGTTCGAGCAGCTTGTGGGCCGAGGTGCGCTCCATGACCGTCTCGACGGCGAGGCCGGTGACGTAGCGGACCGTGCCGAGCTGGTCGAGGTCCTCGAACTCGCTGGCGTGGTCGGTGAGGAGGCCCTTGGCCACGAGCTGGAGCAGGACGTGGTTGTCGCCCTCGAAGGTGGTGAAGACGTCGCTGTCGCCCTTGAGGGCGGCGAACCGGTTGACGGCGAGGTAGCCGGCGCCGCCGCACGCCTCGCGGCACTCCTGGACGGTCCGGGTGGCGTGCCAGGTGCCGAGCGCCTTGGTCCCGGCGGCCCGCGATTCGAGCCGGCGCCGGGCCAGGGGGTCGTCCTCGGTGCCGGAGAAGACCTCGTGGAGCTGCGCGCGGACGACGTCCTGGGCGAAGTGCAGCGCGTACGTGCGGGCGACGAGGGGCAGCAGGCGGCGCTGGTGGAGTCCGTAGTCGAGGAGGAGCTGCTCCTCCGCTCCCGGGTTCGCCTCGAACTGCCTGCGCCGCACGGCGTACTTCACGGCGATCGCCAGGGCGACCTTGGCGACGTTGACCCCGGCGCCGCCGACGCTGACCCGGCCCTGGACCAGCGTGCCGAGCATCGTGAAGAAGCGCCGGTTCGGGTTCTCGATCGGGCTCGTGTAGACGCCTTCGGGGGTGACGTCGGCGAACCGGTTGAGCAGCGCCTCGCGCGGCACCCGTACGCCGTCGAACCGGATGCGGCCGTTGTCGACGCCGTTGAGGCCCATCTTGCGCCCGTCGTCCTCGATGCGGACGCCGGGCAGGACCCGGCCGCCGGACCGGAGCGGCACGAGGAACGCGTGCACGCCCTCGGACGTGCCGTCCACCTCCAACTGGGCGAACACGACGGCCAGTTCGGCGTGGCGGGCGGCGTTGCCGATGTAGTCCTTGCGCGCCCCGTCGTCGGGGGTGGTGAGGACGAACTCCCGGGTCCCGGCGTCGTACCTGGCGACGGTGCCGAGCGCCTGGACGTTGGAGCCGTGGCCGCTCTCGGTCATCGCGAAGCAGCCCATCAGGCGCCCGGTGATCAGGTCCGGCAGGTGGGCCGTGTGGTGGCGCTCGGTGCCCAGGTGCAGGATCGCGCCGCCGAAGAGCCCGAACTGCACGCCGGTCTTCACCAGGACCGACAGGTCGCCGAAGGCCAGCGTCTCGAACGCGGCGATCGAGGCCCCGACGTCACCGCCCCCGCCGTACTCGCGCGGGAAGCCCATGCCGGTCTGCCCCGTCGCGGCCATCGCGACCACGATCTCGCGCACCCGTTCGCGGAACGCGTCGACGCCGAGCTCCTCGGCCTCCTCCAGCACGGAGGAGTGCGTCACCAGATTGGTGCGGACGAGGTCGCGGATCCCGGCGTACTCGCCGTCGAGCACCCCGGCCAGGGCCGGAACGTCGATCTCGGGCTGTACGTAGCCGCTTGCGGGGGTGGTTGCGTTGCTGGTGGCCATGCACCTTCGCTACCCCGGGCCGGGAGGGTCAAGCGGGGCGATCGGGTGGCGGCCCCGATCATGACCGGCGAGACACCTCTTGGGGGACGTGGAACTGCGGGCCGTAGGTCTCCGAGGTGCCGGGGATCGGCATCTCCATGAGTTCCACGGCGGGCGGCTCCAGCCTGCGCATGGCGCGCACCGCGGCGGCCAGGCTGTTCGCGTCCGTGTCGGCCCACGCGGTGTCGAGCGACTCCAGCATGCGGGCGTACGCGCCGTCGAAGGAGTCGAGGAGCCGCCGGGCCTCGTCGGGCGGGGCGTCCCAGCCGCCGGCCGGGACCCTGGCCATGGGCCGGGTGTCGGGGAAGGGCACGGCGGCGCCGGTGTACTGCCAGCCGCCGCCCTCCTCGCGCAGCTCGCGGCCGTGGTAGATCTCGGCGAACGCGTAGTAGTGGGCCACGTGGTCGTCCCCCGGCGCGTCCGCGGGCGAGGAGGAGGTGCCCTCGCCCTGTTCGCGGATGACGTCGATGACGTGCTCGACGTCGTCGAGCGTCCCGACCGGCACGAGCTCGTCCTCGCCGATCCGCTCCCGCAACTGCCGGGCCGTGGACAGCTCGGGGGCGGCCGACCGGAAGGTCCTCAGGAGTTCCTCGTAGAAGAGACCGATGCTGAGCGAGTCGTCGTCCCGGTCGGCGAGGGGCGCGGCGGGGGCCTCGACGGCCATCATCACGTCGTGCACGAACGCCTTGGTCAGACCCGACAGGTAGACGGTGAGGCCGGGGTGCACCCCGCCGGGCAGCGGGCCGGGGTAGACGGGCGCCGCCGACTTCAGGGCGGGTCGGCCGCCCACCGCCGCGAGCAGGTTGCAGACCACTCCGAGGTGGTACATCTCGTCGAGGAGGACGCGCCGGACGAGCTGGGCGGCCCGGCTCCTGCGGTCCTTGATCGACCACCAGCCGCACAGGTAGGGCGGGATGGTGGAGAGCTCGATCCCGACGGCCACCTGGAGGGCCGACCGGAGCCAGTCGTCGCGGCGGTTCCTCAGGGGGACGGCGAGCAGGCGTCCCACCGCTCCGCGCCCGGGGACGAGAGGCCCTCCCGGCGCCGGCCGGCCCGAGGCGTGGGCGGTGGCGGAGGCCGCCACCGGCGCGGTGGCCGCCAGGGCGGCGGACGCCAGGAAGCCGCGGCGTCCGAGCGGGGCGGCCTCCGGTCCCCCGGGGGCTCTGTTCGTCTCCGTCACCGCAGCCTCCGCGATCGCTCCGCACGGGGTGGGCCCGTGGGGCCGGGCAGCCACTGACGATCATGAAGCTAACAGCAGAGGCCCCTCGCGCCCGGGCACACGGACCGCGTGGCGCGTCCCGTCCTTCGTCGGCTCGGTCGGATCCATCGGCTTCGGCGGGTCCGGGGGGCGGTCGCACGCGGAACGCCTTCCTGCGGGGCCGGGCGACGGGAAGCGGTCGCGCGCAGAGGCCCGGACCCCGCGCCTTCCCGGCTCAGGCCTCTTCGGCCGCGGTCTCGCCGGAGGGCCGGGCGGCCCTGCGCCTGCGGTACGCCACCGTGCCGCAGAGCGCGAGGAGGAGGACGGCGACGGCGGTGACCCCGAGCGCCGTCTGCTCGGCGAACAGTCTTCCCAGTACTTCCAGGAGCCCGATCCCGGCGGTCGCGTAGATCAGCGCCCAGGCCGCTCCGCCCACGAACAGGGCGGGGAGGTAGCGCGACAGGGGCATGCGCAGGGTGCCCGCGAGGAAGTTGGCGGCGGTCTGGAAGCCGACGGTCAGGAAGGAGACGGCCACCACCGGGGCGCCCCACCGCTGGATCGCCCGTTCCGCGCGCAGGAACTTGGCCGAGGAGATCCGTCCGGCGAGCCTGCTGCGCCGGGCTCCGGCGCCGGCGAGCCAGCCGACGGCGAACGTCCCTCCGGCGCGCAGGAGGACGATGACGTACAGCGCGGCGGCCGTGAGCGCGATCTTATCCACGGCGCTCCGCCCCGCGTCCCGGACCGGGACGGACGTCTTCCGCCACCCGTTCCGAAGGGTCCGGCCCGGCGGGCCGGCGACGGGCGCGCGCCCGGTCTCCGTCTTTCACCTGGGATCCGCCCCTGCCCGTTCCGTCTCCTGCGTCTGTGCCGCGGCGGCTCCGGAAGCCGAGCCCGGCGCCGAGCCGGGTCCGTCCGGCATGGCAAGGTTAACCTAACCTAACGCCCGCGCATCGGGTACAGGGGCCGGACTCCGGACGCCTGACAGCCCTGCTCAACGAGGCCGACCGGCCTCGCACCCCCGCCGCCGCGGTCGCCACCGCGGTCCGTCGCTCAGACGCCCAGCTTGGCCCGGACGCCGCCGGCGGTCGCCGCGGGGCCCGCCGTGGCCCGGACCGAGCGGCGCACCAGGCGGGCGTCGTGCCGCAGGTCCCGGGCCGCGTGGCGGCCGCGCCACAGCAGCGAGGGGGCGCTGCCGGTGTCGTCGGCGGCGATCAGCAGGCCGCCCAGCATGGACATGTTCTTGAAGAAGTGGATGCGCTGCTGGGCCCGGTCGGAGGGGTCCTCCGCCTCCCAGAAGCGATGCGCCGCCAGAGTGGTGGGCACCAGGGTCGCGGCGAGGGCCAGCGCGGACAGCCGGGGGCAGCGGCCGAGCCCCAGCAGGACGCCGCCCACCACCTGCACGGCGCCGTTGAGCCGGACGAGTCGCTCGGTGTCGTCCGGCAGCGCGGCGACGCGCTCGGACAGGGGCCGGACGACGGATTCGGCCACCGGGGCCACGGCCCCGGGATTGCGCACGGAATTCATGCCACCGGCGATGAACATCGAGGCCAGAAGCGGACGGCCGGCGATACGGAGAAGACTCATGGGGCTGCCTCCAGAAACGATCGTCCAGGAACGATCGAAGATGTGATGCCTACGGGAATCATCGGATGCCCCGCCGGACCGGCGCCATTCGGCACGCACCGGATCCGGGCGCTCGTCGTCGCGGAGGCACCGGAGGGAATCCGGCGGTCGGGGCGGAGGAGAATCGGGTCATGGACGGTGGACCGGGTCCGGGCCACGGCCGGCCGGTGCGACCGGTGCGACCGGTGCCGTGGCCGCCGCCCGGCTCCGTCACCCGCACGATCCGCCGGACAGCACCTCAGGAGGGGAAAGCATGACCGAGACCAGTAGGAGCAGCGGGAGCAGTACCCGGTCCGACGCCGGTGAGGGACGAGAGGCGTCACCGAGCGGCTTGCAGCGCCTGATGCGTTACGTCCCCCTGGTCGCCCCCGTCCTGTTGTGGGCCGTGCCGTGCTGGGTCCTCCTGCACACCGGTCAGCACTGGCCGCTCCCCGTCGCCCTGACCGGCACCGCGCTGTTCGCCCTCGGCCTGGTCGGCATGCCGCTCGCAATGGTGCGCGGCCACGGCCGGCGCCAGCGGGACCGGGCGGCGATCGTCGGCGACGCGCTGCTGGGCGGCGTCTGGATCCTGTTCACCTGGTCCGTCCTGCTCGGCGTCCTGCTGCGGCTCGCCCTGGCCGTGGCGGGCGTCGGCGACGGCCAGGACCGGGCGCGTGCCGTCACCTGGGCGGTCCTCGGCACGACCGCCGTCCTGCTCGCCTGGGGGTACGCCGAGGCCCGGCGCGTGCCGCGCGTGCGCCGGCTCGACGTGGAGCTCCCCCGTCTGGGGGCCGGGCTCGACGGCACGCGCGTCGTCCTGATCACCGACACCCACTACGGTCCGCTCGACCGCGCCCGCTGGTCGGCGCGGGTCTGCGAGACGGTGAACGCCCTGGAGGCCGACCTGGTCTGCCACACCGGCGACATCGCGGACGGCACGGCCGAACGCCGTCGCGCCCAGGCCGCCCCGCTGGGCACCGTGCGGGCGACCCGGGCCCTGGTCTACGTCACCGGGAACCACGAGTACTACAGCGAGGCCCAGGGCTGGGTCGACCTGATGGACGAGCTGGGCTGGGAGCCCCTGCGCAACCGCCACCTGCTGCTCGAACGCGGCGGTGACACCCTCGTGGTCGCCGGCGTCGACGACGTCACCGCCGAGTCCTCCGGCCTGGCGGGCCACCGCGCCCACCTCGCCGGAGCCCTCCGGGGCGCCGACCCCGACCTCCCCGTGCTCCTCCTCGCCCACCAGCCCAAGTTCGTCGACCGCGCGGCGGCCGCCGGCATCGACCTCCAGCTCTCCGGCCACACCCACGGCGGCCAGATCTGGCCCTTCCACCACCTGGTACGCCTCGACCAGCCGGCCGTCGCGGGCCTCAGCCGCCACGGCGCCCGCACCCTCCTCTACACCAGCCGCGGCACCGGCTTCTGGGGCCCGCCCTTCCGCGTCTTCGCCCCCAGCGAGATCACCCTGCTCGTCCTCCGCTCCCCGCGGCGGCCCGCCTCGTCCTGAAGCGTGCCGCCGTCCCGGGGACGGGCCGGCCGGTGTCTCATTCCCATCGCATGCCGTACATCCCGGCCCCCGCTCCCGCGACGGTGAAGTGCGCGCGATGGGTGGTGCCGAGGAACAGCGTGGCCAGTCGCCGCTCGGGGGTGGTGCGGCGCGGGGAGTAGAAGGCGGTGCACCGGGACGGGAGGCCGTCCCGGTGGAAGTCGGTCTCCAGGACGAGGACGTCGGCGGGGCGGTACAGCACGTGGCGGGTGTGGCTCCAGGGCCCGCCGTCCGGGTAGCGCAGGGTGTAGTCGACGGCCGCCGTCTCCCCGCGCGCGAGGACCCGGTCGAGGATCAGCTCCACCACCGTGTACTCGGCCGTGGCCGGCGTGCGGATCCGCCCCGCCCGGCACCCGTCGAGCCCTTCCACCAGCAGGTCGGCGCCGGACGTGTGGACGACCAGGAGCACGCGGTCGACGTGGTCCCGTTCCGCGCGCAGCACCCGGCGGAAGCGGGAGCCGGTGCAGCGGTGGTCGGGGCCCAGGACGCTGCGTACGTGCACGGAGAGGTGGGAGACGTCCGTCAGTGCCCGCGCGGTCTCCTCGCCGAGGAGCCGCAGCGCGTCGTCGAGCGCCGCCGGTTCGCTCCACAGGTGGTGGCGGTCGGCGGGGCCCGAGAGCGCCGCGCTCCAGCGTCCTCTCGGCCGGGGAGGGCCGAGCAGGGTGAGCAGGGTGCGGTGCGGCAGGCCCAGGATCTCCTCCAGGTGCCCCACCGCGCGGAGGGACTGGTCGCGTTCGGGCCGGTTGCTGCCGCTCTGCCAGTAACTGAGCGCCGCGGGGCTGACCTTGATCCCCCTTTCGAGGAGCTTGGCGCTGAGGCGCTGCAGGCTGAATCCGCTGCGTGCGATCGACGTGCGCAGCGCCTCGGCGAACTGGCCGGTGTACAGGGCGTATTCGGCCGCGGACCTGGACTCGCGGCGATCGTTCCGGTTCGTCTTCGTCATGGCCGTCCTGATCGTCGTCGTCCTGATCGCCCTGGGGCCCGGAGCACGGAGGGGGTCGCCCCCTCCCCGTACCGGACGGATGCTGCTGACCCCGCTCGCCGGGCGTCAAGAGGACCGACTGAACGATCAGGAAGTGGCGTACGGCCGGGCGGTGACACCGTGTCCGGCGCCCTGCGGCGCCCGCCCGCGTAAGCGAGTGCGCGCGCACGCTCCGCCCGCACCGCGCGGCGCACGCCTCCCCCGCTACCTTCGTTCACGGCTCGGAGCACCGCCCCGCCCGGGGAAGGGGCTCCGTCGCGGACGGACGGACCGACCCGCCGTGCCCACGGGTGCCCCGCCCCGATGGCGCGGGGTTCGGTTCCCGTTCATCCGGGTGTTCCCGTACCGCTCTAGCCTTCGCGTGCTCCTCTCCCCGAGAAAGGAAGTCCGTTGTCCTTCCCCCGCTCCGCCCGTCCCGCCCGCGTCGCCGCCCTGCCGGCGGCCGTCCTGGCCGCGCTCGCCCTGACGGCGCCCGCCCACGCGGCGCCCGTCGCCGTCACCGCGAGCGTCGAGACCGCCCCGGTCTCCCACAGCGGTGACGCCGCCGACGACCCGGCGATCTGGGTACACCCCACCGACCCCGCCAAGTCCGTCGTCGTGGGCACGGACAAGAAGGGCGCCCTGGAGGTCTACGACCTGACCGGCGCCCGCATCCAGCGCATCAGCGGCGACTACGGCAACAACGTGGACGTGCGCGGGAACGTCGTCGTGAGCGCCGACGACGAGGCCGCCGGCGGCGACGGCGCCCTGCACGTCTACCGCATCGACCCGGCGACCCGGAAGCTCACCCACCTGAAGGACGTGCCCACCGAGGTCACCGCGCACGGCATCTGCCTCTACACCTCCCGCACCTCCGGGAAGCTGTACGCCTTCCCCAACTCCACCTCCGGCAGGGTCGAGCAGTGGGAGCTCGCCGTCAGCGGGAACACGGTGACGGCGACCTCGGTGCGCCTGTGGGACGCGGGCTCCGCCGTCGAGGGCTGCTACGCCGACGACAGCACCGGCAAGCTCTACCTCGGCGAGGAGGACGTCGGCGTCTGGGTGTACGGGGCCGAGCCCACCGCCGGGACCGGCCGCACCAGCCTCGACTCGACGACCGGCTCCGGCGGCCGCATCACGGCCGACGTCGAGGGCATCGCCGCGGCCGGAAACCGCCTCTTCGTCTCCTCGCAGGGCAGCAACGACTACACCGTGTACGACCGGACCAGCCGGGCCTACCTCGGCCGCTTCGCCGTCACCAACGGCGACAGGGCCGACGACTGCGAGGACACCGACGGCATCGACGCCACCTCGGCCGCCCTCGGCCCGGCCTTCCCGCAGGGCGTGTTCGTCTGCCAGGACGGCTCCAACGGCGCCCCCGGCACCAGCGGCAACCAGAACTTCAAGTTCGTCCCGCTGGAGCGCGTCACCGTCGGCGCCCGCTGACCCGACGGGACCCCGACCGCCGACAACCGATCACGCCACCGGCGGCCACGACACCCCGCTCGTACGCCCCGGGTCCCGCGTCACCGTCCTGGTGACCGGCGACGAGCTGGACCGCACCGGCGTTCCCGCCGCCGGCCGCGGCCGCGACGCGCTCGGCCCCGACCGGACCGACGGCGCACCGGCGCCCGTCATGCTCCCCGGAACGTGAACGACCTCCCTTTCCCGTACCGGCAGGACCACCACGGCCGGCTGGTCCGCGCACGCGTCCGCGAAGAGCCGCGCGGGATCCGGCCACGCCCCCACCGGTCGTCCGGCGGGGGCTGCGCACTGCTCAGGGAACGGAAAGGACGGGAGGCGGGGATTTCAGCCGCCCGGGGTGACGACCTCTCCGCCGAGGCCGACGTACACGGTGTCGAAGACCGGGCGGTGCTTGAGGTCCGTCAGGCCGCTGTAGCGACGGTAGTTGGCCGCCGTGTCGGCCGGGTTGGCGTTCCTCTGCCGGATGAGCAGGGTGGTGGAGCCGCCACCGTCCAGATTGATCGCGTCCATCACGCCCAGCTCCCTCAGCGGCTTGGTGACGTCCACGAAGAAACCGCCGTCGTAGACCGCGATGTCGGCCTCGCCCGTCACGGGGTTCTCGTCGCGGGGTCCGGTGAGCGTCGCGAGCACGGTGCGGCCCTGGTCGTCCACGCCCACGACCGTCCGGGAGTCCTTGCACATGATCTGCTCGCCCTGGCTCACCAGGCGCGCGCACGACGTGGGGTCGCCCTGCCCGTCACGGCTGCTCGGGAACTTGTTCACCCCGTTCATGATCAGACGGTGACCACCGGAGACGATGTCCACGGACTCGTCGAGCGGTATGTCACGGCCGTCGAACGTGTCGGTGACCTTCTGCTCCAGCGTGAGCCTGGCGCCTGCGGCGTACATCTCCTTCAGCCACGCGGTCGGCTGCGTACCGACGACTTGGAGGACGTGCTTGCCCCTGGGGACGTCCTTGCCGCCGCGGACGGCGCTCCAGGTGGAGGGCCGGGTCAGACTGCCGTCCGGCTCGACGACGACCTCGAAGCCCTCCGAGTTGTCCGAGCCGATCGCGGGGTTCAGGTCCGGCTTCGGGGTCTTCATCCCGTACCGGTCGTTGAAGAGGACGAATTCCGTCGGGTCCTGGTAGGCGGTCATCGACCGGCCCTCGGAGTCCGTGTACGCGCGCCCCTCTGCGTCGTTCGGGTCGTCGGGGTCCTTGTCGCCGACTCCGTCCGTCTCGTCGCGAGGACAGGCCAGTGCGCCGCCGGGGTTGCGGTTGACGTCGTCGACGACCTGGCGGGTGGGTCCTCCGGCCGCCGGGGGCCGGTCGCTGGTGACGGCGATGCTCGTCGACACCTCCGTGATGTACGGGATGCCGTACTGAAGGACGAGGGACCGCCGGCTGGTCTTGTCCGGGTTGCAGGCGGCGCCCAGCAGGACTCCGTCCCGGACGGTCGCACCGTAGCTCTGCACCGACTCCTCCTCTCCCACGGCCGCTTGTGCGTGGCGGCCCTCGGGCGAGAAGAAGCTGCCGTTGATTCCGGCAACGGGGAGGTTCTTGTTGAGATTGAGCTGGTCGCGGACGATCTCGGCGTCGCCGGCGGCACGGCCGTACGAACTCTCGATCCGCAGGGCGCCCTTGGCGGGGTCGATGCGCAGGACGTTGAGTTCGCGACGCGGCTTTCCGTGGCGGAGATCGCCCGGCGGCGGGGCGGCCTCCTGGTAACGGAAGTGCTCGACGCCAGGGGCGAGGATCTTGTCGGTGTCCGTGCCGGTGATCGCTTCCCAGCCGGTCAGCGGTGGTGTGGCTGCGGTGGCGACGGCAGCGGAAGGGCCGGGAAGGGGCGCGACGAGCAGGGCGGTCGTCAGAGCGGTGACACAGGCCAGCGTGGTACGGCGGAGGCTGCTCCCGGCGGTGATGGCGCTCCCGGCAGTGCGGCGGAGGGCCTTGCTCATGAGCAGTTCTCCTCGGCGCTGAATCGGTGGGAGTTGAAGGTGTTGGCGTGGCTCACGCCGGTCGAGGTCGCGTCGCCGGGCAGCACGCGGAAGGGCCGGTCCGTCGCGGTGAGCTGGTCGAGGTGTTCGGTGAAGAAGCACGCCGTTTTGTCCGTACGGTTCACGACCGACTCGACCTGGTTGCCCCAGACGTCGGGGTGGTAGGCGCGGTAGTCCTGGGTGACGCCGGTCATCCGGCCCCGGCCGGACGGCTCCTGGAAGAGGCAGAGCATGCCGTCGGCGCAGCGCTCGAACCCGGTGAAGCAGTGGCCCTGCGAGGGAGCCGGCTTGTGCGAGCTCGCCTTGCCGCCGAGGTTCGGGGCGAGGGCCGCCAGGTTGCCCTTGGAACCGGGTGCCACGGCCTTCACCTCGCCGCCGTAACCGGCCTCGGTGTAGAGGCATGCCCAGTAGGGGGAGTTGTTGTACAGGGACTCGGCGCGGTTGCTCCAGGCGCCGTAGGACTGGGCACCGGAGTTCGCGGTCACTCCGTACGCGTGTACCGCATCGCCTTCGTCGCTGGTGCCGTCAGCGGCACTGTAGAGGCAGAGGGAAGCGGTCGGGCAGGCCTCGTAGCCGGCGGCACTCGCCGGCCGGGCCACGAGCGCGGATCCGAGCAGCGCCAGGACGCTCGCCGTCAGGACGGCGCGCAGTGTGGTGGTCTTCAAAGCTCTCCTACGTGGTTTCCGGGGCGTTCGCACGAGCCGGGTCCGGCGGGACCCGTGACGGGCCCCGGCCGTGCTGCGGCGAGCAGTACGCGGCGTGTGGTCGCAGCGCACGCGGCAGGGACTGTGCCCGCGCGGCCGGCGAAGAGGTGGCATCGGCGGCGCGGCCCGGCACAAGCTGTGTGAACAGGCACATTGTCATTCGCCCGGACACCCGGAACAAGTGGCTTTGTGCGGCCGGGAAGCGGGGCAGCGGCGGGCGAGGCGCCGGCGTGCACGACGGCGAGCGACAGGCCGGTCCGTCCGGTGGCGATGACGTTCCGCGGGGTGTCCAGGCGCTTGTCGCCGGTCGCGTCCGGTATCACCACCGTCCGCGCGTCCAGAACGGTGACGAACCCGGCGGGGCCGCCCCGCGCCCGCCCTCGACCGGTCGGCCCGGGGCTCGTCGGCGGATCCCGTCGTTCTGGCCTCCTCGTCGGCGGTCCCGGTTCTTCACTCGTGGCACCGCTGATATCGAGCGGAAGGGGCAGGGACGATGACGGAAACGAGTCGCCCCTTCCGAGAGCAGGAACCGATGAGAGAGCAGAACCAGCGGGTCGGCGGGCCCGCCGTCCGTGAGGGGGAACCGGTGCGGTCGCACCGTGCCCCCACCGTCCACGCCGTGGCGGTGCCGCGATGAGCGCCGGTTCCGCCGGCACTTCCCCGCCCGGCCTTCGGCGCGCCCTGACCACTCCCCTGCTCTACTTCTTCATCCTCGGCGACGTGCTCGGCGCCGGGGTGTACGTCCTGGTGGGGCAGGTCGCCGCCGCCTCCGGGGGCGCGGTGTGGGTGCCGCTCCTCGTGGCCCTGGTGCTGGCCCTGCTGACCGCCGCCTCCTACGCCGAGCTGGTGACGAAGTACCCGCGGGCCGGTGGAGCCTCCCACTACGCCACGCGGGCGTTCGGCCCGGCGGTGGGATTCGTCGCGGGGTTCTCCATGCTGGCGGCCGGCGTCGTGTCGGTCGCCGCGCTCGCCCGCGGCTTCGCGGGCGACTACCTGGGCGCGTTCGTCACCCTGCCCGTCGCGCTGGTGGCCGTGGTCTTCCTGGTGCTGCTGGCCCTGGTCAACGCGCGGGGCATCGAGGAGTCGACCCGCGCCAACGCCGTCGCCACCGTGGTCGAGGTCGGCGGCCTGGTGGTCGTCGTGGTGCTCGGTGCCTGGCTGGTGCTGCGCGGGGAGGGCGATCCGGGGCGCCTGCTCCGGCTCGGCACGCCGGAGAAGGGCGCCGCGGCGGCCGTGCTGAGCGGCTCCGTCCTGGCCTTCTACTCCTTCGTCGGCTTCGAGACCTCGGTGAACGTCGCCGAGGAGACCCGGGACCCCCGGCGCTCCTACCCCCGTGCCCTGTTCGCGGCGCTCGCCACCGCCGGGGCCGTCTACGTCCTGGTGGGCGTCGCCGCCTCGGTCACCGTGCCCACCGGTGTCCTCGCCTCCTCCAGCGGCCCCCTCCTGGAGGTCGTCCGCGAGGCCGGTGGCGTCCCCCTGCGGCTGTTCAGCGCCGTCGCCCTGGTCGCCGTCGCCAACGGGGCGCTGCTCACCGGCATCATGGCCTCGCGCCTGGCGTACGGGATGGCACGCGACGGGCTGCTGCCCGCCGCGCTGACCCGGGTGCTGCCCGGCCGCCGCACCCCCTGGGCGGCGATCGCCGCCACCACCGCCCCCGCCCTCCTGCTTGCCCTGACCGGCAGCGTCGCCACTCTGGCGTCCACCCTGGTGCTGCTGCTCCTGGTGGTCTTCCTGATCGTCAACGCGGCCGTCCTCGTGCTGCGTTCCGACCCGGGCGAGCCGGACCACTTCCGGGCCCCGACCGTCCTGCCCGTCCTCGGCGCCGCCTCCTGCGTGCTGCTCGCCACCCAGGTCGAGGCGGAGGTGTGGCTGCGCGGTTCGGTGGTCCTCGCCCTGGCGGTGGTCCTCGCCGTGGTCGCGGCGAAGCGGCGCCGCCGCCCGGAGGCGGAGGGGGACGCGAAGGCCTGAAGGGGCGGGGGGGCGGCAGGGCGCCCCGGGGTCACGCCGACGCCTCGCCTCCCGCCGGGCGCACCGCGTCGGAGTAGAGGGCGAACAGGCGGGGGGTGTTGGTCTCGTCGGGCCCGGTTTCGCGCAGACGGTTCCAGCAGGTGGCCGCCAGGCCGCGGGCGCGCGCCCCGGGCCAGGGCCGGGGCAGCAGTTCCGGCGGCAGGAGGGGATCGGGCTCCATCGCCGCGGTGAAGTGGACGGCGAGTTCGACGGCCGTGGTGAGCCGCTCGGCGCCGGAGGGGCCCGGTTCTCCGGCGAGCCCGGTCAGGCAGGCTTCGGCGAAGGCCGCGAGGCGGTCGTACCGTCGGGCGATCTCGGTGAGCGGCCACAGCGCGGCGGCCAGTGCGCGGGGTTCGGTGACGCCCCCGACGCTCAGGTCCGTCGTGGTGAGACGGGTGAGGGCGTCGATGACGCCGAGGTGCCGGGCGTGGGCCTCGACGAGTTCGGTGACGGGGTTCGCGGTGACGTACAGGCCGTTCTGGACCGATGCGGCGCCGAGGCGGAGCAGGTGTTCGCGCAGCGCGTCGCGGGCGGTGCGGCGCGCTTCGGGGACGGCGAAGGCGAACAGGTGCCAGGTGCCGTCCCAGGGGCTGTGGCCCGCGTCCTGCCGGTAGGCGTGGCGGACGTGGGCGGCGTCGGGCGCGAGGGATCCGGTGACGTCGGCCACGGCGCGGAGCGTGGCCTTGCGGCCGCGGCCCTCCCGGGTGAACCGGCCTTCGTCGACGAGGCGTTTGACGCAGAGCCTGATCTGCTGGTCGCTCATGCCGAGCAGGCCGGCGACGGCGTAGAGCTGGTCGGCGTCCACGGTGCCGTCCTCGCGGACCAGGGCGTGGACGACCAGCCGGGTGGGGATCTCGGGCCGCTCGGTCGGGCCGCCGGGGCGGGTGGTGTCGGTCATCGCGCCTTCCGCCCGCCGGTCGCGTCCGCCGGGGTGACCGGGCGGTGCATGGTGGTGACCGCGCCGAAACCCATCAGGTCCCGCAGGTAGGGGGTCCGCTCGGTGCGGTGACCGGTGAAGCCGTGCCGTTCGTACAGTGCCCGGGCGCGGGGGTTGGTGTCGATGACGTCCAGACGGATGCGGTGGCAGCCGTGGTCGGCGGCGAGGGCCGCCGTCTCCGTGAGGAGGAGGCCGCCGATGCCCCGCCCCCGGTACGCCGCGTCGACGGCGATCCCGTCCATGACGAGTTCACCGGCGGCGGGGGCCCGTTCGAACAGGGCGAGGACCGCCAGTCGGGGCAGGCCGCGGAAGACTCCGTAGGCGGCCACGACGTCCCTCGCGCCGCCGCCGGTCAGCGCCCGGCCGCCGAGCCGGTGGCCCGCCACACCGACCACCCGGCCGCCGGCGAGCGCGACGATGCCCCGGTCGTGGTCGAGGTGGGCGGCGATGAACGCGCGCCCCTTCCCGGGCGGGCCGAGCGCGGGGGCCAGCTTGCGGCCGAACGCCTCCCAGTAGAGGGCCGCCACCCGTTCTTCGGCGCCGCCGGGAACGCCCCGGCGCACCACCACCCCTCCGTTTTCCACCGCCGGTCCTTCCCGCTCCGTCGCCTCCATGCCGCTCCTCCCGCCAGGGGATCGCCTTGTGCGATCGCCTCTCATACGTTCATGCTAGCAACGATCGTTATCAAGGTGAACGCTCTTGGGGAGGATGTGTGTTCATGGGATTCCGGATGCCGAAACGGCGCGGGTGGCGCTGGACGGCGTGGGTGATGGCGTGCGTCCTGGTGGCGGCCGCGGGGCTCACCGGGGTGGTGTGGCAGAACACCTACGCGCTGCGCGAGGAGAAGGTGTCGCTGCGGCACGGGGGAAGGCTGCTCCAAGGGGTGCTGGCCCGGCCCGACCGGGGTCCCGGCCCCTTCGGGCTGGTGGTGTTCGTCCACGGCGACGGGCCGGTCGACGCGACGCACGAGACGTTCTACCGGCCGTTGTGGGAGTCCTTCGCCCGCGCCGGATACGCGTCGCTGTCGTTCGACAAACCCGGTGTCGGGGGATCGGAGGGCGACTGGCTGGACCAGAGCATGGAGGACCGGGCCGAGGAGACGCTGGCCGCCGTGAGGTGGGCCCGCGGCAGGCCGGACGTCGACGGCCGCCGCATCGGCCTGTGGGGAGCGAGCCAGGCCGGCTGGGTGCTGCCCAAGGTCGCCGCGCGGGACCGGCGGCTGCGGTTCGTCATCGCCGTCTCCCCGGCCGTCAACTGGCTGCGGCAGGGCCGCTACAACCTCCTCGCCGAACTGGACCGGGACGGCGCGAGCGACCGGGAGAGGGAGGCGGCGCTGCGGCGCCGCGAGGTCACCCTGGCCCTGCTCGGGAGGAGGGCCTCCTTCGCCGCGTACCGGGCCGCACTCGGCGACGCGGAGGGCATGACGGAGGCCCGGTGGGCGTTCGTCGCCAGGAACCACCGGTCGGACGCGACCGCCGACCTGCGGGCCATGGCCGGTACACCGCTGCTCCTGGTGCTGGCCGGTCACGACGTCAACGTGGACGTCGGCGAGACCGAAGCCGTCTACCGCGAGGTCCTGCCGGCGTCCTCCCTGACGGTGGCGCGCTATCCGAACGCCACGCACTCCCTGGTCGACCACGAGGTGGAGAACTCGGACCTGCGCCTGACGCTGACCGCCGTCCTCGCCCCCCGCCGGCTCTACACCGGCGGGTTCCTCGCGGACCAGGCCCGGTTCGTCCGGCGACCGGACTCCGGCGGCAGAACGACGCCGGAGGGGTGAGGTGCGCGGCCCGCGGTACGGGGACGCCGTCGCCCGCCCCGGTTCGCGCGCCGCCGCACCGGTTCGACCGCGACTCCGCGGCGCGTACGGGCGGTTCTCAGCGCGGCACGGTGTCGTCGGCCCCGAACGGGCCGCCGTGGCCGGGGACGATCAGGTCCGCGGCGGCCGGCACCCGGAGCCGGGAGGCGCGCAGCACCTCGCGGTCGGGAGCCACGGGATCGTCCGCCGGGCCGTTCGCGTGCCACCACAGGTCACCGGCGAAGGCGACCACGCCCGACTCCGTGCCCGCCAGCAGCGTGATGTCCTCGGGACTGTGGCCCGGAGTGCGGATCAGCCGCAGCGACGGGGTGAGTTCGTAGCCCCTTCGACCTCTGCCTTCACCTGCTGAGGCGGGAGCACGGGGCCGCGATGGCCAACGCCGTCGCCCGGGACGTGGTGCTGCCCTCCCACCGCGACGGCGGGCAGGCGCAGTACCTGGCCGCCCCGCCCCCGAGGACTGCCGCGACGAACGCCTCGCCGAGGTCCTCGCGCGGGCCCGCGAGAACCTCCACCAGCCGCTTCCGGTCGCGGAACTGGCCCGGCGCGCCCTGATGAGCAAACGGTCCTTCGCCCGCCGCTTCGCCGCCGCGACCGGCACCACCCCGCACGCCTGGGTGCGGAGCCCGCGCCTGAGCGGCGCCGAGGGGCTCCTGGAGACCACGGACCTGCCGGTCGAGGAGATCGCCCGCCGCGTCGGCTACGGAAGCGCGACCGTCCTGCGCGAACAGTTCGTACGCCGCCGGGGAGTGCCGCCCCGCGCCTACCGCCGCGCCTTCACGAACACGCCGTGACGGAGCGGGCGGGAAGAGCCGCGCGGCCCTATGGGCCCCACCACGAGAAAAAGAGCCTTTAATCCGTTTTACATTGTTTTCTGCTCCCCTTGTCGGGTAGCAGGGCGGAAGTGAAGGAACGCGGCATTCCGCATGGACCGTCGCGTTCCCCATCTTCCGTGTCCCGTGTCCCGACCCGCCCGTACTGGAGCTTCCATGTCGGAGCAGCGCAAGAGCCCGTTCGCCACTGTCAGCCCGTACACCGGGGAGACCCTCGCGGAGTTCCCGGTGATCGAAGGCGAGGAGGTCGACTCCGTCCTCGAAACCGCAGGTCACGCCTTTGAGGCGTGGCGGAGGCGGCCGATCGCGGATCGGGCCGCGGTGCTCGGGCGGGCGGCCGGGCTGATGCGGGAGCGCAGGGAGCCGCTGGCCCGGCTCCTCACCGAGGAGATGGGCAAGCTGATCGCGGAGGCCCGCGGCGAGGTGGACCTCGCGGCCTCGATCCTGTCGTACTACGCCGAGCACGGGCCCGGCTTCGCGGCGAACGAGCCCCTGGACGTCGAGGAGGGAGAGGCGTACCTCGTCGACGAGCCGCTCGGCGTCCTCCTCGGCGTGATGCCGTGGAACTTCCCGTACTACCAGGTGGTGCGCTTCGCCGGCCCGAACCTGGTCCTCGGCAACACCGTCCTCGTCAAGCACGCCGGGATCTGTCCGCAGTCCGCGCTGGCCCTGGAGACGGTGTTCCGCGACGCGGGGGCTCCCCCGGGCACGTACACCAACCTGTTCGTGAGCCACGACGAGATCTCGCGCGTCATCGACAGCCCGGTCGTCCGGGGAGTGTCGCTGACAGGCAGCGAGCGGGCGGGTGCCCAGGTCGCCGAGCGGGCCGGACGCAACATGAAGCCGAGCCTGCTGGAACTGGGCGGCAGCGACGCCTTCATCGTCCTGGACGGCGAGAACCTGGAGCGCACGATCGGCGCCGCGGTGGCCGGCCGGATGGCGAACACCGGACAGAGCTGCGTGGCGTCGAAGCGGTTCATCGTCCTCGACGAGGTCTACGACGACTTCGTCGGGGGAATGCGCCGCGCGTTCGAGGCGCTGGTGCCCGGCGACCCGGCGGACGAGGCGACCACCCTGGGCCCCCTCTCGTCGGAGCAGGCGGCCGTCGGCCTGGTCGAACAGATCGGCGAGACGGTGGAGCAGGGGGCCGAGCTCGTCACCGGCGGCCGCCGGATCGACCGTCCGGGCGCCTTCGTCGAACCGACGATCCTCACCGGCGTCAAGCCCGGGATGCGCGCCTACGCGGAGGAGCTCTTCGGTCCCGCCGCCGTGATCCACCGGGTGGCCGACGAGGACGAGGCGGTCGCCCTCGCCAACGACAGCCAGTACGGTCTGGGCGGTTCCGTCTTCTGCGCGGACGTGGAACGCGGCCGCCGGGTCGCCGAGCGGGTGGAGACCGGCATGGTCTGGGTCAACCACCCGACCTCCACGCGGCCCGACCTGCCCTTCGGCGGCATCAAGCGTTCCGGTTACGGACGCGAGCTCTCCGCACTCGGCATGCGGGAGTTCGTCAACCGCAAGCTGGTGCGCGTCCTGCCCCCCGACGCGGAGCTGGGCGGCATCGCCGGCTGAACCGAGTCGGCACCGATGCCGGAGGAAGACCGGCCGGTGCCGTACGGCGCCCCTCGTCGCACACCGAAGAGCACTCGACGAACGCCCGACGAACCCCGACGAACCCCGACGAACCCCCTACGAACCCCGACGAACAAGGAGACACACGGTGTCCGCAGTACCGGAGCTCACCCTCAACAACGGCGTACGGATCCCCCAGTTGGGCTTCGGCACCTTCCAGATCCCGCCGGAGGAGACGCGCGAGAAGACCCTGGCGGCCCTGGAGGCCGGGTACCGCCACATCGACACGGCGCAGATGTACGGCAACGAGAAGCAGGTCGGCCAGGCGGTCCGGGACTCGGGCCTCGACCGCGGCGACGTCTTCGTGACCAGCAAGCTGAACAACGACGCCCACGCGTACGACGACGCGCTCAAGGCCTTCGACGGAACGATGGAGGAGCTGGGCCTGGACCGTCTGGACCTCTTCCTCGTCCACTGGCCCCTGCCCGGCCGGGGCGACTTCGTGGAGACCTGGAAGGCGATGGAGGAGATCTACCGCTCCGGGCGGGCCAGGGCGATCGGGGTGTCGAACTTCCAGCCGTCGCACCTGCGCCGGCTCCTCGAGGACAGCGTGGTGGTGCCGGCCGTCAACCAGGTCGAAGCGCACCCGTACCTCACCCAGGACGTCGTACGGGCCTTCGGCTCCGAGCACGGGATCGCCACGGAGGCGTGGTCGCCGATCGCCCAGGGCAAGGTGCTCGGCGACCCGGTGATCCAGGGCATCGCGGACCGGCTCGGCAAGTCGACGGCACAGGTGACCCTGCGCTGGCACCTGCAGCGCGGGGACGTCGTCTTCCCCAAGTCGTCGTCCCCGGAGCGCATGGCGGAGAACTTCGACCTCTTCGACTTCGAGCTCACGGAGGGCGACATGGGCGAGATCTCCGCGCTGAACCGCGACGAGCGCACCGGCCCGGACCCCGACCGGTTCAACGGCTGAGCACACACCGCCCGGGTGACGGCCCCGGCCCCGCTCCCCACGGCGCGTGCCTCCCGGCGGCGGACGAGGCCCGCGGCGGAAGGCCGGGATGCTCCGGAGGCGGCCTCTCGCACACGAGTGTCCGCGCTCCGTGGAGTGCCGCGTAGGCTGGTCGCGTAGCTGGTTCGCCCCGTCCGCCAGGCGGGACGCGTCGTAAGAGGGAACCCGGTGGGAATCCGGGACTGCCCCGCAGCGGTGAGTGGGAACGACCGCCGTCATACGCACTGGGCCCGGGAAGGGTCTGGGAAGCGACGGCCAGTAGGAGTCGCGTACAGCGCGACGTGCCCGCGAGTCCGAAGACCTGCCCGCTGCCCGCGCGCCCCACCCCGTGCGCGCGGAACAGCCCTGCCGCGACTCGCGAAGGAGAGTTGACGTGGCCGATCCCACCGTCATCAGCCCTGCCCCCGCCCCCCGTCCCGCCAAGACGCCGGACGACTCCCGGGTGGTTCTCGCCCACATCATGAGCGAGCACGACACCAACCTCTACGGCACCATCCACGGCGGCGTGATGATGAAGCTCATCGACGACGCCGCGGCGGCGGCCGCCGGGCGGCACGCCGACGGCCCGGCCGTCACCGTCTCCGTCGACCGGATGACCTTCCTCGCCCCCGTACGGGCCGGGGACCTGCTCAGCGTCGAGGCGGGGCTCGAGCGCGCCGGGCGGACGTCGATGACGGTCGGAGTCCGCGTGACCTCCGAGCGCTGGAACAGCACCGGCCCCGCCACCGAGGTCGCCACCGCCTTCCTGACCTTCGTCGCCGTGGACGCCGACGGCACCCCGCGTCCGGTGCCCGCCCTGGACGCACCGCTGCCCGGCCCGTCCTGACGGGACGGGCGGAACCGGCCCTCCCCCGGCCGGGCGGCGGCGCCGGGACCACCGCGGAGTCGCGCGGCCGCCCGGCTTCCGCCCGGGGCGCGGCGACGACGTACGCTGGGACGTGCCGCCCGTCCGGAGTCCCCGAGATCCGGTCCCGGACGGCGGGCGTGAGCCCCGACCAGTACGGCGAACGCGAACGAGGAGACCGTGGGGCG
This sequence comes from Streptomyces sp. NPDC007872, assembly GCF_042868165.1. Classification (NCBI taxonomy): domain Bacteria; kingdom Bacillati; phylum Actinomycetota; class Actinomycetes; order Kitasatosporales; family Streptomycetaceae; genus Streptomyces; species Streptomyces sp. NPDC007872. The sequence continues at coordinate 837,854 of NZ_JBIAEA010000003.1, forward strand.
AGTCGAGGGTGCGACCGGCGTGGACCCCGAGAGCTGGTCCGCCGGTCTGCACCGCATGTGGCAAGCCGCGCAGGACGCCGAGGACATCACGGACATGGCCCGGCACATCTACGCCCTGATGCTGGCGGAGCGGGCCGTGGTCGCCGTCGCAGGAAGCAGGTGGGACGGCCGCGACCTGCGGTACGTCCGGCGGCTGACGGCCGACGGCGCCGCGACGGCGGCCACCACGACCCCTCGCCCCGGCAGTGTGCGGACCGTGTCCTCCCGGCCGCCCGCCGAGGACGGAGAGGGCGCCGGGGGCCGCGCGCCGGTGCGGCTGTACGAGCACGACCTCACCGCGGCCGACGAGGAGTTCGCTCCCGAGGCGGCGCTGCTGGCCGAGGCGGGGGCGCGGTGGGCCCTGGAGGCCCGCTTCTCGCTCGGGGGCGGCGACTGGGCGTCCTTCTCGCTGGGGCTGAGCCGCCGACAGGATGCCGGTCCCTCCCTGCCGACGCGGCTGCTCCAGGTGAGCGAGGTCCTGGTGGCCGGCAACCGGAGGGTGCTGGAGCACAGGGCCGCGGAACGCCGTCGGGTCGAAGAGGCGTTCTTGGCCGAGGCGTCCCTCCAGATGGACGCCACCCTCGACGCGCCGGAGACGCTGGAGCGCATCGCCCGGCTCGCCGTACCGGCGGTCGCGGAGGCCTGCGTGGTGCACCTGCGCCGGCCGGACGGCGGGCTGTCGCCGGTCGCCACCGTGCACGTGGCGGCGGCCGTGCAGCCCTGGCTGCGCGGCGTGGCCGCGGACGACCCGTGGCTGGACGAGGCCCTGCGAGCCGCGGCGGACCGGCCGCACGGCACCCTGATCGCGGGCGAGTCCCTGAAGGCGTCCCCGTTCGGGCCGCACGGCGAAGGACCGGGCCGGAACGTGCGGGCCGTGAGCATCAGCCCGCTGCGGGCCCGGGGGAAGCTGCTGGGCACGCTGACGTTCGTCTACCACCGCCCCGAGCGCGAGATCGTCGACCTGCGGGTGCTGGACGACCTGGCCGGCCGGGCGGCACTGGCCATCGACACCACCACCGCCTACGAACAGCGCCGCCGCAACACCGAGCAGCTCCAGCGGCACCTGCTGCCGGACGCGCTGCCCGACTGGCCCGGAGCCGAGCTGACCGCGGCCTACGAGGTGGCCGACGACTCCCTGGAGGTGGGCGGCGACTTCTACGACGCCGTGGTGCGCCGGGACGGCGCGCTGGCCCTCTTCGTCGGGGACGTGTGCGGCCGGGGCGCCGAGGCCGCGGCGCTGACCGGCCTGGCCCGGCACACCCTGCGCGTCCTGCTGGAGGACAAGGTGCCGCCCGGTGAGGCGCTGCGCCGCCTCAACAGCGTGCTGACCGCGCAGCGGCAGAGCGCGCGGTTCGTCACCGCGTTCGTCGGCGTCCTCGTGCCGGACGGCGACGGGTACGCCGTCGAGGCGGCCTCGGCCGGGCACCCGCGTCCGCTGATCCGCCGCGCGGACGGGCGGATCGACGAGGTCCGGGCCTCCGGACTGCTGCTGGGAGTCGTACCGGACGCCCTGTACGAACCGGGGAGGGCCGTGCTGGAGCCGGGCGACGCGCTGGTGATGTTCACCGACGGGCTGACGGAGGCCCGCTCGGCGGACGGGACGATGTTCGAGAGCATGCTGCCCGAGGCGGTACGGGAGTGCTGCCGCGACGGGAGCGGTGCCGCCGGGCTGATCGCCCGCGCGGCCGCCTTCCGTGCCCTGGGCGACGACGACACCGCGGTGCTGATCGCCCGGGTGACTGAGGAACGCGTGGAGGACGCACGATGAACCGGGTGCCGGAGGCGACGGACGCACGGCCCACGACCCCCGACCGGATCCTGGTCGTGGAGGACAGTCCGGAGGACGCCGAGGCGATCGAGCGCGCGCTGCGCCGCACCCATCCCGACCTGGCGCTGGAGTTCGCCGACCGCGGGGAGGGCCTGGTGGAGGCGCTGCTCTCCCGCGAGGACCTCCCCGGTCTGATCCTGCTGGACCTCAACATGCCCGGGACGGGCGGACAGGCGGTGCTGGAGCGGATCCGTTCCCGGCCGGAGCTGGACGCGGTGACGGTGGTGGTCTTCACCTCCTCCACCGCCCCCGCCGAGGTCGACGCCTGCTACGCGGCGGGAGCGGACAGCTACGTCTACAAGCCGGTCAACTTCACGCTCTTCCAGACCGTGCTGAAGGGCGCCGTCGACTACTGGCGTCAGGCCGGGTCCGGCGCGGACGCCCCGAGCGTGAAGTAGAACGCCGTCCCTCCGCCGGGGACGGCCTCCAGCCAGATGCGGCCCCCGTGCCGCTCGACGATCCGCTTGACCAGGGCCAGCCCCACCCCCGTCCCCCCGCCGTGCTCGGTCGGCCCGTGGAGACGGCGGAACAGGTCGAAGACGTCGGCGTGCCGCTCCGCCGGGATGCCGATCCCGTTGTCCCGGACGACGACGACCCGCTCCGGTCCGGTGGGCGCGCCCGCGCCGTCGCCGGCGGGCGGGACCGGGCGGCGCTCCACGGTGACCTCGACCCGGCGCTCCCCGTCCAGCCGGGCGTACTTGGCGGCGTTGACCAGCAGGTTGACCAGGATCTCGTCCAGGCGGTCGGCGTCCGCCCACACCCGCGGCAGCGTCCCGCGGACCACCTCCACCCGCTGCTCGGCCAGCCGGGGCCCGGCCACCTCCAGGGCCGCGTCCAGGGCGTCGCCGAGCTCCACCTCGCGCACCCGCAGGCCGGCGCGGCCCAGCCGGGCGTAGTGCAGCAGCGAGTTGAGCAGCTCGTCCATGCGTCCGGCGAGCCGCTGCATGGTCCGCAGCCGCCGCAGCGTGACCGCGTCGAGCCCGTCCCCCGCGTCCTCCATGGCGAACGTCGCCGCGTTCGAGATGCCGCGCAGCGGCTCCTTGAGGTCGTGGGCGGCGGCGTGGGCGAAGGAGTCGAGATCGACGTTGCGCATCCGCAACTCCTCGTTGACCGCGTCCAGGACCTCGGCGTGCCGCAGGACCAGGGCGGTCAGCAGCCGCCACAGTTCCCTGGCCGCCACCCGGTCCCCGACGGTCCAGGGCAGGCTGCGACCGCGCACGACGGCCCGGAAGACGGCCCCCGAGCCGCGCGGCGTCAGCCGCTCGCCGCGCGGCCCGACCCGTACCGGCGTCGAGGGGTCGGCCGCCCACTGCCGCGGCATCGGCCGCTCCGGGCGGCGCCAGGCGATGTACTCCCCCGAGCCGGACAGCGGCACCATCAGCACCCCCGCCGGTCCTCCGCCGGCCGCCTCCGCCCCTCCTCCCGGGGCTGCCGTTTCCACGCCTCCTCCCGGACCGGCCGCCTCCGCCCCTCCTTCCGGCCCGTCCTCCTCCCGTTCCTCCCGCTCCTCCGCGAGGCGGTCGGTGCACCACACCACGCCCGGCGTCAGCGTGCGCGCCCGCGCCTCCAGCGCCCGCAGCAGGCCGGGCGCGAACGGCTCACCCGCGCCCAGGGTGTGCTCGGCCCGCCGGAGCACCACCCCGTCCGCGTCCAGCAGGTCCGTCAGCGGACCGCCGCCGGCGCCGAGGTCCTCCCCGAGGCGTCCGTCCCCGAGCACCTCGGCCACCGCCGCGGCCCGCGCGGTGGACCCCACGAGCGCGTCCGCGCGCTCGCGCTCCTCGATCGCGGACATCTGCAACGAGAACGCGGCGCCGAACATCTCGCACGCCGAGCGCACCTCCGGGGTGATCCGCGCGGGCTCCGCACCGTGGCAGGCGATCAGCCCCCACAGCCGCCCCTCGCGCAGCACCGACACCGACATGGAGGAGCGCACGCCGATGTTGCGCAGGTACTCCAGGTGGAAGCCGGAGACGGTGCGCAGCGCGGCCTGCGACAGGTCCAGGGGGGCGCCGGTGGCCTCCCGCACGGGCGGGTGCAGGCCGACGGAGACGTCGTCCACGTCCCCGATCACCCGGATCCAGTTCTCCCGGTACAGCCGCCGGGCCTGCGGGGGGATGTCGGTCGCCGGGAACCAGAGCCCCAGCCAGGGCTCCCAGTCCTCCCGGACGTCCTCGGCGACCACCTCGCCCGGACCGTCCTCGCCGTCGAAGCGGTAGGCGACCACCCGGTCGAACCCGGTCAGCGTCCGCACCTCGCGGACCGCCACCCGGCAGCAGTCCTCCACGTCCCCGGCGGACCGCAGCCGGGCCAGTGCCCGGCGCACCCCCTGGTAGAACCCGCGCGCCCCGGCGTCGGCGGCGCCCCGCGGCTCGAACTCCATGATCAGCAGCCCGTCCCGGCGGTGGGCGGACACGTCGAGCCGCCGGTCCGGGACCGTCGCGTCGTCCGGGAGGTCGAGCGCGGCCGGCACCCCGCCCTCCTCCCCGGCCGCCCGCACCGCCTCCTCGAAGGCCTCGGCCGGCACCAGACGCGTCACCGGCCCGCCGACCAGGTCCACCGCCTCCACGCCCAGCAGGGTCCCCGTGTTGCGCGCGGCGACCTCGATCACGCCCGTCTCCGGGTCCACCGCCACCAGCGAACCGCAGGACTGCACGCCGCCGAGCAGATGGATCGGCTCGCGCACGCACTCCGTGAGGTCGAAGCCCCCTTCCGCGGCCCCTTCGGCCTCCCGCGTCCGCCGCGACAGCCACTGCTGCTCCACTGGTTCACCGCTCCCTCCGGATCCGACCGGAACGTCCCGTCGGCCCTGCCCCCATCTTCCCCGTTCGTCGGCGGCCGGGGCGGGGAGACGTCCGCCGGCACCACGCGCCGACGGCGGCACTCGCCACGGCTTGTAAGGTGCCCCTCTGGAACGGTGCACCCATTCGGCCGCACCGGCAGAGGCGAAAGGGGACCCATGCGTGACGCATCCGCCACCGCGGGCGCGCGAACCGCGGCGGACGGGCACTCGAGCGTGGTGTTCTCCAGTGACGCCGAGTGGGCCGAGCGGCTGGTCGCCTTCGTCCGTGCGGGACTGCGGCGCGACGAGCAGGTGCAGTACTTCGCGGACGTCACCGCGCCCGACCTGGTGATGCGCACCCTCACCCGGCACGGCGTCGACGCCGTCTCCGCCGTGCGGCGCGGTCAGCTCACGGTGACGACCGCCGCCGAGACCTATCTGGCGGGACCGTGCTTCGATCCCGACGCGATGGTCGGCCTATGGCACGAAGCCGTCGCGTCGGCCGTGACGGACGGGTACGCGGGGCTGCGGGCCATCGGGGAGATGTCCTGGGGAGCGCGCGACGTGGCCGGCGCCGAGCGCCTGCTCGAGTACGAGCTGCGCATCCACCACGAGGTCTTCGCCCGCCTCCCCCTGACGGCGTGGTGCTTCTACGACCGGCGCCTGATGCCCCCGGACGTCCTCGACGTCCTGCTCGGAGCGCACCTGACGCGCATGGGGGCCACCGGGACGTCCCCCCGTACGCCCGGCCTGCTGGTCGCTCCCCTGCCCGACCGCCCCGGCCTGCGGCTGGTGGGAACGGCGGGGTACGAGAACCGCCACGTCACCGCCGGCGTCGCGGGCGCCGTGGCCGGCTCCCCCGCACCGCGGGTGGACCTGGACCTCACGCGCCTCGACCACCTCGACGTCGCGGCGCTGGCCGACATCGCCCGTGCGGCGGCGCGACGGCCTGCCGGGACGCCCGTCCGGCTCCTCGGAGCACCGCCCTCGCTGACACGCCTGCTGGAGATCTTCCCCGAACTCGGTCACAGTCTGGAGGTGACCGGCCGATGACGACGTTCACGCGTCCGCCGTCCGACACGGACCCCGTCGCGGCCTTCGACCACCCCGTCCTCTTCTACGCCACGGAGGAGGAGTACCTGAGCGGCGTCGGCGGCGCCGTCCGTGCCGCCGCCGCCCAGGGCCGTCCGGTCCTGGCCGCCGTGCCCGGCGAGCGTCTGCGCCTGCTCCGGGACGGCCTGGGAACCGACCACCCGGACGTCGTCTGGACCGACATGCGGCAGGCCGGCCGCAACCCCGGGCGGATCCTGTCGATGCTGCAGGACTTCGCCGCCCGCAACGCCACCGGGCGTCCGTTCATCGTGGGCGAGACGATCTGGGTGGGCCGCACCTCCGCGGAGGCCAGGGAGGCCACCCGTCACGAGGCGCTGATGAACATCGCCTTCGCCCGCAGCGACGCCACCGTCCTGTGCCCCTACGAGACCGCGCTGCCCGAACGGGTCCTGGCCCAGGCGCACCGGACCCATCCCGTCCTCGCGGGCACCGACGACTACCGGCCCAGCCCCGCGCACACGGACCCCCACGAGGTCTGCCGGGACTGCGACACCCCGCTGCCCGAACCCGAGGACGCCGTCGTCCTGCACTTCGGCGAGCAGGACCTCGCGAAGGCGCGGGACGCCGCGGGGCGCTGGTCCGAGGCGGCGGACATGTCGCCGCTCCGCCGCACCGACTGGCTGCTGGCCGTCAGCGAGGCGGTCACCAACTCGGTGCGCCACGGCGGGGGGAAGGGCACCCTGCGCCTGTGGCGCACGGCCGACACCCTGATCGCCGAAACGCGTGACCGCGGCCGGATGCCCGATCCCCTCATCGGCCGCCGCCGTCCCGACCCCTACTCCGCGGCGGGCGGCCGGGGCGTGTGGATGATGCACCAGCTCTGCGACCTGGTGGAGATGCGCGCCTCCGCCTCCGGCCTGGTCGTGCGTCTGCACATGGAGGTCGCCTGACCACGACCGCCGGGCCCCGGCGTACGCGGCGCTCGCGGCGGCGACGCGAACGAGCGCGGCGCCGCCGGCCGTACGGCCCGGCTCGGCGTCGCGCGCGTGCGGGCCTTCGTTCCCTCCCGTCCGGCGGCTCACGTCTCCCGTCGTGCCGTCACCAGGCCCGTCTCGTAGGCGGCGATGACCGCCTGGGCCCGGTCGCGGACCCGTAGCTTGGCGAAGAGGGCGGTGATGTGGTTCTTCACGGTGGAGGCGCTCAGACCGAGCCGGTCGGCTATCTCCACGTTGTCCGAGCCGACGGCGATCAGCCGCCACACCTCCCGCTCCCGCGGCGTGAGCCCTTCGGCGCCGGGGGGTGCCGGGGGCACCGCCCGGCGGTCCGGGGCCGTGACGTGCCTGGAGATGAGCCGGGTCAGGAGTCTCGGGGCGAGGATCGCCTCGCCGTCGCGAACCACGCGCAGGGCGGCGACGAGGTCCTCGGGCGAGATGTCCTTGGGCAGGAAGCCGCACGCCCCGGCCCTCAGGGCACCCACGACGTGTTCGTCCATGTCGAAGGTGCTCAGGGCCAGGACCCGGCAGTCCGGCAGTTCGGAGGTGAGCCGCTCGGTGGCCGCGATGCCGTCCAGCACCGGCATCCGGATGTCCATGACCACCACGTCGGGTCGGTGCTCGTGGGCGAGGCGGACCGCCTCGGCGCCGTCCGCGGCCTCGGCCACGACCTGGAAACCGGGTTCGGGAGCGAGCATCAGGGCGAGGCCGCGGCGGACGAGCGGCTGGTCGTCCGCGATGAGGACCTTCACGGTCGCGCTCACGCGTACGTCTCCTGACGGTCGGTGGGCAGGGGCAGCCGGGCGCGGACGGCGAACCCCGCGCCCTCCGGTCCGGCCCGCAGGGTGCCGCCGTGGAGGGCGACGCGTTCACGCATCCCCATGAGTCCGTGGCCCGAGCCGCGTGCGACGGGACGGCCCGGACGCGGACCGTCGTCGGTGACGGCGACCCGTACCTCGTGGACGGCGAAGGCGAGCCGCACGTCGACGTGCGCACCCTCGCCCGCGTGCCTGAGGGCGTTGGTGAGCGCCTCTTGGACGATGCGGAAGACGGTGAGGGCGACGCCGGGCGGAAGCGACCGCGGGTCACCGTCCGTGGTGAGGGTGGTGGGAAGGCCCGCGCGACGGCTGTCCCCGACGATGCGGTCGAGGTCGCCGATGCCCGGCTGCGGCACGGTCGTCTCGCCGCCGTCGTCCTCGTCGCCGGCCCGCAGCACGTCGAGGAGGTGGCGCATCTCGCGCAGGGCGGTGCGGCCGGAGCCCTCCAGGGTGACGAGCGCCTCGCGGGCTGCCTCCGGCGCCCGGTCCAGGTTGGCCCGGGCGCCTCCGGCGAGCAGGTGCATCGTGGTCAGGTGGTGGGCGACGATGTCGTGCAGTTCCCGGGCGATGCGGCGCCGTTCGTCGGAGACGGCCCGCTCGGCGAGCAGCCGCCGCCGGGCCTCGGCGTTGCGCTGCCAGCGGCCGACCACTACGGCGGCGCCGACCACGAACAGCGCGGACACGACGTTGGGGACGAACTCCACCAAGGAGGGCGCGGGCAGCCCCGGGCGGACGAACTGGAGCACCGCGACACAGCCGGTGACGGCCGCCGCGCCGACCGCGGCGCTGTGGTGCCGCACGGCGGTGTAGAGGGCGACGACGGTGGCCGCCCCGTAGTGCTGGCCCACGGAGCTGAACCAGGTGAGCAACAGGTTCACCCCGAGCACGCACGCGAGGACGCACAGGGGCGCGCGTCGGCGTGCCAGGAGGAAAAGCGAGGCGGCGACCACGATCAGACACCCGGCCACCGGTACGTGGCCCCGGTCCATCTGGCTGGTGACGGTGAAGCCCACGAGGTCGACGGCCGCGGAGCCGACGGCGACGAGTCCGTCGTCCCGGCTCCACGGCCCCGGCGCTCCACGTCGGCTTCCCTCACCGGCACCGCCGGAGAACGTCCCGGTCGTGTCGTCCGGAAGCCCGGCGCCGAACGCGCTCGCCCGGCCCCGCGTCCGACCGGGGCGCGTTTCGTCCGCGCGCCGTTCCATCTCCGCCCCCTGCGCGTCCGTGCTTCCCCCCGGAGCCGCCGCAGGCTCCGATGACCTGCGGTTCGTCCTGCGAGTCTCCCATGGTGCCGGTGCGCCGGGGCCGTGGCGTCGGAACCGGGAGGGAGCCGCGGCTGGGAGCAGGCTCCCAGCGACCGGACGGTGCGGGCCCGTACTCCCAGCGGGTTTCTCGTTCGCGGCTCCGAGGTGCGGGCCGTGCGCCGCTGATGTGCTGGACACGTGCCGGAACGCCCCGGCACCGGGCGCCGCCCCGGACGTCCACGGTCCCGCGGCCCCCTCGCCCGTACCCTTCCCGGAGGACTCCCGTGATTCGTGCCCTGACCGGTTTCTCGACCCGCAGACCATGGCGGGTGATCGTCGTGTGGGCGGTGGTCGGCGTCTTCGTGGCGCTGATGGGCCAGGCTCTCGTCTTCCGCGTGACCCACACCGACAGCGCCGGTTTCCTGCCTCCGGAGTACGACGCGGCCGCGGCGCTGCGGATCGCCCGGGAGGAGTTCGGCGCGGAGCCCGACGCCGACACGGTGACGGTGCTGGTGGCGCGGCGCGACGGCGGGCCGCTGGAGGACGCGGACAGGAAGCGCGTGGAGGGTGTGGCGCGCGAGCTGAGCGCCACGCGCGTGGAGATGCCGTGGACGGACGAACAGGTACGGGGGATCTCCGAGGACTATTCCCAGGTCCCCCGCGTGGCACTGGTGACGACCGCCCCGGACGGGTCGTTCGCGCTGCTCGGCGCACGGCTGCGGGGCAACTCCACCGACCCCGGCATGCACTCCGTGTACCGGGCCCTGCACGACCGGGCCGAGCGGGAGTTCGGCGAGGCCGGGCTGCGCACCGGGTTCACCGGCGGCCTGGCGGACGTGGTGGACCGCGCGGACGCGGAGAGGACCACGCAGACGGTGGTCGGGCTCGTGATGGTCGTACTGATCGTGCTGATCAACGCGTTGGCGTTCCGCAGCGTCCTGGCCGCGTTCGTTCCCCTGTTCGCGGTGTCCGTGGTGGGCGGCGCCGCCACCGGCACGGTCGTGGGAGCCGCCCTCCTGACCGGTCTCGAACTGGATCCGGGCACCCCGAGCATGATCGGCACCGTGTTGATCGGCATCGGCGTGGACTACTTCCTCTTCCTGCTGTTCCGTTTCCGGGAGGAGCTGCGACGCCGCCCGGAGGAGCACCACCGTCTGGTGGCGGCGGACGTGGCCGGACGGGTGGGCACGGCGGTGACCTCGGCGGCGCTGACGATCGTGGCGGCCTTCGCGACGCTCGGCGCGGCGACGTTCGGCCAGTTCCGGGTGCTCGGCCCCTCGGTGGCGGTGTCGGTACTGGTGATGCTGGTGGCGAGCCTGACCCTGATGCCAGCGTTGCTGGCGGTGGCCGGCCGGAAGATGTTCTGGCCCTCGCGGATCGTCTCGAAGACCGAGCGGACCGGTCCGGCCTCCCGTACCGGGGAGCTGGTGGCGCGTCGTCCGCTGCTGGTGCTCGTGGTGTCGGTCGCCCTCCTCGGCGCGCTCGCGGCCGGCACGGCGGGCGTCCGCATGGACTTCGGCACCGGCAGCACCCCGCGCGACACGGCGGCCGCCGCGACGGCGCGGGAGATCGCCGACGCCCTGCCGGCGGGGGTGTCCGACCCGACGACGGTGTACGTCACCGCCGACGACGGCCGGACCCTGGACCCCACCGGGCTGGACTTCCTGCGCCGGGCCCTGTCCGGGGTGCCGGGAGTGGGCGAGGTGGCCGTTCCCGTACTCGACACGGACCGCGATGCCGCCCGGCTGGACGTCTATCTGACGGCGGACGCCCGGTCCCAGCGCGCCAGGGATCTCGTGGCGGGACCGGTGCGCCAGGCAGTGCGGGAAGCGACACCGGCCGGTACCACCACACATGTGGGCGGCACCGCCGCCGTGTTCGCCGACGTGGCGACTGCGGTCGACCGGGACCTCCGGACGGTGTTCCCGGTGGCCGCGGCACTGATCGCGTTGATCCTGGTGGTGCTGCTGCGCAGCCTGGCGGCCCCGGTGGTGCTGATGCTCTCGGTCGGGCTGTGCTTCGCGGCGACGTTCGGCGCCTCCGCCCTGGTCTTCCAGCACATCGGCGGCGCGCCGGGGGTGAACTTCGTCCTGCCGTTGGTGCTGTTCCTGTTCGTCGTGGCACTGGGCACCGACTACAACATCCTCGTCAGTGACCGCCTGCGTGAGGAGATGGCCGGCGGGGGCCCGGCCCGTGCCGCCGTGGCCCGCGCGGTACGGCACACGGCGCCGGCCGTCGCCACGGCCGGTGTGGTCCTCGCGGCCTCCTTCGGCAGCCTCGCGGTGAACGCGGACGCCCCCACCCGCCAACTGGGTTTCGCCACGGCCCTGGGCATCCTCCTGTCCTCCTTCGTCCTGTCGCTCCTGCTCGTCCCGGCGGCCGCGGCCCTGCTGGGCCGGGGGATGTGGTGGCCGGTGCGCGGGGCGCGGAGCCGGAACGACGGGACCCGGCCCGCGGACGGGCAGGACGCCGGGCCCCTCACCGCGTGCGCCGGGGGCGAGCCCTCGCGGTCACGGCCGGTTCCGGACTATCCGAGGAAGCTCAACCGCACCTGACGCTCGGCGTTGTCGACATTGGTGTCCACCAGGCACACCGACTGCCAGGTTCCCAGGGCCAGTTCGCCGTCGACGACCGGGAGGGTCGCGTGCGGGGGGACGAGGGCCGGGAGGACGTGGTCGCGGCCGTGGCCCGGGCTTCCGTGGCGGTGCTGCCAGCGTTCGTCGGCGGGGAGGAGGCGGTGGAGGGCCGAGAGGAGGTCGTCGTCGCTGCCCGCTCCCGTCTCGATCAGCGCGATCCCCGTGGTCGCGTGGGGCGCGAAGACGTTGAGGAGGCCGTCGCGGCCCTGTGCCACCTCCGCCAGGAAGGAGGCGCACTCCCGGGTCAGGTCGTGGACCGTCTCCGACGATCCGGTGGTGACGTCCAGGGTGCGGGTTTCGAATCCGTGGCTCATGGCTCCATGGTGGCCGATCCGGGAGTTCCCCCGAAGTCTCCACGCGGGACGCCCGGGGTCCTCCCCTCCGGCGGGTCGGTGGTACCGGGCCGAAGCGCACCGGAGCGCGGTCGGCCCGCCGGGGTGACGCGGTACGTACCGGGGAGGCGTTCCGCGCCCCTTCGGCACGGGACGTGCGGACCCTACAGCGCCGTACGGCCCTCCTGAGGGTCGGGCGACGGGCCGGGGACCCGGGTTCCCCGGTCGTCGCCACCGCGAGGTCCCCGGCGGGGAGGGGCGCACCCGCGTCCGTGCCCGTTCTCGTGATCCGGTGCGGGGGCGGGGGGCGCTGCATGCGGATGGTCCTCCTTGGGGCTCGAAGGGGAGGGCGGACCGAAGGGCGGCCTTCTCGAGGGAACAGTTCTTGAACCAGTGGGAGCGCTCCCACTGTGCAGTCGTGACGTGTAAGCGTCAAGACATGCGAAGACTCGAAGGCGGTCGACGAACAATTCGCCTCGCCCCTCTTTTCCTTGGCGGCCGTTGGCGCTACGGTCTGCCGGACCCAGTGGGAGCGGTTCCATCCGGTCGGCACGCCGTCGAGGCGTGCTCTCGCTGCGAGGACTCGCTCATGCGACATCCCTTACGTCCCTTACGTTCGTTACGCCCCTCACGTCCGTCGCGTCCGTCCGGGCTGCTCGCAGGAGCGGCGCTCATGACGGCGAGCACCGCTCTCACCCTCACGGGTACGGCCTCCGGAGCCGTGGTCGCACCCGTCTGCACGGTGGAGTACACGGTCGTCGGCCAGTGGGCCGGCGGCTACCGGGGCGCCGTCACCCTCACCAACGGCGCCGCCCCGCTGAACGGATGGAGCCTCGGCTTTTCCTTCCCGGCCGGCCAGGTGGTCGGCCGGGGCTGGGGCGGCAAGTGGTCCCAGTCCGGTGCCGACGTGACGGTGGTGAACGAGAGCTGGAACGGCTCGCTCGCCACGGGAGCGAAGGTGACGGGCGGCTTCGTCGCCTCCTGGTCGGGGACCAACACCGCCCCCGCCGCGTTCGCCCTCAACGGGGTTCCCTGCGAGACGAACGGCGCCCCCGTACCCACGCCCACGCCCACCGATCCGACCTCCCCTCCGCCGATCCCTGCCTCCGGCGCCCCCGAGCTCGGCGTCGTCGGGAACGAGTTGGTCGACCAGAACGGCGCCGTCCGCCGACTCCTCGGCGTCAACCGCTCCGGCGGCGAGTTCATGTGCGTCCAGGGGCACGGCTTCTTCGACGGTCCGGTCGACGACGCGTCGATCGGGGCCATCGCCGACTGGAAGGCCAACGCGGTCCGCATTCCGCTCAACGAGGAGTGCTGGCTCGGCCTCGACAACGTCAAGCCCGAGTACCGGGGCGCGCACTACGTCGCCGCCGTCGGGGAACTGGTGACCCGGGTCCTCGCCCACGGCATGACCCCGGTCGTCGAACTGCACTGGACCCACGGCCGGTACACGGGCAACTCGGCGGGCTGCTCCGACGTGCACGCCTCCTGTCAGAAGCCGATGCCCGGCGCCCGGTACACCCCGGCGTTCTGGACCTCGGTCGCGAACACCTTCAAGCACGACCGGCGGATCGTCTTCGACCTGTTCAACGAGCCCTATCCCGACCGGGCGACCCCCACAGCGGCGCAGGCCTGGTCCTGCTGGCGCGACGGCGGCACCTGCCCCGGCATCGGCTACGAGGTCGCCGGCATGCAGGACCTGGTGGACGCCGTCCGCGCCACGGGGGCGAAGAACCTCGCCCTCGTGCCGGGCATCGCGTACTCCAACGACCTGAGCCAGTGGCTCGCGCACGCCCCCACGGACCCGGCGGGCAATCTGGCCGCCGCCTGGCACGTCTACAACTTCAACTCCTGCTCCACCGAGACGTGCTGGAACGACACCCTCGCGCCCGTGGCCGCACGAGTGCCCCTGCTCGCGGGTGAGATCGGTGAGAACACCTGCGGACACGCCTTCGTCGACCGCGTCATGAAGTGGTTCGACGACCGCGGCCTGTCCTATCTGGGCTGGACCTGGAACACCTGGGACTGCGGTTCCGGACCCGCCCTGATCAGCGCGTACGACGGCACCCCCACCGCGTTCGGCATCGGGCTGCGCGACCGTCTGCGCGCCCTCTCCCCCTGATCACCCCTTCAGGTGATCACCCCTTCCCAGTCGAAAGGAACCCCCATTCGCATGAGCCGCACCCGTCGCACCAGCCGCACCGCCCTCCTGGCGGCGCTCGGCCTCATCACGGCCACCGGCGCCACCGCCACCGCCCTCGGCGCCGCCACCGCAGGCGCCGCCTCCCCCGGCTGCAAGGTCGACTACCGGATCACCAACCAGTGGAACACCGGCTTCGGCACCGACGTGACCGTCACCAACACCGGTGACCGCGTGGACTCGTGGACCGTCGAGTGGGTCTACGCCGGCAACCAGCGGGTCGCACAGGGCTGGAACGCCACCCTCACCCAGTCCGGCACCGCCGTCACCGCGAAGAGCCTCTCCTACAACGGGGCACTGGCCACTGGTGGATCGGCGTCCTTCGGCTTCAACGGCTCGTACAGCGGCACGAACGCGGTGCCGACGTCCTTCAAGCTCAACGGGGTCACCTGCAACACGACCAATCCGCCCACGGACCCGCCCACCACTCCCCCGACGACCCCGCCCACCACCCCTCCCCCCGGGTCCAGGGCCGACAACCCCTACGCCGGCGCCAAGGCGTACGTGAACCCCGAGTGGTCCGCGAAGGCCGCCGCCGAGCCGGGCGGCACCAAGGTGTCGAACCAGCCCACCGGCGTCTGGCTGGACCGGATCGCCGCGATCAACGGCTCCCCGACCTCCATGGGCCTGCGCGCCCACCTCGACGAGGCCCTGAGGCAGAAGGGTTCCGACGAGCTCGTCGTCCAGCTCGTGATCTACAACCTGCCCGGCCGCGACTGCGCGGCACTCGCCTCCAACGGCGAGCTGGGCCCGACGGAGATCGGCCGCTACAAGACCGAGTACATCGATCCCATCGCCGCGGTCCTCGCGGACCAGAAGTACGCGGGCCTGCGGATCGTCACCACCGTCGAGATCGACTCGCTGCCCAACCTGGTCACCAACGTCAGCGGTCGCCCGACCGCCACCCCGAACTGCGACGTCATGAAGGCCAACGGCAACTACGTCACCGGCGTCGGCTACGCGCTCAAGAAGCTGGGCTCGATCGCCAACGTCTACAACTACGTGGACGCCGGCCACCACGGCTGGCTGGGCTGGGACGACAACTTCGGCGCCTCCGCCGAACTGTTCAAGCAGGCCGCCACGGCCGAGGGCTCCACGGTCGCCAACGTGCACGGATTCATCGTCAACACCGCCAACTACAGCGCCCTGAAGGAGGACCACTTCCGGATCGACGACAGCGTGAACGGCGTCTCCGTCCGCCAGTCGAAGTGGGTCGACTGGAACCGCTACGCCGATGAGCTGTCGTACGCCCAGGCCATGCGCGCCAAGCTGGTGTCCCTCGGCTTCGACGCGAACCTCGGCATGCTGATCGACACCTCCCGCAACGGCTGGGGCGGCGCCGCCCGGCCCACCACCGCGGGTCCGACGAACAGCGTCGACACGTACGTGAACGGAGGGCGCTACGACCGGCGCATCCACCTCGGCAACTGGTGCAACCAGTCCGGCGCGGGCCTCGGCGAACGGCCGCAGGCGGCGCCCGCCGCGGGCATCGACGCCTACGTCTGGATGAAGCCCCCGGGTGAGTCCGACGGCGCCAGCAAGGAGATCCCGAACGACGAGGGCAAGGGCTTCGACCGCATGTGCGACCCGACGTACACGGGCAACGCCCGCAACGGGAACAGCATGTCGGGCGCGCTGCCGGACGCCCCGGTCTCGGGCCGGTGGTTCCCGGCGCAGTTCCAGGAGCTCCTGAAGAACGCCCACCCGGCGCTGTAACGCCCCGTGCGGGAGCCCCCGCGGTCCGGTCCCCGGGTTCGCGGGGGCTCCCCTTCGCCTAGGACGACTCGCGCACGACCAGTTCCGTCGGCAGCACACGGCGGCGGCTCCCCGCGCGATCCGCCCCCGGGCCCCCCGGGGCCTCCGCGCCTTCCGTGATCTCTCCTATCAGCATCCGCGCCATCGTCCGGCCCATCTCCTCGGTCGGCTGGCGCACGCTGGTCAGCGGCGGGTCCATGAGCCGTGCCACCGGCGAGTCGTCGACCCCGACGAGGGCGACGTCCTCGGGCACCCGGCGGCCCGCCTCCCGCAGGGCCCCGCGCGCGCCGGCCGCCATCACGTCGGAGGCGGCGAAGACCGCGTCCAGGTCCGGCCTGCGGTCGAGCAGCAGCCGCATGGCCCGCCGGCCGCCCTCCTCGGTGAAGTCGCCCGCCGAGACCAGCTCCTCGTCGGGCGCGAGTCCGGCCTCCGTGAGGCCCGCCCGGTAGCCGCCGAGCCGGGCGCGCGCCACGTACATGTCGAGCGGCCCGGTGACGGTCGCGATCCGGCTCCGGCCGCGCGCCACCAGGTGGGCGACGGCCGCCCGCCCCGCCCCGATGTTGTCCGAGTCCACGTACGGCACGGGT
The DNA here is from genome assembly GCF_042868165.1 of Streptomyces sp. NPDC007872. NCBI lineage: Bacteria > Bacillati > Actinomycetota > Actinomycetes > Kitasatosporales > Streptomycetaceae > Streptomyces > Streptomyces sp. NPDC007872. The sequence continues at coordinate 854,117 of NZ_JBIAEA010000003.1, forward strand.
TCGGCCTCCGTGCGGCGTCCGTTCATGACGACCGGCAGGCCCAGTTCCCCGATCCGGTCGGGCAGGGGGTCGTCGCCGTGGACGGAGGCGAGCAGCACGCCGTCGACGCGCTGGGCCGCGAGGTACTGCTCGAAGCGCTGCCGCTCCTGTTCGGTGCGGACCAGGGTGAGCAGCAACTGCTTCTCGGATTCGGCCAGTTCGGCGCTGACGCCGCGGATGAGGTCGAGGAAGTACGGCTCCGCGAAGAGCCGGGCCTCGGCCTCGGGGATGACGAGCGCGATCGCGTCGGTGCGGCTGCCGGCCAGGGCGCGGGCGGCCTGGTTGGGCACGTAGCCGAGCTCCGCGACGGCTCTGGCGACGGCCGTCCTGGTCCGTTCGCTGACCCGGGGGGAGCCGTTGATGACCCGGGAGACCGTGCCCCGGCCGACCCCGGCCCTGGCCGCGACCTGTTCCAGGGTGGGTCTGCCGTTCTGCCGTCCGTTCACGACTTCGGTGGCTCCCCTCGGAGGACGTACGGGTGGTCCGTTCGGCCCCCAGCAGGATGGGAGCGCTCCCACATTAGATCATCCGGAGCCCTCCGCACCATGAGGCGCGTTCAGGAGATGACGTGACGGGCGGTCGGGCCGGGGCGCCGGGAGGGCGCGAAACCCCCGGAAAACCTTCCCGTAACGAATCCGCGTTCATCTCTTGACACCCGCACCCGGCAGGCAGCAACCTTCCGGCAACGACGTGGGAGCGCTCCCATAGACGGGGCGCACACCCCGCGACGGGTCCGGGCCGGCCGCCGCCGAGCCGCGTTCAGCCGGCCGGGCCCCTTGGCGCACAACGAGCACCACCTTGGACGAGGAGAGTGGAATGCGCACTTCCAGCAGCAGACGCGGGCGCCGCACGGCGATCGCGGCGGTCGCCGTCGCCGTGACCGGCACGACCCTGCTCACCGGCTGCGGCAGCGACGGTGACGACGGCGCCGAGAGCGGCGGCACGATCACGCTGCGGGTCGGGACCTTCGGTTCCTTCGGCTACGACGACAAGACCGGCGCCAAGCTCTACGCCGAGTACGAGAAGGCCCACCCCGGCATCAAGATCGAGGAGTCGAACGTCGCCGACGGGCAGAAGTACTGGGACACGCTGAAGCTGCGCCTCTCCCGCAACAGCGGCCTCGCGGACGTCCAGGCGGTCGAGGTCGGCTACATCGCCGAGGCGACCGGCCCGACCATGGCGGACAAGTGGGTCGACCTGGGCAAGGAGGGCGGTGCGAAGCTCGACGCCTTCCTCGACTGGAAGGTCAAGCAGGCCACCACCGCCGACGGCCGGGTAATCGGCCTCGGCACCGACATCGGCCCCATGGCCGTCTGCTACAACAAGGACCTCTTCGCCAAGGCCAAGCTGCCCACCGACCGCGACGCCGTCGGGAAGCTGTGGGCCGGCGACTGGTCCAAGTTCCTGGAGGTCGGGAAGACCTACCGGAAGAACGCGCCCGCGGGCACCGCCTTCCACGACTCGGCGAGCGGCCTCTTCAACGCGGTCGTCTCCAGCGACCCGGTGCAGTACGCCGACGCGAGCGGCAAGCTCGACTGGGAGAACAGCCCCGGCGTGAAGAAGGCCTGGGACACCGCCGTCGCGGCGGCGCAGGGCGGACTCACCGCCAAACTGCGCCAGTTCGACGAGAAGGGCACCTGGAACGCGGCCTTCAAGAACGCGAAGTTCGCCACCGTCGCCTGCCCGAGCTGGATGACCGGCATCATCAAGGACCAGGCCGGACCGGCCAACCAGGGCAAGTGGGACATCGCCGCGCCGCCGGTGGCCGGCAACTGGGGCGGGGCCTTCCTCGCCGTGCCGAAGTCCGGGAAGCACGTCAAGGAGGCGGCCGAGCTGGCCGCCTGGCTGACCGCCCCGGCGCAGCACGCCAAGGTGTTCGCGGTCAACGGCAACATCCCCTCGTCCAAGGACACGCTCACCTCGGTCGCCGTCCAGGAGGCGAAGCTGCCGTACTTCGGCGACACCCCGGTCGGCAAGATCTTCTCCAGCGCCGCGGCCGGGATCACGCCCGCCAGCATCAGCCGCTACGACGGCCAGGTGAAGACCTTCCTCACCGACAACGGCATCCTCGACATCGAGCAGCGCGGCACCGACCCGGCCAAGGCCTGGGAGAACGTCAAGAAGCTGGTCGACGACAAGATCGACCAGTAGCGGGGGCCGCGTGCCGGTCCGCCGCCGCCTGCCGGGCGGCGGACCGGCACCGTCCGCACCAGCGCACGCATCGACTTGGAAGGACGCCCCCGTGGCCACCTCCGTCCGGGCGCGGTCCGACGGCTCCCCGCCGCCCGCCGCCCCGCCCTCCTCCCCCGGCCCGCGCGGCCGCCGCCCCGCCCCCGGCGGCTGGCGCAGCACCCTCTACCGCTGGGACCTGAAGGCGGTTCCGTACGTCTTCGTCGCCCCCTTCTTCCTCACCTTCGCCGCCTTCGGCCTCTTCCCGCTGATCTACACCGGCTGGCTCTCCCTCCACCGGGTGGAGCTCGGCGGCGGGGCCGAGTGGAAGGGCCTGGAGAACTACACCGACCTCGCGACCAGCGAGTTCTTCTGGAACGCGCTCTTCAACACCTTCACCATCGGGGTCCTCTCGACCGTCCCGCAGCTCCTCATGGCCCTGGGCCTGGCGCACCTGCTGAACTACAGGCTGCGGGGCCGCGGCTTCTTCCGGGTCGCGATCCTCGCCCCGTACGCCACCTCGATCGCGGCGGCGACCCTGGTCTTCGCCCAGTTGTTCAACGCCGACTACGGGATGATCAACAGCCTCCTGGAGTGGGCCGGCGTCGGCCCGGTCGACTGGGAGGCGTCCAAGTGGCCCGCGCAGATCGCCATCTCGACGATCGTGACCTGGCGCTGGACCGGCTACAACGCGCTGATCTACCTGGCCGCCATGCAGGCCGTGCCGCAGGACCTGTACGAGGCGGCGTCCCTGGACGGGGCCTCGCGCTGGCGCCAGTTCCTCAGCGTCACCATCCCCTCCATCCGGCCCACCATCCTCTTCACGATCGTGGTCTCCACCATCGGCGCCACCCAGCTCTTCGGCGAGCCGATGCTCTACGGCGGCAGCGTCGGCATCAGCGGTGGCAGCGGCAACCAGTTCCAGACGCTGAGCCTGCTGATGTACGAGAAGGGGTGGGTCACCGGCGCCCTCGGCCAGGCCTCGGCCATCGCCTGGGTGATGCTGCTGCTCCTGCTGATCGTCGGCGGCGTCCAGGCGCTCGTCTCCCGCCACAACCGCAAGAAGCTGGGGGGCTGACCTCATGGCCCGCACACTCGACACGCCCCGACCGGCGAGCCCGGCGGCCGGACGCCCCGCGCCCGGCCGGCGCTTCCGCCAGTCGGCCGGCCGGCAGCACCACGCCGGACCGCTGACGTACGTCCTGCTCGTCCTCGCCGCGGCGGTCTCGCTCTTCCCGCTGTACTGGAACGTGGTCGCCGCCTCGCACACCGGCGAGCGGGTCGTGGCGGCCCCGGCGCCGCTGCTGCCCGGCCCCCGCCTGTTCGACAACCTCACCTTCGCCTGGAACCAGGTCGACATGGGCGAGGCCCTGGTCAACACGACGATCGTGGCGAGCCTGGTGGCCGTGTCCACCGTCCTCTTCTCCACGCTCGCCGGCTTCGCCTTCGCCAAACTCCCCTTCCGGGGACGGACGATGCTGCTCTCGCTCGTGGTCGCCACGATGACGATCCCGCCGCAGCTCAGCGTCATCCCGCTCTACCAGATCGTCACGGACCTCGGCTGGGTCGACCAGCTCCAGTCGGTCGTGCTGCCCTCGCTCGTCGCCGCCTTCGGCGTCTTCTTCATGCGCCAGTTCCTCGTCGAGGCGCTGCCCGTGGAGCTGGTGGAGGCGGCCCGGATGGACGGCGCGCACAGCCTCCGGGTGATCTGGCACGTGGTCTTCCCGGTGGCCCGGCCCGCGATGGCGGTGCTCGGCATGCTGGTCTTCGTCCAGTCGTGGAACGACTTCTTCTGGCCCTTCATCGCCCTCACCCCCGACGGCAACCCCACCCTCCAGGTGGCGCTCGCCGGGCTCGGCGCGGGCAACCACAGCGTGGACCACGCCATCGTGCTGACCGGCGCCCTGATCTCCACCGTGCCGCTGCTGCTCGTCTTCGCCTTCCTCGGCAAGCACATCGTGGGCGGCATCACGGCCGGCGCCGTCAAGAGCTGACCGGCCCCTCCCCCACCACCACGTACCGATCCCGCACCAGCGTTGGGAGCTCCCTCCTATGACCGCGTCCGACACCCGGCCGCTCACCGCCGTCCGCTCGTTCCCGCCCGGCTTCCTGTGGGGCGCGGCCACCGCCGCGTACCAGATCGAGGGGGCGGCGGCGGAGGACGGCCGCACCCCCTCCATCTGGGACACCTTCTCGCACACCCCCGGCAGGGTCTTCGAGGGCCACACCGGTGACGTGGCCGTGGACCACTACCACCGGTTCCGCGAGGACGTCGCCCTGATGTCCGAACTCGGCCTGAACGCCTACCGGTTCTCCGTCTCCTGGTCCCGGGTGCAGCCCACCGGGCGCGGTCCCGCCGTCCAGAAGGGCCTGGACTTCTACCGGGCGCTCGTGGACGAGCTGCTGACCGCCGGGATCGAGCCGGCCCTGACGCTCTACCACTGGGACCTGCCGCAGGAGCTGGAGGACGCGGGGGGCTGGCCGGAGCGGGCGACCGCCGAGCGGTTCGCGGAGTACGCGGGGATCGTCGCGGACGCCGTCGGTGACCGGGTCTCGCGGTGGACCACGCTCAACGAGCCCTGGTGCAGCGCCTTCCTGGGGTACGGCTCCGGGGTGCACGCCCCGGGCCGCACCGACCCGGTGGCCGCCCTGCGCGCGGCCCACCACCTCAACCTGGGGCACGGGCTCGCGGTCCAGGCGCTGCGGGCCGCACTGCCGGCGGGCCGTCCGCAGCAGCTCTCCGTCTCCCTCAACCTGCACGAGGTGCGGCCGCTGACCCGTTCCGCCGGGGACCTGGACGCGGCCCGCCGCATCGACGCCGTCGGCAACCGGGTCTGGCTGGGGCCGATGCTGGAGGGCGCCTACCCGGAGGACCTGCTCGCCGACACCGCGCACCTCACCGACTGGTCCTTCGTGCGGGACGGGGACACGGCCGCGGCGAAGCAGCCGCTGGACCTGCTCGCGATCAACTACTACGCGCCGACCCTGGTGTCGGAGGTCGCGGAGGGCGCCGAGAAGCCGCAGGACGACGGGCACGGCGACAGCGAGCACTCCCCGTGGCCGGGGGCGGACCGGGTCGCCTTCCACCGGGCGCCGGGCGAGCGGACTGCGATGGGCTGGCCGGTCGACGCGAGCGCGCTGTACGACCTGCTGAAGCGGGTGTCCGCCGCGTACCCCGGTCTGCCGCTGGTGATCAGCGAGAACGGCGCGGCGTACGAGGACGTGGTCGGCCCGGACGGCTCGGTGCACGACCCGGAGCGCGCCGCGTACGTGCACGCGCACCTGGAGGCGGTGCACCGGGCGCTCGCGGACGGCGTGGACGTGCGCGGCTACTTCCTCTGGTCGCTGCTGGACAACTTCGAGTGGGCGTACGGCTACGCGAAGCGGTTCGGGGCGGTCCGGGTCGACTACGACACCCTGGAGCGGACGCCGAAGTCGAGCGCCCGCTGGTACGCGCGGGTGGCGCGGTCGGGCGAGCTGACGGCCCCGGACGCGGGCTGAGGCGGAGACGCCCCGGGGGCCGTGCCGGATCACCGGCACGGCCCCCGGCCTTTTCCGACGTGACGTCAGATGTCGATCACCCGGTAGCCGATGACGTAGACCCCGCCGGAGCCCTCGACGGTGCGCCACTGGGTCTCGGCGCCGGCCTCGGAGCCGGTGACCAGGGTGGCGCCGAGCTTGTCGTCGCCGCTGGTCGAGTCGTAGTCCCACAGGGTCAGGGTGCGGGCCTGCTGCTTGCCCAGGACGAGGGCCGCGCTGCTGTTGCCGTCGGCCATGGAGCGGACGTAACCGGTGCCCATGGTCTGGTACTTGAGGCTGCCGCCGGGCCAGACCTTGACGGCGTTGCCGTTGGCGTCGGTGATCTTGAGGTAGGCCTCGTCGTGGTCGCCCTCGCTGTTCTTCTGGCAGTGCAGCTCGACGAGCTCGATCTTCACGTAGTCGATCGGCTCGGCGTGCGCGGTGCCGGCGAAGGCGCCGAGGCTGCCGAGTCCGAGCAGGGCGGTGGCGGCCAGTCGGACGGCTCGGTTCTTGCGCATGTGGTGGTCCCCCCACACATCGGGTCACGGGTGTGACGTGGAGTCCGGTCCGCCCCCGTGGCGGTCCCGGTGTGCCGTTTCCCCCGGCACGACTCCACTGTGCCCGGCTCCCCCGGCCGGGCTCTACGCGCGTTCCGCTGGCCGGAACGGAGCCCCGGAAAGGCCTTCCCGGGAGACGGGAGCGGCCGCCGGAAGGCCTTCTCAGGGGACGAGGGCGGCCGACGGGAGCGGTCTTCGCCGGCCGCCGCCGGCGAGCGCGCGGGTGATCGCGGCGCCGGCCCCGGCGACGGCGTGGGCCAGCGCGTCGAGCCGGCGGCCCGCCGGGACCATGGCGGCGAGCGCGGCGACCGTGCGCCCGTCCGGGGCGCGGACCGGCAGCGAGGCGCAGCACACCCCTTCCACCACGTCCTCCCGGTCGAGGACGGCGCCGCCCCTCAGGGGTCCCCGCAGGGCGCGGCCGGCGGCGGTGTCGAGCCGGAACGCGAGTCCGTTCCGTACGGGGAGGAGGGGTTCCAGGTCCCCCGGCACCGAGCCGACCGTGAGCGCCGTCTCCTCGCGCAGGACGACCAGGACGACGCTGGCGCCGGTGGCGGCCCGCAGTCGCTGGAGCGGCAGCTCGGCGGCGGGGCGCAGGCCGGGGTGCGGCTCCCAGGCCTGGCCGAGGCGGTAGAGCTGCGGGCCGACCCGGTAGCGGTTTCCGGCCCTCTCGACGGCGCCGACGCCGACCAACTGGTCGAGCAGCCGGTGGACGGTGCCCTTGGGCACTCCGCAGGCGAGCGCCAGTTCGGTCACCCCGGCCTCGTCGCCGTTCCGGCGCAGGGCGTCGAGCAGGGCGAACGCCCCTTCGAGCACGCCCCGGCCGCGCGGGGCCCCCTCCCGCGCGTCCCGTGTCGCGGTCGCCCCGGTGCCGGTCGTTCCCGTTCCCTTGTCCGTGTCCATGCGTCCCCCTCGCTCCGTACGCCCGGCCGTGGTCCCCCGACGGCACGGCTCCGGGCACGCCTTCCACCATGCCGCAGACCGGACCTTCCGGCGAAGGGGCTCGGACCGCGCGTCGTGGCGCGAACGGGCGGCCGTCCGGCGCGTCCCCTCTAGGGTGTGCACTCATGAACGACGCTCTTCCGCCCGTTTCCCGGTCGCGCCGTCGGCGGGCCGCCGGCTTCGCCGCCGGGGCCGTCGCCGTGGCGGCGGCCGCGACCGTGTTCGCGGCCGCTCCGTCCCGGCCCTCTCCCTCTCCCGCGTCCTCGCCGTCCGCGTCCCGCTCCCCGGCGCGGGACACCGAGGCGGCGGGGAACCCCTGGATCCGCCCCGCCGGGGCGCCGCCGACCGTGTTCGCCCACCGGGGGGCCGCCTCCGCCGCGCCCGAGAACACGCTGGTCTCCGACGAGGTCGCCCGCCGGGGCGGGGCGCGGTGGATCGAGAACGACGTCCAGCCGAGCAAGGACGGCGTGCCGTACGTCCTGCACGACACGACCGTCGACCGGACGACCGACGGCACGGGTGCGGTCCGGTCCCTGACCTCCGCCCAACTGGACGCCCTGGACGCGGGCTCCTGGTTCGCCCCGGCCTACGCCGGCACCCGCGTCCCGACCCTGGCCGCCCAACTGGCGGACCTCCGGGAGCGCGGCGGCGACCTGCTCCTGGAGATCAAGGGCCGGCACAGCCGCGCCGAGGTGGACCGGATCGTGCGGGAGGTCCGGGAGCAGAACATGACGCGCCGGGTCTTCGTCCAGAGCTTCGACGTCACCTCCCTGCGGTACGCGCACGAGCTGGCGCCCGAGCTCCCGACCGGCCTCCTGCGCGACACCGTGGACGCCGATCCGGTCGCGCTCGCGAAGGAGCTGGACCTCACCGCGTACAACGTCTCGCACGTCGCCCTGGCCCGGCGGCCGGAGGTGGTCGGCGCGCTGCACGCGGCGGGCGTGGCGGTGAACGTCTGGACGGTCGACGCCCCCGACCGCTGGAAGGCCATGGACGACCTCGGGGTGGACGGGATCATCACCAACCGGCCGACGGAGCTGGGCGGTTGGACGGCGGGCCGGAGCGCGGGCTAGAGCCTTTCCGGCCGTCGCGCGTACCGCTCAGTCCGTTCCCCGGAACGTGTTGCGGTAGGCGCGCGGTGAGACCCCGAGGGCCTCCCGGAAGTGCAGGCGCATCGCCGTGCCGGTGCCGAAACCGGCCCGCGCGGCGATGCGGTCCACCGGCTCGTCGGTCCGTTCGAGGAGGCGCCGGGCGTACTGGAGCCGTTGTTCGGCCAGCCAGCGGATCGGGGTCGCGCCGGTCTCCCGCAGGAAGCGCCGGCTCAGCGTCCGCACGCTCATGGACGCCTCCCTGGCCAGGTCCTCCAGGGTCAGCGGCTCCCCCAGGTGCCCGAGGGCGTAGGCGCGGGCGGCCGCCGTGGAGTCGGCGCCGGGCGCGGGCACCGGCTGCTCGACGTACTGCGCCTGTCCGCCCTCCCGGTGGGGCGGTACGACGGTGCGCCGGGCGACCGTGTTGGCGACCTCGGCCCCGTGGTCGCCGCGGATCATGTGCAGGCACAGGTCGATGCCGGCGGCGACCCCCGCGGACGTGAGGACGCCCCCGTCGTCCGTGTACAGCACGTCGGGGTCCACCCGTATCTCCGGGTACAGGGACCGCAGTTCGTCGCAGGACTTCCAGTGGGTCGTCGCCCGCCGTCCCGCGAGGAGTCCGGCCGCCGCGAGGACGAACGTGCCGGTGCAGATCGAGGCCACCCGCGCGCCGCGCGGGACGTGCGCCAGCGCCCGGCGCAGGGGCTCCGACAACCGGCCCCGCTCCTGGGGTCCGTAGTCCTCCGTGGCGGCCGGGACGAGCACGGTGTCGGCCCGTTCCAGTGCGCGGGGGCCGTGGGCGACGTTCACGGTGAAGTCCGCGTCCGTGATCAGCTCGCCGGGCTCCGGGGCGCAGGTCACCACCGAGTACAGCGGTCGGCCTCCGGCGTCGACGGCCGTTCCGAAGAGCCGGTGGACGATGCCCAGTTCCATGGGCAGCAGCCCGGGACGGACCAGGGTGACCACGCGGTGCGGCACGTCCTCGCTCCCCCTCCCGATGGCCGACCCCCTGATGGCCGGATCCTTTCACTCTACGTCCATCCGGCCAGTGGTTCGGGACCGGTCCCCCTCCGAGGATGGGACCCATGGAAGAAGCGAACACCGGACATCTCCGGCATTCCCCGGACCGTGCCGACCGCCTCGCTCCCGATCCCGGACCGGGCTCCGGTCCCGGGTCCGGGACGGATCCCGGCTCCCGGTCCGCGGGCCACCGCGCCTGGTGGGTGGCCGCCGTGGCGACGCTCGTCATCGTCGTCGCCGGCTCCTTCTCCACCCTGCCCGGCATCCTGCAGAACCCGCTCCAGGAGGAGTTCCGCTGGACGCGCGGCACCATCGGCGTCGCCACGGCGGTGAACATGGTCCTGTACGGGCTCACCGCGCCGTTCGCCGCCGCCCTCATGGACCGCTTCGGGATCCGGCGCACGGTGGTCGCCGCCCTGGCCACCGTGGCGGCCGGCGCCCTGCTCACCACGGTGATGACCGCGCCCTGGCAGTTCACCCTCTTCTGGGGGTTCCTGGTCGGTCTCGGCACCGGTTCCACGGCCATGGCGTTCGGGGCCACCGTCACCCACCGCTGGTTCGCCACCCGGCGCGGTCTGGTGACCGGGATCCTCTCCTCGGGCAGCGTCTTCGGACAGATGGTGTTCCTGCCCGCCCTGTCCTGGACGACCGACCGCCACGACTGGCGTCCCGCCCTGGTCGGCCCGGCCCTCGCGGCGGTGGCCGTGGTCCCGCTCGTCCTGCTGGTCCTGCGCGACCACCCCGCCGACATCGGCGCGCGCCCCTACGGGAGCAGCGGGTTCGTCGCCAAGCCGCCCCCGGTCCGCGGCGTCGCCCGCCGCACCCTCGTCGTGCTCCGCGACTCCGCCCGCACCACGCCCTTCTGGCTGCTCGCCGCCCTGTTCGCGATCTGCGGCGCGACCACCAACGGCATCATGTGGACCCACTTCGCCCCCGCCGCCCACGACCACGGCATGGCCGTCACGACCGCCTCGTCCCTGCTCGCCCTCATCGGCGTCTTCAACGTCGCGGGCACCATCGGCTCGGGCTGGCTCACCGACCGCGCGGACCCCCGCCGTCTGCTCGCCGTCTGCTTCACCCTGCGCGGCGTGCTGCTGATGCTGCTCCCGCTCATGATGGCGGCCACGGTGACCCCGGCCATGACGGGCTTCGTCGTCGTCTTCGGCCTCCTCGACCTCGCCACCGTGCCCCCCGTCATCGCGCTGTGCCGGACCTTCTACGGCGACGACGGCGCCATCGTCTTCGGCTGGGTCAACGCCGCCCATCAGGTCGGGGCCGCCCTGGCCGCCCTGCTCGGCGGCGTCGCCCGCGACGCCTTCGGAAGCTACGACCCGGTCTGGTTCGTACTCGGCACCGCCTGCGCCGGTGCCGCGCTCCTCGCCCTGGTCGTCCGCACCTCCTCCGCCGCCCCGGACGACGGCCCCGCCCCGTCGGAGCGGCGGAAGGCCGCGGTGGACCGGGTCTAGGAGGCGGCGGGCCGGGAGGGCGTGCGGGCGTCCGGGGCGGGACCGTCGAGTTCGGCCAGGAGGTCCGGGTTGACCACGCGCAGGATCGTCGCGATCCGGTCGGGGTCGGCGGCGGGCCAGAGGACGGCGCGGGCCGCGCGGTACTTGGCGGCGAGCCGTTCCCGCTGCTCGGGCGGGAGCCCGGCGGACCGGTCGGTGCGGCTGTTGTGCGCGTTGTCGGCGATCTTCACGAGGGTGGCGTCGGGGTCGGCGGTGATCCGCCGGATCTTCTCCTCGTACGTGAGGTCGGGCCGGTTGGTGACGGCTTCGACGAGGGCGACGACCCGGTCCGGGACCCCGGCGGCGCGGAGCCGCTCCGCCGTCCAGTCGGTGTCCTCGACGACGTCGTGCAGCAGACCGGCCATGGCCAGGTCCGGGCCGAGGGGCGCCAGGCCGGCCGCGACCGCGCGGACGTGTTCGACGTACGGGACGCCGGTCTTGTCGACCTGTCCGGCGTGCGCGCGGTCGGCCAGTGCGTCCACCTCGGCGAGAGTCTTCATGCCCCCATCATCGCGGGGCGCGGCGGACGGTGGGGCGGCGGGCCCCGGCCTCTCGACACACGTTTGTCACACGGGATCGGGAATGCCGGTCCGGGAAGGGCCCGTTGCCGGGTGCATGACTCTCGGAGCAACGCTCGGCTCGACCTCACGTCAGCTTCCGATCGACGACACGGTGCGGCTCGCGCGGGAGGCGCGCGACGCCGGCCTGCACTCCGCGTGGTTCGGCCAGTCCTTCGCGTACGACTCGCCCTCGCTCGCCGCGATCGTCGGGCGCGAGGTGCCCGGCCTCCAGGTCGGGACGGCGGCGATCCCGGTCTTCGGCCGGCACCCGCTGCTCGTCTCGTCCCAGGCGCAGACGGCGCAGGCCGCCACCGGCGGCCGCTACCACCTCGGGCTCGCCCTCGGCACCCGTCATCTGACCGAGACCGGCTTCGGCCTCCCGTACGAGCGGCCGATCGGGCTGCTCAGGGAGTTCCTGACCGCTCTGCGCCCGCTGCTCGAAACGGGCAGCGCCGACTTCCACGGGGAGCTCCTGACCGCCACGACCCCCTACCCGGCGTCGGTGCCGGGCGCCGAGCCGCCGGTGCCGGTCCTGGTCGCCGCGATGGGGCCGCAGGCACTGCGGGTCAGCGGTGAACTCGCCGACGGCATCCTGCCGTTCCTGGCCGGCCCCCGGGCGCTCGCCGAGCACGTCGTCCCGGCGCTCCGGGCCGCCGCCGAGGCGGCGGGCCGTCCCGCGCCCCGGGTCGTGGCCCTCGTGCCGGGCGTGGTGACGTCCGACGCGGACGCCGTGCGGGAGGCCGCGGCCGAGGCCCTCGCGCTCTACGAGCGGATCCCCTCCTACCAGCGGGTGATCGGGCTCTCGGGGGCCGAACGGGCCGCCGACCTGGCCCTGATCGGCGACGAGGAGACCGTCGCCGCGGGGATACGGCGCTACCGCGAGGCGGGGGCGACGGAGGTGGTGTTCACCGCGACGGAGGTGAACGGCGAGGAGGACCGGCGCCGCACCTGGAAGCTGCTCGGGGAGCTGAACAAGGGGGAGGGGGTGTCCGGCGGTTCCTAGGGGGTGTCCGGCGGTTCAGGGGGCGCAGGTGCGGGGCTCCGGCAGGGTGTGGGTGCGGAGGTCGGTGATCGGAACGGTCGAGGCGAGGGCCGCCGCGTGGGCCTCGGGGGCCGGCAGGGCGTAGAGGTGGACGGGGGTGTCCGGCCATCCGGGGACCGGGCCCGCGGTCACCCGCGGGCCGCGTACGTCGAGGTGGCGGGGGGCGGCGCGCAGGCCGAGGCCGGTGAGCTTCATCGCCGCCTCCTTGCGGGTCCAGGCGGTCAGCAGCCAGTCGGGCCGTTCGTGGGCGGGCAGGGCCGTGAAGTGCTCCCGCTCGGCCGGCGTCAGCACCGCCCCGGGGAGGACGTCGAGGTTCCGGAGGGAGCCGCGGGCCTCGATGTCGACGCCGACCACGCCGTGCCCGGTCACGGCGACGAGCAGGTGCTCCTCCGTGTGCGACACCGAGTAGTCGACCGGGGGCGGCGTGCCGTGCGCGAAGCGCGGCCGGCCGTGCGGGACGGGGGGCTCGGTCGCGCAGTGGACGCAGTCGCGCCGGACCGCGACGGCGTGGGGCGGCACGCCCAGGTAGTGGGCGCCGACGAGGCGCTGGGCCGCGCGGGAGGTCAGGAAGACGTCGCGTGCGGGGGCCCGGGTGAAGCGGGCGGCGGAGGCACGCTCCTGCCGGTCGAGGAGGGCGTACCAGTCCGGGCGTGCCCGGACGGGGACGTGCCAGAGGTGGCATTCCCCGGGGGCGGGTATGCCGGGGCGGGTGCCCTCGTGGACCGGTGCCGGCACCTCGGTCATGTCTTCCGTCGCGTCCAGGTGTGGGGGGTGGGTGGTGGGGGTGTCGGTGGCGCCGGATGCCTCCGCACGTCGCGCGCTCGCAGGGGCTGTCGGCCGCTGCTCCGGGGGATAATAGGGTGGTTTCACCGGGCGGGGAACGCATATTCCACCGAATGGCTCGAAGTGACATACTCCTGGCACGGCTGACGGCGACTCAGGTGCGCCGCCCGTGCGGCTCCGCCTCGGGGAGGCCGGGCGCCGTGGAACGCGGTCGCCGGTCCGACGGGTCACGAAGTACCGTGTGCGGGAGGTTTCGGCAGGTCGAGACGGGGGTGCACGATGAGGACCGGGGTCCGGGCACAGCAGCGCGAACAGACCCGGCAGACCCTGGTGCGCGAGAGCCGGCGGCTCTTCTCCGCCCATGGATACGCATCCGTCCACCTGTCGGAGGTCGTCCAAGCCGCCGGCGTCACCAAGGGGGCGCTCTACCACCACTTCGAGGGCGGCAAGGCCGCGCTCTTCCGGGCGGTCCTCGAACAGGTCCAGCAGGAGGTCGCCACCCGTGTCGCGGCGACGGCCGACGCCCAGGAGGACTCCTGGAGCCAGCTCACGGCCGGCTGCCACGCCTTCCTGGAAGCCACCACGGACCCCTCCGTCCAGCGCATCATGCTGGTGGACGGACCCGCGGTGCTCGGCTGGCGGAGCTGGCGGGCGATGACCGAGGCCACCTCCGGCCGCCACCTGGCCCACGCCCTCACCGCGCTCGTCCTGGAGGGCACCGTCCCGGCCCAGCCGGTGGCGCCGCTGACGCACCTGCTGTCCGGCGCGATGAACGAGGCCGCCCTGTGGCTGGCCGCGTCGGAGGACGCCGCCGACCTGGCGGCCACCCGGCAGGCGCTGACGCGGATACTGGAGGCCCTGCGGGCCGGTTGACGGCCCGCGGCGCTCCCCCGCCGGGGGCGCCCCGCGCCGGTCAGGCCGCCACGACGTCGACGCGGACCCCGTTGGGGTCGACGACGACGGCGTGCCACCGGCCCCCGTACTCCACGGCCTCCACGGCCCCGTGGGCGGCCAGCCTCTCCCACGCCTCGTCCCCGTCCGCCACGGCCAGGGTGAGCCGCAGCGCGCGCACGGGCGTACGGAGGGGCTCGGGCAGCGAGGGGTGGGTGTGGTCGAGGAGGGCGAGTTCGTGCCGCCGGTGCCCGTCCCGGACCAGGGGCGCGTACCACGGGGTGGTGTGCGCGGCGGTGAAGCCGAAGAGTCTCGCGTAGAAGCCGCGGGTCTCGTCCATGCGCGAGGTGCAGATCACCGGACAGAAGCTGGTCAGCATGGAGGGGGCTCCGCTCACGTACCTACGGTATGTCGGATGACGCTAAAGGCATACTGGCGGTATGTCAATGTGACTCCTGGTGGTACAACGAGCGACCGGCGGGGGCGTCACGCGCCGGCGTGACGCGGGGGCGCGGGGCTCGTTGAGACGGAACGACCGATCCCCCGCGCAGAACGGTGCCGCCATGACGTCCTCCGCCCTGACCAGCTTCTATCCGGTCCTCTGCACCGAGCAGATCGACGAGTCCGTCGCCTTCTACCGCACGCACTTCGGGTTCGAGACGACCTACACGAGCGACTGGTACGTCAGCCTGCGCCGGCCCGAGCCGCCGCACCACGAACTGGCCCTGGTCGCCGCGGGCCACCCCACCGTGCCCGAGGGGTACCGCCGGCCCGCCGCGGGCCTCCTCCTCAACTTCGAGGTGGCCGACGTCGACGCCGAGTACGCGCGACTGGTGCGGGAGGCGGGCCTGCCGGTCGAACTCGACCTGCGCAGCGAGGCGTTCGGGCAGCGCCACTTCATCGTGGCCGGCCCGGACGGCGTCCTGGTGGACGTCATCACGCCCATCCCCCCGTCGGGCGAGTACGTCGACGCCTACCAGGAGGGGATCGGGTGACGAGCGAGTGCCGCGTCCGGTGCCCGCGCACGACGGGTCCGGCCCGCGTCCTCGTGACGCGGGCCGGACCCGGGGCGGCCCTTCCGGGCGGTACGGGGGGTGCTTCCGTCAGCCCTCCGCACCGACGGGCGCGGCCACGTCGGCCGGGCCCTCGGTCTCGTCGGCGCCTTCGCCCGCGCCCGTCGGGGGCAGCTTCACGACGACGGCCACCAGCACGGCCGAGGCGACCGCCACGAGCGCCCCGATGCCGCCGACGATGTTCAGGCCGTCGGTGAAGACGTCCCGCGCGGAGGCCAGCAGGCCGGAGGCCGCTTCCGCGGGCAGGCCCCGCGCGGCCTCCACGGCGCCGGCCAGCGTGTCCCCGGCGTACTCCGGAGCCCCCTCGGGGACCTTCACCCCCGCCTGGTACACGGCGGCGCCGAGGCTGCCGAGCAGCGCCACGCCCAGCGCCATGCCCAGCTCGGTGCTGGTCTCCGACAGGGCCGCCGCCCCGCCGGCCCGCTCCGGCGGGGCCGACCCGACCACGATGTCGGTGCCCAGCGCGATCAGCGGGCCGCCGCCCGCGTACACGAAGGCGAAGCCGGTCACCACCTGGGCGATGCCCGAGGAGCTGTCGGCCAGGAACAACGTCAGGTGGCCGACCGCGGAGACGGCCAGGCCGGCCGCGACCACGTACGCGGGGCGGAAGCGGCTCGCCGCCATCGGCGACACCACCGCGGTGACGATCAGCGCGAACGCCGCCGGCAGCAGCCACAGACCGGCCTTCATCGGCGTCAGGCCGCCGACGAGCTGGAGGAACTGCGTCACCATCAGGTACGTCCCGCCCGCCACGAGCATGCTGAGCAGCAGCGTCACCAGCGCGGTGCGGAACGTGGGGGTGCGGAAGAGCGCCAGGTCCATCAGCGGGCTCTCCAGGGAGCGCTGCCGGCGGACGAAGAGCACCCCGACGACCAGGCCCACGACGAGCGTGGCGACCGGCACCGCCCCGAACCCGTCGTTGGCAATCTCCTTCAGGCCGTAGATCACCGGCAGGATCGCGGCCAGCGACAGCGCGGCGCTCGTCAGGTCGAGGCCGCCGGCCTCCTCGTCGCGGTACTCCGGGAGCAGCAGCGGACCGGCCACCAGCAGCAGCGCCATGATCGGCACGCCGAGCAGGAAGACCGAGCCCCACCAGAAGTACTCCAGCATGGCGCCGCCGACCACCGGGCCGAGCGCGATGCCCACGGAGAACATCGTGACCCAGACGGCGATCGCCACACCGCGCTGCCGGGCGTCGTGGAACATGTTCATGATCAGGGCGAGCGTGGAGGGCATCAGCGTGGCCCCGGCCAGACCCATCGCCGCCCGCGCCGCGATCAGCGTGGCCGGACCGTCGGCGAAGACGGCGGCCAGCGAGGCGACGCCGAACGCCGCCGCGCCGATCAGCAGCAGCTTCCGGCGGCCGATCCGGTCGCCCAGGGTGCCCATGGTCACCAGGAAGCCCGCGATCAGGAAGCCGTAGATGTCGATGATCCACAGCATCTGGGAGGCGGAGGGGTCCAGGGCCGCGCCGATGTGCGGCACGGCGAGGTGCAGCACGCTCACGTCGATGGAGAGCAGCAGGGTCGGCAGTGCCAGGACTGCCAGCCCCAGCCACTCGCGTGGCCCTGCCTGTGCAGGGGTGTCGACGTTGGTGGTCAAGGGGGGTCCTTTCGGGGTCGTGTTCATCGGTGTCCGGCTCGGACGCCGGACAGGGGATCGGGGGGCACCGCCGCCGGGGGCGGCGCGGCGGCGGGGGCGGGGGCGGGCAGCAGGAGCGCCGCCACGGCCGCCGCGTTGGCGGGGGCGTACAGGTAGAAGTGGCCTCCGGTGAACGTCCGGTGGGCGAAGCCGCCGGAGGTCTCCAGCGACCACAGGTGCATCCGGTCGCCGATCACCACCGGGTCGTCCACCGCGCCCAGGGCGAGGATCGGGACGCGGACGCCGGAGCGGGGCCGCCGGTACGTCTCCATCGCCTCCAGGTCGGCGCGGATCGCCCGGAGCGACGGGCCGATCAGGTCGGCGCGTTCCCTCAGCCCCGGTGACATCCCGCCGATGTCCGTCAGGTGCTCCAGCAGCTCCGCGTCGGTCCGCAGGTGCGCGAAGGGCGGCTCGCTGGGGAAGCACGGCGGCTGCCGCGCCGACACGGCGAGCAGCGCCGGGGGCAGTCCCTTCGCCTCCATGGCGCGGGTCAGCTCGTACCCGAGGACGCTGCCGAAGCTGTGTCCGACGACCGCGTACGGCAGCGGCTCCAGCTCGGCCAGTTCGCGGGCGAGGGCGTCGACCATCGGCTCGACCCGGTTCACCAGCGGCTCGTTGACGCGTGCGCCCCGGCCGGGCATCTGGGCCACGACGCACTCGACGTCGTCGGGCAGCACCTGCCACCAGGAGCGGAACGCGGACGGCCACCCGCCGGCGTGCGGGAGCGCCACGAGCCGGAACCGCGGGCGGGCCCGGGGCGCGGGCCCCGGGCCGCCGGCGGCCGTACGGCGGGCGCCGCTGCCCGCCCTCATCCACCAGCCGCTCATCCGGGCCCCGCGTCCCCGGACACGGCGTGCCCGGCCGTCACGGGCCGCCCGCCGGCCGGGCGGCCGGCCAGCAGCGGGTGGTGCTCCTCCAGGTGCCGGACCACCCGCTCCTGGTGGCGCTGGAGGCGCTGCCCCGGAAGGTGCTCCAGGGAGTGCAGGAACGGGTCCTCGGGCGCCGGCAGTCCGGCGATCCCGGTGGCCGTGCCCAGCACCAGCATCGGCTGGTACCACGCCGAGTAGCCGCCCTCGTGCGCGAACACCACCCGGCCGCCGGTCAGTTCGTCGGCGAGCCGGCACATCGCCGAGGCCATGGCGTGGAAGGTCCGGCTGGTGCACATCATCCGGCCCATCGGGTCGTGGCCGCCCGCGTCCACGCCCGCCGCCACCAGGATCAGGTCGGGGGCGAAGGCGCGGGCCGCGGGCTCCACGATCCGCTCCACGACGGCCAGGTAGGCGCCGTGGCCGGAGCCGGCGGGCAGCGGCACGTTGAGCGTGCTGCCCGCCCCCGCGCCGGCGCCGGTCTCCCCGACGAGACCGGACGCGGCCGGGAACAGCCCGTCCTGGTGGACGGAGACGTACAGGACGTCGGGGTCCTCGTAGAAGGTGCGCTGGATGCCGTTGCCGTGGTGGACGTCCCAGTCGAGGATCAGCACCCGCCGCGCCCCGTGGCGCCGGGCCGCGCGGGCGGCCACCGCCAGGTTGTTGTAGAGGCACAGCGCCATCGCCCGGTCGGGTTCGGCGTGGTGGCCGGGCGGGCGCACCAGGCAGTAGGCGCGGTCGAACCGGCCGTCCAGGACGCCCGTCGCGGCCTGGACGCAGGCGCCGGCGGCGAGCCTGGCCGCCCGCGCGCTGTGGTAGTTGACGTGCGCGTACACGCCGGCGTCGCCCGCGCCGGCCGCCGAGGCGGCCTCGACCCGCTCGACGTGGCCGGGCGCGTGCACGAGGAGCAGTTCCTCGTCGGTGGCGGGCGCCGGGGTGTGGGCGGTGTAGTGGTCCATCACCCCGGTCGCCTTGACCAGCCCCTCGGCACGCCGCAGGTCGGGGTCGACCGCGAACTGCCGCAGCGGTTCGACGCCCGGCCCGACCGGCACGTATCCCGAACCGGCGCCGGGGTCGTGCCAGAAGCAGATCTCGTGGCTGAACCACGCGAGACGGGAGGCGCTCACCAGCCGGCCACTCCGAGCGAGGCGCGGCTGACGCCGGACGCCTTCTCGATGTACTGGAGGTAGTACTCGCGCTCCTCGTCGGGCGTGCGCTTGGTGCGCAGCGTCGTCTCCAGCAGGTGGAGGATCTCCTCGGCCTCGGCGGGGGTCAGGCCCCTCTCGCCGATCTCCTTCTCCAGCGCGCGGATGCGCGCCGCCGGCTCGGCCACGCCGGACGCGAACGCCGCCGGGTCGCTGCCGTTGTTGCGGGTGGAGGCGATGGTCTTCAGAACCGCTCCGAAGAACGCCGTGGTGTCGGTCATGGTCGGATCCCCCTTGCTCGCGGTGCATCGGTCGGTGCGTCGGTCGGTCGGTGTGCCGGCCGGTGGGCCGGTCCGTCGGTCAGCGGATGAGGCCGCAGGCGCGGCCGGCCTTCTCGAGCGTGACGGCCGCCGCGTCCAGGTCGGCGTCCGTGTGGCTGAGGTTGACGATCGTCCGCAGCCGGGGAAGGGTCCGCGGCACGGCCGGGTAGACGATCGGCTGGACGAAGAGCCCGTCGAGCTGGCACAGCCGCGCCATCTCCACGGCCTGGTCGGCGTCGGCGCAGACGAGGGGCACGACGGGCGTCTCGCTGGCGAGCGTGTCGAAGCCCAGGGCGTGCATCCGGTCGCGGTACCTCGTGGTCCTGGCCCGCAGTTCGCGGGTGAGGGACGGCGCCGCGGCCATCACCTCGACGGCGGCCTTGGCGGCGGCCACCTGGGCGGGCGTCGCCGCCGCCGAGAACATCCAGCCGCGCGCGTTGTTCTTCAGGGCGAAGACCAGGTCGCGCGAGCCGGCGACGTAGCCGCCCGCGCTCGGCACGGTCTTGGAGAGCGTGCCCATCTTGACGTGGACCCGGTCCGGGTCGATGCCGAAGTGCTCGGTGACGCCGCGTCCGGTGTCGCCCAGCACGCCGAGGCTGTGCGCCTCGTCGACCATGAGCGGGGCGTCGTACCGCTCGCACAGCTCCAGGATGCCGGGCAGGTCCGCCACGTCTCCGTCCATGCTGAACACCGCGTCCGTGACCACCAGGCGGCCGCCGTCGCCCGCCTTGCGCAGGGCGCGTTCGAGGTCGGCGAGGTCGTTGTGGGCGTAGGTGACGACCTTGGCGCCGGACAGCCGGTACCCGTCCAGGATGCTGGCGTGGTTGTAGACGTCGCCGATGACGGTGTCGCCGGGGCCGACGAGGGCGCCGACCGTGGCCACGTTCGCCATGTAGCCGCTGGAGAACACGATGGCGTCCTCCGCGCCGAGGAAGCGGGCGAGCGCCAGCTCCAGCTCGCGGTGCAGGTGCAGGGTGCCGGCCAGCAGCCGTACGCCGTGCGCGCCGGTCCCGTGCCGCTCGACGGCGCGCAGCGCCTGGTCGTCGATGTAGGGGTGCCCGATGAGCCCGAGGTAGCTGTACGAGGCGAAGTTCAGGAACCAGCGGCCGTCGAACTTGATGCGGGAGCCCGACGCCTCCTCGATCACCGGCTCGTAGAAGTACTCGCCCCTCGCGACGATCCCGCGGTCGTCGCCCGAGAGCGCGTCGATGCGGCGGTCGAGGAAGGTGCCGTGCGGGGCGTCGGCCAGCCGGCCGGGCAGGGTGCGGCGGGGGACGCGGGCCGCGGCGGCCGGCTCCGCGCCGGGGGCGGGCCGGGCGGCGGGCGCCGGGGCGGGGGCCGTCCGGGGGGACGCCGCCCGGGCGGGCACGGGGGCCGGGGCGGGCCGGGGCGCGGGGGCGGGCTCCGTGTCCCGGAAGCGGTCCCAGTCGGGCACGAAGCCGTCGGCGGCCCGGACGGGGGCGGGCTCCGGGAGGGACGGCCGCGCCGGGGCGCGCACGGCGCTCGCCGGGGCGGGGGCCGGGGCGGACGCGACGGGGGCCGGGGCCGACGGGGCCTCGTAGGGCGACGTGCGGGGCGCCTGCGCGGCCGGGGCCGCCGGGGCGGCGGCACGCGGCAGGCCCTCCAGGTGGGTGAGGAGCGTGCCGACCCGGGTCTGCTCGAAGAACACCATCGGGTCCACGTCGAGCCCGTCGGAGGCCAGCGAGGCGGCCAGTTCGACGGCCATCATGGAGTCGAGGCCCAGCTCCAGCAGGTCGTCCTCGGCGGAGACCGAGTCGACGTGCAGGACCTTCCGGAGGGCGAGGGTGAGTGACGGCCAGAGGCCGGCGTCGGGCGTGACAGCGGTCATGGGTGCGTCCTTCGCGTTCGCGGCGGAGAGTACGTAGTGCGCGGGCGGGCGGCCCAGGGCCGTGCGGAGCAGGGCGACGCCGTCGTCCGCGGTGAGCGCGGCGACGCCGTGCGCGGCGGCCGCGGGGGCGACGGCCTCGCCCATGCCGACCGTCCACAGGCCCCAGCCGAGGCTGTACCAGGGCAGGCCCTCGGAGCGCCGGCGGGCGGCGTAGCCGTCCAGGTAGCCGTTGGCCGCCGCGTAGGCGCTCTGGCCGAGGTTGGCCCGGACGGCCGCGATCGACGAGAACAGGACGACGAAGCCCGGGTGTTCGCCGCCCGAGACGAGGTCGGCGAGGGCGTGCGCACCGCCGACCTTGGGGCCGAGGACGGCGTCCACCCGGTCCGGCGTCAGGCTGCGGGCGAGCCCGTCGCGCAGTACGCCCGCCGCGTGGAACACCCCGTCGAAGGGGCCGGACAGCACCGTGCCGAGGGAGCGCACGTCGGCGGCGACGACGTCGAGGTCGCAGCGCCCGGCGAGCCGGTCGAGGCGCTCGCGGGCCTCGCCCCGTTCCGGGACGGTCCGCCCGACCAGGGTCAGTCGGGCGCAGCCCTCGTCCGCGAGGAACTCCGCGACGCGCAGGCCGATGCCGCCCATGCCGCCGGTGATCAGGAACCGGCCGCCCCGGTACCGCACTTCGCGGGCGGGCGCCGGTGGCGCCGGCAGCAGGAAGGGTTCGTACCAGGTGCCGTCCCGGAGGGCGAGTTCCGCGCCGTCCCGGCGCAGTGCCTCCCGGAGGGCGGCGCCGTCGTCGCCCTCCGCCTCCGCCGCCCGGCCCCGGCCGGAGCCGAGGTCGGCCAGGCGGATCCTGGTGCGGGGGTGCTCGACGCGCAGGGTGCGGCCGAGGCCCCACAGGGCCGTCATGAAGGGGTCGACGGCCTCCCCCTCGGCCACCGCGTGCGCGGTGCCGGTGACGATCAGCAGGTCGGGCATGGGCGGGCGGGAGGCGAGCCGGCGGACCAGGGCGAAGACGTCCTGGAGGGCCCGGGTCGCCGCCGCCGCGTCGTCCGCCGCGACCGGCCCGTCGGGGGCCACGTAGACGACGTCCCGCAGGACGGTGCCCTCCGGCAGGGCGTCGAGGCCCTCCTCGGCGAGCCGTTCGGGCGTCAGGTGGAGGACGGGACGGCCTTCGATCGTGCGGGCCGTGTGTGCCCTGTGTGCCGCCACCAGCAGGACGGTGCCCTCGGCGCGGGTCGCGGGGCCGGCGTCGGCCGCTTCCTCGGGGACGGTGGCCGGGGCGGTTGCCAGGGCCGGGGCGGCGGGGCCGGTGGCAGGGGCCGGGGCGGCCTCGCGCCAGACCAGGGTCTCGGTCACCGGGACCACCGCCGGTGCCCGCCCGGCCCCGGCCGGGGCGCCCCCGGCGGGCGCCGGGGCGGCGGCGCCGGTCGCGGCGGGCGCCACGGCGGCGCCGGCCGGCCGGGACGCCGCGGCGGATGCCGCGGGTCCCGCGGCCTTGAGGGTGATCCGGTCCAGTTCCAGGAGCACCTCCCCCTGCTGGTTGCAGACCACGGCCCGGCCGCGCACGACGCCCCCGGACGCGGCACCGGTGGCGGTCCCGGCGGGTTCGTCCCGCTCCACCAGGGCGATCACCGTGCCGGAGATCCGGCGGCGGGCCACCAACCGGTCGACGTACCAGGGCAGGCACGCCCCGGCCGAGCCGTCGTCGAGCATGCCGAGCGCCTGGAAGACGCTGTCGAGCAGCGGCGGCGGTACGAACGGGGGCACCGCCCCGCCGTCCGCGCCCTCCTCGGCGCGGAGCATCAGCAGCATGCGGCCGGGGCCCCGGTGCGCCGACCGGACGACCCGGTAGGCGGGCCCGTACGCGATGCCGCTCGCGTCCCGCCAGGCCGCCACGTCCGCCAGCGGGACCCGCTGCGTGCAGCCCGCCCCGAGCCCGGCCACGTCGACGTAGCGGGGCGGCGGGAGCGGCGTACCGGTCACGCGGGCGACGCTGTGCTCGACCGGCCGTTCGCCGGGCGCGGACGGCACGGAGCGGACCGCGTACCGGCCGTCCCCGGCCTCCGCCACCTCGATGCCGGCCTCGGGGCCGGGGACGGTCAGCGGCGCCTTGAACGCGAGCTGCTCCAGCCTCCACACCCGGTCGGGCCGGTCGGCGTCACCGGCGGAGAGCAGCGCGTCGATCTGCACGGCGGCGGGGACGACCGGGACGCCGCCGATCCGGTGGTCGGCGACCAGCGGGTCGGCGGCCCTGAGGGTGATCCGGCGGGCGCTCACGTGCGCAGCCCGAAGTGGCCGGTGGCCCGCACGAGGCCGTTCACCTGGATGTCGACCGCGTGCTCGCCGGGGTAGTACGTGCGCGTCTGGACCTCCCGGATCGGGTGGGACTTCTCCAGCCTGCGCTTCTCGCCGGGGCCGAGTTCGAGCGTGGTCAGCTTGAAGACCTTGGGGATGCTGCGCCCGTTCTTGCGGACGTGGTGCACCACGTAGTCGACGGCGATGCTGTGCCGGCGGTCGTCGGTGTTCTCGATGTCGAAGTCGATGACGAGGGTGTCGCCGACGGTGACCGCGTCCGGGGAGATCCGCAGCCGGGGCACGAGCACGTGCTCGCCGCCGGTCGCCCCGAGGAGGGCCAGGGCCTGCTGGTCGCCCTTCTTCACGAGGGTGCGCAGGCCGTGCTTGACGATCCAGCGGGTCTCGGGGGTGGGGCTCTCCTCCAGCCAGCGCAGCGCGGTGGCGAGCGCGACCTCGGGGTGGTCCTTGGAGATGTCGTTGAGGTTGTTGGCGACGGACTTGCGCACGTACTCGGAGGAGTCGCTGCGCAGCGGTTCGAGGATCTCCAGGACCGGGTGCGGGTCCTTGACGAAGACGGTGAGCGTGCGGTGCCAGGGCAGCCGGGAGCGGATGCCCTCGGTGGCCAGCCGGCGCACGTTGTGGCTGGGGCTGACGGCCCAGCGGGCGACGCGGGCCATCGTCAGCTCGTAGTGCTGCTCGAGGTAGGGCCGGACGGCGTACTCGCCGGTGTGCCGCTTGGTGATCTCCTCGATGGCGTCGAGGGACGGCCCGGGGTGGTCGAGGCCGTACTCCTCGACGAAGCGGGCCACCGGCATGAGGAACCAACTGGTGTTGAACATGCCCTCGCCCTCGGCGAGTTCGTCCTCGAGGATGGCGAGGAGGATCGGCACGGCCGCCGTGTAGTCCTCGGGGAGCCGCGTCCGCAGCCCCTCCGCGAGGACCATGACGCGGTCCTTCAGCTCCAGTCCGACGATGCGCTCCTCGACTTCGGCCGCATAGTCCTCCACGTCGAAGCCGGGGTGGACGGCCCGGATCCTGCCGCCGATGAGGCGGGCCGCGTCGCCGTTGAAGTGACGCTTCAGTCCGTATTCGCTAGCCATGGTGCTGGTGCCTCTCGTTCCTGTGGTGCGGGTGTTGCCCGTCTTGCGGGTCATGCGGGTCATGCGGGTCCTGCGGATGGTTCGGGATGGTGGGGTCGGGGGCGGGCGGGGGCGGGGAGACCCAGTAGCGCTGCCGGTTGAAGGGGTAGGTGGGCAGGGACGTCGTCCGATGCCCCTTGCCGGCATGCACACCAGCCCAGTCCACCGCCCCCGAACCCGATGCCGCATT
>NZ_JBIAEA010000004.1:0-312675 GCF_042868165.1 Streptomyces sp. NPDC007872
GAAGCCCCGTAAGGGGTGGAGCTGACCGGTACTAATAGGCCGAGGGCTTGTCCTCAGTTGCTCGCGTCCACTGTGTTAGTTCTGAAGCAACGAACTCCCGTGCCGGTTGAGTTCGTTAACTTCATAGAGTTTCGGTGGTCATAGCGTTAGGGAAACGCCCGGTTACATTCCGAACCCGGAAGCTAAGCCTTTCAGCGCCGATGGTACTGCAGGGGGGACCCTGTGGGAGAGTAGGACACTGCCGAACAATCATTGTGGGAAAGCCCCGCACCTTTATGGTGCGGGGCTTTCCTGCGTTCACGACCCCTTTTCCCCACCGCCCTTTCAGGTCGGCGTGACGAGTTGGGCGTCGTACGCCAGGATGACCGCCTGGACGCGGTCGCGGGCGCCCGTCTTCGCGAGGACGCGGCCCACGTGGGTCTTCACCGTGGATTCCGCGAGGTGGAGGCGGGTGGCGATCTCGGTGTTCGTCCAGCCCTGGCCGATGACCGTGAGGATCTCGCGTTCCCGGTCCGTCAGGGCGGCGAGGCGCGGATCCTCCGGGCGGGGCCCGTGCGTGGGGGACACCGGCAGGTGGTGGACGTAGGTGTCCAGGAGGCGACGGGTGAGGCTCGGGGCCACGACCGCGTCGCCGGCGGCCACCGCGCGGACGCCCGCGAGGAGCTCCTCCGGCTGGGCGTCCTTCACCAGGAAGCCGCTGGCGCCGGCGCGCAGGCCGTCGTACGCGTACTCGTCCAGGTCGAAGGTGGTGACGATCAGGACGCGGGTGCGGGCGCCCGTCGCGATGATGCGGCGGGTCGCCTCGATGCCGTCGAGGCCCGGCATCCGGATGTCCATCAGGACGACGTCGGGGCGCAGGCCGTCGACCAGGCGGACCGCCTCGGCGCCGTTCGACGCCTCGCCGACGACGGTCATGTCGTCCTGGCTCTCCAGCAGGATGCGGAAGCCGAAGCGCTGCATCGGCTGGTCGTCCGCGATGAGAACGGTCGTCACGAGGGGGAGACCTCCCGGGGGGTTCGCAGGGGGATGCGGAGCCGGACGGCCCAGCCGCCGGCCGCCGACGGGCCGCAGTCGAGTGTGCCGTCGTAGAGGGCCGCGCGCTCGCGCATTCCGGTGAGGCCCTGGCCCTGCCCCCGGGGGACGTGGGCGGCGCCCGTTCCCGTGTCCGTGACCTCCGCCCGTACCTCCCCGGGGGCGTACGTCAGGAGCACGGTCGCGCTCGCGGTGGGGCCCGCGTGTTTGAGGGTGTTCGTCAGGGCTTCCTGCACCACCCGGTAGACCGTCAACTGGGCGCCGGGGGACAGGGGCGGGGACGGGGGTTCGCCGTGGGTGCGGAGCCGTACCGGCAGGCCTGCCTCGCGTACGCCGGTGAGCAGGGCGTCCAGGTCCGCGAGGGTCGGCTGGGGGTCCCGTACGGCCTCCTGCTCGTCGTCGCGCAGGACGCCCAGGAGGCGGCGGAGGTCGGCGAGGGCCTCGCGGCTCGTCGTGCCGATGGCGTCGAGGGCCTGGACGGCGCGCTCGGGGCTCTTGGCCGCCGCGTACCGGCCGCCGTCCGCCAGGCCGGTGATGACCGAGAGGTTGTGGCCGATGATGTCGTGCATCTCGCGGGCAATGCGGGTCCGTTCGGCCGCCGCGGCGAGCCGGACCTCCTGGTCGCGTTCGATCTCCAGGCGGCGGGCCCGGTCCACGAGGCCCGCCGTGTGCTCCTTGCGGGAACGGACCGTGATGCCGAGGAGGGCGACGAGCGCGTACGCCCACAGGGTGGGGACGACCCGCTGGTCCCAGCTCCCCGGGGCGAAGCGGACGGCCCCGGTCACCAGCGGCGGCAGGAGCAGGGCGAGGGCCCGCAGGAGGGCGCGGGGCGGGCGGAGCAGCGCGATGTGGAAGACCGGGAGCAGTTGGAGGTACGAGGCCTGAAGGAAAGCGCCCGAGGCGTCGCTGACGAGCGCCGCGCCCGCCATCACGGCCAGGGCGGTCGTGGGGTGGCGGCGGCGCCAGTACAACGGCACGGTCAGGGCCAGGCTGAGGACGGTCACGAGCCAGGCCGGCAGGGTGGGGTCCGGGGCGGTGTTCCGCCAGCCGCCCGCCGCGTCCACGAGCGCCGCCACGGTCCAGCAGGACGCCACCGCCGTGTCCCAGGGGCGGGGGTGGCGGGCGTCGAAGGCACGCACGCGCGTGAGGAGGCGGTCGACGTGGCGGCTGAGGCCCGTCCCCGTGTCCGTACGCCCGCCCGTGCTCCAGTGTGCTTCCGTCTCCGTCGTCACGCCGTCATCTTCCTCATACGTCCCGGCGCTTGAGCAACAGGGCGGGGACGGCCAGGGCCGCGGCCGCCCACAGGAGCAGGGCCAGGAGGGCCGCTCCGGGGGAGGCGGCGCCCGGGAGCGCGGTCGAGGAGCCGAGGACGCCGGCGGTCTGGGTGGGGAAGTACCGGAGGGCCGTGTCCACCGCCTCGTACGGGAGCATGCCGAGGACCTCGGGGACGATCAGGACCCCGCCGACGAAGGCGCCGATCGCGCCCGGCACCGAGCGGAGGGCGGCGCCGAGGCCGAGGGCGATCACGCCGAGGAGGGTGACGCCGGCGGCGTTGCCCGCGACGGCGGCGAGAACGCCGTCGTCGGTGAGGGAGGCGGCCTGGTCGGTGTCGCCGAGGAAGACCTGGGCGGTGAGGAAGGTCAGGAGGGCCGTCGTCAGGGAGACGGCGAAGACCACGGCGGTGTGGACGGCGGCCTTCGCCCACAGGACGGGGAGGCGGCGGGGGACGGCGGTCAGGGAGGCGCGGACCGTGCCCGTCGCGTACTCGCCGGCGGTGACGAGGATGCCGAGGACGGCGAGGGCGATGCCGCCGAGCTGCGAGCCGTAGAGGGTGAGGACGACGGTGTCGACGTCGGAGTCGCCGCCGTCGGAGGTGTAGGTGGCGCCCATGAGGACGCCGACGCCCAGGAGGCACGCGACGGCGGTGAGGACGGTGATCCAGGTGGAGCGGACCGTCCACAGCTTGTGCCACTCCGAGCGGAGGACCCGGGCGGGGGTGATTCCGGAGACGGGGGTCCGGGTGGTCGTGGTGGTCACGCGGCGGCTCCCTGGTGCTCGGGTCGGTGCTCTGTCCGGTACTCGACGGCGTCGCGGGTGAGGTCCATGAAGGCCTGCTCCAGGGAGGGTGCCTGCGGGGTGAGTTCGTGGAGGGGCAGGGCGTGGGCGGCGGCCGCGCGGCCGATCCCGGGTGCGTCGAGGCCGGTGACGAGCAGGGTGTCCGGGGCTTCGGCGGTGACCCGGGCGCCGGGCGGGAGCAGGGCCCGCAGTCGGTCCGCCTCGGGGGTGACGACCTTGACGGAGGCGCCGCCGGAGGACCGTACGAGCGCGTCGACCGTGGTGTCGGCGAGGAGCCGGCCCTTGCCGATGACGATCAGGTGGTCGGCGGTGAGGGCCGTCTCGCTCATGAGGTGGGAGGAGAAGAGGACGGTGCGGCCCTCGGCGGCCAGGGACTTGAGGAGGGTGCGGATCCAGAGGACGCCCTCGGGGTCGAGGCCGTTGACCGGTTCGTCGAGGACGACCACGGCCGGGTCGCCGAGGAGGGCAGTGGCGATGCCGAGGCGCTGGCCCATGCCGAGGGAGAAGCCCTTCACGCGCTTGCGGGCGACGTGGGTGAGGCCGGTGAGGGCGAGGACCCGCTCCACGCGCGCGCGGGGGATGCCGTGGGTGTGGGCGAGGGCCATGAGGTGGTGGTGGGCGGACCGGCCCGGGTGCGCGGAGCGGGCTTCGAGGAGGGCGCCGACGCGGGCGAGCGGGGCACGGTGGTGGGCGTAGGGGCGCCCGTCGACGGTGGCGCGGCCGCGGGTCGGGGCGTCGAGGCCGAGGATCATGCGGAGGGTGGTGGACTTCCCGGCGCCGTTGGGGCCGAGGAAGCCGGTGACGGTGCCCGGGTGGACGGTGAAACTGAGGTCCCGGACGACGGTCCTGTCCCCGTACCGCTTGGTGAGGTTCTCTGCTCGGATCATGCCTCCGACGCTAGGAGGCGGGCGGGGGCGGGGCGTCGGACCGGGGTGGTGTGCGGGGGGCCGGGCGTAGTACCGGGGTACGACGGGCGGGACGGCGGGGGCGGGGGCGGCGGCTCGGGAAATGCCTTGTCAGGAGCGTGTGCTCGTCGTCAGGATCGGGTCCATGGACCATCTGATACGTGTCATCCGCGCCGACGAGTGGGAGAAGGCCCGCGAGATCCGTCTCGCCGCCCTCCGGGACCCGGTCGCGCACCTGGCGTTCCTCGACACGTACGAGGCGGCCGCCGGGCGGCCCGACGCGTTCTGGCGGGAGCGGGCGGAGGCCTCGTCGGGGGACGGCGACGGGGCGGTGCGGCAGTTCGTGGCCGAGGGGCCGGACGGCACCTGGGCGGGCACGATCACGCTGCTCGTGGAGCGGCCCTCGGACGAGGTGCGGTTCGGCGCGGCGGCGAAGGTGGAGCAGACGCACGTCGTGGGGGTGTACGTACGCCCCGGGGCGCGCGGGACGGGCGTGATCGACGCGCTGTTCCGGGCGGGCGTGGAGTGGTCCTGGTCGCTGGCGGAGCCGGTGGTCGGGCGGGTGCGGCTGTACGTGCACGAGGAGAACGCGCGGGCGGCGGCCTTCTACCGGCGGTTCGGGTTCACGGCGACGGGCGCGCGGGTGGCGGTGCCGGGGAGCGCGTCGGCGGAGGAGGTGGAGTACGAGCTGCGGCGGCCGGCGGGATCGCGTCCTCGCTGAGGGCGCGTCAGGCCCTCGGAACCGGTTCGTCGTTCGGCCAGCGGGTCCTCGCCTGTTCGCGGGAGCGCATCAGGGCCAGGGTGGGCAGGCCCCGGGTCCTGCCCTCGGCCATGAGGGCCGGGAGCGCGGGGAAGGGGGCGACGGCGGCGACGTCGTCGAGCACCAGGGTGAGTGGTGGGTCGAGCCGACCGTCGGATGACCGTGCGGCCATGCGGCGGCCGTGCTCGACCACGCTTGCGGCGAGCGCCGTCAGGAGAGGCATCGCGCCGGGGTGGGTGCGGGGGTCCTCGATCGATTCACCCACCACGTAGAGGGTGCCCCCTTCGGAGAGGAAAGATGCCAGCGCCAGCGAATCCGTTCGATTCGGGGTGCACGCCTCCCTGATGTGGACCGTGGAGAACGCGGAGAACGCACGGGCCGTCAGCTCCTGTGCCAGGCGGCGGCTTTCGGGGTGCGCGGTCAGGGCGGACTCGAGGAGCCCGGCCAGGCCGGACACCGCCCTGGGGTGGCTGCGGAGGATCCGTACCGGCTCGTGGGCGTCGGATCCCTGGGCCCAGCGGTGCACCTGCCGGAAGGGGCGGCCGTCGACGGCCGCCGCGTGCAGCCAGCAGCGCAGGAGCGTTTCCGCGGTGTCGGCGGTCGCCGCGTCCAGCCGGGAGTGCGGGCGGACCGGGGCGAGCAGGGCGGCGGCCCTGGCCTGCGCGGTCTCCGGGTCGCCGCAGCCCTCGGCGGGGGACCAGTGGAGCCGGCCCGGGGTGTCGCAGAGGTGCCCGGGGTCGTAGACGAGGACCGGGCCGAGCTTGCCGCGCGCGTCCTTGGTGTCCGACCAGACGGTGGGGTCGGAGGTGACGACGAGGACCGGCCCTTCGGCGTCCCGCACCGCCTGGACGGCGAGGGGGCGGCGGACGTCGGGCGGGCCGAAGAGGGTGCCGTCCCCTGCGGGGGCGGGTGCGTAAGCGGGCCCGGGTGCGGGGCGGGGCTGCGGGGGGATCTGCGGCTCGGCCGGGGAGAGGGGTGGTCTCGGGGTCTCCCGTACGGGGCTCAGGGGGGTGAGGGCGGGGTCCCTGGTGTGCTCGGACGGGGTGGCCGGAGTCGCCGGGACCGGCACCGGAGTCGGGGTCGGGGTGGTGGTGGCGAGGGGTCGGAGGGCCGGGTCGGCGGCGGACGGGTCGGTGGACGCCGTGGTCGTGGTCGGGGCTGAGGAGGTGCTTGCCGGGTGGGGGGCCGTGTGGTCGCGTCGTACGGCCTCGGGGCCCTCCCGTACCGCCTCGGGGTTCCCCCGTCCCCGCTTCCGGAGGTTCGGGGCCGGTTCCCGTACGGGGGTCGCGTACGTGCCCGCCCTGCGGTGGGCGCGGACCGCGCGCCAGCGGGCCACCGTGCCCAGGACGAAGACCGCGAGGACCAGCAGGATCATCGCCTCGCCGATCAGGAGGCCCCAGAAGAGGCCGTACCCGGAGAGCTGGGCGGGCGGGGTGGCCGGCCAGGCGGCCGCGAGGCCCGTCGGGGCCGTCACCAGGGAGCGCAGGGCCGGGGGCGCACCGGTGAAGCCGACGCCGTCCGGCCAGGCCCCGTGGGCGAACAGGCCCGCCAGGCCGGTCGCCGTCCACACCAGGACCGTGAGGCAGAGGAGGAGGCCGAACAGGCTGAGCAGCAGCCCGTCCGAGACGCCTCCCCCTCCCTTCCGTGCCGTGTCCGTCTGTCCCATCCGCCCCACCTGCCTTGCTCCGCCTCGCCGGGCCTCGCGCGCCCCGCCTACGCCACCGTGGACTGCGAGGAGCCGTTCATCTGCTGCTCGATGAGCATGGCCCGCTGCTCCGTCTCCCACTCCAGTTCCGGGTCGGTGACCGAGGATTCGGTCATGGCGCGGTCGGTGTAGACGAGCGGGCGTTCCTTCTCGGTGATGAGGTGTTTGACCACCTGCACGTTGCCGTTGACGTCCCAGACCGCGATGCCGGGGGTGAGGGTCGGGATGATCTCGACCGCCCAGCGGGGCAGGCCGAGGACCCGGCCGGTGTTGCGCGCCTCGTCGGCCTTCTGGGCGTAGACGGTCCGGGTCGAGGCCATCTTGAGGATCGCCGCTGCCTCCTTCGCCGCCGCTCCGTCGACGACGTCGGAGAGGTGGTGGACGACGGCGACGAAGGACAGGCCGAGGCGGCGGCCGAACTTGAGCAGGCGCTGGAACAACTGGGCCACGAAGGGGCTGTTGATGATGTGCCAGGCCTCCTCGACCAGGAAGATGCGCTTCTTCCGGTCGGGGCGGATCCAGGTGTGCTCCAGCCAGACGCCGACGATCGCCATGAGGATCGGCATGGCGATGGAGTTGCGGTCGATGTGGGAGAGGTCGAAGACGATCAGGGGCGCGTCGAGGTCGATGCCGACGGTCGTCGGGCCGTCGAACATGCCGCGCAGGTCGCCGTCGACCAGGCGGTCCAGGACGAGGGCGACGTCCAGGCCCCAGGCCCGTACGTCGTCTATGGCGACGTTCATCGCCTCGGCGGACTCGGCCTTGGGGTGGCGCAGTTGCTCGACGATGTCGGTGAGGATCGGCTGGCGGTCGGTGACGTGGTTGTTCACGTACGCGTGGGCGACCTTGAGCGCGAAGCCGGAGCGCTCGTCGAGGCCGTGGCCCATCGCCACCTCGATGATGGTGCGGAGCAGCGCGAGCTGGCCCGTGGTGGTGATCGACGGGTCGAGCGGGTTGAGGCGGATCCCGGCGTCGTTGGCGACCATCGGGTCCAGGCGGATGGGGGTTATCCCCAGCTCCTGGGCGATGAGGTTCCACTCGCCGACGCCGTCCTCGCCCTGGGCGTCGAGGACGACGACCTGCCGGTCGCGGAAGCGGAGCTGGCGGAGCACGTACGTCTTCTCCAGGGCCGACTTGCCGTTGCCGGACTCGCCGAGGACCAGCCAGTGGGGGGCGGGGAGCTGCTGCCCGTACAACTGGAAGGGGTCGTAGATGTAGCCCTTGCCGCTGTAGACCTCGCGGCCGATGATGACGCCGGAGTCGCCGAGGCCGGGGGCCGCGGTCGGCAGGTAGACGGCCTGGGCCTGTCCGGTGGAGGTGCGGACGGGCAGGCGGGTCGTCTCCACCTTCCCGAAGAGGAAGGAGGTGAAGGCGTCGGTGAGGACGGACAGCGGATCTCGCATGGGTCTGTGCCCCTTCGGCCCTAGCGGCGGATGCCGGTCGCGAACGGCAAGGTGTTCACAAAGGCCCGGTGGTGCTCGCGGTCGCACCACTCCAGCTTCAGGTACGACTTGCCGGCCGAGGCCCTGATCGTGCGCTTGTCCCGGGCGAGGGCCTCGGGCGAACGCGACGACACCGTGATGTACCCGACGAGGTTGACCCCGGCAGCGCCGCTGGCGAGATCTTCACCCCGCTGGTCGAGCCGGCCGTGGGCGGCGATGTCGCGCGGGTCGACCGTGCGGTTCATCTTGGCGGCGCGGCTGGCGTCGGCCTCGTCGTTGGTCTTCTCGGTGAGCATGCGCTCGATGGCGACCTCGGTGGGTTCCAGGTCCATGGTGACGGCGACCGTGCGGATGACGTCGGGGGTGTGGACGAGGAGCGGGGCGAGGAAGTTGACGCCGACGGGGGTCATCGGCCACTCCTTGACCCAGGCGGTGGCGTGGCACCAGGGGGCGCGGGTGGAGGACTCGCGGGTCTTGGCCTGGAGGTACGTCGGTTCCATCGCGTCCAGCTCGGCCGGCCAGGTGTTTCGTTTCGTCATGGCCTGGATGTGGTCGATGGGGTGGTCCGGGTCGTACATGGAGTGCACGAGGGACGCGAGCCGGGACTGGCCGAGGGGCTGGCGGACGCGGATGTCCGCCTCGGCGAGGCGGGCGCAGATGTCGGTGAGCTCGCGGGCCATGACGACGGCGAGGCCGGCGTCGCGGTCGAGGCGGCGGGCGCCGGAGGCGTGGCGGGCGGCGCGGGCCATGGCGTTGGCCTCGGCGGCGAGTTCGCGGGTGTAGTGCATGCAGGCGACGAGGTAGGCGCGGTGCTGCTCGCTGGAGGTGGAGACCATGGACTGGAGCTGGTCGTAGGACTCCTGGAGCCACGCGGGCGTGTGCGGGTCGCCGCGCTGGCCGACGTCCTTGGCGTGCGCGTCGGGGTCGGCGGGGAGGGTGCGGGCGAGCATCTGGAGGCGGGTGACGAAGCCGTCGCCGTTGGCGACGTGCTTGAGGAGGGTGCCGAAGCGGTCGACGAGGGCCTCCTGGTCCTCGCTGTCGCGCAGGCCGACGCCGGGGCCCTCGATCTCGATGGCGGCGGTGACGGTGCGGCGGTCGGCGTGGAGGAGGACGGCGATCTCGTCGGGGCCGAAGGGGGCGGAGAGCCAGCCGACGCGGCCGATGCCGGGGGGCGGGCCGATCTCGACCTCGCGGCCGTCGAGGCGGGTGCCGGCCTCGACGACGGAGGAGCGGTAGGCGGTGCCGCGCTTGAGCATGCGCTTGTAGCTGCGGTTGATCTCGAACCACTTGTAGAAGGTGCGGCCCTTGTACGGGAGGTAGACGGCGGCGATCGCGAGCATGGGCAGGCCCGCGAGGAGGGCGATCCGCAGGGGGAGGGAGGGGACGAGGAGTCCGCTCATCATGCCGAGGAAGGCGCCGGCGATGATCAGGGCGATCTCGCCGGTCTCGCGGTTCTTGCCGACGATCGCGTTCGGCCGGGCGCGGCCGATGAGATACGTGCGGCGGGGCGCGACCGGCTGGGACTGGGTCGTCAACGCCCTCCACCTCCAGAGTTCTTGCGGTTGCTGTGCGGGGTGCCCGCGGTGGGGCTGCTGCTGCGGGGTGCGGGGGGCGGTGTCGCGCCGCCGCCTCCGGCGCCGCCGCGGCCGCTGTGGGCGGCCATGCCGCCGGAGAGCTGGTTGGCGGGGCGGGGGGCCGCGGAGGCCTGGCCGCCACCGCCGCCGTCGCCGCGGCTGCTGTGGGTTTTGATGCCCTGGGAGACGAGGGAGGCGGGGGAGGAGATGACGGCGGCCGCGGTGTTCTCGCCGGCGCGGTGGAGGCGGTTGTTGCGGGAGGCGGCGATCTCGTCGCCGAAGCCGGGGACGAAGCGGTAGATCATCGCGGAGGCGAAGATGGCGAGCAGGATGATCGCGAGGCCGGAGACGACGGCGGAGAAGGAGTCCGGGCCGGTGCCGGAGGAGAGGGCGCCGGCGAGGCCGAGGACGATGACGATGACCGGCTTGACCATGATGATCGCGATCATGATGCCGGCCCAGCGGCGGACGTGGCCCCACATGTTCTTGTCGACGAGGCCGGAGTAGACGACGACGCCGAGGAGGGCGCCGACGTAGAGCATGACGGCGCGGAGGAACAGCTCCAGGTAGAGGACGCCGGCGGCGATCACGGTCACCAGGGACACGATGATCAGCATGATCGGGCCGCCGCCGATGCTGTCGCCCTTCTGGAGGGCCTGCTTGAAGCTGCCGAAGAAGACGTCGGTCTGCTGTCCGGTGCCGGAGGCGATGACCTCGGTGACGGCGTCGGTGGCGTTGACGACGGTGTAGAGGATCAGGGGGGTGAAGGCGGAGGCGAGGACCGTCAGCCAGAGGAAGCCGATGGCTTCGGAGAGGGCGGTGGTGAGGGGGACGCCGCGGATGGCGCGCTTGGCGACGGCGAGGAGCCAGAGGAGGAGGGTGAGGACGGTGGAGGCGGCGAAGACGACGGCGTAGCGGCCGAGGAACTCCATGTTGGTGAAGTCCACGTCGGCGGTCTCTTTGACGGCTTTGGAGAGGTAGTCGAGGGTGGTGACGGCGGCGTCGGCGAAGCCGCGGGAGAGGGAGGTGAGGGGGTCGAGGGAGGCGGTGGGGTCGGTGAGCGGGGCCTTGTCGGCCCCGCCGGACTGGCCCTTCTCGCACAGGTCCCTGGCCTCGCCCACGATGAGGGCGCACGGGTTGTCGCTCGTGCTGGGAGACGGCGTGGGTGTCACCGGGGTCGGGGTGGGGGCCGCCTGGGCGCGGGACGCGAACAGGAACGGCGCCCCGAGGAAGGCGACGGCGAGCGCGGCCGTCGCGCGGCCCGCCAGGCTTCGACTAGCGGGCATAGGTGAACCCTCCGTATCCCTCGACCGCTTCGGCGATCTCGTCGGCGGTGGAGGCGCGGTCGTCACCGTTGACCGGAGTGGGACCGTCGCTCTGGCTGGAGGACTCCAGGCGCCAGTCCCCCTCGACCCAGGTGAGCTTCTCCGTGATGGTGAACCAGGTGGAGGTGACGGGCCTGGTGGAGTCCGCGCCGACGAGGCCGCCCAGGTTGGTGCACCACACCTCGACCGTCGCCGAGTTCTCGGCGTACTCCTTGACCTTGGCGCCGACCGGCACCGTGCGGGACACCAGGGTCGTGCCGGTGGGGGCGACGCCGTTCGCGTCGAGTCCGGCGCTCTTCACGAGGGCGGCCGAGTAGGTGTCGTCCAGTTTCTTCAGGACGCCGTCCACGACCGCCGGGGCGTAGACGGCCCGCACGATGTCGTGGCGGGACGCCTGCTGGAACATCGCCGCCGACCCCAGCGCCACCGCGTAGTTCGTCGCCGCGCTCTGGGCGCCCTGTTCGTCGCGGGCGTGGCCCGTGGGGATCGGGCCGTTCCTGCCGGTGACTGGGGGGACGCCCGTGGCCGCCGTCGAGGCCGCCTTGCCCGGGGTGCCGGAGCGGGGGGCGGACGGGTCCGACGGGTCGCCCCCGCCGCGGTTGGCGAGGGCGATGGCGCCGACGAGGAGGACCACCACGCCCACGACCGTGACGAGGGAGCGGGAGCTGCGGACGGGGCGGCGCCCGGCGCCGTACACGTCGCCGCTGTTGCCCTCGGGCAGGCGGGTCCGGGTCTGGCCCGAGCCGCCCACGCCGCCGAAGCTGTCGTGCTCGTCGCCGGGACTCATGCCGGGTACGCCCCCTCACTCGTTCGCGGGTACGGCCGTGCTTCAACAGGACTGGGCATCAGGTTCAGGTGGGCAATCCGGGTGGGCGGTCGCGGGGCGGTCGGGCCGACGGGACGTCAGACGGCCATCCCGTACACGATGGTGAAGAGCGTGCCCAGGGAGCCGATGATGAAGACGCCGGTCAGGCCGGCGACGATCAGGCCCTTGCCCTGCTCCGCGCTGAACGTGTCGCGGAGGGCGGTCGCGCCGATGCGCTGCTTGGCCGCGCCCCAGATGGCGATGCCCAGGCAGAGCAGGATGGCCACGGCCATCACCACCTCGATCATCACCTTGGCCTCGTTGCCCAGGCTCCCGAAGGGCCCCCAGTTCGGGGCGATTCCACCGATGATGGTGGTGATGTCGCCCTTTTCAGCCGCCAGGTACATGTAACTCACCGCCCCTGTATGGGTTGTTGGCCGCCCCTCCCGGGCGGCACGGGTCATCGCTCTATCTTCGCTGATGAAACCGCTCGCGTGTGACTGCTTGACGGCTCTCTTTACCCGATCCCCGCACACTTGACCGGTCTGACCGTCTTGACCTGCGGTGGTGTGGCCGGTTTCCGTGTGAAGAAGCGTATGGTCACTCTGTGTATCACGGAGGGTGACTCCGGGCAATGATCGTCGTTGTTCCACTCTTGGGGCGGCGTACGGGCGGCGTACGGGCGGCGTGTGTGACGAGTCCGTCGCGCACCGTCCCCAGGAACGGCTCCGCCGCCTAGACTGGCTCCCCGGACGTGCTGCCATGGGCCGAGGGGTGGTTGACGGTGCGTAGGGCGGGTCGCGGGGCGGGCAGGGCGTGGCTGGTGGCGGGCGGGGCCTTCGGGGTCTGTCTCGCCTTCGTGGCCATGCTCGTCGTCGGCACGTACTCCGCGGCCTCGGGTCTCGCCGCCGGCGCCGGCAGCGGCAGGAACGGTACGGTGGCGCTCGCCAAGGGCGCCGTCCCGGCCCTCTACCAGGGCCTCGTGCAGCGGTGGGGGAACCTCTGCCCCGCCATCAACCCGGCCCTGCTCGCCGCGCAGCTCTACCAGGAGAGCGGCTGGAACCCGCGGGCCGTCTCCCCGGCCGACGCCCGGGGCATCGCCCAGTTCATCCCCGGGACCTGGGCCGGCCACGGCATCGACGGGGACGGGGACGGGGACCGGGACATCTGGGACCCGAAGGACGCGATCCCGTCGGCCGCCTCGTACGACTGCGAGCTCGCCAAGTACGTGAAGGACGTCCCCGGGGACCCGGCGAGCAACATGCTGGCCGCGTACAACGCGGGCGCGTACCGGGTGATCCGGCACGGCGGGGTCCCGCCCATCAGCGAGACCCGGAACTACGTCCGCATCATCAAGTCCCTGGAGGAGAGCTTCGCCCGGCCCGTCGGCCGCGTCGACCCGTCGCAGCAGGCCGCGGGCGCCATCCACTACGCGCAGCAGAAGCTCGGCACCCCCTACCTCTGGGGCGGTACGGGCACGGCCGCGCAGAACGGCCGGTTCGACTGCTCCGGGCTCACCCAGGCCGCGTACGACAGCGTCGGCATCCAACTGCCGCGCGTCGCCAACGACCAGTACAACGCCGGACCGCACCCCTCGCGCGAGGAGCTGCTCCCCGGCGACCTGGTGTTCTTCTCGGACGACCTGACCAACTCGCGGGCCATCCGGCACGTCGGCGTCTACGTGGGCGGCGGGTACATGATCAACGCGCCGCGGACCGGGGCGGTGATCCGCTTCGACCGGATCGACACCCCGGACTACTTCGGCGCCACCCGGGTCACCCCGGAGGGCGCCGCCGCCCTGCCCACGCACCTGCCGCAGACGTAGGGAGGCGTTCGGGGCGTACGGGACATGGCCGGAACTCTCCGTCATGCACAGGCCCTGAGCTGCGGCGGGCCGTCACTCTTCGATAACGTCGGCATGATCCACCGGAGAGAGCGGAACGTACGCCTCAGGCGGTTCGTTCCCTGATCCGACCGCTCTGAACACGGGGGTTGGAAACCACAGATCACGAGAGCAAGGGGCCGCAGCAGATGGCTGTACTCGCATCGGACGGTTCGAACCCCGATGTCAGCCTGCTCTACGACATCAACGGGCTGGCGAAGTCGGCCCCGCCGTGGTTCGACCGCGTCATGGCGTACGCCGGCGAGTACGGGATCGTCCTCGCGATCGTGCTCACCGTGCTCGGCTGCTGGTGGAGCGTCCGCCGGCGCGGCACCCCCGCCGACTCCGTCTCGGCCGTCGCCGGTCTCGTCTGGGCCCCGCTGGCCGCCGGGACCGCCCTCCTGGTCAACATCCCCATCCGGGGCTTCGTCGAGCGTCCCCGCCCCTTCGTGGACCACCGGGGCCTGGAGGTCCTCGTCGGCGGGAAGACCGACTTCTCCTTCGTCAGCGACCACGCCACCCTGGCGATGGCCCTCGGCGTCGGTCTCTTCGTCGCCCACCGCGGCTTCGGCCTCGCCGCGATCGGCCTCGCCCTCGCCGAGGGCTTCGCGCGGGTCTACCTGGGCGTCCACTACCCGACCGACGTCATCGGCGGCCTCGCCCTCGGCACGGCGGTGGCGCTGCTCCTCGCCCCGCTCGCGCTCGCGCTGCTGACCCCCGTCGTCTCCGCCGTCGCCCGCTCGGGCCGCGGCTCCCGGCTCGTCCGCTCCCGGCGGGCCGAGGCGGCGCGGTTCCCGGAGACGGTCGAGATCCCCGAGTCCCGCGTCGGCGGACCGGCCGCCGGAACCGGCCGCAAGGACCGGAAGGACCTGGCCGCCTGACGGCCCGTGGGGAGGCCCCGGGCGTCCAGGACCTGTCTGGCGGATCACGGCCGGGGCCGCGACCCTGATCCGCCGGGCGGACCCTAGGGAGTCTCCCGGCCCGTCGCCGTACGGGTGTGGTCCGCCGCGTCCGTGCGCGCCCGGTCCCTCGATCTGCGGGCCGGTCCCGTCCAGCCGCAACTGCAGCGTGCCAGCGCGAACGAACCGCGTTCCGTCGTCGTGGTCGTGTGGGAGGAAGCCTGCGCGTACACGCGTCCACCGTACTGCGCGTGACGGCTCGTCCGGACCGTCGTTATCCGGATCGGGTGTCCCCCGTCCCCGGGCGGGGCGAAGGGGCCCCGGGCGGACGGCGGAGAGGCGTGGGGGGTCGGCAGACGATGACGGTGCAGGAGTACGGGCGTCCGCACGGCCGGGGGAGCGGGGCGTTCGCCGCCACCGTCGTCCTGGTCGGCTCCCTCGTCGGGTCCGCCGCCGTCTCCGGTTGCGCCGCGCCCCAGGACCCGAAGTCCGCGGTCGATCCCGCGCTCGCCGTGCGGGGCGCCGCCGACGCGCTGGCGCGGGCCGGCACCGCCAAGGCCAGCACCGCCATGGAGATGGCCTCGGGCGGGACCCGGGTCACCATCCGGGGTGAGGGCGGCTACGACTTCCGGCGCCGGGCCGGCCACCTCCAGGTGGTGTTGCCCCGGGACCCGACCGGTACGAGCGGACACCGGCCGATCACCGAACTCCTCACCCCCGGCGTCCTCTACATGAAGAACCGCGGGGCCGGGGTGCCCGCCGACAAGTGGGTCCGCGTCGACACCACCGCCCTCGACGACGGGAACCTCGTCACGGGCGGCGCCACCGACCCGGCCGCCGCGGCCGAACTGCTGCGGGGCGCCCGGGAGGTCGCGTACCTCGGCGAG
This sequence comes from Streptomyces sp. NPDC007872, assembly GCF_042868165.1. NCBI lineage: Bacteria > Bacillati > Actinomycetota > Actinomycetes > Kitasatosporales > Streptomycetaceae > Streptomyces > Streptomyces sp. NPDC007872. Next base: position 15,293 of record NZ_JBIAEA010000004.1, read on the forward strand.
ACCGACCTCGCGGGGGAGCGGGTCGGCCACTACCGGGGGGTCGCCGACATCGCGCGCGCGGCCCGGGCCGCGTCGCCGCAGGTGCGCGGGGTGCTCGCCGCGGCGGCGAAAGGGTTCTCCGACGACGCGGTGCCGTTCGACGCGTACCTGGACGGGGAGGGGCGGCTGCGGAAGGTCCGCCACCGGTTCAACTTCAGCAACCAGGGCCGCACGGTCGTCGTCTCCTCGACCACGCTGCTCTACGGCTTCGGGGTTCCCGTCCGGGTCGTGCTGCCGGACCGCCGGGACCTCTACGACGGGAAGGTCGAGACCTGATCCGCCCGCGCCCCGGCCCCACCTCGGGCGACGGTGGCGCGGGCCATCGGCAAATGGTCCGGACGTGTCATGCGCGGTGCGTGGCTCCGTCCCTACGCTGGGAGACCGCTGGGAGACCGACGCCGGCAGGAAGAGGTGGATGCGCGTGGCCCCGCCCGGTACCGCGACCGTGCCCGCAGACCAGGAGTGCGTCGCCCTCGCCGAGATAGAACTGTGCGGCGAGCTGATCATCGCCGCCTCCGCCGCCGACGGGGAGCGGCTCAGCGCCGACCGGATAGACGAGGTCCTGAGAGTGGCGGCGGAACGGACCGCACGCGGCCGCTGACCCCGCCGGGCCCGCCCCGGCCCCGTGCCTCAGGTGCGCATCATGCGGGCGATGGCCTTCGTGGCCTCCTCGACCTTGGCGTCGACGTCGTCCCCGCCCTTGGCCGCCGCGTCCGCGACGCAGTGCCGCAGGTGCTCCTCCAGGAGCTGGAGCGCGAAGGACTGGAGCGCCTTCGTGGAGGCGGAGACCTGCGTGAGTATGTCGATGCAGTAGACGTCCTCGTCGACCATCCGCTGGAGGCCCCTGATCTGGCCCTCGATCCGGCGCAGGCGCTTGAGGTGCTCGCTCTTCTGCTGGTGGTAGCCGTGCACGCCGCGCTCGTGGGCGGTCGTCCCCGAGGTCGTTCCCGTGGTCGTTCCGGCCGTCGTTTCGGCAGACGTTCCGGCAGTCGTTCCGGTGCTCTCGACAGGGCCGACGGGCTCGACGGCCTCGGGGGTGACCTGGTCGGCCTCGGTGGTCGTCATCGCGTCCTCCCGTTGTCCAGAAAGGGGGTGTATACCCCTCGTGGGTATATGGTACCGATCCCCGCCGAACCGGGCGGGGGCCCGTGCAGATCACTGTGCCTGATGGGCGACACTGAGAGGACGCCGGTTAGCCGTGGCCGGATGATGCGCCTAGCATCAGCCTGACCCAACCCAGCACCCCGAGGACCTCACGTGCGATTTCGTCTGACCCCCAGGGAGACGAGCTTCTACGACATGTTCGCCGCGTCCGCGGACAACATCGTCACGGGCTCGAAGCTCCTGATGGAACTGCTCGGAGCGGAGCCTTCCGCCCGGGCCGAGATCGCGGAGCGGATGCGGGCAGCGGAACACGCCGGCGACGACGCCACCCACGCGATCTTCCACCAGCTCAACTCCTCCTTCATCACGCCGTTCGACCGCGAGGACATCTACTCCCTGGCCTCGTCCCTCGACGACATCATGGACTTCATGGAGGAGGCCGTCGACCTGGTCGTCCTCTACAACGTCGAAGAGCTCCCCAAGGGCGTCGAGCAGCAGATCGAGGTCCTGGCCCGGGCGGCGGAGCTGACCGCCGAGGCCATGCCGAACCTGCGGACGATGTCCAACCTCACCGAGTACTGGATCGAGGTCAACCGGCTCGAGAACCAGGCCGACCAGATCCACCGCAAGCTGCTCGCCCAGCTCTTCAACGGCAAGTACGACGCCATCGAGGTGCTGAAGCTCAAGCAGATCGTGGACGTCCTCGAAGAGGCGGCCGACGCGTTCGAGCACGTGGCCAACACGGTGGAGACCATCGCGGTCAAGGAGTCCTGAGGCTTCGTGGACACCTTCGCCCTGATCGTGACCATCGGCGTCGCGCTCGGCTTCACGTATACGAACGGATTCCACGACTCCGCCAACGCCATCGCCACCTCGGTGTCGACCCGGGCGCTGACGCCCCGGGCGGCCCTGGCGATGGCGGCGGTGATGAACCTCGCGGGTGCCTTCATGGGCCAGGGGGTCGCCAAGACCGTCAGTGAGGGGCTCATCGCGACCCCCACCGGCGACAAGGGGATGGGCATCCTCTTCGCCGCGCTCGTGGGCGCGATCATCTGGAACCTGGTCACCTGGTACTTCGGCCTGCCGTCCTCCTCCTCGCACGCCCTGTTCGGCGGCATGGTGGGCGCGGCGCTCGCCGGCGGCACCGAGGTGATCTGGGGCGGGGTGCTCGACAAGGTCGTCATCCCGATGTTCGTCTCGCCGGTGGTCGGCCTCGTGGCCGGTTACCTGGTGATGTGCGCGATCATGTGGATCTTCCGCAAGGCCAACCCGCACAAGGCGAAGCGCGGCTTCCGCATCGCGCAGACGGTGTCGGCGGCCGGCATGGCGCTCGGCCACGGCCTCCAGGACGCCCAGAAGACGATGGGCATCGTGGTGATGGCCCTGGTCATCGCGGACGTGCAGGAGGCGGGCGACGACATCCCGGTGTGGGTGAAGATCGCCTGTGCGGTGATGCTGTCGCTCGGTACGTACGCGGGCGGCTGGCGCATCATGCGGACGCTCGGCCGCAAGATCATCGAGCTGGACCCGCCGCAGGGCTTCGCGGCGGAGACCACGGGCGCGTCGATCATGTTCGGCTCGGCGTTCCTCTTCCACGCGCCGATCTCGACCACGCACGTCATCACCTCCGCGATCATGGGCGTGGGCGCGACGAAGCGCGTCAACGCGGTCCGCTGGGGCGTCGCCAAGAACATCATCCTGGGCTGGTTCATCACGATGCCGGCGGCCGCGGTGGTCGCGGCGCTGAGCTACTACGTGGTGAAGCTCTGCTTCGGTTAGCCGGACGCTTCCGTACGGAAACGGGCCCGGTCTCCCCGCCAGGGGGAGCCGGGCCCTTCGTCCGTGCGGTGGCACCGCCATGCAGCACCGCAGGACGGGTCTCGGGGGTTATCCGAAGCGGCCGGAGATGTAGTCCTCGGTCGCCTGGACGCTCGGGTTGGAGAAGATGCGCTCCGTGTCGTCCAGCTCGATCAGCTTGCCGGGCTGGCCGACGGCCGCCAGGTTGAAGAAGGCGGTGCGGTCGGAGACGCGGGCGGCCTGCTGCATGTTGTGCGTCACGATGACGATCGTGAAGCGCTCCTTCAGCTCGCCGATCAGGTCCTCGATGGCGAGGGTGGAGATCGGGTCGAGGGCCGAGCAGGGCTCGTCCATCAGCAGGACGTCGGGCTCGACCGCGATGGCGCGGGCGATGCACAGGCGCTGCTGCTGGCCGCCGGAGAGGCCGGAGCCCGGCTTGTTGAGGCGGTCCTTGACCTCGTTCCAGAGGTTGGCGCCCTTGAGGGACTTCTCGACGATGTCGGCGAGCTGCGCCTTCTTGTAGGTGCCGTTCAGGCGCAGGCCCGCCGCCACGTTGTCGAAGATCGACATGGTGGGGAAGGGGTTCGGGCGCTGGAAGACCATGCCGACCGTGCGGCGCACGGCGACCGGGTCGACGTTCGTGCCGTACAGGTTCTCGTCGTCCAGCATCACCTTGCCCTCGACGCGGCCGCCGGGGGTGACCTCGTGCATGCGGTTCAGGGTGCGCAGGAAGGTGGACTTGCCGCAGCCGGAGGGGCCGATGAAGGCCGTCACGGAGCGGGGCTCGACGGTCATCGAGATGTCGTCGATCGCCTTGTGGGCGCCGTAGTAGGCGGAGAGGCCGCTGACGTCGATTCGCTTGGCCATGGGGATCACTTCCAATTGCCGCGGTCAGCGGCCGGTCTTCGGGGCCTTCCAGCGGGCGATGCCGCGGGCCACCAGGTTGAGGATCATGACGAAGGCGATCAGGACGAGCGCGGCGGCCCAGGCGCGGGCCACGGCGGCGTCGGTGCCGACCGCGTACTGCTCGTACACGTAGAGCGGCAGGGAGGACTGGGCGCCTTCGAAGGGGTTCGGGTTGATGAGCTTCGTACCGAACACGAGGAGCAGGACGGGGGCCGTCTCGCCGGTGATGCGGGCGACCGCGAGCATGACGCCCGTGGTGATGCCGCCGATCGCGGTGGGCAGGACCACCTTCAGGATGGTGCGCCACTTGGGGATGCCGAGGGCGAGGGAGGCCTCGCGGAGCTCGTTCGGGACGAGCTTGAGCATCTCCTCGGTGGAGCGGACCACGACCGGCATCATCAGGATGGCGAGGGCCATCGCGCCGGCGAAACCGGAGGGCCCGAAGCCCAGGATCAGGTTCCAGGTGGCGAGGACGAAGAGGCCGGCGACGATGGACGGGATGCCCGTCATGACGTCGACGAAGAAGGTGACGGCCTGGGCGAGCCTCCCGCCGCCGTACTCGACGAGGTAGACCGCGGTCAGCAGGCCGATCGGGGCGGCGATCAGGGTCGCGATGCCGACCTGCTCGATGGTGCCGAGCAGCGCGTGGTAGACGCCGCCGCCGGCCTCGGCGTCGAGGACGCCGTTCATCGAGTGGGTCAGGAAGTAGCCGTCGAGGACGGCCGCGCCCTTGCTGACCGTGACCCAGCCGAGGGAGAGCAGCGGGACGACGGCGAGGACGAAGCAGACCCAGACGAGGCTGGTGGCGACGCGGTCCTTGGCCTGGCGGCTGCCCTCGACCTTGGTGGTCAGGGCGTACGTGACGAGGACGAAGAGCAGGGCGGAGACCAGGCCCCACTGGACCTTGCTGTGCCAGCCGGCGGCGAGGCCGATGCCGACGCCCGCGAGGACGGAGCCGACGGCGACGGCCGCCGGGGTCCAGCGGGGGAGGCGGGCGTGGGAGAGGGACCCGCCGCGCGGGGCCACCGAGAGCGGACGGTCCTGAATGGCGTGGCTCATGCCGCTGCCCCCGAGTACTCCTTGCGGCGGCCGATGATCCAGCGGGCCGCGCCGTTGACCAGCAGGGTGATGGCGAAGAGGACGAGGCCGGACGCGATGAGGGCGTCCCGGCCGAACTCGTTGGCCTCGTTGAACTTGGCGGCGATGTTCTGGGCGAAGGTGCCGCCGCCCGGGTCGAGCAGGTGGCCCGAGATGAGGAAGCTGGGGGAGAGGACCACGGCGACGGCCATGGTCTCGCCGAGCGCGCGGCCGAGGCCCAGCATGGAGGCGGAGATGATGCCGGAGCGGCCGAAGGGCAGCACCGACATGCGGATGACCTCCCAGCGCGTGGCGCCGAGGGCGAGGGCGGCCTCCTCGTGCATCTTCGGGACCTGGAGGAAGACCTCGCGGGTCACGTTGGTGATGATCGGGAGGATCATGATCGCCAGGAGGATGCCCACGGTGAAGAGGTTGCGGGCGACGCCGTCCTGCGACTTGTCGAAGACGTAGGTCCAGCCGAGGTACTGGTCGAGCCACTCGTTCAGGCCGGCCAGGTAGGGGACGAGGAAGATCGCGCCCCAGAGGCCGTAGATGATGCTGGGCACGGCGGCGAGCAGGTCGACGACGTACGCGAGCGGCTTGGCGAGCCGGCGCGGGGCGTAGTGCGAGATGAAGAGGGCGATGCCGATCGCGACCGGCACGGCGATGACCATCGCGACGACCGACGAGACGACGGTGCCGAAGGCGAGGACGGCGATGCCGAAGACCGGCGGGTCACCGGCCGGGTTCCACTCGAAGGTGGTGAAGAAGTTCGTGCTGTCCTTCGAGATGGCGAGGACCGCGCGGTAGCTGAGGAAGACCGCGATCGCGGCCATGATGACGAGGAGGGTGATGCCGGAACCCCGGGAGAGGCCGCTGAAGACGCGGTCTCCGGGGCGGGAGGCGCTCTTGGCGCTCCGGCTCCTCTTGAGCTCTGGTGTGGTGGTGGCCATCTGCTTCTCCGGTCTGCGGGGCCGGTACGGGTCGTACGGCTCCTGGCGGCGGTGCACCGGATGCCGGGCCGGCCCCTCTGCGGGAGGTCAGGGGCCGGCCCGGCCGGGGGTCAGGACAGGGTGGGGACGATCGTGCGGACCTTGGCGGCGATCTCGGCCGGGAGCGGGGCGTAGCCGGCGTCGGCGAGGACCTTCTGGCCCTCCTCGCTCACGGTGTAGTTGAGGAAGGCCTTCAGGGTCGGCAGGGTCTCCGCCTTGTTGCCCTTGTCGCAGGCGATCTCGTACGTCACGAGGACGATCGGGTAGGCGCCCTCGGCCTTGGTGGCGTAGTCGAGGGAGAGGGCCAGGTCGCTGCCGGTGCCCTTGACCTTGGCGGCGGCGATGGCCTTGGAGGCGTTCTCCGAGGAGGCGGCGACCGGGGCGGCGGCGCCGGTGTTGATGGCGACCGTGGAGATCCTGTTCGCGGTGGCGTACGAGAGCTCGAAGTAGCCGATGGAGCCCTCGGCGTCCTTGACCGCGGTGGCGACGCCGGAGGAGCCGTTGGCGGCCTGGCCGCCCTGGGCGGGCCACGACTTCGACTTCGGGTCGTGCTTCCAGTCGGCCGCGGCGGCGGTCGAGAGGTACTTGCCCAGGTTCTGGGTGGTGCCCGACTCGTCGGAGCGGTGGAAGGCCTGGATGGTGGAGGCGGGGAGCTTGGCGCCCGGGTTCAGCTTGGCGATCGCCGGGTCGTTCCACTTGGTGATCTTGTTGTCGAAGATCTTGGCGATGGCGGAGGCGTCCAGGACCAGGTTGTCCACGCCCTCCAGCTTGTAGCCGATGGCGATGGGGCCGCCGACCATGGGCAGGTTGACGCCCTTGCCGCCCTTGCAGATCTTCTGGGACTCGGCGACCTCTTCGTCCTTCAGGGCGGAGTCGGAGCCCGCGAAGGCGACCTGGCCCTGGTTGAACTTGGTGATGCCGCCGCCGGAACCGATGGCCTGGTAGTTGATCTCGACGCCGGAGCAGGCGGCCTGGAAGTTCTTGACCCACAGGTCCATCGCGTTCTTCTGCGCGCTGGAGCCGGCGGCGAGAAGCTGACCCTTGGCGCCTTCGCAGGCGATGCTCGAGGCGGCGGCCGAGGACTTGGTGTCGCCGTCCTTGGCCGGGGTCTCCGTGTTGTTGTCCGAGCCACACGCCGAGAGGACCAGGGCGCCGGAGACGACGAGGGCACCGATCGCGGAGGCGCGAAGCCCGTTCTTGCGCGAAAGCTTCACTTTCGGGTGTTCCTTCCAGAAGCCGCCCTGTCGCGGACCGAGTGTCCTGAACGTTCTACGGCGGCGTGTGTCGGTTTGGCGGGTGCTTTGCTGTGCTCCGAGCACCTCGTAAGGCCGAAATTAGGCAGAACAGGTGAAGCGGTCGACGGGGGAGGGTGAACGGGAAGTGAACCGTGCCGGAAGCCCCGGTGCGGGGCCCTTGGGCGGGCGGCGGCGGGGTGGAGGTGCGGGGTGGCTGACCGCGGTCGGGGTGTTTCCGGCCTCCGGCCGGGAGGGTTTTCCCACCCGCACCGCCCGTGCGGGTGGGAGGGCAGAGGTGCGGGTCTTCCCGTGGGCGGTGCTCGCCGTCGGCGGCGGGACGGTTGCGTGGGGGTGTCACCCCGGGGTGGACCGGTCGTGGGGTGGGACCGTCTCGGGGGTGGATCGGTTGCGGGGTGGGGCCGTCTCGGAGGTGGGCCGGTTGCGGGGCGAGGTCGCCTCGGGGTGGACCGGTCGTGGGGTGGGGCCGTCTCGGGGGTGGGCCGGTCGTGGGGCAGGGGCGTCTCGGGGGTGGGTCGGCCGTGACGAGGGGTGCCCCGGTGGTGGGGCGGCCGCGTGGGGGGGCGTCTCGGGGGTGGGCTCGCCGTGTGGTGGGGCGTTTCAGAAGTGGGTCGTCGTCAGGGCCTCGGCCAGGAGGGTGCGGTCCCTCGGTTGGGTGAGGTGGGGGTGGGCCAGGGGTGGGGGGAGCCAGAGGAGGGTGTCGACCTCCCGGGTCGGGGTGAAGGCGCCGTCGAGGGCGCGGGCCGACCAGTAGGCGACCTCCTTGGGGCGGCCCGCCACCGCGTAGCGGACCGTCGAGAGGCGGGGGCCGAGTGCGCAGCGCCGGCCCGTCTCCTCCAGGACCTCGCGCAGCGCGCACTCCTCCGCCGTCTCGCCGCGCTTCAGCTTCCCCTTCGGGTGCGACCAGTCGTCGTACTTGGGGCGGTGGACCAGCGCGATCTCGATGCCGCCGCCCGAGGGCGACGGGCGCCACAGGACGCAGCCCGCCGCCAGGACCGGGGTCGGGGCGGTCACGGGACCGGGGCCGTCGTTCTGCGCCAGGCGCGCTGGAAGGCGAAGCGGGCGGCCTCGACCTCGTGGCGCTGGTCGGCGTGGAGGACGCCGAGGGCGTAGGCGGTCGCCGGGGCGATGCGCGGGGTGCGGGCGGCGGCGGACGCGGCCGCCGCGGCCTCGGCGGCGTCGCGGTGCCGGTCCAGGGCGCGGGCCGCCTCGTACAGGACGGGGTCCGGTTCGCCCCCGGCGTGCAGGGCCTCGGTGGCGTACCGGTGCAGGCGGAGCAGCAGCCGGGTCTGGTGCCAGGGCGCGTCCTGGGTCTCGCCGGCGGCGAGGGCGAGGGCGTCGGCGTTGTACGGGTGGGCCGCCCGGGTCAGCGGGAGGGTGGCGACCGCGTCCAGGAAGCGTCTTTCGGCCACTCCGGCGGAGGCGTCCAGGACCTCGGCGGCGGGCGCGGCGGAGGCGGGTCCGAGCGGGACCTCCGAGGCCAGGAGGGCGACGGCGTCCGCGACCGCGTGGAAGCGGGAGGAGCCGAGCGCCTGGAGGGCCGCCGAGTGGGCGCGCGTACGGGCCAGGGTGAGCTGGCGCTCCAGGAGGGCGCCGGCCCGGGCCGCGCCGACCGAGAGTCCGGCGGACTCGCTGCCGCGGGCGGCGGGGACGGGCCCGCCGCCGTTCGACAGGCGGGACAGCGCGTCCACCAGGCGGACCAGCCGGGAGGTGCAGGCCTGCTCCACGGCCAGGGTGCCCGAGAGCCAGGCCAGCTCGGTGCGCAGCTCGTCGGCCCAGGCGGCGTCGAGCAGCGGCCGGAAGGTGTGGAGGGTGCCGCCGATCCGGCGGGCGGCGGCCCGCAGCGTACGGGCCGCCTCCTCCGCCCCGGCGGTGTCGGAGCCGCTCTCGCCGTGTAGGCGCAGGCCGCGGAGGAAGTCCGCGGCCCGGGCATGGAGGTACGGGGCCAGGACCTCGCCCGCCGTGACGTCCTGCGACTGGTCAGGGTTGTGCACGCCTGCGCCTCCGCGCGTCGATGAGCATCTCCTGGACGTGCCGCAGGGGCCGCCCCTCGGGGTCGGTCGCGTGCCGCGTCCAGTTCCCGTCCGGGCCGAGGTGCCAGGAGGAGGTGGTGTCGGACATCCCGGTCTCCAGGAGCCGGGTGAGGGCCGCCCGGTGCCCCGGGTCGGAGACCCGTACGAGGGCCTCGATCCGGCGGTCCAGGTTGCGGTGCATCATGTCGGCGCTGCCGAACCACACCTCGGGCTCGCCGCCGTTGCAGAAGGCGAAGATCCGGGAGTGCTCCAGGAAGCGGCCGAGGATCGAGCGGACCCGGATGTTCTCGGAGAGGCCGGCGACCCCGGGCCGTACGGCGCAGATGCCGCGGACCCAGATGTCGACGGGGACGCCGGCCCGCGAGGCCTGGTAGCAGGCGTCGATGACGGCCTCGTCGACCATCGAGTTGACCTTGATCCGCACGTACGCGGGCCGCCCGGCGCGGTGGTGGGCGATCTCCTTGGTGATCCGGGAGACCAGGCCGTCGCGGAGCGACTTCGGGGCGGTCAGCAGGCGCCGGTAGGTCTCGCGCCGCGAGTAGCCGGAGAGCCGGTTGAACAGGTCGGAGAGGTCCGCGCCGACCTGCGGGTCGGCGGTGAGCAGGCCGAGGTCCTCGTAGAGCCGGGCGGTCTTGGGGTGGTAGTTGCCGGTGCCGACGTGCGAGTACCGGCGCAGGAGCTCGCCCTCCTGCCGTACGACGAGCGACAGCTTGCAGTGGGTCTTGAGGCCGACGAGGCCGTAGACGACGTGGCAGCCGGCCTCCTCCAGCTTGCGGGCCCACTTGATGTTGGCCTGCTCGTCGAAGCGGGCCTTGATCTCGACGAGGACGAGGACCTGCTTGCCGGACTCGGCGGCGTCGATGAGGGCGTCCACTATCGGGGAGTCGCCGGAGGTCCGGTACAGCGTCTGCTTGATCGCGAGGACGTCCGGGTCGGCCGCCGCCTGCTCCAGGAAGGCCTGGACGGAGGTGGAGAACGAGTCGTACGGGTGGTGCAGGAGCACGTCCCGCTCGCGCAGCGCGGCGAAGACGTCCGGCGCGGACGCGGACTCGACCTCGGCGAGGTCCCGGTGGGTGCCGGCGACGAACGTCGGGTACTTCAGCTCGGGCCGGTCCTGCCCGGCGATCCCGAAGAGGCCGGTGAGGTCGAGCGGGCCGGGCAGCGGGTAGACCTCGGCGTCGGAGACCTTCAGCTCGCGCACGAGCAGGTCGAGGACGTACGGGTCGATGGACTCCTCGACCTCCAGGCGGACCGGCGGGCCGAAGCGGCGCCGCATGAGCTCCTTCTCCAGGGCCTGGAGCAGGTTCTCGGCGTCGTCCTCCTCGACCTCCAGGTCCTCGTTCCTGGTGACCCGGAACATGTGGTGCGCGAGCACCTCCATGCCGGGGAACAGCTCCTCCAGGTGCGCGGCGATGACGTCCTCCAGGGGGACGTACCGCTGCGGGGAGGCCTCCAGGAAGCGGGAGAGCAGCGGGGGCACCTTCACGCGCGCGAAGTGGCGGTGGCCGCTGACCGGATTGCGCACGACGACGGCGAGGTTGAGCGAGAGCCCCGAGATGTACGGGAAGGGGTGGGCCGGGTCGACGGCGAGCGGGGTGAGGACGGGGAAGACCTGCTGGCGGAAGAGGGTGAAGAGCCGGGCCTGCTCCTTCTCCGTGAGCTCGGGCCAGCGGATCAGGTGGATGCCCTCGTCGGCCAGGGCCGGGGCCACGTCCTGCTGGTAGCAGGCGGCGTGCCGGGCCATGAGTTCGCGCGAGCGGGTCCAGATCAGGTCGAGGACCTCGCGGGGCTGGAGGCCGGAGGCGGAGCGGGTGGCGACGCCGGTGGCGATGCGGCGCTTGAGGCCGGCGACCCGGACCATGAAGAACTCGTCGAGGTTCGAGGCGAAGATCGCGAGGAAGTTCGCCCGTTCGAGGAGGGGGGTCGTGGGGTCCTCGGCGAGTTCGAGGACGCGCTCGTTGAACGCGAGCCAGCTCCGCTCCCGGTCGAGGAACCGCCCCTGCGGCAGTTCGTCGCCGAGCGCGCCGTCGCTCTCGTACGCGTCGGGATCGGTGTCCAGACCGGAGTCGAGGTCGGTGGCCGTCTGCGGGGGGTGCGCGGCTATGGAACCGAGGGGGGCGGAGGACGTCGGCGTGGCGGAGGACTGGACCGGGACCTCGGCGGGCTGCTGGCTCATGACCCCATTCTTCCGCGCGGGGGGCTGCTCGGGCGCGTCGGAGCGGGCCGCGGGGGAGGGAAGCCTCCCTTTGGGGAGGCCGGACACGGAGCGCTTCATTGCGTGAGCGTCGCAAGCGCTTCTGAATGGCCGGTAACGACGACATGACGTACGGGAATCGGGGGCGGGGCCGTGTGCGGGTCCCGCGCCCGATTCTTCTTGCGGAGGGTTACGGGTGGCGGGCGCGCAGGACGCGGAAGGCCGCGAGGGCCGCGAGGGCGGCGAGGGCGAGGCAGATGCCGGACTCGACGAGCTGGAGCGGCCAGTAGTGCGAGGCGGGGTGGATGTCCATGAACTCGGTGACCCCGCCGCGGTCGGTCATGCACTGCCGGACGTTTTCCGGCCGTGCCACCTGGCAGTCCTCCCAGAGGAGACGCTCGCCGGACGAAGTGAGCATGCCGCTGTCCAGGCGCCACACCTCCCCGTCGGGGGAGAGACCGGAGCCGGTCAGGGTTCTGAGGGGCCAGAGGCCGTCGCGCAGGCGGGAGAGGAGGGCCACGGCCGCGCCGGTGAACAGGACGGTGACGCCCATGGCGATGACGGTGCGCCGGACGAGGACCCCGACGGCCGTTCCCAGACCGAGACCCAACAGGGCGTGGGCCGTCGGCACGATGCCGAACGAGACGAACATGGTCGGTTCGTGCCAGTGGGTGGGGAAGGTGTGGCTGGGGCCGGTCGACCACGACCAGTAGAAGGCCAGGCTCAGCAGCGGGACCGCCGTGAGGGCGAGGGCGGCGGGCACCGCGATCTTCGCCGCGAGCCAGCGCGCCGGACTGACGGACTGCGTCCACGCCAGCCTGTACGTCCCGGTCTCCAGCTCGCGGGCGAGCACCGGGCCCGCGACGAACGCCCCGAAGAGCATGGGCAGGAGGAGCATGCCCAGGGCGGCGTACTCGACGAGGTGGCGGGCGAGCCACTGGTCGTCGGCGTAGTCGCGGGCGTGCTGGAAGCAGGACGGGTCCAGGCTGTCGTAGGCGCATCCCGTCGCGCGCAGCGTTTCCGCCGCGCTGTCGGACCACAGCCGTGAGGTGATCAGGACCGCCACTGCCGCTCCGGCCAGGGCGAGGGCGGTCCACAGCGCCCATCGGTGTTGCCGGGACGTCACCCAGTAAGGGCCCTTGAGGGCGAGGGCGGTCATGCGGGGGCTCCCTCGGGGGTGCGGAGGTGGGCGAGGAGGAGTTCTTCCAGGGAGGGTTCGGAGGTCTCCCAGGGGCCCTCGACCGGACCCTCGCGGCGGATCAGGGCGATGAGCTGGCGGCCGGTGGTGCGGGAGTCGACCACCGTGTGCGGGGCGAGGTCGGCGAGCGGGCCGGTGAGCAGGGTGTGCGCGGCGAGCAGTTCGTCGATCGCACCGTCGAGGCGGATCCGGCCGTCCTGGACGAGGAGCAGGTGGTCGCAGGCGTCCTCCAGCTCGGTGAGGATGTGGGACGACATGACGACGGTGGTGCCGCGTTCGGCGGCGTCGGCCATGAGGGCGCCCATGAGTTCGTGACGGGCGAGCGGGTCGAGATCGGCCATCGGCTCGTCGAGGAGGAGGACTTCGGGACGCTTGCCGAGTGCGAGGGCGAGCGCGAGACGGGTGCGCTGGCCGCCGGAGAGGGAGCGGACCCGCGCCTTCGACGGCAAGGGAGCCGCGGCGACGATGTTCTCGGCGACGGCCGCGTCCCAGCGGCCCGGATTGAGCTCACGGCCCATTCGCAGTGTTTCCGCGACGGTGAACTGGCCGTACAGGGGCTTGTCCTGGGCCACGTACGCGAGGCGGTCCCGCGAAGGTGCCTCGATCCGTCCCTTCGAGGGGCGCAGCAGGCCGGCGGCCAGCGCGAGGAGGGACGACTTGCCCGCTCCGTTGGGCCCGACGACGGCGGCGACCCGGCCGGCGGGCAGGGCGAAGGTGCAGTCCCTCAAGGCCCAGCTCCTGTCGCGCCGACGGTAGTGCAGGCCGAGGCCTTCGGCCTCGATGACCGGATCGGTCATTCCTCCCCCTTGGATGGTGCGTCCGTGAAGTGCTGGTCCAGTACGGAGGTGAAGAGCGCGGCCACGTCCTCCCGTTCGAGCCCCGCCGCCCGTGCCCGCCGTGCCCAGTCGGTGAGTTCGCCGCGCAGAGGCGAGTCGGCCGGGTGGGTGCCGAGGGTGGCGCGGACGAAGGTGCCGAGGCCGCGGCGGGCCTCGACGAGGCCTTCGCGTTCGAGCTCGCGGTAGGCCTTGAGGACCGTGTTGGGGTTGATGGCCGTCGCCTCGACGACCTCGCGTGCGGTGGGCAGTCGGTCGCCCGGCTCCAGGAGGCCCATGCGGAGGGCCTGTTTCGTCTGCTGGACGATCTGGAGGTAGGTGGCGACGCCACTGCGCCGGTCGATGCGGTACTCGACCACGATCCCTTCCACCACCCTTTCACTAATCAAGTAGTGAAAGGGTGGTGGAAAGAAGGGGGCGGTGTCAACCGCCCCCTGCCGGGAAGGACTTACGACTCCGTGCGGTACATCAGGTCCACCTCGTGCGTGGCGAAGCCGAGCCCCTCGTACACCCGCACCGCCGCCGAGTTGTCCCCGTCCACGTACAGCATCGCCGTCGGCAGCCCCTGCGCCGCCAGGTGCCGCAGGCCGATCGCGGTGAGCGCCTTGCCGAGGCCGCCGCCCTGCGCCTCGGGCAGGATGCCGACCACGTACACCTCGCCGAGCTGCTCCTCCGCGTGCGTCTTCGTCCAGTGGAAGCCGACGAGCCGCCCGCCCTCCTCCGCGAGGAAGAAGCCCTTCGGGTCGAACCACGGCTCGGCGGTCCGGTCGTCCAGGTCCCGCTGGGTGAGCGAGCCCTGCTCGGGGTGGTGGGCGAAGGCGGCGGCGTTGACGGCGAGCCAGGCCGCGTCGTCCTGCCCGGGGACGAAGGTGCGGACGGTGACGCCCTCGGGCAGCACCGGCTCGGGGAGGTCGAGCGGCACCAGGGACCGCCGGAGCTGGCGCAGTTCGCGGAAGAGGGTCAGGCCGAGGACCTGGGCCAGGTGCCGGGCGGCCGGCTTGCCGCCGTGCGCCCAGACGCGCAGCCGCTTGCCGGAGGCGTCGAGCAGGGCGGTGCCGAGCGCCCGGCCGTGCCCGCGCCCGCGCCGGTCCGGGTGGACGACCAGCTCGGCGGCCGGGGCCTCGATCGGGTCGGTCTCCTCCAGTTGGGCGTAGCCGTAGAGCCGGGGGCCGACGGTCAGCAGGAGGTGCCGCACGCCCTCGCGCCGGCCGTTGCGCAGGTAGAGCCGCCCCTGCTCGGACACGGCGTGCATCCCGTCGGCCCGCTCCGCGGCCTCCAGGAGCTCCGATACGTCCCGGACCTGCTCGGGCGTGAGCTCGTCGTACGTGTGGATCTGCCGTCCGGGTTCGAGGGCCGGCGCCGCGTCGGAAGTCATGGCACGAGCCTACGGCGGCCCGTCGCCGCCCGGTGGAAAGCGGGCGGCAACCGTCTTGTAATCCACACCCCCCTGTTGCGCTACGCGCGTTGACCCTAGGCTGCACCGGCATACGGGAAGTGCGTCCCGTAGAGGCGAAAAAGGGAACAGAGGGCAGATGGCAGCGACACCGAGGAAGAACAGGACGGCGCGGCGGCTCCTCGCCGCGGGGGCCGGGCTCGTGACGGTCGGGGCGCTCGTCGCCGCGATGCCGTCGGCCGGCGCGGCCGGTGACCGGTTCGGCGGCGGACACGGCCACGGGCACGACAAGGGGAAGGGCCGCCTGGTCGACGTCCAGCTCCTCTCCTTCAACGACCTGCACGGCAACCTGGAGCCGCCGGCCGGTTCCTCCGGCCAGGTCACCCGCTTCAAGGCGGACGGCACCACCGAGAAGGTCGACGCGGGCGGCGTCGAGTACCTGGCCACGCACCTGCGCCAGGCCCGCAAGGGGAATCGTTACTCCGTCACCGCGGCGGCCGGCGACCTCATCGGCGCCTCGCCGCTGCTGTCCGGGCTCTTCCACGACGAGCCGACCGTCGGGGCCCTGAACAAGCTGGACCTCGACGTCACCTCCGTGGGCAACCACGAGTTCGACGAGGGCGCCGTCGAGCTGGCCCGCATGCAGAACGGCGGCTGTCACCCGACCGCCGGCTGTTTCGTCAAGGGCAAGAAGTTCAAGGGCGCCGACTTCCCCTACCTCGCGGCCAACGTGACGAAGGAGAAGACCGGGAAGCCGCTGCTCGACCCGTACTTCGTCTGGGAGAAGGACGGCGTCCGGATCGGCTTCATCGGCGTGACCCTGGAGGGCACCCCGAACATCGTCACCGCCGAGGGCGTCAAGGGCCTGAAGTTCGGCGACGAGGTCGAGACCATCAACAAGTACGCCAAGATCCTGGAGCGCAAGGGCGTCAAGTCCATCGTCGCCCTGGTCCACGAGGGCGGGGCCCCGGCCTCCGACGCGTACGACTACGACTGCGACAGCCCCGGTCCGGGCGACGGCATCTCCGGCCCGATCACCGAGATCGCCAAGAAGGTCTCGCCGCAGGTCGACGCGCTCGTCACCGGCCACACGCACCAGGCGTACGTGTGCACCGTCCCCGACCCGGCGGGCAAGCCGCGCCTGGTCACCTCGGCGTCCTCGTACGGCAAGCTCTACACGGACACCACGCTGACCTACGACCGGCGCACCAAGGACATCGTGCGCACGGCGGTAGCCTCGGCCAACCACGTCGTCTCGCGCGACGTGCCGAAGGCCGCGGACATGACGAAGCTGATCCAGGACTGGACGGCGCTCGCGGCCCCGATCGCCAACCGCCCGCAGGGCTGGATCGCCGCCGACATCAACGGCCGCGGCTCCACGGCGTACGAGAAGCCGCTCGGCGACGTGATCGCCGACGCGCAGTGGGAGGGCCTGGCCCCGGCGGACAAGGGCGGTGCGCAGCTCGCCCTGATGAACCCGGGCGGCATCCGGTCCGACCTGGTGCACAAGGCGTCCGGCGCCGAGGGCGACGGCGTGGTGACGTACGGCGAGTCCTTCACCGTGCAGCCGTTCACCAACATGATGAACGTGGTCGACCTGACCGGCGCGAACCTGATCGCCGCCCTGAAGCAGCAGGTCAGCGGCGCCAACCTGAACTCGGTCAAGATCCTCCAGGTCTCGAAGGGCTTCACGTACACGCTCGACACGACCAAGACGGGCGCGGACCGCGTCGTCGACGGTTCGATCAAGCTGAACGGTGAGGCGATCGACCCGGCGAAGACCTACCGCGTCGCGATGAACGAGTTCCTCGCGGGCGGCGGCGACGGCTTCCCGGCCCTGGCCACCGGCACCAACAAGCTGGTCGGCCCCTCGGACCTGGACGTCTTCAACGCCTACCTGGCGGCCCACTCCTCGGCGACGTCCCCGCTGGCCGTCCCGGCCGCGGACCGCATCACCGTCGTCAAGTAAGCCTCACGGGAGGGGCGGCGGACCGTTTCGGCGGGCCGCCGCCCCTTCTCCTTTCCTCCCTCCGCACCCTGGCAGGATTTGAAGTGAACCTGTCATAGTGCGGTGCCATGGACCGACGACGATTCCTCGTGGGAGCCCTGGCCGCCGGGGCCGGAGTGATGCTCGGGGCGCCCGCCGCCTCCGCCGTGGACGTACGGGCGTGGATGGGCGCGCACGGGGACGGGACCGAGCTGACCCGGCTCACCGTCCCCGGCACGCACGACTCCGGCGCCCGGTTCGGCGGGCCCTGGAGCGAGTGCCAGAACACCACGGTCGCCCGGCAACTGGACAGCGGCATCCGCTTCCTGGACGTGCGGTGCCGGGTGACCGGCGGGTCGTTCGCGATCCACCACGGGGCCTCGTACCAGAACGCGATGTTCGGCGACGTGCTCGTCGCCTGCCGGGACTTCCTCGCCGCGCACCCCTCCGAGACCGTCCTCATGCGGGTCAAGCAGGAGTACTCCGAGGAGTCCGACGCCGCCTTCCGGGCCGTCTTCGACGACTACCTCGACCGCCGCGGCTGGCGCCCCCTCTTCCGCATCGGCGACCGGCTGCCGCTCCTCGGCGAGGCCCGCGGGAAGGTCGTCCTCATCGCCGACAACGGCGGACTGCCCGGCCTGAAGTGGTGGGACGGCTCGCAGATCGCCCTCCAGGACGACTGGAACGCGCTCCCCGACGCCAAGTTCCCCAAGGTCCAGGCCCACTTCCGGGCCGCCGTCGCCCAGCCGGGGCGGCTCTACGTCAACTTCGTCAGCACCTCCGCGTACCTCCCGCCCCGCTGGAACTCCGACCGGCTCAACCCCCGCGTCCACGGCTTCCTCGACGGCGCCGAGCTGGCCGGCCGGACCGGGCTCGGGATCGTCCCCCTGGACTTCCCGAACACCCGGTCAGGCCTGGTCGAGGCCCTCCTCCGGCACAACTGAGGCCCCGCCCGGCGGCGGCGTCGGCGCCCCCGGCAGCCGGACCGTCGCCACCGTCCCGCCGCCCTCCGCCGGGGCCAGCGCGACCGTGCCGCCCGCCTGCCGGACCGTACGGGCCACGATCGACAGGCCCAGGCCCGAGCCCGGCAGGCTGCGGGCCGACGGCGAGCGCCAGAAGCGGTCGAAGACGCGCGGCAGCTCGTCCGCCGGGATGCCCGGACCGTGGTCGCGGACCGTCAGTTCGCCCCGCATGAGGGTCACCTCGACCGTGCCCCGGGGCGGCGAGAACTTCACCGCGTTGTCCAGGACGTTCACCAGGGCCCGTTCGAGCGCCGCCGGCTCCGCCCGTACGTACCAGGGCGCCAGGTCCGTCACGAAGGTCAGCTCCGGGCCGCGCAGCCGCGCCCGGTCCAGGGCCGCCCGCAGCACCGTGTGCAGCGGCACCACCTCCAGCGGCGCCGACCGCCCCGCGTCCGGCCGGGCCAGCTCCTGGAGGTCCCCGATCAGCGACGCCAGCTCCGTCATCTGCGCCTTCACCGAGGCCATCAGGGCCCGCCGGTCCTCCGGCGGGATCGCCCGGCCCGTCTCCTCGCTCCGCGCGAGGAGCTCGACGTTCGTGCGGAGCGAGGTCAGCGGCGTCCGCAGCTCGTGCCCCGCGTCCGCGATCAGCCGCGCCTGGAGGTCCCGGGAGGTCGCGAGCGCCGCCGTCATCGCGTTGAACGAGCGCGAGAGCCGGGCGATCTCGTCCTCGCCCTCCACCGGGATGCGGACCGTCAGGTCCTCGGTCGCCGCCACGTGCTCGACCGCCCCCGTCAGCCGGTTCACCGGCTCCAGACCGGTCCGCGCCACCCACAGGCCGGCCGCGCCCGCGCCGACGACCCCGATCCCGGAGACCAGGAGCAGCACCCAGCGCAGCGTGGACATCGAGTTGTCGATCTCGGCGAGCGGCCGGGCGAGGGAGACCGCGACGCCGGGCGTCCTCTCCTGCGGATAGGTGTAGACGCGCATCTCGCGCCCGTTGGCGTCCTTCACCGTGTGCAGGACGTCCTCCAGGCGCCCCTGCGCCACCGCGAGGTCGCCGCTGCCGACGGGGATCGGCGCCTCCCCCGAGGTGCACACGCTCCCGTCGGCGAGGATCACCTGCACCGTGTACGAGCCCGCCACCGACGGCGGCGTGGTGCCCTGGCGGCAGAACGACAGGATGTTCTGCGCCCCGCCCGGATCGAGCCGGGTGGAACTCAGCGAGGAGTCCAGCTCGGCCTCCAACTGTTCCCGCGTCACGAACCAGCACGCCAGCGACACCGCCGCCACCGCCACCGCCACCGCGACGGCGGTGAGCAGGGCGAGCCGGGAGCGCAGCGGCCGGGAGCGGAACCAGGCCAGGGGACGGAAACGGGGACCGGGCGGGACGGTGGACGGGGAGGCGGGCCCACCGGAAGGCGCGGGCGGGAACGGGGGCGCCGTCACTCCCCGCCCCCTCCGCGCAGCGCGTACCCCACGCCCCGCACCGTGTGGACCAGGCGCGGCTCGCCGCCCGCCTCCGTCTTGCGCCGCAGGTACATCACGTACACGTCGAGCGAGTTCGAGCTCGGCTCGAAGTCGAAGCCCCACACGGCCTTGAGGATCTGCTCGCGGGTCAGCACCTGGCGCGGGTGCGCCAGGAACATCTCCAGGAGCGTGAACTCGGTCCGCGTCAGCTCCACGGTCCGGCCGCCCCGGGTCACCTCGCGGGTGGCCAGGTTCATCCGCAGGTCCTCGAAGGAGAGGACGTCGTCGGCCGGGGCGGCGTCCGCCGCCGCGTACGAGCTGCGGCGCAGCAGGGCCCGGATGCGGGCGAACAGCTCGTCCAGCTCGAAGGGCTTCACCAGGTAGTCGTCCGCGCCCGCGTCGAGCCCGGTGACCCGGTCGCCGACGGTGTCGCGGGCGGTGAGCATCAGGATCGGCACGGTCGAGCCGGACGCCCGGATGCGGCGGGCCGCCGTCAGGCCGTCCATGCGGGGCATCTGCACGTCCAGGACGACGAGGTCGGGGGCGTACGCCTCCATGGCGGCGAGCGCGTCCAGACCGTCGACGGCGTCCCGCGTCCCGTACCCCTCGAAGGCGAGGCTGCGGCGCAGGGCCTCCCGGACGGCGGGCTCGTCGTCGACGATGAGGATCCGCTCGGCTTCGTTCTGCTGTCCCGTCATGGGGGCAGCGTCCCACGTGTTCAGTTGTCGCCGCCCGAGCGGAGTCCGTCCAGGTCGGCCTTCACGGTGTCGATCGGGATCGCGAATCCGAGGCCGACGCTTCCGGCCGTGGATCCGTTCGAGGAACTGGGCGAGTACATGGCCGAATTGATTCCGATGATCTCGCCGTTCATATTGATCAGCGCGCCGCCGGAATTCCCCGGATTGAGCGAGGCGTCGGTCTGGAGCGCCTTGTACGTGGTCTTCGACGAGCCCGTGTCGCCGTTGAACTGCTGCCCGCCGAATTCGAACGGCCAGCCCTGCCGGGGGTCGTACTGCTGCCGGCCCTGACCCTGGCTCTGGTCCTGCCCCTGGTCCTCGTCCTTGGCGACGGTCACGTCCCGGTCGAGGGCGGAGACGATGCCGCTGGTGACGGTCCCGGTGAGTCCCTCGGGGGAGCCGATCGCCACGACCCCGTCGCCGACCTTCACGTCCTTCGAGTTCCCGAGCGAGGCGGCCTTGAGGCCGGAGGCGCCCTTCAGCTTGATGAGCGCCAGGTCCTTGTCGGGGTCCGTGCCGACGACCTCGGCCGGGTAGGTCTTGCCGTCGTTCGTCCGCACGGTGATCTCGGAGGCGCCGGAGACCACGTGGTTGTTGGTGACGATCTCGCCGTCGGAGGTGATGATCACGCCCGAGCCGGTGGACTTGCCGGAGTTCGAGGCGGCGGAGATCTCCACGATGGAGGGGGAGACGGCCGCGGCGACCCCGGCGACCGTGCCGGTGCCGCGCGCGGCCACGTTCGTGCCGGCCACGGGGGCGGAGGCGGAGGCGGTCGCCGTGCCGTCGGCGGCGAGCCGCTGGACCAGCGTGGCCGTGCCGCCGCCGATCGCGGCGGCCGCGATGGCCACGGCCGCCATGAGCCCGACCCCGCGCTTCGCACGGCGGCGGGGACCCGGGGCGGGGGCGGGGGAGGCGGTGGCGGCGGGCACCGGGCCCGTCGGCGGCGGGACGTGACCGCCGTGCCCGCCGGACGGCCGGATCGTGGTGCCGTGGTCGGTGGTGAACGGCGCGTACGGGGCCCGCCCCGGCTCGTACGGCGGCCTCGGCGGGTAGTACGGCTGCTGCGGCTGCTCCTGGTGATCCGTCATGGGAAGACTGTCGGATCCGTACATGAGAGCCGTCTGAGGAGCGGCTGAGAAGCCCGACAGAAGCCCGTATGCCCGATATGAAGCCCGTACGGGGGCCGAGGGACGGAAGCCCCGGGACCCGGCCTCAGCGCGGGGTCGAGAGCCGCGCCAGGTCCGGTCCGCCGCCGTCGCAGCCGCAGGAGCGGCGCACGATCAGGGCCGACGGGAAGAGCTTCACGCGCTCGCGGCGCGAGCCCGCCACCCGCAGCGAGTCGTCGAGGACCAGGTCGACGGCCGCCCGGGCCATCGCCGGACGGTCCGAGTAGACCGTGGTCAGCGGCGGGTCGGTGAGCGCCGCCTCCTTCACGTCGTCGAAGCCCGCGACCGCCAGCTCGGTCGGCACCTCGATCCGCAGCTCGCGCGCCGCCCGCAGCACGCCGAAGGCCTGGTCGTCGGTGGAGCAGAAGATGGCCGGCGGCCTGTCCGGGCCCGCGAGCAGCTTGAGGGCCACCTGGTAGGCGTCGTAGCGGTTGTACGGCGCCTCGAAGAGCCGGCCCTCGGTGGAGCGGCCCGCCTCGACCATGGCGCGCCGCCAGCCCTCGACGTGGTCGGCGACCGGGTCGCCGACGGCCGGGGTGTTCGGGACGCCGCCGAGGCACGCCACGTACGGGTGGCCGTGCTCCAGGAGGTGGCGGGTGACGAGCTGGGCGCCGCCGATGTCGTCGGTGACGACGGCCACGTCGTCGATCGCCTCGGGCCGCTCGTGCAGCAGCACCACGCGCGCGTCCCAGGCCTCGATCTCGCTCGCGGCCTGCTCGCTCATGCCCTGGCTGACCAGGATCAGACCGGAGACCCGCATCCCGAGGAAGGCGCGCAGGTAGTGGATCTCGCGCTCGGTCCGGTAGTCGGAGTTCCCGACGAGGACCATCTTGCCGCGCTCGGCGGCGGCCTGCTCGACCGCGTGCGCCATCTCCGCGAAGAAGGGCTGGCGCGCGTCCGGGACGATCATGCCTATGAGGTCGGTGCGCCGGGACGCCATCGCCTGGGCCACCCGGTCGGGGCGGTAGCCCAGCTCCTTGATGGCGGCGAGGACACGCTCGCGCGTGGCCGGGGCGACCGGCCTGGGTCCGTTGTTGATGACGTAGCTCACGACCGCGGTCGAAGTACCCGCCAGTCGCGCTACGTCATCCCGCGTCACCTTGGCCACGCGCGGCAGTCTACGCGGGGGGACCTACCTGCCGGCAGGCCGCACTGTGGCGTCCGCCACGTTCCTGTCCTCCGCGGGGGTGACGTCCTCCGTGGCGCCCTTGACGCGGGCGCTCGCGCGCGCCTCCTCCTTGGCCCGGGCCTCCTCGGCCGCCCGCTCCACCTTCTCGGGGGTGACGAAGCGGTAGCCGACGTTGCGGACGGTGCCGATGAGGGACTCGTGCTCGGGACCGAGCTTGGCCCGCAGCCGCCGTACGTGGACGTCGACCGTACGGGTGCCGCCGAAGTAGTCGTACCCCCACACCTCCTGGAGGAGCTGCGCGCGCGTGAAGACCCGGCCCGGGTGCTGGGCGAGGTACTTCAGGAGCTCGAACTCCTTGAAGGTGAGGTCCAGGACGCGGCCCTTGAGCTTCGCGCTGTACGTCGCCTCGTCGACCGACAGGTCGCCGTTGCGGATCTCCATCGGGGAGTCGTCGGAGACGATCTGCTGGCGGCCCGTCGCGAGCCGCAGCCGCGCCTCGACCTCGGCCGGTCCGGCCGTGTCGAGGAGGACGTCGTCGATGCCCCAGTCGGCGGTGACGGCCGCGAGGCCGCCCTCCGTGACGACGAGGACCAGCGGACAGCCGGGCCCGGTGGAGCGCAGGAGCTGGCAGAGCGAGCGCACCTGCGGGAGGTCGCGCCGGCCGTCGACGAGGATCACGTCCGCGCCGGGGGTGTCCACGAGGGCCGGGCCCTCGGCCGGGGCCACCCGGACGTTGTGCAGCAGCAGGCCGAGGGCGGGCAGCACCTCGGTCGACGGCTGGAGGGCGTTGGTCAGGAGGAGCAGTGAACTCATCGCCCACCACCTGCCCCGGTCGTGGTCATGCGATCGTGCTCGGTTCGCTCGCCCATAAGGTCGGTTCCTTCCTCGGTCCCTGCGAGGACGTGCACTGCTTCGTACGGCTCTGCCGGCTCTCGCGCCCTGAGAGCTTTTGTTCATCCGTCCGTAACAACGGCCGGAAAACGCAAAAGGACCCGGTGGCTGCGTCGCCCGGATCCTCTGCCCAGCAGAATAACCCAGATGCCTTCCGGTGGAGAGGGCGGATTTCACATCGTGGATGTCTCTTCGCTCACTCCCGGCACCCGGAACGCCATGTTGCGCAGGGACGAGCGGTCCGTGTCGCGGCGGTTCGCGCACGCCCTCCCGCGAGGATCACCGGTACGGCGGTCACCGGTCCGGCCCACGCGCGCATGGCCCATCATGGGAGCGGCGCGCACACGAACGAAGGGAGCGCCGCTATGGCAGCGGGAACCATCCGCTACTGGGCCGCGGCCAAGGCGGCCGCCGGTGTCGCCGAGGAGCCGTACGCCGCCGAGCACCTGGCCGAGGCCCTCGACGCGGCCCGCGCGAAGCACCCGGGCGAGCTCGTCCGGGTCCTCCGGCGGTGCTCGTTCCTGGTCGACGGCGACCCCGTCGGCATCCGGAGCCATGAGACCGTACGGCTTGCCGAGGGCGGCACGGTCGAGGTGCTCCCCCCGTTCGCAGGAGGGTGAACCCCAGAGCAATGAGCAACGACCAGTACTACGGCGGACAGCAGCCGGACCCGTACGCGGACGGGCAGCGGCCGTACGACCCGTACGCGGGCGGGCAGCAGGACCCCGACGTCACGCAGACGTGGGAGGGCCAGACCTGGGACACCCAGTACCAGCCGGCCGTCCAGCCCCGGCCGCAGGCCCCGGGCCCGTACGAGCAGCCGCAGCCGTACGGGGAGTACGGGGAGTACGGGGAGCAGCGGTATGCGCCGCAGGCGTACGGGCAGCAGGCGCAGCCCCAGGCGTACGAGCAGCAGGCGCAGCCGCAGTCGCAGGCGTACGGACAGCAGCCCCGTGAGCCGCAGCCGCAGGCATACGGGCAGCCGCAGCCGTACGCGGGCGCGTACCAGCCGCAGCAGACCGCCGCCCCGGCTCCGGCACCGGCACCCGCGCCCGCCCCGGCCCCCGCCCCCGTGGGCGGCGACGGGCCCGCCTACTCCTCGCCCACCACCTCCGGGAACACCCGGATCACCGACGCCCAGCGGGCCCGTGCCGAGGGGCGCTCGCCGATCATCGAGCCCGGCATGCAGCCCGCCGCCCTGACGGCGGTCCTCGGCCTGCTGCTCGCCGGCGGCGCCGCCCTCGGCCCGTACGGCCTGCTCCTCCCGCTCGTCCTGCTCCAGGCGCTCACCGCGGCCGGCTGGTTCCGGCTCAACGGCATGTGGCCGGCCCGGCAGGGCATCGCCCTCGCCTTCGCGGGCGGCCTCGTCGCCGACGGCGCCCTGCTCGCCGTCGGCCGGGAGAACGCCGCCCCCGCGATCCTGGGCACGCTCGGCGCCTGGGTGCTGCTCTGCCTCGTCCTCCAGCTCCGCAGCCACGCGGACCCGGACGAGCGGATGTACGGCCTGATGGCCACGGTGGCCTCGGCGGCCCTGACCGTGATCGCCACCGGGCACCTCGGCGCGGCCCCCGACGCAGTGGTCGTGGGCGGGATCGCGGTCGCCGCCGCCGTCCTCGCCAAGGCGCTCCCGCTGCCGGGCCCGGTCCCGGTCGTCGCCGCGCTGCTCGCCTCGGCGGGCGCGGGGATCGCGGCCGGCGGGCTCACGGACCTGGGCGCGTCCGGCGCGCTGCTCGGCCTCGGCGCCGGGGTCTGCGCCCTCGTCGGCCTGCGGGCGGCCAGCTACGACTACCCGTCGCGGTTCGTCCACATGACCGCGGGCATCGCGCTGCCGCTGACCGCCGCCGCGCCCGCCGTGTACCTGCTGGGCCGCGCCCTGGCCTGACGGCTGGGCTCCGGGCACCGCCCGGGCGTCCCGTAGGGGCGACCCGGGCCCGTCCCCGAGACCGTCCGGACTCGGGAACCAACCGGACCTCCGGCACGTCGATCTTCGTGTCGGGGGTCGAAAACTTTCACGGGGGGACGCACATTCCATGCGAGCACTGCGGATTCTGCTCATCCTGGCCGTCGTCCTCGGCGGGATCTTCGTCGGGATCGACCGCCTCGCCGTGGCCTACGCGGAGTCGGAGGCGGCGGGCCGGATGAAGCTCTCCGGCGCGCGGAGCGACTCGATCGAGGTCGACATCAAGGGCTTCCCCTTCCTGACCCAGGCGGCGGCCAAGCACCTCGACCGGGTCGACGTGCGGGCGGCCGGCATCCAGGCGCAGGCGGGCGACCGGAAGATACGGGTCGGCGAGCTGGACGTCGTCCTGCGGGACGTGACCGTGACCGGCGACTTCTCGGGCGCGAAGGCCGGCACCGCGACCGGCACCGCCCTCATCTCGTACGCGGACCTCACCGCCGCCTCCGAGCACGAGGCCACCCTCGCCTACGGCGGGGACGGCAAGGTGAAGGTCACCGGCAGCGTCGAGGTCATGGGCCGCACCCTGACCCGCTCGGTCCTCTCGACCGTGACCGTGGTGAACGGCGACACGATCAAGGTCCGCGCCGACGAGGTGCCCGGCGAGGGCATCCCGGGCGTGGAGGACCTGGTCCGCGCCCGCACCGACTTCGAGCGCCCGCTCCACGTGCTCGCCGGCATGAAGGTGGAGAAGGTCGAGCCGCGCCCGGAGGGCCTGGCGGTCACGGTCTCGGGCAAGGACATAGCCCTGGCGGGCTGAGCCCGTCCGGGGCCGCGCGGCCCCTGCCCCTACCGGCTGGTCACATGTTGAGACGGCGCCGTCCGATCCGCAGAAAGAGAACCGGACACCTCGGTGCGGAGGCGCCCGGAGCCGCCCCGCGCCGTGATCACGTCTCGCATACCGGACGATCGCGTCTCGAAATATGACACGCCGGTGACACGGCCGCCTGTCCGTCCCTACGATCGGGACCATGAAGCGACAGGCGGATCTCACGAAGCGGCGGGCAGTAGACCTGTGCCGCGTCGCCGCCATGCTCTGTCGCCCCGTCTGAGCGGGACGTCCGACCCCGCTTTCCTCACGGCCCGTCGACCGAAGTCGGGGCCACATCCCGCGCAGCCGTACGCCGTCGTACGCACGTTTCCGACGCGTACCCGCACCACCCCGCACCGCACCGCCGCACACTGCCCCGGAGGAGAACAGCATGGCTCGCAGCGACGTCCTGGTCGACGCGGACTGGGTCGAGGCCAACCTCGACAACCCGCAGGTGGCCGTCGTCGAGGTCGACGAGGACACTTCGGCCTACGAGAAGAACCACATCCGCAACGCCATCCGCATCGACTGGACCAAGGACCTCCAGGACCCGGTCCGCCGCGACTTCGTCGACCAGGAGGGCTTCGAGAAGCTCCTCTCGGCCAAGGGCATCGCGAACGACACCACGGTCGTGCTCTACGGCGGCAACAACAACTGGTTCGCCTCCTACGCCTACTGGTACTTCAAGCTCTACGGCCACCAGGACGTGAAGCTCCTCGACGGCGGCCGCAAGAAGTGGGAGCTCGACTCCCGCGACCTGGTCGACGGCTCCGAGGTCCCGAACCGCCCGGCCACGGAGTACAAGGCCAAGGCCCAGGACGCCTCGATCCGTGCCTTCCGCGACGACGTCGTGGCCGCGATCGGCGCCCAGAACCTGGTCGACGTGCGCTCGCCCGACGAGTTCTCCGGCAAGCTGCTCGCCCCGGCGCACCTCCCGCAGGAGCAGTCGCAGCGCCCGGGCCACGTGCCGAGCGCCCGCAACATCCCGTGGTCGAAGAACGCCAACGACGACGGCACCTTCAAGTCGGACGACGAGCTCAAGGCCCTCTACGAGGCCGAGCAGGTCGACCTGGCGAAGGACACCATCGCCTACTGCCGCATCGGTGAGCGCTCCGCGCTCACGTGGTTCGTCCTGCACGAGCTGCTCGAGGTCCCGAACGTCAAGAACTACGACGGCTCGTGGACCGAGTACGGCTCCCTCGTCGGCGTGCCGATCGAGCTCGGCGCCGCCAAGTAACCCTCCGGACCTCCCCTTCTTCCGGACCCCTCGACCGTAAGGAAAGAACAGCATGTGTGGAGCGCAGCCCGGCGGCCCCGACGCCTCGACGATCAAGCCCGGTGAGACCACCATCCAGGGCTTCGTGACCAAGGACGGCGAGCCGGTCACCGGTTACGTCCGCCTCCTGGACTCGACCGGCGAGTTCACGGCCGAGGTTCCGACCTCCGCCACCGGACAGTTCCGCTTCTACGCGGCCGAGGGCACCTGGACCGTCCGCGCGCTGGTGCCGGGCGGCACCGCCGACCGCAAGGTCGTGGCGCAGAAGGGCGGTCTCGCGGAGGTCGCCATCGCGGTCTGATCCGCGACGCCTTACCGGCCGAAGGGCCGTGCCTCCTGGGGGTTGGACGCCATTCCGGGACTTGGGGCACGGCCCTTCGGTCTGCCCGCGCGCGCCCGGCGGACGTACGCTGAAGGGGTGTACGCACGCCGCCGCCACGTCTACTTCTGGATGATGGGCGCCTGCCTGTTCCTCTTCGTGGGCGCCTGGGCCGTCGTACGCCTCTTCTCGACCCCGGCCGCCGTCGCCATGTGCGTCGTCGCCATGGTCATCCCCCCGGCCGCCGCGATGGTCGCCAACCGCCGGGGCCCGGAGGACCGCTGGTGGGACGATCCCTCGGGCGACCCGCAGTCGGACGATTGGTGGGACGAGCTGGACGGGAAGAAGCGGCGGGAGCGGTAGGGGCCGCGTCCCGGTGGGCGTCTCAGTAGACGAGGGCCTGCGTCTCGTCCGCCGTCGCCTCCTGGACGAAGACCTGCGCGCCGGCGATGCGGACGCCGGCCAGGACGTCCTTCTCCGTGATCTCGCGGCGGGCCGCGCACTGGGTGCAGAGCGTCACGCGCCCGCCCGCCAGGATCGAGTCGAGCAGGTCCGGCAGCGGCGCGGCGTGCGGGAGCTCGAACTCGGCGGCCCGGCCCGGGAGGGCGAACCAGGAGGACTCGCCGGTCAGCCAGAGCGAGACCTCGACCCCGCTGGCGACGGCCACGGCGGCCACCGTGAAGGCCTGCGAGCAGCGTTCGGGGGCATCGGCCCCCGCGGTCACCTTGATCACGAGCTTCTTCGCCATGTCCCGAACTGTAATGCGCGGCACCACAACCTCATGCACCCCTCACGTGTCAGGGGGGTGCACGGGTTACGGAATCCGCGCTTCAGGTCTCGTGGGGGGACTCTTGAACGACGAGGAAAACAGCCCCGACCAGGGGGAAACGACACCGGACGACACGGTGCCCGCGCCCTCTGCGCGGCCCCGCCGCCGGGGGCTCCGTACGGTCGGGCTGCTCGCCGTCGCCGCCGTCGTCGGGCTCGTCGGCGGCACCGCCGTCGGCTACGGCATCCAGGCCGGACGCGCACCGGTCCCGCTGCCCGCCCTCAACCAGCCGGGCCTCGCGTACCCGGCGAAGCCGCTCCCGAAGGACCGGGAGCCGGAGCCGCTGTCCGCGGCGGAGGACCGCGGGGCGAAGACACAGGGCGACCTGCGGAAGCTGCTGCTGCCGAGGCCGGCGTCGGCCCGGGCCGACGAGGACCAGCCGGACGGCTGGCAGTCGTTCGCCGATTACGTCGACGGCTTCACCCGGCCCGAAGCGGCGCTGGAGACCCAGCTCGACCTGGGCATCCGGCGGATCGCCACGCGCGCGTGGCGCACGGGCGAGCACAAGAGCGTCGAGATCGACCTCGTGCAGTACCGCCCCACCTCCGCGCAGGGCGCCCGGGAGCACGTGATGCAGCAGCAGCGGATCGCCATCGGCGAGAGCGGGGCCGGCACCCTCGGGACCGCCGTGAAGGGCTCCTCGGAGGGCCGCTACTTCGTCTATCCGGTGCGCCGCGAGGCGGGCTACCTGGACGCCTACGAGGCCCGCGCCTTCATCCAGCGCGGCGACATCGCGATCACGATCCTCATGTACGACACACACGAGATAGCCGAGAGCGAGATCCGTTCTCTGGCCGAGCGGCAACTGGGGCGCCTGTGAGCGAGAAGTCGGGGACCCGCGCACGCCGGATCCTGAAGAACGCACTGGCCTCCGTGCTCGTGCTCGGTGCCGTCGGCGGCGGCGCCGCGTACACCGTCGTCACGGTCGACCGGGCCGACCGCTCCGCCCCCACGGTGGCGTGGGCGGACCCCACCGCGACCGCGACCGCCGGGGACCCGGCCGCCGGCGTCCACCGGGGCCGGGCGTCCACCCCGATGAGCGGGCTCCTCCTGCCGGTGCCGGAGGGGTACGTGCTCGGTGCGGACGTCCAGGGGTACGGCAACGACGACGAGCTGCCGGCGGCGGAGGCCGCGGCCCTCCTCAAGCAGACGGGCCGCGGCTTCTACGGCAAGGAGCGCCGCGCCTACGAGAAGGAGGTCGACCGGCTCGGCGTCCAGGGCATCGCGATGCGCTCGTACGCCAGCGAGGACAGCACCCTCCAGGCCGAGGTCCTCATCCTGCGGATGAAGGACAAGAAGACGGTCCGCGAGTTCTTCGAGCTCCGGAAGGACCTGTCCGAGCTCCTGGAGCTCCGCAAGGGCCCGAAGATCAAGGAGCACGCGACGAACGCCGCCTGCTACCTGGGGCCGAAGCCCCGGAAGCCCGAGCAGCGGGAGGGGCGGGAGCGGACCCCCGACCTCCAGGACATGAGCTGCACGGCGTACGACGGCGAGGTCATGGTCACCGTCGTGGCGTTCGGGGCTCCGCCCTTCGACCAGAAGGCCGTGGCCGATCTCGTCGAGAAGCAGCTCCGCCACATCGAGTCCCCGGGGGAGTACGTATGACCGAGCAGTTGGCCGAGCAGGGGACCGAGCGGCCGGCCGGGCAGTCGGCCGAGCAGCCGGCGCCGGTGCCCGCCGACGGGACGGCGGCTCCCGCCTCCCCCCGCCGCGCCCGCCGCGTCCTGTGGGCCGTCGCCCGCTGGACGGCCGCCGTCGTCGTGTGCGGCGGCGTGGGGGCCGGCACCGCCGCGGGGATCACCGCGCTCGACCGGGACGACGTGCCCGGTCTCGCGACCGAGGGCGACGGGCGCTGGGAGTACCCGGTGCTCCGCCTCCCGGCGCTCCCGGTGGACCGGCCCCGCCCCTTCACCGAGGGCAACGAGGGCGAGGTCCACCACGCCGACCTGCGCGAGCTGCTGCTGCCCGCGCCGGCCGGAGCGACGCCCGACCCGACGCTGGACGGCGGGTTCACGTCCACCGGCGCGTACCTCTCGCTCTACGGGAAGGAGTTCCGCGGGGAACTGGAGCGGACGCTGGCGGACTCCACCCTGCGGCACGTCGCCGCCCGGGCGTGGACGATGCCGGACGGCACCCGCACCAGCGTCCACCTGCTCCGGTTCGGCTCGGTGGGCCACGCCGAGGCGTACAAGGACGTGGCGGTCCAAGCGGACGCCGCGGACGGCCCGAAGGCCCTGCCGGAGGGGGTGGAGGGCCTCGTCATGGAGAGCTTCGCGGACGACGTCGAGGTGCCGGACACGAGCCTGTACGCCTTCCGGGAGAAGAAGCCCTACGGTCCCGAGCAGACCCGCTGGGCCTACATCCAGGCCGGTGACGTCCTCGCGGTGGTCACCCAGACGCGTCCGGGCGAGGCGCTCCTCGTGCCGTTCCAGCAGACGGTCACCCTGCAGAACCAACTGCTCGGCTGACCGCCCGCCCCGAGACCCACCTCACCGAGTGGGCCGGACCCCGGGCCACTAAGCTGGGGTCCGGCCCGTTCCGCCTTCACACCTCAGTCGAGGAGCACCCCGTGATCATTTTCTTCGAAGCTCTGCTGGTCCTGGTCTGCGTCGGCGTGCTCGCCTTCGCGGGTCTGACCGTGAAGAAGCTGTACCAGGGCCAGCGGTAATCCCCCTCTAGAGAACGCCAGAGCTGCTCATGATCGAGATCCCGTCCGACCTCAACCCGGACCTCGTCCCCCTCGCGTTCCTGCTCGGCACGTGGGAGGGCGCGGGCGTCTCCGACTTCCCCGGCGCCGAGAAGTGCAACTTCGGCCAGTCCGTGACGTTCAGCCACGACGGCCGGGACTTCCTGGAGTACCACTCGCACTCCTGGGTCCTGGACGAGAAGGGCGAGAAGGTCCGCCCGCTGGAGAGCGAGAGCGGGTACTGGCGGATCGACAAGGACCGCAAGGTCGAGATCGTCATGGTCCGCGACCAGGGCATCGTGGAGATCTGGTACGGCGAGCTCGCCGACCAGAAGCCGCAGATCGACCTGGCGACGGACGCCGTCGCCCGCACGGCCGCCTCGGGCCCGTACAGCGGGGGCAAGCGCCTGTACGGCTACGTCAAGAGCGACCTGATGTGGGTGGGCGAGAAGGCGACCCCCGAGGTCCCGCTCCGTCCGTACATGTCGGCGCACCTGAAGAAGGTCGTCACGCCGGAGGAGGTCGCGGAGATGGCCCGCAACCTGCCCGACATGCCGGACGACGGCATCGCCTTCTTCCGCTAGAAGCCGTTCCGGGAAGCCCTGGGGTCGTGCGCCGCGCCCTCCTACACTGGGGGGCGTGGTG
Source organism: Streptomyces sp. NPDC007872 (assembly GCF_042868165.1). Lineage (NCBI taxonomy): Bacteria > Bacillati > Actinomycetota > Actinomycetes > Kitasatosporales > Streptomycetaceae > Streptomyces > Streptomyces sp. NPDC007872. Next base: position 46,974 of record NZ_JBIAEA010000004.1, read on the forward strand.
AGCACCGACTGGAAGAGCGACCTGCGGCAGCGCGGCTACCGGCTGACGCCGCAGCGCCAGCTTGTCCTGGAGGCCGTCGACGCGCTGGAGCACGCGACGCCCGACGACATCCTCTGCGAGGTCCGCAAGACGGCCTCCGGGGTGAACATCTCCACCGTGTACCGGACCCTGGAGCTCCTGGAGGAGCTCGGGCTCGTCAGCCACGCGCACCTGGGGCACGGGGCCCCGACGTACCACCTCGCCGACCGGCACCACCACCTCCACCTGGTCTGCCGGGACTGCTCCGGGGTGATCGAGGCGGACGTCGAGGTGGCCGCCGAGTTCACCGGGAAGCTCCGCGAGACCTTCGGCTTCGAGACGGACATGAAGCACTTCGCGATCTTCGGGCGGTGCGGGGACTGCGCCGCGAAGAAGCGCGGGGAGGCCCCGGCGGGCGAGTAGCCCTCCTCGCGCGTCCCCGGACCCGGCGGCCCGGCAGGGCCTGGACACGGAGTCGTAGGCTTTCCCCATGCAGCGACCTTCCACGACCAGCCCCCTGCTGTCCCTGCCCGGCGCCGTCGCCGCCGAAGGGCGCGACGAGGGCGTCGCCGCGCACTACGGCGACCTGTTCCGCGAGCAGCGCGCCCTCTCGGAGGGCGAGGGCTTCGTCGACCTCTCGCACCGCGGCGTCGTCGCCGTCTCCGGCGACGACCGGCTGAGCTGGCTGCACCTGCTGCTCACCCAGTACATGACCGACCTGCCGCCCGGGCGGGCCACCGAGGCGCTGGTCCTCTCCGCCAACGGGCACATCGAGCACGCCCTCTACCTCGTCGACGACGGCGAGACGGTGTGGGCGCACGTCGAGCCGGGCACGCAGGGCGAGCTGATCGCCTACCTGGAGTCGATGAAGTTCTTCTACCGGGTCGAGGTCGCCGACCGCACGGAGGACACCGCGGTCGTCCACCTCCCGGCCGGCTCCATCGCCGGGGTACCCGAGGGCGTCGTCGTACGGGAGACCCCGCACGGGCGCGACCTGTTCCTGCCCCGCGCCGACCTGGAGCCCTTCGCCGCCTCGCACGGCCCGGCGGCCGGGATCCTCGCGTACGAGGCGCTGCGGGTCGAGGCGTACCGGCCGCGGCTCGGCTTCGAGACCGACCACCGGACCATTCCGCACGAGATCGGCCTCATCGGCGGCGCCGTCCACCTCCAGAAGGGCTGTTACCGGGGGCAGGAGACCGTCGCCCGCGTGCAGAACCTGGGCAAGCCCCCGCGCCGCCTGGTCTTCCTGCACCTGGACGGCAGCGAGGTGCTCCTGCCGGGCCACGGGACCCCGGTCCGGCTCGCGTCCGACGGCGAGGACGGGCGCCAGCTCGGCTTCGTGACCACCGCCGTCCGCCACCACGAGCTGGGTCCGATCGCCCTGGCCCTGGTGAAGCGGAACGTTCCCGTGGACGCCCCGCTGGTCGCCGGGACGACGGCGGCCGCGCAGGAGGTCGTCGTCGAGCCGTAGGCCGTCAGACCTCGATCAGCACCGTGAACGGGCCGTGGTTCGTGAGCGAGACGCGCATGTCCGCTCCGAAGCGGCCCGTCTCCACGTGCGCGCCCAGCTCGCGCAGTTGGTGCACGACCTCGTCCACGAGGGGCTCGGCGACCGGGCAGGGCGCGGCCGCGTTCCAGGTGGGGCGGCGGCCCTTGCGGGCGTCTCCGTAGAGGGTGAACTGGGAGATCACGAGCAGCGGCGCGTTCACGTCGGAGCACGACTTCTCGTCGGCCAGCACCCGGACGGACCAGAGTTTTCTGGCCAATCGGGCGGCCTTCTCCGGGGTGTCGTCATGGGTCACCCCGACCAGGACGCACAGCCCCTCGCCCTCGATCCCACCGACGGTCTCCCCTGCGACGACGACGCTCGCGCCGTCGACCCTCTGCACCACTGCTCGCATGCGCCCCAACCTACCCACCCGAACGCGGGAGGGGCCGAACGGGTGCAGAGCGCCTGCACGCGCACGGGTGGGAGTGGCACCATGCGTGTCAGGCGGTGCGGCTCCGCACCGGTCGAGGGGACGAAACTCATGAGTGCACCTGGCACCGGGCCCACGCCGTCCGGTCCCGTACCGCTGACGCGGGCGGGCGGTTCCTCCGTGACGCGGCCGCCCGCGCAGCGGACCTCCGAGCCCGCCCTGCCGGAGCGGGCGCAGTGGGACCTCGGCACGCTGGGGCTGCCCGAGCTGCGCGCGCTGCGCCGGGACGCCCGGAGCGACGAGGCCGACCTGAGCTACGTGCGGCGGATGCTCCAGGGCCGGATCGACATCCTGCGGGCCGAGCTGGCGCGCCGGACCGATCCGGAGGCGCCGGTCCTCGACCGGCTCCCGGAGATCCTCGCGGACGTGCCCTCCCGGCACCGCACGTCGGCCCGGCACGTGACGCTGTCGACGCCGCGCGGGGAGGAGTACCGGCGGCTCGCGAACGAGATGCTGTCCGAGGTCGAGCTGTCGGACCTGACGGCCCGCACGGACGACGAGCTGCACGCGGCGATGGGGCGGCTCGCGGGGTACGAGCAGCAGGTCTCCCGGCGCCGGCAGGAGCTCCAGCGGACGGCCGACGACTGCGGGGCGGAGATCGCCCGCCGGTACCGGGAGGGCGAGGCCCAGGTCGACGACCTGCTGGCCTGAGGCTTTCCGGGGGTGCTTCCGCCCCGCTTCCGGGCGGTCGAAAATCCGGTGCGGGGCCGTCCGGGGCCTGCGTAGGGTCGAAGGATGACTGTCGACATACGTCCGGTGACGGAGTCCGAGTTCCCCGACTGGCTGCGGGGTCTGCGCACCGGTTTCCTCCGTCCGCCCGACGTGCCCGACGGGGACGTGGCCGACCGGCTGCCGCACGTGGACCTGGCGCGGACCCTCGGGGCGTTCGACCGGGACCGGGTCGTCGCCACCTTCCGCTCGTTCCGGCAGGAGGTCAGCACGGTCGGCGGGGGCGGCCTCACCGCCGACGCGATCACCCAGGTGACCGTCTCGCCGACGCACCGGCGCCAGGGCCTGCTGAGCCGCATGATGGCCGCCGACCTGGCCGTCGCGAAGGAGCGGGGCGACGCGCTCGCGACCCTGATCGCCGCCGAGTACCCGATCTACGGCCGGTTCGGCTTCGGTCCGGCGAGCTGGACCACCGAGTGGAGCGTGGACCTGCGGCGGGCCGGGCTCGACCCGCGCCGCTCGGGCCGCCCCGAGGACGGCGGCCGCGTCGACCTGTCCGACGGCGACGAGATCCGCAAGACCGGGCCCGCGCTGCACCGCCGGCTCGCCGGGGTCCGGGCCGGCGTCACCGACCGGACCGAGCGCACCTGGGCCCAGGGCACCGGCCTCGGCTTCCAGATCGACCCGTGGACGGAGCCGTACTACGCGGTGTACCGGTCGGAGTCCGGCGAGCCCGAGGGGTTCGTGTCGTACCGCTCGGACGACAAGTGGGACGACAGCAAGCAGCCGGTGAACACCGCGACCGTGCGCGACCTGATCGCCGTCACCCCGGCCGCCGAGCGCGCCCTGTGGCTCTACCTCTGCTCGCTGGACTGGGTGACCACCGTCCGCTCCGGCTACCGCGCGCCCGACGACCCGCTGCCGGAGCTGCTTCCGGACCCGCGCGCGGCGAGGACGGTGTCCCACGCGGACATGCTGTGGGTCCGGGTCCTGGACGTGCCCCGGCTCCTGGAGGGGCGTACGTACCCGGTGGCGGACGCCCTCGTCCTGGAGGTGCGGGACGCGGACGGCCTCGCGGGCGGGCGCTTCCGCCTCGACGCCTCGCCGGAGGGCGCCTCCTGCGCCCGTACGGACGCGTCCGCCGACCTCGTCCTCGACGTCGCCGAGCTGGGGACGCTGGCGTTCGGCGACCGCTCGGCGGTACGGCTCGCCCGGCTCGGGCGCGTCGAGGAGGCCACGCCCGGCGCGGCGGCCCGCGCCGACCTGCTCTTCCGCACCCCGCTGCGGCCGTTCTCGCCGGACATCTTCTGAGCCGTCCCCCGGCCCCGCCGTGCCCCGGGCGGCTCAGCGGGTGCGGCGGCGGAAGAGGACGCCGGCGGCGGCGAGCGCGAGGGCGCACAGGCCCGCGCACCAGGCGAGCGCGATCCAGGGCGCGTTCCCGACCGGCAGGCCGAGCAGCAGTCCCCGCATCGACTCGATCAGCGGGGTCACCGGCTGGTGTCCGGCGAAGCCGTGCAGCCAGCCCGGCATGCTGTCGATCGGGACGAACGCGCTGCTGGGGTACGGCAGGAACATCATGAGGAAGGTGACCGCGCCGGCCGCCTCCGGCGTCCTGGCGACGAGACCGGCCGCCGCCGACAGCCAGGAGACGGCGGTGATGAAGGCGAGCAGCAGGCCGACGGCCGCGAGCCAGCCGCCGGGGGAGGCGGCGGGGCGGAAGCCGATGAGGAAGGCGACGCCGAGGACGAGCGCGGTGGAGAGCAGGTTGCGGGCGAGGGACGCGGCGACGTGTCCGGCCAGGAACGGCGTGCCGCCGACGTCGAGGGTGCGGAAACGGTCCACCACCCCGCGCCGCATGTCCTCGCTGACGGAGACGGCGGTGCCCGCCGCGCCGAACCCGGCGCAGAGGACGAGGACGCCGGGAACGACGTAGGTGACGTACCGGGTGCCGGTGCCGGTGTCGATGGCTCCGCCGAAGAAGTAGACGAAGACCAGCATCAGCATGACCGGCAGCAGCATCGAGGTGAGGACGGCGTCGAGGTTGCGGCGGCTGATCCGGATGCCGCGGCCGGCGAGGACGCTCGCGGCGGAGAGGGCGTCAGACACGGCTGGGCTCCTTGTCGTGGTCGATGCGGCCGGTGTCGCCGGCTTCGGTGAGGGCGAGGAAGACGTCGTCGAGCGTGGCCGTGTGGAGGGTGAAGCGGGCGATGTCCCGGCGCTCCGGGTCGAGGACGTCGAGCAGGTCCCGGACGTGGGCGGCGCTGCCGTCGGTGGGGACGCCGAGGGCCAGGGTCTCGGGCGCGGCGGTGGCCGTACGGCCGGCGGCGGCGGACGTGAGGCGCAGATAGCCCTCCCGGTCCCGGGCGACGAGGTCGAGCCGGTGGCCCGCGTACCGCGACTTGAGCGCGGCGGGGGTGCCGGCGGCGAGGGTGCGGCCCTCGCCGAGGACGCTGATCCGGTCGGCGAGCCGGTCGGCCTCCTCCAGGTACTGGGTGGTGAGGAAGACGGTCGTGCCGGCGGCGGAGAGTTCGCGGACCGCGTCCCACAGCTCCTGGCGGCTGCGCGGGTCGAGCCCGGTGGTGGGTTCGTCGAGGAACATCACCCGGATGGTGCCGGGGTCGCGGACCAGGCCCGCGGCGAGGTCGAGGCGGCGGCGCATGCCGCCCGAGTAGGTGCCGGTGAGGCGGTCGCCCGCCCCGGTGAGGCCGAAGCGTTCGAGGAGTTCGGCGGCGCGGCGGGCGGCGGCGCGGCGGGAGAGCCCGGAGAGCCGGGCGACGGTCCGCAGGTTCTCGGCGCCGGTCTGGGTCTCGTCGACGGCGGCGGACTGGCCGGTGAGGCTGATCGCGCGGCGGACCCGGGAGCGCTCGGTGACGACGTCGTGCCCCGCCACGCGCGCGTGGCCGGCGTCGGGGGCGGTGAGGGTGGCGAGGATCCGGACGGTGGTGGTCTTCCCGGCGCCGTTGGGGCCGAGCAGGGCGAAGACGGTGCCCTCGGCGACCCGCAGGTCGAGGGCGTCGAGGACGCGGACGGTGCCGTGGCTCTTGGACAGGCCGGTGGCTTCGATGGCCGGAGGCATGGCGTGCTCCCTGGGCTCGTGGAGGGCACGACGGAATGCCGCGCCGGTACTGCGTATGCCTTACGCGTTACTGTGTAAGGGTTACGCATTACTAGGATGGGCGTCAAGCGTGGTGCCCGTGCGGGTGCTCGTGCGGGCGCTCGTGCGAGGCGTGCGGGTCCGGTTCGTACGGTCCGCGCGTGGCCCGTGAGGTGGACGAGGTGCGGAGGCGGAAGGTCATGGCGGACGGCGAGAGCGGCCGGGAGGGCGAGCGGGGGGCCGCCCCGCCGGGCGGGGGGCCGGGCGGTCGCGCGGGCGGCTCGGCGGATGGGCGGTCGGGGGAGCGCGTCGGTGGTTCGGCGGGCGGGCGGTCGGGTGACCGTACCGGCGGCCCGGCGGTCGGGGCGGTCGGTGGCGGGTCCTTCCTGCCGCCCGCGATCGAGGCCGCCTGGGGGGTGCGGGAGCGTCCCGCCAAGGGCCCCAAGCCCGGTCTGACCCTGGACCGGATCGTCGGCGCGGCCGTCGCCCTCGCCTCGGCCGAGGGCCTCGACGCCGTCTCCATGGGCCGGGTCGCCAAGGAGCTGGGCGTCTCGACCATGTCCCTCTACCGGTACGTCTCCGCCAAGAGCGAGCTGTACGTCCTGATGCAGGAGGCCGCGACGGGCGCCCCGCCGGAGCTTCCCCCGCCCGGCACCGACTGGCGCGAGGCGATGGCGGCCTGGGCCTGGGCGATGCGCGAGGTCTACCACCGCAACCTCTGGCTGCTGCGGGTCCCCGTCGCCGGGCCGCCCGCGACCCCGAACATGGTCGCCTGGTGGGAGAGGGCCCTCGTCGCCCTGGAGGGGACGGGCCTGGACGAGGGCTCCGTGCTCTCGGTGACCATGCTCGTGGCCGGTTACGTGAAGAACGAGGCCGCGATGACGGCCGACCTCGCCGCCGTGGTCGCCGCGGGCGACGACCCGCCGGAGGAGGTCATGGCCCGGTACGCCCGCACGCTGCGGCGGCTCGCGGACCCGGAGGCGTACCCGGCGGTGACGCGGGTCCTGGGCTCGGGCGTCCTGGACGTCGCCGACGCCCCGGAGGGCGAGTTCCGCTTCGGCCTGGACCGGATCCTGGACGGGGTCGCGGTCCTGGTGGCGGGGAAGGGGACCCGGTCGTGACGGGCGCGTCGGGGGGCGGCGCCCGGGAATCCGGCGCCCGTGGGCCCACTGTCCGCGAGCCCGGCGCCCGTGCGGTCGGCGCCCGCGAACCCGCCGCCCGTGCGGTCGGCGCCCGCGAGCCCGCCGCCCGTGCGGTCGGCTCCCGCGAGCCCGGCTCCCGCGAGCCCGGTCTCCGTGAGCGCAAGAAGGCCCGCACCCGGCAGGCCCTGTCGGACGCGGCGATCGCGCTCTTCCTGGAGCGCGGGTTCGACGGCGTCTCCGTCGCGGAGGTGGCCGCCGCCGCCGAGGTCTCGAAGCCGACCCTCTTCCGGTACTTCCCGGCCAAGGAGGACCTGGCCCTGCACCGGTTCGCGGACCACCAGGACGAGCCGGCCCGCGTGGTGGAGGCGGGGCGCGCCGCCGGTACGCCCCCGCTCGACGCCCTGTACGCGCACCTGCTCGACGGCCTGGGGCGGCGCGATCCGGTCACCGGACTCTGCGACGCGCCCGAGGTCCTGGCGTACCACCGCCTCCTCTACGGCACCCCGGCGCTGCTCGCCCGCCTCCACGCGTACCAGGCCGGTGCGGAGGCGGCCCTAGCGGGCGCGCTCGGCGGCGACCCCCTGGTGGCGCGGCTCGCCGCCGGGCAGATCGTGGCCGTGCTCCGGATCCTCGCGGACGGGAACGCGGCCCGGATCGCGGGCGGCGAGACGGCGGACGCGGTCGCGACGGACGCGGTGGCGGCGGCGGGGAAGGCGTTCGGGACGCTGCGGGAGGGGCTTCCGTACGGAGCAGTGGCCTGACCGAGTAAAAAATGTAACCCAGTAACGTTTTACGTTAGGCTCGTCGGAATGACGTCACTGGACCCCGCCGCCCACCCGGATTCCGAGCTCGCCCGCGAGCGCTCCCACCACGACGCCTGCCGCGCCGCCCTGGCCCGCATGACCGAGGACGCGGCCGGGCAGGTCGTCACCGGCGAGGACACGGCCGCCTCCGGCGCCGACGCCGAGGCCCTCGGCCGCCATCTGCGCGGCCGGGCCAAGGAGATGGGGGAGCAGCCGCCGGGGCCGCTGTTCTTCGGCCGTCTCGACCGCGAGGACGGCCAGACCCACCACATCGGCCGCCGCCGGATCGCGGAGGACCCGGCCGCCCCGCCGCTCGTCGTCGACTGGCGCGCCCCCGTCTCCCGCGCCTACTACCAGGCCGGCGCCCACGACCCCCAGGGCGTCCTGCGCCGCCGCCGCTTCGGCTGGGCCCCGAACGGCTCCGGCGCCCCGGAGGACCTGACGGCCCTGGAGGACGAGTACCTCGCGGACGGCGGGGAAGGGGCGGCCGGGATCCTGCTCGCCCGGGAGATCGAGCGCCCCCGGACCGGCCCCATGCGGGACATCGCCGCCACCATCCGGCCCGACCAGGACGACCTCGTGCGCTCCGACCCGGCCGCCTCCCTGTGCGTGCAGGGCGCGCCCGGCACCGGCAAGACCGCCGTGGGCCTGCACCGGGCCGCGTACCTGCTCTACACCCACCCGCAGCGGATCCGCCGCTCCGGCCTCCTCGTCCTCGGTCCGCACCGGACCTTCCTCGCGTACATCGCGGAGGTGCTGCCCGCGCTCGGCGAGACCGGGATCCGCCAGACCACCCTGGACGAGGAGATCGCCCGCCATCCGGTACGCGCCGAGGACGGCGACGCGGCGGCCCGGGTCAAGCACGACGCCCGGATGGCGGAGGTGCTGCGCCGCGCGCTGTACGCCCGCGTCGACCCGTCCCCGGCGGACGACCTGACCGTCCCCGACGGCGCCTACCACTGGCGGCTCCCGGCCGCCGGACTCGCCGCGATCGTCACGGCGGTACGGGAGGAGGCGCCGCCCTACGCCACGGGACGCGAGCGGGTCCGCGCCCGGGTCGTCCGGGCCCTCCGGTCGCTCGCCGAACGCCGGTCGGGGCCCCGGGGCACGGCCTGGACGCGCCGGATCGAACGGTCGCGCCCGGTGACGGCGTTCCTGGACGCGTGCTGGCCGAAGACGACCCCGGAGGAGGTCCTGACGGAGCTGCTCGCGGACCCGGGAGGGGCGGATCCGGGCGACGGTACGGACCCGAGCGGTACGGATCCGGGAGGCGGTACGGACCCGAGCGGTACGGATCCGGGAGGCGGCACGGACCCGAGCGGTGCCGACCCGGCCCCGGGCGGCGTCACGGACCTGACCGCCGCCGAGCGGGACGCGATCCGCTGGACCCGGCCCCCGCGCTCGTACCGCACGGCCCGCTGGTCCGCCGCCGACCTCGTCCTCCTCGACGAGCTCGCGGGCCTGATCGAACGCCCCGGGGGCTACGGCCACGTCGTCGTGGACGAGGCCCAGGACCTCTCGCCCATGCAGTGCCGGGCCGTCGCCCGCCGCACCGCCTTCGGCTCGCTCACCGTCCTCGGGGACCTGGCCCAGGGCACCACCCCGTGGGCCGCCCGCGACTGGCGCGGGCAACTGGCCCACCTGGGGAAGCCGGAGGCGCGGGTGGTGCCCCTGACGCTCGGCCACCGGGTCCCGGCGGCGATCGTGGACCTCGCCAACCGGCTCCTGCCGCACCTGGGCGCGGACGTCCCGCCGGGCCGTTCGGCGCGCACGGACGGCGAGGTGACCGTCCACCGGACGGCGGACCTCCTCGCCGGCGCCCGGGAGGCGGTACGGGCGGCGCTCACGGCGGAGGGCTCGGTGGGCGTGATCGCGCCCGACGCCCTCGCGGGCCCGGTGGCGGAGGCGGTGGCGGGTGCGCACGGCGCGCCGGAGCGGGTGACCGTCCTGCCCGCCGCCCTCGCCAAGGGCCTGGAGTTCGACCACGTCGTGGTGGTCGAACCGGCCGCGATCGCGGCGGCCGAGGAGCGCGGCGCGAACCGGCTGTACGTGGCGCTCACCCGAGCCGTGTCGCGCCTGGCGCTCGTCCACGCGCAGGAGCTTCCGGAGTACTTGCGGGTACCGACTCCCCGTGCGGGGAGGTGAGTTCGGCGCCCGCGAGGAGCGAGGCGGCGGGAGGCGGATGCGGGCGTGCGCATGAGGACTCTCCCGCCGGAGGGGGCGACAGAAGAGGCGTCAGCGGAAGGCTTTGTTGCGGACTGTTTTTACGGAACCGAGTCCCGGGACCGCTCACCCGCGCTGACGGGCCCGGCGGGCGGGCCTCGGGCTCTCGACGGGGGTCTCCAGAGGGCCGGTGGCCAGGCGGTCCAGGGCGCGGAGCAGCACCGCGCGCTCGTCGTCGGGGAGCGGGGAGAGGGCCTCCTCGTGCACTCCGTCGACGATCTGCTGGCTCTTCGCCGCGACCTCCGCTCCCGCCTCGGTCACGGCGATGATCCGCGCCCGCCGGTCCGTGCCGGACGGCCGCCGCTCGGCGAAACCGGCCTTCTCCAGGGCGTCGACGGTCACCACCATGGTCGTCTTGTCCATGTCCCCGATCTCGGCGAGCTGCGCCTGCGTGCGCTCCCCCTCCAGGGCGTGGACCAGGACGCAGTGCATGCGGGCGGTGAGCCCGATCTCCCCGAGGGCGGCCGACATCCGGGTCCGCAGCACGTGGCTGGTGTGGTCGAGGAGGTAGGAGAGGTCGGGCTCGGTGCGGGCGGGGGCCATGGAGGTCATGCGGCCAGGGTAGCGAGGAACGTTCCGTGGCGGATCGTCGTGAAGCGGAGGAAGTGGGCTCCCGTACCCGGGCTACGGCGTGCCGCCGCCCGGCCCGTTCAGCGTCTCCACCGCGGCCCGGGCGCGCGCGTCGGCGTTCGGGGGCGCGGCGAGGGTGACGCCCGCGCCGGTGAGGATGCCGAGGTCGAGCTCCCAGTCGTACCGGGAGCGGTGGTCCCAGACCTCGAAGGCGACCTCCACGTGCTCGCGCGCCCGCGCCTCGCTCATCCCGGTGACCTCCCGCAGGTGGGCGAGGGCCCGGTCCTGGAGGCCGCGCACCTGGGCGAGGCCGAAGTGCGTGACGGTGTGGCAGTCGGTGCACAGGCAGATGAGCCGCTTGAGGGCCTGCACGCGGGCGGCCTCGTCGAAGGTCCAGCGCTCGTGGGCCTCCAGCCACCGCCGGGCCGCACGGTCCTCGCCCGCCCCGCAGGCCTCGCAGCGCTGCCCGGCCCGGCGGGTGATCATCCGGCGCAGCCGCTCCCAGTCGGCCGGAGCGACGCAGGAACGTACGTGGGTGAACCAGCAGGTCCGGGGCACGAGGTCGACGAAGAGGCCGCTGCCGAGGCTCCGGTCCTCCCCGGGCAGCAGCTCGGGCACGTCGGCGGCGGCGGTCCACCGGGCGAGCGCGGCGATCCCCGGCCGGGGCGCGTACCACCGCTTGGCCGCCGGATCCCAGCGGGCGCCGCCGCGCTTCGCCTCGTCCTTCTCGGCGTACGGAACGTCCAGCCAGACGCGCTCGACCGCCATGCCCCGCCCTCCCTGTCGCCCCCGGCCCATGCTGCCACGGCGGGAGGCGGTGCTGCGGGGTCAGCCGGCGGTACGGCGCCGGGCGAAGCGGATCATGTTCCCGGCCGGGTCGCGGAAGGCGCAGTCGCGGACGCCGTACGGCTGGTCGAACGGCTCCTGGAGGACCTCGGCGCCGGACTGCCGGATCCGTTCGAAGGTGGCGTCGACGTCGTCGGTGGAGAAGATCACGCCGCGCAGCAGCCCCTTGGCGAGCAGCTCCGCGGCGGCCTGCCGGTCGGCGGGGGAGGCGCCCGGGTCGGCGAGCGGCGGTTCGAGGACGATCTCCACGCCGGGCTGCGCGGGCGACCCGAGGGTCACCCAGCGCATCCCCTCGAAACCGACGTCGTTGCGGACGTCGAGGCCGAGGGCGTCGCGGTAGAAGGCGAGCGCCTCGTCGTGGTCGTCGACGGCGATGAAGCACTGGGAGAGGGTGATGTCCATGCCGTCGACGCTACGGCGGCGGACCGGGGCCCCGCTTCTCCGATCCTGACCGTTCGGGAACCGGCGGCTCCCCGTCGGCTACCTGTTCCTGACGGGCCGGGTGAGCACCTTCGCGACGCACGCGGGGATCTCGGCCCCCTCCTCGTGGTCACGGGCCCGGTAGGCGCTCGGCGTCTCCCCGACCAGCTCGGTGAAGCGCGAGCTGAACGACCCGAGCGAGGTGCACCCCACCGCGAAGCAGACCTCGGTGACGCTCAGGTCTCCCCGCCGCAGCAGGGCCTTGGCCCGCTCGACGCGGCGGGTCATCAGGTAGCCGTACGGCGTCTCGCCGAAGGCGGCGCGGAAGCTCCGCGCGAAGTGCCCCGTCGACATCAGGGCGACCCGCGCCAGGGCGGGGACGTCGAGGGGCGACGCGTAATCGCGGTCCATCGTGTCGCGTGCGCGCCGCAGCCGTACGAGGTCCTCCAGGTTCGCCTTCCCGCTCACCCTCCCAGGATGGCACGGCGCGGACGCCCGATCAGGGCCTTCGGGGATCCGGTGGACGCCCCTTCCGCGTACGGTGCGCACGTGACCGCGGAACGACGGAGCCGGCGACGCAACCCTTCGCCCCTCCCCCTCCTCTTCCTGGACGTCGACGGCCCTCTCATCCCCTTCGGAGGGCCGTCGGCGCGGCACCCGGAGGGCTACCCGACGTACCTCCCGCCCGCCGGCCGGCCGGACGAGGGCATGAACCCGCTGCTCGCGCGGGTAGACCCCGGGCTCGGGCCGCGCCTGGCGGCGACGGGGTGCGAGCTGGTGTGGGCGACGACGTGGATGGACGACGCGAACGCGTACGTCGCGCCCTGGCTCGGCCTGCCGGAGCTGCCGGTGGTGTTCTGGCCGGACGAGACCGACGAGGACATGGCCGAGCGCATGCGCACGGGCCGCCACTGGAAGACCCGCCCCCTCGTGGCCCGGGCCGCGGGCCGGCCCTTCGTCTGGGTGGACGACGAGATCACCGGTGCCGACCGGGCCTGGGTGGCCGTCCACCACTCGGGCCGGGCCCTCCTCCACCGCGTCGACCCCCGCGACGGCCTCACGGACACGGACTTCGAGGCCCTGGCGGAGTGGCTGGACGGCCTGGCGGGCCAGGGCCTGTCCGGCGGATCATGGCCTGACACCCCCTAGGGCCCGTCCGGCGGATCATGGCCGGGGCCGCGACCCTGATCCGCCGGACAGGCCCTAGTTCTCAACCCGGCGTGACCCGGGCGAGGACCGGCAGGTGGTCGCTGCCGGTGGCGGGCAGGGTGCGGATCCGGCCGACGGTCGCCGAACGGGCCATGACCTGGTCGATGCGGGCCACCGGGAAGGCGGCGGGGAAGCTGAAGGCGAGGCCGCGCCGGGCCACGTCCATCCGCGAGGTCAGCGGGTCGAGGCCGCGGTCGTCGACGGTGCCGTTGAGGTCGCCGAGCAGGATCACCGGCCCCGCCCCCTCCGCGGCGACGGCGTCCCCGAGCCGCCCGGCGCTCTCGTCGCGCCAGGAGGACGCGAGGCCGCTCGCCCGGACGCGTACGGAGGGCAGGTGGGCCACGTACACCGCGACGTCGCCGCCCGGCGTCCGGGCCACGGCCCGCAGCCCGCGCTCCCAGGGCTCGGTGATCCCCCGGGGCTTGAGGTCCACCGGCCGCGCCCCCGCGAGCGGGTGCTTCGACCAGAGCCCGACCGTGCCGTGGACGGCGTGGTACGGATAAGCGGACGCGATGGTCTCCTCGTAGACGGACAGCGCCGGCGGCACCAGCTCCTCCAGGGCGACGAGATCGGCCCCGGTCCCGGCCAGCGCGCGGGCGGTGCCCGCCGGGTCGGGGTTCTCGTCGCTCACGTTGTGCTGCACGACGACGAGCCCGTACGCCCCGGGTCCCGTCCCCTCCCCGGGCAGCAGCGGCCCGCCGCACGCGTACGCCCAGGCCGCCACCGGCAGGACGAGCGCCGCCAGCGCGACGCCGGAACGGCGCAGCAGCGCGAGCCCGAGCAGCACCACGACCACCGGGCCGAGCCAGGGCAGGAACGACTCCAGCAGGCTTCCCACGGAACCGGGCACGCCCCGGTGGAACAGCAGAAGACCCGCCGTCACCACGGCGAACCCGGCGATCACCCACCCCCGCCGCCGGACCGCACCCTTCCACCGCATCCTGCTTCCCACCCTCGCCCTTCTCCGGGCCCGCGGTCGCGCTCGCTGCGGTCGCGCTTGACACGAGAGCGACTTTTGCAAGCAGTCGCTTGCAAAAGTTAGCACGGGCTGGCATGGTCGGAGCATGGCATCGCTCAACGTCGGCAATCTCGGTGACTACCTCCGCGAGCAGCGGAGGAGCGCGCAGCTCTCGCTGCGGCAGCTCGCCGAGGCCGCCGGGGTGTCGAACCCGTACCTGAGCCAGATCGAGCGGGGGCTGCGCAAGCCCAGCGCCGAGGTGCTGCAACAGGTCGCGAAGGCGCTGCGGATCTCCGCCGAGACGCTCTACGTGCGGGCCGGGATCCTCGACGAGAAGGAGCGGGAGGAGCTGGAGACGCGGGCCGTCATCCTGGCCGATCCCTCGATCAACGAGCGGCAGAAGCAGGTGCTGCTCCAGATCTACGACTCGTTCCGCAAGGAGAACGCCGCCGAGGCCGCCTCCGCCGGCACGCCCGCCACCGCGCCCGCACCCGATGCCGACGAACCGCCTTCGAGCTAGTCCGTACGCCACATCCGGGAGGACCACCAGCATGGCCATCATCGACGAACTGCGCACCCCCCTCTACTTCGCCGCCGGCACCGCCGACCTCGCCGTGCGGCAGGCCCGGAAGGTTCCCGGCCTGATCGAGCAGATCGCCGCCGAGGCGCCCGCGCGCATCGAGGCCGTGCGGAAGACCGACCCGAAGGTCGTGCAGGAGAAGGTGACCGACCGGGCCAAGGAGGCCCAGGCCACCGCCCGGACGAAGTTCGCCGAGGTCGTCGAGGTCCTCGACACCGACCTCAAGAAGCTCGGCGAGACCGCCCAGGACCTCGCCCTGCGCGGGGTCGGCGTCGCCGCCGAGTACGCGGTCAAGGCGCGCGAGAAGTACGAGGAGGTCGCCGCCCACGGCGAGGAGACCGTCCGCACCTGGCGCGGCGAGGCCGCCGAGGAGATCACCGAGATCGCCATCGCCGTCGAGCCCGGTTCGGAGCCGAAGCCCGCCGGTGCGACCGCCGAGCCCGCCGCCGGGGCGAAGACCGTCGGGACGATCCGGGCCGAGGCCGAGGCCCAGGCCGGAGCCGAGACCGGGAAGGCGCCCGCCAAGAAGGCCTCCACCCGCAAGGCGCCCGCCAAGAAGGTGTCGGTCGCCGCCGAGAAGGAGTAGGGGCGGGCCCCGTACGGGTACACGGAGCGCCGTACCGGGTACCTTGACCGTGAGGCGCTCTCCCCCATCCCCACTAGGCGGTGCTCAGCATGTTGCGCGCGGGATTCGATTCCCTCCTTAACCTGGTGATGTTCCTGGTCTTCACCGGCTTCGCCGTCACCGCGCTCGTCTTCGCCGCCATGGCGCGCGAGGACGCCTACCGCGCCGCGGAGAAGCAGACGAAGAAGTTCTGGCTGATCCTCCTGGGCGTCAACCTCGTCCTGAACCTGCTCCTGCCGATGCTGTTCCTGCAGATCGCCGGCGTGATCGCCGCCATCGTCTTCATGGTGGACGTGCGCCCCGCGCTCGCGCAGGTCTCGGGCGGCGGCCGCCGCGGCGGCGGTTCCAGCAGCGACGGACCGTACGGCCCCTACAACGGCGGCCGGTAGCGGCACCGGAGAACGAGAACGAGTGGGCGACAGGGCCCGGGGCTATCCCCGGGTCCTGTCCCTTTCCAGGGCCAGGACGGCCACGTCGTCCGTCAGCTCGCCGCCGTTCAGGGCCCGGACCTCCGTCACGGCCGCCTCCAGGAGCTCCTCGCCCCGCAGGCCCTCGGCCAACTGCCGGTTCATCATCGCGACCATCCCCTCCTGGCCGAGGCGCGGCGAACCGGGCCCGGCCGAGCGGCCCTCGATCAGCCCGTCCGTGTACATGAGCAGGCTCCACGCCCCGCCCAGCTCCACCTGGCGGCGCGGCCAGCGGGCGCGCGGCAGCAGCCCCAGGGCCGGGCCGCCGTCCTCGTACGGGAGGAGCCGGGCCGCCCGTCCCTGCCGGGCGATCAGGGGCGACGGGTGCCCCGCCAGGCACAGGCCCGCCCGGCGTCCGTCGGGCGCGATGTCCACCGTGCAGAGCGTCGCGAAGATCTCCTCGCTCTCCCGCTCGTGCTCCAGGACCTGCTGCATCGTCGAGAGCAGCTCGTCCCCGCACAGGCCCGCGAAGGTCAGGGCCCGCCAGGCGATCCGCAGCTCGACCCCGAGCGCCGCCTCGTCCGGGCCGTGCCCGCAGACGTCGCCGATCATGGCGTGGACGGTGCCGTCCGGGGTGCGGACCACGTCGTAGAAGTCGCCGCCGAGCAGCGCGCGCGACCGGCCGGGCCGGTAGTGGGCCGCGAACCGCAGGTCGGAGCCCTCCAGGAGCGGCGTCGGGAGCAGCCCGCGCTCCAGGCGGGCGTTCTCCTGGGCCCGCAGCCGGGACTCGGCCAGCTTCACCTGCACGGCGTCGGCCCGCTTGCGCTCGACCGCGTACCGGATGGCCCGGCTGAGCAGCCGCCCGTCGAGCTCCTCGCGGAAGAGGTGGTCCTGGGCCCCGACCCGTACCGCCTCGGCCGCCAGCTCCGCGTCGGCGGAGGTCGCGAGCGCGAGGACGGCGTGGCGCGGGGCGAGGCGCAGGATGTGCCGGAGCGGGGCGAGCGGGTCGTCGCCCGCGGCGGCGCGGGGGCCGGGCAGCGAGAGGTCGACGAGGACGCAGTGGACGTCGTCGGTGAGGAGCCGTTCGGCCTCGGTGAGGTTGCGGGCGGTACGGATGCGGACCCGGGTGCCGGCGGCGTCCGCCGCGTCGAGGAGTTCGGGTACGGCGAGGGCGCCCGCCGGGTCGTCCTCGACGACCAGGAGGGTCAGATCGGTGCGGTCGGTGCCGGTGACTGTGCCTGTCATAGCGGTGGCGTCCATGGCGCTGGCGTCCGTATCGGTGGCGTCCGTATCGATGGCGTCGCCGGGGCCCGAGGCGGCAGAGACGTTTCTCTGACGCGGTACGGATACGGGCATCGGTCCGGTTTTCCTTCCCTCCCCCCGGAGGCGGGCGGGGCGCCGGGTGGCACTCCGCCCGTCCCGGACCATAGCGGTAGGGCGGTGCGCAGCGGAATGGAGATCGGCTGTGAGTGCGCGCGTCACGGTTGGCATATGCCGCGGAAGGGGAGGTACTCGCCCCCGCGCGGCCCGCGGGGAGGGGCCGGAGGCAATGAGAAAGGTCACGCGGGAAGAGACGGGGCCCTGGTGAGCCGGGCTTTTCTCCGTCACGTCGGGGGTACGGGGGCGGGGCGGGGCCCGGGGGAGGTGCGGGGTGCGGGGGTGCGGCATCCGCCCCGGGTGCGGCGTCCGTGCCGTCCGCGACGGTCACACCGACTGCTCCGGTCGCACCGGGCGACCGGTTCCGTCGGCGTCACGGCCCGGTTGGTCCCGCCGGTCTCACGGTCCGGTCGGCCCCGCCGGCATCATCGTCCGGTAGGTCCCACCGGGTCCGTCGGGCGGACGACCCCCAGGATCTCCATCGAGCCCGCGCCCGCGAGGGTGATGCTCCGTCCCGGGCGCGGCGCGTGGACGATCATCCCGTTCCCGACGTACATCCCGATGTGGCTCGCGTCCTTGAAGTAGACGATCAGGTCGCCCGGCCGCATGTCCTTGACGTCCACGCGGGGCAGCAGCCGCCACTGTTCCTGCGAGGTGCGCGGGATCCCGCGGCCCGCCGCGGCCCAGGCGCTCTGGGTCAGGCCGGAGCAGTCGAACGCGTCGGGGCCCTCGTCGCCCCACCCGTACGGCTTGCCGATCTGGGCCGTCGCGAACTCGACCGCCCTCAGGCCCTCCCCGGTCGCCTCCGCCTTCGGTCCGGCGAGGGCGCCGGCCCGGAGCCAGTTCTTCTGGGCCTCCTTCTGCGCCAGCTCCTCCAGGCGGCGCAGCCGCTCCCGCTCCTCGGCGGCGAGCTCGGACTCCAGCTTCTCGGCCGCGTCGATCTTGCCGTTGATCTCCTTCCTCGCCTTGGCCTGGCGGACGCGGTTGGCCTCCAGCCTGGTCCAGTGGTCGCTCGCCTCCTTGGCGTAGACGTCCAGCGAGGCCTGGGTGCGGGTCATCTCGGCGAGGAGGTCCTTGGTGGCCTTCGCGCCGTCCTTGATGCGTCCCGCCGCGTCGAGGAAGAGCTGCGGATCGTTGGTGAGGATGAGCTGCGCGCCCTCGGGGAGCCCGCCGTTGCGGTACTGGGAGCGGGCGGCGGCGCCGGCCTTGGCCTTGAGGCCGTCGATCTTCTCGCGCCCCTCCGTGAGCAGCCGGTTGACCCGGACGATCTCGGCGGACTGCTCCTTGGACTTCTCCTCGGCGAGGTTGTACGCGTCGGTGGCGACGGCGGCCTGCCGGTACAGGTCGTCGATCTCCTTGCGCACCTCCTCCAGGCTCTTCTTCGGCGGCGGAGGGGGAAGCGGCGCGGCGGACGCCTGGAGGGTCAGCGCGGGGGAGGCCAGCACGGCCAAGGCGCACATCACCGTGATCGCGGCGGCACGGCGGCGTCGGTTCACGAACTCCCCCTCGGATGACCCACAACTGATTTACCGTCAGTAACCCGGCGCTGGCCTTGGCGATAGTGCCATGCGAAACCGGAAAGTAACAAGGGAAAGTCGGGCCTGTCGGACGCGTTCCCCACAAGGGTGACGTGTGTGGCGGGAGGGGCGTTCCCCACGGGAAAAGAATTCAGGGGAAGTTGGGGAAGGGGAAGGGCCGGCCGCCCGGCCGGGAGCCGTCCTCGCCACCCACCCGGTCACCCGCGGGGCGCCAGCGCCTCCCACCGCACCGACACTTCCCCCTGCCGCCACCGCCGCGGACCGTCCGTCAGCGGCCAGTCCGCCGCCAGGTCGCGCACGGAGCGGATCCAGCGCTGGCGCGCACCGAGCGAGGCGTACGGGGCGGCCGCCGCCCACGCCCGGTCGAAGTCCCGCAGGAAGGCGTGCACCGGCTCGCCCGGCACGTTCCGGTGGATCAGCGCCTTCGGCAGCCGTTCCGCCAGGTCGGACGGACGGTCGAGCGAACCGAGCCGGGTCGCGAAGGTCACCGTGCGGGGCCCGTCCGGGCCGAGCGCCACCCACACGTGCCGGCGCCCGATCTCGTCGCAGGTGCCCTCCACGAGCAACCCGTCCGGGGCGAGCCGCCCGCACAGGCGCTCCCAGACGGCCGCGACCCGCTCCTCGTCGTACTGGCGCAGCACGTTCGCCGCCCGGATCAGGGAGACCCGGCCGGGGACCGGCACCTCGAAGCCGCCGTGCAGGAAGGAGAGCCCCTCGTGCTCGTACGGCCGGGCGGCCTCGACCCGGGCGGGCTCGATCTCGATGCCGTACAGCCGGGTGCGGGGGTCGGCGGTGCGCAGCCGGGCGAGCAGTTCGACGGCGGTCCAGGGGGCGGCCCCGTACCCGAGGTCGACGGCGAGCGGCGGCTCGGGGGAGCCGCGCAGGGCGGCCCCGTGGACGGCGGCGATCCAGCGGTCCATGCGGCGCAGCCGGTTGGGGTTGGTGGTCCCGCGGGTGGGCGTGCCGACGGGGCGGGTGGTGCGCGGGGCCATGCGAAGAGCGTAAGGGGTGCGGAGGGCGGGGCCGCCCCGGCAATGAATTGGCAAAACGCCCCCGTCACCGGAATGGAAAGGGGTCATTCCGCTGTTGTCGCGGCTGGAGGACGCACCGCGCCCTCCGGCCGTGCTGCCCGACCGCACGGCCCGGCCCGACCGCACGACCGAGCAGCTCGGCCCGCCCGAACCGCTCAACCCGCTCGCCTCAGCTCGACCCGCCTGACCCAGCTCAGCCCGCTCGAACAGCTCGACCCGCCCGAACAGCTCAGCCCGAAAGCCGAAGACCGAAGACCCGGTGCGCGACCCCGACTCCGCCCCCGGCCCCGGTCCCGGCGCCCGAGCGGAAGGACCGCCGACGTGAGCCAGTACGTGTCCCGGTTCGCCGGTACCCGCCACCGGCACCCGGCGCCGGCCCGGCTCCGGCTCCCCGGCCGGCCCCGCACCCCCCGGCGCGTGGCCATGCTCAGCGTCCACACCTCGCCGCTGCACCAGCCGGGCACCGGCGACGCGGGCGGCATGAACGTCTACATCGTCGAGCTGGCGAAGCGCCTCGCGGCCATCGACATCGAGGTGGAGATCTTCACCCGGTCCACCACCGGCGGCCTGCCCCCGGTGGTCGAGCTGACCCCGGGCGTGCTCGTGCGGCACGTGGACGCCGGCCCGTACGAGGGCCTGGCCAAGGAGGAGCTGCCGGCCCAGCTCTGCGCCTTCACGCACGGCGTGATGCAGGCGTGGGCGGGCCACCGCCCCGGCCACTACGACCTCGTCCACTCCCACTACTGGCTCTCCGGCCACGTCGGCTGGCTCGCCGCCCAGCGCTGGGGCGTCCCGCTCGTCCACGCGATGCACACCATGGCGAAGGTCAAGAACGCCTCGCTCGCCGAGGGCGACACCCCCGAGCCGGCGGCCCGCGTGATCGGCGAGACCCAGATCGTCTCCGCCGCCGACCGGCTGATCGCCAACACGGCCGAGGAGGCCGACGAGCTGGCCCGCTTCTACGACGCGGACCCCGGCAAGATCGCGGTCGTCCACCCGGGCGTCAACCTCGACCGCTTCCGCCCCGCCGACGGGCGCGCCGCCGCCCGCGCCCGGCTCGGGCTGCCGCAGGACGCCTTCGTGCCGGTCTTCGCCGGCCGGATACAGCCGCTGAAGGCCCCGGACATCCTGCTCAGGGCGGCCGCCCGGCTCCTGGACCGGGACCCGTCCCTGCGCTCCCGCATGGTCGTCCCGGTGGTCGGCGGCCCGAGCGGCAGCGGCCTGGCCAAGCCGGAGGGGCTCCAGAAGCTCGCCGCCCGGCTCGGCATCGCGGACATCGTGCGCTTCCATCCGCCGGTGGGGCAGGAGCGGCTCGCGGACTGGTTCCGCGCGGCCAGCGTCCTCGTCATGCCCTCGTACAGCGAGTCCTTCGGCCTGGTCGCCATAGAGGCGCAGGCGGCCGGCACCCCGGTCGTCGCGGCGGCGGTGGGCGGCCTGCCCGTGGCCGTACGGGACGACGAGACCGGCTTCCTCGTGCAGGGCCACGACCCGGCGGACTACGCGCGGGCCCTCGGCCGCTTCGTCGACGACCCGGCCCTGACGGACCGGATGGGCGAGGCGGCGGCGGCGCACGCGGGCTCCTTCGGCTGGGACACGGCGGCCTCGGCCACGGCGGACGTCTACACGGCCGCCCTGCACGACCACCGGCTGCGCGAGGGCCGGCGTCGCGTACGCTCCCACCATGGCTGAGGACAAGACCGCCGAGGACGTCCGGCAGACGATCGAGTCCACGCTCGACGACGCGGAACTGGAGTGGGAGTCCCCGGAACCGGGCTCCTACGTCGTCAAGCTCCCGGGCACGCGCAAGCTCTTCACGACGCTCTCCCTCCGCGCGGGCCGTCACTCCCTCTCGCTCAACGCCTTCGTCGTCCGTCACCCGGACGAGAACGAGGCGGGCGTCCACCGCTGGCTCCTGGAGCGCAACCTCAAGCTGTACGGGGTGGGTTACGCCGTCGACGGCCTCGGCGACGTCTACCTGACCGGCAAGCTCCCGCTCGCCGCCGTCACGCCCGGGGAGCTGGACCGGCTGCTCGGCTCGGTCCTGGAGGCGGCGGACGGCGACTTCAACACCCTCCTGGAGCTGGGCTTCGCGACGTCGATCCGGCGCGAGTACGAGTGGCGGGTGTCGCGGGGCGAGTCGACCCGGAACCTGGACGCGTTCAAGAACCTGCTGGGGAAGACGCCCCCGCCGAAGCCGGCGGAGTGACCACGGGCCCCTGCCTCCCCGGTGCCGTACGGGCATGTCGTACGGCATCGAGCGGCCCGCCGGCGCCTCCCTAGGCTCGACGGCATGAGCGAAGAGAACGCACAGCGCATGGTCCTGGGGGACGTCGAGGTCGTCCGGGTCGTGGAGTGGCGGGGCCCGTTCGGGCCGGCCCGCGACCTCGTGCCGGGGGCCGGCCCCGGTCTGTGGGCGGACAACGAGGAGTGGCTGGCGCCGGACCACTGGAACCCGGAGGACGGCAGCGCGCGGATGGCGCTGCAGAGCTGGGTGCTGCGCAGCGGGGGCCGGACCGTCCTGGTCGACACGGGGGTGGGCGACGGGCGCGAGCGCCCGGCGGCGCCGCTCTTCCACCGGCGCCGGGACGACCTCCTCGGGGGCCTGGAGCGGGCGGGCGTACGGCCCGAGGACGTGGACGTGGTCGTGAACACGCACCTGCACGCGGACCACGTCGGCTGGAACACCCGGCCCGGCGACGCGCCGGGCGAGTGGGTGCCGGCCTTCCCGAACGCCCGGTACCTCCTCCCGGCGGCCGACGACGCCCACTTCGGCCCGGGGAACGCGTACGGCGGCGGTCTGCGCGCGCAGGACCGGCTCGTGTACGAGGACAGCGTCGCGCCCGTGCACCGCGAGGGCCTGGCGGTGCTGTGGGACGGGCGGCACCGCATCGACGGGAACCTGACGCTGGAGTCCCTGCCCGGCCACACCCCCGGGTCGTCGGTGCTGCGCCTGGAGTCCGGGGGAGACCGGGCGGTCTTCGTCGGGGACCTCGTCCACAGCCCCGTACAGCTCCTGGAGCCCTCGCACAACAGTTGCTTCTGCATGGACCCGGCGGGGGCGGAGGCCGGGCGCCGCCGGATTCTGGAACGGGCCGCGGACCGGCGGGAACTGGTCGTACCCGCGCACTTCGGCGGGGCGGGGGCGGCCGAAGTGCGCAGGGAGGGCGGGGGGTTCGCCCTGAAGAAATGGGCGGAGTGGACGGACGGGTGAGACCCGGGTGCCGGCGGTTCGGGTGTCGGCGGTTCGGGTGCCGATGGTTCAGGCGCTGATGGTTCAGGTGCCGACGGTTCAGGTGCCGACGGGAGGGCCCTGGGGGGCGTCCTCGCCCTTCACGACGACGGGGGCGGGCGCGGGAGAGGACACGGGACCGGGTACGGGCGCGGGAACGGGAACGGTCGGGGAGACGACGGCCCCCGTCTCCTCGTCCTCCGCGAGGGCCTTGCGCAGCTTGGTGGCGTATCCGGCGGCGGCGAGGACGCCGATCGCGGCCGTGGCCGCCCACAGCACGTCGGGCCCGGACCCGTCGACGATCGCACCGGCGAGGATCGGGGCGACGAAACCGGCGACGGCCCAGGACATGCCCATGACGCCCTGGTAGCGGCCGCGGGCGTGCTCGGGGGCGAGGCGGGCGGTGGCGGCGGCGTTGGTGGGCACGTGGATCATCTCGCCGACGGTCCAGACGACCACGGTCGCGGCGAAGGCGACGGAGGAACCGGCGAGGGCGGTGGCGCCGGTGCCGAGGGCGAAGAGGAGGGAGGAGAGGACGAGGAGGAGGACGGGGGAGCGCTTGTCGGTGAGCTTGTTGACGAGGAGCTGGAAGCCGACGATGACGACGCCGTTGACGGAGATGACGGCACCGTAGGAGGAGGCGGAGAGCCCCTGGTCGGCCATGGTGAGCGGAAGCCCGATCCAGGGAGCGGTGAAGACGAGGCAGACGAGCAGGTTGAGCAGCACGAGCGTGCGGAAGGGCGCGTCGCGCAGCACGGAGAGCATGCTGACCTTCGGCTCGGCGGCGGACTTCTCCTCCGTGGAGGTCCGCCGCTCGGGCCGGGTCTCGGGAAGCCGCAGGTAGACGATGACGGCGCACAGGACGGTGGCGAGGGCGTCGACGACGAAGAGGGTGCGGTAGCCGAGGAAGGCCGCGGCGCCGCCGCCGAGGGAGGCGACGGCGAAGCCGAGGTTGAGGGCCCAGTAGTTGAGGGCGTAGGCCCGGCGCACGTCGTGGGCGGGGACCATGTCGGCGATGGTGGCGTTGATGGAGGGCCGGACGGCCTGCATGGCGACGCCCATCAGCAGGACGACGGCGGCGATGCCCCAGGCGCTGGTGACGACGGCGAGGGCGGCGGCGCAGGCGGCGCCCGCGAGGTGCATGGTGACCATGGTGGGGCGGCGGCCCCAGCGGTCGGTGAGCATCCCGCCGAGCGGGGATCCGGCGACGCCGCCCAGGCCGTGGAGGGCGACGACGAGCCCGGCGAACCAGGCGGAGTGCCCGAGTTCGACGGTCAGGTAGAGGGAGAGGAAGGTGAGGACGAAGGCGCCGGTCCGGTTGACGAGGGTGGAGAGCCAGAGCCACCAGAAGCCGGGCGGAAGACCGGAGACCGTCTCGCGGGCCGATCGTCTGAGCGTACTGATGGACATGTGTGGCGCCCCCTGGCGTGCGTAAGCCCCTATGTGGCTGTGCGTAACTTACGCATCTCTCATGCCGGACACCACTCAATTGACGACGCGCGTCAATCGCCGGAGGTCGATTAGGCTCGTACGCATGGCCGACGCACCGTACAAGCTGATCCTCCTCCGCCACGGCGAGAGCGAGTGGAACGAGAAGAATCTGTTCACCGGATGGGTGGACGTGAACCTCACCGCGAAGGGCGAGAAGGAGGCGACGCGCGGCGGCGAGCTGCTCAAGGACGCCGGTCTGCTGCCCGACGTGCTGCACACCTCCCTCCAGAAGCGCGCCATCCGCACGGCGCAGCTCGCCCTGGAGTCGGCGGACCGCCACTGGATCCCGGTGAACCGCTCCTGGCGCCTGAACGAGCGCCACTACGGCGCCCTCCAGGGCAAGGACAAGGCGCAGACGCTCGCCGAGTTCGGCGAGGAGCAGTTCATGCTGTGGCGCCGCTCGTACGACACCCCGCCGCCGGCCCTGTCGGACGACAGCGAGTACTCGCAGGCCCACGACGCCCGCTACCAGACGATCCCGCCGGAGCTGCGCCCGCGCACGGAGTGCCTCAAGGACGTCGTCGAGCGGATGCTCCCGTACTGGTACGACAGCATCGTCCCGGACCTCCTCACCGGCCGCACGGTCCTGGTCGCCGCCCACGGCAACAGCCTCCGCGCCCTGGTCAAGCACCTGGACGGCATCTCGGACGCGGACATCGCGGGCCTCAACATCCCGACCGGCATCCCCCTCGCCTACGAACTCGACGAGAACTTCAAGCCCCTCAACCCGGGCGGCACCTACCTCGACCCGGAGGCGGCGGCGGCGGCGATCGAGGCCGTGAAGAACCAGGGCAAGAAGAAGTAGCCCTGCCCTGACGCACGAACGGGCCCCCTGCCTGCGGTTTCTCTGCGGGGAGGGGGCTGATTCGTTCCGTGGGCCGTGCGTGGGCCGCCGGACCGGCTACCGGGCCGCGCCGTACGCGACGGCGACGGCCTTCCGGTTCGGGGACGGATCAGAGCGCTGCCCCGGCTCCGAGGCCTCCGGCACGGATGGCTCCCCGCAGGACGTGGGCGATCTCCTCGGGCTTGAGGTCAGGGGACACGTGTCGCTGTTGTACGGGCTGGACATCGGCTTCCCTTCACGGGTGATGCGGAAAGAGAGGGGTACGTCGGTGAGGCACCGTGGACGGCCTGCGGCGAACGAGGTGGGCTCCGACCCCGGCCGGGGAAGACAGGCCGAGGCCGGAGGGTCTATACGGGTCCGTCGACCGGCGGAACGTCCTCGGCGCTGAGCGTCGGCTGCCCCGACGAGGCCGGCGCGGAGGAGTGCTCGGTGTGGGCCAGAAGGCCGACCGTGGCGAGCCCGGCGGCCGTGCCAAGGGCCCAGATCCAGCTCAGGACCGTCTCCAGCGGGTCGGACAACGGGGAACTGCTCACCGCGTCGCCTCGCGTACGGCAGGGTGCCAAGCGGCACTGAGCCGTCGCGGGCGCGGGATCGTGCGGGTTCGTGCGCTGTCTGTGGGCATCTCCACCGTCGGGTCCTCTCACGTGTCGGGGCAGGCGCCAACAGGCCCTGGATGGGGCCTGCTCGAGCCATTCGGAGCTCTGCGGGGTGATGTTCAGTGAACGGCGGACCACGCTCCTGGGACAGGGCCCAGGATGTAGCCCTGCGTAATCCCGCGTAATCCAGGTGGGGAGGATGACGGGGTGCCGAGGAACCCGGCCGTCGCGGAACTGATCAAACGGGCTTGCCAGGAACGTGGCTGGGGTCCTTCGGAGTTGGCACGCGCACTCGGTCTTGCCGAATGCGGTGATCCGCGCCGCCTGCAGCGCCAGCACGCCCGGCGGTGGATCGAGGGCGAACGGACCCCCGGCCACTGGTGGCCCTACATCGCGCGGGTGCTGGCACTGGACCCGGAGGCGATCAACCTCCCGGAGCCCATGCCTGCGGCACCTCACACCGATACCGTGGCATCAGTCCTGCACTTGGGAAGGAGCGACGTGGAACGCCGGGAGTTCATCCTCGCCTCCAGCGGATACGCGCTGTCCGCACTCGGCCTGCCCGACATGGACAGCATCACCCGCCGGACCAAGGCCGCCCTCCCCGGAGCAGTCCGCGTCGGCCAGGGCGAAGTGGCCGCCGTACGCCACATGGTCAAGGCCCTCGGCGACTCCGCCTCCGAGCTCGGCGGTGGACACGCCCGCCATCTGGCCGTCCGTTACCTCACCCAGGACGTAGCCCCCTGGCTGGAGGGCCGCTTCACCGAAGCCATCGGTCGCGACCTGTTCGCCGCGACCTCCCAGCTCGTGCACCTCGCCGGCTGGATGGCCCAGGACGAAGGCGACACCCCCGAACTGCGCGGACTCGCCCAGCGCTACTACGCCCACGCCTTCCGCCTGGCGGCCGAAGCAGGCGACCCGGAGCTGTCGGCGACGGCCCTCCGTGGCCTCGCCGTGCAGTGCGTCGACCTCGGCTACCGCGCCGAAGCCGTCCAACTCGGCGAGGCCTGCGTGGAGTACGGCCACAATCTCGACAATCCGCGAGCCGTGGCCTACTACGAGGCCACCCTCGCCAACGCCGCCGCCCAGGACGACGACCGCCGTATGGCCACCAAGCACCTCGCCCTGTCCGAGACCGCCATCGGCAAGCCGGCCACCGCGAACGGCGACTCCTGGGCCGCCCACTACTCCCCGGGTCGCTGGGCCCACGAATCCGGCATGATCCTCGCCCGGCTCGGAGACCTCGTCGCCGCCGAGGAGCACCTCGCCCTCGACATCCACGGCCTCGACCGCCGCCGCACCCGCGCCATCGTCCTCGCCGACCTCGGCGGCGTCCGCCTTCGCCAAGGCGACGTCGACGGCGCCCTGTCCACCTGGCGCGACTTCCTCGACTGCGCCGACGGCATCCGCTCGGTCAAGGTCCAGGCCGCCCTCCAGGACATGCGCGTCCGCCTGCGCCGCTACGACGGCGTCCCGGAGGCGCAGGAACTCCGCGAACGGGCCGCCCGAACCACGATCTAGCAGACGTCCAAGAGCCCCGTGCCACCCCGCGAGGCCATCGTGGTGACCTGTTGCAGGTTTTTCTAGCCGCTCCACCGACTGTGGATCTATCTCCCGCTCGCACGGAGCGATGCCTAACGGCATGTGTCGTTTCGACTGCTTAGGACTCGACAGGTCCCTCGCTGATGCCGAAGTGCTGGGAGACCTCGTCGAGCGTGAAGCGGGCGCGGAGTTTACAGGCGGAGTTCTGGTTGGCGAAGAAGCCCGGGCGCCACAGGGCCTGTTCGCGGGGGACGGCGCGTTCCCAGGTGACCGGGACGATCCACTCGCGACGGTCCTCGCCGTTCTGCGGGGCGTCCGGTCCGTCCTGCGCGGCCTCCGCCCCGTCCCGGCGGTAGGTGCCCGCCAGGGGCAGGTCGGCCATGGGCCGGTGCTCGCCGTCCACGGCCAGGAGGGCGTCCTCGAAGGGCCGGGCCTCGCCCGACACCGTGCCGACCCCCACGTACCCCACCTTGGGGATGTGGGTGAACACGCGCGCCCCGACCGGCAGGGAGCGCATCGTGCGGGAGAACCACTCCCCGCCGCCGGCCGACACGAAGCCGTAGCGGCGCGCGTCGTCCCAGTTCCGGCCCTCGCGCTCGTCGCCGAACGAGACGTACCAGTCCGTTCCGTTCCAGGGTTCCTGCTTTCCGCGTGCCTTCGCCCCCGTCGCCGGAGCCGCCGTCTCGACGTCGTCGATCAGCCAGGTGCGCGCCAGGTAGGAGCGCCCCTCGTCCTCGAAGTACCGGAAGAAGAGCACGTTGACCGGCACCCGGAAGCCGGACGCCAGGTAGCCGACGATCCGTTCCGTCGCCGCGTCGACCTCGCTCGCGACGATCGTCAGGGAGTGGGTGGAGTTCAGGGCCTCCGGCGGGCTGCCGCCGAACCTCAGCGCGAAGGCCTCGTCCAGTTCCTCCGGCAGGTTCCGCTCGCGCGCGTACGTGCCGTAGATGTCGCGCACCTGTTCGTTGGACAGCTCCTGGACCCAGGAGCCGTAGTCGAGGACCTGCGCGACCACGTCGCGGGGCGTGCGGTCCCGCTTGAGTTCGAGCACGTGCAGGTTGCCCTCGGCGTCCATGCCGAGGAGGTCCACGAACTTCCCGTGCCGCGTCGGCACCTGACGGCCGATCAGCATCAATGGCGTCCCCAGGATCCCCGGGTCCGCCTCGATCAGCCCTTCGAGCCGGGACTCCAGCGGCATCGGCCGCGTCACCACCCGCACGGGCCTGCCGTCCACCCGCCACAGTCCGAATTCCAGCGGCATGCGTGCGCTCCCCTCCGCTCGGGCCACGAAGACGGCCGGAGCCGAACGAAGTCAAGCAGACGGCACGGCGGAGGTCTCGCCGAGTACGTCGTATCAGCCGGGACGCATCTCGATGTACGTACGTACATCACACGACGGATGCGGGTGCCCCCGCTAGCGTCCCGATCATGAGCGACGCCCCCGACGCCCCCGACGCCCCCGACGCCCCGAGCCCCAAGAACGCCCCCCGTACGGCACTCCGCCTGGAGCAGGTCACCCCCGCCACCGTCGACGCCGCCCTCGACCTCCGCGTCCATCCCCACCAGGAGGCGAACGTCGCGCCCGTCGTGCGGTCCCTCGCCGAGGCCTACGCCTTCGGGGAGGCCGCCTGGCCGCGGCTCGTCTTCGACGGGGAGCGGCTCGTCGGGTTCCTCATGGCCTTCCTCGACCTCCCGTGGAGCGAGGAGGACCCCGGCGACCGTCGCAGTGGGCTCTGGCGGCTCAACGTCTCCGCCGACGCGCAGGGCAAGGGGTACGGGCGCTTCGCCGTCCTCTCCGTCGCCGACGAGCTGCGGCGGCGCGGTGCGCGGCAGATGTACGTCACCTGGCAGCCCGGCGACGACGGGCCCGGCGCCTTCTACCGCCGGCTCGGGTTCCGCACCACCGGGGAGACGAGCGGACAGCAGGTCGTCGGCGTGCTCGATCTCCCGTAGAAAGGGGCAGGGGCGCGGCTTGTCGCACCCCTGCCCCGTGTACGCGCGTCAGCCCGAGCAGCCCCCGCACTGGCACGGCGCTCCCGACTGGCAGCCGCAGCCGCAGCCCGAGCCGCAGCCGCAGGCGCCGAGGACGGGCAACAGGACCGCCTCGCGCGGCGGCTCCGGCCCGGAGTCGGTCGTCATCGGGGAATCGGCCATGGGGGTCCCTCCCTTTCGAGGCGCGGATCGCCTCCCCCCATTGCATGCCCACCCGGACGGGCGCATCAACGGCGCACCGGAGCCCGCACCACCGCGCGCCCCCCGAACAACCCCGAGCGCGGACCCGGCCCGCCCCGGGCACGACCCCCCACCGCCCCGACAAGGGGCTACGCCCCCTCCACCGGCGCGTCCGCCGCCTGGAGCTCGTCCGCGTGCTCGCCCGTCACCAGGTAGACCACCCGCTTCGCCACCGACACCGCGTGGTCCGCGAACCGCTCGTAGTACCGGCCGAGCAGCGTCACGTCCACCGCCGTCTCGATGCCGTGCTTCCACCGGTCGTCCATCAGGTGCCGGAACAGCGTCCGGTGCAGCAGGTCCATCTCGTCGTCGTCCTGCTCGAGCTGGAGCGCCAGGTCGACGTCCTTCGTGATGATGACCTCCGCCGCCTTCGCCATCAGGCGCTGCGCGAGCTGCCCCATCTCCAGGATGGTCGCGTGCAGGTCCCGCGGCACCGCCGACTCCGGGAACCGCAGCCGCGCCAGCTTCGCCACGTGCTGCGCCAGGTCGCCCGAGCGCTCCAGGTCGGCGCTCATCCGCAGCGAGGTCACCACGATCCGCAGGTCCGTCGCCACCGGCTGCTGGCGCGCGAGCAGCGCTATCGCCCGCGCCTCCAGGTCGTGCTGGAGGTCGTCGACCTTCTGGTCCGCGGCGATCACGCTCTCCGCGAGCTTCAGGTCCGCGTCGAGCATCGCCGTCGTGGCGCGCCCGATCGCCGAACCGACGAGCCGGGCCATCTCGACCAGGCTCTCCCCGATCGAGTCCAGTTCCTCGTGGTACGCGTCGCGCATGGATGTCCCTCTCTACGCAAAACTGCAAAGCTGCAAGGTCGGCAAAGCCGCAAGGCCGAGGCCGCGAGGCCGCGAGGCTCCGGAGGTTACGAGGAGCTCCTGGGGGCTCCTGAGGCTCCGGGATGCGGATGGGGTCCGAACCCCACGCTCCCACGTTCGGCCCCCTACGCGTCCGGTTCCACCCCCTCGTGTGAACCGCCACCGTCTCCCAGGTGAACTCTGGGCGACGCACGCCACCGCGCCCGCCGGGGCAAGTGAACCGGCCGGGTCTCCACGGTGAACTCTGGGCGACGACTGTTCGAGGAGCCACTCGGACGGCTGGGAGAGCGCCCGCCACCCCGCATAACCTTGGGGCATGGACGTGAACGCGGCGGTCGCCGCATTGGCAGCGATCGCCGGCGTGTGCACCGGCGTGATCGCCATGCTGGCGTTCCGCTGGAGCGAACGCGACCAGACGCGCCCCACCCGCACCTCGCTGCACACCGACGCCGTGCTCCCGCCCGGCGTCGACACCGTGCTGTCCGTACTGCGCTCCTCCGCGGTCGTCCTCGACGAGAGCGACTCCGTGGTGAAGGCCAGCTCGGCGGCGTACGCGCTCGGTCTGGTCCGCGGCGGCAAGCTGGCCGTCGAGCCCATGCTCAACATGGCCCGCGACACCCGCCGCGACGGGGAGATACGGCAGGTCGAACTGGACCTGCCCCGGCGCGGCACCGGACGCGGCGAGGCCCTCGCCGTCTCCGCCCGCGTCGCCCCCCTGGGCTCCCGGCTCGTACTGCTCCTGGTCGAGGACCTCACCGAGGCCCGGCGCATCGAGGCGGTGCGGCGCGACTTCGTCGCCAATGTCAGCCACGAGCTGAAGACCCCCACGGGCGCGCTCTCGCTGCTCTCCGAGGCCGTCATGGACGCCTCGGACGACCCCGAGGCGGTCACCCGTTTCGCCGGCCGGATGCAGATCGAGGCGACCCGCCTCACCAACCTCGTACAGGAGCTCATCGACCTCTCCCGCGTGCAGAACGACGACCCGCTGGAGGACTCCGAGCCGGTCTCCGTGGACGAGCTCGTCGCCGAGGCGATCGACCGCTCCCGGCACACCGCCACCACCAAGCAGATCACGATGGTCTCCGGTGGCGCGGCCGACCTGCGGGTCTGGGGGAGCCGCGGCCAGCTCGCCGCCGCCCTCGGCAACCTCGTCGAGAACGCCGTCAACTACTCACCGGCCCACACCCGCGTCGGCATCGCGGCCCGCAAGGTCGCCGCGCCCGGCGGCGACCTCATCGAGATAGCCGTCACCGACCAGGGCATCGGCATCCCCGACAAGGACAAGGAGCGCGTCTTCGAGCGCTTCTACCGCGTCGACCCCGCCCGCTCCCGTGCCACCGGCGGCACGGGCCTGGGCCTCGCCATCGTGAAGCACGTGGCCGCCTCGCACGGCGGGGAGGTCACCGTCTGGAGCACCGAGGGTCAGGGCTCCACCTTCACCCTGCGGCTGCCCGAGGCGGGCTCCGCACGGGACCGCCGGCCCGCCTCCCCCACCCCCGATCTCATGACCGAACCGCTTCCCGCCCCGGAGGTCCTTCCGTGACCCGAGTGCTCGTCGTCGAGGATGAGGAATCCTTCAGCGACGCCCTGTCGTACATGCTCCGCAAGGAGGGCTTCGAGGTCGCCGTCGCGGCGACCGGGCCCGACGGCCTCGACGAGTTCGAGCGCAACGGAGCCGACCTCGTCCTCCTCGACCTGATGCTTCCGGGCCTTCCCGGTACCGAGGTGTGCCGCCAGTTGCGCGGCCGCTCGAACGTCCCGGTGATCATGGTGACCGCCAAGGACAGCGAGATCGACAAGGTCGTCGGCCTGGAGATAGGGGCCGACGACTACGTGACCAAGCCCTTCTCCTCGCGGGAGCTGGTCGCCCGCATCCGCGCGGTGCTCCGCCGCCGCGGCGAGCCGGAGGAGGTCACCCCGGCGGCCCTGGAGGCCGGTCCGGTCCGCATGGACGTCGACCGGCACGTGGTGACGGTCTCCGGCGGCAAGGTCGACCTGCCCCTGAAGGAGTTCGACCTCCTGGAGATGCTGCTGCGCAACGCGGGCCGCGTGCTCACCCGCATGCAGCTCATCGACCGGGTCTGGGGCGCGGACTACGTCGGCGACACCAAGACCCTCGACGTCCACGTCAAGCGCCTGCGCGCCAAGATCGAGCCCGATCCCGGAGCCCCGCGCTATCTGGTGACGGTCCGGGGCCTGGGCTACAAGTTCGAGCCGTAGACAGCGCCGGTATCCACGTTCATACGTGAAGTACGTGAAAGGGGCACCCCCTCCGAGGGGGTGCCCCTTTCACGTACGGGCGGGTACGGCCCTCAGTGGCCGGCCTCGTGGCTCGCTTCGCCCGACGGCGTCGCGGAGCCCTCCGCGCCGTGCTCGGCGCCGTGCTCGGCCTCGCCCGACGGCGTGGCCGAGGCGGTCGGCGTGGCGGCCGGGGGAGCGGGGACGACCTCCGGGCCGAACTCCGTGAAGTAGCCCTTCGCGGGGACGACGAAGGCCTCCAGGCCCACCTCGCCGGTCTTGCTCAGCTTGAAGACGATCTCCTGCGCGTCGCCGAGCTTGGCGGACTCGGTGCCGTTCTCGATCACGGCGGTGGCGTTGCCCGCGCCGCCGATGACGACGGAGCCGCCGGCCGGGACGGTGACCGCGCCGGTGCCGCCGGCCGGCGTCAGCTTCACGGTCGCGCTCGAACCCGGCAGGGTGATCGCGTCGAGGGTCTGCGACTGGGAGCCGTTGTTGAAGACCGTGGCCGAGACGGCGGCCGGACCCTTGACGCCGGTCTCGGGCTGCGTGATGACCAGGGCGTTCTGGATCTTGACGTCGTCCACGGTGACGGCGGCGTTGTCCGGACGGATCTGGAGGGTCTGCGCGTCGTTGCCCGCACCGCAGGCGGACAGGGCGGCGACGGAGAACACGATGGCGGTGGCGGCGAGGGCGCCGCGTCGAAGGCTGCGGCTCACGGCGGCGGCATCTCCTAGGACGTACGGACGGGTGTGAGGACCAGGGGCCGACTGAAGGCGTGTCAGCGCGCTTAGGTTACCGAGCCGCACTCTCCGTCCCGCACCCGACCCGCCCCTAACCGGTCGCACCCCGCCCGGGCCCGGGGCCGGGCTCCCGGCCCGCACACCCCGCCCGGCCGCGTGGAGTGGCCGTCCTCCGTCGCTCCGCGTGGCCGGATCACGACCCATTGACCTGTTGTTCACATAACCGCCTTGATCAATTCGGGGCCCGCCCCGCATTCCCGGAGCCGCCCCTCCGGGAAATCCCGGACCGATCTCGGACGATCTCGGCTGATCAATTTCGGGAATCACCCCACGATGCATCCGTACGAGTGACCGATCCTCGAACGGAGCACGTGAAGAAGGCCACTCCGAAGCAGACAAACCAGGACATCACTCCCTCTTCCCGGAGGCCCGAGTAGGTGTAACGTGCGCGTTTCTCTCCGTCCGCACAGCCGCTCCGACCTGCGAATACCCCCTTCCGGAAGCTCTCCGCAGCACGTCCGCGTCGCTGTTGTCAAGCCCTGAGATATGCCCTGACCTGCGAAAACGCCATTCAGAAGAAGCCGTATCCGTGTTACTCTTGATAGCCACGGAAGGGGTACCTGTCACATGACGTTCAAGGTTGGCGACACCGTGGTCTATCCCCATCACGGGGCCGCGCTGATCGAGGCCATCGAAACTCGCCAGATCAAAGGCGTGGACAAGACCTACTTGGTGCTCAAGGTCGCGCAGGGTGACCTGACGGTCCGCGTGCCGGCGGACAACGCGGAGTTCGTCGGGGTCCGCGACGTGGTCGGGCAGGACGGGCTGGACCGGGTCTTCGAGGTGCTGCGCGCGCCGTACGCCGAGGAGCCGACGAACTGGTCCCGTCGCTACAAGGCAAACCTCGAGAAGCTCGCCTCCGGCGACGTCATCAAGGTCGCCGAAGTGGTGCGCGACCTGTGGCGGCGCGAGCGCGAGCGGGGTCTCTCCGCAGGTGAGAAGCGCATGCTCGCCAAGGCCCGGCAGATCCTGGTCAGCGAGCTGGCCCTCGCGGAGAACACGAACGAGGACAAGGCCGAGGCTCTCCTCGACGAGGTCCTCGCGTCCTGAGCGTGTTCCGGCCACACCGGAGCGCGTTCCTCAAGTGAAGCGATGCCGCGGTGCCCGCTGGCGTGCTGTGATCCACACAGCGCTGTCGTCGGGCACTGCGGCATGTTCGCGTACGGTTCGCGTACGACGTCTCCGGGCGCGTCCGAACCCCCGATACGTCCGAACCCCCTGTGCTGGGCGGCAACGCCTCGACCGTCGTCACGGAAAGGGCCCGGTCAAGGCGGAGCGTCCGGCACGGTGAGTGCCATACCCATGTCGGCCGCGGAAACAAACCTGCCGGAGTGCAACCGATGTCAGACGAAGCGCGTCCCAGCCGTACCGCCGTCGTGATCCCGGCGGCCGGACGGGGCGTACGCCTCGGCCCGGGCGCCCCCAAGGCGCTGCGCGCGCTGAGCGGCACCCCCATGCTCGTCCACGCCGTCCGCGCGATGGCCGCCTCCCGCGCGGTCTCGCTCGTCGTCGTGGTCGCGCCTCCCGACGGCGCCGCCGAGGTCAAGAACCTCCTCGACACCCACGCCCTCCCCGAGAGGACCGACTACCTGGTCGTCCCCGGCGGCGAGACCCGCCAGGAGTCCGTCCGCCTCGGGCTCGAAGCGCTCCCCGAGGGCGTCACCGCCGTCCTCGTCCACGACGCGGCCCGCCCGCTCGTCCCCGTCGACACCGTG
Source organism: Streptomyces sp. NPDC007872 (assembly GCF_042868165.1). Classification (NCBI taxonomy): domain Bacteria; kingdom Bacillati; phylum Actinomycetota; class Actinomycetes; order Kitasatosporales; family Streptomycetaceae; genus Streptomyces; species Streptomyces sp. NPDC007872. Next base: position 81,962 of record NZ_JBIAEA010000004.1, read on the forward strand.
GACGCCGTCATCGAGGCCGTACGGGACGGGGCCGTCGCCGTCGTCCCCGCGCTGCCCGTGGCCGACACCGTCAAGGAGGTCGAGCCGGCGGAGAGGCCCGGCGACCCCGAGCAGGTCGTCGCCACCCCGGTCCGCGCCCGCCTCCGCGCGGTCCAGACCCCGCAGGGCTTCGACCGCGACACCCTCGTGAACGCCCACGCCACCGTCGCCCTCACCGGAGAGGGCGCCACCGACGACGCCGGCATGGTCGAGAGGCTCGGCGCGCCCGTCGTCGTCGTGCCCGGCCACGAAGAGGCCTTCAAGGTGACCCGCCCCCTCGACCTCGTCCTCGCCGAGGCCGTACTCGCCCGCAGGAGGGCCAACGATGGCTTCTGAGCCGATGAACCTTCCCCGCACCGGCATCGGCACCGACGTCCACGCCTTCGAGAAGGGCCGGGAACTGTGGTGCGCGGGCCTCCTCTGGGAGGCCTCCGAGAGCGACGGGTACGGACTCGCCGGGCACTCCGACGGCGACGTCGCCGCCCACGCCGCCTGCGACGCCCTCTTCTCCGCCGCCGGCATCGGCGACCTCGGCGCCCACTTCGGCACCTCGCGCCCCGAGTGGTCCGGCGCCTCCGGCACCACCCTGCTCGCCGAGGCCGCCCGGATCGTCCGCGCCGAGGGGTACGAGATCGGCAACATCGCCGTGCAGGTCGTCGGCGTCCGCCCCAAGGTCGGCAAGCGGCGCGACGAGGCGCAGAAGGCGCTGGGCGAGGCGGCCGGCGCGCCGGTCTCCGTCTCCGGCACCACCACCGACGGCCTCGGCCTCACCGGCCGCGCCGAGGGCCTCGCCGCCCTGGCGACCGCCCTGGTGTACCCCGTACGGAAGCCCGCGCAGGACCCCGTACAGAAGTAGGGGCGACGAAAAACGTGCCCCGTGGCCGGGAATAGGTCGCGGGGCACTACCACACGCCCACTACCCTGGAGGGGTGACTATTCGCCTGTACGACACCAGCGCCCGGCAGATCCGTGACTTCACCCCGCTCACACCGGGCTGTGTCTCGATCTACCTCTGTGGCGCCACCGTCCAGGCGGCCCCGCACATCGGCCACATCCGGTCGGGGCTGAACTTCGACATCATGCGCCGCTGGTTCGAGTACCGCGGCTACGACGTCACGTTCGTCCGCAACGTCACCGACATCGACGACAAGATCATCGCGAAGGCGGCCGAGCAGGGCCGTCCCTGGTGGTCCATCGGGTACGAGAACGAGCGCGCGTTCAACTCCGGCTACGACGCCCTCGGTTGCCTGCCGCCGACCTACGAGCCGCGCGCCACCGGGCACGTCCCCGAGATGATCGAGATGATGCGCGGCCTCATCGAGCGCGGCCACGCCTACGAGGCGGACGGCAGCGTCTACTTCGACGTGCGCTCCTTCCCGGGCTACCTGGAGCTGTCCAACCAGGACATCGACGACCTGCGCCAGCCCGACGAGGGCGTCTCCGGCAAGCGCGACCCGCGCGACTTCGCCATGTGGAAGGCGACCAAGCCGGGCGAGCCCGACTGGGAGACCCCCTGGGGCCGCGGCCGTCCCGGCTGGCACCTGGAGTGCTCGGCCATGGCCCACAAGTACCTGGGCCCCGCCTTCGACGTCCACGGCGGCGGCCTCGACCTGATCTTCCCGCACCACGAGAACGAGATCGCCCAGGCCAAGGCCTTCGGCGACGCGTTCGCCCGGTACTGGGTGCACAACGCCTGGGTCACCATGAGCGGCGAGAAGATGTCGAAGTCGCTCGGCAACAGCGTGCTCGTGTCCGAGATGGTGAAGAACTGGCGCCCCATCGTCCTGCGCTACTACCTGGGCACCCCGCACTACCGCTCGATGATCGAGTACAGCGAGGAGTCCCTGCGCGAGGCCGAGTCGGCGTTCGCCCGCATCGAGGGCTTCGTCCAGCGCGCCACCGAGAAGGCCGGGGCGCCCGTCGCCCCCGCCGCCGAGGTGCCGCCGGCCTTCGCCGAGGCCATGGACGACGACCTGGGCGTGCCGCACGCGCTCGCGATCATCCACACCACCGTCCGCCAGGGCAACAGCGCCCTCGCCGCGGACGACAAGGACGAGGCCATCGCCCGCCTCGCCGAGGTCCGCGCCATGCTCGGCGTCCTCGGCCTGGACCCCCTCGACCCCCGGTGGGCCGAGGAGTCCGGCGGCGGCGAGGAGCTCCACGGCGTCGTCGACACCCTCGTACGGCTCGTGCTCCAGCAGCGCGAGTCGGCGCGCGAGCGGAAGGACTGGGCGACCGCGGACGCGATCCGCGACCAGCTCAACCAGTCCGGCCTCGCCATCGAGGACAGCCCCGACGGCCCCCGCTGGACGCTGGGCAACCGTTAGAAGACGTGCCGCTCGGACCTCCGGGCGGCACACTTCAGTTACAGACTTTGTACGTCAGCAGAGGAAACAGGTAGTCATGGCCGGGAACAGCCAGCGCAGGAACCGCCGCACGTCGAACAAGAAGGGTGCGACGGTCGGCAGCGGTGGCCAGCGGCGCAAGGGCCTCGAAGGCAAGGGCCCGACGCCCAGGGCCGAGGACCGCAAGGGCCACAAGGCGTACCGCGTCTCCAACGCGATGGCCCGGCAGGCGGCCAAGCGCAAGCCCGTCGCCCGCCGCGGCGGCAAGGGCCTGTCCGAGATGGTCGTCGGCCGCAACCCGGTCTTCGAGGCCCTGCGCGACGGCGTGCCCGCCACGACCCTGTACGTCCAGCAGTTCATCGACAACGACGAGCGCGTGCGCGAGGCCCTCAACCTCGCCACCGGCCGCGGCAACATCCACATCATGGAGGCGCCGCGCCCCGAGCTGGACCGGATGACGAACGGCCTGAACCACCAGGGCCTCGTCCTCCAGGTCCCGCCGTACGAGTACGCGCACCCCGAGGACCTGGCCGCGGCCGCGTTCGACGACCACGAGGACCCGCTGATCGTCGCCCTCGACGGCGTCACCGACCCGCGCAACCTCGGCGCCGTCGTCCGCTCCGTCTCCGCCTTCGGCGGCCACGGCGTCGTCGTCCCCGAGCGCCGCGCGGCCGGCATGACCGCCGGCGCCTGGAAGACCTCGGCCGGCACCGCCGCCCGCACCCCGGTCGCCCGCGCCACCAACCTGACCCGCTGTCTGGAGCAGTACCAGAAGGCCGGTCTCACGGTCGTCGGCCTGTCCGCGGACGGCGACACCGAGGTCCACGAGCTGGAGGCGCTGTCCGGCCCGGTCGTCATCGTCGTCGGCTCCGAGGGCAAGGGCCTGTCCCGGCTCGTCGGCGAGACCTGCGACTTCCTGGTCCGCATCCCGATGCCGGGCGGCGCCGAGTCGCTCAACGCCGGTGTCGCCGCCGGTGTCGTGCTGTACGAGGCGGCCCGCCGCCGCAGGGGCTGACCCCGGCCCCGTACCCCGGCCGTACGGCCCCGGCCCCGGCCGCGGCGGTGATCTTGACGGGTCTCGGACATTTGCGAGCCGTCAAGGCAGTGTCCTAAACCCGGATCACTCGGTTAGATGAGTGTGGACACCAGAACGCCCCGGCCGGGGTTCGACGATCAGCCCCCGCTGAGCATGGTCAAGGTGGATTCCGATCCCGCCCAGGTGATCGTGAACCACGCCAGCTTCCGTGTGCGGCTCGCGCCGGCCCCGCAGCCGAAGTTCGCCGCCGGCGCCCGTGCCGCGGCCCTGTCCGGAGCGGGGGCCCGGGCGGGCGGCGGCCCGCGCCGGCGACCCGTCGTGTGGACCGGGAAGTCCACGCCGGGCGCGACCGGCCTCCTCCAGGCCGTGCGCAAGTCCTCCGTCGCCACGCTCGAACCGCTCGGCGGGCGCGGGGGTCACGGCGGCCCGGACGCGGGCGCCACCCAGGCGATCCCCGGCATCGGCGACACCATGCCCACCCCCGTGGTGCCCGCCGGGGCCGCGCCGCTGCTGCCCCCGATGCGGCGCGCCGAGGGAGCCTACGACGACCTGTACGAGCCGCGGCCCGAGCCGGGCGAGCCGTACGGGGACGAGGCGTACGGAGACGAGTCGTACGGGAACGAGTCGTACGCGGACGGGGAGGAGCGGCAGGGCCGCGCCGAGCGGCGGCACGGACAGGACTCCGTCCGGCACGCCTACTACCCCGGCCGCCGGATGAACCTCGGCGTCGTCCTCCTCCCGCTCCGGGTCTTCCTCGGCTTCATCTCGGTCTACGCGGGCATGGGCAAGCTCTGCGACCCCGTCTACTTCGACGGCGGCGAGCGCGGCTCCATGGTGAAGTGGCTCAACTCCCTCCACCCCTGGGCCCTCGCCGAACCGCTCCGCGACTTCGCCCTCCAGCACCCCGTCGGCGCCGGACTCACCGTCGCCTTCCTCCAGGTCGTCGTCGGCGTCCTCACGATCCTCGGGCTCTGGCAGCGCGTCGCCGCCGCCGTCGGCGCCCTGCTCTCCGCCGCGCTGCTGCTCACCGTCAGTTGGAAGAGCGTCCCGGTCTACGACTCGGCCGACATCATCTACCTGGCCGCCTGGACGCCGCTGATCATGGCGGGCGCCCCCGTCTACTCCCTCGACGGCCGCCTCGCCGGGGAGGCCTGGCGCACCCTCGGCCCCCGCGCCGACCTCCTGGACCTGCGCCGCCGGGTGCTGCGCCGCGGCTCCCTCCTCGCCGCCGTCGTCGTCGGCCTCACCCTCCTCGTCGGTTCCGTCCTCGGCGGCGCGGTCCGCTCCACCGAGATGGTCACCGTCCCGGGCCCCAACGACGACCCGATCAACCACCTCCCCGGCCGCCCGCTCCAGGAGCCGCGCGGCGACGCCCCCTCGAAGCCGGCGTCCACCGCGCCCGAGCCGGCCGCGACCGCGGAGAAGACGACCGAGGCCCCGGCGGAGAGCGAGCCGACCCGGGAGGCGACGGACGACACCCCGGCCGAGCCGACCCGCGAGTCCACCCGGACCCGGGAGCAGCGCCCGACCGCCACGCAGGGCGTCGGCACCGGGACCGGCGGCTCCGGCGACCGTACGCCCACGCGGTCGGACCCGGAGCCCCCGCCGTCCACCAGCGACACCCCGAGCGGCACGGGCGGCACGTCGAGCGGCGGCTCCACGGGCTCGACCGGCTCGACCGGCACCCCGTCGGAGAGCGGCTCGACGACGAGCGGCGGCGGGGACGGCGGCGCCCGGAACCCGATCGGCGGCCTGCTGGGCTGAGTCCCGTACGGAGCAAGGAGAAAGGGCGGCACCGCTTCCGCGCGGTGCCGCCCTTCCCGTACGCCCGGGGCCGGTGCGTCCCGGGCCGGTGCGTCCGGGGGCCGGTGAGTGTCCCGGGCCGTGGGCGTCTCAGGCCCTCTGGGCGGCCAGTTCCCTGGCGGCCTCGGTGAGGTCCTTGGCGGTGTCGATGGCCCGCCAGTACGCCCCCTGGGGCAGCGGGAAGCCGGCGAGGCGCTGCTCGCGGGCGAGGCGGGGGAAGGTGGTCCGCTCGTGGTCGCCGAGGTCGGGCAGGAGCTCGGTGAAGTCGGCGGAGAAGACGTACACGCCGGCGTTGATGAGGAACGGCGACGGCGGCGCCTCGATGAAGTCGGTGATGTGCCCGAAGGTGTCGGTCTCGACGGCGCCCCACGGGATGCGGGGGCGGGCCAGGGCGAGGGTGGCGAGGGCGTCGCGCTCGGCGTGGAAGGCGGCCATCTCGCGCAGCGAGAAGCGGGTCCAGATGTCGCCGTTGGTGGCGTACCAGGGCTCGTCGGGCGAGGGGAGGCGCGCGGCGGCGTACTTGAGGCCGCCGCCGCGGCCCAGGGGCTCGGTCTCGACGACCGTCGTCACCTTCAGGGGCAGGTCGGCGCCTTCGAGCCACTCTTGGAGCACCTCGGCGAGGTGGCCGCAGGAGACGACGGCGTGGGTGACGCCCTCGGCGGCCAGCCAGGAAAGCTGATGGCCGATGATCGGGGTCCCGGTGCCCGGGATCTCGACCATCGGCTTGGGGCGGTCGTCGGTGTAGGGGCGCAGCCGCGAGCCCTGGCCGCCCGCCAGGACCACGGCCTGCGTCGGAGTGGAGTGCATACGGGCACGATAGGCGCCCGGCGCTCCGGCACCGCGCCACGGGGACCGGTTCGCGGGGGGCGGGTTCCGGTGTGCGTGACGAGGGGCCCGGTGTGTGCGGCGCCGGGCGCGGCGTACGCGGTGGGGGGCCGCCCGGATCGCGCGGTGACGGGCTCGGTGTGCGCGGTGCGGGGCCTGGTTCGCGTGGTGACGGGGCTCAGCTCGCGCGCATGACGCCGGTCGCGAACGAGGTGTCGCAGACCGGGCGGGAGAAGGACTGGGCGCGGGCGGGGCCGTAGCGCTGGACGGCGGCGCGGCCGAGGTCGCGGGCGATCGACATGCAGTGCCGGGCGAGGGAGGGCCGGTTCTCCACCTCGCGCTGGAGGTGGGTGAGCGCGGTGCCGGGGTCCTTCGCCCGGAGCTCGGCGAGGAGCTGGTCGCGCAGGACGTCCTGCGGGGCGCGGGACTTGGCGGGCGCGGAGACGTCCTTGGCGGAGGCCGTGAGCTGGGTCGAGGAGTCCTGGCCGGCCCACGGAACGGCGGACACCGCGAGCGTTCCCGAGAGCACCAGGACGACGGGCAGGACGAGGGCGAGGGAGCGGCCGATTCGGCGGGCAGAGTGGGTCACGCAGGCGAGCGTAGCGGGCGGTAATGATATGGCGACATTTAGTCACTCTCGCGGGGGATGGTTCGAGGCGGCTTTTCGAATTCCGTGTTGACGCGGGGAGTGCTTTTGGCCGGGTACGGCCCCGGAATGCCGGGGTTTCGCGCCGTAAACCCCTCTATGGGGGCCGAATGGCCGAACGGCCCCGCGTCCGGTGGACGCGGGGCCGCTGGATCGTCCGATCTTCTGATCGTCTACGGGTCAGTCGCTGAGGCGGGCGCCCGTGGAGGTGGAGAAGACGTGCAGCTCGCCGGCGCGGGGCACGACGTGGAGCGTGGAGCCCTTGGCGGGGACGTCGCGGCCGCCGACGCGGACGACCAGGTCCTTGTCCTCGCCGCCGACGCGGGTGGAGCCGTAGACGAAGCCGTCGGAGCCGAGCTCCTCGACGACGTTGACGGTGACGGCGAGGCCGTCCTTGCCGGTCGGGCCGGAGACGTCGAAGTGCTCGGGGCGGACGCCGACGGTGACGGTGGTGTCGCCGTTGGCGGAGGCGGCGGCGATGGCGTCGCGGGAGACGGGGACGACGCTGTTGCCGAACTTCACGCCGCCGTCGGTGATCGGGACCTCGACGAGGTTCATGGCGGGGGAGCCGATGAAGCCGGCGACGAAGAGGTTCGCGGGCTTGTCGTACATGTTGCGCGGGGTGTCGACCTGCTGGAGCAGACCGTCCTTGAGGACGGCGACGCGGTCGCCCATGGTGAGGGCCTCGGTCTGGTCGTGGGTGACGTAGACCGTGGTGATGCCCAGGCGGCGCTGGAGGCTCGCGATCTGGGTGCGGGTCGAGACGCGGAGCTTGGCGTCGAGGTTCGACAGAGGCTCGTCCATGAGGAAGACCTGCGGCTCGCGGACGATGGCGCGGCCCATGGCGACGCGCTGGCGCTGACCGCCGGAGAGCGCCTTCGGCTTGCGGTCGAGGTACTCGGTGAGGTCGAGGATCTTGGCGGCCTCTTCGACCTTGGCGCGGATGTCGGCCTTGTTGACGCCGGCGATCTTGAGCGCGAAGCCCATGTTGTCGGCGACGGTCATGTGCGGGTAGAGCGCGTAGTTCTGGAACACCATGGCGATGTCCCGGTCCTTGGGCGGCAGGTGCGTGACGTCGCGGTCACCGATGCGGATGGAGCCGGCGTTGACGTCCTCGAGACCCGCGAGCATGCGCAGGGAGGTCGACTTGCCGCAGCCGGAGGGCCCGACGAGGACGAGGAACTCGCCGTCGGCGATCTCGATGTCGAGCTGGTCGACGGAGGGCTTGGTGGCACCGGGGTACACCCGGGTCGCCTTGTCGAACGTGACGGAGGCCATGGTGATGTGTCCCTTCACCGGCAGGAACGTGCCGGACGATCCGAGTAAAGGAAGGATTGAGGTCTAGTCCACCTGGGTGAACCACGGGTGACGCTACCTGCCGCGGGGGGATCTGTCAGCACTCCCCGCCCCGTGAGATTCCCGACCACCGGGGGAGCGTCGTTGGATACACTGCACGGGTTGCCTCCTTAGCTCAGTTGGCCAGAGCACCGCTCTTGTAAAGCGGGGGTCGTCGGTTCGAACCCGACAGGGGGCTCCAGGTGGGACATGCGAAGGCCCCCGACCGATCATGGTTGGGGGCCTTCGGCATTCGCGGGTGACATCGAGGGCTGCCGTCAGGGGCGGCCGAGTCCTGGACGCCGTCGTGTGAGGAGCCGCTCCGCCGGGTGAGATCGGTGGTCGTCCCGTGGTTCGTTCACTCCGCGATTCGGGAGGCGGCCGCCTCCCACGGGGTCGGCTCCGCCACGTCCTCGTCGGCGTCTTCCCGGTACCAGCCTGTTCCCGCGAGCCAGGTTTCGAGCCACTCGGCCAGGCTCCCGGCGTCGACGAACCAGGCCTCGGCTCCGTCGTCCGTCATGGCGTTCGGCTCGAAGAGGAGGACCGTGGCGGTCTCGTCGAGGCAGTCCACCGCGGCGTACATGGCGCAGCCCCAGTCGAGGATCGGCAGCACGCCCGCCGGCCAGTACGGTGTCCCTCCCCCGACCGAGGCGGATCGTTCGGAGCGGTACTCGCTCAGTACCGTGCGTCCTGGCCCGACCAGGGGGAGGAGCTGGTAATCGGGTCCGTAGCCGCCGTTGGCCACCTCCCGGTACAGGCTCGCCAGCAGGGGTGGGAGGGCGAAGCCGAGAGCAGCCTCCGCCTCGGCGACCTCCTCGGCACCGGCGACGGGAGGCAGGGCCGTGGAGGTCGCCCTGGCCTTCGCCGTCACGCGGGGGACGAGGTCTTCGACGGTCATCACGTTCGGGGTCCTTCCAGGGCCCGTAACCCTCCGGGTGGGAGACAGAGGGGAGCCACCTGGGCTCCGGGCCGCTGTTCGTAGCGAGTCGTAGCACGTCGCATCGCACCGCCGTGTGCCTTGTCGGACGATGGCGGCCGGGTGTCGTCGGCAGGGGGAATGTCGTTCAGGGCGGCTGAAGGGCGTTTCAGGGCCTGCCTGTTGTTTGGTTCGTGGCCGCCTTCGTCCTCCCGGATCGTCGACGGGGCCGACAACGACCGCACCGGCATCCGGTCTCCTCGGGGAGCGCCCGGCATCGCGCCGGGCCGCCGGTCCCGTCAGTTGGGGAAGGAGAAGTAGAGCGCCTCGCCGTAGAAGGACGCGAAGTGGCTCTGCCAGTCGGATCGGAGCGAGGTCAGCCAGGCGTCGTCCCGGCCGGCGATCGCCGCCTCGGCGCGGGCGACGGCGTCGGGGATGTCGTCGGATGCCAGGCGGCGCACGCTCGCTGCCGGGTCGTCGTCCGTCATCGAGACGATCTCGCCGGTTTCGAGGATGAAGTACTCCGCCCGCTGCTTCTCCAGGTGGGCCGTGGTCCCGGCGACGCACGCGGCGAACTCGGCGTCGTCCTCTAGGCCCTCGCCGACCGCGCGCAGGAGGTCCAGGAGCAGGGCCGCCCCGGCGGCGTAGTCCGCGGCGATGCCGATCGGGGGGTTCCAGATCATGGAGGGGACGATCGTCGTTCCGCGCCCCGCCATGAGCTTGTGCGCGAGCGGGACGTCCCAGTTGTGCTCGGATATGCATCGGATCCGCTGGGGGATCTCCGACTCGTTCGGCAGGGAGTCGGCGGAGTAGAGGTAGGAACGGTTTGCCATGGTCGCGAAGCTAGCACCGGGGACCGACAACGCCGGTGCCGTCTGGCTTCTCCCCGCCTTCTCCCGCTCCTCCCGCGCGATCGGGGCGTGCGGGCCTCGGTCTCGGTCTCGTTCTCGGCCTGGTTCTCGTTCTCGGCCCGCGCCTGGGCGGTGCGGGCGCCGGACCGCCCCCGTACCACGTCCTCTCCGTCCGGCCGGAGGCGTCGACGGCGGGTCAGCCGGTGCGGCGCGTCGGCCGAGTCAGTGTCCGTACCAGCGCGTTCGTCGTCACGAAGTACGCCGGGTGCACCCAGCCCTCTTCTTTGGAGTACGGGCCCCCGTCCCGGTACACGTGCCGCACGAGGCGGTCGTACGCGAATCCGCCGGCGAGGAGCAGCAGCGGTGCGGTGAGTACGGCGCCGATCGTGATGCCGGCGCGGAGGGCCAGGTGGGAGTGTCCGTCTGTGCGCACGGGGCGAAGTATCGTCCCTGCGGGATGAGTTGGTGCGGGCGGGCCCGGTTGTCCGCGACGGCGCTCCGGTCGAGGGGCGTGTGTTCTGGGTGGTGCCGGGGCGGGTGCGAGCGGGGTGGTGCGGTGAACAGCACGGTGCGGACGAACGCGTACGCGGGGCGTTGCGCCCGGTGCGGCGGGGACGTCGGGGCCGAGGCCGGTGTGCTGCTCCGCAGCGCGTGGGGTCGGTGGGTGACCTACCACCCGGACCACGCGCCCGTCCCCGATCCGAACGGCACCACCTCGGACGTCTCCGCGCTGCGACCCAACCGGTGGGACGGGGAGTGCGAGGTCTGCGGAGAGGCCGTTCCGGCCGGGGCCGGGGTGCTCGTGGACACGGCCGTCGGCGGGCGGGAGGTCTACCACCGCGAGCACGTCCGGGAGCCCGCCCCGCCGCCCCGCCGCCGTCACGCGGGCCGGCACCGGCGCCGTCTCATGGCCCTGGACGTCGCCACCACCGGCAACCGCTACGGCGTCGACCGCGTCCTCGGCGCGGCCGTGTGCTCCAGTGACGGGACGCGGCGGTCCTGGCTGGTCGATCCCGGCCCCGGGCCGGTGTCGGTCGCGCCCGGGAAGGGACACGGCATCTCGGTGGAGCGGGCCCGTGGCGAGGGACGGCCCGCCGCCGAGGCGCTGGAGGAACTGGCGGCCGTGCTCGCCGGGCACATGGCGGCCAGGGAACCCCTGGTGGTCTGGCACGCCCCGTTCGTGCTGACCACGTTGGAGACCGAACTGCTCCGGCACGGTCTGACGCCGTTGTCCGGCCGGCTCGTCGGCGGGGTGGCGCCGGTCTGCGACCCGCTCGTCCTGGACCGGCACGCCGAGCCCTTCCGGTCGGGCGGCCGCTCCCTGGAGAAGGTCGCCGAGTGGTACGGCGTCCCGCACGACCGCCCCGACGATCCGTCGTGCGACGCCGAGACCGCGCTCGTCCTCGCGCGGGTGATCGCGGCCTGCCGTCCGGCCGTGGGCCGGCTGTCCCGACCCGCGCTCCACCGCGAACAGGTGCGGTGGCACGAGCGGTACGCACGGGAGGTCGCGGCCCGGCGCCCCGGCGGCGGGGAGGAGCGGCGTTGGCCGCTGGAAGCGGTGCGCGTGCGGGAGTGGGAGGAGCACGGGCCCGCCTGACGAGTGGTCACCGGTACCTGGCTGCGTGACCCGTGAAGGGACGGTCTGCCTGGCTGCGTGACCCGTGACGGGACGGTCCGCCGGGTCCGGGCCCCCGTAAGGTTTCCCCCATGGTGATCGCGGTCGTTCGTGAGTGGCGGGACGAGGAGGGGCGGGGGGTCCTCGACTCCCCCGAGACCCCCGGGGGATGCTGGGGCCACTACACCAGTATCGAGAAGGAGGGCTTCCGCACGCTGTCGGCCGGGCAGCGGGTCGAACTCGTCTGGGAGGCCCCGGGCTTCCGGCAGGACGGTTACGACTACCGGGCGTTGAGCATCGTTCCCCTGGCCGATTGACCCTCTCGGGGAGGGGCGGACCGCGGGGACGCGGGGCGTAGGGAACGGAGGCCCGTTCCCGGGTGTGCAACCTTCCGTGCCTCCCGGCGGTCTGGGTGCCGAACGATTCGTACGCACAGCCCGGAAGGCCCCCGTGTACCCCAAGAGTCTCGCCGCCGCCCTCACCGGTGGTGCCCTGTCCGCCGTCGTCCTCGGGGGTCTGCTGGCCGCCGCCCCGCCGGCCTCCGCCGCCGGTGTCACCTGTGGGACCAACGTCTTCATGCGGACGTTCTACAAGAACACCTCGTTCTCCGGGACGCCCGTGAAGACCGACTGCGACGGCGCCGTCGGCGAGAGCTGGGCCGGCAGTCCGGTCGCCGGAGTGCCGGCGAACGGCTTCGGGACCCGCTGGTGGGTGTCCCGCGACTTCGGCTCCGGAGGGCCGTTCACGTTCACCGTCTCCGCCACCGACGGCGTCCGCGTCTACCTGGACGGCGTCCGCAAGATCGACCTGTGGGCCGACACCGGGGACACCGCCCGCTCCAGGAGCGTGAACCTGACCGTCCCCGCCGGCCGCCACACCCTCCGCGTCGACCACGTGAACTGGTCCGGCGCCGCCAAGGTCGCGTTCGCCTACGCGCCCAGGACCACGGCCGCCCTGGACAAGGTGAAGCCGCTCGCCCCCACCGGCGTGCGGACCTCCTACAACACCACCACCCGCAGGACCACCGTCTCCTGGGACGCCAACAAGGAGATGGACGTCGCCTCCTTCTCCCTCCACCGGCGGGCCGTCGGCTCCGGCACCTGGACGACCGTGGCGGCCGCCACCACCACGCGCACCTTCACCGACCCGCTCGTGAACCGCGACGACCGCACCCCGTACTCCTACGAGGTGCGCGCCAAGGACCGGGCGGGCAACGTCTCGGCCGGCAGCGCCGACGCCGTCGTCCGGCCCCTCCCCGTCGTCCCCTCCCTCACCGGCACGTACGACAAGGCGACCCGCAAGGTCACCCTGAAGTGGCCCCTCAACACCGAGCCGCACTTCGACCACTACACGGTCCTGAGCAACGACCTGGTGGAGGGCTCCTACGTCTGGGTCCCGCTCGGCACCACCAAGGGCAACACCTGGACCACCCCCGTCGTCCCCGACGGCGAGTTCCACCACTACCGCGTCCTCGTCACCAACGACGGCGGCACCACCACGTACAACCCGACGACGCTCGACGCCACCGCTCCCCACGAGCTCTGGATCGGGATTCCCGACGGCATCGCCCCCGCGTACGCCCCCGACCTGGCGCTCGGCTCGTGCGCGGGCGGCGTCCGGGCGACCGCCACCGACTGGACGCCCGCCCCGATCCGGGACTTCACCGGCTTCCGGATCGAGCGCCGCGCCGCGGGGACGGCCGCCTGGTCGGTCGTCCTGGACCAGGGCTACGACCCGCGCCGCGACCCGGCCACGGCCACCGTCTGCGCCGCCCAGCCCGCCGACGGACGCGCCTACGAGTACCGGGCCCGCACCTCCGACGGTGCCGGGAACCTCTCCCCGTCCAGCGAGGTCCTGACCGTGACCCTGCCGATCGGCTGACCCCGTACCCGGCTGACCCCACACCAGGCCGTCCCCGCCCGTCCGGGCCCGGGGCGGCCTACCTCCCGCTCACCCTGTTCGCCAGCACCGCCACCCTGTCCGTCCGTGCCGAACGCCCCCGTGCCTCGCGGCGGTCCGCGCCGCGGAACGCCGCGTACATGGTCTGGACGCCGAGCCAGCGCAGCGGTTCCGGTTCCCACTTGCGGACCTTGTGGTCGACCCAGGGGAGGGCCGTGAGGTCGGTCGGGCCGGACTGGCCGGAGTCCTCCTTGATCAGGTCGCGCAGGGTGCGGGCGGCGAGGTTGGCGGTGGCGACGCCCGAGCCGACGTAGCCGCCCGCCCAGCCCAGGCCCGTGGTGCGGTCGAGGGTGACCGTCGCGCACCAGTCGCGCGGGACGCCGAGGACACCGGACCAGGCGTGGTCCACCCGTACCCCCGCGAGCTGCGGGAAGAAGCGGACCAGGATCTCGCGCAGGTCCTCGACCGTCCGCGGCTGGGTGCGCCCGTCGTTGTCGGTCTTCGAGCCGAAGCGGTACGGGACGCCCCGGCCGCCGAGCGCGATCCGGCCGTCGGCGGTGCGCTGGGCGTACATGTACGCGTGCGCCATGTCGCCCAGCGTCTCGCGGCCCTCCCAGCCGAGGGACTCCCACTGCGCGTCGGTGAGCGGCTCGGTGGCGATCATCGAGGAGTTCATGGGGAGCCAGGAGCGCCGCTGCCCGGCCAGGGAGGCCGTGAAGCCCTCGGTGCAGCGCAGGACGTACGGGGCGCGGACCGTGCCGTACGGGGTCACCGCGTGCTTCGGCCTGATCTCCGTCACCGGGGTCGACTCGTGGATCGTGACCCCCAGCGCCTCGACCGCCGCCGCGAGGCCCTTCACCAGCTTCACCGGGTGCAGGCGGGCGCCGTGCGGGGTCCAGGAGGAGCCGACGGCGCCGGTGACGCGGACGCGCGCGGCGGTGTCCCGGGCCCCGTACAGCACGCGGTCGGTCTCGCCGAAGGCGAGCTCCGCCGCGTGGAACTCCTTGAGGCGGGTCAACTGGGCGGGCGAGAGGGCGACTTCGAGGACGCCGCCGCGGTGCACGTCGGCGTCGATCCCCTCCCGCTCGCAGACGTCGACGACCTCGGCGACGGTGGCGTTCATGGCCTGCTGGAGGCGGACGGCCGCCTCGTGGCCGTGGAGCTTCGCGTAGCGGTCGCGGCCGGCGATGCCGTTGTAGAGCCAGCCGCCGTTGCGCCCGGAGGCGCCGTACCCGCAGAACCTCGCCTCCAGGACGGTGATGTTGAGGAAGGGCACGGCCTTCTTCAGGTAGTAGGCCGTCCACAGGCCGGTGTAGCCGCCGCCCACGACGCAGACGTCGGCGCTCGTGTCGCCGGGGAGCGGTTCGCGGGGGGCGGAGGCGCCCTCCTGCGCGTACCAGAACGAGATGCCGCCGTTGACCGTGCTCATGTCTACCCCTGGATTCGGAATGCGTGGGCGGGACGTTACCCGGCGCCCCCGACCCGTGGATACGGGTGTTGTGGTGGGGGAACGCGTCCCGCGCCCGGCACTGTGTCCAGGGCCTGTCCGGCGGATCAGGGTCGCAGCCCCGGCCGTGATCGGCGAGACGTCCCCTAGGCTCGGCGGCGTGATTCACGTACCGGAGGAACTCGCGCGGTCGCAGGCGAAGTACAACGGTGAGGCGGGGCGGGCGTTCGTCGCCGGGCTGCCCCGGACGGCCGGGGAGTTCCTCGGCCGGTGGGGGCTGCGGGTCACCGGACCCTCGATGTACGGGGTGGCCTCGCTGGTCCTGCCGGTGGAGCGGTGCGCGGACGGGACGCCCGCCGCGCTGAAGATGCAGCTCCTCGACGAGGAGAGCGCGGGCGAGCCGGCCGGGCTGCGCGCCTGGGACGGGGCGGGCGCCGTACGGCTCCTCGACCACGACCCCGCCACCGGGACCATGCTCCTGGAGCGCCTCGACGAGGCCCGGCCGCTGTCCTCCCTCGCGGACGCGCGGGAGGCGGTGCGGATCGCCGCCGGCCTCCTCGCCCGGCTCACGGCCGTCCCCGCGCCGCCCGGCCTGCGCACGCTCGGCGCCGTCGCGGCCGGGATGCTCGCGGAGGCGCCCGGGGCCGCCGCCCGGCTGGGCCCGGAGGACGCGGCGGTCCTGCGGGACTGCGCGGCGGCGGTACGGGAGGTGGCGGGCGAGCCGGGCGACCGGCTGCTCCACTGGGACCTGCACTTCGGGAACGTCCTGGCCGCCGGGCGCGAGCCCTGGCTGGCGATCGACCCCAAGCCGCTCGCGGGCGACCCCGGCTTCGACCTGCTCCCGGCGCTCGTGGACCGCTTCGACCCGGATCCGGACGAGGTGCTGTGGCGGTTCGACCTGCTCGCCGAGGTCGTCGGGGACCGGCGGCGCGCGGTGGCGTGGACGCTGGGCCGGGTCCTCCAGAACGGCCTGTGGGACGTCGAGGACGGGGAGCCGGCCCTGGACGCCGAGCAGGTCGCGGTCGCGCGGATCCTGCGGGAGCGGCGGGCCTGACGCCGACGACGGGTCCAGGACGCGGGTCCAGGACGTGGATCCCCCTGGCCACGGGGCCCCGTGCCGGGCACCCTGGCCCCATGATCCGTACCGCCACCCCCGCCGACGTCCCCGTCGTCCACGCCATGATCCGCGACCTCGCCGCGTACGAGAAGGCCCTCGACGAGGTCCGTGCCACCCCCGAACAGCTTCACGAGGCCCTCTTCGGCGAGCGGCCCGCCGCCTTCGCGCACATCGCGGAGGACGCGGCCGGCGAGCCGGTCGGCTTCGCGCTCTGGTTCCTCAACTTCTCGACCTGGCGCGGGGTCCACGGCATCTACCTGGAGGACCTGTACGTCCGTCCGGAGGCGCGCGGCGGCGGCCACGGCAAGGCCCTGCTGCGCGAGCTGGCCCGGATCTGCGTCGCGCGCGGCTACGAGCGCCTGGAGTGGTCCGTCCTGAACTGGAACGAGCCCTCGATCGCCTTCTACGAGTCCCTGGGCGCCCGCCCGCAGGACGAGTGGACGGTCTACCGGATGACGGACGGGGCCCTGGCGGAACTCGGCGGTGCGGCGGGAGTGTAGGAAAGGGCCATGGACAACACCATGGACACCGGCACCGGCACCGGCACCGGCACTGGCACAGACACCGGCACCGGCACCGGCACCGGCACCGGCATTGGCACAGACACCGGCACCAACACCGACCGCACCGACATCGAGCAGCGGTTCCGGCGGATCACCGGCTTCATCGAGGACCGCCTGACACCGCTCTTCGACCCCGCGAACGGCAGCGACCACGGCTTCGGCATGGACGACACCTCCCGCGCGCTGCGGGCCGCCCGCTACACCGTGCAGGCCGCGTCGGCCGTCTCCGGCCTCGTGGAGAAGCGGGCGACGGCCCCCGAGCTGCGGCAGGTCGTGGACCAGGCCCTCGAACACAACTGGGACGTGCTGCGGTCCGTCGCCCGGATGTGGGAGGACCACCCCGACTTCCTGAAGGAGTTCAAGGCGCACTCCTGGGACGTGGTCGGGACCGTCTGAGGCCCGTACGCGGCCCCTACGGGACCAGGACCACCTTGCCCGTCGTGCCCCGGTTCTCCAGGGCGCGGTGGGCCCGTGCCGCCTCCGCGAGGGGGAAGCGGTGGACCGCCGGGCGGAGGGTGCCGGCGGCCGCCTCCGCGAGGGCGGCGAGTTCGAGGTGGCGGACGTCGCCGCCCGCCTTCCGGATCATCACCGGGCCGAGGACGGACTCCGAGGTGATGCCCCGCTCGGCCAGCTCCTCGGGGGTGAAGGTGAGCGGCTCGCCGTCGTGGAGGCCGGCCCCGGACCAGCCGAAGACGAGGTGCTGCCCGCCCTCGCCGAGGAGGTCCACGGCGGCGCGGCCGGTGTCGCCGCCGACCGAGTCGAAGACGACCGTGGCCGCACGCCCGCCGAGGGGCCCGGCCAGGTAGGCGCGGACCTCCTCCGGCCAGTCCGGCTCCAGGTAGTCGACGGCCAGGTCGGCGCCGTTCTCCCGGACCAGGGCGGTCTTCGCGGGCCCGCCCGCGAGGCCGACGACGGTGGCGCCGGCGTTCTTGGCGTACTGGACGAGCAGGGTGCCGATGCCGCCGGCCGCGGCGGGGACGATCGCGACCGAGCCGGTTCCGAGTTCGGTGAATTGGAGGATGCCCAGGGTCGTGCGCCCGGTGCCGATCATGGCGACGGCCTCCGCCTCGCCGAGGAGGCCGGGCAGGGCGTGGAGCCGGGCGGCGTCGGTGACGGCGAGCTCCGCGTACCCCCCGGGGACCATGCCGAGGTGGGCGACGACCCGCCGGCCGAGCCAGGACGGGTCGGTGCCCTCCCCGAGTGCGTCGACCGTGCCGGCGACCTCGCGGCCGGGGATCGTGGGCAGTTCGGCGGGGGCCGGGAAGGGGCCCGGGGCGCCCTCCCGGAGCGCGGTGTCGAGGAGGTGCACCCCGGCCGCCGCGACCCGGACGCGGACCTGCCCGGGGCCCGGGACGGGGTCGGGCACCTCCTCGTACGCGAGGTTCTCGGCGGGTCCGAAGGCGTGGAGGCGGACGGCGTGCATGACGGTTCCCCTGTCGTCGTACGGAGCGTGGTCCGGGCGGCCACGGGGAAAGCCTCCGACCTCGAGCGCGCTTGAGGTCAAGGCCGCGGGGGATCGGTGCGCCGTCCCGTGACCCGCGGGGGATCAGCGCGTCCCGTGACCCTCGGGGGTCAGTGCGTCCCGTGACCCTCGGGGGTCAGTGCGTCCCGTGACCCTCGGGGGGTCAGTGCGTCCCGTACGGGATCAGTACGTTCCGTACGGGATCAGCGCGTCCCGTACGCGAGCCGCTCCGCGCGCAGCGCCAGCGACACCGCCTCGACCGCGCTCGTGAACGACACCTCCGACAGGACGCCCGGCGCCGCGACCTGGTCGCCCACCAGGTACACCCCGTCGCCCCGGTCGACGGCCGGGCGGTCGCGCCAGGTGGTGCCGGGGCGGTCCACCGCTCCCGTACGCCCCCGGGAGAGCGCATCGCGCCGCCACACCGTCCGCTCGCGCCAACCGGGGAAGCCGAGGTCGAGGAGCCGTTCCGCGTGGGCGACCCCGTCCGCCCTGCCCGCGTCGGGCCCGACGGGCAACTGGGCCTGGAGGAGCTGCTGCCCGGCGGGGGCGAGCGAGGGGTCCTGCGCGGTGAACCGCTCGATCCAGCCGGGCGCGTCCAGGTCGGAGACGACGAACGGGTCCCCCTTCCGGGTCCGCAGCGCCAGGTCGACCAGGACCGTGCGGCCGCTCTCCCAGGTCAGCGAGGGGTCGCCGAGGAGCCGGGCGGCGGCGGGCAGGGCGGTGGCGACGATCACCGGGCCGCCACCGGCGGGCAGCGCGTCGATACGGGACGAGGTCTCGATCCGTACGCCCAGCTCCCGGGCCCGGTCCGCCATCCGCCCGATCAGCGCGCCCCAGCCGCCCCGGACGTAGTGCGCCTCGGGCGGCAGGGCGGCGGCCCGGTGCAGCCGCTCCTGCACGAAGCGGGCGGAGAGCGCGCCGGGGTCGTGGTGGAAGAGCGCGACCCCGCTGTACGCGGCGGCGACGCGGGCGGTCCGCGGGCCCGCGAGCCCGGTGGCCCAGGTGCGGAAGTCGGCGTCGACGGGGGCGTTCCGGGCGGTGCGGAGGGACTGGCGGAGCAGGCCGGGCGGCGGGACGCGGCGGAGGGCGCCGCCGCGGTGGAAGCGGAAGCGGAGGCCCTCGGCGGGCGGCAGCGGGGCGAGCGGTCCGAGGAGCCCGCGCTGCTTCAGCCAGGTCCAGTGCGGGCCGCCGCTGTAGAGCGCGTGCGGGCCGTCGTTCGTGCGGTACGGGCCCTCGGCGGTGCGCGCCCGGCCGCCGGGGGCCCGGTGGGCCTCGTACAGGGTCACGGCGGTGCCGGCCTCGGCGGCGGTGACCGCCGCGGTCAGTCCGGCGAAGCCGCCGCCGACGATCGTGAGCTTCCGCATGACGCTCTCCCTACGTTCTCGGGCTCGTTCCCGGGTCCTGTACGGGGGACGGGGCGCGGGGCCGTGTTCGTGACACGGGGGCGTTGTCAGTGGCGTACCTCACCATGGGGGGATGGCGAACCAGGGCGCGAGGGCGGCGACGCGGAAGAAGAAGGCGCCGGGGGCCCGGCGGCCGGAGGTGCGGCTGCCGCCCCTGGAGCCGTACGGGGGCGGTCTGGAGGCGGACGGGGACTACGACGGCCTGGAGCTGTCCGGGCTCGACCTGTCCGGGCAGTCGGGGGAGGGGGCCCGGTTCCTGGACTGCGCGCTGCGGGAGTGCGGCCTCGACGGGGCGCGGCTGACGAGCGCGCGGTTCCTGGACTCGGTCCTGAGCGGGGTGCGGGGGGTGGGGACGGACCTGGCGGGGGCGCAACTGCGGGACGTGGAGGTCGTGGAGGCGCGGCTCGGCGGGACGCAACTGCACGGCGCCGTCCTGGAGCGGGTCGTGGTCCGGGGCGGCAAGATCGACTACCTGAACCTGCGGTCCGCGAAGCTGAAGGACGTCGTCTTCGAGGGGTGCGTGCTGAGCGAGCCGGACTTCGGGGGCGCGGTCCTCGAACGGGT
Organism: Streptomyces sp. NPDC007872; assembly: GCF_042868165.1. Taxonomy (NCBI): domain Bacteria; kingdom Bacillati; phylum Actinomycetota; class Actinomycetes; order Kitasatosporales; family Streptomycetaceae; genus Streptomyces; species Streptomyces sp. NPDC007872. The sequence continues at coordinate 101,831 of NZ_JBIAEA010000004.1, forward strand.
CGAGTTCGTGGACTGCGCCCTGACCGGGGCCGACTTCTCGGGGGCGCGACTGCGGGACGTGGACCTGAGGGGCGTCCAGCGCCTGGAGATCGCGCGCGGGGTGGAGTCCCTGGCGGGGGCCGTGATCTCGACGTCCCAGCTCTTCGACCTGGCGCCGGTGCTCGCGGCGCAGATGGGGGTGCGGGTGGAGGAGGGCTAGGGATGCCTTGTCGACCGGGCCGGACCGGGGTCGGGCAGGTGGCCCTGGTCCGCGGTCACGGCAGGCGGGGGAAGCGGGCCTGGAGGGACCAGACGGCCGGGTTGTCGGCGAGGCCCTCGTGCATGTCGGTGAGGTCCGCGATCAGGTCGTGCAGGAAGTCGCGGGCCTCGCGGCGCAGTTCGGCGTGGCCGAAGGTCACCGGCGGCTCGTCGCCCGGCATCCAGTCGGCCTCGACGTCCACCCAGCCGAAGCGGCGCTCGAACAGCATCCGGTCCGTGGACTCGGTGAAGTCGAGCTCCGCGTACTGCGGCTGCGCGGCCCGGCTCCCGCGCGGGTCCCGGTCGAGCCGCTCGACGATGTCGCAGAGCGCCCACGCGAAGTCGAGCACCGGCACCCACCCCCAGGCCGTGGACACCTCCCGGTCGGACTCGGTGTCCGCGAGGTACACGTCCCCGCAGAACAGGTCGTGCCGCAGCGCGTGGACGTCCGCGCGGCGGTAGTCGGTCTGCGGGGGGTCGGGGAAGCGACGCGAGAGGGAGTAGCCGATGTCGAGCACGGGGTCGATGGTGTCACGGCTCCGGACCTCGCGGTCCCGGGCCTCACGGCTCCGGGCCTCGCGGCTCCGGACTTCGTGGTCCCGGGCCCGGTCCGTACGGGGAGCTCAGCGGCCGCGTCCGTGCACCGCCCTCGCCACCCGGGGGCCCAGCCAGCGCTTGAGGCGGCGGAGGGGTTCCAGGGAGCCGGCGGCGCGGTCGAGGCGGTAGTAGAGCTGGGGCGGGACGTGGGGCATCAGGGGCGAGTGGCGCTGGCCGAGCAGGGCGAACATGCGGGCCGGCTCCAGGCTCATGTAGCGGGGCAGGTTCTCGTACCAGCGGGCGCTGTAGCGGGCGGCGCTCTGGGCGGCGACGAGTTCGGCGCGGCGCCGCTTCCCGTACAGGGTCAGGGCCGTGTCGAGGTCCTGGAGCGAGCCGGGGGCGTCCAGGGCGTCCGCGAGGGCGAGCGCGTCCTCCAGGGCCAGGGTGGTGCCCGCGCCGATCGAGTAGTGCGTGGTGTGGGCGGCGTCCCCGAGGAGGACCAGGTTGCCCCGGTGCCAGACGCGGTTGGTGAGGGTGCGGAAGGCGAGCCACTGGGCGGGCTCCCCGGCCCGGTCCCGGCCGATCAGCTCGTGCCCGTCGAGCAGGTCGTGGAAGAGCTTCTCCAGGAGGTTCAGGCTGTCGGCCTCGCCGAGCGCGTCCAGGCCCAGGCCGGTCCAGGTCTCCGGGGAGCACTCGACGACGCAGGTGGAGCGCTCGCCGCTGAAGCCGTAGGCGTAGCACCAGATCCAGCCGTGCCCGGTCTCCTTGAAGGCGAAGCTGAACGAGTCGAAGACCTTGGTCGTGCCGAGCCAGACGTACCGGTTGCGGCCGCTCGTGACCTCGCTGCCGAAGTGGTCCGCGTACGCCTCGCGCAGCGCGCTGTTCACCCCGTCGGCGGCGACGACCAGGTCCGCGTCCGCGAGCTCGGGCGCGTCCGGGCCGCTCACGCCGTGCTCGAACTCGATCCGCACGCCCAGGTCGCGGGCGCGGTCCGCGAGCAGCGCCAGCATCCGCCGGCGCCCGATGCCGAAGCCCGCGTCGCCCCGGTGGACGGTCCGCTCGTCGCGGACGATCGCGACCCCGTCGGTCCAGGTCACGGACGCGTCGGCGACGGCCCGCGCGGACTCCGGGTCGCCCGCGCGCAGCTTGCCGAGCAGCCCGGCCCAGTACGTGACGCCCCAGCCGTACGTGGAGCCCTCCGGGTTCCGCTCGTACACCGTGATCTCGTGCGACGGGTTCCGCCGCTTCAGCAGGACCGAGAGGTAGAGGCCGGCGGGACCGCCGCCGACGATCGCGAGCTTCACGTGCGCTCCACTGGGACTGGTTCGTGACACCGTGCGGTGGGGGAGTAACGTACGGTAGCAGTGGAGGGAGAGGGGTGGGGGCAAAGACCGTACGAAGGCGTACGGAAGGGGAGTTCCTACGGCAGCAGCCTGCGCTCCTTCGCCACCGCCACCGCGCCCGCCCGCGTGTCCACGCCGAGCTTGGCGTAGATCCGGCCCAGGTGGGTCTTCACCGTCGCCTCGCTGATGAACAGGGCCCGCGCGATCTCGCGGTTGCCGAGGCCGCGCCCGAGCTGCCCGAGGATGTCCCGCTCCCGGTCGGTGAGGCTCGGGGCCGCCGCGCCCCGCATCCGGTCCATGACCCGGCCGGCGACCGGCGGCGAGAGGGCCGTGCGGCCCTGCGCGGCCGCGTGGACGGCCGCGAACAGCTCCTCCGGCCGCTCGGCCTTCAGGAGGTAGCCGGTGGCGCCCGCCTCGATCGCCCGTGTGATGTCGGCGTCCGTGTCGTACGTGGTGAGGACGAGGACGTGGACGCCGGTGGGCGCGATCCGGCGGGTCGCCTCCACGCCGTCGATGCCGGACCCGAGCTGGAGGTCCATGAGGACGACGTCCGGCCTCAGCTTCGCCGCCAGGGCGACGGCCTCCTCGCCGCTGCCCGCCTCGCCCACGACGTCGATGTCGGGGGTGCTGCCGAGGAGGGCGAGCAGCCCGGCGCGGACCACCGCGTGGTCGTCGCAGAGCAGGATCCGTACGGAGGGCATCACGACTCCAGGGAGAGCGGGAGGGGCGGGGGCAGGGAGGGGAGCGGCAGGGGCGTCACGGCTCCGGGTCCAGCGGGATCGCGGCGGAGAGCACCGTGCCCTCGCCCGGGACGGACTCGACGGCCAGGGTGCCACCGAGCTGCTCGGCCCGCACCCGCATCGCGGGCAGCCCGTGGCCGCGCACCCCGCCCGGCCGGTCCGCCGGGTCGAAGCCGCGCCCGTCGTCGGCGACGTCCAGGACCACCTGGTCGTCGAGGTACGTCAGGGTCACGGCGGCCGAGGCCGCGCCCGCGTGCTCGCGGATGTTCGCCAGGGCGCCCTGCGCGATCCGCAGCAGCGCCGACTGCGCCCGGTCGGGCAGCGCCACCGGCGCCCCGTCGACCCGGAACGCCGCCGACTCCCGGGCGGCGAGCCCCCGCAGGGCCTCCTCCAGGCCGCCGCCCTCCGCCAGATCGGCCGGCGCGAGGTCGTGGACGAAGCGGCGGGCCTCCGCGAGGTTGCGCTCGGCGATGGACGCGGCGGTACGGACGTGCCGGCGGGCCGTCTCCGGGTCGCCGTCCCAGGTGCGGTCCGCCGCCTGGAGCAGCATCCGCTGGCTGGACAGGCCCTGCGCCAGGGTGTCGTGGATCTCCATGGAGAGCCGCTGCCGCTCGGCGAGCGTCCCCTCGCGGCGCTCGGTCGCGGCCAGCTCGCGCCGGGTGCGGATCAGGTCGTCGATCAGGGCCCGCTGGCGCGCCGCCTGCCGGTCCGCGTACACGAACACCCCGGTGGCCAGGGCGGCGACGGCCGGCGGGGCGACGATCAGGTTCGGGTCCCAGCCGCCGTGCGCGAGCCGGACCTGCGCGAAGACCACGAAGGCGGTGAGCAGGGCGACCAGGCCGAGCGCGGCGCGCGGCGGGAGGGTGCGCAGGCCCGTGTAGAAGAGCGGCACCGCGCACCAGGCGAAGCTGGGCGCGAGGACGACGAGGAGCACCCAGACGGCGACGACCGTGCCCAGCCAGGCGATCCGGCGCGGAGTGGCGCGGGTTCCGATGACGGGGCCGAGGAGGTAGAGGGAGGCGAGGGCGCCGGTGAGGGCGACGATCCAGGGGCTGCGGGCCTCCCAGTCGTGCCGCAGCAGGAAGCGGGCGAGCGAGGCGCCGAGCAGCAGGAAGAACGTGGTGTGCATGATCCGCGCCAGCCGGCGGGCGTCCGGGTCCTGCTCCATGTCGTGGTCCTTCTGGTCCGCTCGCTGTTCCGACCTGCGCACACCCCTTCATCCTGGCCCGGTGGGACCGGTCCGGCATCAGCCGATCGGCTGACCCGGCCGTCCACCGGTCCGCGCCCGGAGGGCAGCCGGACCGTGGACCGGGAGGCCCCGGGAGCGGCCACAGGATGGATGACGGAGCGAGACGGACGCACGGACCGCCCGGCCCGGGGCCCCGCGCCCTCCCTCGCCCCCCTCACCCCACGAACCACTCGTCCCACGGCCCCCTCGTCCCACGGACCACTCATCCCACGGAGCTCTCCATGAAGAAGATCCTCTTCGGCGCCACCGCCGCCGCCGTCATCGCCGCCGGCACCTTCGGCGTGGTCTCCGCGAACGCCTCCTCCCCGGCCGCCGCCCCCGCCGCCGCCGTCCGCGCCGACGCCTCGAACGGCAACCTCCAGCAGTCGACGCACCTGACGGTCGAGGCCGCGACGAAGGCCGCGCAGGCCGCCCTGAAGGCCGCCGAGAAGGAGAACCAGCGCGTCTCGGTCGCCGTCGTCGACCGCAACGGCACCACGATCGTCACCCTGCGCGGCGACGGCGCCGGCCCGCAGTCCTACGAGTCGGCCGTGAAGAAGGCGTACACCGCCGTCTCCTGGAACGCCCCGACCTCCGAGCTGGCCAAGCGCCTGACCAACGCCCCCACGCTCAAGGACATCCCGAACACCCTCTTCCTCGCCGGCGGCGCCCCCGTCACCGCCAAGGGCGCCCCCGTCGCGGGCATCGGCGTCGCCGGCGCCCCCTCCGGCGACCTCGACGAGAAGTTCGCCCGGGCCGGCGTCGCCTCCCTCGGCCGGTAAGGCCGCGCCGCCCCCGATCGGCGGTGGCGCCCGGACCCCCGCCGGGCTCCACCGTCTTTTCCGTACGAACCCTCCCGTCTGCTTACGATCGGTGCGTGACACACCTTCACCGGACCCGGACCGGAGCCGCCGCCGCCCTCGTCGCCCTCGTGGTGCTCGCGGGCGGCTGCACCGGCGCCACCGGCGGGGTCCGGGGCACCCCGGGGGCCGCCGGGCTCCGCGACCCGTACTTCCCGAAGCTCGGGAACGGCGGCTACGACGTGGGGCACTACGCCCTCTCCCTGGCGTACGACCCGGACACCGGGCGGCTCGACGGCACCGCCGAGATCACCGCCCGCGCCACCCAGGACCTCAGCGCCTTCAACCTCGACCTGTCGGGGCTCACGGTCGGCGGCGCGAGCGTGGACGGCGTCCCCGCCGCGTACAACCGGGCCGGGGGCGAGCTGACGCTCCGCCCGCGCGAGGAGATCCGGAAGGGCGCGGAGTTCCGCGCCACCGTCACGTACGCGGGCGTGCCCGAGCCGCTCGTGGACGCGGACGGCTCCGAGGAGGGCTGGCTGCGCGACGACGACGGCGGCGGGGTCGTCGCGGTCGGCGAACCGGCCGGCTCCACGACCTGGTTCCCCGGCAACCACCACCCCTCCGACAAGGCCGCGTACGACATCGCCCTCACCGTCCCCGCCGGGACCGACGCCTTCGCCAACGGCGTCGGGACCGAGCGGCGGACGGAGGAGGACGGCCGCGTCACCACCGTGTGGCACACGTCCGAACCGATGGCGAGCTACCTCGCGACGGTCGCGATCGGGCGGTACGAGACGGGGACGGCGACCGCCCTCGGCACCGTGCCCGTGCTGACCGCCGCCGAGCCGGAGGTCGCCGCGGAGAGCGCCGCGCTGCGGGCCGAGGTCCCGGCGGTCCTCGCCCGGCAGGTGCGACGCTTCGGCCCGTACCCCTTCTCGGCGGCCGGGGCGGTCGTCACGGAGGACGGGACCCTCGGCTACGCCCTGGAGACCCAGACCCGGCCCGTCTTCCCGGCCTCCTCCTTCGACCGGACGACCCTCGTCCACGAGCTGGCCCACCAGTGGTTCGGCAACTCGGTGACGCCAGCCACCTGGCGCGACCTGTGGCTGAACGAGGGCTTCGCGACGTACGCGGAGTGGCTGTACGCGGAGGAGTACGGGGACGTCCCCGCCCGCACCGCCTTCGAGCGGGCCTTCCGGGAGAAGGCCAACTGGGCCTTCCCGCCGGCCGCCCCGCCCGCCGCCGGGAACCTCTTCGACCCGCCGGTCTACCAGCGGGGCGCGATGGTCCTGCACAAGCTGCGCGAGACGGTCGGGGACGAGACCTTCGACGAGATCCTGCGCGGCTGGCCCGAGGAGCGCCGCCACGCCAACGCCACCACCGCCGACTTCACCGCCTACGCGGAGGAGACGGCGGGGGAGGACCTCGACGACCTGTGGGACGTCTGGCTGTACGGCGACGAGAGGCCCGACGGCCCTTAGGACCCGTCCGTCAGCTCCTTGCGCAGCACCACCAGGGCCTCGGGGGCGAGGGCTTCGGCGATCGCGCGGCAAGGGGAGAGCCCCGGCGGGGGTCCGCCGGGGCTCTCGGGATCAGCGGTCCGCCGCGTCCGTCAGAGGTTGACGCCGAAGTCGCGGGCGATGCCCTCCAGGCCCGAGGCGTAGCCCTGGCCGACGGCGCGGAACTTCCACTCCGCGCCGTTGCGGTACAGCTCGCCGAAGACCATGGCGGTCTCGGTGGCGGCGTCCTCGGAGAGGTCGTAGCGGGCGAGCTCGGCGCCGCCGGCCTGGTTCACGATGCGGATGTACGCGTTGCGGACCTGGCCGAAGTTCTGCGAGCGGGAGACCGCGTCGTAGATGGAGACCGGGAAGACGATCTTGTCGACGTTCGGCGGGAGGGCCGCGAGGTTGACGTTGATCTGCTCGTCGTCGCCGCCGCCCTCGCCGGTGCGGTTGTCACCGGTGTGGACGATGGTCTGGTCCGGCGTCGACTTGTTGTTGAAGAAGACGAAGTGGGCGTCGGAGGCGACCTTCCCGGCGGCGTCCACGCCGATCGCCGAGGCGTCGAGGTCGAAGTCGGTGCCGGTGGTGGTGCGGACGTCCCAGCCGAGGCCCACGGTGACGGCGGCGAGGCCCGGGGCCTCCTTGGTCAGGGAGACGTTGCCGCCCTTGGACAGGCTCACAGCCATGGAAAGTCCCTTTCATCGTGGTGTCGTCGTCTGGAGGAACGCGCGCGGCCCCCCGGCGGTTCCCGTTCCGGTCCGGACGGAAATGAGGATGACTCCGACGGCCCGGTACGGGGAACATGGGGGGCATGTCCGGTCCGTATCCCATCCGCGGCTCCGTCTCGCTCCCCGAGGCCGAGCTCCAGTGGCGTTTCTCGCGTTCGTCGGGCCCGGGCGGACAGCACGTCAACACCAGCGACTCGCGGGTCGAGCTCCGCTTCGACCTCGCGGCCACCGACGCGCTCCCCGAGGTGTGGAAGGCCCGCGCCCTGGAGCGCCTCGCCTCCCGCCTGGTCGACGGCGTCGTGACCGTACGGGCCTCGGAGCACCGCTCGCAGTGGCGCAACCGGGAGACGGCGGCGGTCCGCCTGGCCGCCCTCCTCGCCGAGGCGACGGCCCCGCCGCCGAAGCCCCGCCGGCCCACGAAGATCCCGCGCGGCATCAACGAGCGGCGGCTGCGGGAGAAGAAGCAGCGCTCGGAGACCAAGCGCACCCGGCAGTCCCGCGACTGGGGCTGACCGGCCGCCGACGGGTCGTGCCCGGCCGTCAGCCCAGGTGCCGGTACTTCCCCTGGAAGTACGTCAGGGGCCCGCTGCCGTCCGCCGGGGACACCCCCGCCGTCAGGACCCGCCCCACCACGAGCGTGTGGTCGCCGGCCACGACGCGGTTCTCGGTGCGGCACTCCAGGACCGAGAGCGCGCCGCCCACGAGCGGGGCGCCGCTCGCCCCGCCGCGCGTGTACGGCAGGTCGGCGAAGAGGAGCCGGTCGCTGACGCGGTTCTTCATCGAGAAGCGCCCGGCGACGTGCCGCTGGTTCTCGGAGAGGATCGAGACCGCCCAGACGGGGACCTCGGCGAGCAGGTCGTCCATGCGGGAGCCGTTGCGGAGGCTGATCAGGACCAGGGGCGGGTCGAGGGAGACCGACGCGAAGGCGGTGGCCGTCATGCCGACGTCCTCGCCGCGCGGGCCGTCGTCGGGGTCGTGCGCGGTCACCAGGACCACGCCCGACGCGAGGCGGGACATCGCCGCCCGGAACTCTTCGTTGCTCACCCCCTCAGCATGGGGGATCGCCAGGTCGGTCACGGGGGGCGGGGAGGTGGTCTTCTGCAGCACCCTCCCGACGCTAGGACGGCTCCCCGGGGGCCGCATCGGGCGCGGGGACCAGCCCTCCACCCCCGCCGGTCCTAGGACCCCGCCGGAAGCCCGGCCGACCCGCCATGACCTGCTGTGACTTGAGTCACAGCGGCCAGTATTTGCTGACCCTGTGTACCGGGTGCGCAGCTCACTGTGATTCAGTGGCAAGAACAGTCCACAGTCACACGCGAACGTGCAACAGGAAGCCGATCAGAACCCTGGAGTTGCTGTCGAGGTCTCGGGGAGAGCGAGCGATGGAGACCGAGTCGGAGCCCTACGTCCGTCTCTCGACCCTGCGGCAACTGCACCAGGTCGTGACGGACCTCAACACCGCCCGCAGCCTGGCGGACACCCTGCAGACCGTCGCGGACGGCGTGGTCGCCGGTCTCAACTACGAACTCGCCTGCGTCAACCTCGTGCGCCCCGACGGTGACCTCGTCGTCGCCGCCTTCGCCGGAAGCTCCGCCGCCGAGGCCCTGATCACCGGCCGGGTCGGCTCCCGCGCCTCCTGGGATCGCCGCCTCTCCATGGGACAGGCCTGGGGCGACCTGCGGTTCATACCGCACACGGAGGGATGGGTCCTCATGGAGGACGACGTCCCCCAGTGGCACACCGACGGCCCGGCGCCCCGCTTCGAGGACGAGTGGCACCCGCACGACCGGCTCTACGCCCCGATGTACTCCCCCGCGCTCGGCTCCGCCCGCGCGGGAGGACCCCCACCGGGCTCCCGCCGCGAGCTCCTCGGGGTCATATCCGTCGACCGCCCGCGCAACGGCCGGCACCCCGGCCCCTGGGGCCAGGAGGCGCTCCAGATGTACGCCTCGCAGTCGGCCATCGCCATCAGCAACGCCCGCCTCCGCTCCAACATGCAGCGGGCCCTGGTCCGGCTCGAACGGGAGCAGCAGGCCCTGCGCGCCAGCGAGGAGTCCTTCCGGCAGGCCTTCGAGTACGCCCCCTCCGGCATGGCCATCGCCGAGATGGGCGGCGACCAGCACGGCCGGCTCCTGCGCACCAACGACGCCCTGTGCCGGCTCCTCGGCCGGCCCGCCTCCGTGATGCGCCGCTACTCCTTCGCCGACCTCGTCCACCCCGAGGACATCGGCACCCTGCTGCGGACCTCCGCCGAGGGTGGCCGGGCCGAGCTGCGGCTCGCCCGCCGCGACGGCACCTACGTCTGGGTCTCCCTGCGGAACTCGGTGGTCGCCGACACCGCCGACGGCCCCCGCTTCCTCCTCACCCACGTCGAGGACATCGAGGAGCGCAAGCGCCACGAGCTCCAGCTCGCCCACCGCGCCTCGCACGACGCCCTCACCGGCCTGCCCAACAGCGCCGAGCTGCGCTCCCGGCTCTCCGCGCGCCTCTGCGAGCGCCCGGCGGACGCCCCGGGCGCGTACGGCGACGGCTACGGGTACGGGCCGCCCGGCGCCGGTGCCGGCTACGAGCCGTACGAGCACGAACACGAGCACGGCTTCGGCTTCGAGCCGGCGGGCGGCGCGGGGCCGTACGACCACCACGTCCACATGGTGGCGCCCCCGGGCGGCGAGACCGACGACGGCACCAAGGGGCTCGCGGTCCTCTTCTGCGACCTCGACGGCTTCAAGTCGATCAACGACCGCTTCGGGCACCACACCGGCGACGCCGTCCTCATCGAGGTGGCCCGGCGGCTCACCACCGGCGTGCGGGACGGGGACACCGTCGCCCGGCTCGGCGGCGACGAGTTCGTCGTCCTCGCCGACGGCCTCGGCGCGGCCGACGCCGCCGACCTGGCCGTACGCCTCCGCAACGCGATCATCCCGCCCATCCGGGTGGACGGCCGGGCGGTCCGCGTCGGGGCCAGTTTCGGCATCGGCTGGGCCGAGTGCGGGATGTCCGTGGAAGAGGTCCTGAACTCCGCCGACCAGCGCATGTACGTGGAGAAACGCTCCCGTGCCAAGGTCCAGCGCCGGGCCGGCTGACGTGTGGGTCCCCTCTCACCGGGTCAAGGGTCCGAGTCGGGGAATGGCCCGTTCGGGGTAGGCTCGGCCGGTCGGCGACGGCTGGCGAGCATGGAGAGGATGACCCGGATGGCTGCCGGTAACGACGGCTCGAACAAGCCCGAGGACGACGATCCGTTCGGCTACCTGTACGAGGACGGACAGGCGGCGGGCGCGCAGCCCCCGCAGGGCGGCGGCTACGGCTACCCCGGTCCCGGTCCCGCTCAGCCGGGTGTGCCCCGGACCTCGTACAACCAGGTCAGAACGGTCGGCGACCGCCGCCAGTACGGCGGCCAGCAGCACGCGCAGCCGTACGTGCCGCCGCAGCAGCAGGCGCCGTACGGGCAGCCGCACGCGCAGTACGCCGCGCCCGAGACCTACGGCGCCCAGCCGCCCCGCCAGACCCCGCCGCCGGCCCCGCAGCGCGGCGGCTCCGGCCGGGGCCCCAACACCAAGGGCCTGCTGATCGGCGCGGTCGCGGTCGTCGCGGTCGTGGTGGTCGGCATCGCGGCGGCGGTGCTCACGAACAAGGACAAGGGCACCGGGGACGACAAGGCCGGCGGCACCACGCCCGCCCCGACGGCGTCCTCCCGGCCGTCGGAGACGCCGAGCGGCGAGCCGAGTTCGGCCTCGCCGACCCCCGCGGACCTGCCCAGGCAGGACGCGGCCACGCTCCAGCTCGGCGGCCCGGCCAAGCTCGACACGGCCGTGAAGGGCGCGAAGGGCCCGGGCGGCGCCTACGTGGTCTTCAACGGCGAGGGCGGCTCCGCGAGCTGGACCGTGGACGTGCCGGACACCGGGGACTACACCCTCCGGATCGTCTACAGCGTGCCCGGCAAGGACGCGAAGACCTCGCTGACGGTCAACGGCGAGAAGCCCCGCGAGATCAACATGGCCAACTGGGCGAAGGCTCCCGAGGGCGACTGGGAGAAGGGCTGGACCTACACCTACGCCTACGTGAAGCTCAACAAGGGATCGAGCAACTCGCTCAAGATCTCCTGCGAGCCGGGCAACTCCTGCGACGCGATCCTGGACCAGGTCTACCTGGAGGCCGGGAAGACCGGCAAGGGCTGACCCGAACCGGCGAGGACCCGTCCGAGGAGGCCCTAAGGGGCCTCCTCGGTCACTTTCACCCGCCCCAGCAGCTCCTCGTACGCCCCCGCGTCGAACTCTCCCGCCACCGGCGAGAGGACCGTCGCCGCAGAGAGGGCGACCGCGCGGGTGAGGCGGTCCGGCCAGGGGGTCCCGTCGACCAGGCCGGAGAGCAGGCCGGCGACGGCCGAGTCGCCCGCGCCCGTGGGGTTGCCCCGGACGGGGGCCGGCGGGGTCGCGCGCCAGAGGCCCTCGGGGGTGGCGGCGAGCAGGCCCTCGGGGCCGAGGGACGAGACCACCGCGTGGGCGCCCCGGCGGCGCGCGTCGAGGGTGGCCCGGCGGGGTTCGCGGGCGCCGGTGAGCTGGGCGAGCTCGTCCGCGTTGGGCTTGACCAGGTCGGGGCGGGCGGCGATGCCCCGCCGCAGCGGTTCGCCGCTGGTGTCGAGCAGGACGGGCACGGCGGCGGCGCGGGCCAGCCGGACGAGTTCCGCGTACGCGCCGACGTGGACGCCCGGCGGCAGGCTGCCGCAGAGGGCGACGGCCCCGGCGCCGTCGAGGAGCGCCGTGAAGCGGGCGCGGAAGGCCTCCCACTCGGCGGGCGCGACGGTCGGGCCCGGCTCGTTGAGCTGGGTGGTGTCGCCGGTGGCGGCGTCGACGACCGCGACGGTGCGCCGGGTGGCGCCGGCCGTCTCGACCAGCTCGTCCCGGACCGGGGTCGCCGCGAGCCGGTCCCGCAGGACGGCCCCGGTGGCGCCGCCCGCGAAGCCGGTGGCGACCGTCTCGTACCCGAGGGCGGCGAGGACCCGGGCCACGTTGAGCCCCTTGCCGCCGGGGCGCTCGATCACCTGTGTGACCCGGTGGGAGGCGTGCGGGGTGAGGGCGGGGACCCGGTAGGTCAGGTCCAGCGCCGTGTTGAGGGTGACCGTCACGATCACCTGCCCACCCCCGTACTTCCTGTGAAGACCTTGGAACGTACGTTCCGACGGCCCCTGATCATGCCAAAGGAAAGGCGGCAGGCCCAGACCCCGGCCCGCCGCCCTTGCCCATGACCCCTGATCAGACGGCCGCGGCGACCGCCGGTTCGACGACCCAGGCGCCCTTGCGCATGACGCCCCGCAGGGTGAAGTCGGCGTCGAGGACGACGAGGTCGGCGTCCTTGCCGGGCTCCAGGGAGCCGACCCGGTCGTACACGCCGAGGAGGCGGGCCGGGTTGGCGGAGACGGCCTGGACGACCGACTCGACGGGCAGGCCGTCGACGGTGACGGAGCGCTTGAAGGCGCGGTCCAGGGTGAGGGTGGAGCCGGCGATGGAGCCGCCCTCGACGAGCCGGGCGACGCTGTCCTTCACCTCGACCTCCAGGGTGCCGAGCATGTAGCGGCCGTCGCCGAAGCCGGCGGCGTCCATGGCGTCGGTGATGAGGGCGACGCGCTCGGCCCCGGCGTGGTGGAAGGCCAGCTCCAGGGCGGCGGGGTGCAGGTGGGTGCCGTCGTTGATGAGCTCGACGGTGATCCGCTCGTCCTCCAGGAGGGCCGCGATCGGGCCGGGCGCGCGGTGGCCGAGGGCGGGCATCGCGTTGTAGAGGTGGGTGGCGACGGTGGCGCCCGCGTCGATGGCCGCGACGGTCTGCTCGTACGTGGCGTCGGTGTGGCCGATGGCGGCGATCACGCCGTGGTCGGCGAGGAGGCGCACGGAGTCGAGGCCGCCGGGCAGCTCGGTGGCGAGGGTGACCATCGTGGCCCGGCCGCGCGCGGCGTCGACCAGTTTGCGGACCTCGGCCGGGTCCGGGTAGCGCAGGAGCGTCTCGTCGTGGGCGCCCTTGCGGCAGGGGGAGATGAACGGGCCCTCGAAGTGGATGCCGGCGATCTCGCCCTGCTCGGCCAGCTCGGAGAGGAGCCCGGCCCGCTCGGAGAGGAAGTCCATGTCGCCGGTGACGAGCGAGGCGGCGGTGGTGGTGGTGCCGTGCAGGCGGTGGGTGTGGACTCCCTTGAGGACCTCCTCGGCGGTGCCGGAGGTGAAGGACGCGCCGCCGCCGCCGTGGTTGTGCGTGTCGACGAAGCCGGGGACGAGCCAGTGGCCCGTCAGGTCGATGCGCTCGGCGTCCTCCGGGGCGCTGCCCACGATGCGGCCGCCGTCGACGATCACGCGTCCGTTCTCGACGATCCCGGTGGGCAGCACGACGTGTGCGCCGGTGAGAACCTTGTGATCGGCCATCAGGCGGAAACCTCCGAGTCGGTGGGGCGCTGGGCGGCGAGCAGGTCCCAGGCGAGGAGGCCCGCGCCCAGGCAACCGGCGGTGTCCCCGAGGGCCGCCGGGACGATGGCGGGCAGCTTCTGGAACGTGACTCGCTCCTCCACCGCGGCCCTGAGTGGTGTGAACAAGGTTTCCCCGGCCTCGGCGAGACCGCCACCGATGATGAGCGTGCGGGGGTCCAGGAGGGTGAGCGCGGTGACCAGGCCGTCGGCGAGGGCGTCGACGGCGTCCTGCCAGATCCGTACGGCGGTGGGGTCGCCGGACTCGACGGCCTTGGCGCAGTCGGCGGCGTCGGCCTCCGGGTCGCCGCCGGCCTCGGCCCAGGCGAGGGAGACGGCGGAGGCGGAGGCGTACCGCTCCAGGCAGCCGCGCTGGCCGCAGCCGCAGGCGGTGCCGCCGGGGCGGACGACGATGTGGCCGATCTCGCCGGCGTAGCCGTGGGCGCCGGCCTCGATGCGGTCGCCGATGCCGATGGCGCCGGCGATGCCGGTGCCGAGGGGCACGAAGAGGAAGCGGTCGGCGCCGTTGCCCGCGCCGATGCGGCCCTCGGCGAGGCCGCCGGTGCGCACGTCGTGGCCGAGGGCGACGGGGATGCCGTCGAGGCGGCGGCTGAGGAGTTCGCGCATGGGAACGTCGCGCCAGCCGAGGTTGGCGGCGTAGACGGCGATGCCGTTCTCGGCGTCGACGATTCCGGGGACGGCGACTCCGGCGGCCGCGGCGGGCTCTCCGTACCGCTCCTGGCCGAGGAGGCGGAGGTCCTCCGCGAAGCCGAGGATCGTCTCGACCACGGCCTCGGGGCCCCGGTCGCGCCCGGTGGCGCGGCGGGCCTCGTGCAGCAGGGTGCCGTCCGCCCCGACGAGGGCGGCCTTCATGCCGGTGCCGCCCACATCCAGGGCGATGACGTGTCTCACGGGGCATAGTCTGGCCGCCGCAGGGCAAAAGGTCTAGTCCACTGCCGAGGATTGTTGCGTACGGATACAAATTCGATTACCGCCGCGTCCCCCTCGGCCCCCGGGTGCGCCGCGCGTCCGTACCGCGTCCGCGCCGTGTCCGCATCGCGTCCGATCCGCGGCATTTCGGAAAGGGTGTTGCGGAAGTGATACCCGAGTGGTGTAGACCTCATACCGGGGCGCGAGGCAGACTTGCGGCCCTGACGAGAGCAAACGTGCAGCTCAGTGCAGCTCAACGAAGAGCAAAGGGTGGATGAAGCCGTGGAGCGGCGACGATTTCTTGGACTGACCGCGGCCGTCGCGGCCCTCGGACTGACCGCCACGGTCTCCGGCTGCGGCTCGCTGGGCGGCGACTCCGGCGACGTGACCCTGAAGCTGGTCGCCGCCGAGTACGACCTGACCGGCGGTGACTCCTCCAAGAAGTACTGGACCGACCTCGCCGCCGCCTTCGAGGCGAAGCACCCCGGGATCAAGGTCAAGGTCCAGGTCGAGTCCTGGGACGACGTCGACCGCAAGGTCGCCGAGATGGTCAAGGCCGGCGACGCCCCCGACATCGCGCAGATCGGCGCCTACGCCGACTACGCCGCCGCCGACCAGCTCTACGCCGCCGACGAGCTGCTCTCCATACCCGTGCAGGCCAACTTCCTCGCCCCGCTCGCCACCGCCGGCGAGCACAAGCGGACCCAGTACGGCCTGCCCTTCGTCGCCTCCACGCGCTCCCTCTTCTACAACAAGGCCCTCTTCGAGAAGGCCGGCGCCGAGCCGCCTACCACCTGGAACGGGCTGGCCGAGGCCGCCGAGAAGCTCAAGAAGCAGGGCGTCCGCACCCCCTTCGCGCTGCCGCTCGGCCCCGAGGAGGCCCAGGCCGAGGCCATGATGTGGCTGCTCGCGGGCGAGGGCGGCTGGACCGACGCCACCGACCACTACGCGGTCGACTCCGAGGCCAACGTGCGCACCTTCGACTGGCTGCGCAAGAACCTCGTCGGCAAGGACCTCACCGGTCCCGTCGCCCCCGGCAAGCTCAACCGCAAGGCCGCCTTCGCCGCCTTCGCCAACGGCGAGGTCGGTATGCTCAACGGCCACCCCTCGCTCCTCAAGGAGGCCGCGAAGAAGGGCGTCGAGGTCGGGCAGGTTCCCCTCCCCGGCATCGAGGGCCCCTCCAGGGCCTCCATGGGCGTCGCCGACTGGATCATGGGCTTCAAGCAGAACGGCCACCGCAAGGAGATCGGCGACTTCCTCAACTTCGCCTTCTCCGACGAGAACGTCCTGAAGTTCGCCGGGGACAACGACCTGCTGCCGGTCACCGTCAGCGCCTCCACCCGCATGGAGACCGACCCCGAGCACGCCAACCTGCGGGTCTTCCTCAAGGTCCTCCCCGACGCGCAGCTCCCGCCGGTCGGCAAGACCTCGTGGGCCAAGGTCAGCGAGAACATCAAGCAGAACATCGGCAAGGCCGTCACCCCGAACGGCCGCCCCGCCGAGGTCCTGGGCTCGATCGGCCGAACGGCGACGGCGGCGGAGGCGGCCGAGTAATAGGTTGGTCGTATGACCGAAGAGCCGGAAGCGACGCACGAGGGGGGCAGCGGGGGACCTGCCGGGCTCACCGAGCAGGAGCAGGCCCTCCTCGCCGTCGAGCGGCGCTCCTGGCCCGGCCCCGGGGCCAAGGAGCGGGCCGTCCGCGAGCGGCTCGGCCTCTCGCCGACCCGCTACTACCAGCTCCTGAACGCGCTCCTCGACGACCCGCGGGCCCTGGCCCACGACCCGGTGACCGTCAACCGGCTGCGCCGGGTCCGCGAGGAGCGCCAGCGCAGGCGGTAGGGGATGCCCCGCGTGGGTAGGGTCGGAAGCATGGTCAACAGCCTTCCGTCCCCGACCACGTCCGCCGGCCGTGACGGTCTGGCCGCGATCCTCGCGCGGCCGGAGGAGACCGTCGTCGCCCTCGACTTCGACGGCACGCTCGCCGACATCGTGCCCGACCCCGAATCGGCCCGCGCCCACCCCGGCGCGGTGGCCGCCCTGGCGGCCCTCGCCCCCCGGGTCGCCTCCGTCGCCGTCGTGACCGGCCGGCCCGCCGGGGTCGCCGTCCGCTACGGCGGCTTCGCCGGCGTCCCCGGCCTGGAACACCTCGTCGTCCTCGGCCACTACGGCGCCGAGCGCTGGGACGCCGCCACCGGCACCGTGCAGGCCGCTCCGGTGCCCCCGGGCGTGGCCGCCGTCCGCGCCGAGCTGCCCGGCTTCCTGCACCGGGCCGGGGCCTGGCCGGGCGTCTGGATCGAGGAGAAGGGCCGCGCGGTCGCGGTGCACACCCGCAGGGCCACCGACCCCGAAGCCGCCTTCGAGGCGCTCAAGGGCCCCCTCGCCGACCTGGCCGCCGGGCACGGGCTCGTCCTGGAGCCCGGCCGGATGGTCCTGGAGCTCCGGCCCCCGGGCATGGACAAGGGCGTGGCGCTCACCGCGTACGTACGGGAGACGGGCGCCGGCGCCGTGCTCTACGCGGGCGACGACCTGGGCGACCTGCCCGCCTTCGCCGCCGTCGAGAAGCTCCGCTCCGACGGCACCCCCGGCCTCCTGGTCTGCAGCGGCTCCGTCGAGGTCCCGGAACTCTCCGACCGCGGCGACCTCGCGGTCCCGGGCCCGACGGGCGTGGTGGACTTCCTGACGGCGCTGGCGGGGGCGGTGCGGGGGGACTGAGCGGGCGGGCCCCAGGGGCCGGCGGCCCGTAGGATCACGGGCGGGACGGGGCTCGTAGCGCAGTGGTCGTCGCGCCTTCACCGCATGTAGGAGGACGCCGGTTCGAATCCGGCCGGCCCCGTTCCGTCCTCCTGGTCCACGTGGTACGGCGCCCGGCGCAGGTGGAAGTCGGCCGCCCCGTTCTGTGGGTAGGCCGCCGGGAGCCGGGGCTCGTGTCGGGAGTAAGGGGCGAGAGCGGTGGATCGGTGGGCGGAGCGAGGGCGAGGTGCCCTCGTGCTGTCGTGGTTCCATCGATGGTTCGGTGAGTGCCGAACCGTCCGGCCGGTAGCGTGCCGAGTCCTGTGCGGGAGGTGCCCGCGCTGGTGAACGCCGGAGGCGACCCGATGTCGGAGACAGATCCGAGGCAGCAGCTCGCCGAGCGATTCCGCGAAGTCAACGGCGACCATCCGATGACCGATGCCGATGACACATACGTCAGCGCGCAGTTCGTTGCCCTGGAGGAACTGTGCGCAATGCATGGCCGCGATGCCGATGCGGTCCGCCGGCTGATGCTGGGGCAGCATCTGCCGCTTCCGGGATATCTGCGCTCCGACGGTGCCGAGATGGTGCCGGCCGACCTGTTCGCTCTCGCCGACGAAGCCGGCGGCGTAGAGCTGCTCGAAGCGTGGTTCACCGCTCACTGGGCCGACCCGATCACCGGGAAGGCGGAGTGGAATGCGTATCTCAGCGGACAGTACGTGTGCCTGCACTCGGTGACCCCGGCCGCCATTCAGCGCAAAGATCACCTGACGACCGCGATCAGCGCCGCAGCGAACGAGCCGGATGCCGGTTCAGCACGGTGGTCCGAGCGGCTGCACGCACTGGTCGACGAACTCGACACGCTGGAACCGGCGTTCACGGCCTACGACCGTCTTCGGTTCGGCGGACCCACGTCCCGGGACACCTGCATCGACGCCCCGCGCGCCCGCTTCCCGCGCCCGTGACCCGGATCCATGGGTGGCGTCCTGCGGATCGGTTCGGTCCCGCGACCGGCAAGGACCCGTCGATGTCCCGCCGTGGCGTGCCGGGACATTCTTCAGCGGGCCGGATGGTTCCCTGCCCATACCGTGGGGATGCGGCCTGACCACGGACTTGCCTGTTCGAGTTGTCCGGCGAGGCGGAAGAGCCGGCCTTCGAGGCCGTATCCGGCGGCGAACCGCATGCCGACCGGGAGCGCCGTCCCGGCGTCGGCCGCCACGGGTACGGACGTGGCGGGCGTGCCTGCCACGTTGAACGGCACGGTGAACGGCGACAGGTCATTGATGCGCTCGATCCAGCCGAGGCCGTCCAGTGTCTCCGCACCTTCCGTACGAGTGCCCAGAGGCACGGGAGGATCCGGCAGGGGCGGCGTGAGGAGGCATGGCATCGACCCTCAGCAGGCCGGGCAGAGTGGCGAAGCTGCCGCCTCGTGAGCGCGTTCTCGACGCCGCCGAAGAGCTCTTCCAGAGAGAGGGGATCCGGCAGGTGGGGGTCCAGGCGATCGCCGACAGGGCCGAGACCACCAAAATGGCGATCTACCGGCACTTCGAGACCAAGGACGCGCTGGTCGCGGAGTGGCTGCGGATCGTCGCCGCGGACTATCGGGCGGCCTTCGACCGGGTGGAGACCGAACATCCCGACCGGCCCGAGGAGCAGATCCTGGGCCTGGCCCGCTTCATCGCCGAGGGGCTGCCGGCGATCTCGTACAGGGGCTGCCCGTTCATCAACTCCCTCGCCGAGCTTCCCGACCGCCTTCATCCGGCACGGCAAGTGATCGAGGACCACAAGGCCCACCAGGCCCGCAGGCTGATCGGCATGTGCGCCGAAGCCCAGATGCCCGACCCCGTACAGGCCGCCGCCGAGATCACCTTCGTACTCGAAGGGGCCCAGGTCAGCACGCAGAACGGAAGCATCGATCAGACGGGAGACCGCCTGATGAGAATCGTCGGGGGAATCGTGGACCGGCACCGCTCCCACCCCGGCGCACACGGGGCGGCCGGCTGACCGCCCGCGCCACCGCCCGACGTGGGCGCGCGAGTGCGACCTGGCGCGAAGCCCGGTTCTCCGCCGTGCCGCGCCAGGCGTTCGGTGGAGGTCGGCACCGCGTGGTTCGGCGGGTGAAGCAGAGGCTCGCGCACCTTCGCGTACACCGCGACCAAGGGAGCGATGACCTCTTCGGTGCCCTCGGGGGTGCTCGTGCAAGGACGGAGCCGGATGGTCGTGCGGGTTTTCTCCAGGTCTCGTCGAACCGGAGCGGGAGGAGCGATCGGCGCCCCGCCCCCCGCGGTCTTGCGCGGAGGAGAAGCTCCGCTCCGACGGCGCCCCCCGGCCCGGCCGTACGCGTGGGGAGGGGCCGGTGGCGCGCCGGGAGGGGCGCGCCACCGGGGGTCACGGGGTGGCGAGGCCCGTGGGGGAGAGCCAGTCGAAGGGGTGGTACGCCGGGGGGACGCCGAGGGACTCGGCCACCTGCTCCCGCAGGCGGTTGGAGGTGAAGCCGCCGATCACGTTCATCTGGGCGTCCCGGGCGAGGCGTTCGACCTCGTGCCCCGTGGTGAGTCCGGCGGAGCCGTGGATCTGGATGGCGCGGCCGGTGACCTGGACGGCCATCTCGGTGGCGTAGACCTTGAGCATGGCGATCAGGTCGCGGGCGGGGCGGCCGGCGGCCCGCTCGGTCAGGGCGCGACGGGCCAGGAGACGGGCCGCGTCGATCTGGGCGCGGGAGTCGGCGAGCTGGGCCTGGACCCCCTCCATGTGGGCCAGGGGACGGCCGAAGGAGACGCGTTCGCGGGCGTGCCGCACGGAGGCCACCAGGGCGGACTCGGCGATGGCGACGGCCGCGAAGGAGATCTTCAGCCAGCCCCAGGACATGCCCTCGGAGAGTTCCGTCAGGGGCACGGGGATCACGTCGTCCTCGGGGACGGGGACGTCGTCGAAGACGATGCCGCCCCAGGGCATGCCGCGCAGGCCCATGCGGGGGAGTTCGTAGCGCCGGATGCCGGGCTGGTGGAGGTCGACGAAGGCCAGGCACCAGTCGGGGCCGTCGTCACCGGCGGTCTTCTCGCGACGGGCGAGGGTGACGGCCACGTCCGCCTCGGGAGCGTTGGTGATCCGGGACTTCTCCCCGCTGATGACGAAACCGCCGTCGGTGCGGCGGACCGTGGTGCGGTAGGTGGAGGAGTCGCTGCCCGCCGTCCTCTCGGCCACGCCGAAGGCGGCGAGCTTCTCGCCGGAGAGCAGGGAGGTCAGGAGCTTGTCGTGCTTGGTGAGGTCGCCGTACGTGGAGATCAGCTTGCCGCACAGCAGGGCCGAGACGGTGGCGGCCCAGTAGGTGGCGGGGCAGGCGCGGGCGAAGCTCTCCATGGCCTCGGCCTGGGTGAGGGCGTCGGCCCCGGAGCCGCCGATGTCGCGCGGGTGGAACAGGCGCAGGTATCCGCTGTCGACGACCTCCTTCCAGTTCTGGGCGGAGATCCCGCCGGCGGCGTCGGTCTCGGCGGCCCGGGCGGCCACGCCCGGAAAGGTGAATGCGCTCATGACTGTCGTCCTCCCTTTCAGCCCAGGCCCAGCAGGGACGCCGCGATGACGGGGCGCAGCACTTCGGTGCCGCCGCCGGTCGAGGCGAAGAACAGCGCGTCGCGGTGGGCGCGCTCGACGAGGTGGTCTCCGGTGAGGGCGTGCGTCCCGGTCAGCCGGGCGGCGCCCTCGACGACGGTCCGGACGGCGTCCGCCACGAAGAGCCGGGCGGTGGCGGCGTCCTGGTGCGAGGGGCGGCCGCCGGAGTCGAACTGCCCGGCGGCGCGGTGGACGATCCCGGCGGCGAGCTCGCAGCGCGCGGCCAGGTCCGCCAGGGTGAAGCGCGCGGTCTGGGAGTGTCCGGTGGGGCGGCCGAAGAGACCGGTCCGGGTGGCGCCGTCGACGGCGTCACGGGTCAGCGCGCGCATGAGGCCCAGCCAGGGGGCGCTGGTGAAGACCCAGTCGAGGGTGGCCAGCAGCGGTTCGACCTCGGTGGCGGCGGCGCCGAGGCCGCCCAGGACCGCTTCCCGGGGGACCGGGCTGCCGTCGAGGACCAGCCGGCCCCAGGGGCAGGTGCGCATCGCGGCCGGGCCCGCGTCGACGACGCGCAGGCCGGGGGTGGAGCGGTCGACGAGGAAGGCGGTGCGGCTGCCGCCGTAGTGCTCGGCCAGGACGAGGAAGTGGTGGGCGACGGGGGCGCCGACGACCAGGTCCAGTTCGCCGCTGAGGATCCAGCCGCCGGGGTCGGAGGCGGAGGGGCGGGCCGTGACGGTGGGGGTGAGGGCGGAGCCCTGGGTCTGGCGCAGGGACAGGGCGGCCGTCCACGCGCCCGAGGCCATCCGGGGGAGGTAGTGCTCGCGCTGGCGGGCGCTGCCGAAGCGGTGCAGCGGGACGGTGGCGAGGACGGCGTGGACGCCGACGGTGAGGGCCAGGCCCGGGTCGCGGGCCCCCTCGCCCAGCCCCTCCAGGAGGGCGCAGGTCTCGGTGGCGGTGAGTCCGCCGCCGCCGAGGCCGTGGGGCACGAGGGGGCCGGCGAAGCCGGGCCCGGTCCGGGCGGCGGCGAGTTCGGCGAAGAGGTCCGGGTCCCACCGGCCGTCGCGGTCGCGGTCGGCGACGGAGGGGCGGACCACCCGGCGGGCGAAGTCCCGGGCCCGTGCGGCCGGCTCCTGGTCGGCACCGTCGACGCCGCGATCGGCGTCGACGGGGGAATGCGGAAACTCCATGGGATTCCTTCTTTCCCCCGGAAAGGGTGGAAGTGCGCTGCGAAAAGGTTTCCGCAGCGCTGCCTTTCGAAATGGACCGGCACAACGTAACGGGTGATCCGCGCCGCGCCGAAGGGCTGCCTCCCGATTTTTCGACGTACCGGCCAAGAATTCGAAAACCTCACCCCTCCTGACAGGGGCTCACACTCCTTGACAGTCGCTTGACATGAGCCCCGTTGTCCCTTGACGACGGGTCGCCGCACCATGTTCACCAGCGCACTCCAGATCGTCCCGCCACGGATCGGACCGCCTTCCGGCGTGATCCGCCGATCCGCACCGGACGACGAGAATCCAGTACGGGGCCGGAGTGCCGAGGAAAGAGGAATCCGGCTCCGAAAAGGGAGGGAACGCAATGGAAGAAGCAGAGAGAGAAGACGGGACCGCCTGGCACCCGCCGCACCTGTCCGACGCGACCCTGCGGGACTCCGCCCACATGGCGGGCGTCGAATTCGGCCCCCAGGACGCCGCGGTCGTCGCGGACCTGCTGGTGAGGACCGGCGTCGACCTGGTCGAGGTGGGCATGATCGCCGGACCCGGCTCGAAGGACGCCGATCTGATCCTCGCCACCCACGAGGCCGTCGGCCCCGAGCGGAGCATGTCGCTCGTGGTGGTGCGCGACCGCCACCAGGTCGCGACCGCCCTCGACGAGGCCGAACGCCTGGGCGTACGCCACGTCATGTACTCCATCCCCACCTCCGAGCAGCACGCCCGCCTCAAGCTCGGCACCCCCAGCGCCAAGTTCCTCCAGGCGGTCGCCCGGGCGGCGATCTCGCAGGCCAAGGACCGCGGCTTCCACGTCACCTTCAGCGGTGAGGACGGGGCCCGCACCCCCAAGGAGCGCCTCGTCCCCTACGTCGAGGCGGGCTTCGAGGCCGGCGCCGACCGGTTCCGGCTCGCGGAGACGGTCGCCTACCTCTCGCCCTGGCAGATGGAGGAGGTGATCGGCGACCTCACGGCGATCGACGGCTCCGAGATCGAGATCCACTCGCACAACATGCTGGGCATGGCGGTCGCCAACTCCCTTGCGGCCGTGCGGGCGGGCGCCCGGTGGATCTCCGCGACGGTGGGGGGCATCGGCGAACGCGGCGGCAACGCCCCGCTGGCCGAGCTGCTGACCGCCCTGCGGGTCGTGCACGGCGACACCCGGTTCGACCTGACGCACCTGACCGAACTCTCCCGCGTCGCGCTCCGGGGCGCCGGACTGGGCGAGGCCTTCCAGTCCGGCCCGACCACGCCGCACGCCTTCGCCTACGAACTGCCGGGCCAGCTCAACCACCCGGAGGCCTACGAGACGCTCCCGGCGGAGCTGGTCGGCAACGCCCGGGAACTGCGCGTGCGCACCCGCCTGACCACCGCCCTGGTGAAGTGGGCGCTCGCCGACTCGGGCGTGTCCGTCGACGTCGACGCCTTCACGCCCTGGCTCACCGAGCTCCAGTCGCGGCAGGGGAGCCCGCTGCTCGACCGCGACGCCATCCGCAAGGCCGCCGTCGACTTCCAGGCCGTCTGACGCCGTACGCGACGCCCTGCGCCTCGCGTCCGTCGCCCTGCGCCTCACCGTTCGACGCCGCACGCCTCACCGTCCGTCGCCGCACGCCTCACCGTTCGGCGCCGTACGCCTCCGCGAGAACCCGTACGTCCCCACGGGAACCCGCACGTTCCACGAAGGCCCGCCCCACCCGTACGCACCCGCCGGCGTCCTCCCCCCTTCCCCTCATCGGGGGCCGCGCCCGCACCGCCCCCCACACGTCACAGCAGTCCCCATGTCACAGCAGTCCCACACGTCCCACGAAACAGACGGAGTCCTTCCATGACCACCGCCACCCTGTCCGGCGTCTGCCCCGAGTGCGAGACCGACCTCACCGTGCCGCCGGTCGTCGAGGGGGAGACCTTCTCCTGCCCCGAGTGCATGCTCACCCTCCGCGTCGAGAGCGTCGAGGACGGCCGTCTCGGCCTGACGATGGTCGAGGTGCAGCTCCGCGACTGGGGTCAGTGAGATGCCCGAGAACATCGCGATCGTCGCGGACCGGATCAGTTGGGAGGAACGCCTGCTGATCCGGGCCGCCCCCGACCACGGCCTGAACGCCGTCTGGGTCAACGACGAGTCACTCTGCCTGGGTGGCCCGACGGCCCCCTCCCTGGCCGGCTTCGACGCGGTGCTGCTGCGCAGCCGCAGCTACACCCGCGGCGGCCTGATCGCCACGCTGGCCGAGGCGGCCGGGGCGACGGTGCTCAACACCGCCCGCGCGATCAACGCCTGCGAGAACAAGGCCGTCCTGCGTACGGTGCTGCGCACCGCGGGCGTCCCCGTGCCGGACTTCCGACTGGCGCTCTCCCGCAAGGACTTCGAAGCGGCCCTGGGCGAACTGCCGCTGCCGCTGGTGCTCAAGCCGGTCTACGGCGGCATGGGCAAGCGCGTCACGCTGATCCGGGACGCCGACGTCGCGCAGTCGGTGTACGACTACGTGGAAGACCTGGGCCACGCCTTCGAACAGGCCTGTCTCGTCGAACCGTTCCTGGCCGGCGGCTCCTCGGTGCGCTGCCTGGTGGTGGGGCGCGAACTGGTCGGCGCCGCGGAGTTCGTCAGCGGCGGCACCGACTGGCGCAACAACGCGGCCCTGGGCAACAACAGCCGCGCCGTCGCCCACGACCCCGACGTCCTGAAGATCGTCGACGGCGTGGTGGACGTGCTGGGCCCCGGCGTCTACGGCATCGACCTCTTCCGCACCGACGACGGATACGTCGTCAACGAGGTGAACCACGCCCCCGGCTTCCGGGCGGTCGCCTCGGCGACCGGGGCGGACGTACCGGCGGCCGTTCTCCGCTACATCCAGGAGCTGATCGCATGATCCGCGCGGGAATCGTCGGCGCCTCCGGGCTCGCCGGCGGCGAGCTCATCAGACTGATCACCCAGCACCCCGACCTGGAGCTGACCTTCCTCGGCGGCTCCTCCCACGTCGGCCGGCGCCCGGCCGAGCTGCACCCGGGCCTGCGCCTGGACCTGGGCCTGACCGTCGAAACGGTCACCGAGGAGGTCGCCGACCGGGTCGACGTCCTCTTCCTGGCCACCCCCGCACCGGTCTCGGCCGACCTGGCCGCACTGCTCGCGGACCGGGTGCCGGCCCTCGTCGACCTCAGCGGCGCCTTCCGGATCCGCACGCCCGAGCTGCACGCCCGCTGGTACCCGAAGGTCCAGCGGCGCGCGGACCTGGTGGACCGGTTCGTGTACGGCGTGCCCGAGCTGGTCGGCGACCAGATGGCGGGCGCCCCGCTGATCTCGCTGCCGGGCTGCTTCGCCACCGCGATGACCCTGGGCCTGGCCCCGCTCACCCTGGGGCTCGGCCTGGACCTGAAGACCGTGGTCGTGGACGGCAAGAGCGGCTCCAGCGGCGGCGGGCTGTCGCTGCGCACCTCCGACCTCCACCCCCTGCGCAACGGGGCCATCGCCCCCTACTCGCCCACGGGGCACCGGCACGCGGGCGAGGTCCGCGACTTCCTGGAGCGGAGCAAGCCGGGCACGATCGGCTCGCTGAGCATGTCCGCGTACGGCGTCTCGCACGTGCGCGGCCTGATGACCAGCTCGTACGTGTTCACGGACGAGGCGGTCGACCAGCGCGGGCTCCAGCGGGCGTACACCCGCTTCTACAAGGAGCACCGCTTCGTGCGGGTGCGCCGGCACGCCGAGACGCTGATCCCGGTGCCCGACCCCCAGGCCGTACTGGGGTCGAACTTCTGCGACGTGTCGGTCCTGCACGACGAGGAGGGCGGCCGGATCGTCGTCCTCGCCGCCCTCGACAACCTCGTCAAGGGCGCCGCGGGGCAGGCCGTGCAGGCCGCGAACCTGCGGTTCGGACTGCCCGGGGAGACGGGCCTGACGATGCAGCCGGTGATGCCCGCGTGAACACGGACACGACGCCGGGCGTCCCGGCCCCCACCGTCGTCAAGCTCGGCGGCAGTTGCCTCGACGACCTGGACGGCGGGTGGTGGGACGACCTGGCCCGGCACGCGCGGACCCGGCCGCTGATCCTGGTCCACGGCTGGTCCAAACCGCTCAAGAGGCTCAGGCCCCACTACAGCGAGCCGTCCGCGATCCTGCGGGACCGCTACGGCAACCAGAGCCGGTGGACCACGCCGGAGGTCATCGAGGACATCAAGACCGTCAGCGCCGCGATGGCCGAGGACGTCCTGGGCCGCCTGGAGCGGCGCGGCGTCACCGCCGAGCGCCTCCTCGGCAGCGACGGCCTGGTCAGTGCCGGCGAGGGCGAGCGCTGGTGGTGGCGGGACAGACAACTGGTCGAACTGGACAACCTGGTCGGCCCGATCACCGGTGTGGACCCGGCCGCGCTGAAGAACCTCCAGCCCGGCCACGCCTACCTGGTCACCCCCCTCGCGCGCAACGCGGCGGGCCAGGAGGTCAACACCGACGCCGACCGGGCCGCGGCCGCGATCGCCGGGAGCACCGGCGCCGAGGAACTGGTCCTGGTCACCGACGTCGCACACCTGCTGATCGACGGCGAGCCGGTCCGCGAGATCACGGCGGAGGCCGCGGCCAGGTTCCGCGACAAGGGCGCCACCGGCGGCATGCGCAAGAAGCTGCGGGCCGCGGGCGAGGCCCTGGAGCGGGGCGTGCCGCGCGTGGTCATCGGAGCCGCACCCGTCACGGACCTGCTCGCCGCCCGCACCGGCACCGTCATCACGCGAACCTGAGGAGCACACCCATCGTGGCGCAATCCCGTGTACTCGTCGTCAACAACGGAACGCTGTCCCTGAAGCAGCTCCGCGGGCGCTTCGAAGAGCTGGGCTCGCAGACCGACGCGGTCGACGCGGCGTCCGTACCGGCCCGGCTCGACGGCCGCTACCAGGCCGTCGTCATGAGCGGCACCAAGGTGCGGGCCTACGACACCGATTACTACAGGCCGCTGATCGACCTGGTCATGGGCGCGGACGTGCCGGTCCTCGGGATCTGCGGGGGCATGCAGATCCTCGCGGTCGCCCACGGCGCCCGACTGGCCGACGGCCCCCAGCGGGTCGGCGGTCACGAGGCGGAGGTCGACACCGCGGATCCCCTCTTCGCGTACGTCAAGCCGACCGTGACGCTCTTCCACCGGCACACCCTCTACGTCCAGGAGGCCCCCGAGGGGTTCCGCTCCATCGGCCGCTCCGAGCACGCGCCCGTGGAGTTCCTGCGCTCCGACGACGGACGGATCTACGGCGCCCAGGCCCATCTGGAGTTCCGCAGCGACGGCATGGAGATCCTGCGGGGCTTCGCGCGGCTCTACCAGTGACGGACCGCCCGGCCCCCGGCCGGGCAGCACACGCACCGACCGGACCACCGACGTACCGAAGGAACCTGACCATGACTGCTTTGGAAGACCCGCGGAAGCCCGCGTTCACCACGCACCTCAACGGAAGCGGCGGTGCGATCAAGGGCTGGGTGGTCGTCGACTCGCTCGTCGACGGGCTCGCCATGGGCGGCACCCGGATGACCGCCGGCGTCACCGAGGAGGAGGTCGCGGGCCTGGCCCGCGACATGACCGAGAAGTTCACCCTGGCGGGGCTGCGCATCGGCGGCGCCAAGGCCGGCATCGTCTCCGACGGGACCGACGCCGACGGGGCCCGCCGCGAGGAGGTGTTCCGCACGTTCGGCCGCACGGTCAAGCCGCTGCTGCACGGCGGCATCCACCTCGGCATCGACATGGGCGTCACCCCCGCCGACCGGGCCGTGTTCTTCGAGGAGGCCGGCTACGACCCGCGCTTCCGTCTCGGCGCGCCGGACATGCCGATCGACTGGCGCACGTACTACGAGCCGCTGATCGACTGCACCGGACACGGCGTCGGGGTGGCCGCGGTCACCGCCCTGGAGGCGAGCGGCCACACGGAGCCGGCCCGGGTCGTGGTGCAGGGCTTCGGCGCGGTGGGGCGCGCGGTGGCGCGCTTCCTGGAGGACCGTGGACACGTCGTCGTGGGCGTGGCCGACGTGCAGGGGACCATCAGCGCCGACCGGCTGCCGGTGGCGGACCTGATCGCCGCCACCGACGGCTTCGGACGGATCGACCGCTCCCGGCTGCCCGAGGGCGTCACGGCCTCCTCCGAGCCGGACGCGTGGCTGGACGTCGACGCGGACCTGCTGATCCTGGCCGCCCAGAAGCACGCGCTGACGGCGGAGAACGTCCACCGCCTGCGGGCCGGTCTGGTGGTCGAGGGCGGCAACATCGCCTCCACCTCCGAGGCCAAGGACAAGGCCGCCGCCGCGGGCGCCGTCCTGGTCCCCGGGGTGATCGCCAACATCGGCGGAGCCGCGTCGGCGGCCCTCGCCGTCACCCGGGTCGTGCCCTTCGACCTCGCCGCCGAGGCCCGCAAGGCGTGGGTCTTCGACTGGGTCGGCGACCGGGTGCGGCAGAACACCCGGGACCTGCTGGAGATCGCGGCCGCCCGCGCGGGCAACCCGCTGCCGGAGCTGCTGGCCACCCGCCGAGAGGAGCTGCTGCGATGACCGCGGGCACCGCCGTTCAGGACGCCGCCTCCACCGTGGACCGGATGGCCGAGTACCGGCGGCGCGGCTGGTGGCGCGACGGGACCTTCCTCGACGACCTGCGCCGCCAGGCCCGGGAGCGGCCGCGCAAGCTGGCCATCGCCGGGCGGCGCCTGGACGAGGCCCGCACGGACACCCTCGACTACGCCGAACTGGCGCGCCTGACCGACCGGTTCGCCGGGGCCCTGCTGGAGCTGGACGTGCGGCGGGGCGACGTGGTCGCCGTGCAGTTGCCCAACCGGTGGGAGATGGTGCCGCTGATGTTCGCCTGCATGGCGATCGGCGCGGTCATCTGCCCCGTCGCCCCGGTGTGCCGGGAGGAGGAGCTGCGGCACCGCCTGGCCCTCACCGAGGCGAAGGTGTGCGTCACGGTGCCGGAGTGGGAGGGCTACCCGACCGCCACCGCCGTGCACGCCCTGCGCTCCGAACTCCCCCTGGAGCACGTGGTGGTGGTCGGCGGCCACGCCCCCGAGGGCACGGTCGACTTCCACGACCACTTCGTCTCCGAGCACTGGGAGAGGGTGCACGGCGGTGACCTGGAGGGGCTCCAGCTACGACCGGACGAGCCGTTCGTGGTGCTGTTCACCTCCGGCACGACCGGCTTCTCCAAGGGCGTGGTGCACAGCCAGAACACCGTCCACTCGGGCGTGCGCGGTTACGTGGACACCTTCCTGCTCCGGGACGACCTCGTGGCCGCCGTCACCACCCCGCTGGTGCACTACTCCGGCTTCGGTCAGGGCGTGCTCGCCGGCGTGATGCTCGGCGGGACGATCGTCTTCCAGGACGGCCCGGACCACGCCGGCCTGCTGGACCTGGTCGAGCGGTACGGCGTCACGCTGCTGTACGGGCCGCCGCCGACGCTCTCCGGCGTCGCGCGGATCCAGCGGATCGATCCGCACGACGTGTCCAGCCTGCGCCACACGGTCACCGGGGCGGCGCCCGTGCTCCAGCCGCTGGTGGACGAGTTGCGGAACACCTTCGGCGCCCGTACGTACTCGGTCTGGGGCATGTCGGAGTTCGGGCCGGTCACCATCAGCCGGCTCGACTACAACCAGGACTGGGCGGCGCACAGCCACGGGCGGCCGATCGACTCGATGGAGATCCGCATCGACCTGTGCCACGACCCCAGCAAGCGGGCCCCGGTGGGCCGGCTGCGGGTGCGGGGCGCGTCGCGGGCGCTCGGCTACTACAAGCAGCAGGACGCCTTCGACGCCGAGCTCACCGTCGACGACTGGTTCGACACCGGTGACGTGGCGCGCGAGGACGGCCGGGGCGGCATCCGCATCCTGGGCCGCTCCAAGGACACCATCCTGCGCGACGGGATCGTCGTGCCGATGGCGGAGCTGGAGGCGATCATCTCCCGGCACCCGAAGGTGGCCGATGCGGCCCTGGTCGGCCCCAACGGCACGGTCGACGATCCGATCCTGGCCGTGGTCGTCCCGCGCGGCCCGGACCACCCGTCGCTGGCGGAGCTGCGCGAGCACCTGCGCGAGGCCGGGCAGGACCCGAGGTTCCTCCCGGAGCGCCTGGAGGTGGTCGACGCCCTGCCCAAGACGCTGACCGGCAAGGTCCGCAAGGTCGAGCTCAGGCGGCAGTACTCCGGGGGGTGACCCCCCCCGTGCCCCACCCCGTCCCCGTCCGCCCCGTCCGCCCCCTCCGCCCCGTCCGCCCCCAGGGAGGCACCATGTCCGCACCCCCGCCGGTCGCCGCGTCCGCGCCCCCGCCGGTCACGATGTCGGCGACCCTCGCCGCCGACGAGGAGCTCACCCGGCGTCACCGCGCCGGTGAGCAGGTCCTCTTCATGGCCAGTGGCGAGATAGGGCTTTCCGTGCTCCCGGAGCTCCGGGAGAGGCTGGCCGGTGCCGCGGACCGCAACGCGTACGGCCCCGTCACCGGGGACGTGGCGCTGCGCGAGGCGGTCGCCGGCTACTGGGGGCGGCGCGGGCTGGACGCCGATCCGGAGCTCGTGGTCGCCGGGCCGGGGAGCAAGCCGCTGCTGTTCGCCCTCATGCTGGCCGTCGGCGGCGACGTGGTGGTGCCGGTGCCGAGCTGGGTCAGCTACACGGCCCAGGCGACGCTGGCCGGTGCCCGGCCGATCCCCGTCCGCACCCCGCCCGGCGAGGGCGGGGTTCCCGATCCCGCGGCGCTGCGCGAGGCGGTGGCGCGGGAGCGGGCCGCGGGGCGCGACCCCCGGTGCGTGGTGGTGACGCTGCCCGACAACCCCACGGGCACCTTCGCGTCGCCGGACACGCTGCGCGACCTGGCCCGGGCCGCCAGGGACCTGGACCTGGTCGTCGTCTCCGACGAGATCTACTGCGACCTGGTCTTCGACCCGGCGGACCGGACCGCGTCCCCCGCGGCGTTCGCACCGGAGCGGACGGTGGTCACCACCGGACTCACCAAGAACCTGGCGCTCGGCGGCTGGCGGACGGGAGCGGCCCTGCTTCCCCGGGGGCCGCTCGGGCGGGAGCTGCACACCCGGCTGGCCGCCGTCGTCAGCCAGATCTGGTCGAGCACCGCGGCGCCCGTGCAGGCCGCGGCGGCCTACGCGTTCGGCGAGCCGCCCGAGGTGGTCGCGCACGTCGCGGCGGCCCGGCGGCTGCACGAGCGGGTGGTGCGGGCGGTGGCGGAGCACTTCGCGGCCGCGGGAGCCGAGACGGCTCCCGTACGGGCGACCTGCTACCTCTACCCGGACTTCGAGCCGCTGCGCGAGCACCTCGCCGGGGCGCACGGCGTGCGCGGCGGCGCCGACCTCACGGCCCTGCTCGCCCGGCGGTACGGAGTGGGGCTGCTGCCGGGGAGCGCCTTCGGCGAACCCGGGCACTCGCTGCGGATCCGGGCGGCGACCGGCCGGCTCTACGGCGAGACCGACGCCGAACGCACCGCCGCCCTGACCGCGCCGGACCCGCTGCGACTGCCGTGGATCCGGTCCCGCCTCGACCGCGTCGGCGAGGTCCTGGCCGACCTCGTCCGCACCACGTCCCCCTCTTCCCTTCCCAGGAGGTATCCACAGTCATGACCGACCTCTCCGACATCCCCGTCCTCTTCGAAGGCGACTACCGGGGCCGGCGGTACGCGGGCTTCGGCGTGCCGGCCACCGGCGAGTCCGTGACCCTGCACCCGGTGGACGCGGGCCGGCTGCGCTCCGCGTTCCTCGCGGGCGGCCGCGAGGCCCTCGTCGCCGCCGCCACCGAGGGGGCCGGGACGGTCACGGTGACCGTCGGCGACCCGGAGCTGCGCCTGCTCCCTCCGCTGCTGCCCGACGACACCGGTGCGGAGGCGCTGCTGACCGGCTTCATGGGCACGCACCGCTCCAAGTACGACGACGAGCCCGACCCGGCCAAGGAGTTCCGGCCGCCGAACTGGCTGATCAAGGGCTTCGGTTCGTGGGTGCGGATGCCCGGCGAACCGCTGGCCGCGGCCGCGTCGACGGTCGCGCTCCTGGAGGAGCCCGAGGTCGCCCTGGTGTACGTCAACGACGCGGACGGCACGCCCCGGTACGTCGGCTACACCTTCGCCAACGACCTGAACGACATCGGCTACCACCTCCGGAACCCGTGGGGCTGGACGCCGTACTCCAAGCTGTGCGAGACGTCCATGACGCCCTGGCTGTTCCTGGGCGAGCCGCCCCGGACGGTGACCGGCGAGATCACCGTCGAGCGTTCGGGCGAGGCGGCCTGGAAGGGACCGTTCTCGTGCGGCGGGGACGCCCTGTACCACCGGGTGGAGGACATGGTGGACCACCTGTTCTCGTACCCGGTGATGCGCCGGCCCGGACTGGTCATCTACGTGCTGACCGGGGCGGACAAGGCCAGCTACCACGACGGCTTCCGGATCGCCGACGGCGACCGGATCACCCTGGACTTCGCCAGCCACGGCGTGGTGCTGTCCAACGTCGTCGAGTACGCCGGCCGGGCCGGGGCCGCCTGACCGGGCGGAGCCCCGGCCGCCGGGCCGCGGGGCCGGTCAGACCGTCGTGACCGCCCCCGCGGCGCCG
This sequence comes from Streptomyces sp. NPDC007872, assembly GCF_042868165.1. NCBI lineage: Bacteria > Bacillati > Actinomycetota > Actinomycetes > Kitasatosporales > Streptomycetaceae > Streptomyces > Streptomyces sp. NPDC007872. The sequence goes on from NZ_JBIAEA010000004.1 coordinate 134,349, forward strand.
ACCGCCTCCCGGCCGTCCGGCCGCCGGGCGCGGCGCACGGCCTCGACGTACCCGGAGATGGCGTCGCGGTTGCGCTCCAGGCAGCGGATGCGGGCGGTCATCCGGTCGCGTTCGAGTTCGAGCGCGGCGATGGTCTCCGCGGTGGCGTCGGAGACCTGGATGGAACGGGGCGAGTCCATGCAGGGCAGGACCTGCTTGATCACCCGGGTCGGCAGGCCCGCGTCGAGCAGCCCCCTGACCTGGAGGACCCGGTCGACGCTGTCCTCGTCGTACTCGCGGTAGCCGTTCGGGCGGCGGCTGGAGCGGATCAGCCCCTGCTCCTCGTAGTAGCGCAGCAACCGGCAGGAGACACCGGTCTGTTCCGACAACTGTCCGATACGCATGTGACCCACCTCACATCGGTCCACCTTGACCATCACATCAATGTAAAGGTTTGAGCATAAGGCCATGACGACTTCCCAGACGGAATCACCGTCCCCCTCCGCGGCCGAACCCGACGAGCGCAGACTTCCGATGTCGCCGCTGCTGGCGCTCGGCACGGCCGCGTTCATGGGCATCCTGACCGAGGCGCTGCCCGCCGGCGTGCTGCCGGAGATGGCCCGCGACCTCTCGGTCAGCGAGTCCGCGGCGGGCCAGTCCCTGACCATCTACGCGATCGCCACCGGCCTCTCGGCCATCCCCGTGTCCGTGGCCACGGCGAAGTGGCGGCGCAAGCCGCTGCTGCTGCTGTCCGTGGTGGTGTTCGCCGTGGCGAACCTGGTCACGGCCCTCTCCTCCAGCTACCCCCTGACCATGGCCTTCCGCCTGTTCGCCGGCATCGCCGCGGCCGTGGTGTGGGCCGAACTGGTCGGCTACGCGCGCCGCCTGGCGCCGCCCCACCTCCAGGGAAGGGCGATCGCCATCACCATGGCGGGCGTCCCGCTGGCGCTCTCCCTGGGCATCCCCGTCGGCACCTTCCTCGGCGGGCTGTTCGGCTGGCGGCTGACCTTCGGCCTGGTGGCCGTGATCTCCGTCCTGCTGGTGGTGTGGCTCCTCGTGTCGGTGCCGGACGCGCCGGGCCAGCAGGCCGGGCAGCGCGAGCCGATCTTCAAGGCCCTGCGCCTGCCGGGTGTGGCGGCGGTGCTGTTCGTGGTCGCGGCCTACGTGCTGGCCCACAACATCCTCTACACGTACATCGCCACGTTCCTCGACGAGTACGACATGGGGGCCTCGCGCGACATCGTGCTGCTGGTCTTCGGCCTCGCCTCCGTGGTGAGCATCTTCATCACCGGCGCCCTGGTCGACCGCAAGCTGCGGGCCCTGACCATCGGCAGCACCTCGCTGTTCATCGTGGCGGCCGTGCTGCTGGCCCTGCTGGCCGAGAGCCCCGTGGTGGTCTACGGGGCGATGGTGCTGTGGGGTCTGGGCTGGGGCGGCGTGACCACCCTGCTGCAGACCGCCGTCACCGACGCGGGCGGCGACCGGGGCCAGGCCCTGCTCGTCACCACCTGGAACTCCTTCATGGCGGGAGGCGGGGCGGCCGGCGGCCTCCTGCTCGACTCCCTCGGGCCCACGTCCTTCCCGTGGAGCGTGCTCCTGCTGCTGGTCCCGGTGCTGCTCGTGGTGGTCGCCGGCCGTGCGCACGCGTTCCCCGCGAAGCGGCCGGGCATGTCCTGAGCCGTACGCCCGCGGGCCCGCACGTCCGTGCGGACCTGACGTCACCTCGGTGACGCGGTGTCACCCCGATCGGATGAATCCTGCCGATCACTCCCCAAGGCCCCCGGGCCGGCGCGTCCTTCCCCCGTCGCGCCGGACCGGGGTCTTCCGCGTTCCGGGAGGGGATCGGGGACGAAAAGATTCCTTCCGGTGGGAATCTTTTTGTGAGAGGATCGGTCCGGACAAAGGGGAGGAGCCGCAACCGCACGGAACCGGCCCGGTACGTGACGGACCTGCGGCATGCGGCGACCCGTATCGATCTCGTATCCGAAGCGAATTCGATGGGGAAGACAATGCAGTTACTCGTGGTCGAACCGTGCTCCACCACCGCCGAACGGCTCTCCGGCGCCGCGCGCCGGCAGCGTTACACCGTCCGGACCGCGCAGCGGGGGCAGGAGGCCCTGCGCGGGTACCGCGACGCGGACCTCGTCCTGCTGAACCTGGACCTGCCCGACATCGACGGGCTGGAGGTCTGCCGGTCGATCAGGACCGCCGGGGTGACGCCCATCATCTGCCTCGCCGACCAGGACAGCGCCATCGACCGGGTCCTCGCCCTGAAGTCGGGCGCGGACGACTGCGTCGCCCGGTCCTGCGGGGAGCGGGAGGTCATGGCCCGCATCGAGGCCGTCATGCGCCGGACGCAGGGCTACGAGCCCGCCCCGCAGGTGATCTCGCTGCCCTCGCTGCACATCGACGGCAGGGTGCGCGAGGTGCGGCTGCACGACCGGATCGTGGACGTCACGTCCAAGGAGTTCGAGCTGCTCTACGCGCTGGCCGCCAACTCCGAGGCGGTGCTGTCCCGCAAGGAGCTCATGGCCAAGGTGTGGCACGACAACTGGGCGCAGACCAGCCGCACCCTCGACACGCACGTCAGCACGCTCAGGGCGAAGCTGGGCTCCCCGGGCTGGATCATCACGGTCCGCGGGATCGGCTACCGCATGGGCCACGACCGGGTCGCGCAGGCCGTGGGCGGCTGAAGGCCGCACCGGGCGGGGTCCGTACGGGCGGCGGTGCGCGTTCCCGCGACGCCGTCCGTACGGACCCCGCCCGGTCCTCAGCGCGGCTGTCCGCCGGCGACGGGACGGGGCCGGCGGAGGAGGCCGAGCAGCGTCTCCCAGTCGGCCTCCTGGACCACCGACCGGACGTCCCCCAGCGCCGACGGCGCCCGGGAGACGCCCCAGGTGTAGGTCAGGAAGAGCCGGGTGAGGGACTCGGGGGAGTGGGCGGCCGTGATCGCGCCCTCCTCCTGGCCCTGCCGGACGAGGTCGCTCAGGCGCCGGTGGATGGCGGCGAGCGCGGGCGCGACGGCGCCGGAGGCGGTGGGGCAGTCGGCGATCAGACGGATCGCCGCGCGGGTTCGCGCGTCCCGCCGCATCTTGAGGGCCAGCGCCCAGGTCAGCTCCTGGAGGGTCTCCGCCGCGGGGGTCCCGGGCGCCCGGCGGGAGGGGTGCAGACAGGCCGACCAGGCGGAGACGCACTGCTCCACGAGGGCCATGGCTATGCACTCCTTGGACGCGAAGTGGCCGTACAGCGCCCCCTTGGTCATGCCGATGCGGATCGCGACGGCGTTCATGGTCGTTTCGGTGTACCCGTGCCGGGCGAATTCCGTGGCCGCGGCGTCCAGCACCTGTTCCCGCGTGTGTCGGGACCGCTCTTGCACCAGTCCTCTCCCCTCTTTCGCGCTCGTACCAGAAAGATACCCTCCGGAAGGAATGTTTTTCAGGGGGGATCGTTCCGCACGGCCAGTTTCCTACGGGGGCACCCGGGGGTGAAGGGGCACCTGGCTGAGTTGCTCCCCCTTCCTCCGGGGCGCGCGGCGGGGTCCGGGGCGCTCGTGAAGAAGCCCGGGACGGCATCGGGGCCGCCCCGGGCAGGGGTTCCTCACTCGTGTGCGGTTCGCCGCCGCGCCGCGGCCGTCCCGTCCGTACGGGCCGGTGGAGGGCCGGGCGGGCGGAAGGTCAGCCCGTCCGCAGCAGGCTCCAACTCCCCTGCGGAGGACCCGCGGTCGCCGGAAGCACCGGCCAGCCCCGGTCGCGGGCGTGCGACAGCAGCACCGGATCCTCTCCCACGACCATGGGCGTGCCGACCATCGACAGCAGGGGCAGGTCGCTGGAGTGGTCCCCGTAGGCGAAGCACAGCTCCGGCGGAGTGCCGGACTCCGCCAGCACGGCGGTGACGGCGGTGGCCTTGGCCTCGCCGATCATTGGCCGGATTATTTCCCCCGTCAGCACGCCCTCCTCGTCGACGTCCAACTCGGTGCAGAGGACGTCGTCCACGCCCAGGTCCCGGGCGATCGGATCCAGGCAGGCCCGATGGGATCCCGAGACCAGGACGATGCGGTGGTCGGCGGCCCGGTGCCTCCGGAGGGCCCGCAGACCGGCGACGACGAACGGGGCGGGCCCGCGCCGGTGGTCCTCGTACCACTCGTGGCCCGCGGCGAGGAAGAGCCCGTGGGGAACGCCGGCGAACCGCCTGTAGTACGCGCGGTTCTTCTCCATCCGGTCCGACGGGCTGTGCAGCAGCTCCTGGAGCCAGGTGGTGTCCCCGCCGGAGCGGGTGTCCCACCAGGTGCGGAAGGAGAGCATCGTCTTGGCGCTCATGAGCGTCTCGTCCACGTCGAAGAACGCCGTGGGCACGGACCGGCTCATCGGAGGTCTTCGCCGGACGCGGCGCACGACGCCTCGGCGTAGGCCGAGGCGGCCCTGTCGAAGTCCAGCGCGGCGTGCGCGGCGACGGCCGTGACGTCGCGCCAGCGCTGCTGCACGGGGTCGTGCTCGGCCAGGCCGCCGGCGCCCGTCGTCTTGAAGAGGCGGTCGACCGCATCCGCGCAGAGGGTCACCGCGGCACACGTGTCGCGCTGGTTCTCCGCGGCCGCCAGCGCGGTGACCGGTGCGTGGTCGGCGCGGCGGGCCGCCGCCTCCAGCAGGTGCCGGGCGGCCGCGACCTCGGCCGACGAACGGGCCGCCGCCTCCTGGGCGCGGGGCGTCCGGTGGGCCCGGGTCCCGTCGGCGCGCCGCTTGGCGGCCGTGGCCGCCTGCCAGTCGTCGAGGGCGCCGAGGGCCGCGCCGAGCGCCGGCACGGCGAAGAGCAGGGACGCGACCATGGACGGGGGGACGTTGTGGCACCGGGCACCGTCGGGGCGGCCGTGGGCCAGGTCCGCCACGGTGAACGTGCGGTGGACGGGAACCAGGACGTCCCGGGCCGTCACCGTGTTGCTGCCGGTGCCGCGCAGGCCGAGGGAGCGCCAGGTGTCGTCGACGACGACGGCGCCGCGCGGCACGGCGAAGACGCGGTGCTCCCGGGGCTCCGTGTCCCCGGTCCAGGCGGCCAGCAGGACCCAGTCGGCGTGGTCGACCCCGCTGGCGTACGCCCAGCGGCCGGTCAGGCGCCAGTGGTCCCCCTCGATGCGGGCCCGTCCCTGCGGGGGGACGACCGCGGCGGCGATGCGCACGTCGGGGGAGTCCGCCCAGAGGTCCCGCTGCCCGTCCTCGGGGAGGTAGGCGGCGAGGCGGCCGTGGGCCGCGTACAGGGTGGCGCACCACGCGGCGGACGCGCTGGCCTGCGCCAGGCGGGTCCCGGAGGCCAGCAGGGCCGAGAAGGATCCGGCCTCGCCCCCGAAGCGGCGCGGCACGAAGTGGCGGGGGAACCCGGCGGCGGTCAGGGCGGCGGCCACACGGGGGGTGAGGGTGCGTCCTTCCTCCATCGCGCGGGAGTCGGCGGCGGCGGCGCGCGCGGCGTCGGAGACCCCCTCGGCGGAGGCGGTGCGCGCGGCGTCGGAGACCCCCTCGGCGGAGGCGGCGGTACGTTGCGCGGGCACGGAGCCGAGGGCGTGGGCGGTCAGCATGCCGGCGCCTCCTCGGCCGCGTGTCTGCGGGAGGGCGCCGCACCGCGAAGCCGCGCCCGGACCAGGGTGCGGTCGAACTGGGTGGCGGTGAGGTGGAAGTCGGCGTGGCCGGAGGCCTCCGGGTCCGGCGACCGGTGGGCGTGGACGGTCACGGGCGCGTCGAGCGCGCCGAACAGCTCGAAGGACACCGCCAGCGACAGCGGTGACCAGCTCCCGGCCGGGCCCGAGGCGGCGAAGGTGGCGGCGTGCGCCGCCTGGCGCATGGCCTCCAGGAGGACCATGCCGGGAATGTGGTCGCTCTCGTGGTCGAAGTAGACCGGGTGGCCGCGGTCCAGGACCAGACGCCAGGCGTCGGGTTCCGCGCCGGGAGGCGGGGCCAGCAGGACGTCGGCGGCACGGCGGCGGCCCACGACGTGGGGCGGCAGCGGCAGGGCCGGCGCGGAGGGCGGGAGCGGAGTGGGCGGAGGGGTGGGGCACCTGCGGCCGCGCAGGATCGCGTAGCGGCGCTCGCCCATGACCTCCCACCGTAAGCGGGCGCGGCCCCGGCGGAGGCCCCCGATGTGGAAGGTGACCTCCATCGCCAGCCCGAGGCGTCCGGGCGAGACGGTCGTGCGGGTGCAGACCGCGTCCAGCAGGACGGGGAGGGCGCCCGCGTGGGCGTGGGGCAGGCCGGGCGCGTCGATGTCGGCCTCGAACGTGGTCAGGACGAAGGGCATGCCCCGCAGCGGCACGTCGTAGAAGCGGTGGCTGATGTGGGCGGCCGCCTGGCGGGCGGTCTCCACCAGCAGGGTGGGGTCGGCGGCCCCGCCGGCGACGGGCTGGTAGAGGAGGTGGTCGTGCGGCCAGAGGGCGGCCACCGCGAACCGGTCCTCGCCCAGGCGGGCCGCGTCGGTGACCAGCACCTCGGAGGGCTGGGTCTTGTGGACCAGTTCGCGTGCCGTCGGCAGGGCGTGGGACGGGCCGCGGCCGACGGTCGGGACGGGGCTCGGAAGCTGCTGCGGTATCGCCGTCGTTTCGAGCACAGGCATGAAGAATCCCCCCAGGGAAAACGCGCGTGCGAGCTGAACGGGAAAGGAGCGTGAGGCGCTCGGAAGGGCTCGACGAGCCCTTGACCGGATCGAAAATATACCTGCCGGAAGGTATATTGCAATGACTTTAAGGGTGGTGCCGAGCTCCACCGGACCGCTCGATGAGAGGTTGGACGCGTGACGTCGACACCGAGAGACCCGGCCACCGAGTCCGTCCCCGACGGTCCCGAACTCAAGCAGGAGAGAGCCTTCCTGACGCGTGCTCAGATCCTGAGCGCCGCAGCGGAGCTCTTCGCGGAGAAGGGCTACCGCACCACCTCGATGCTGAACGTGGCCGACCGCGTCGGCATGACCAAGGGGGCGGTGTACTTCCACTTCCGCAGCAAGGAGGCGCTGGCGCTGGCCGTGGTCGAGAACCACTACGGCCGCTGGCCGGCGGTGATCGAGGAGGTGCGGGCCACGGGCCTGGGGCCGATGGACACCCTCCGGGAGGTCCTCGACCGGGCGGCACAGGCCTTCCACACGGACCCGGTCATGCAGGCCGGCGCCCGGCTGCAGTTGGAACGGCCGCTGATCGAGGCCGACTTGCCGCAGCCGTACGTGAGCTGGGCGGGCCTGCTCACCGATCTGATGGAGCAGGCCCGCGAGGACGGGGAGCTGCGCCCGGGCGTGGAGCCGGAGGCCGCCGCGCGGGTGCTGCTCTCGGCCTTCTTCGGCATGCAGCACATCTCGGACGCGCTCAGCCGCCGGAGCGACATCCTCCAGCGCTGGGAGGAGATGCGGAGCCTGCTGTTCTACGCCCTCCGGGCCTGACCGGGCCGCCCCGCGCAGGAGGCGCCTCGCGGAGGAACCGGGCGAGGACGCCCTACGCGGGGTTCCTCAGCGCCTCCAGTTGGTTCAGGAACCAGCGCTGCGGCGGCAGGGCCGTGGACGCCGTCGCCAGGCGCTTGGTGCGGTCGGCGCGCTCGGAGGGGGGCATCGTGAGGGCCGCGTGGAGGGCCTCGGCGGTCGCCGAGACGTCGAAGGGGTTCACCGTGAGGGCGTCCTCGCCCAGTTCCTCGTACGCGCCCGCCTCCCGGGACAGGACGAGGGCGCAGCCCTCCTCCGAGACCACCGGTATCTCCTTGGCCACGAGGTTCATGCCGTCGCGGACCGGGTTCACCAGGGCCACGTCCGCCAGGCGGTAGGCCGCCAGGGAGCGGGTGAAGTCGTCCTTCACCGAGACCAGGACCGGCGTCCAGTCCTCCGTGCCGAACTCGGCGTTGATCTCCTCCGCCAGGGCCGCCACGGCGGTCGTGTACGAGCGGTAGACCTCCAGGTCCTGGCGCGAGGGGTAGGCCGACGCCAGGTGCACCACCCGGCCGCGCCACTCCGGGTGGGCGGTCAGGAGCTCGCGGTATGCCAGCAGGCCGCGCAGGATGTTCTTCGACAGCTCGGTGCGGTCCACGCGGACGATGGTCTTCCGGTCGCCGACCTCCGCCCGCAGCTCCGCGAGCCGCTCGTCCACCGCCGGCCGGTACGCCAGCGCCCGCAGCTCCTCCGCGTCGACGCCGAGCGGGTGCACCGCGACGCGCGTCCCGGTGCCCGTCACGTCCGCGCCCGCCGCGAAGGCCTCGGCCCAGGCCGTCGTGTGGAAGCCCAGCTCGTCCGCGCCGAGCATGCCCCACAGCAGCTCCTCGCGGATGTCGTCCGGCAGCATCCGCAGGTACTCCGGGGACGCCCACGGGGTGTGGGTGAAGTGCGCGATCCGCAGGTCCGGGCGCAGCTCGCGGAGCTGCCCGGGGACCAGGGCCAGGTGGTAGTCCTGCACCAGGACCGCCGCCCCCTCGTCCGCCGCCCCGGCCAGCGCCTCCGCGAAGGCGCGGTTGTAGGCGCGGTAGGACTCCCACCGGCGCCGGAACTCCGCGTCGTACACGGGCTCGCGCGGGACGTCGTACAGGTGGTGGTGGAGGAACCACAGCACCGAGTTCGCGATGCCGTTGTACGCGTCCGCGTACACGTCCGGGTCGATGTCCAGCATCCGCACGCCGGGCTCCCCGACCCCGCGCCGGACCGCCTCCCGGTCGCCCTCGCCGAGCGCCGCGCACACCCACACGCTGTCCTGCGAGGAGACGGCGCTCAGGCCGGAGACCAGACCGCCGCCGCCCCTGCGGGTGTCGAGCGAGCCGTCCTCGCCGAGCACGTACGAGACGGGACCGCGGTTGGATGCGACGAGCACAGTAGCCATGTGGCGAACCTAGCCCGTCCCGTAAACGCTCAAACGTACGTATACAAGACGGGGGGATCTCGGCCACGGAGCGTCAGCGGGAGCCCGGGAGGGGCTTCGCGGGACCTCAGAGGTCGGTGCGGTCGCGCAGGGCCGCCCTCGCCACCAGGCCCGTCGCCGCCAGCGCCGTCACCAGGCCGCCGAACAGCCAGAGCCGTTCCTCGCCGCCCCGCGCCCGCGCCGGGGTGACGGACCGGCCGCCGTGCGCGCCCGGCGCCGGGGAGGCCGGGACGGAGGCCGGGAGCGCGGAGACGGAGGCCGGGGGCACGGATGCCGGGGGCGCGGAGACGGACTCCGGCGCGGGCGCGGGAGCCGCGCCCGTCGCCGTCGCCAGGAGTGCGGCCGCCGCCACGCCCGCCGTCGTCAGTACCCTGCCCGCACCTCGCCCGAAGCCCATGGAACCCATGGCAGATGAATGTATGTAAAACGGGTCATGAGAACGCGTTACGCCACGCGGCGGCGCGCGTACTCCGCGATCTCCGTCATCGGCGGCCGCTCCTCCGTGTCCACCGGGTACGTCCGCGGCTCGAAGCCCGCCTCCCCCCGCTCGAACTGGGTCAGCCACGGCCGCACCAGGTGCCCCCGCGACAGCCGGAGCTGCGCCGTCCGGTAGATCGTCGCCGCCATCCGGCCGAGCGCGTGCCCGTCCTGGTGCCGGTGCTTGCGGACCCCCACGTCCACCTGCGCGAGCCCGTCCAGGCCCACCGTGTGCAGCGCGTCCACGAGGAGTCCCAGCTCCACTCCGTAACCGACCGGGAAGGGCAGCCGCTCCAGGAGCGAGCGGCGGGCCGCGTACTCGCCGCCGAGCGGCTGCACGAAGCCGGCCAGTTGCGGCCAGTGCAGGTTGAGCACCGGGCGCGCCATCAGCTCCGTCACCCGGCCGCCCTGGCCGGGCGCGTCGCCCAGCGGGCGGTCGTACATCGCCTTCACGAGGTGCACCTCGGGGTCGGTCAGGAGCGGGCCCACGATCCCCGTCACGAAGTCCGCCGAGAAGTCCCGCAGGTCCGCGTCCACGAAGCAGACCACGTCCCCGCCCGTCACCATCAGTGACCGCCACAGGACCTCGCCCTTGCCGGGCACGGCCGGTATCCGGGGGAGTATGCCGTCGCGCGCCACCACCCGCGCCCCGGCCGCCGCCGCGACCTCCGCCGTGCGGTCCGTGGAGCCCGAGTCGAGCACCACCAGCTCGTCGACGAGCGGCACCGCCTCCGACATCAGCTCGCGGCGGATCACGCCCACGATGTCCCCGACGGTCGCCTCCTCGTTCAGCGCCGGCAGCACCACGCTGACCGTCGTCGAGCGCTTGGCGGCGAGGATCCGCTCCAGCGGCCGGTCCGCCACGGACCAGGACCGCCGGGACAGCCAGCGCTCCACCTCTTCCAGCACGTGATCTCCATCTCGCGGTTCGGACGGGCCGTCCAAGCGCCCGGGCCTTCGGTTACAGTCTTGAACAACGCAGCGACCCCGCGCACGTCGGGGTGGCGACCGCGTCGGAGCACGGGAACGAAAGTCCCGGTGCTTCCACAATCGAATACCGCTCATCCAGAGGGGCAGAGGGAAACGGCCCGTTGAAGCCCCGGCAACCCTCCAGTCGGTTCGTCTCGTGATCCACCGAGGCCCCCGGCTAGGGAAGGTGCCAAATCCGTCTCATGGCGAAAAATTCGCCATTGAGAAAGATGAGGAGAAAGGGCCTCCCCTCCATGGCTGTACAGACCGTCGCACCCGCCACCACCGTCGACCTCGGTTCCGCGTCCGGGCTCTCCTGTCGCGAATGCGGTGAAGTCTTCGCCCTCGGCCCGATCTTCGCCTGCGAGCTCTGTTTCGGACCGCTCGAAGTCGCGTACGACCTGCCGGTCGGCGACCCCGAGGAGCTGCGGAAGCGCATCGAGGCCGGCCCCGCCAGCATCTGGCGCTACGCCCCCCTCCTGCCCGTCCCAGCCGACGTCGCCGAGAAGCCGAACCTGAACCCCGGCTGGACCCCGCTCGTCAAGGCCGACAACCTGGCCCGCGAGATCGGCGTCGCCCCCGGCAGGCTCTTCGTCAAGGACGACTCCGGGAACCCGACCCACTCCTTCAAGGACCGGGTCGTCGCCCAGGCCATCGAGGCCGCCCGCGCCTTCGGCTTCACCACCCTCTCCTGCTCCTCCACCGGCAACCTGGCCGGCGCCGTCGGCGCCGCCGCCGCCCGCGCCGGCTTCCGCTCCTGCGTGTTCATCCCGCACGACCTGGAGGAGGGCAAGGTCGTCATGGCCGGCGTCTACGGCGGTGACCTCGTCGCCATCGAGGGCAACTACGACGACGTCAACCGCTTCTGCTCGGAGCTCATCGGCGACCCGCTCGGCGAGGGCTGGGGCTTCGTGAACGTCAACCTGCGCCCGTACTACGGCGAGGGCTCCAAGACGCTCGCGTACGAGATCTGCGAGCAGCTCGGCTGGGTCGTCCCCGACCAGATCGTCATCCCGATCGCGTCCGGCTCCCAGCTCACCAAGATCGACAAGGGCATCCAGGAGCTCATCAAGCTGGGCCTCGTCGAGGACAAGCCGTACAAGATCTTCGGCGCCCAGGCCGAGGGCTGCTCCCCGGTGTCGGTGGCCTTCAAGGAGGGCCACGACGTCGTGCGGCCCCAGAAGCCGAACACGATCGCCAAGTCGCTCGCGATCGGCAACCCGGCCGACGGCCCGTACGTCCTCGACATCGCCCGCCGCACCGGCGGCGCCGTGGAGGACGTGAACGACGAGCAGGTCGTCGACGCGATCAAGCTGCTCGCGCGGACCGAGGGCATCTTCGCCGAGACCGCGGGCGGCGTGACCGTCGGCGTCGCGCGCAAGCTCGTGGAGAACGGCCTGATCGACCCGGAGCTCACCACCGTCGTCATCAACACCGGCGACGGGCTCAAGACCCTGGACGCGGTGGCCGACACCTCTCGGGAGACCGTCACCATCCGCCCGAGCCTGGACGCGTTCCGCGACGCCGGCCTGGCCCACTGAACTCCTCCGGTCCCCCGAAAGGTCAAGAAGCCATGGCAGTGAACGTCCGCATCCCCACCATCCTCCGCACCTACACCGGCGGGCAGTCCGAGGTCCGGGCCGAGGGCGCGACCCTCGCCGAGGTCATCGCGGACCTGGAGAAGAACCACACGGGCATCGCCGCCCGCGTCCTGGACGACCAGGGCAAGCTGCGCCGCTTCGTCAACGTCTACGTGAACGACGACGACGTGCGCTTCGAGCAGGGCCTGGAGACGGCCACCCCGGCCGGCTCCGGCGTCTCGATCATCCCGGCGGTCGCCGGCGGCTGCTGAGCCGCGTTTCCCGAGCGGTACCCGTTGTCCCGTCTTTCTTGAATTGCCCCTTCCGCGTCCATAAGCGGAAGGGGCAATTCTGCATGGTTGAGCGCGGTAGAGTTGGGGAAGCCCCCTCCACTGCTCATGCCGGGTGCATATGAAAACGCGCCTCGACCTGACAAGAAGCAGTCAAACTGTGTGCGCGTTGTGCACCTTCTGCGCGCTTTGCCGGGCCCGACTTGCCCCGCGATTCAGGGGAACCTCCCCAATTCTCCTCTCCGTGCTGCCCAGAATTCTCGCCCGAATGGCCTGTTGCAGAGGGCAGTTGGACAGATACATTCAGCGGCGGTCGACGCGTTCCGGCGCAGGGTCTGACCCGGGGTTCGTGAAGTGCGGCCCCGCGCAAGGGCCAGTAATAGGGGAGTTAGGCATGGCTCAGGGCACCGTCAAGTGGTTCAACGCGGAGAAGGGCTACGGCTTCATCGCGGTCGACGGTGGTGCGGATGTTTTCGTCCACTACAGCGCGATCCAGATGGATGGCTACCGCAGCCTCGAAGAGGGACAGCGAGTCGAGTTCGAGATCTCGCAGGGCCAGAAGGGTCCGCAGGCGGACATGGTCAAGCTCGCCGTCTGAGCGCGGCGCGATCGGCCACCGACGCAACGCCGTCGAGGGGCCCGCATCCCCCAGGGGACGCGGGCCCCTCACGCGTTCCCGGACCCCCCTCCGACCCTGGCCGCCCCTTCCCGCTCCCTTCCCGAAACCCGAGAGTCGCTTGCGCCCTCCCGTCGCCCGACCGCCACCCCCCATCGACGTTCCTCCGGAACGGCTTGCACTCTCATGGGGCGAGTGCTAATCATTGGCGTTAGCACTCGGAAGGTGAGAGTGCTACGAGGATCGGGCAGACGAGGTCGCCGGCCGGGTGGGGCAAGGAACCACGCGGAGCTGCGGAGGCCGTCCGTCGCGGGCGTCGGCGCGGTCCTGGAGCGTTATCCACCCCATGTCCGGGAGGACCACTTCACATGGCCAAGATCATCGCGTTCGACGAGGAGGCCCGGCGCGGTCTCGAGCGCGGCATGAACCAGCTCGCTGACGCCGTCAAGGTCACCCTCGGCCCCAAGGGCCGCAACGTCGTCCTCGAGAAGAAGTGGGGCGCCCCCACGATCACCAACGATGGTGTCTCCATCGCCAAGGAGATCGAGCTCGAGGACCCGTACGAGAAGATCGGCGCCGAGCTGGTCAAGGAAGTCGCCAAGAAGACGGACGACGTCGCCGGCGACGGCACGACCACCGCCACCGTCCTCGCCCAGGCGCTCGTCCGCGAGGGCCTCCGCAACGTCGCCGCCGGTGCCAACCCGATGGCCCTCAAGCGCGGCATCGAGAAGGCCGTCGAGGCCGTCTCCGGCGCCCTGCTCGAGCAGGCGAAGGACGTCGAGACCAAGGAGCAGATCGCCTCCACGGCCTCCATCTCCGCCGCCGACACCCAGATCGGCGAGCTCATCGCCGAGGCGATGGACAAGGTCGGCAAGGAAGGCGTCATCACCGTCGAGGAGTCCCAGACCTTCGGTCTGGAGCTGGAGCTCACCGAGGGCATGCGCTTCGACAAGGGCTACATCTCGGCGTACTTCGCCACTGACATGGAGCGCATGGAGGCGTCGCTCGACGACCCCTACCTCCTGATCGTCAACTCCAAGATCTCCTCCGTGAAGGACCTCCTCCCGCTCCTGGAGAAGGTCATGCAGTCGGGCAAGCCGCTGCTGATCATCGCCGAGGACGTCGAGGGCGAGGCCCTGTCGACCCTGGTCGTCAACAAGATCCGCGGCACCTTCAAGTCCGTCGCGGTCAAGGCCCCGGGCTTCGGCGACCGCCGCAAGGCCATGCTGAACGACATCGCCATCCTCACCGGCGGCACGGTCATCTCCGAGGAGGTCGGCCTCAAGCTGGAGAACGCGGGCCTCGACCTGCTGGGCCGCGCCCGCAAGGTCGTCATCACCAAGGACGAGACCACCATCGTCGACGGTGCCGGTGACAGCGAGCAGGTCGCCGGTCGCGTGAACCAGATCCGCGCCGAGATCGAGAACAGCGACTCGGACTACGACCGCGAGAAGCTCCAGGAGCGCCTCGCGAAGCTGGCCGGCGGCGTGGCCGTCATCAAGGCCGGCGCCGCGACCGAGGTCGAGCTCAAGGAGCGCAAGCACCGCATCGAGGACGCCGTTCGCAACGCGAAGGCGGCCGTCGAGGAGGGCATCGTCGCCGGCGGTGGCGTGGCCCTGCTCCAGGCGTCCACCGTCTTCGAGAAGCTGGAGGCCGACCTCTCCGGCGACGAGGCCACCGGTGCCGCGATCGTGAAGCTGGCCCTGGAGGCCCCGCTGAAGCAGATCGCCGTCAACGCCGGCCTCGAGGGCGGCGTCGTGGCGGAGAAGGTCCGCAACCTGCCCGTCGGCCACGGCCTGAACGCCGCGACCAACGAGTACGTCGACCTCATCGCCGAGGGCATCATCGACCCGGCGAAGGTGACGCGCTCCGCGCTGCAGAACGCCGCGTCGATCGCCGCGCTGTTCCTCACCACCGAGGCCGTCATCGCCGACAAGCCGGAGAAGGCCGCCGCGCCGGCCGGCGGCGGCATGCCGGGCGGTGACATGGACTTCTGATCCTCGGGGATCTCCGGATCCCGGGATCGGCGGTTCGTCGCTGGACGCGAACGAGGGCGGCACCCCCACGGGGGGTGCCGCCCTCGGGCGTTGGGGCACCGCAGGTCGTTCGGGCCCGCGACCGGTCCCCGACGGAGGTCAGGGGGCCAGCAGGCCCGTGTCCTGCCCCGCGCGGCGCAGCGCGTCCGTGACGAAGCCGTTCGCCTTCAGCTCCTCGACCGTGTCGCGCAGGAAGGCGAGGGTCTCCGGGGCGCGGGAGAGCGTCGTGCCGACCGCCTGCCGGATCTCCATGAAGCGGCCCTCGATCAGCCGGACGCCGGGGTTCTCCCGTACGTACGCGGTCAGGGGCTGCCGGATGCCCGCGCCCGCCTCCAGGCCCTCGGCGCGGAAGACGTCGACGCCCTCCTCCCCGCGCACGACGGTCGCGTGGGCGAGGGTGCGGGACAGGAACAGGTCGTAGGCGGACCCCTTCTTGACCCCGATCCGGACGCCGGGGGCGTCGACCTCCTCCACGGTGCTGAGCGCGGAGTCGCGCGGCACGGCGTACACGCCCTCGATGACGACGTACGGGGCGGTGAACGCGACCTCCGCCTCGCGCGCCGGGTCCACGGCGAGGAAGCAGAGGTCGGCCCGCCCGTCCGCCATCGCCTCGAACGACTTCCGCGCCGCGTCGAAGCAGAGCGGCTCGACCCCGACCCCGAGCCGCGCCCCGATCTCCCGGGCCAGGTCGACGGTGATCCCGGAGGGGTTCTCGGGGGTGCCCCGGGCGAGCACCGGGTTCCCGAGGTTGACGGAGGCGCGGAGGACTCCGGTGGGGGCGAGGTCGGCGGCGATGCGCTGCGTGGTGGTCATGGGCGCGGAGTCTAGGGAGCGGCCCGGTCCTTCCGTACGGGGGTGTCAGAGCTTGGCCGGTTCCGGGGTCGGCTCCGCTTCGGGGTCCGACGGGCCCGTCGCGCCCGTCGAGGCGGTCACCTCGACCGTTCCCGCCTCCGTCTCCACGTCGAACTCCTCCAGGAGCCGGGCGCTGAAGCCCCAGAAGTACGTCGCTGCGAAGCCGGCCAGGTAGCCGACGAGGAGGCCGCCCGCGTAGATCGCGATCGTCCGGCCCAGGCCGTGGTTGCCGTCGAGGAGCGGGAAGAGGGCCCAGCCCGACGGGCCGATCGCGGTCGAACCGACCTTGTCGCCCAGCATGCTGAAGAGGCCGACGAAGCCGCCGCCGAACGCGCCGCCCACGCAGGCGGTGACGAAGGGGCGGCCCAGGGGGAGCGAGACGCCGTAGATCAGGGGCTCGCCGACGCCCAGGAAGCCGGCCGGGAGGGCGGACTTGATGGTGCGGCGGAGGGAGCCGTTGCGCGGGAGCTTGAGGTAGACCGCCATCGCCGCGCCGACCTGGCCCGCGCCCGCCATCGCGAGGATGGGCAGCAGGACGGTGTAGCCCTGCTGTTCGATGAGCGTGGTGTGGATCGGAATGAGCGCCTGGTGCAGGCCCAGCATCACCAGCGGCAGGAAGAGCCCGCCCAGGACGAGGCCCGCGCCCGCTCCGGCGTGCGCGAGGAGCCAGTCGGCGAAGTCGCCGATCGCGGTGGAGACCTCGCCCGCGACGAACATCAGGCCGAAGATCGTGACCAGGCCGGAGACCAGGACCGTGAGCGTCGGGGTGACCAGGACGTCCAGGGACTCCGGCACCCACCGGCGGCACCACTTCTCCACGTACACCGCGAGGACCGCCGCGCCCAGCGCGCCGAGCACACCGCCCTGGCCGGGGGAGAGCGTCTGGCCGAAGGCGTCGACCTTGGCGACGCCGGGGAAGACGATGATCGCCGCGACCGCGCCGCCGAGGATCGGGGTGCCGCCGAACTCCTTCGCCGTGTTGAAGCCGACGAAGACCGCGATGAGGGCCATGAAGCCGCTGGCCATGGCGGCGAGGGCGGGGGTGACGGCGGGGAGCCACCCGAGGTTGACCAGGAGGCCGTTGAGGCCGGCGATGATGCCGCAGCCGATGAGGGCGGGGATCAGCGGCACGAAGACGTTCGCGATCCGGCGGAGGAACAGCTTGAACGGGGTCTGGTTCCGCGCCTTCCGGGCCGCCCTGATCGCCGCGCCCTGCGCCGCGAGGCCGTCGGCGGAGGACGTCGGGTCCGCCGGGGCGCCGTCCGCCGGCGCCTCGGCCGTCAGGGCCTCGAACTCCGGGGTCACGCGGGCGACCGTGCCCGGCCCGAGGACGATCTGGTACGTGTCGTCCTCCACGACGCCCATCACGGCCGGCAGGGCCTTGAGCTCCTCGTCCCGGACGAGCGAGCGGTCCCGCAGGCCGAGGCGGAGGCGGGTCATGCAGTGGGCGACGGAGGTGATGTTCCCGGCGCCGCCGACGAGGGGGAGGATCGCGGCGGCGACGGCGCGGTTCTTGTCGTCTGTGCTCATGGTGCGGTGGTGCCTTGCTGTGTGGGGGAGGGGGCCGTGCGGGGTCTACCGGGCGTGCAGCGCGGCGCGCAGGTGGCCCCGGGAGTCCGTGAGGAGCTCGGCGGCGGCCGGGGCGTCGACGTCCGCGAGGATCATGAGGATCGCGTTCTTCACCTCGCCGTCGGCGGCGGCGAGCGCGGACTCGATCCGCTCGTCGGGCGCGCCGGTGGCCAGCGCGACGATCCGCCGCGAGCGGGCCTGGAGCTTCTCGTTGGAGGCGCGGACGTCGACCATCAGGTTCCCGTACGTCTTGCCGAGCCGGATCATCGTGATCGTCGAGATCATGTTGAGGACGAGCTTCTGGGCGGTGCCGGCCTTGAGCCGGGTGGAGCCGGTGAGCAGCTCGGGGCCGGTGACGACCTCGATGCCGTGCTCGGCGGCGGCGGCGAGCGCGCTGTCGGCGTTGCAGGACAGGCCGAGGGTGAGCGCGCCGAGGGCGCGGGCGTGCTCGACGGCGCCGACGGCGTACGGGGTGCGGCCGGAGGCGGAGATGCCGACGACGGTGTCGTCCGGGGTGAGGCCGAGCGCGGTGAGGTCCTCGACGGCGAGCTCCCCGGAGTCCTCGGCGCCCTCGACGGCCTTGACCATGGCGGAGGGGCCGCCCGCGATGAGCCCGACGACCTCGGCGGGGTCGGTGTTGAAGGTGGGCGGGCACTCGCTGGCGTCGAGGACGCCGAGGCGTCCGGCGGTCCCCGCGCCCATGTAGATCAGGCGGCCGCCGCGGGCCATCCGCGCGGCGGCGGCGTCGATGGCGGCGGCGATGGCGGGGAGCTGCCGGGCCACGGCGGCGGGGACGGTCTGGTCCTCGCCGTTCATGGTGCGGGCGATCTCCAGGGTCGGGAGCTGGTCGATCTCCGCGAGCTCGGGGCGGAAGGCCTCGGTGGTGAGGGTGGCGAGCTGGGCGCGGAGTTCGGAGTACGTGGAAGCGGAAGCGGACACGTGCGGCTCTTTCGGTACGGCGGCGTCGTCGGCGCCGGGGCTCTACGGGTGCGGGTGGTGCGGGTCGCGGTTCAGCGGGTGCGGGGCGAGTGCCGGTGGGCCAGGGCCTCGTAGGAGGCGGCGAGGGCCGGGGCGGCCGTCTCGTACGTCCGCTGGGTGACGCAGGTGAACAGGCAGTCCACGACCAGGAGTTGGCTGGTGCGGGACGACATGGCCGCGGGGCGCAGTTCGCTCTCGCGGGCGGTGGAGGTGGTGAGGACGTGGTCGGCGTACTGGGTGACGGGGCCGTCCGGGCGGCCGGTGATCGCGACGGTGGTGGCGCCGTGGTCGAAGGCGACCCGGAGCGGTTCTATGACGTCGCCGGTCGAACCGGAGTGGGTGATGGCGAGGGCGACGTCGCCGGAGCGGAGCTGCACGGCGTTGGTGACGGCGAGGTGCGGGTCGCTGTGGGCGTGGGCGACCAGGCCGATCCGGAGCAGCTTCTGGCCGAGGTCCTGCGCGACGAGCCCGGAGGCGCCGACGCCGTAGATGTCGACGCGGCGGGCGGTGGCGAGGGCGGCGACGGCGGCGCCGAGCTGGACGGTGTCGAGCCCGGCGGCGGTGTCGGCGAGGGTCTGCTGCTCGTCGTAGGCCAGCTTGGCGACGACGTCGGCGATGGGGTCGTCCACGGCGATGTCGGCGGTGACGGCGGGCGCGCGGCCGGACTGCTGCTGGGCGGCGAGTCCGGCGAGGGCGAGGCGCAGGTCGCGGTAGCCGGGGTAGCCGAGGAGGCGGGCGGTGCGGACGACGGTCGCCTCGCTGGTGCCGGTGAGCTCGGCGAGGCCGGTGACCGTGAGGGCGGCGCAGCCGGCCGGGTCTCCGGCGACGGCCTCGGCGACGCGCTGCATGGAGCGGGTCATGGAGGGCGCCAGGGTCCGCACCTTGGCCGCGAGGGCGGCGGGGGCGGGGGGCGCGTCGCTGGTGAAACTTTCCTTCACGTCATTGGTCACGCCTGAAAGATACTTTCGGAAAGGTGGTGCGACAAGCCCCTTCCGGTGTCCGGAACCGGAAGGGACCTTCGCCCTTTCCGGCGGCTTCCGGGCCGGGTGACAATGAGGGCATGGACGAGATCGACGCGGTGGAGCAGGCGCTGCACACCGCCCGCGCGCTGGTACTGGCCGATCTCGCGGCCCGGCAGGTCGCCGCCGCCGAGATGGTGTCGATGGTGGAGGACGCGGTGACCCACCGGCGCTGGTGGGTCGAGCAGTGGCCGGAGGGGGTGTCGTACGTGGCGGGGCTCGTCGCCCAGGACGTGCAGGACGCCCTGCTCGAACGGTACGGGCGCTGGCCGATCTGCCCCGTCTGCGCCTCGGGCGACCCGCACGCCCTCGACGTGGAGCCGGAACTCGGCCCGGACCCGCACTGGGTCTGCGGCGAGCAGGGCGTGGTGGTGGCGCCGGTGGGCGGCCTGACGTGAGCGGCGGGACCGGGGCGGCGGGAGGGGTCCGCGCATGACGCTCTACATCGACCCGCCGACCTGGCCGGGGCACGGCCGCATGTGGTCGCACCTGGTCAGCGACGTCTCCTTCGAGGAGCTGCACGCCTTCGCGGCCACGATCGGCGCCCCGCGCCGCGCCTTCGAGCGGGACCACTACGACATCCCGTCCCACTACTACGCGGCCGCGGTGACCGGCGGCGCGGTCGAGGTCGGCTCGAAGGAACTCCTCCGCCGCCTCACCGCGGCGGGCCTGCGACGGCCGAAGGGACGGTCGGCGGGCTGACCCGCCCCGCAGGACCGGAGGACGTACGCGGCCCCGCAGGACCGGAGGACGTACGCGGCCCCGCCGGGCCGGAGGGCGTACGCGATTCCGCAGGACCGGAGGGCGTACGCGGAGGATCCCTGCCTCAGCCCGACAGGGACGACGGCTCCCGGCCGTCCTTCGCGGGGGCGGCCGCCCCGCTCCCGGTCACGACGTGGCCGCCGCCCGGCGTCCGCCGGGAGAGCCTCAGGGCCACCGCGGCCGTTCCCAGCCCCACCGCCGTCATCGCCGCGCCCGCCCAGGCCGTGGAGGCGAAGCCGAGGCCCGCGTCGATGACCGTGCCGCCGAGCCAGGGGCCGCCGGTGTTGCCGAGGTTGAAGGCGGCGGTGGTGGTGGCGCCGGCGAGGGTGGGGGCGGCACCGGCCACGTTGAACATGCGGGCGTTGAGGGCCGGGGCGGTGTAGAAGGCGGAGACGCCGAGGAGGAAGGCCAGCAGGACCGTGACGACCGGGCTGGACGCGAAGAGCGCCAGGGCGACCAGGAAGACGGTCGAGGCGGCGATGCCGCTGAGCATCACCCCGAAGAGGTGCGCGTCCGCGACCCGGCCGCCGATCGTCGTGCCCACCAGGGCGCCGATGCCGAAGAGCCCGAGGACGACCGAGACCCAGCCCTTGTCGAGGCCGGAGACGTCGGTGAGGAGCGGGGCGAGGTACGAGAAGGCGCAGAAGACGCCGCCTGCCGCGAGCGCGGTGACGACGACCGAGAGGAGGACCTGGCGGTCGCGGTAGATCGTCAGCTCCCGCCGGAGCCGGGGCCGGGTCTCGGGGACCGGGATGCGCGGGATGCGGGTGAGGACGCCGACGAGGGCGATCGCGGAGGCGAGGCCGACCGCCCAGAAGGCGGAGCGCCAGCCGAGGTGGTCGCCGAGGAAGGCGCCGGCGGGGACGCCGAGGACGTTGGCTATGGAGAGCCCGCCGATCATGACGGCCATGGCCCGGGCCCGCGTGTTCACCGGCACCATCGCGATGGCGACGGCCGCGCCGACCGCCCAGAACCCGGCGCAGGCGAGCGCGCTCACGACCCGGGAGGCGAAGAGCACCCCGTAGTTCGGCGCGAGGGCGCCCGCGACCTGCCCCAGGCCGAAGACGGTGATCAGGGAGATCAGGGTCGTCTTGCGGGGGAGCCTCAGGGTCGCCACGGCGAGCAGCGGGGCGCCCACCACCATGCCGATCGCGAAGGCCGAGATGAGCAGCCCGGCGCGCGGGATGGAGACGTCCATGTCCTCCGCGATGGCCGGGAGCAGCCCGGAGAGCATGAACTCGCTCGTCCCGAGCGCGAAGACGGAGAGGCCGAGGATGTAGACGGCCGTCGGCATGCGGGTGCTCGTGGGGGCGGTGGTCCCGGTGGGGGCGGGCTCGGCTGAGGAAGGCGGCATGACATGGGTCAACCGTGGATTCATGCCTGTCATTCCGTCCTGCCGGACCGTCTTGGCATGTGGATACGTCCCTGGGGCGCGTGCCCCGGGGGCGTGCGCCCCAGGGACACGCGCCCCGGGGGCACGGAGGGGCCGCCCGTTCCCGGCCGGGGCCGGGCGGCCCCTCACCGGGGGGCGCCGCTCAGCAGAGGCAGGGCTCGCCGCCGCCGCCGAGCCCGATGACGTCCCTGTCCCGCAGCGCGCCGGAGTACGCCTGGACCTCGTCCACGTCCCCGCGCAGGTACTCGCCGGGACCGCGGGCGGTGAGGCCGCGGCCGATCTGGAGCGGACCGGTGCCGCGCCAGGACGTCGGAAGGGCGGCGGTCGCACTCGCGTTGGTGTACCCGTCGAGGTACAGCTTGACCGTGTTGGTCGCGTCGTCGTGGACGACGGCCAGGTGGTGGCCCTGGCCCTGGCCGCCGTCCGCCGGGACGATCTGCGAGAGGACCAGCTCGGGCGCGCCGGCCTTGTCCCGCTTCGGCACGACGAGCTGCCAGGCGCGGGCCGACGGGCTGTAGCGCACCTTGAAGGCGTCCGCGTACGTGCCGGGCACGGACAGCACGGTCATCGGGCGGGCCGGTTCGGGGTCCGCGAGCCGCACGGTCACGCCGACGCTGAAGCTCTCCGAGGTGTCCACGACCGGCCCGTCGGCGACGGCGTGACCGGCCTTGCCGTCCAGGGTCAGGTGGCCGTCGCCGACCAGGGCGTACGGCACGTCCGGGCAGTCGGGGTCGAGGTCCGGGACGCAGGACCCGTCGGGGCCCCGGTGGATCGTCGCCCCGGTGCGGAGCCGCAGCGGTCCGTCACCGGCCGCCCCCGGGCTGGCGCCGTCCGTCGCGGTCTCCAGGGCCCAGTGGCCGAGCCGCTTCGGCTGCCGGTGGGCGAGCCGGGTCACCTCGTCGGCGACGACGACGCGGTCGTGGACCCGGACGTCCCCGAGGTCGCCCTTCCAGTGCCGGTCGTAGCCGGTCCCCTGACGGGCCCGGCCGAGCTGGAACGCGCCGGTCGCCGCGGCGGGGACGGCCCGCACGGCGGTGCCCACCGGGCGGCCGTCGACGTACAGCCGGACGTCACCGGTCTCGGCGTCGCGGAGGCCCAGGAGGTGCGCCCACTCGCCGGTCTCCGGAGCACCGCCCGACACCCGTGCGTCGCCGAGGGCGAAGGACCAGACGGGGCCGGAGGCCTCCGTGCGCAGACCGAGGACGTAGGCGGACCCGCCGGCCGCGTCCTGGCTCGCGACCGTCATGGCGCGGTCGGTCCGCGCGGGGCGGACCCAGGCGCTGACGGCGAAGGTCCCGCGGGTGTCGACGGCCGGGGCGGGCGCGGTGAGGAAGGCCTGGCGGCTGCCGTCGAGCGCGGCCGTGGAGGTGAGGGAGGTGCCGGTGGGCGCCGCGCCGCCGAAGGTCACGCCGGTGCCGGCCCGGGCGGCCGTGCCCTTCTCGGCGGCGGCGCTCGTGGACCCGGCGGCGTCGGCCAGCTTCCAGTGGGCGACCGGCACGCGGCCGGCGTTCACGAAGAAGTGGTGGTAGACGCTCGTGCTGCTCCGGCCCGCCCGGTCGATCGCCCGGACGGTCAGGTAGTCCGGGCCGTTCCTCTGCGGCAGGAAGCGGACGGTCGCGCCGCCGCCGGGCTCGGCGGGACGGGCGGTCCCGTAGGGGCCGCCGACGAAGCCGTACTCGTACGCGACGACGTCGGGCGACGGGGAGTCCACGGTGAAGGAGCCGTACACGCCGACGCCGTCCCGGTACTGGTCCGCCGGGTACTCCTCGGAGGTGACGACCGGGGCGTTCGGGCTCACGCGGTCGATCACGAACCGGCAGGCCGCGCCCGCCCCTTCGGAGCTCCACGCGGAGACCGCGGTGCCGTCGTTCGCGCGGACGTGCCACGAGACGACGGTGTCGGCCGGTACGTCCGGCGGGAGCTGCCAGCGCTGGGCGGTCCCGGAGGGCAGCGGGTACGAGGAGGCGTAGGTGCGGCGCTGCTCGGCTCCGGAGGCGTCCGTCCACCAGGCCTCGAACTCGCCGGAGACCATATTGGCCTCGGAGGGCTGGTTGTCCTCCACCGGGTCGCGCAGCACGGCCGTGACGAAGGGCTCCGTCGCGACGTACGCGGGCGCGTCGCCGGTGGCGCAGGGCTCGGAGTTCGTCCGGAGGTCCTGGACGAGCGGCTGCTCCGGCGGCAGGTTGTCCGCCGCGTGCGCGGTGCCGGGCACGGCCGTCACGACCGACGCGACGACCGCGGCCACGGTCGCCGCCGCGCCCCACCCCGCGTACGACCCTCTTCCGGCGCGTCTCGCGCGACCGGGCTTCCGACTGGACAAGCGTCCCTCCCCTGAAAGCGGTCGCGGTCCGTGATCACGGACCGCGTGCCGGAGGCTAACAAGGGCCGCTGACGAGCGAGTAGTGGTTTTGTCGCGGGCGCCTCAGCCCGCCCGTCCGGTCAGTTCCTTCAGCTCCCGCTCCACGTTCTCGCGCGCCCGCTCCTCCCACACCGCCGCCCCGTAGGGGGTGCGGAAGAGCCGGGGGAGGTCGAGGAGGTGGCGCAGGACGGCGGCGCGGCCCTCGCGGAAGGCGTCGTCGGGGACGAAGCCGTACTCCTCGCGGACCGCCGCCGCGTACGCCGCGTACGCGGCGGGGTCGCTCGCCAGGACCGCGAGGTCCGCGTCGCAGAGCGTCTCGCCGTTGAGGTCGCCGCCGTCCGGGTCGTGGGTGACGGTCAGGCGCACCAGACGGGCGACCTCGGTCACCTCGTGCGGGGTGAGGCCCGCCTCGGCGAGGGCCTTCTCGGCCAGGAGCGCCGAGCGCTCCTCGTTCTCCGAGCGGTCGGGGCGGTAGACGGCGTCGTGGAACCAGGCGGCGAGCCGTACGAGTTCCAGCTCACCGCCCTCGCCGCCCTGGTCGGCCAGCTCGTCGATGCGGTCGAGGACCGCCCGCAGGTGGTCGACCGTGTGGTACCGGCGCTGCGGCTCGGCCCAGCGGGCGAGCAGGTTCCGCCCGTACGGGGCGGGGTCGGGGCCCTCGCGTCCGGCGCGGGCGGCGAGCAGGGTGGCGTTCCAGCGCCGGAGGAGCGCGGGGTCCTGGTCTGCGGTCATGGGGGCATTGTGCCCGTCGGGACCGTCGGTCGACCGCCACCGGACGGGCGGTTCGGTCCCCGTTCCGGTTCCGCCCCCGGCCGCGCACCCCCGGCAGTACGCCTCGTCCGCGACGGGCCGGAACAGCATCGGCTGCACGTGCTCCCCGGCGCACTCCCGCGCCCCGGCCAGCCGCGCGGACAGCCGAGGCCCCTCGGACACCGGGGGCGGCACTTCGCGGGGCGGCACCTCCCGCAGCAGGTACCGGACGAGCCCACCGGGCCGGTGTACGGGCGTCCCGGCACCGGGGAGGCCGCACAGGACGTGCTCGTGCACGTCGGCGGAGGTGTGTCCGGCCTCCAGCCACCGGGCGGCGAGCCGGGCGAGTTCGTCGCGCATGCCGGGCGGGATGCGGCGCAGGGCGGGGGAGAGCAGGGGGAGGGCCCCGACGAGGGCGCGGGCGTCTTCGAGGGGCCGGGGCTCTCCGAGGGGCCGGGGGCCCTCGGGTGCGGGCTCCCCGTCCCCGCCCCCGCCCCCGTCCGGAAGGTGGGAGGTCTTCTCCTGGAGGTCTTCTTCTGGATGACCGCCGGTGGACGGGTGCACCGGAACACCGGCGACCGGATTCCCGTCACCCGGTACGACCTGCGGGGACGCGGGCTCCCGGTGGAGGAGGCGCGGCTCCCGGGCGAAGATCTTGGCCGCCTGCTCACGGGTCAACGGGTCGGCGGAGATGAGCTGTTGCGTCACCCACAGCCCTCCGGCCACCTGCGTCCGACGCTCGTGGACGAACCCCTCCGCCATGAGCTCGCGCTTGGCCTTGGTGAACGAGTCGCCCCCGATCCTGGCCCGTTCAGCGGTACGGGACAGGTTTTCGCGGGCGTCCTCGGGAAGGGAGAGCTGCCAGGTCAGCAGCCGCACGGCGTGGGAGTTCAGCCGGGGGTGCCGGATGATGTTGTGCGAGAACGGCGAGAAGCCGCGCGAGGGCGCGTTAAGGTGCCGGTAGATCACGGTGGGAGTGTTGCCTTCCACTGGGGTTCAGGCCCTCGACGATGGTTCTCAGGTCATCGGCGGGGGCCGTTTTGCGTGAACGTACCGCAGCGGCATATGCCCGGACGGACACGAAGAGTGAAGACCGCCCGTTCGAGTGACGGGCAGTCACATCATCATTCGGATAGCGGAGACGGCTCCCGGGCCGAGGTGCTGATGACCCGTACGGCTCCGCTCGGGGTCAGGCTCGCGCGCTCCTCCGGACTCGCCGTCCAGCACTGGTCGGCCGCCGCCTCCCACAGATAGCCGCTGGGGCGGGCCAGGACCAGCATGTTCCCGTGCGCGGAACGGACTTGCCCGGTGAGCGCCCGCTGCGCGTCGGTCACGACGTCGCCGATCCGGTACCTCACGCGCGGACCGCCCGCGCGGTGCGCAGGAGCACGGTCAGCCGCTTGGCCCCGCCGATGCCGACGGTCCCGAGCCCGTACCGGTGCGTGTCCCCGCCGGGTCCGTGCGTGACGTCCCGGTAGAGCCCGCTCGTGGGAAGGCCGGCGGTGTCCATGGCGTCCTTGAGCTCCCGGTACACCCGGGCGGCTTCGGCTTCGCCGACGGGGCGGGAGGGGGGTGGGATTGCGCTCATGGGGGGTTCCCTTTCTGGTGGATCTTCTCCGGGACGCCTCCACGATCGCGCGTGCCGCCCTACGCTTTCCAGGAGTTGAGTTCCACTGCGCAGGTGAGGAACGGGGCATATGCCAGGACCCCAAGATCTAGACCCCGGCGACAGCGTCGAGCAGTACCTCGGGAACATGGTCCGCGAGGCCCGGCTGGTGCTCGGACGCGAGTGGACGCAGACGTATCTGGCGACCAAGGTCTTCAGCAGTACGACCCGGATCTCCGAGATCGAGCGGGGCGAGGATCCCCCGGACCGGGACCTGGCGAAGAAACTGGAGGTGGTGCTCCAGCTCCCGCCCGACTCCCTGGTGAACCTCGTGAAGATCGTGAGCCAGCAGAGCGTTCGCGACTACGCGAAGACCTACTTGCGCCGTCAGCTCGAAGCCACCGCCATCCACGAGTTCTCCATCGTCGTGCCGGGACTGCTCCAGACCGCCGGTTACGCGCGCGGGGCGATGGAAGCGGGCCTCGCGGGCGCGCCGAGTCTGATCGGCGACTACGTCCAAGGACGCCTGGAACGACAGGCGGTACTCGAACGCTCCGACCCGCCCTGGATGGTGACCGTCCTGGACGAGGCCTGCCTACGGCGTGAGACCGGGGGCAAACAGGCGATGCGGGAGCAGATCGAGCACCTGCTTGCCATGTGCGAACGCCCCAACGTGAACGTCCAGGTGTTTCCCATGAGCGGCGTGCCGGTGGCCGGCTCCTTCGCCCTGCTCACCCTTCCGAAGGGGGAGCGCGGAGCGTACACGGAGGGCTTCAGCACGGGTAGTTACACGGAGGACCGTACCGAAGTCCTGCAATTCCAGCGGGTCTATGATCTCCTGCAACAGGATGCCCTGAGCGTCCGGGCATCCCTTGAACTGATGCGTGCCATTGCGAAGGAACACGATGACTGAGACATCTCCCAACTGGCACAAGAGCACGTACAGCGGCAACACCAACGACGCCTGCGTCGAGGTCGCCGACAACCTCCCCCTCGTCCGCGTCCGGGACACCAAGGACCACACCCGGGGCGAACTGACCGCCACCCCGGCCGCCTGGTCCGCGTTCACCGCGTTCGCGCGGACGCACGCGGTCTGACCACTCCCGGCACCCCAGGGCCTTGCCACGCGGCGGGGCCCTTCGTGCGGAGGAGCGTCCGTTTCGCTTTTCCCACTCGTTTGACACACTGGATGCATGTCCGAGACGACTTACAACATCGGTGAAGGTCCGGCGACGCGCGTCAGCCTTTCCCTGCCGGAGGGGACGGCGAAGGCGATCCGGTCCCGAGTCGGTAAACGCGAGTTCTCCGCGTTCATCGCGGCGGCTGTCGAGCGGGAGCTGCGGGGGCAGGTGCTGGACGAGTACCTGGCGGACTACGAGAGCTGCAAAGGACCGGTCTCCGATCAGGCGAGGCAAGGGGCGCGCCAGGTCTTCGACGAGGTGTTCGCGGACGAGGACCAGTGGCCCGCCGCAAGCTGACGCACGAAGGAACGCTCGTCCTCGACAGTGAGGGTCTCTCCAAGCTGCTCGACGACGACGAGACCGTGGTGGCGCTGGTCATGGAGGCGCGTACCCGTGGCATGGAGGTCGTGATCAGCGCCCTCACCGTCATCGAGGCCGTCCACGCCCGGACGAACAGGGCCAGGCTGAACGGGGTGCTGTCCGGTCTGAGGGTGGTCCCCGTGGGCGACGAGGAGGCCAGGGCGGCTTCGGCCTTGCTGATGGAGGCGGGCCTTCACGGTCACAAGTACGCCATCGACGCGGCGGTTGCGGAGGCCGCTCTCCGCCAGCAGCGACCCGTGGTCATGCTGACCTCGGACGTCGACGACATGAGCAGGCTGTGCGGCGCCCGGGTCCGGCTCGTTGCGGTTTGCCCCCCCCAAGGGGTACGACGAGCGACCGCGCGAGTGCCGCGCCCGGGCTACTCGCGGCTGGTGTAGTGCCGTCTCGCCCAGAGCGGGAGCGCGAACCACAGGGTGAACAGCCAGACGCCGACGATCCCCGCCAGCCAGGCGGCGAGCGTGTCGTCGAGGGCGACCCGCAGCAGCATGAGCAGGGTCAGGACGGTGGTCACCGCGAGCAGCAGCAGCCCCGTCCTGGCCATCCGGGCGGCGAGCACCACCGTCTGCGGCTTGATGCGGCGGCCCGCGACCATCCGGTGCAGGGACACCGGGCCGATGAGGGACCCCGCACTGGCCGCGCCCAGCACGACCGCGGTGACGTAGAGGGCGCGGTCGGTGTCGCCGAGGTCGGTGAAGGCGGGCTGGAAGACGGCGATGAACAGGACGCCGAAGAGGATCTGCACGCCGGTCTGGGCCACCCGCAGCTCTTGGAGCAGGTCGGCCCACATCCGGTCCGCGCGCTCCTCGGCCGATTCGTCGCGCCCCCGGCGCGGGTCGGCGGGAGGGGGCGCGGCGCCCCCGAGGCCTTCCGGTTCCGGTGCCATGGCGCGCTCCTCGCCGTGGTCTCCCACGGTGTCTTCCCGAGCCCCCTACGGGAAAGTCTCCCACCGCTCCGGCCCCGTCGAAAATCCTTTGCGGCGGGCGGGACGCGGGCGCCAGGCTCCTCGTCCATGACCAGTCACCCTTCTTCCTCCACCGTCGCCGACCTGTTCTCCGCCGACGGACGCCTCAAGGCGGTCCCGCGCCGCGCCGCCCGCCGCGAGGCGCTGCTCGCGCACCTCGCCGCGACCCTCTTCGAGGACGGCCGTGCCTACGGCGAGCCCGAGGTCAACGAGGCCCTGAAGGGCGTGCACGAGGACTTCCCGGCCCTCCGCCGCCACCTCGTGACCGGCGGCTTCCTCTCCCGTACGAAGGACGGCTCCGCCTACCGCCGACAGCAGCGGACCGACGCCCCGGGAGACGTGATCACCGCCGTCGCGTGACGGGCGCGGTCAGGCCCCGGGCAGCAGCCGGCGTCGCCGTCCGGTCAGCGCCCCCGTCGCACCCCCGAGGCCAGGGCGATCGTGCCCGCCGCCAGTCCCACGGCCGCTCCCACCGCCAGTACGCCGCCGCGCGAGCGCCAGGACAGGACGGCCCCCTTCGACCGGGCCGAGAAGACCGAGCCGACGCTCAGCCAGGAGCCGACCGAGCCGACCGACAGGGCCGAGCCGACCGAGCCGACGCTCGCCCAGGACCCGATCGCGCCGACCGAGTGGGCGGAGCCGACCGAGCCGATGGAGAGGAACGACCCCACCGAGCCGATGGAGAGCATCGAGTCCACGGACCCGATCGAGAGGAACGAGTTCCGGGACCAGAGGGAGAGGGACGAGTCCCCCGAGCGGGAGGCCGGGCGAGAGGTCATACGGCGATCCTAGGGACCCGGGGCGCACGGCGGGAGGGCGCCGCGCGGTCCCGTCCGCCCGGAGGCCGGCGCCCCTACGCGCGGCTCCGGAACGTGCGCCGGTACGTGTCCGGCGGTACCCCCAGCGCGTTGTGGAAGTGGCGGCGCAGGGTCGTCGCCGTGCCCATGCCCGTGCGGGTGGCGATCAGTTCGACGCTGTCGTCCGTGGTCTCCAGGAGTACCTGGGCCCGGTGGATGCGCTGGGTGTGCAGCCAGCGCAGCGGGGTGGTGCCGGTGGTGGCGGTGAAGCGGCGGGTCAGGTTCCGGGTGCTCATGTTCATCCGGCGGGCGAGGTCGGGGACCGTCAGGGGTGCGTCGAGCCGGGCGCCCGCCCAGGCGAGGAGGTCCGCGAAGGCGTCGGCGGCGTCGGCGGACGTCGGCGCGGCGACGTACTGCGCCTGGCCGCCCGCGCGGCGGGCCGGGACCAGGAGCCGCCGGGCCAGTTCGGCGGCGACGGCGGCGCCGTGGTCGGCGCCGACCAGGTGCAGGCACAGGTCCATCCCGGCGGCCTTGCCCGCCGAGGTCAGGACGTTGCCGTCCTCCACGTAGAGGATGTCCGGGTCGACCTCGATCCGGGGGTGACGGGCCGCCAGGTCGTCGGTGTGCGCCCAGTGGGTGGTGGCGCGGCGGCCGTCCAGGACGCCCGCGGCCGCCAGGACGAACGCCCCCGTGCACAGCGACACGATCCGCGCGCCCCGCGCGTGCGCCGCCCGCACGGCCTCCAGGAGGTCGGCGGGCGGAGCCGCGTCGACGTCGGTGCAGGACGGCACGATGACGGTGTCCGCGCCGGCGAGGTCGTCGAGGCCGTGCGGGGCGTCGATCCGGAGCCAGCCGCCGACCCGGGCGGCGGCGGTGTCCCGCGCGGCGCAGACCTTGAAGTCGTACCAGCCGTCGGTGATCCCGCGGTCGACGCCGAACACCTCGCAGGCCGCCGCGGTCTCGAACAGCATCGTCCCGTCGTGGACCGCCAGCGCCACAGAACTCATGCCGGGAGTGTACGGAGCCGCCCGGACCTCCACCCCTCTGGCTTTTCGGACCACGGCCCCCGTCCGCGCGCATCGTCCCAGCACCGCCCCCGTCCCCGTGCGTGTACCACGCAACGAAGCCCCGAATTGGTCTAGTCCAAGACTCCTTCAAGTTTGGTCCAGTCCATTGACGCGTCCGGCGCGGCGGGGCTACTCCGTATGCCAACAGACGCGCGCAACAAAGGCGTTGGCGCACCCCGCCCCCACACCCACGGGACTGTCATGAGACGCGTACGCTCGCTCCGCTCGGCCCTCACCGCCGCGGTGACCGCCGTCGCCGCCCTCGGCCTCGCCGCCGTCGGCACCGCGCCCGCCCAGGCGGCCACCCCCCTCCCCGCGCACGTCTTCGCCCCCTACTTCGAGGCCTGGACCGGCGAGAGCCCCGCCGCCCTCAGCGCCCAGTCGGGTGCCAAGCACCTGACGATGGCCTTCCTCCAGACCGCCGCCAAGGGCTCCTGCACCGCGTACTGGAACGGCGACAGCTCCCTGCCCGTCGCCGCGTCCTCCTTCGGCGCCGACATCAAGACCATCCAGTCCCGCGGCGGCGACGTCATCCCGTCCTTCGGCGGCTACACGGCCGACACCACCGGCACCGAGATCGCCGACAGTTGCACCGACGTCAACCAGATCGCCGCCGTGTACCAGAAGGTGATCACCACCTACGACGTCACCCGGCTCGACATGGACATCGAGGTCGACTCCCTCGACAACGCGGCCGGCATCGACCGCCGCAACAAGGCCATCAAGGTCCTCCAGGACTGGGCCGCCGCCAACGGGCGCCAGATCGAGATCTCGTACACCCTGCCGACCACCACCCGCGGCCTCGCCTCCAGCGGCCTCGCCGTCCTCAAGAACGCCGTCGCCAACGGCGCCCGCGTCGACGTCGTCAACATGATGACCTTCGACTACTACGACAACGCCGCCCACGACATGGCCGCCGACACCAAGACGGCCGCCCAGGGCCTCTACGACCAGCTCGCCAAGCTCTACCCGGCCAAGACCCCCGCCCAGCTCTGGGGCACGGTCGGCATCACCGAGATGATCGGCGTCGACGACTTCGGCCCCGCCGAGACCTTCACCCTCGCCAACGCCCGCACCGTCTACGACTGGGCCGTCTCCAAGGGCATCAACACCCTCTCCTTCTGGGCCCTCCAGCGCGACAACGGCGGCTGCCCCGGCGGCGCCGCCGCCGACAACTGCTCGGGCATCCAGCAGAACACCTGGGACTTCTCCCACATCTTCGCCCCCTTCACCAGCGGGACGACCGCCCCGGCCGACGACTTCTCGGTGGCCGTGACCCCGGCCTCCGCCACCGTCGCCGCCGGGTCCTCCACCACCGCCACGGTGAAGACCGCCGTCACCGCCGGTGCGGCCCGGACGGTGAACCTCACGGTCAGCGGCCTGCCCGCCGGCGTCACCGCCTCCCTCAGCCCCGCCTCCGTGACCGCCGGCGGCTCCTCCACCCTCACCCTGAACACCACGACGGCCGCGGTCTCCGGCACGTACCAGATCGTCGTCAACGGGGCGAGCCCGTCCGCCGGGCACGCCGCCGTCCTCTCCCTGACCGTCACCGGCGGCGCCACCCAGTGCACGGCCGCCCCGTGGGCCAAGGCCACCGTCTACACCGGCGGCCAGCAGGTCTCCCACAAGGGCCACACCTGGAAGGCCAAGTGGTGGACGACGGGCGAGGAGCCCGGCACCACCGGCGAGTGGGGGGTGTGGCAGGACCTCGGCGCCTGCTGAGCCGTACCCGCTCCACGCACGAGGGCCGGGGCCCGTCCGCCGTTCGGACGGGCCCCGGCCCCGTGTGCCGGTCCGCTCAGCCGTCGACCGTCAGCCGTCGATCGCCTTGAAGCCCCGCAGCCGCAGGCTGTTGCCCACCACGAAGACCGAGGAGAAGGCCATGGCCGCGCCCGCGATCATCGGGTTGAGCAGCCCGGCCGCGGCGAGCGGCAGCGCCGCCACGTTGTAGGCGAAGGCCCAGAAGAGGTTCGAGCGGATCGTGCCGAGGGTCCGGCGGGAGAGCCGGATCGCGTCGGCCGCCGCCCGCAGGTCCCCCCGTACGAGGGTCAGGTCGCCGGCCTCGATGGCGGCGTCCGTGCCCGTGCCCATGGCAAGACCGAGGTCGGCCTGCGCGAGCGCGGCGGCGTCGTTCACGCCGTCGCCGACCATGGCGACCGAACGTCCCTCGCGCTGGAGGCGCTCGACGACGTCGACCTTGTCCTGCGGCATGACCTCCGCGATCACCTCGTCGATGCCGACCTCGGCGGCGACGGCCTCCGCGACCGCCCGGTTGTCGCCGGTGAGCAGGATCGGGGTGAGGCCGAGCCCGCGCAGCCGCCGGACCGCCTCGGCACTGGTCTCCTTGACGGCGTCCGCGACCTCCAGGACCGCGCGCGCCTCCCCGTCCCAGGCGACCGCGACGACGGTCCGCCCCGCCGCCTCGGCCGCGTCCTTCGCGGACCTGAGGCCGGCCGGGAGGGCCATCGCCCACTCCTCGAGCAGCTTCTCGCGGCCGACGAGGACCGCGTGGCCCCCGACCACGCCCTGAACGCCGAGGCCGGGGACGTTCGCGAAGTCCTCGGGGGCCGGGAGCGTCCCCACCCGCTCGGCCGCGCCGGCGGCGACGGCCCGCGCGATCGGGTGCTCGGAGGAGTGCTCCAGAGCACCCGCGAGCCGCAGGACGTCCTTCTCCTCCACGCCCCCGGCGGTGTGGACGGCGAGGAGGGTCATCCGGCCGGTGGTGACGGTGCCGGTCTTGTCCAGGACGATCGTGTCGACCCGGCGGGTGGTCTCCAGGACCTCGGGTCCCTTGATGAGGATGCCGAGCTGCGCGCCGCGCCCGGTGCCGACCATGAGGGCGGTCGGGGTGGCCAGGCCCAGGGCGCACGGGCAGGCGATGATCAGGACGGCGACGGCGGCGGTGAACGCGGCGGTGAGGCCCTGTCCGCTGCCGAGCCAGAAGCCGAGGGTGCCGACGGCGAGCGCGATGACGACCGGCACGAAGACGGCCGAGATCCGGTCGGCGAGGCGCTGGGCGGCGGCCTTGCCGTTCTGCGCGTCCTCCACCAGCTTCGCCATCCGGGCGAGCTGGGTGTCGGAGCCGACGCGGGTGGCCTCGACGACGATCCGGCCCCCGGCGTTCAGGGTGGCGCCGGTGACGGCGTCCCCGACGCCGACCTCGACCGGGACGGACTCGCCGGTGAGCATGGAGGCGTCCACGGCGGACGAGCCCTCGACCACGGTGCCGTCGGTGGCGATCTTCTCGCCGGGACGGACCAGGAAGCGGTCCCCGACGCGGAGGTCGGCGGTCGGTACGGTGACCTCCCTGCCGTCCTTCAGGACGGTGACCTCCTTGGCGCCGAGCCGCATCAGGGCCTTGAGCGCGGCGCCCGCCTTGCGCTTGGAGCGGGCCTCGAAGTACCGGCCGGCCAGGAGGAAGGCGGTGACGCCGGCGGCGGCCTCCAGGTAGATGTTCCCGGCGCCGTCGGTGCGGGCGATCGTGAACTCGAAGGGGTGCGTCATGCCGGGCATGCCGGCGGTGCCGAAGAACAGCGCCCACAGCGACCACAGGAACGCGGCGCCGGTGCCGACCGAGATCAGGGTGTCCATGGTCGCCGCGCCGTGCCTGGCGTTGGTCCAGGCGGCGCGGTGGAAGGGCCAGGCGGCGTAGACGACGACCGGCGCGGCGAGCGTGAGGCTCAGCCACTGCCAGTACCGGAACTGGAGGGCCGGGATCATGGCCATGGCGACGACGGGGACGGCGAGCACGACGGCGGTGACGAGCCGCTGCCTGAGGGGCCGCAGCTCGGCGTCGGCCCGCTCCTCGTCGGTGGGGCCCGCGCCGGCCGCCTCGTCCCTCGGGGGTTCGGGTTCGGCGGCGGTGTAGCCGGTGGCCTCGACGGTGGCGATGAGGTCGGCGACGCCGACGCCCGCCTCCGCGTCGAAGCTGACCTTCGCCTTCTCGGTGGCGTAGTTGACGGTGGCCTCGACCCCGTCCATGCGGTTGAGCTTCTTCTCGATGCGGGCCGCGCACGAGGCGCAGGTCATGCCGCCGATGGCGAGCTCGACCTGAGCCGTGCCGGATGTCGTCGTTGCCATGGCCTCTGCTCCTCGTCGGTCGATTCTCTCACGAGCATACCCTAGGGGGGTATCTGTTCACGTCTTCAGGTATACCCCCGGCCCGTACCGGAAGCAAGGGGGATCGGCTTGACTTGATACCCCTAGGGGGTATCGTGACGTGTGAGGAAGGGTCGTGCGCAGTCGCCCGCGCCCCTCCATCGACGACCGACGGGAGAGCAGCCATGAACACCGGTGCGAAGATCGCCGCCTTTGCCGCCGCGCTCGCCGCGACCTTCGGGGCCGCGTACGGGGTCGGCGCGGCCGTCGGCCCCTCCGCGAAGCCCCCGGCGGTCGAGGAGCACGCGGACCCCCACGGGACGCCTCCCCGCGAGACGGCTCCCCACGAGGGGGGCTCCCACGAGGAAGGTTCCCGCGAGGGGCGTCCCGGCCCGGACGCCTCCTTCACGGCGACGGCGACGGCGACGGCGCCCGGCGCGGGCGCGTACCGTCTCCTCTAGAGCTTCCAGGACTTCCAGGGCTTCCGGGACTTCCAAGGCCTCCGGCACGAGGGCGAGGCGCGGGCGGCGGTCCTCGCGGTACGGACGGGCGATTCCGGGGCAGACGTTTCCGCAGATGGTGAGGCCGAGCACGGTGCGGGCGGCCGCGAGCACGGCTAGGCTGGTCATTGGACTAGACCTATAGCCGTCATTCATGGAGGAATGGGCTTCGATGAGCAACCGTGCAGTCCTTGAGGTGATCGCCCTCGACGAGGAAGACGCGGTCGCCGCCCAGACCGGCGGCGCCGACCGGCTCGAACTCGTCACCGACATGGCGGCGGACGGGCTCACCCCGTCCGGGGCCGGCTTCGCCGCGATCCGCGCCGCCGTCGACATCCCGCTGCGCGTGATGCTCCGGCTCGCCGACGGCTTCTCGGCCGGCGGCCCCGAGGGCGTCGAGGCCCTCGTCACCCGCGCCGCCGACCTCCGGGAGGCCGGCGCGGACGAGTTCGTCCTCGGCTTCCTCACCCCCGACGGCGCACCGGACCTGGTCGCCGTCGAGCGCCTGATCGCCGTCCTCGACGGCTGCCGCTGGACCTTCCACCGGGCGATCGACCGCGCCGCCGACCGCGACGGGCTGCGCAAGGGCCTCGCCGACCTGCCGGGCCTGGACACCTACCTCACGGCCGGTTCCGCCACCGGCGTCGACGACGGCCTCGCCACCCTCAAGGCCGAGGCCGCCCGTGCGGGCGAGCCCGGCTACGAGGCCCGCATCCTCGTCGGCGGCGGTCTCCGCCTCGACCACCTCCCCGAACTGCGCGCGGCCGGCCTCGACGCCTTCCACATCGGCGGCGCGGCCCGCCCGCAGGGCTGGACGGCCCCGGTCTCGGCGGACGCGGTCCGCACGTGGCGCGAGGCGGTGGACGCGCCGCTCTCCTGAGCACGGGCGGTCCGCCGGCGTACGGGAAAATACATGGTCTCGGCCGTACGCCGGCGGCTAGCCTCGCCCGCATGCCCGCCCCCCACACCGCCCCGCACCCCCTCGACGCCGTCCTCGTCGAGCGTCTGATCGCCGCGCAGTTCCCCGCGTGGGCCGGTCTGCCCGTGCGGGCCGTGGAATCGGCGGGTACGGACAATGCCGTGTTCCGGCTCGGGGACGAGCTCGCCGTGCGCCTGCCGAAGGCGGAGGGGGCCGAGGGGCAGGCGGAGAAGGAGCGGTACTGGCTGCCGCGCCTCGCCCCGCACCTGACGCTTCCCGTCCCCGTACCCGTCGGGCACGGGGCGCCGGGGGAGGGTTTCGACCGGCCCTGGACGGTGTGCCGGTGGCTCGACGGGGACGACGCGTACGACGCGCCGATCACCGACCTCGCCCACGCCGCCGTCGAGTTGGGCCGCTTCGGCGTCTCCCTGCGCGCGGCGGACGCGACCGGCGGCCCGGCCTCCTTCCGGGGCGGCCCGGTCACCGCCTGGGAGGAGGGCGCCATGGCACCGGCGATCGAGGCCCTCGGCGCGGACGGCACGCTCGACGCCGCCGCCGTCACCGGGGCCTGGGAGGCCGTCCTGCGCCTCCCACAGTGGCGGGGCGACCCGGTCTGGGCCCACGCCGACCTGCTCCCCGGCAACCTCCTCACCCGCGACGGACGCCTGCACGCCGTCATCGACTTCGGCGGCCTCGGCACGGGCGACCCGGCCTGCGACACGATGGCCGCCTGGACCCTCCTCACCGCCGACACCCGCCCCCTCTTCCGCGAGGCCTCCCGCGTCGACGACGCCACCTGGGCCCGCGGCCGGGGCTGGGCCCTGTGCTGGGGCGTCGTGACGGAGGCGTACTACCGGGGGAGGAACCCGGTCCTGGCGTCCGTCGCCCGCCGCACCCACACCGAGGCCCTGGCGGACTTCCCCTAGGGGGCGGTCACACCGCCCCCAACTGCTCCGGCACGGACGCGGAGTGAACGACCGTCAGGCCCGACACCGCTCGCGTCAGCGCCACGTACAGGCGCCGCAGGCCCGTCCGTTCGTCGGGTTCGCCGTCGACGACCGCCGCCGGCTCGTCCAGGACCACGTAGTCGTACTCCAGGCCCTTCGCGAGCGACGCCGGGACCAGGGTCAGGCGGGACGCGGCCGTCGTCTCCTCGCCCGGCGAGAGGTGCGGCAGGCCCGCCGCCGCCAGCGCCTCCGCGAGCGGCGCGATCCGCGCGTCGGCGGCGATCAGGCCGATCGAGCCCTCGTGCTCCAGCGCCTCGACGCAGGCCGCGACCACGGCCGCGTCCAGGTCCTCCGCACGCGCGTGCCGGACCTCCAGCGACCCCGGGTTCTCCCGTACCGACTCCACCGCCGCGAGCCCCGGCGACATGTGCGGCAGCAGCCGCGAGGCGTACGCGATGACCTCGCGCGGCACGCGGAAGCCGGCCGTCAGCTCCTCGACCACCGCCTCCGGCTTCCCCAGGTGCACGAGAGCCTGCGCCCAGCTCTCCGTCGCCCACGGCGTCGTCCCCTGCGCCAGGTCGCCCAGGACGGTGGCCGAACCGGTCGTGCAGCGGCGGCCCACCGCCCGGTACTGCATGGGGGACAGGTCCTGCGCCTCGTCGAGGACCACGTGCCCGAGCGAGTGCGTCCGCTCCACCAGGTCCATCGCCTCGTCCACGAGCACCGCGTCCGCCGCCGACCACTTCGCCGACTTCACGCTCCGGTCCGGCTTCTCCCGGAGCAGCAGCTTCTGCTCGTCCTCCGTGAGCACCCCCTCGGCGTGCTCGGCCAGGAACCCCGCGTCGCCGAGGAGCCGCAGCACCAGCTTCGCCGGGTCCACCGGCGGCCAGCACTCCTTCACGACCGCCTTCACCGCCGCGTTGCGCGCCACCGCGTTCTGCACCCGGTCGTCCGGCGCCTCGCCCGCCTGCTCCATCCGTACGAGCACGGCGTGCGCGATCCGCTGCGGAAGCGCCTCGCGGGCCGCCCCGTACCGGATGTCGCGGTCGAGCAGCTCCCGCACCATCTCCTCGATCTCGTACGCCGGGACCCGCCAGCGCCGCGAACCGCGCACCACCATCAGGGACTCCTCCGGCAGCTTCACGTGCGAGCGGACCGCCCGCCGCAGCACCTCCGCCATCCGGGCGTCGCCCTTCACGACCGCCGTCGCCGCCGCGTCCGTCCCCCGCACCTCGACGTGCGCCACGAGGTCGTCGACCGTCGCCTGCCTCACCTCCAACTCGCCGAGCGCGGGAAGCACCTGCTCGATGTAGTGGAGGAAGGAGCGGTTCGGCCCGATGACCAGCGTCCCGGTGCGGGCGAGCCGCTCCCGGTGCGCGTAGAGGAGGTACGCGACACGGTGCAGGCCCACGGCCGTCTTGCCGGTCCCCGGCCCTCCCTGCACGCACACCGACCCCGAGAGGTCCGACCGGACGATCTCGTCCTGCTCGGGCTGGATCGTCGCCACGATGTCCCGCATGGGACCCACGCGCGGCCGCTCGATCTCCGCCTGGAGCAGCCGGCTGGTGCGCGCCGGCTCCTCCGGGTCGGACAGGTGCTCGTCCTCGTACGCGGTGAGCTCGCCGCCCGTGTACCCGAAGCGGCGCCGCAGCCCCACGTCCTGGGGGTCCTTGCGCGACGCCCGGTAGAACGGCTGCGACACCGGGGCGCGCCAGTCGATCACCATCGGATCGCCGTCGGCGTCGTGCACGTGCCGCCGCCCGATGTAGAACCGCTGCCCCTCCTGCGTGGTGTGCAGGTAGTCGAGCCGCCCGAAGAACAGCGGCGTCCCGGCCAGGTCGGCCAGCGCCCTGATCCGGTCCTCGATCTGCCGCTCCAGGACGGCCGCGTTCACCCAGTTCGCGGTGACGTCCTTGATGTCGAGCGCCTGCACGTCCTCGCGCATCGCGCGCAGGGCGGCGCGGGAGGAGGTCAGGTGGGCGCGTTCGCGCGCGAGCGGATCGCCGGCGGACGGCGGCTGGTCGGGATCGACTGCGGGTACGGACACGGACACGGCGGAGCCTCCGGGGCGGATGCACGGACACGTCGAAGTGGCCGCCGGTTTCCGACCGGGCGGCGGCTCTCCACGGGGGGAGGCGGGGAAGCTGGCGAGTGTAGACCCTGGGGGCGGGGGGCGGCGAATGGATTCCGTCCGTCTCCATCCCGTAGGGGACGAGGTCGCTCTCACGTCGGACCCCCGGTCCGTCCCGGACGGGACCTCAGGCCGATGTGTTCGTAATGTCCGGATTCCATGATGGAAGCATGTCCGCGACGACCTTCACCCTCGTGACCACCGCCCCCCGCCTCCGCCGCGTGGGCCTCGCCCTCCGCGCGATACGCGCCTTCGGCGGCGCCGCGGCTGGCGTCGT
Source organism: Streptomyces sp. NPDC007872 (assembly GCF_042868165.1). Classification (NCBI taxonomy): domain Bacteria; kingdom Bacillati; phylum Actinomycetota; class Actinomycetes; order Kitasatosporales; family Streptomycetaceae; genus Streptomyces; species Streptomyces sp. NPDC007872. The sequence continues at coordinate 173,697 of NZ_JBIAEA010000004.1, forward strand.
CCTCCTCGGCGACTACGGCCCGCCGGAGGCGGGGGTACGGGACCCCCGCCCGAAGTACGCGCCCGAACGCGCCTCCGCCTGAGTACACGATCTCGCCCGATCGAGTACGGCGACGCCCGACGCGACCCCGCGGCCCTCGCCGTGCCCCGGGGCGCGCTCGTCGCCGCCCGGTACGCCCTGGCGTTCGCCGGCCCGGTGCTCGCGGCCCCGGACTAGAGCCCGTCCGGCTCGTGCGGCTCGTGCTGTTCGTCGGACAGCAGTCCCTCCGCGGCGCCGTCGAGGAGGCGCTGCATGTCGGCGGAACGGGGCAGCATCGTCTTCTCGTAGGCGCGGACGGCGTCGCCCACCGTGTCGTGGTGCGCGAGCGCGAGGGCGAGTTCGCAGGCGTCGAGCATGGCGAGGTTGACGCCGACGCCGAGCGGGGGCATGAGGTGCGCGGCGTCCCCCAGCAGCGTGACGGACGGGTCGTGCTCCCAGGCGTGGGGGACGGGCAGGGCGTGGAGGGGCCGGTCGACGTAGGGGCCGTCGTTGTCGGAGAGCAGCCGCCGCAGGCGGGGCGACCAGTCGCGGAAGCGGTCCAGGAGGAGGACGCGGAGGGCGTCGGTGTCCCGGACGGTCAGGCCGGCGGCGGCGATCCAGTCGGCGGGGACGCGCTGGACGACGTACACGCGGATGTGGTCGCCGCCGTTGCGCTGGGCGAACAGGCCGCGCTCGCCGTCGGCCGCGGCGGCGCTGCCCGGACCGACGAGCGCGGCGACCTCGGGGTGCCGTTCGTCGACGTCGTGGAACCAGGCTTCGAGGAAGGCGACGCCGGTGTACCGGGGGGTGGCCGGGGAGACGGCGCGGCGGACGCGGGACCAGGCGCCGTCGGCGCCGACGACGAGGTCGGCCTCGACGGCGGTGCCGTCGGCGAAGCGCAGCAGGCGGGGGCCTTTGGCGGGGCCCTCGACGGAGCGCAGGGCGTGGCCCCAGCGCACGGTGCCGGGTGCGAGCGAGTCCAGGAGGAGGCCGCGCAGCAGGCCGCGGTCGATCTCGGGCTTGAAGCGTTCGCCGTCCCCGGGGACGTGGTGGAAGCCGATCGCTCCCGTCTTCGCGTCCATCTGGCGCATCTCCTGCCCCTCCGGACGGGAGAGGCGGAGGAAGTCGTCGAGGAGCCCGGCCTCGCGCAGGGCGATCTGGCCGTTGTCCTCGTGCAGGTCGAGGGTGCCGCCCTGGTCACGGGCGTCGGGGCCGGCCTCGTGGTCGTACACGGTGACGGCGATGCCGTGCCGTTGCAGGACGCGGGCGCAGGTCAGGCCGCCGGGGCCGGCGCCGACGACGGCGATGCGGGGGGTGGAGGTGGTGGGGGAGGGCATGGGGGTGCTCCCTTCGTGGGGCGTACGGGGCTCGCGGGGCGTACGGGCATGGCGATGCCGCGCCGCCGGGAGGGGTGAGGGGTGGTGGGGACGGAATCGTCCGTCGTCCCCGACTCCAGAAGAGCACGCCGGACGCAAAAGTGCAACAGCTCAACTTTTGTATCGAGTGAACCGAAGGGGTAGGCTGGCCGCATGCCCGACACGGAACCCCACGGCACGGCACCGGCACCCGGTGGCGCCCCACCGGCACCGACCCCTCCCGGTCGCCGCGAACGCAAGAAGGCCGCCACCCGCCGGGCCATCGCCGACGCCGCGCTGCGCCTGTTCCTGGAGCGCGGCTACGACGACGTGGGCATCCGCGAGATCGCGGAGGCGGCCGACGTGTCGACCACCACGCTGTTCAAGCACTTCCCGGTCAAGGAGGCCCTCGTCTTCGACGAGGAGGCCGACCTGGAGGCGCACCTGATCGCCGCCGTGCGCGAGCGGCCCCCGGGACAGAGCGTCCCGGCGGCCCTGCGCGAACACGCCCTGCGCCACCGCAGGGCCGCCGACGGCGGGGACCCCCGCTTCACGGCCTTCCTCGGCCTGGTGGACTCCACCCCCGCCCTGCGCGACTACCACCAGGCCATGTGGCTGCGGCACACCGCCGCCCTCGCCCGGGCCGTCGCCGAGGAGAGCGGTCTCGCCCCGGACGACCCGGCGTGCACCGCCCTGGCCCACTTCGCCCTCGAAGCCCCCCGGGCGGCCCTGATCCACGTCGACGGCCACGGCCACGGCGACACCCGGGAGGCCCTGATCCGGACCTTCGACCTGCTGGACGCGGGCTGGCAGGCGATCACCGCACGCCCTTGATGCCTTACGGCTTGCGGCCCTACGACCTACGGGGCCGGCAACTCGTCCGCGTCCACGATCCGGTACGCGTACCCCTGCTCCGCCAGGAACCGCTGCCGGTGCGCCGCGAAGTCCTGGTCGATGGTGTCCCGGGCGACCACCGAGTAGAAGTGCGCCTGGTGCCCGTCGGCCTTCGGCCGCAGCACGCGGCCCAGGCGCTGGGCCTCCTCCTGCCGGGAGCCGAAGGTGCCGGAGACCTGGATGGCGACCGTGGCCTCGGGCAGGTCGATCGAGAAGTTCGCGACCTTCGAGACGACGAGCACGCTGATCTCGCCGGTGCGGAACGCGTCGAAGAGCCGCTCCCGCTCCTTGTTCGACGTCTCGCCCTTGATGACCGGCGCGTCCAGGTGCTCGCCCAGCTCGTCCAACTGGTCGATGTACTGCCCGATGACGAGGATCTGCTGCCCGGCGAACCTCCTCACCAGCGCCTCCGTCACCTTCCGCTTCGTCGCCGTCGTCGCGCAGAAGCGGTACTTCTCCTCCGGCTCGGCCGTCGCGTACGCGAGCCGCTCCGAGTCGGTGAGGTTCACCCGGACCTCGACGCAGTCGGCGGGCGCGATGTACCCCTGCGCCTCGATCTCCTTCCACGGCGCGTCGAACCGCTTCGGCCCGATCAGCGAGAACACGTCCGACTCGCGCCCGTCCTCGCGCACGAGGGTCGCGGTGAGGCCGAGGCGGCGGCGGGCCTGGAGGTCGGCGGTGAACTTGAAGACGGGCGCGGGCAGCAGGTGCACCTCGTCGTAGACGATGAGGCCCCAGTCGCGGGAGTCGAACAGCTCCAGGTGCGGATAGACGCCCTTCCGGCGGGTGGTCAGCACCTGGTAGGTGGCGATGGTGACGGGCCGGATCTCCTTCTTCGTCCCGGAGTACTCGCCGATCTCGTCCTCGGTCAGCGAGGTCCGCTTCACCAGCTCGTGCTTCCACTGGCGGGCGGAGACGGTGTTGGTCACCAGGATCAGGGTGGTCGCCTTCGCCTCGGCCATCGCGCCGGCGCCGACCAGGGTCTTGCCCGCGCCGCAGGGCAGCACGACGACGCCGGAGCCGCCGTGCCAGAAGCCCTCCACGGCCTGCTTCTGGTACGGCCGCAGGCTCCAGCCGTCCTCGGCGAGGTCGATCCGGTGCGCCTCCCCGTCCACGTACCCGGCGAGGTCCTCGGCCGGCCAGCCCAGCTTCAGCAGGGTCTGCTTGATCTGCCCGCGCTCGGAGGGGTGCACGGCCACGGTGTCCGGGTCGATCCGCTCCCCGACGAGCGGCTGCACCTTCTTCGACCGGAGGATCTCCTCCAGGACGGGCCGGTCGGTGGTGGTCAGCACGAGCCCGTGCACGGGGTGCTTGGAGAGCGTGAGCCGCCCGTACCGGTCCATCGTCTCGGCGACGTCCACGAGCAGCGCGTGCGGCACGGGGTAGCGCGAGTACTCCACGAGCGCGTCCACGACCTGCTCGGCGTCGTGTCCGGCGGCCCGCGCGTTCCACAGCCCGAGCGGCGTCACCCGGTACGTGTGGATGTGCTCCGGCGCCCGCTCCAGCTCCGCGAAGGGCGCGATGGCCCGGCGGCAGGCCTCGGCCAGCTCGTGGTCGACCTCCAGGAGCAGCGTCTTGTCGCTCTGGACGATCAGTGGTCCGTTCACGCGCGATCAGGTCCTTCCCGGGCCGCTCCGACGACGGCCAATCCTCCAGTCTGCCTGATCCGGGGCCGTTGTCGGCAGGGGCTGCCGCACTGGGGGACCGGTTTCCGCGCGAGGGAGGTGGCGGGAGACGAGCGTGGCTCACGGTCGGCATCACGGGCCTCGGACGCTGGAGGAGGCGCCGTTCCCGCTGAAGCCCGACCCCGGCGCGGCGCCCCGGCGGCCCCGCGCCGCCGGGAGCGGAGCACCGGACCCGTCGGCCCCGTCACACCTGGTCGTCCGCCAGCTCCGCCACCCCCGTGATCCGGTGCAGCGGATACGTGCGCACCTCGTCGGCCGTGTGGTCGTAGCCCGTCACGAAGCCGCCCTCCACGCGGACCGGGGCGATCACGCGCTGGCTCGCCGCGCCGTCCGCGTTCACGTAGCCGATCCAGACCGCCGATCCGGTCATCGCGGCCGCCTGGACGGTCGCCAGGGTCTCGGCGGACGAGGTGCGCGGGAGCGACCCGGCCGGGGCCGGGGCCGCCGGCTCCCTGCGGACCGCCGTCGCCGCCCGGTCGCCCGCCCGGATCGCCTTCACCGCCGCGCCCAGGAGGGTGGCGTCGGGGGCGGGCGGCCCGTCCGGGACGGGAACGGGGGCCGTACGCGCGGGCGTGCGGTACGCGTCGGCGCGCGTGACCAGGACGTCCCCCTCCGCCGACTCGGCCGCCGGGGCGTACCCCATCGCCCGCAGCCCGTCGAGCAGCGACGCCGGGTCCGCCTGCGCGGCGAGGACCGTCGGCGCCAGGCGCCGCAGGCCCAGGGCGGCGGAGCGCCGGTCGGCCAGGATCTCGCCGAGGACGGTGTCGTCGTCGCAGCGCACGTACGCGGACGCCGCTCCCACCCGCAGGTGCCCGTGGCGCCGGGCCACGTCGTCCACCAGGTACGCGAGCGGCTGCGGCACCGGCGTGCGGGAGTGCGCGGCGAGGAACGCGTGCAGGTCGGACGCGGCCAGACCGGAGTCGAGCGCCCGCCGTACGGAACCGGGCGTGAACCGGTACACCGTCGCGCCACCCTTCGACTCCACGTCCGCGAGGACGGCGAGCGCGTCCGCCAGGGGCCGCCGCAGCGGCCCGGGCGCGACCGCCGTCAGGTCGGCCTGGAGCAGGACGTGGTCGACGGCCTCCGGCAGCAGCGGCGCGAGCAGCGTCGCCGCCCGCTCGGCGGCCACCGACTCCTCGACGCCGCCGCCCTCGTCGGCGGGCGACGCGGCCTCGGCCAGCGGCAGGTTGAGCAGCGCCCGCGCCGGGGCCGACAGGGCGCCCCGGCCGGTGAGTCCGAGCAGCTCGGCCTCCGCGAGCGTCCAGCGCGCGAGCCGGGACCGCAGGTCGTCGGGGCGGGCGGGACCGGAACCGTCGTCACCGGAGCCCCCGGGACCGGCAGTACCCGCAGCACCCGCACGACCGGCGGCGCCCGCCGCCGGCCCCCGCGGCGGGCGCTCCCACCGCAGCCGCGCGAACAGCGTCTCCGGATCGGCCGCCGCGCCCGGCGGAAGCGTCGCCAGGAGGCCGAGGACCCGGTGCCGCACCTCGGGCGCGGCCGCCCGGTCCAGGTCCGGGCCGAGCGCCGAGAGCGCGCGCCCCTTCGCGTCCTGGCCGCCGACCAGGCCCGGCGTACGGGTCGAGGCCAGCCAGGGCGTGACGAGCCGGGCCCAGCGCTCGGCGGGCGGCAGGTCCAGCCAGTCGTCGTAGGCGGGCGTCGGCGCGTACCGCTCGTCCGCCTCCCCGTCCGGGGCGAGCAGCCCCGCCCCGTGGCAGAGCTCCAGCCAGAAGGCGGCGGCCTGCTCCGTCACGTCCAGGGCGACGGCGGTCCGCCGCAGGTCCCGTACGGACAGCCCGCCCGCCCGCAGCACCTGCGGGCCCCCCTTGTCCCAGGACTTCAGCAGCTCCTCGACGGTCGCCAGCGCCGTGTACGCCTGCCCGGCCGCCGCGCTGTCCACCACCTGGGGACGGTGGTCGCGCAGGACGCCGACCTCCGGCGCCACCGGCTCCGGCGCCCGGTGCGCCCGCCCGCCCCGCAGGTGCAGCGCCACCTCGCGCGGCAGCACCATCGTCCGCGCCGACACCGGGAGCAGCAGGCCCCGGTCGCGCAGCCAGCGCACCGGCGGGGCCGGGTTCGCCGTCACCTCGCCGTACGGCGGCCCCCACACGAGCCGGTCCAGGACCGCCAGCGCCTCCGGCGGCGCCTCGTCGAGGAGCGCGCCCATCCGGGCCCGGTCGGTGAAGAGCCCGGTCAGGGCCGCCACCGCCGACACCGGGTCGTGCGTCGCGGCGAGCCCGGCCGTCGCGATGATCTCCTGCACCCGGCCCGGCGACATCCCCGACGTCGCCTCGGCGACCGTCGGCCCGAGCCCGGTGGGCGAGGGGTGCTGCGGCGACGGCGAGAGCAGCTCGCGTGCGGTCCGCACGAGCCGCAGCCGGTCGTCCTCGCCCCACACCAGCGCCTGTTCGCGCAGCACCGCCACCGCGCCCGGCAAAGCCGCCTCGATCACCGGATCGCCCTCGTCACCGGTGAGCAGGGCGAGGAGCACGGCGTACGGGGCCGGGTCCGGGGCGACGGCGAGCGCCTCGGCCGTCTGGAGCGCGAACCGGTCGAGCCGCTCCAGGGCCCGCACCACCGAGCCCCGCGTCCCGGCGCGGGTCGCGAGCTGCGTCAGGTCGTTCGGCACGGGGTTCAGCAGGTCCGGGCGGGCGCGCAGCAGCGCGGCGAGCCCCTCGTCGCCCCGCGCGCGGAGCGCCTCCGCGAGCGTGCGGGGCGCCGCGCCGGCGCCAGTCCCCTCGGCCACGTGCGCCTCCCGGTCGAGCTCGCCGATCCCCATCCGGACCACGTTAACCGCTGCGCAGGCGCTAACGTCGGGCCGTACCGGGCGAACCGGCCGTGGAGGGGCACCGTGGGCATCGAGAGCGACCAGTTGGTCTACGACTACTTGAGCCGGGTCGGCGACCTGGCCCAGCAGCGCCACCTGCCGGCGAGCGACCGCGCGCGGCTCGTGTCGACCCTCCGGAACGAGATCGACCGCCGGCGCGCCACCCAGGGCGAGGAGACCCCCGCGGCGGTACGGGGCATCCTCGGCGCCCTGGGCACCCCGGACGAGGTCGTGGACCGCGCGGGGGCGCCGGACGGCACCGAGGACCCGGCCCGGGGCCCGGTGCCGTGGCCGCGCGGGGGCGGACGGTCCGGCGACCCGGAGCCGGGAAGCCCTTCCCGTACGGGGAGGAAGGGCCGTACGGGAAGGCCGGGGGAGGCCCCGGCGGGCGGCCGGACGGGCGGTGACGGCCGGTCGGGCCGTGACGGCCGGACGGGCCGTGACGGTCAGCCGGGCGGTGACGGCCGGCCGCCCCGCGACGGCGCCACCGGCCCCGACGCCCGAACAGCCCGCCCCCGTCCCGCCCCCGGCGGGTCCGGCGGGCCCGGAATTCCGGCCCCCCGCCCCGGCGTGTCGGCCCCGGGCCGTCCGCTGTTCCACGGCGGGACGGAGAAGGGCGTCTTCGACGGCCCGGGGGAGCCCGACTGGTGGCGGACGGAGGACGCCGCCGCCACCGTCCCCGGCTTCGTCGGCGGGATCGAGCGCCCGGACCTCTTCGTGCCGCCCGCCCCCGAGGAGGAGGACGAGGACGGGGAGGCCGGGGCCCCCGCGTCCGGGAAGCGCCGGGTGCTCGCCCGGATCCTGCGCCCGCGCAGGGCCGCGCCCGCTCCGGAACCGGTCCCGGAAGCCGAGGCGGCCCCGCCCCGCCCCCGCCTCGCCAACCCCTTCGTCCTGCTCGCCGCGCTGCTCCTGCTCGGCGGCGCCGTCTTCGGCTCGCTCCTCGCCCTCGCCGCGGGCTGGCTCCTCGCGTACGCCTCCCGCCGGCTGACCCCCGCCGAGGTCAAGGGCGCGGTCCTGGTGATCCCGGGCCTCGCCGCCGGCGCCGGGGCGCTCTGGCTGTGGGGCCGCGTCCAGGGCCGCTGGGGCGACCCGGTGACCCCGGGCGGCGAGGCGATGGGCGCGGCGGTCGCGGAGACCTGGCCGTGGGTCCTGCGGGGCGCGGCGGTCGCGTCGGCCCTGTTCCTGCTCTGGCGCTCCCGCAGACACTGAGGCGCCCGCCCCGGGACCTCGGAGGCTCTCGGCCCCGTGCCCCGGAACATCCGGCCTCACGTCTCCGAGGCGCCCCGGCCCCACGCCCCGAAGCACCGGCCCCGAGACCCATCCCGCGACCTCGAACGCCTGGCCCAGAATGAGGGCATGACCTCTCCGAACACGCCCCTCACCGTCGGGTTCGACCTCGACCTGACCCTCCTCGACACCCGCCCCGGCATCAAGGCCACCTGGGAGGCGTTCGCCGCCGAGACCGGAGTCGCGATCGACGCCGGCCTCGTCGTGACCCGCCTCGGGCCGCCGCTCGAACACGAGATGGCGTACTGGTTCCCCCAGGAGCGCGTCCCCGAGATGGTGTCCCGCTACCGCGCGCTCTACCCGGAGCACGCGATCGCGCCCACCGTCCCGATGCCGGGCGCCGAGGACGCGCTCCGGGCCGTGCGCGAGGCGGGCGGCCGGACGCTCGTCGTCACCGCCAAGAACGGCCCGCACGCCGAACTCCACTTCGAGCGCCTCGGCATCGAGCCCGACGCGGTCGTCGGCGGCCTGTGGGCCGAGGGCAAGGCGGAGGCCCTGCGCGCCCACGGCGCCCGGGTGTACGTGGGGGACCACACCGGCGACGTCCGGGGCGCCGCCGCGGCGGACGCCCTCTCGGTGGCCGTGGCGACCGGCCCCTGCCCCGCCGAGGAGCTGCGGGAGGCGGGCGCGGACGTGGTCCTGACGGACCTGACGGACTTCCGTGCCTGGTGGGAGGGCTACCTGGCCTGAGCGGAGCCGTCCGCGCCGGTCCTGGCCTGGCGCCGCTGGGTCGCGATCGAGCGCAGCACACCGGCGGCGGCGACGAGGAATCCGACCCCCATCAGCATGGAGACGGTGTACGCGACGGTGGGGAACGGGTCCGTCCCGAGGAAGAGCGGAGCCACGGTGACCAGCGTCGCGACCGCGCCGATCGCGAAGAGGACCACACCGGCCTTGACGAGGCCGTCGCCCGGAGCGCTGTCGTCCACCGGCGCGGCAGGGGTTTCACTGTGCATCCGGCCAGGGTAGTTCCCAGGCCGTAGGAACACATCGGCGACGTCTTGTCACCGGCCTCCGGACCATTAGCCTTGGTGCCGGCGGGTCGGTCGACCCGCCGTTTGCCATCCCCATCGACGAGGACGAGGACGGACGTGCCTACCGGCAAGGTGAAATGGTTCAACAGCGAGAAGGGCTTCGGCTTCCTCTCCCGTGACGACGGCGGTGACGTCTTCGTCCACTCGTCGGTGCTTCCCGCCGGAGTCGAGGCGCTGAAGCCGGGCCAGCGGGTGGAGTTCGGAGTCGTCGCCGGTCAGCGCGGCGACCAGGCGCTGTCCGTCACGATCCTCGACCCCACCCCGTCCGTCGCCGCGGCCCAGCGCCGCAAGCCCGACGAACTCGCCTCCATCGTGCAGGACCTGACGACGCTCCTGGAGAACATCACGCCGATGCTGGAGCGCGGCCGCTACCCGGAGAAGACGGCGGGCAAGAAGGTCGCCGGCCTGCTGCGGGCGGTCGCGGACCAGCTCGACGTCTGACCCGTCCTAGGGGAAGGCCAGCGCGTCCGGGCCGAGGGGCGGTACGAGTCCCTCGGCCGCGGCGCGGGTGAGCAGCCCGCGGACCGCCGCGTAGCCGTGCTCGCCGAGGTCGGCCGTGAACTCGTTCACGTACAGGCCGATGTGCTGGTCCGCCACCTTCGGGTCCATCTCCTGCGCGTGCTCCATGACGTACGGCCGGGAGGCGGCCGGGTCGTCCCAGGCCATCCGCACGGAGGCGCGGGCCGACTCGGCGAGCAGCCGGAGGGTCTCCGCGCCGAGCGAGCGGCGGGCGACGATCGCGCCGAGCGGGATCGGCAGGCCCGTGGTCGTCTCCCAGTGCTCGCCCATGTCGGCGAGCCGGTGGAGCCCGTACTCCTGGTAGGTGAAGCGGGCCTCGTGGATGACGAGTCCCGCGTCGACCTTGCCGTCGCGGACGGCGGGCATGATCTCGTGGAACGGCATCACGACCACCTCGCCGACCCCGCCGGGCACGGCCTCGGCCGCCCACAGCCGGAACAGCAGGTACGCGGTCGAGCGCTCGCTCGGCACGGCGACGGTCTTCCCGGCCAGGTCGGCGCCGGTCGCCCCGCCGCGGGTCAGGACGAGCGGGCCGCAGCCCCGGCCCAGGGCGCCGCCGCAGGGCAGCAGGGCGTACTCGTCGAGGATCCAGGGCAGCACGGCGTACGACACCTTCAGGACGTCGTGGGCGTCGGCGCCGCCCTCGGCCCAGCCGTTGGTGACGTCGATGTCCGCGAAGGTCACGTCGAGCCCGGGGGCGCCGGGGACGCGGCCGTGGGCCCAGGCGTCGAAGACGAAGGTGTCGTTCGGGCAGGGCGAGTAGGCGATCTTCAGGTGCACGGCGCCTCCACGAAGACGGTTCGGCCGAGGAGCTGGACGGTGTGCCGGAGCGCCTCCAGGGCCTCCCCGACGCGCCAGGCGGCGCGGTCGCGGGGGCCGACGGCGTTGGACACGGCACGGAGTTCGACGACGGGCACGCCGTACGCGGCGGCGGCCTCGGCGACGCCGAAGCCCTCCATCGCCTCGGCGGCGGCCCCGGGGTGGCGCTCCGCCAGTTCGGCGGCGCGCCGGGCGCTGCCGGTGACGGTGGAGACGGTGAGGACGGGCGCGACGGCGCACGGCACGCCTCCGGAGGCCAGGGCGGCGGCGACGCGGCCGGTCAGCGCCCCGGGCACGGGGTGGACGGACCGCCCGAAGCCGAGCTCCTCGACGGCGAGGTACCCGTCGGGGGTCTCCGCCCCGAGGTCGGCGGCGACGATCGCGGAGGAGACGACGAGGGACCCGGGCGGGGCGGCCGGCTGGAACCCGCCGGCGATCCCGGCGGAGACGACGAGGTCGTAGGGCCGCTCCCGGCGGTCCGCGCCCGTCAGCGCGGCGTGCGCGAGGGCCGTTCCCGTCGCGGCGGCGACGGCCGCGGGGCCGACCCCGCCGACGAGGACGTCGACGCGCGCGCGGTCGCCGTCCGGGGCGTGGCGGCGCAGGGCGAGCCCCCCGGGCAGCGGGACGCGCTCCGGGGTGGCGGCGGATGCGACGGAGGCGCCGGGGACGCCCCGGGCGTCCGGCGCGCCGGGGGCTTCCGGTGCGACGGACGCGAGGCCGGCGGAGACGGAGTCCGCCTCCGCCGCCACGGCCGTCACGATCAGGATCCGGTGGACCACCGGCGGATCAGGATTCCTTCTTCAACTGGAAGTGCCAGACGCCGGTCAGCTTCTTGCCGGTGTTCTCGACGATGGTCACCTGCGTGTCGTTCACGGGCTCGCCGGTCTGGCTGGAGGTGAAGAAGGCGCTGGCCGGAATGGTCCGGTAGGTCCTCTTGTACGGCTCGGCCTCGGCCTGCTGGCCGCCGAGGAAGATCGTCCAGCCGTTGTCGGCGATGTCCGGGTCGACGCCGAAGCGGATCTTGTCGTCCGGCGCGACGGTCAGGGTCTTCTCGGCCTTCTTGTTGAGGCAGCCCTGGACCTCCGACTCCTTGATGGCGTCGCCGCCGTTGTAGCAGGCGGCCTCGGAGTGGACCGAGTCGGTTCCGACCGTCAGGGTCGCGAGTGGAGTCGGCTTGTCGCAGGCGGAGAGGACGAGGAGCCCGGCGGAGACGGCCCCGAGGGCGACGGCGGTCCGGCGGCGCGAGCCGGAGAAGAACGCAACGGTCATGAGCCGAAGGCTATCGGGCCGTCGCTTCCGCGCCACGCGGGGGTACGGCGTGCCGCCTCCCGGTACGGGAAGGGCTGGGCCGTCCGTACGGCGTCCGTCACGCCACCCGGGTCTTCGGGCGGTCCTTCGGACCCGGGCGGCGGCGGGCGGCCGAGAGCAGGCCGCGGACGGCGAGGAGGGCGCCCAGGGCCAGGATGGCGGCGGCGACGGACATGCCGAGGGTGCCGTTCAGGGGGAGCGCGATGCCGATCGCGCCGCCCACCACCCACGCCATCTGGAGGGCGGTCTCGGAGCGCGCGAACGCCGAGGTGCGCACCACCTCGGGCACGTCCCGCTGGATCAGCGCGTCCAGGGACAGCTTCGACAGGGCCTGGGTGAGGCCCGCGACCGCGCCGAGGACGGCGACCATGACGCCGCCGAAGAAGACCGCCGTGCAGACCGCGGTGCCGAGGACCACGCTGATCATCGTGGCGATGATCACCTCGGGGCCGTGGCCCCGGTCCCGCAGCAGCGAGCCGACCGCCGTGCCGCAGGCGTTGCCGACGCCCGCCGCCACGCCCACGATGCCCAGGGAGACGGCGGCGCTCTGCCCGGAGAGCGGGTGCTCGCGCAGCAGGAACGCCAGGAAGAAGATCAGGAAGCCGGACAGCATGCGCTGGGCCGCGTTGGCCGCCAGGCCGTGCAGGACGGCCGGGCCGACCGTCCGCAGGCTCGGCCTCTTCTCGCCGTGGGTCAGCAGGTGCGCCCGGCGCTCGCCCTTGGCGGAGTCCACCTTGGGCGGCATCCGCAGCGCCCAGAACGCGCCGAGCAGGAACAGCGCGCACGCGCCGTACAGCGGCCAGCCCGGCCCGATCATCTGGAGGCCCGCGCCGACGGGCGCGGCGATCCCGGTGGCGAGCAGCCCCGCCAGGGTGACTCTGGAGTTCGCCTTCACCAGCGAGAAGTCCGGTGGGAGCAGCCGGGGCACGACCGCGCTGCGGACCACCCCGTACGCCTTGGAGGCGACGAGCACGCCGAGCGCGGCCGGGTAGAGCTCGATGCCGCCGGTGGCGACGGCGCCGGACATCATGATCGCCAGGACCGCGCGGGTCCCCATCGCGCCCGCCATCGCCGCGCGCCGGCCGTGCGGGATGCGGTCCAGGAGCGGGCCGATCACGGGGGCGAGCAGCGTGAAGGGGGCCATGGTGATGGCGAGGTAGAGCGCGACGCGCCCGCGCGCCTCGTCGGTGGGCACCGAGAAGAAGACGGTGGAGGCGAGGGCGACGGTGATCATGACGTCCCCGGCGCCGTTCACGGCGTGCAGCTCGATCAGCTTGCCGAGCCCCGACTCGCCCGCGCCGTGCGCGTGGGTGGCCTTCCGGATGCCCTTCGCCGTGCCGGTGAACGGCAGGTGCAGGGCACGCCCGACCGCCCGGCCCGCTCTCCGGAGCGGCCCGGCGTGATCCTCGGATCGTACGGGGGACCGTGCGGCTGCCACCCCGTCATAGTGCCCCAAGGTCGAGGTGTGAACCGTGGCGTGACGCGGGACGCATCCGGACCGTCCGCGTCCCCTCCGGCCCGGTGGAGGACCCGGAGCCGCACCGGCGGGCCGTCCGATCGTCCCGGCGCGCCGGGCGTGTCGCCCTCCGTCCGGGCCCTTCCCGACCGGCCCGGGAGCCCGTGATGCGGGCCTCTTGGGGCGGGCAGGTGGGCGGAGGCCCGCGAACGGGGTAGCGTGCGTAGCGCGTCACCGGCGGAAGCTCTCGGCCGCGCGCCTCTTCGGCATCCCGCAGAATGGATGGCGTTAGGTGTGCCCGAGACGCGCGAGACACGTCGGGCGCGGACGTCGATGCGGCCCCCCGGTCCGCTCCGCCCGCCGCCCGCTGCCCCGCTCCCGCCTCCCGGCCGGCGCACCTGTGAGACGGCGTAGGAGAGAAGCGATACCTGTGAGTGCTGCGACGACGCGAAGCGGTACCCCGCGTGCCCCGCGAGCCACGCGTACCCCCGACCGCCTGTGCGCCGAGGCGGTGGACCTCGCCCGGGAGGCCGCCGAGGAGGCGGCCGCGCCGGGGATCGTGGGCGCCCACGTGGAGGTCGTCGCGGAGGGCGACCGCGTCGTCACCCACTTCTTCGAGTGCAAGGAGCCCGGCTACCGGGGCTGGCGCTGGGCGGTGACGGTCACGCGCGCCTCCCGCGCCAAGAACGTCACGCTCGACGAAACCGTCCTGCTGCCCGGCCCCGACTCCCTCCTCGCCCCCGAGTGGGTGCCGTGGAGCGAGCGGCTGCGCCCCGGCGACATGGGCCCGGGCGACCTGCTGCCGACCGAGCAGGACGACCCGCGCCTGGAGCCCGGCTACACCGGCGAGGACGTGCCGCCGCCGAACTCCGCGGTCTCGGAGGAGCTGGCGGACCACCTCGACGCCGAGGACGCCGAGATCGTGACCCGTGCCCCCGTGCGGGGGACGATCGCCGCGGTCGCCGAGGAACTCGGCATGCGCCGTGCCCGGGTCCTGTCCCGCTACGGCCTGCACGTGGCCGCGGACCGCTGGGACGAGGCCTTCGGCGCCAAGACCCCGATGGCGCAGGCGGCACCGGCGACCTGTGAGTCCTGCGCCTTCCTGATGCCGATCGCCGGCTCCCTGAAGCAGGCCTTCGGCGTCTGCGCCAACGAGTTCTCCCCGGCGGACGGCCGGGTCGTCTCCCTGTCGTACGGCTGCGGGGGCCACTCGGAGGCCGCCGTCATGCCGAAGCCGCCGCGCCCCGCGCCCCCGGTCCACGACTCGACGGCCGTCGACGCCTTCCCGCTGCGTCCCGCCCGGGACTCCGGCTCCACGACGGAGCCGGACGAGGTCCTGGAGGACCTGGGCCACTCGTAGGGGAGGTCCCCTCGGGGGAGAACGGCCCTGTGCGGCGCGGTACCTTCGGGCCCCGGGACCTCCGGTCCGGGCCCCGGGCCCGGGAGCGCCACCGCACCGGTCCCGCCCCGCATCACCGCCCCGCAGAGTGGAGTCAGACGTGAGCGTCAGCGTCCGGACGACGACCGACGGAACCGACCCCTTCGGCACCGCACGGCTGCGCCGCGGCGTCCTCGACGCCTGGGGGGCCTCGCCCGCCAGGTTCCGCGAGGACGCCAACGCCGAGGAGGACCTCGCGCTCGGCGGCTACCGCGACCGGCTGGTCGTCGAACTGGCCCAGAACGCCGCCGACGCCGCCCGCCGCGCCGGCGTCCCCGGCCGGCTCCGCCTCACCCTGCACCCGGCGGACCACGAGGGCCCCGCCGCCCTGGCCGCCGCCAACACCGGCGCCCCCCTGGACGCCGGGGGCGTCGAGTCGCTCTCCACCCTCCGCGCCTCCGCCAAGCGCGAGCAGGGCGGGGAGGAGGGCGCGGGGGCCGTGGGCCGCTTCGGCGTCGGCTTCGCCGCCGTCCTCGCCGTCACCGACGAGCCCGCCGTCCTCGGCCGCCACGGCGGCGTCCGCTGGTCCCTCGCGGAGGCCCGCGAGCTGGCCGCCGGATCCGCCCGCCACAGTCCGGGCCTCGGCGACGAACTGCGCCGCCGCGACGGCCACGTACCCCTGCTGCGGCTTCCGCTGCCCGCCGAGGGCACCGCGCCCGAGGGGTACGACACCGTGGTGGTCCTCCCGCTGCGCGACGCGGCCGCCCACGACCTCACCGAGCGGCTCCTGTCGTCGATCGACGACGCCCTGCTGCTCACCCTTCCGGGTCTGTCCGAGGTCGTCGTGGAGACACCCGAAGGTGTACGAACGCTCCGCCGCTCCGAGGCCGACGGCTACGTCCGCGTCGAGGACTCCACGAGCGGTTCCACGAGCGGCGCGGCGACCGGCTCCGCGAGCGGCGCGCACCGCTGGCGGACCGTCAGCCACGGCGGCCCGCTCGACCCCGAGCTTCTCAGGGACCGCCCGGTCGAGGAGCGCCTGCGCCCCCACTGGTCGGTCACCTGGGCCGTGCCCGTGGACGACGAGGGAGCCCCGCGCTACCCGCAGACCACCCCCGTCGTGCACGCCCCGACCCCTACGGACGAACCCCTGGGCATCCCCGCCCTCCTCATCGCCTCCCTGCCGCTCGACACCGCCCGCCGCCACCCGGCGCCCGGGCCGCTCACCGACTTCCTGGTGCAGCGGGCGGCCGACGCGTACGCCGAACTCCTCGCGGACTGGCGGCCGGTGACGACCGCCGCGCTCGACCTCGTGCCCGGCCCGTTCGGCAAGGGCCCGCTCGACGGGGCGCTGCGCGAGGCGATCCTCGACCGGCTGCCGCGCGTCGGGTTCCTGGCGCCCGCCGTCCCGACCGAGGAGCTGCCCGCGCTCCGCCCGATCGAGGCGGAGGTCGTGGAGGGCGCGGGCGCGGAGACCGTGAACGTGCTCGCGGAGGTCTTCCCGACGCTCCTCCCGGCCGGTCTGGAGCGCCGCCCGGAGCTGCGCACGCTCGGCGTCGGCCGGGTGCCGCTGACCGAGGCGGTCGACCGCCTGGCCGGGGTCGACCGGCCCGCCGCCTGGTGGTGGCGGCTCTACGACTCCCTCGCGGGCGTCGACCCGGACCGGCTCACCGGCCTGCCGGTGCCGCTGGCGGAGGAGGTCGAGGGCTCCCGGTCCCGCACGGTGATCGGCCCCCGCCAGGTCCTCCTGCCGCAGGAGGGCACCCCGCCCGAGCTGGCCCGGCTCGGCCTGAAGGTGGCGCACCCGGAGGCGGCCCACCCGCTCCTGGAGAAGCTGGGCGCCCTGCCCGCCACGCCCCGCGCGATCCTGACGACCCACCAGGTGCGGCTCGCGGTCGCGGCCTCCCTCGACGTGGGCGAGATCTGGGACGAGGACGTCGACGCCCTGGACGCGGAGGAGCTGGCGGAGACCGTCCTCGGCCTGGTCAGGGACGCGGGCCTCGCCCCGGGCGAGGAGCCGTGGCTGGGCGCGCTCGCCCTCCCCGACGAGGACGGCGAGCTCGCCCCGGCCGCCGAACTCGTCCTGCCCGGCTCGCCCTTCGCCGCCGTCGTCCGCGAGGACGAGATCGCCCTCGTGGACGCCGACCTGGCCGCCCGCTGGGGCGAGCAGCCCCTCACCGCGTGCGGGGTCCTCGCCACCTTCGCCCTCGTCCGCACGAGTGACCTCGTCCTCGACCCGGACGAGGTCGAGCCCCGCGAGGGCGACTACCCGGAGCCGGACGACGCCGGGCTCCTCGACGCGGTCGACGTGTGGTGCGAGGACGTCCTCGACCGCCTCCCGGAGACCCCGGTGCCGCCGGTGGCGACGGAGATCACGGCCGTGCGGGACCTGGACCTGGTCGACGACGACGCCTGGCCGCAGGCGCTCGCCCTGCTCGCCGAACCGCCCCTGAGGGACGCCCTGATCGAGCCCGTACGGGTCCTCCTGCCGGACGGCACGACGGAGACCGTCCGCTCGTACACGGCCTGGTGGCTCCGGGACCACCCCGTCCTGGACGGCCGCCGCCCGGCCGGACTGCGCGCGGCCGGCACCGACCCCCTCCTGATGGGCCTGTACGACTCCGCCGACGCGACCGGCTTCGAGGACGAGCAGGTCCTGCGGGCCCTCGGCGTCCGCACCTCCGTCCCCGCGCTCCTGGACGAGCCGGGCGGCGCGGCCGAACTCCTGGCCCGCCTGGCGGACCCAGACCGCACGGTGTCGGCCCCACAACTGCACGCCCTCTACACGGCCCTCGCGGACCTGGACCCGGAGCGGGTGACCCTCCCGGACGAGCTGCGGGCGGTCGTCGACGGCGTCGTGACCGTGGTCGACGCGGCGGACGCGGTGGTGGCGGACACCCCCGACCTCCTGCCCCTGGCGGCCGGACTTCCCCTCCTCCCGGTCTCCCCGTCCCACGCGGTGGACCTGGCCGACCTGTTCCAGGTGCGCCGCCTGAGCGAGACGGTGGAGGCGGAGGTCACGACGACCGGCGAGGAGCACGGCGTCCCGGACGCGGTCACGGCCCTCCTCGGGCCGGCCACCCCCGGCTTCTACGTCGAGCACGAGGAACTCCGCGCGGGAGGCGTCGAACTCGACTGGCGCCGCACCCCCGACGGCACCGTCCACGCCGCCACCCTCGAAGGCGTCGCCGCCGGCCTCGCCTGGTCCGCCGGCCAGTGGCCCCGCCGCTTCGAGGTCGCGGCCCTCCTGGAGGACCCGACCCGCACGGAGGAACTGTCGCGGGACCGGTGGTTCGACTGAGCCGAGCGGCCCGCCCGTCCCCCTACGCCGGGAACCTCCGGTCCACCCACCTCCAGGCCAGTTCCAGGAGCGCCGCGCCCGTCGCCGCGATCGCGACCGCCGCCCAGGGCATCGTCGTGCCGACCAGTCTCAGGGCGAAGAAGTCCTGGAGCCAGGGGACGACGAGGACGAGGAGGAAGGCGCCGGCCATGGTGGCGACCAGGGCGAGGCGCCACCAGGTGTAGGGGCGGGCGATGATCGCGAGGACCCAGAGGGAGACCAGGAAGAGGGTCAGGGTCGCCGCGCTGGTCTCGGCGCCCAGGGCGTCCGCGCCGCTGTAGTGGTGGCGGGCCAGGAGGTACGTGGCGAAGGTGGCCGCCCCGGCGATGACACCGCCCGGGACCGCGTACCGCATCACCCGGCGCACGAAGTGCGGCTTCGCCCGTTCCTTGTTCGGGGCCAGGGCCAGGAAGAAGGCCGGGACGCCGATCGTCAGGGTGGACAGCAGGGTCAGGTGGCGGGGCAGGAAGGGGTACTCCACCTGGGAGCAGACCACCAGGACCGCCAGGAGCACCGAGTAGACCGTCTTCGTCAGGAAGAGCGTCGCCACGCGCGTGATGTTGCCGATGACCCGGCGCCCCTCCGCCACCACCGACGGCAGCGTCGCGAAGGAGTTGTTCAGGAGGACGATCTGCGCGACCGCCCTCGTCGCCTCCGAGCCCGAGCCCATCGAGACCCCGATGTCGGCGTCCTTCAGGGCCAGGACGTCGTTCACGCCGTCCCCGGTCATCGCGACCGTGTGCCCCTTCGACTGGAGCGCCGCCACCATGTCCCGCTTCTGCTGCGGGGTGACCCGGCCGAAGACCGCGTTCTCCTCCAGTACCTGCGCCATCTTCTCCCGCTCCTCGGGGAGCGTGCGGGCGTCCACCGTGTTCTCCGCCCCCGGCAGGTCCAGCTTCCCGGCCACCGCGCCGACCGAGACCGCGTTGTCGCCGGAGATGACCTTGGCGGCGACGTTCTGGTCGGCGAAGTACGCGAGGGTGTCGGACGCGTCCGGGCGCAGCCGCTGCTCCAGGACCACGAGCGCGGCCGGGCGGGCCGCCTCCGCCGCCCCGGGGGCGCCGGGCTCCCGGTCCGTACGGGCCAGGAGCAGGACCCGCAGGCCCTGCTCGTTCAGGTGGTCGGTCTCGGCGAGCGCCGGGTCCCCCTCCGCCAGGAGCACGTCCGGCGCGCCGAGCAGCCACGACGACTCCCCGCCGCCGTCGCCCTCGTCGAACGTCGCGCCGCTGTACTTGCGGGCCGAGGAGAACGGCAGCGCCTCCGCGCACCGCCACCCGTCCAGGTCCGGGTACGCCTCGATGATCGCCTGGAGGGAGGCGTTCGGGTGCGGGTCGGACGCGCCGAGCGCGCCCAGGACCTTCCGTACGTACGCCTCGTCCGCATCGGTGCCAAGCGGGCGCAGGTCCGTCACGTCCATGCCGCCCTCGGTCAGCGTGCCCGTCTTGTCCAGGCAGACGACGTCGACCCGCGCCAGGCCCTCGATGGCCGGCAGCTCCTGCACGAGGCACTGCTTGCGGCCGAGGCGGACCACGCCGATCGCGAAGGCCACGGAGGTGAGCAGGACGAGCCCCTCGGGGATCATCGGGACGATGCCGCCGACGGTCCGGGCGATCGAGTCCTTGAGGTTGGTGTCCTTCACGACCAACTGGCTGATGATCAGACCGGTCGCGGTCGGGACCATCATCCACGTCACGTACTTGAGGATCGTGGAGATGCCGGTGCGCAGCTCGGACTGGACGAGCGTGAAGCGGGACGCCTCCTCCGCGAGCTGCGCCGCGTACGCCTCGCGGCCGACCTTCGTGGCCGTGAACGCGCCGCCGCCCGCCACCACGAACGAGCCCGACATCATCGGGTCGCCCGGCTTCTTCACCACCGGGTCCGCCTCGCCGGTCAGCAGCGACTCGTCGACCTCCAGGCTCTCGGCCTCCGCCACCACCCCGTCGACGACCACCTTGTCCCCGGGTCCCAGCTCGATCAGGTCCCCGAGGACGATCTCGGAGGTGGACAGCTCGGCGGCGGTCCCGTCGCGCCGGACCGTCGGCTTGGCCTCGCCGATGACGGCGAGCCCGTCGAGGGTCTTCTTGGCGCGGAGCTCCTGGATGATGCCGATGCCGGTGTTCGCGACGATCACGAAGCCGAAGAGGCTGTCCTGGATCGGCGCCACGAAGAGCATGATCACCCACAGCACGCCGATGATCGCGTTGAAGCGGGTGAAGACGTTGGCCCGGACGATGTCGACGGCCGAGCGGGAGCTCCGTACGGGGACGTCGTTGACCTCCCCGCGCGCGACCCGCTCCGCGACCTCGGCGGACGTGAGCCCGGCCGGGCGGTGCTCGACGGGCGGGCCGTTCCCCGCCGTCCCGCCGCTGTCCGTGTCGATCTTCGCCCGCTGCGTCATGCTCTCGACGGTACGACCGGAGCCGGGCGTTCACCTGCCGGGGAGGGGATACGGGGGGCGGGTGGTCCCGTAGTACTACCGGTGGTGCCGGTAGTGCCGCCCGGTGCTACGGCGTCTGTCGCCCCTCGGCCTCCGGTGCCGGTGCCGTCGCCGCCGCGTGCCGCTTGAGCGCCGCGTCGCGCTTCCGTACGTACCAGATGCCGATCAGGCCGAGGCCCGCACCGGCCAGGCAGGTCCACACCCACCAGGTCAGGTCCCGGTCGTCGAACCAGCCGTAGAAGGGGAGCTGGACGAGGAAGAGGACGAACCAGAGGATCGTTCCGCCGGTGATGGTGGCGACGACGGGCCCTTCCAGGGGCTCGGGTGCCTCGTGCTTCGGTGTCCACTTCGCCATGGGCCTCAGTCTAGGTGGCGCCCGGATGGCCGAAATTCGTGTCTACGCGCGGAGATGGACTCCCGCTCGTTCATGTGTTCATACTGAAACGGTTTGCCTGTGGCGGGTTTCCTTCGTATGAACCGCCAAAACGGACACTCTCCTACGAGGATTCCCATGAGCACCACGGCCACCGCCAAGGCCCCTTCCCCCGAGCCGTCCGGTTCCCCCGAACCGACCTCCGGTCTCGACCGCTACTTCAAGATCTCCGAGCGCGGCTCGACCGTCGCCCGCGAGGTCCGGGGCGGCTTCGCCACCTTCTTCGCGATGGCCTACATCATCGTGCTGAACCCGATCATCCTCGGCAGCGCCAAGGACATGTACGGGCACCAGCTCGACAGCGGCCAGCTCGTCACCGCCACCGTCCTCACGGCGGCGTTCACGACCCTCCTCATGGGCGTCGTCGGCAACGTGCCGATCGCGCTCGCCGCCGGCCTCGGCGTCAACACGGTCGTCGCGCTCCAGCTCGCGCCCCGGATGTCCTGGCCCGACGCCATGGGCATGGTCGTCCTCGCCGGCATCGTCGTGATGCTGCTCGTCGCGACCGGACTGCGCGAGCGCGTGATGAGCGCCGTCCCGGCCGGCCTCCGCAAGGGCATCGCGATCGGCATCGGCCTCTTCATCCTGCTGATCGGCCTCGTCGACTCGGGCTTCGTCTCCCGCATCCCCGACGCCGCCCACACCACCGTCCCGCTCCAGCTCGGCGGCGACGGTCACCTCACCGGCTGGCCGGTCCTCGTCTTCGCCCTCGGCGTGCTGCTCACCCTCGCGCTGATCGTCCGCAAGGTCCCCGGCGCGATCCTCATCTCGATCGTCGTCATGACGATCGTCGCCATGGTGATCAACGCGGTCGCGGACGTCCCGTCCTGGGGCCTGACCACCCCGGAGTGGCCCGGCAACCCGGTCGCCTCGCCCGACTTCGGCCTCTTCGGGCAGTTCAGCCTCTTCGGCGGCTTCCACAAGGTCGGCGTCCTGACCGGCGTCCTCTTCGTCTTCACCGTGCTGCTGTCCTGCTTCTTCGACGCCATGGGCACGATCCTCGGCGTCGGCGACGAGGCCAAGCTGACGGACAAGGACGGCAACTTCCCCGGCATCAACAAGGTCCTCCTCGTCGACGGCCTGGCCGTCGCCTCCGGCGGCGCGACCTCCTCCTCCGCCACCACCTGCTTCGTGGAGTCCACGGCGGGCGTCGGCGAGGGGGCCAGGACCGGCCTCGCCTCCGTCGTCACCGGCGGCCTCTTCTCCGTGGCGCTGTTCCTCACGCCGCTGGCCACGATGGTCCCGTCCCAGGCCGCCACGCCCGCGCTGCTCGCGGTCGGCTTCCTGATCATGGCCGGTTCGGTCAGGGACATCGACTGGAGCGACTTCACCATCGCGGTGCCGGCGTTCCTGGCCATGGTGATGATGCCGTTCACGTACTCGATCACGAACGGCATCGGCATCGGCTTCATCGCCTTCAGCGTGCTGCGCCTCGCGGCCGGCCGGGGCCGTGAGGTCCCGGTGGCCATGTACGTCGTGTCGGCGGTCTTCGTCTTCTACTACGCGATGCCGGCGCTCGGCCTCACGTGATCCCGGGGCGGGGCCGTCGCCTCCGGCGGCGTGACCTCCTCCGCCCCCTCCGCGCCGTAGAACTTCTCCGTCTCGTCGACGGCGGTCTTGAACCGCTCGTCGAAATCCTCGCGAATGAGCGTCCGGGCCACGTAGTCCTGGACGCTCATTCCTCTTTTCGCGGCGTGACTCCTGAGCCGGTCGAGCAGCTCACCGTCGATGCGCAGGCTGAGCACTGTCGATCCCATGCCGTCAGGGTCGGGGCAGCCGGTGCTTCTTTGCGTCACTTTCTGGATCCGACTCACTCGTTCGGGTGATACATGGATGCCGAAGCGTGATGTGTGCCGGGGTGTGTTGTCGCGTGCGGGGGCGCGTGCGCGTGGGCGGGTGCGGGCGGGTGTGTGGGGGTCGGGGCGTGTGATTCGTGCGACGTCCGTGGGTTTCCAGTGGTATTTAGGGAGGGTAATGAGTTATGCTAACGAACATGCCTGACCTGTCCCACGGCACCGCCGACGACATCGCGGCCGTGAACGCGCTCCGCTCCTCCGTCATGCGGCTGGGCCGACGCCTCAAGCACCAGCGCGTCGACGAGTCGCTGAGCCCCACCGAGATGTCGGTGCTCGGCACCCTGTCGCTCTGCGGCTCCGCGACCCCCGGCGAGCTGGCCCGCAAGGAGCACGTCCAGCCGCCCTCGATGACCCGCATCGTCGCGCTGCTCGAAGCCAAGGGACTGGTCCGGCTGGAGCCGCACCCCGACGACCGCCGGCAGAAGGTGGTCAGCCAGACCGAGCAGGCCGAGGCCATGCTCGAGGAGTCCCGCCGCAAGCGGAACGCCTGGCTGGCCGCGCTCGCCGAGGGTCTGGACGAGGACGAGTGGGCCAAGCTGCGCGCGGCCGCCCCCGTCCTGGAGAAGCTCGCACACCTGTAGACCCCGAGCCGAGGAGGCGACGCACTTTGAGTACGGGACCCGGAGCAGACTCCGCACCCGTCCACAAACCCGATACCTACACCCGTCGGGGCGGGGGGACCTTCTCCTCGCTCAGGATCCGGAACTACCGGCTGTTCTTCACCGGAGCGATCGTCTCCAACACCGGTACGTGGATGGCCCGGATCACCCAGGACTGGCTGGTCCTGAGCCTCACCGGCTCGGCCGCCGCCGTCGGCGTCACGACGGCCCTCCAGTTCCTGCCGATGCTGCTCTTCGGCCTGTACGGCGGTGTCGTCGCCGACCGGTACCCGAAGCGGCAGCTCCTTCTCGTCAGCCAGGCGGCCCTGGGGCTGTGCGGGGTCGCGCTCGCCGTGCTCACCCTTTCCGGGCACGTTCAGGTCTGGCACGTCTATCTGATCGCTTTTCTGCTGGGCATGGTCACCGTTGTCGACAATCCGGCGCGGCAGTCCTTCGTGTCCGAGATGGTCGGGCCCGAGCAGCTTCGCAACGCCGTCTCCCTGAACTCCGCCAACTTCCAGTCCGCCCGGCTCGTCGGGCCCGCCGTCGCCGGTGTCCTCATCGCCGGGGTCGGGAGCGGGTGGGCCTTTCTGCTGAACGGTCTTTCCTTCGTCGCGCCGGTCGTGAGCCTGTTGCTCATGCGGACGGGTGAGCTCCACAAGGTGGAGCGCGTTCCGCGGGGGAAGGGGCAGCTCCGGGAGGGGCTGCGGTACGTGGCCGGGCGGCCCGATCTGGTGTGGCCCATCGTGCTGGTGGGGTTCATCGGGACGTTCGGGTTCAACTTCCCGATCTGGCTCACCGCTTTTGCCGACGGGGTCTTCCACGTGGGGGCCGGTACGTACGGGTTCCTCAACACGTTGATGGCCGCCGGGTCGCTCGTGGGCGCCCTCGCCGCGGCCCGGCGGGGCTCGACCCGGCTGCGGATGCTCGTGATCGCGGCGGGTGTCTTCGGCGTGCTGGAGGTCGTCGCCGCCCTGTCGCCGGCGTTCTGGCTGTTCGCGCTGCTGCTCGTGCCGATCGGCATGATCGGGCTCACGGTCAACGTCACCGCCAACTCCGCCGTGCAGATGGCCACGGATCCCGCGATGCGGGGGCGGGTGATGAGCCTCTACATGATGGTCTTCGCCGGGGGGACGCCGATCGGTGCTCCGCTGCTCGGGTGGGTCACCGATGTGTATGGCGCTCGGGTCGGGTTCGCCGTGGGCGGGTTGATCTCGCTTGCCGCGGCCGTTGTCGTAGGGCTGGTGCTCGCTCGGGTCGGGGGGCTCAAGGTCGCCGTCGGGTGGCGGCGGGGGCATCCGCGGGTTCGGTTCGTGGCGCGGGAGCGTTTGACGACTGCGGCATAGTGCTCGGGGGGTGTGGGTGACGGGGCCGGGGCCTCCGCGGGGGAGGTGGTGTCCGGGCTGCGTCTCACCACGCTTCGCGGGTTCAAGACGCTTTGACGCCCGGACACCACCTCCCCCGCTCCGGCCCCGTCCCCTCCCGTACGTCGTCGTCAGACCCGCTGCTCCAGGATCTGGCCCTGCCAGTCGCCCACCGCGAAGGTGTTCGTGCGGGTGAAGCCCTGCTTCTCGTAGTACGCGATCAGGCGGCCCTCGCTGCCCGCGAAGCAGTCCACCCGGAGGAGTGAGACGTTCTTGCGCCGGGTCTCTGCTGCGGCGTGGGCGAGGAGGGTCGCTCCCACGTCGTGGTGGTGGAAGCGGGCGTCCGTTGCCAGGAGGCGTATGTAGACCTCCGGTTCGTTTGCCGGGGGTACGTGCTTGCCCGGGTGGGGGGTCAGGGTCATCGTGCCCGCCGGGACGCCGTCGATCTCCGCTATCCAGAGGTCGCCCTCGGCCACCGTCTCTTCGACCTGGCGCACGGCGGCGGGGCGTGCGGTGAAGGGTTCCGTGCCCCACTGGGCGGTGATCCCCTTGCCGTTGAGCCACTCGACGGCGCTGTCCAGGATGGCGAGTGTCGCGGGTGTGTCTTCGGGCCCGCCCTTACGGATCTTCATGGGGGTCGAGCGTAGTCGTACGGGTTTCGTGGCCTGTCAGACTCCTCTCATGAGGCTCTTCGCCGCCGTTCTGCCGCCCCCGGAGCGGTTGGACGAGCTCGGGCAGGTCGTGGACCGGCTGCAACGGCTTCCGGGGGCCGGTGGGGTGCGCTGGACCTCGCGGCCCGGGTGGCACCTCACGCTCGCCTTCATGGGGGAGGTGGAGGAGGCGGTGGTGCCCGAGCTGCGGGTGCGGCTGGGGCGGGCCGCGTCCCGTACGGCCCCGTTCTCCCTGCGGCTCCACGGGGGCGGGCACTTCGGGCGGCGGGCGCTGTGGGCCGGGGTCGCCGGGGACCTGGACGCGCTGCGGCTCCTCGCCGAGCGGTCCGACGCGGCCGCGCGCCGGGCCGGGATCGCAATAGAGGAGCACCGCCGGTACCGGGCCCACCTGACCGTCGGCCGGGGGGACGGGATGGACACGGGGCCCTTCCTGGAGCTGCTCGACGGGTTCGAGGGCGGCCGGTGGGAGGTGGCGGAGCTGGTGCTCGTGCGGTCGAGCCTGCCGGTGAGCGGGGTGCGGGGCGAGCAGCCCCGGTACGAGAGGGTCGGGGGGTGGGCCCTGGGCGGGAACGGTGCGGGTTAACCTCGGAGGGTGGACCCGAAGACTCGTAACCGGATCATGGCCGGTGTGCTCGTACTGATGTTCGTCATTGTCGCGGTGGCGTCGGTGGTCGGTCAGTAGGAGCCGTCCCGTCCCCGGCCGGGCGGCCGCCGGTCTCGGCGGAGCGGAAGCGCAGGTCGTTCACGGTGCGGTCCTCGCACGGGCACTCGATCCGGATCCGCTCGCGCGGGCCGCCCTTGCTTCGAGCGCACTCGAAGCAGTTGGCTGGTGACCCATGGAGTACACGCAGCTCGGACGCACCGGACTCAAGGTCAGCCGACTCGTCCTCGGCACGATGAACTTCGGACCTCAGACCGACGAAGCCACCAGTCACTCGATCATGGACGCGGCCCTGGACGCGGGGCTCAACTTCTTCGACACCGCCAATGTGTACGGGTGGGGTGAGAACAAGGGGCGGACGGAGGAGATCGTCGGCTCCTGGTTCGCCAAGGGCGACGGCCGCCGCGACCGCACCGTCCTCGCCACCAAGGTGTACGGGAACATGGGCGCCGACGGCGAGGCGTGGCCCAACCACGACAAGCTGTCCGCCCTCAACATCCGGCGGGCCGTCGAGGGCAGCCTCAAGCGGCTCGGGACCGACTACATCGACCTCTACCAGTTCCACCACGTCGACCGCGCCACGCCCTTCGAGGAGGTCTGGCAGGCCGTCGACGTGCTCATCCAGCAGGGCAAGATCCTGTACGCGGGGTCGTCCAACTTCCCCGGGTACAAGATCGCCCAGGCCAACGAGATCGCCGCGCGGCGGGGATCCGTCGGGCTCGTCAGCGAGCAGTGCCTCTACAACCTCTTCGAGCGGCGCGCCGAGATGGAGGTGATCCCGGCCGCGCAGGAGTACGGACTCGGGGTCATCCCCTGGTCGCCGCTGCACGGCGGTCTGCTCGGCGGGGTCCTCAAGAAGGAGGCCGAGGGCAAGCGGCGCACGGAGGGGCGCGCGGCGGCCACGCTCGCCGATCCCGCCTCCCGGGCGCGGCTCCAGGCCTACGAGGACCTGCTCGACAAGCACGGCCTGGAGCCGGGCGAGGTCGGCCTGGCCTGGCTGCTCACCCGGCCCGGTGTGACGGGGCCGATCGTCGGGCCCCGGACCCCGGAGCAACTGGCCGGAGCCCTGCGCGCCCTGGAGGTCGAGCTGGACGAGGAGTTCCTGTCCGCGCTCGACGAGATCTTCCCCGGCCCCGGGCCTTCCCCGGAGGCCTTCGCCTGGTGATCCCGTAGGGGGTCGGGCTCACTCCCACCGCGCGGTCCTCGGGCCGCGCGGTGGCGGCGACCGTGCCGTGCTGCCGGCGCGTCAGGGGCCGGGTGTGTACGGGCCGCCCAGGTCCCAGGCCTGGTGCATCGCGTCCGCGAAGGCCGCCGCCAGTTTGTGTTCGCCGCTGGGGCCCGGGTGGGTGCCGTCGTAGGTGTCGGCGGGGAGGGCGTACGACTCCGGGACCGTCCCCAGGAGCAGCGGGGAGGCCGGGGTGTCCAGGTCGGCCACGGCCTTCGCGAGGAGGTCGTTGAAGCGGGCGCACTCGGCGGCGAAGGGGGCGTCGTAGGTGGCCCGGACGTTCGGGATGACCGGGAGGAGGACCGCCCGGACGCGCGGGTTCGCGGCGCGGGCGGCCCCCACGAAGGCCCGGACGTTCGCGTCCGTCTGCTCGCTGTTCGTGTAGAAGCCCAGGTCGATCAGGCCGAGGGAGACGAGGAGCACGTCCGCCCCGGTCGCCGCGACCGTCTCCCCGATCACCGGCGCCATGTGCAGCCAGCCCTCGCCCCAGTTGGCCAGGTGGCGGCGGGCGGGCGCGGGGAAGTCCGGCGCCGCGTACGCCTCGCCGTCGTGGGGGCCGTCCGGGGCCGCCGGGTCGTACAGGCCCGTGCGGGGGCCGACGATCTCGTACCCGCCCGGAAGCGTGGCCTCCAGGTGCTGCCACATCCGGTAGCGCCAGGTCCAGTCGCCGGCGCGTCCGATGGTCATGCTGTCGCCGACGAACAGAAAACGCATGGTCACATCATCGCGGATCGTGGGGTGGGGCCTGTTGTGATCCGGGGCACCCCCTGGGGCCTGTCCGGCCATGATCCGCCGGACGGGCACTCAGGGGCCTCCGTCCCCGTGTCAGCGCAGGCGGCGGGCCCGCAGGACCACGTCGTCGGTGTGGTGGGCGCCCGCGCCGCCCTCGGGCACCACGCGGGGCCGCTCCTCGTCCACCTCGATCCGCCAGTCGTCGCCGAGGAGCGCGGCGACCATCGAGGGCCAGACGTAGTCGGCGGGGTCGAAGGCGGCGTCCTGCGGTTCGGGGTGGTGGTCCTCCATGCCCGCGTGGTGGACGAGCAGGAGGACGCCGCCGGGCGCGACGGCGGCGAGCAGGGCGTGCTCGGCCGCCGCGTCCGGGGTGCGCAGCAGCGCCGGGTACTGCGCGGAGACCAGGTCGAAGGAGGCGGGCGGGAGCGCCGCCTCGGCCAGCCCGGCGTGCACCCAGCGGACGTCGGCTCCGGCGTCCCGCGCGTGGGCGGCGGCCCGGGCGAGGGCCACCCCCGAGACCTCCAGGGCGGTGACGTCCCAGCCGGCGCGGGCGAGCCAGATGGCGTCCGCGCCCTCGCCGCAGCCGACGTCGAGCGCGCGCCCGGGGGTGAGGTCGGCGACCTCGGCGACGAGCGCCCCGTTGGGCTGCCCGCTCCAGAGCCGGTGGCGCTCGGAGTAGCGGCTGTCCCACTCGTCGCGCACGGCGGGGTCGCCGACGTAGCCGTCGGTGAAGGGCTCGCCGGAGGAGCCGGTGGACGAAGGGAGGGTCTCTGCGGTGTCGTCTGCCATGGCCCCACCGTCGCGCAGTGCCCGCGCGCCGGGCCAGTCCTGTTGCGGAAACGGCAAAGGAGGGGGTCCACGCGCGCGGAGACGGCAAAGGAGGGGGCACGCGCGCGCGAAGACGGGGCTGTGGACTGGTACCGGGCCGGGGCGCCCTTCGGAGGGAGCACGCGCGCGAAGACGGGGCGCTCGGCCGGGCCCCCTGGAAGGGCATCCAAGGGGTCCACGCGCGCGGAGACGGGCCCCGCGAGGGCCTCAGGAGGCCAGGAAGCCGTCCACCGCCCCCGTGAAGCCCTCCGCGTCGTCGTGCCACGGGAAGTGGCCCGCCCCGGGCAGTACGGTCAGCTCCGCCTTCGGGAACAGGGCCGCGTACGCGGCGGCCGTCGGCGGCGGGGTGTTCACGTCGCCCTCGCCCGCCACCACCAGGACCGGGCGGTCGAACTCCGCGAGCACCGCGCGCGTGGCGGGCGGGTCGAAGGCGCCCTCGCCCGCGTAGGCCGCCGCGGCCCCGTCGTTGCGCTGCCGGGCGCTCTCGGCGTGCCGCTCCCGCGCGGCCCCGTCCCAGGTGCCGTGGAGGAACGGCGCGACCGCCCCGAACGTCTCCGCCGTGCCCCGCCCCGCCGTGACCTCCTCCAGGGCCGCGTACGCCGGGCCGAACCACGGCTCCCCGCTCCGCAGCCGCGCCGCCGCGAGCCGCTCCTCCGGGGGCGTGTCCAGCGCCACCGCCGCCGTGCCGGGCGTGACGAGCACCAGGCGGGCCACGCACGCGGGGTGCCGGGTCACGTACAGCGCCGCCAGGTTCGCGCCCGCCGAGTGGCCGAGCACGTCGACGGCGTCGAGGCCGAGGTGCGCCCGCAGCGCCTCCACGTCCGCCACCTGCCGGTCGCAGCGGTACGAGGCCGGGTCGTCCGGCACCGCCGACGCCCCCGTGCCCCGCAGGTCGAGCCGGATCAGCCGGCGGCGGGCCGCGAGGCCGCCGAGGTCGCCCAGGTAGGCGGAGTCCTGCATGGGGCCGCCGGGGAGGCAGAGCAGCGGGGCCCCGGAGCCGGAGTCGTGGTAGGCGAGTTCCGTGCCGTCGGGTGCGAGGAAAGTGGGCATGGACGCGACCATGACAGTGGAACCGATCATGGTCAACGGGTCACCGGCGGCCCGTGGCAGGCTTGGACGCATGCGATCTGCTCTGTGTGCCCTCGGCGCCGCGGCGGCCCTGGTGCTGCTCCCGGCCGCTCACGCCCGTGCCGAAGGGCCGGAGCCCGACCGGGACTTCACGATCCGGGACACCCGGATCACCGAGTCCAGCGGCCTCGCCGCGAGCCGCGCCCACCCCGGGATCTACTGGACGCACAACGACCAGGACGCGCCCCTGATCTACGGCGTCGACTCCCGTACGGGAGAGACCGTCGCGACCCTGACCCTGGAGGGGGTCGGCACCCCCCGCGACATGGAGGCGATCTCCGTCGGCCCCGACGGGGACGTCTACGTCGGCGACATCGGCGACAACCTCGACGGCTCCTGGGACCACGTCTGGATCTACCGCTTCCCCGAGCCGAAGGTCCTGAAGGACCAGAAGGTGGCGGCGAAGCAGTACGTCGTGAAGTACGCCGACGGGCCGCGCAACGCCGAGGCCCTGATGGTCCACCCGAAGACCGGCCGGGTCTACATCGCGAGCAAGGACGAGGACGGCGGCGGCCTGTACGCGGGGCCCGAGCGGCTCTCCGCGTCCGGGACGAACGTCTTCCGGCGCGTGGGCGAGGTGCCCTGGGTGACCGACGGCGCCTTCTCCCCGGACGGCGGCCGGCTCGTCCTGCGCGGCTACTTCAGCGCCCAGGAGTACGCCTGGAAGGACGGGCGCCCCGGCGACGGGGGGACGCCCGTGGGGGTGCCCTTCCAGGGGCAGGCGGAGTCGGTGACGTACACGGCCGACGGCTCGGCCCTCATGTTCGGCTCGGAGGGGAGGAACAGCCGCGTCCTGCGCGTGGACCCGCCGTCGGGCGGCGCCGGGCAGGACACGAAGCCCCCGGCCGGCTCCCCGGCCACGCCCGGCGCCTCCGCCTCCCCGTCCTCCGCCGCCCCGGACGGCGGCGAGCAGGGCAACGCCACCGTCGGCTTCCTCGTCCTCGCGGGCGCCACGCTCCTGGTGGTGGCGGGGAAGCGGCTCGTGCGCCGCAAGTGACGTCCGTACGCACGCGGGAGGGCCCGGCACCGCGAGTGCGGCGCCGGGCCCTCCGTACGCGAAGTGCGGGCCGGGGGAGTTACAGCTTCTCGATCACGTAGTCCACGCAGGCCGTCAGGGCCCGCACGTCCGCCGGGTCGATCGCCGGGAACATCGCGATCCGGAGCTGGTTGCGGCCCAGCTTGCGGTACGGCTCGGTGTCCACGATGCCGTTGGCGCGCAGGACCTTGGCGACCGCCGCCGCGTCGATCTCGTCCGCGAAGTCGATCGTGCCGATGACCTGCGAGCGCTTCGCCGCGTCCGCCACGAACGGCGAGGCGTACTTGGACTCCTCGGCCCACGTGTACAGCGCGTCCGACGACTCCTTCGTGCGGGCCACGGCCCAGTCCAGACCGCCCTGGCCGTTGATCCACTTGAGCTGCTCGTTGAGCAGGAAGAGGGTCGAGAGCGCCGGGGTGTTGTACGTCTGGTTCTTCAGCGAGTTGTCGATCGCCGTCGGCAGCGAGAAGAACTCCGGGACGTGCCGGCCGGAGGCGTGGATCCGCTGCGCGCGCTCCAGGGCGGCGGGCGAGAACGCCGCCAGCCACAGGCCGCCGTCGGCCGCGAAGGACTTCTGCGGGGCGAAGTAGTAGACGTCCGACTCGGTGATGTCGACGGGCAGGCCGCCCGCGCCGGAGGTCGCGTCCACCAGGACGAGCGCGCCCTCGTCGGCGCCCGCGACCCGCTCGATCGGGGCGGCGACACCGGTGGAGGTCTCGTTGTGCGTGTACGCGTAGACGTCGACGCCCGCCTCGGCCACCGGCTCCGGGTGGGTGCCCGGGTCGGAGGAGATCACGCTCGGGTCGGCCAGCCAGGGAGCCAGCTTGGCGGCCTTCGCGAACTTGGAGGAGAACTCGCCGAAGGCGAGGTGCTGGGACTTGTTCTCGATCAGCCCGTGGGTCGCGACGTCCCAGAAGGCGGTGGAGCCGCCGTTGCCCAGGATCACCTCGTAGCCCTCGGGCAGCGAGAAGAGGTCACGGATGCCGGTACGCACCTCGCCGACCAGGTTCTTGACCGGAGCCTGGCGGTGGGACGTGCCGAGGAGGGAGGTGCCGGTGGCGGCCAGGGCGTCCAGCGCCTCCGTACGCACCTTGGAGGGGCCCGCGCCGAAACGGCCGTCGGCGGGCTTGATGTCAGCGGGAATCTGGATATCAGCCACGAGGCGGAGGGTATCGGGTCGCGGAGGGGCCGGTCGCCGGATGTCCGCCCGATGAGACGGGGGACGGGACATCCTGGGGTTGTGGGAAGACACGAGGAACACGCGTTTGAGCTCGCCGCGGCCCTGCGGTCCGCCGTCGCCGGAGAGGTCGACTTCTCCGCCGCGGCCAGGGCCCTGACCACCATGGACGCCTCCAACTACCGCCGCGTTCCGGTCGGTACGGTCGCCCCGCGCGACGCCGCCGACGTCGTGGCGGCCCTGGAGGTCTGCCGGGCGCACGGCACGCCCGTGGTCGCCCGGGGCGGCGGGACGTCCATCGGCGGGCAGGCCACGGGCACGGGCGTCGTGCTCGACCTCACACGCCACATGGGCGGGATCGTCTCCCTGGACCCGGAGGGGCGGACGGCGGTCGTCGGACCGGGGCTCGTCCTCGACCGGCTGCGGGCGGCGGCCCGCCCGTACGGGCTGACCTTCGGCCCCGATCCGTCCACGCACGACCGCTGCACGCTCGGCGGGATGATCGGCAACAACGCCTGCGGGGCGCACTCGGTCGCGTGGGGCACCACGGCGGACAACGTGCGCTCGCTGGAAGTGGTGACCTACCGGGGCGCGGAGTTGACGCTCGGGCGGGAGGGGCGGGGCGCGCCGCCCGGACTGCGGGAGCTGGTGGAGAAGAACCTCGCCCTGCTGCGGACCGGCTACCCGGAGGGGCTCCCGCGCCGGATCTCCGGGTACGCCCTCGACGCGCTGCTCCCGGAGCGGGGCAGGGACGTGGTCCGCTCCTTCTGCGGCAGCGAGGGCACGCTCGGGGTGATCACGGAGGCGACGGTACGGCTCGTGCCGCTGCCCGCCGAACCCGTCCTGGTGGTGCTCGGGTACGCGGACGAGGGCGCGGCGGCGGACGCGGCGCCGGGGCTGCTCCCGTACGGGCCGCTGACGGTGGAGGGGATGGCCCTCGACCTCGTGCCGGACGCGGTGGGGCTGCCCCGGGGCGGGGCGTGGCTGTTCGCCGAGGTCGACGGGCCGGACGCGGCCCGGCGGCTGGTCCGGGCGGCGGACGCGCTGGACTCCGCCGTCGTACGGGACCCGGCCGGGCAGCGGGCGCTGTGGCGGATCCGGGAGGACGCGGCGGGGACGGCGACCCGGGCGCTCGGCGGGGGCGAGGCGTGGCCGGGCTGGGAGGACTGCGCGGTGCCGCCGGCGCGGCTCGGCGCGTACCTGCGTGCATTCCGTGCGCTCCTGGCCGACTTCGGTCTCCGGGGGATCCCGTACGGGCACTTCGGGGACGGCTGCGTCCACGTGCGGATCGACTTCGACCTGTGGACGCGGGAGGGGGTACGGCACTTCCGCCGCTTCTCGGAGGCGGTGGCCGACCTGGTGGTCGCCCACGGCGGCTCGCTCTCCGGCGAACACGGCGACGGGCGGGCGCGGGCCGAACTGCTCCCGAGGATGTACGGGGAGGAGCTGGTCGGGCTCTTCGGCGCGGTCAAGGACCTGTGGGACCCGGACGGGGGCCTGAACCCGGGGATGCTGGTCCGGCCGGGGCGGCTGGACGAGGGGCTGCGGTTCGCGGGGCTTGCGGGGACGGGGGCGTCGGGAGCGGGACTTTCGGGAGCGGGCCTCTCGGGCGGGGCGCCTCCGGGGGCGGAACTTCCGCTCGTGGGGATGGGGCGGACGGCGGCCCGGTGCGTCGGAGTCGCCAAGTGCCGCGCGGAGGGGCCGGGTTCGGGGCCCGGCGTGATGTGCCCCTCCTACCGGGCGACGGGGGAGGAGCGGCACTCGACCCGGGGGCGGGCGCGGCTGCTGCACGAGATGGCGATCGGGGAGGTGATCACCGGCGGCTGGCGCTCGGAGGAGGTCCGCGAGGCGCTCGACCTGTGCCTGTCCTGCAAGGGGTGCCGCAGCGACTGCCCGGTGGGCGTCGACATGGCCGCGTACAAGGCGGAGTTCCTGGACCGCCACTACGCGGGCCTGCGCGGCCTCCTGCGCCGGCCGCGCTCGCACTGGACGATGGGGCGGCTCCCGCACTGGCTGGACCTGTTCGGGCGGGGCCTGAACGCGGGGCTGCGACTGCCGTTCGCGGCGCGGCTCGCGGGGGTGACGCCGGAGCGGACGATGCCGAGGGTGGCGGAGGCGTCGTTCACGTCCTGGTTCGCCGAACGCGCCTCGGACCGCCCGCCGGCCCTGACCCTCTGGCCCGACACCTTCACCGACCACCTGTCCCCGGAGGTCGGCCGGGCGGCGGTCCGGGTCCTGGAGGACGCGGGGCTCGGGGTGGCGCTGCCGGAGGGGCGGGTGTGCTGCGGGCTCACGTACGTGTCGACGGGGCAGTTGGGGGCGGCGAGGAGGGTGATGCGGAGGACGCTGGACGTGGTGGTGCCGTCGGGGAGGAGGCCGGAGCTGCCGGCCCCGTCCGGAGCGTCCGCGTCGGCTTCTTCCCCGGGTGACCTCCCCGTGGTGGTCCTCGAACCCTCCTGCGCGGCGACCCTCCGCACCGACCTGCCCGAGCTGCTGCCGGACGACCCCCGGGCCGCCTGCCTCGCCGCCTCCGTCCGCACCTTCGCGGAGGCCCTGGAGGAGCTGGCCCCCGGCTGGGCGCCGCCCCGCCTCGACCGTCCGGTCACCGGCCAGACCCACTGCCACCAGCACGCCGTCCTGGGCGACGCCGCCGACCGGCGGCTGCGCGCCCGCGCGGGCCTCACCGGCGACCTGGCGGGCGGCTGCTGCGGCCTGGCGGGCAACTTCGGCTTCGAGCCGGGCCACTACGACGTCTCGGTCGCCTGCGCCGAGGACCGGCTCCTGCCGTCCCTGCGGGCCGCGCCCCCGGAGGCCGAGGTCCTGGCGGACGGCTTCTCCTGCCGCACCCAGATCGCGGACCTGACGGGCGGACGGGGACGGCACCTGGCGGAGCTGCTCGCGGAGGGGGTGGAGGAGGGGGCGCGGTGAGCGGGTGAACGCGCGGTCCCGTGAAGGAGGTTCAGGAAGCCGTACGGGTCTCCGCGACGATCTCGCGGGCCAGCGCCGCCAGCGCTTCCGTCGCCGGGTGCGGGAAGGCGTCCCGCCAGGCCAGGACGACCGGGAGCGGGGGCGCGTCCGGGAGGGGGCGGTAGACGACGCCGGGGTACGGGTGGAGGGCGGCCGTGGAGGCGGAGGAGACGCCGGCGCCCCGGCCGGCGGCGATGGCGGTGAGCCAGTCGTCGGTGTTGGCGACGGTCAGCGTGGCCGCCGGGCGGACGGCGGCGGGCCACAGGGCGAGGGTGGTCGCGCCGGAGACGGTGTTGAGGACGACCGTCTCGCCCGCCAGGTCGCCGAGCGCGAGCCGCGGCCGGCCGGCGAGCGGGTGGTCGGCGGGCAGCGCGGCCACCCGGGGCTCCGTGGCGAGCTCCTCGGTGACCAGGCCGGGCGCGTCCACCGCGCCCCGGAGCAGGGCCGCGTCGACCTCGCCGCGGACGAGCCCGGCGGTGCGGTCGTCGACGCGGAGGAGTTCGAGCGGGGTGTCGGGGTGCTCCCGCTGCCAGCGCCGGAGCAGGGGAGTGGTGTACGGGCCGAACGCCGACCAGGCGTGCCCGAGGCGCAGGGGGCGGCGGCGGAGGCCGGCCGGGTCGACGGCCGCGTCGAAGGCGGCGAGGGCGGCGGCCGCCCGGTCCCGGAAGGCGAGGCCCTCGGCGGTGAGGGCGAGGTGGTGGGTGGAGCGGTCGACGAGCCGGACGCCGAGGTGCCGTTCCAGGGCGGCGAGCGTGCGGGAGACGGCGGGCTGGGTGAGGTGGAGCCGGGCGGCCGCCCTGGTCAGGCTGGACTCCTCGGCGATGGCGAGGAAGCAGCGGAGGTGGCGTAGCTCGATGCTCATGCGTCGGGAGCATAAACGCAGCGCAATCGGCATTTCCGCTGCCGCGCGGGGGCCCGTACGGTGAGGTGGTGCCGCACCGGGCCCCGGTGCGGCGGACCTTCGTGCGTACCGCGCAGTGGTGATGAGGAGCAGCCGGTGGACAGTCCGGTCAAGGACGTGACCCCGGTCGCGACGGCGGCGGCCGCGGGGCCTCGGGGAGTCCCCGTACGGGACGAGGGGCCGGGCGGCCGGCTCGGGTCGGTCGCCCTGGTCGTCACGAGCGGGCTCTCCGTGCAGTTCGGGGCCGCCGTCGCCGTCCTCCTCATGCCGCGCGCCGGCGCCCTCGGCGTCGTCACTCTGCGGCTCGTGCTCGCCGCGGTCGTGCTGTTGGCCGTCTGCCGGCCCCGGGTCCGCGGCTACGGCCGCGCGGACTGGGGGACGATCGTCGCCTTCGGCACCGCCATGGCGGGGATGAACGTCCTCATCTACCAGTCGTCGAGCCGGATCCCGCTGGGCGCCGCCGTGACCCTGGAGGTCCTCGGCCCGCTGATCCTCTCCGTCGTCGCCTCGCGCCGCTGGACGAACCTGCTGTGGGCCGGGCTCGCCCTGGCCGGCGTCGTCCTGCTCGGCGGGGGCGGCTTCGACCGCCTGGACCCGCTGGGGGCGGCCTTCGCGCTCGGGGCGGGCGGCATGTGGGCCGCGTACATCGTCTTCGGCGCCCGCACCGGCCGCCGCTTCCCGCAGGCCGACGGGCTCGCGCTCGCCATGGCCTTCGGGGCCGTCCTCAGCCTGCCGCTCGGCATCGCGGAGGCGGGCGGGCGGCTCCTCGTGCCGT
Source organism: Streptomyces sp. NPDC007872 (assembly GCF_042868165.1). Classification (NCBI taxonomy): domain Bacteria; kingdom Bacillati; phylum Actinomycetota; class Actinomycetes; order Kitasatosporales; family Streptomycetaceae; genus Streptomyces; species Streptomyces sp. NPDC007872. Next base: position 210,404 of record NZ_JBIAEA010000004.1, read on the forward strand.
CGACGGTCGCCCTGGGCCTCGCGGTCGCGCTGATGTCGTCGGTCCTGCCGTACACCCTCGAACTCCTCGCGCTGCGCCGCATGCCCGCGCCCACCTTCGCGATCCTGATGAGCCTGGAACCGGCCGTCGCGGCCCTGGCCGGCTTCCTCGTCCTCAGCCAGGCCCTGTCCACCGCCGACGCCCTCGCCATCGCCCTCGTCATCGCGGCGAGCATCGGCGCGGTCCGCACCCGGCCGAAGGGATAGGGTCCCGGCAAGGGGGGAACAAACGTGCGCGGTGACGGTGAAGGCGTGTGGGACGACGACGAGGGCCGAGAGGTCCTCCGCCGCGCCGAGCGGGCGACCCGCTGGGGCTGGACGGCGATCGCGGGCGTGACGGGCCTGCTCGGCTGCGCCCTGGTGACCTTCCTGGTGGTCGGCCTGCTCGCGGTGGTCGGGGGCGTGTACGTCGTGATGACGGGAAACCGCTAGCGCGCGTGCCGGCTCCGTTGAGTAGGGACGCGGCGCCCGCCTGAGTACCGGTACTCACGCTTCGGCGATCTCCGGGAACGAGAGTGGGGACAGCCCTCACGACCGACAGGAGACGACCGTGACCACCCCCGCTCTGGCCGACACCCCCCGCTCCCTCCGCCGCCGGATCCGCACCTCCGCGGCCGCCGCGCTCACGGGAGCGGCCGCGGTCCTGGCCCTGACCGGCTGCTCCGGCCTCTCCTTCCAGGACGACATCTGCGCCGGGGGCGAGTACCCCGTCATGACCGTCGGCGCGACCGGCTCCGCCTGCGTCAAGGACGGCGAGAAGGTCCCGGAGGGCTACACGCGCTACCCCGAGGGCAAGGTGCCGCAGAAGGTCGACGACGAGTGGGACGTGTACTGGCGCACCCACACCGTCGACAAGGAGGGCAACGTCATCGACGCCCCCGAGGCGGGCTGACCGGGCCGGGGCCCACCCGGACCGGCCTCCGCCCGGACCTGCCCCGCCCGGGTCCGGGCCGGGCCCGCCCACCCGGGCCCCGCTCCTTGTCCACCGGGCGCCCTTGGACTCCCCGCGTGATCGCCGACTTCCAGTGCCTCGTCCTCGACTGTCCCGGGCCCCGCGTGCTCGCGGAGTTCTACCGGGCCGTGCTCGGCGGGGAGGTCGACCGGCCGGACCGGCGCTGGTCCCTCGGCGAGGACTGGTCGACCCTGCACACCCCCGGCGGACCCGGCCGGGCGTCCGTTCTGCCTGGTCCGGCACTGAGCGCGGCGCTCAGCCGAACAGGTCCAAGAGGTCCGTCCAGGAGCCGCCGTCGGTCGAGCGGGACCGCATCGGGCGCGGGTCCGGGTAAGCGGTGAGCGCGGTCCGGACGGCCTCCGGGCCGCCGCACGCCGTGACCGCGAAGTCACCGAAGGCCCTGGCGAACGCGGCCGGGTCGCGGAACTCCACGCCGTACGCGCGGCCGTCGTGCAGCGGCACCCGGACCACCCGGTCGGACCGGGGCCATTCCCGTACGGGGCGGTCGTCCGCGGTCGACCGGTCCTCCAGCCACAGCCGTGCCACGTGCAGCAGGTTGATCCGGTCCATCGGCAGTCGTCCGCGTCGTACGCGCAGCTCGTGCGTGGTCAGGGTGACCAGGCGGTCCTTCCGCGGGTACCAGGCCACGCCGATCCCGAACGGCACCCACAGCAGGATCCCGATCACCGGCCAGACCAGGGCGTCGCCCCACGAGCGGAGCAACCCGCCGTCCAGGAGGTACAGGGCCCCGAAGACCAGGGCCCACTTCGCCGTCATCCGCCAGAACCCGGTGCCCTGCCGGTACAGGACCCGTTCCTTCCCCGTCGTCGTCATGCCCGCACGCTATCCATCGGCGGGTACGCGGGAACGCGGGTACGAGGGAACGCGGGGTTCAGTGGCCGCGCGGGGCGTACATGATCACGGCCATCCCCGCCAGGCAGACCAGCGCGCCGATGACGTCGAAGCGGTCGGGGCGGTAGCCGTCGGCGGCCATGCCCCAGGCGATCGACCCGGCGACGAAGATCCCGCCGTACGCGGCCAGGACGCGGCCGAAGTTCTCGTCGTTCTGGAGGGTGGCCACCACGCCGTACACACCGAGCGCGACGACGCCGGCGCCGATCCAGATCCAGCCCTTGTGCTCGCGGATGCCCTGCCAGACCAGCCAGGCGCCTCCGATCTCGAACAGGGCGGCGACGGCGAACAGGGCGAGGGAGCGGGCGACGAGCACGGTGAGGACTTTCTGACGGGGGCGAGCGCGGTGGTCAGGGGGGCGGGGGCGAAGAGGTCGGTCAGCAGCGCCCGGCCCTCGGCGGGGGCCCGGACCTCCAGGTGGAGGACCGGGCCGTCGAGGTGGAGGCGGAAGTCGAAGAACGGGCAGCAGCGCTGTTCCGCGGTGGCCAGCTCGGCGACGCGTACGGCCCGGTCGGCGGGCAGGGTCAGCCGCAGGCCCTCGGGTACTTCGGCCCGGGCGGCGCCGTCGACCGCCTCGCGCCACCGGGCGGCGCGCTCGTGCACGTCCGCGCCGGTGAGCGAGCAGGCCACCGGTGCCGTACGCCACCGCTCGGCCTCTTGGCGGCCGGGGGACTCGTTTCCCGGGACCGGGGCCGGGGCCGGGGACGAGGGGAGGGCGGGGGCCGGGTCCGGGGAGAGGAAGCCGCATTCCGGGTCGCACCGGCCCGCCCGGTCGGGCAGCACGTCCAGGTGCACGAGCGCTCCGTGGAGCGAGGCGCTGAACGCGGCCAGTTCGGCGGTACGCGCCTCGGCCTCGGCCAGCCGGGCGGCGATCCGCGGCCGCAGGTCCGCCTTCACGTCCCGGCAGGCGCCGGCCTCCCACACCCGCAGCAGCTCGCCGATCTCCTCCAGCGGCAGCCCCAGGTGTTTGGCCGCGTCGATGAAGGACAGACGGGCCAGGGCGTCCTCGCCGTACACCCGGTACCCGGCGGGCGTCCGGTCGGCCGGCAGCAGCCCCTTGTCCTCGTAGAAGCGCAGGGTCGTGGCCGGCACCCCGCTCCGCTCGGCCAGTCGGGAGATCCGCATGGGGGTCATGCCGTCGACCGTAAACCTTCCACCCGGCTCGAAGGTCAAGGGGGACGGGGACGGCGTGGAGGCGGGCGGTGGCCCGATTTCGTCGCTCTTCGGCCGCCGGACTGTTTCCGGAAGCCGGGCGCGGCTTCGAGGATGGTGACGTGTCCGGCTGTACGAGAGAGGGAGGCCACCGTGGCCCTGGAGATGCGTGACCGGTGCGAGCGGTGTCGGGTGGCGGTCCTGCCCCTGGACGGGCTCGCGCGGATCTGTTCGTACGAGTGCAGCTTCTGCGTGCCGTGCGCCGACGCCATGGGGAGCATCTGCCCCAACTGCGGGGGCGAGCTCGTCCCGCGACCGCGCCGCTTCGCCGCGGGGTAGGGGCGGCCGGGGGGAGAGGGGTGACGGGGGAGGGAGATGACCGGGGAGGGGGGATGACCGGGGAGGGGGGTGCGGGCCGGTGGGAAAAGTTCCTGGTGCGGCGCGCATGCCGTCCGTCTTCCCGGGCACACGGAGGGGGAGCGCGTGGGACCGCTCCAGAACGCCGGGCCTGTGGTTTCCCCCCCGTACCACGGGCCCGGTGAAGCAAGGGCGAGCGGCTCGCACACCTGGCGGAGGTGCGGGCCGCTCGCGGCTCGTCGTACGGACTCCGTGAGAGGTGATTTTCTTGCGGCCCCCACAGCGCGGTGCGCGCGGCGCCCTTCCCCCGGGGCCCGCCCCCTCATGATGGCGCCCATGAACGCCCGTAACGAACCCGACGCATCCGTCATCCGTGTCGTGGGAGCGGCCGCCAACAACCTCAGGAACGTCACCGTCGACCTGCCGAAGAAGGCCCTGACGGTCGTCACCGGCGTCTCCGGGTCCGGCAAGTCGTCGCTCGTGCTCGACACCGTCGCCGCCGAGGCGCAGCGCCTCGTGAACGACTCGTACCCCTCCTTCGTACGCAACCGGCTCCCGCACATGCCGGCGCCCGAGGTGCAGTCGATGAGCGGGCTCACCTTCACCGCCATCATCGACCAGCGCCGCTTCACGGGGAACGCCCGGTCCACCGTCGCCACGGCCTCCGACATCGCCCCGCTGCTCCGGCTCGTGTTCTCCCGGATCGGCGAGCCCTCCGCCGGGTACTCGCCCGCGTACTCCTTCAACGATCCGACGGGCATGTGCCCCGCCTGCGAGGGGCTCGGCACCGTCGTCGACATCGACGTCGACGAGCTGATCGACCCGGAGAAGAACATCGACGAAGGGCCCGTGCGGTTCAGCCAGTTCCGGCCCGGCGTCTACCGCTGGAAGCGCTTCGCCTACTGCGGCCTCTTCGACCGGAAGAAGCCGCTGAAGGACTACACGGAGGAGGAGAGGGACCTCTTCCTGTACGCCGACCGGATGAAGCTGCCCGATCCGGACCCGCGCTTCCCCAAGACCGCCCGCTTCGACGGCGTCGTCACGCGGATGCGCGACGTGTACGTGAAGAACCGCCCGGCCAAGATCTCCCCGCAGGTCCACGAGGAGCTGGAGCGCCTCACCACGCACCGCGTCTGTCCCGCCTGCGGCGGCGCCCGCCTCAACGAGGCCGCCCGCGCCAGTCTCGTCGACGGGCGGTCGATCGTGGACTGGTCGGCGATGTCGGTGGCCGAACTCCGCCGCGTACTGGAGGACTTCGACGATCCGCGCGTGGCGCCCGCGCTCGCCGGGATCCGCCGCACCCTCGACGCGCTGCTCTCGGTCGGGCTCGGCTACCTCTCGCTCGACCGCGAGTCGTCGACGCTCTCGGGCGGCGAGGCGCAGCGCGTGAAGATCGTCCGGCACCTCGGGAGCGCCCTCACCGACATCACGTACGTCTTCGACGAGCCCTCCTCCGGCCTCCACCCCGCCGACGTGCAGCGCCTCAACCAGCTCCTGCTGAAGCTGCGCGACGCGGGCAACACCGTCCTCGTCGTGGAGCACCACCCCCAGGTGATCCGCGTCGCCGACCACGTCGTCGACATGGGGCCGGGCGCGGGCGCGGACGGCGGGCTCGTACGGTTCGAGGGGACGCCGGAGGAGCTGCGGGGGAGCGACACGCTCACGGGGCGGCTGCTCTCGACGCCCCTGGAGCTGCGGCGCGAGGTCCGTGCGCCGCGCGGTCACGTCCGGGTCGCGGGCGCCTCGGCGCACAACCTCACCGGCTTCGACGTCGACGTCCCGATCGGCGTCCTCACCGCCGTCACGGGCGTCGCCGGCTCCGGCAAGAGCTCCTTCGCCGTCGACGAACTCCCGCGTCAGCACCGCGAGTTCACGGTAGTGGGGCAGGATCCCCTGCGGGGCGGCGTGCGGTCGATGTCGCTGAGCGTCCTCGGCGTCGCCGACGGCGTCCGCGGGGCGTTCGCCGCCGCGTCCGGGCTCGAACCGGCCTGGTTCAGCTTCAACTCCAAGGGTGCCTGCCCCGCCTGCCGGGGCAAGGGCCACATCACCACCGAACTCGCCTTCCTCGACGACGTCGCCACCCCCTGCGACGCCTGCGGGGGCGAACGCTTCAACCCCACGGCCCTGAAGGCGGAGCTGGACGGCCACACGATCGCCGACGTCCTGCGGATGGCGGCGGGGCCCGTGGCCGAACTCTTCGCCGACCGCCCCGGCATCGCGGAACCGCTGCGGTGGCTGGAGCGCGTCGGGCTCGGCTACACCGCCGTCGGGCAGTCGCTCGACACCCTCTCCGGCGGCGAGAAGCAGCGCCTGCTGCTCGCCCGGCACCTCAGCGCCGCCTCCGCCTCCGCCGGCTTCGCGGAGGAGCGGATCGTCCTCGACGAGCCGACGACCGGCCTCCACCCCAGCGACGTGGAACGCCTCGACGTGCTCTTCGCCGACCTCGTGGACGCGGGCGCGACCCTCGTCGTGGTCGAGCACAACCTCCGCGTCGTCGCCCAGGCCGACCACGTGATCGACATCGGCCCGGGTGCCGGCGCGGACGGCGGCCGCCTGCTCTTCGCCGGCCCGCCGGACGAACTGGCGGGACGGGAGGACTCGTTGACGGGGCGGGCGTTGGCGGCGGCGGCCGCGAAGGGGTGAGGATGTACGACGCGGTGACCGCCGGAAGGAGTCGGCGCGGTGGCGGGTGGCGCACGCTCCGGACACCGCGTCCACGACGGTTTCCAGAGGGCGCTGCGGGAAGCCTGCCGCACGCGTCCGCCCCGCTAGCTCCCCACCCATCGCCGCCCCGGCCGGTCCACACCTGATCCACTGGGCCGACTCGGTCTCCGGAGAAACCCCAGGAGCAGATCTCCTGCGGCTTCCCCCGGTCGTCGTGGAGCACGGCACACCGCGCGTACCAACGCCAGTGGTCGAACTCCCCGAACCTCGGCACGTGTGCCCGGGTGAGCTTCCGCGTCCCCAGGACGTGCAGCGCCTCCTCTTCGGTCACCTGTTTCATCGTGGAGCAATCCGGCTTCTCGTCCGGTCCGATGATCCGGAAGATGTCGAGAATCGAGTGAGTCCCGTCGTGCTGCACGAGCTCGTGCTCCCACAGCTCCTCTTCGGTCTCGGGCCACGGCAGCCGCTCTTCCTCCGGACACCGGTCACCGCCGGGCCCCAGTAGTACTCCCGCGCCTCGAAGACCTTCCGCCGCAGCGCATCACGCCCCGACGAGATCCTCCTGATACGGCACCGTGTAGTCCCATCCCGACGCGCCCATAGGGCGGCGCCCCTCACGCAGCTCTTCCAGAACGGCTGGACGGTGACAGCGGCCACTGACAGAACCAGGCCGAGGGGCAGGAGTGCCGAGGAGGCGGAGGCGTCAGTATTCGTCACCCTGACGCAAAATCTAGCTGAACCTAGCGGAATCCAGAGGTGGTTCTGCGATCCTGGAGGCCGATCGAGAGGGGCCGCAGCGATGCAGTGGAAGATCCACGGGGAACGTCCGATCTACGAGAACGCCTGGGTGAACGTATGGCTCACCGACATCGAGACCCCGGACGGGAACCGCTGGGAGCACCACGTCGTCAAGCTCCGGCACCTGGCCGTGGCCGCCGTGGTCAACGGGCGGCGTGAGGTGCTGATGATGTGGCGGCACCGCTTCATCACGGACGCCTGGGCGTGGGAGCTGCCGATGGGCCTGGTCGAGGTGGGCGAGTCCCCCGCCGAAGCGGCCGCGCGTGAGGTGCTGGAGGAGACCGGGTGGCGGCCCGGTCCGGTCAAGCCGCTGATCTACGCCGAGCCGGCGAACGGCATCACCGACTCCCAGCACCACGTCTTCCGGGCCGACGGGGCGACGTACGAAGGGCCGCCGACCGAGAAGAACGAGTCGGACCGGGTCGAGTGGATTCCGCTGGCCGACGTGCGGGGCATGATCGACCGTCGCGAGATCGTCAGCAGCGGCTCCCTCGTCGGGCTCCTCTACGTGCTCATGGACGAGGCGATCCGCTGACCTGGCGGGGCAGTACTTCTCGGAGCCGGGACTCGAACGCCACCGCGGCCGGTTCCCGGCGGAAGGGTTCCAACTGCTCGTAGAACTCGCGGAGGTGGCCGGCGACGCGTTGCGAGCTGACGGCCGCCGCCGGGACCAGGGCGTCCATCGCCGTGTGGCACGCCTCGTCGAGCTTGCCGCGCTGGAGCTGGGTGCGGGCGAGCCAGAAGGCGTGGAAGGCACGGCCCCGGTGGTTCGTCGTGTGTTCCCGGCGCAGGGCGTCCGCGATCAGGGGTTCGGCGAGGACGGCCTCGCCGAGACGGCCGTGTGCGATGCCGGTGTCCACGACCAGCTTCGTCTCGTCGAAGTACGCCACCCATGCCGGGTCCGGGTCGCCGGGGCCGATCCGTCCGAAGTGGGTATGGGCTTCCGAGATCGCGGTGTGGGTGGCGCTGCGGTTCCCGAGGGTGGCGTGGGCGAAGGCTTCGCGCATCGCGAGCATGGCCAGGACGCGCGGTGTCGCCCCCACGGCGGCCCGGGCCTGGTCCTGAGCCGCCGTGACGAGAGCAAGTGCGTCCCCAGGTTTGTCCTGGTAGGTGGCCTGGAGGCTCATGCAGGCGAGCACGTTGGCCATGAACTGGTGGTCGTCGACCGCCTTGGCCAGGCCGAGGGCCTCGGTGAAGTAGGCCCGCGCCTGGTGGTACTGGCGGGCGTCGAAGTACGTCCATCCGGTGAGCCGGGCCAGCTCGGCGGCGATGCCGTGCAGGCCGTCCCGCATGGGCGAGGAGCGCTCCTCCTTGAGAAGTCCGACGACATAGCGGAGCTGTCCGACGACCGCCGGCCGTAAGGCCTCGCCACCGTGTTCGTCATCCCGGCGCCAATAGTCCGTGATCGACGAGTGCAGCGCGTTCAGTGTCGACGGGCTGAGGTCCCGTTCGGCTGCCAGGGCGAGGATGCTGTCCACGTCCGTCCCGGGTAGCCCCGCGGCCAACTGCGCGTCAGCGGATGATGCCGCTTCGGTGGGTTCGCATGGCGTGACGGTCAGGTTCTGCGGTGTCTCCCACGCGCGCCGGGCCAGACCGAGCATGTGTCCAGGGATGCGCAGGCCGTCCGAGATGCGCTCGATCACGTCCATGTGCAGCAGTTGCCGCCGCCCGTCGATCACCTCGCCGACACGGCTGGGTGTCAGGTCACAGCGTCGAGCGATCATCGACGGGTAGATGCCCGCTCGCGTCTTGACCATCTGAAAGATGCGGCCGAAGTCTCTGGCCTGGCATGCCTCGATCATCACTGGATCCGTCAGCAGGCCGACGGGGAGTTCCTTCGAGCGAGATGGCTCGGGCATCGGCACGCTCCGGCATGAGGACTACGGATCGCCACTCTTTGTCAACCGTCGGTGATATTACCCAAGTTGGGTAACCCGCTTGGCCTTTCTGGGCCACTGCCGGATCGCGATGCTCCTGGTCATGGCGAACGGACAGGACGACGTACGGATGACGCTGCGGGTCTCGCGCGACTCCGGCCGGACGTGGGGGCCTCTCACAGAGGTACGGGTGAGCAACGATCCGGAGCTTCCGGACAACCCCGGCCGCTTCCCGCCGTGCGCCTGTCGCCGATGTGCGGAGCGGAATTCGGCCGAATCCCTCTGGGTGGTGTCGTGATGCGGTGTGCGCACTGGCGCCGGGTGCCCCTGGACCTGCTGCTGGAAACCCGGGAGAAGCCGACTGTCGATCACGTCGACCGGGCGGTGCAGTGCCAACTGTCCACGCACGAGGACGGTGACCACTTCGGTCTCCTGAGCGACACCGGCCCGTGCGGGACCGCCCTGTGGCTCCGCTGGTGCGGGACGGGCGAAGCAGAGCCCGTCGTTCTGCCGGACTGCCCGGTGGCCGCCCCGGGGCCTGACGGTGAGGGCTGCTGTCTGTTCGCCGACCACGCCACGCAGCACACCTGGGAAGACGCCCTGTCGGAGGTCTCGTGGACCAGTTGATCGCGAGTCCGCGCAAGGCCCGGCGCCCTCGCTCGCCTCGCAACGAACAGTGCGGGGATTGCGGTGGCAGCGGCGCCAACTCGTCCGGCAGGACCTGCGGCACCTGCAATGGCCTGGGCGAGCTCCACTGCCGCGCCGGCCGTCAGGAGTCCCGTGTGCCGTTCCGCTTCGTGATCCGAAAGGAGGGCCATCGATGGCCCACACTCTGATCGCCTCCCCGTTCCTCGACGGGCACCTTCTCCTCAAGCCGGGAGCACGGGCCGGTGCCCGGATCTCCGTCGACCACTTCGAGGGTCTGCGCCGGGCCGCCACCGACGGTGAGTCGCTTCCCGCCTGGGCGGTGCAGACCGCCGCCGATGCGTGGGGCCTGGACCTGGGCGGCCGACCCGCACAGGGCACCGTGCTGGTGCGCGAGCCGTCCCCGTACGGCTACTGCCGAGCCTCCTGGGAGATCAACCTCGGCTGCAACTTCGGCTGCAAACACTGCTACCTCGGCGAGAGGCCCTTCTCCGGTCTCGGCTGGGACGACAAGGTGCGATTGCTCCACATCATGCGTGAGGCCGGCGTTCTCTGGCTCCAGATCACCGGTGGCGAGCCCATCATGGATCCCCACTTCCAGGACGCCTACCGGTACGCCTGGCAGGCCGGGATGATGCTCACCATCTCCACGAACGGCTCGCTGCTCTGGCGGCCGGACCTCCTCGAACTCTTCCGGGACTGCCCGCCCTATCGGCTGGTGGTCAGCATGTACGGAGCGAGCGAGGAGTCCTTCGACGCGCTCACCCAGCGCCGCGGGGCGTGGAAGGCGTTCCGGCGCGGCATGGGCGCCGCACGTGAGGCGGGGTTGCCACTGCGCATCAACGTCGTGGTGACCGAGGACAACGCTGACGAGGCCGACGAGATGGCCGCCCTCGCCGACGAGTGGAACGTCGAGAACCACGCGTACACGAACATGACGCCCACGATCTACGGCGGTGGCGAGCCGCTGCTCGCCCAGTCCGCCGCCCACCTGCGGCAGCGCAAGCCGTTCGCCGGCTGCAACGCGGGACACACCTTCTTCCACGCCGACCCGCACGCCAAGGTCTCGATCTGCAAGGTCGGCCGGGACGACCGGATCGACCTCATGGTCGAGGGCATCGACGGCCTCACCCGGCTCGGCGCCATCGCCGACCGCCTCATGCTTCGCACCGGAGGGTGCGGGGGCTGCGCCCTGTCCGGCACCTGCCGGGTCTGCCGCCCCCTGGCCAAGCACTACCAGGAGGCCAAGGCGCCGCTGCACAGCTACTGCCAGCACGGAGACAAGGAGAACGCCTCATGACCCCGCCCGTACCGGTGACCATCCTCCCCGGCCCGCCCACCTCGGCCCGCCGCGCCGCCCCACCCGTCGCGACCGCGTCGATCACCGCCGTCCAGGACCTCGACGTGATCGTGGAGAGCGCGGAGTGCTCCTGCGACGCCGGGGACGACAACCCCCACTGACCGGCCTGATCCGGTCGGTTTCGTTCAGGCCCCGGCGTACTCGCGTCGGGGTCTGAGCCCTGCACGTCCCGCCGCTAGGGTGCCGCTCATGTTCTTCCGCTGGGACTGGCTCCGGCCCCAACTGACCGTGCCGATCGTGCCGACCCTTGGTCCCGTCCACCCCGATGCCCTGTCTGTCGGCCTCTTCGAGGACGTCCTGCGAGCGGCCGGAACCGGGGACTTCCTGCCCTACGACAAGGACCGGCGCTGGGGCGGTGAGAAGGACGAGAAAGTCCTCCGTGAGGACATGATCCACCGGCCCGAGCGCACCCTCATCCCCACCCTGACCCGACGCGGACGCGGCACCGTGAAGGTCTTCGCCTATGGGCTCCGCGACAGCGTCGTGGAGGAGGCCGCCGAGCTGGCCGTGAAACTCGCGGCCGTGCACGACGTGGTCAACGCCCGGGTCGTACGGCTCCTCGGCCCCGGGACCGCACACCCGCAAGGCACCCGTATCCAGATGAAGGACTTCGCAGACGGCCCCTGCCCCGACCCGGGTGGCCCGGTCCGCCCCGTCACCGCTTGGCCGACCGCTGTTCAGGAGACCTTCGCCCTGTTCGCCGAGGCCATGACGGGCGACGGCCTGGCCTTCCTCCACACCCGAATGCAGGTCGGCCGGTGCGGACCGGTCCTCGCTGCCGTCGTCGAGGAGCGGATCGTGGGTGCCATCGGCCCCATGGAGGTGCTCCCCGACGCCATCGGACGCCCCCGGCTCATGCCCCAGTACTTCGCCGTCCTGCCCGAGGTCCGAGGGCAGGGGCTGGGACGCGTCCTGTGGCGGGCGGCGATGCACTGGGGCCAGTCCCACGGCGCCGCCTACCAACTCCTTCAGACCGAGGTCGACGGCCCCTCTGACCGGCTGTGCCAGGCCGAAGGACTCACCTCCCTCGGCTTCAGCCACACCGCACCGGTATAGAGGGGTCGGTTTCACGGCGCGAGCAGTCGGGGCCGCCGCAGGCGGTGCGGAGACATGGACCCGACGGTCGCCTCGGATATCGGTCGAGCGCCCTCTCCGTACGGGCCGCGACCGGCACTCAGAGGTCTATGCACTTGATGTATACGCGGTGCGTATAGTCGGGCCGCATGGCATCACCCACACCCGCCCCCACCCCCGCCCTCCCCCGCCTCCTCAAAGCGCTCGTCGTCTCGTCGGTCGGCGTCGCCGCCTCCCATCTGGTTCTGTCCGACACCCTCTGTCTGTCGTTCACCGCCCAGGCCTCCGCCGCCCTCGGGGCCGGGAGTGGTTACTCCTCCGACCAGGCGTTCACCTCGGCTCTCGTCAACACCTTCCTGCTCATGCCGCTGGTCCTGTGGATCGGCATGCGGGTCGCCGGGGAGCGGAGGGTCGGTCCGATGGTGGTGGCCGGGACCGTGGGGTGGGTCGCCGCCGTCGGGCACGGCGTCGACGTGCTCGACAGCGGGCCCGGCGCGGTTCTTCCCCTGGGCTCCCTCGCCCTCGTCGTCGTCGGCGCCGCCCTCGCCTCGCTGGTGCGGCGGTCCCGGGCGTAGACGCGCCCCTCTTCCTCAAGCTCTTTCCAAAACTAAAGCAAGCGCGCTTGATTGTTTCTACTCCCGCTGCCATGCTCCTCCGCGAAGGCCCGTGACCGGGACCGCCCGTCCCCGAGGGGAGCGCACCGTGTCCGACCCCGTCGTCCTCCTCGACGACCTGCGCGACGAGAGTGACGAACTCGACCGTCTCGTAGGAGAGTTGAGCGAGGAGCAGTGGGGGGCTCCGACCCCCGCCCCCCGCTGGACGATCGCCCACCAGATCGCCCACCTCGCCTGGACCGACCGGGCCGCCCTCCTCGCCGCCACCGACGCCGACGCCTTCGCCGCCGAGACGGAGAAGGCCCTCGCCGCCCCCGACCGCTTCGTCGACGAGGGTGCCGAGGAGGGGGCCGCACTGCCGCCCGCCGAGCTGCTCGACCGCTGGCGCACGGACCGCGCGCGCCTCCAGGAGGCCCTGCGCGCCGCCCCGCCCGGCGCCCGCTTCCCCTGGTACGGGCCGCCGATGAGCGCCTCCGCCCTGGCCACCGCCCGGCTGATGGAGACCTGGGCCCACGGCCAGGACGTCGCCGACGCCCTCGGGGTCGTCCGCCCGCCGACCGCCCGCCTCCGGCACGTCGCCTGGATCGGCCACCGCGCCCGCGACTACGCCTACCTCGTCCGGGGCGAACAGCCCCCCGCCGAGCCCTTCCGCGTGGAACTCGTCTCGCCGAGCGGCGGGTTGTGGGTGTACGGGCCCGAGGACGCCGCCCAGAAGGTCACCGGGCCCGCCCTCGACTTCTGTCTCCTCGTCACCCAGCGCGTCCACCGCGACGACACCGCCCTCGTCGCCCACGGCCCCGACGCCGCGCACTGGCTGACCCTCGCCCAGGCCTTCGCCGGTCCGGCCGGAGCGGGACGTCCGGCGGGAGCGGGACGCCCGGCCGGACCGGGACGCCCGGCCCGCACCGTGCCCGGGGAGGCCTAGTGGTCCTCCGCATCGGCAACGCCTCCGGCTTCTACGGCGACCGCTTCGACGCCGTCCGCGAGATGCTCACCGGCGCCGGGCCCGGCGGCGAGCTGCACGTCCTCACCGGCGACTACCTCGCCGAGCTGACCATGCTCATCCTCGGCCGCGACCAGCTCAAGGACCCGGCCGCCGGATACGCCAGGACCTTCCTGCGCCAGATGGAGGAGGGCCTCGGCCTCGCCCACGAGCGCGGGATCCGGATCGTCACCAACGCGGGCGGCCTCAACCCCGCAGGGCTCGCCGACGCCCTGCGCGCCCTCGCCGCGAAGCTCGGCCTGCCCGTGCGGGTCGCGCACGTCGAGGGCGACCGGCTGCCCGCCCGGGACGGCGCCCTCGCCGCCAACGCCTACCTCGGCGGCGCCGGCATCGCCGCCTGCCTCGCCGCCGGCGCCGACGTCGTCGTCACCGGCCGCGTCACGGACGCCGCCCTCGTCACCGGGCCCGCGCAGTGGCACTTCGGCTGGGGCCCGCAGGAGTACGACCGGCTCGCGGGCGCGGTCGTCGCCGGGCACGTCCTGGAGTGCGGCACCCAGGCCACCGGCGGCAACTACGCCTTCTTCCGCGACCACGACCCGGCTCTCCTGCGCCGCCCCGGCTTCCCCGTCGCCGAACTCCACGACGACGGCTCCTGCGTGATCACCAAGCACCCCGGCACCGGCGGCCTCGTCGACGTCGGCACGGTCACGGCCCAGTTGCTCTACGAGACGGCGGGCGCCCGGTACGCGGGACCCGACGCGACCGCCCGGCTCGACACCGTACGGCTCACGCGGGAGGCCCCCGACCGGGTCAGGGTCGAGGGCGTCCGGGGCGAGGCCCCGCCGCCCACCCTCAAGGCCGGGCTCAGCCGCCTCGGCGGCTTCCGCAACGAGGTCGTCTTCGTCCTCACCGGCCTCGACGTCGAGGCCAAGGCCGCGCTCGTACGGGACCAGATCGAGGACGCCTTCGCACGGGGCGGGTCCCGTCCGGCGGAGGTGCGGTGGGACCTCGTCCGCACCGACCGGCCCGACGCCGCCACCGAGGAGACCGCGAGCGCCCTGCTGCGGCTCGTCGTCCGCGACCCCGGCCCCGAGGCCGTCGGCCGCACCCTTACGGGCGCCGCCATCGAACTGGCCCTCGCCAGCTACCCCGGCTTCCACGTCACCGCCCCGCCCGCCAAGGGTTCCCCCTACGGGGTCTTCGAGACGGTGTACGTGGACGCCGCCGAGGTCCCGCACACGGCCGTGCTCCCCGACGGGACCCGTCAGGGGATCCCCGTACCGGCACGGACCCGCGTCCTCGAACCCGTACCCGAGCCGGAGCTTCCGGAGCCGCCCGCCGGCGGGCCCGTCCGCCGCGTCCCCCTCGGCCGGATCGCCGGGGCCCGCAGCGGCGACAAGGGCGGCGACGCCAACGTGGGCGTGTGGGTGCGCACGGAGGAGGAGTGGCGCTGGCTCGTCCACGCCCTCACCGTCGAGCGGTTCCGCGCGCTGCTGCCCGAGACGGCGGACCTGCCCGTCGTCCGGCACGTGCTGCCGAACCTGCGGGCCCTCAACTTCACCGTCGCCGGGATCCTCGGCGAGGGCGTCGCCTCCCAGGCCCGCTTCGACCCCCAGGCCAAGGCCCTCGGCGAGTGGCTGCGCTCGCGCGAGGTCGACGTACCGGAGGGGCTGCTGTGACCGCCGCCCACCCCGTACCCCGCCGCGCCCCCCGAGAGGAATCCCCGTGACCGTCCTCGCCTCCGCCCTCGACACCGGCGGATCCGACTACGCCGACGCCCGCGCCGCCATGCTCGACAAGCTCGCCGCGCTCGACGCCGAGCACGCCAAGGCCCTCGCGGGCGGCGGCGAGAAGTACACCGTCCGGCACCGGAAGCGCGGCAAGATGCTCGCCCGGGAGCGGATCGAACTGCTCGTCGACCCCGACAGCCCCTTCCTGGAGCTGTCGCCGCTCGCCGCCTGGGGCAGCGACTACACCGTAGGGGCCTCCCTGATCACCGGGATCGGGGTCATCGAGGGCGTCGAGTGCCTGATCACCGCCAACGACCCGACCGTGCGCGGCGGCGCCTCCAACCCGTGGACCCTGAAGAAGGCCCTGCGCGCCAACGAGATCGCGTACGCCAACCGGCTCCCCGTCGTCTCCCTCGTCGAGTCCGGCGGCGCCGACCTGCCCTCCCAGAAGGAGATCTTCATCCCGGGCGGGGCGCTCTTCCGCGACCTCACCCGGCTCTCCGCCGCCGGGATCCCCACGATCGCGGTCGTCTTCGGCAACTCGACCGCCGGCGGCGCGTACGTCCCCGGCATGTCCGACCACGCCGTGATGATCAAGGAGCGGTCGAAGGTGTTCCTCGGCGGGCCGCCGCTGGTGAAGATGGCGACGGGGGAGGAGAGCGACGACGAGTCGCTCGGCGGCGCCGAGATGCACGCCCGGACCTCCGGCCTCGCCGACCACTACGCCGTGGACGAGGCCGACGCCCTGCGCCAGGCCCGCCGGATCGTCGCCCGCCTCAACCACCGCAAGGCGCACCCGGACCCCGCTTTCGCCGAACCGCCCAAGTACGACGAGGACGAACTCCTCGGGATCGTCCCCGGCGACCTGAAGACCCCGTTCGACCCGCGCGAGGTCATCGCCCGGATCGTCGACGGCTCCGACTTCGACGAGTTCAAGCCGCTGTACGGGCCGAGCCTGGTCACCGGCTGGGCGTCCCTGCACGGCTATCCGGTCGGCATCCTGGCCAACGCGCAGGGCGTCCTCTTCGGCCCCGAGTCGCAGAAGGCCGCGCAGTTCATCCAGCTCGCCAACCAGCGGGACGTCCCGCTGGTCTTCCTGCACAACACCACCGGCTACATGGTCGGCAAGGAGTACGAGCAGAGCGGCATCATCAAGCACGGCGCGATGATGATCAACGCCGTCTCGAACTCGAAGGTCCCGCACCTGTCGGTGTTGATGGGGGCGAGCTACGGCGCCGGGCACTACGGCATGTGCGGCCGGGCCTACGACCCCCGCTTCCTCTTCGCCTGGCCCAGCGCCAAGTCCGCCGTCATGGGACCGCAGCAGCTCGCGGGCGTCCTGTCGATCGTGGCGCGGGCGTCCGCCGCCGCGAAGGGGCAGCCGTACGACGAAAAGGCTGCCGAGGCCGACGCCGGTCTGCGCGCGCTCGTCGAGGCGCAGATCGAGTCCGAGTCGCTGCCGATGTTCCTCTCCGGACGGCTCTACGACGACGGGGTCGTCGACCCCCGCGACACCCGCACGGTCCTCGGACTGTGCCTCTCCGCGATCCACACGGCACCGGTCGAGGGCGCGCGCGGCGGCTTCGGCGTCTTCCGAATGTGAGACCCCTGATGACCTCTTCGCACCCGACTCCGTTGATCACCTCCGTCCTCGTCGCGAACCGGGGCGAGATCGCCTGCCGCGTCTTCCGCACCTGCCGCGACCTGGGGATCTCCACCGTCGCCGTGTACTCCGACGCGGACGCCGGCGCCCTGCACGTACGGGAGGCCGACGCGGCGGTACGGCTGCCGGGGGCCGCGCCCTCGGAGACGTACCTGCGCGGCGACCTGATCGTGGCGGCGGCCCTCGCGGCGGGCGCGGACGCCGTCCACCCCGGCTACGGCTTCCTCTCCGAGAACGCCGGATTCGCCCGTGCGGTGATCGACGCCGGGCTCGTCTGGATCGGCCCGCCGCCGGCCGCGATCGAGGCCATGGCCTCGAAGACCCGCGCCAAGGAACTCCTCGGCATCGCGCCCCTGGACCCGGCCCGGGTCACGGAGGCCGACCTGCCCGTCCTGGTGAAGGCGGCGGCGGGCGGCGGCGGCCGGGGCATGCGGGTCGTACGCGAACTCGCGGACTTGACGGGGGAGTTGGAGTCGGCGTCGGCGGAGGCGGCGAGCGCGTTCGGGGACGGCGAGGTCTTCGTCGAGCCGTACGTGGAGGACGGGCGCCACGTCGAGGTGCAGCTCCTCTGCGACGCCCACGGCACGGTCTGGGCGCTCGGCACCCGCGACTGCTCCCTCCAGCGCCGCCACCAGAAGGTGATCGAGGAGGCACCGGCCCCCGGTCTGCCCGCCGCCCTGGAGGCCTCCCTCCTCGACACGGCCGTCCGCGCCGCCAAGGCCGTCGGCTACGTCGGCGCGGGCACGGTCGAGTTCCTCGTCGCGGACGGCCGCGCGCACTTCCTGGAGATGAACACCCGCCTCCAGGTCGAGCACCCCGTCACGGAGGAGGTGTACGGGGTCGACCTCGTCGCCCTCCAGCTCGCCGTCGCCGAGGGCGGGAAGCTGCCGCCGGAGACCCCCGCCCCGCGCGGCCACGCGATCGAGGCCCGCCTGTACGCGGAGGACCCGGCCCGGGGCTGGGCCCCGCAGACGGGCGCCCTGCGCCTCTTCGACGTACCGGAAGGGGTCCGGCTCGACACGGGGTACGCCTCCGGGGACGCGATCGGCGTCCACTACGACCCGATGATCGCCAAGCTGACCGTCCACGCCCCCACCCGCGACGGGGCCGTCCGCAAGCTCGCCCGCGCCCTGGAGCGGACCCGGATCCACGGCCCGGTCACCAACCGCGACCTGCTCGTGGCCTCCCTCCGCCACCCCGGGTACGCCGCCGTGGAGGCCCTCGACACCGGCTTCTACGACCGGAACCTGCCCGCCCTCACCGCCGCCCCCGGGGGCGAGGGGCTCGCGGCCGTCGCCGCCGCCCTCGCCGCCGCCTCCGCCCGCCGGGGCCGCTTCGGCGGCGGCTGGCGGAACCTGCGCTCGCAGGACGAGACGCGGACGTACGGAGGAGGAACGGGCGGCGGGACGGACGGAGGCACGGACCGGGACCACGAGGTCCGCTACCGGCCGACGCGGGACGGCGGCTACGAGGTCACCGCGCCGGAGGGCGTACGGGTCGTGGCGGCGGCCCCGGACCGGGTGAGCCTCGAAACGGCCGGAGTCGTACGGCACTTCGACGTGACGGCCTACGCGGACGGAACGGTCCACGTGGGGGGCCACCGCCTCGCCGCCCGCCCCCGCTTCACCGATCCCCGCGAGCAGACCGCGCCCGGCTCCCTGCTCGCCCCCATGCCCGGCACCGTCGTCCGGGTCGCGGACGGCCTCGCCGTCGGCGACCGGGTCACCGCCGGGCAGCCGCTGCTCTGGCTGGAGGCCATGAAGATGGAGCACCGCGTCACCGCTCCGGCCTCCGGCACGCTCACCGCGCTCCACGCCGCCCCCGGCCGCCAGGTCGAGGTCGGCGCCCTGCTCGCCGTCGTACACGCACAGGCATCCGTACCGACCGAAGCACAGGAGGACCCGTCCGCATGAGCACCATGATCGAGACCGAAGAGCTCACCGCGCTCCGCGCCGCCGTCTCCGCGCTCGGCCGCCGCCACGGCCCCGGCTTCGACCGGGCCGCGCTGTGGGCCGAGGCCGGGAAGCTCGGCTACCTGGGCGTGAACCTGCCCGAGGAGTACGGCGGCGGGGGCGGCGGCATGGCCGAGCTGTCGATCGTCCTGGAGGAGGCGGGCGCGGCCGGCGCGCCGCTCCTGATGATGGTCGTGTCGCCCGCGATCTGCGGCACGGTCATCTCCCGCTTCGGCACGGAGGAGCAGAAGCGGGCCTGGCTGCCGGGGCTCGCGGACGGCACGAGGACGATGGCGTTCGGGATCACGGAGCCCGACGCCGGGTCGAACTCGCACCGCATCACGACCACGGCGACCCGCACGGAGGACGGCTGGGTCCTCAACGGCCGGAAGGTCTTCGTCTCGGGCGTGGACATCGCGGACGCGACCCTGATCGTGGGCCGCACGTCGGACGCGCGCACCGGCAAGCTGAAGCCCTGTCTCTTCATCGTGCCGCGCGACGCCCCCGGCTTCGGGCGCCGCCACATCGAGATGGAACTCGACGCGGACGAGAAGCAGTTCGAGCTGACCCTCGACGACGTGCGCCTGCCGGAGGACGCGCTCGTGGGCGACGAGGACGCGGGCCTCCTCCAGCTCTTCGCGGGGCTCAACCCGGAGCGGATCATGACGGCCGCGTTCGCGATCGGCATGGGCCGGTACGCGCTCGCGCAGGCCGTGACGTACGCGAGGGAGCGCCAGGTCTGGAAGGCCCCGATCGGCGCCCACCAGGCCGTCGCCCACCCCCTGGCCCAGGCGCACATCGAACTGGAGCTGGCCCGCCTGATGATGGCGAAGGCGGCGCAACTCTACGACGCGGGCGACGACTTCGGCGCGGGCGAGGCCGCGAACATGGCCAAGTACGCCGCCGCCGAGGCCTGCGTGAGGGCCGTCGACCAGGCCGTCCACACCCTCGGCGGCAACGGCCTCACCAAGGAGTTCGGCCTCGCCCGCCTGATCACGGCGGCCCGGGTGGCCCGCATCGCCCCCGTCAGCCGCGAGATGATCCTCAACTACGTCTCCCACCAGACGCTGGGGCTGCCGAAGTCGTACTGACGTTCCCGGAAGGGACTCCGCCGGGTCCGGTTTCCGGAAGGAGAAGGTACAAGCGTGAACGACCTGTGTACGATCTCGTCACTTCGCGCACAGGCCGTTCACGCCTGTGGTTCACGCCCGCCGGGGGAGACGTCCGTGTACACACCGCCGCAGTCCTATCCGTACGCCCCTCCGCCCCCGCCTCCGCCCCTCCGGCGCTGGTGGCAGCACCCGGCCCTGATCATCACCCTGCTGGTGATCTTCCCGCCCGCGGGCATCGCCCTCGCCTGGACGAGCCGTTGGAAGAAGTCGCGGAAGATCGTGGCGACCGTCCTCGCGGGCCTGTGGTTCCTGCTGGCGCTCCTCACCCCGGACCCGCCGGAGGAGGACGCGAAGGCGGAGGGACCGGCAGTCGCGGCCACCGCGTCCCCGAGCCCCACGCCGACCCCGACCCCGACGCCCACCCCGTCGGAGGCCGAGGAGCCCCCGGTGATGCCCTCGCTCGTCGGCGGCGACTACGCGGCCGCCGAGCAGATCGTCACCGCCAACCTGGGCCGGGCCTACGCCGTCTACAAGGACGTCGACCTCCCCGCCGAGTACGGCACGTGGCGGGTCTGCTTCCAGCGCCCGGACGCCGGCGCGCCGGTCACGTCCGCGGTGCCGGTGGTGTACCTGACGGATCCGGGCGTCCCGTGCCCGAAGTCGCCGAACACAGTCCTGCACGAGCCGACCCCGAAGCCGACCCCGACTCCGAAGCCGACCCCGCCCCCGGCTCCGAAGCCCCGGCCCGCCACCCCGCCGCCGACCACGGCCCCGGAGCCCGCCCCCGAGCCCACGCGGGACACCGCCGACGAGAACGTCTCCTACGCCAACTGCGCGGCCGTCCGCGCGGCCGGAGCCGCGCCCATCCACGCGGGCGAACCCGGCTACAGCCGCCGTCTCGACCGCGACGGCGACGGCGTGGGCTGCGAGAACTGACGCCTGTCGATGCGGACGAGGTGCCGCCGGGGAGCGCGGGGCGCCGGTTGTGCACCCACGGGCCAACGCCGGTGCGCTGAGGGGCAGACGGCCCCGTCCGGGTCCTCCTAGCGTGACGGCTGCGGCCTTCCGGAACGGCGGCCGCGTTCCACGGCGCCCACGGGCTCCGCACCGGCACCCCACGTCCCGCAGGAGGACCTTCCGTCATGACCACTCCCACCGTCGTCCTCGTCCACGGCGCCTTCGCCGACGCCGCCAGTTGGTCCGGCGTGATCGCCGCGCTCCAGGCGGAGGGCGTTCCGGTGATCGCCCCGCCCAACGAGCTGCGCGGTCTCGCCGCCGACGCCGCCCACGTCTCCTCGGTGGTCTCCCAGATCGACGGCCCCGTCGTCCTCGTCGGCCACTCCTACGGCGGCGCCCTGATCACCGTCGCGGGCGCGGCCGAGAACGTCGTCGGCCTGGTCTACGTGGCCGCCTACGTCCTGGAGGAGGGCGAGAGCCTGGGTGAACTCCAGGGCCGCTTCGCCGACTCCCCGCTGGTCGCCAACCTCAAGCAGTGGACGTACCCGACCCCGGACGGCGGCACGGCCGCCGAGGTCACCATCGCCGAGGAGGCGTTCCCGGAGGTCTTCGCCGCCGACGTCCCCGCGGAGGTCACGAAGGTCCTCGCGGTGGCCCAGCGTCCGCTGACCGCGGCGGCCTTCGCCGAGGCGGCGGCGGTCGCCGCGTGGCACACCAAGCCGGCCTGGGCGCTGGTGGCGGGCGCGGACCGGGCGATCAACCCGGAGGTGCAGCGCTTCGGCGCCGAGCGCGCCGGAGCGACGGTGGTGGAGGCCGAGGGCGCCTCGCACGCCGTCGCCGTCTCCCGGCCCGGGGCGGTCGCCGAGCTGATCCTCCGGGCGGTCCGGGCCACGAGCTGATCCTCCGGGCGGTCCGGGCGGGGCCGTGAGCCGTCCTACGGGTCGGGTGGGGCCACGAGCTGTACCCGCGGACCGGGCGGGCCGTGAGCCGTCCTACGGGTCGGGCGAGGCCGCGAGCCGACCCGTGGGCCGGCCCGGTCCGCGAGCCGACCCGTGGGCCGGGCCGGGCCACGCGCCGCCCCGCCCGTCCCCCGACACGTCCGGGGCGCCCGCCCGACACCCGACGCCTCCGGCGCCCGCCCCACCCCCTCCCCAAAATCATGCATGCGTGCTTGATTGTTCTACGAGGTGCTGACAAGGTCTCCCCAAGTCGCCGCCCCACCCGCGACCCTGGCGCTCACCTTCCACCTCTCCAGGGGGTCAATCATGGTGTTCCACAGCGCGTACGAGGACGTCCCGGCCGTCTCCCTCCCCATCCACGACGCGGTGCTCGGCCACGCCGCCGAGTACGGCGACACCCCGGCCCTCGTCGACGGCTCCGGCGCGGAGGGGGCGCTCACCCTCACGTACGCCCAGGTCGACGCCTTCCACCGGCTCGTCGCCGCCGGGCTCGCCGAGGCCGGCGTGCGCAAGGGGGACGTGCTCGCCCTG
Source organism: Streptomyces sp. NPDC007872 (assembly GCF_042868165.1). Lineage (NCBI taxonomy): Bacteria > Bacillati > Actinomycetota > Actinomycetes > Kitasatosporales > Streptomycetaceae > Streptomyces > Streptomyces sp. NPDC007872. The sequence continues at coordinate 232,694 of NZ_JBIAEA010000004.1, forward strand.
CACAGCCCCAACACCGTGCTCTTCCCCGTCGCCTTCTACGCCGCCACCCGCGCCGGCGCCGCCGTCACCACCGTCCACCCGCTCGCCACCCCCGAGGAGTTCGCCAAGCAGCTCCGCGACTCCTCCGCCCGCTGGATCGTCACCGTCTCGCCCCTGCTCCCCGTCGCCCGCGCCGCCGCCGAACTCGCGGGCGGCATCCGGGAGATCCTCCTCTGCGACCAGCCCCCCGGAGGGCGAGGCGGTCCGCTCGCTCCAGGCCTTCCTCGGCTCCACCGGACCCGTCCCCGCCATCGAGGTCGATCCCGACGAGGACGTCGCCGCCCTGCCGTATTCGTCCGGCACGACCGGGGTACCCAAGGGGGTGATGCTGACGCACACCTCGATCGCGACCAACCTCGCCCAACTGGAGCCGTTCATCCCCATGGGACCGGGTGACCGGATCCTGGCGGTCCTGCCCTTCTTCCACATCTACGGGCTCACCGCCCTCATGAACGCGCCCCTGCGCCAGGGCGCCACCGTCGTCGTCCAGCCCCGCTTCGAGCTCGACACCTTCCTGCGCGCCATCCAGGAACACCGCGTCAACGGCCTGTACGTGGCCCCGCCGATCGTCCTCGCCCTCGCCAAGCACCCGGCCGTCGCCGACCACGACCTGTCCTCCCTGGAGTACATCGTCAGCGCCGCCGCCCCGCTCGACGCCGCCCTCGCCGAGGCCTGCTCGAAGCGGCTCGGGCTCCCGCCGGTCCGGCAGGCGTACGGCATGACCGAGCTGTCCCCGGGCACCCACGTCGTCCCCCTCGACGCCGCGACGCCCCCGCCCGGCACCGTCGGCCGGCTCCTGCCCTCCACCGAGATGCGGATCCTCTCCCTCGACGACCCCGCGAAGGACGCCGCACCCGGCGAGGAGGGCGAGATCGCCATCCGGGGACCCCAGGTCATGAAGGGCTACCTCGGCCGCCCCGACGCCACCGCCGCCATGATCGACGCCGAAGGGTGGGTCCACACCGGCGACGTCGGACGCGTCGACGACGACGGCTGGCTCTTCGTCGTCGACCGCGTCAAGGAACTCATCAAGTACAAGGGCTTCCAGGTGGCCCCCGCCGAACTGGAGGCGCTGCTCCTCACCCACGAGGGCATCGCCGACGCCGCCGTCGTCGGCGTCACCGACGACGACGGCACCGAGATCCCCAAGGCCTTCGTCGTCCGCCAGCCCTCCGCGCCCGGCCTCACCGCCGAGGAGGTCGTCGCGCACGTCGCCGCGCGCGTCTCCCCGTACAAGAAGGTCCGTGCCGTGGAGTTCGTCGACACCGTCCCCCGGGCCGCGTCCGGGAAGATCCTCCGAAGGGAACTGAGGCAGCGCTCATGACCGCACGCGTCACCACGTCCGAGGAACGGGGCGTCACCACCCTCACGCTGAACTCCCCCGCCACCCGCAACGCCCTCTCCGCCCCCCTCGTCACCGAACTCGCCGACGCGCTCACCGCGTGCGGCAAGGACCCGGGCGTACGGGCCGTGCTCCTCGACCACGCCGGCACCACCTTCAGCGCGGGCGCCGACCTGAAGGCGCCCCCCAGCCCGTACGCCTTCGTGGCCCTGCTCCGGCAGATCGTCGAGCTGCCGAAGCCCGTCGTCGCCCGGGTCACCGGCCACGCGCGCGCGGGCGGCCTCGGCCTGCTCGGCGCGTGCGACCTGGTGGTGGCGGGGGAGGGGGCGGACTTCGCCCTCACGGAGGTACGGATCGGGGTCGCGCCCTCCGTCATCTCCCTCACCCTCCTGCCGCGCCTCGCACCGCGCGCGGCGGCCCGCTACTACCTGACGGGCGAGCGCTTCGGCGTCCCGGAGGCCCTCGCCATGGGCCTGGTCACGGCCGGGGACGACGCCCTCGACGGCATCCTCGACGCCCTGCGCGCCGCGTCGCCGCAGGGCCTGCGGGAATCGAAACGGCTGGTCACCGCTAAAGTCCTGGAGACCTTCGAACGCGACGCGGAGGACCTGGTGCAGAGGTCGGCCACGCTCTTCGCCTCCGCCGAGGCGCGCGAAGGGATGACGGCCTTCCTCGAACGACGGGACCCCGCATGGCGGCTGTGACCGCACCCAAGCAGGACCGGAGCCGCGCCACCCGGCAGCGGCTCCTGGAGGCCGCCGTGTCCTGCCTGGCCGAACACGGCTGGGCGGGCTCGACGGTCTCCGTGGTGGCGGAACGGGCCGGCGTCTCCCGGGGCGCCGCCCAGCACCACTTCCCCACCCGCGAGGACCTCTTCACGGCCGCCGTCGAGTACGTCGCCGAGGAGCGCTCCCAGGCGCTGCGGGCCCTGCCCTCCGACGACCGCGCGGCGGCCGTCGCCGCCCTCGTCGACCTCTACACCGGCCCCCTCTTCCGGGCCGCCCTCCACCTCTGGGTCGCCGCCACCGGCGAGGACCAGCTCCGCGCCCGCGTCACCGAGCTGGAGGCCCGCGTCGGCCGCGAGTCCCACCGCATCGCCGTCGAGGTCCTCGGCGCCGACGAGTCCCGCCCCGGCGTCCGCGAGACCGTCCAGGGCCTCCTCGACATGGCCCGCGGCCTCGGCCTCGCCACCCTCCTCACCGACGACCGCGCCCGCCGCGAACGGGTGGTGGCCCAGTGGGCACGGCTGGTGAACGAGGCGCTGAGGTAGCGACGGCACGACCCCGGACCGGCGCGGACGTGCCGGTGCGGCCCCGACCGGGAAGAGCGCCCGGGTCCGCGACCGGGAGAGTGCCCGGGTCCGCGACCGGGAGAGCGCCCGGGTCCGCAAGCGGGAGACCGCCCGGGTCCGCAACGCGAAGACCGTCCCGCTCCGTGACCCGCGCCACACCCCTCCCGGCCCCCTCGCAGTACTCTGTTCGCATGCCTCCGCTCGTACGCCGTCGCCACGTGGACTTCGTCCGCGTCACGAGCATGAGCTGTCGACGCTCCGTCTGACCCCCACGGCCGCCCCGGTCCGGGCCTTCCGCCCGTACGACCCCCGGCCCCCGGCCTCCCGGGTCCTCCCGACCCGCCCGGCCCTCCCGACCTTCCGGGGTACCACTCCACCCACCCCTCCGGGTCCGTCACCGAGCCCCAGCAGACCGGCACCCGCGGCCCCCGCCCCACCCCCGGCGGACGCCCCGGGCACCCGTAGACCCCGCGGACACCTCATGACCAGCAGCTCGTACTCCTCGCAGCTCCCCATCGTGGACCTCTCCGCCGCCGACCGCGGCCCGCAGGCCCGGAGGCTGCTCCACGCCCAGCTCCACTCGGCCGCCCACGACGTGGGCTTCTTCCAGCTCGTCGGACACGGGGTGACCGAGGCCGAGACCGAGGCCCTCACCTCCGCCATGCGCGCCTTCTTCGCACTGCCCGAGGCCGACCGGCTCGCCCTCGACAACATCAACTCGCCGCACTTCCGCGGCTACACCCGCATCGGCGACGAGCGGACGCGGGGCGCCCGGGACTGGCGCGACCAACTGGACATCGGCGCCGAGCGCCCCGCGCGCGCCCCCGCGCCCTGGGAAGCCCCGTACTGGTGGCTGGAAGGCCCCAACCAGTGGCCCGGGGCCCTCCCCGAGCTGCGCGCCGCCGCCCTGCACTGGATCGACCGCCTCAGCGGCGTCGCCGCGCGCCTGCTGCACGAGCTGCTGGCCTCGATCGGCGCGCCCGAGGACTTCTACGACGACATCTTCGGCCCGCACGCCCACCCGCAGCTCAAGCTGGTCCGCTACCCGGGCAGCAGCGGCGAGGGCGACGACCAGGGCGTGGGCGCCCACAAGGACTACGGCTTCCTGACCCTGCTGCTCCAGGACCAGGTGGGCGGGCTCCAGGTCCAGCGGGGGGACGGGAACTTCCACGACGTGCCGCCGCTGCCGGGCGCGTTCGTCGTCAACCTGGGCGAGCTGCTCGAAGTGGCCACCAACGGCTACCTGATCGCCACCAACCACCGGGTGGTCTCCCCGCCCGGTGCGACGGAACGGTTCTCCGTCCCGTTCTTCTACAACCCGCGGCTCGACGCCCGGATCGCCCCGCTGGACTTCCCGCACGCCTCCACGGCCCCGGGCGTCACCACGGACCCGTCGAACCCGCTGTTCGCGGAGTACGGGCGCAACGCCCTGAAGGGGAAGCTCCGCGCCCACCCGTCGGTGGCGGCCCGCCACCACGCGGAGCTCCTGCTGCACCCCGAGGGTCAGCCGGCGATGTCGGCGTAACCCTCGATGTCGCGCGGGTCCCGGCGGCCGGGACCCGTGTAGCGGGCCGAGGGACGGACCAGGCGGCCGGTGCGCTTCTGCTCCAGGATGTGCGCCGACCAGCCGGCCGTGCGCGCGCAGGAGAACATCGAGGTGAACATGTGCGCCGGGACCTCGGCGAAGTCGAGGACGATGGCCGCCCAGAACTCCACGTTCGTCGCCAGGACGCGGTCGGGGCGCCGGTTGTGCAGCTCCTCCAGGGCGGCCTTCTCCAGGGCCTCCGCGACCTCGAAGCGCGGCGCGGCCAGCTCCTTGGCGGTACGGCGGAGCACGCGCGCGCGGGGGTCCTCGGCGCGGTAGACGCGGTGGCCGAAGCCCATGAGCCGCTCGCCCTTGTCGAGGGCCTGCTTGACGTACGCGGTGGCGTCGCCGGTCCGCTCGATCTCCTCGATCATGCCGAGGACGCGGGAGGGCGCGCCGCCGTGCAGCGGGCCGGACATGGCGCCGACGGCGCCGGAGAGCGCGGCGGCCACGTCGGCACCGGTGGAGGCGATGACGCGGGCGGTGAACGTGGAGGCGTTCATGCCGTGCTCGGCGGCGGAGGTCCAGTAGGCGTCGACGGCCTTGACGTGCTTGGGGTCGGGCTCGCCGCGCCAGCGGATCATGAACCGCTCGACGATGGACTGCGCCTTGTCGATCTCGCTCTGCGGGACCATCGGGAGGCCCTGGCCGCGCGCGGACTGCGCGACGTACGAGAGGGCCATGACGGCGGCGCGGGCGAGGTCGTCGCGGGCCTGCTCGGGCGAGATGTCGAGGAGCGGTTTGAGGCCCCAGACGGGCGCGAGCATGGCGAGCGCGGACTGCACGTCGACGCGGATGTCGCCGGAGTGGACCGGGATCGGGAACGGCTCGGCGGCGGGCAGGCCGGGGTTGAAGGCGCCGTCGACCAGCAGGCCCCAGACGTTGCCGAACGAGACGTGGCCGACGAGGTCCTCGATGTCGACGCCGCGGTAGCGGAGGGCGCCGCCCTCCTTGTCGGGTTCGGCGATCTCCGTCTCGAACGCGACGACTCCCTCAAGTCCGGGTACGAAGTCGGACATCAGGCGGCTCCTCTATCGATGATCGATCAACCGAGTTGGTCGATGGCGGGAATCAACAGTCATCCAGCCGAAGAGTCTGTACGGTTCCGATGATGCGGGGAAGCGTGACATCCGGCACACTCCGCCGATCCGGCGGGAGAGGATTGGGCGGCTCCGGTGCCGGGCAGACTGGGCCACTGCCGCAGAATGGCCCCGTGACCGATCCCGTGAACGATTCAGCGAGCGACGATTCCCCCCACTGTCCGGGGTCCGGAGAGGCCCCCGACCCCGCCGACATGCGCGAGCAGTACCGCACCACGGAGCTGTCCCCAGCCGGCCTCGCGCCCGAGCCGGTCGCGCAGTTCGCGCGCTGGTTCAAGGAGGCGGCGGAGGACCCGGCGATCCACGAGCCGAACGCGATGGTGGTCTCCACCGCGACCCCCGACGGCCGCCCGTCCTCCCGGACGGTCCTGCTCAAGCACTACGACGGGGCCGGCTTCGTCTTCTTCACCAACTACGAGTCCCGCAAGGGCCGGGAGCTGGCGGCCAACCCGTACGCCTCGCTGCTCTTCCCCTGGCACCCGTCGGCCCGCCAGGTCGTCGTCACGGGCCGGGCCGAGCGCGTCGGACGCGAGGAGACGGTCGCGTACTTCCGCACCCGCCCGCACGGCTCCCGGCTCGGCGCCTGGGCCAGCCCCCAGTCCTCGGTGCTCGCCTCCCGCGAGGACCTCCTCGCCCGCTACGACGACCTGGCCGCCCGCTACCCCGAGGGCGCCCAGGTCCCGGTCCCCCCGCACTGGGGCGGCTTCCGCGTCGTCCCGGAGACGGTCGAGTTCTGGCAGGGCCACGAGAACCGCCTCCACGACCGCCTGCGCTACGTCCGCGAGACCGGCGACTCCTGGCGCGTGGAACGCCTGGCCCCGTAAAGCCCCCGGAAACCCCACGGGGGCCCGCACACGCAGACGACCCGTGAGCCTTGGTCCCGTCCGCCCAGGCGCCTGGGTCGAACGGGAGCCGGCCGGACTTACCGGCGGCTCACGGGTCGGGTGACTGCGTTGGTCTTCGGCAGACTGGCCTGCCGAGGTGCACAGAGTGCGACGGCAGGCCTCAGCCCGCAGTCACCTCACGAGTCCGAAAAGAAACCATTTTTTCGGATCACCTCCTTTCGCGTGTACCCCCACCCTAGGCACCGTCCCGATCCCGTTCAAGGGATTTGTTCACGCCGTCGAAGGGGCTCGAACTCCCGGCCCCGTTCGTTTCCGGCAGGAAACAATGTCGGCGAAGGTGGTGTGCCCTGCGTCACGTTCCAGTTGAATGGTTCACAGCATGGGGGGTGTCGGGTGAGTGCTTTCGCGGAGTCCACGAGTGAGACCGCTTCCGTTCCCGGGGCAGGGGCCGATCTGCTGGCCGCGCTGCTCGACGGGATGGACGCGGCGCTCTGTGCCTTCGACGCCGACGGGACGGTCACGCACTGGAACCGGGAGGCCGAGCGGATCCTCGGCTGGTCCGCCGGGGAGGCCGTGGGGCGGCGCGGGTTCGAGGGGTGGGCGGCGCGGAGCGCGGACGCCGAGGAGACCCTGGGGCGCCTGATGGGGGCCATGAAGGGACCCGGCCGGCAGGTCCACGAGTTCGTGCTGCTCCGCAAGGACGGCGGGCGGGTGCTCGTGCGCAGCCAGGCGGCCGGGGTGCGCGGCGCGGACGGCGCGCCGGCCGGGGTGTACTGCGCGTTCAGCGAGGTCCACGTCCAGCTCGACCTGGAGCGGTCGGTCGCCCTCAGCGAGGCCCTGTTCGACGACGCCTCCTGGGGCGTCGTCCTGGTCGACGCCGACCTGCGCCCCGCCATGGTCAACGCCCACGCGGCCCGGTCCTTCGGCGCCGGGCGCACCACCCTGCTCGGGCGCCCCCTCGGCGACGTCGTCGTGCACGGCGTCGAGGAGCTGGAGGCCGCCTTCCAGCACGTCCTGGCGGAGGGCACCCCGCCCGCCCCCGCCGAGGTGTGGGTCACGCTGCGGACGCCCTCGGGGGAGCGGCGCCGGTGCTGGCGCAGCGGTTTCCTGCGGCTCGCGTCCCCCATGACGGAGGCGGCGGTCCCGCTGGGCGTCGCCTGGCTCTTCCAGGACGTGACCGAGGAGCGGCTCGCGGCGCGGGAGGCTGACCGGCTGCGGTTCCGGTGGAGCCAACTGCACCGGGCGGGCGCGGCGGCGGCCGAGTGCGAGGACCCGGCGGAGGCGGCGACGGTCCTCCTGGAGTTCGCCCTGGCCGGGTTCGCGGACCACGCCCTGGTGGACCGGGTGGCGGGCGACCGGCGCCTGACGCGCGCCCTGGCCGTCCCGGCGGCCGTGCCCGGCCCGTCCTCCCCGCCCGTGGGCGGCGGCATCCCGCTGCGGTACGGACCGAGGCACCCGGCGCTCCAGGCCTGGGACCGGGTGGGCCCGGTCCGGGCGAGCGCGGGCCGTACCGCCGGGGTGTGGGCGGAGGCCCACCAGTGGCCCGGCGACGCGGCGCACTCCCTGTGCGTGGTGTTGCGCTCCCGGGGCCGGACGCTCGGCGTCCTCACCTTCCTGCGGGCCGCCTGCCGCCCGGCCTTCGAGCGCGAGGACGTGGTCTTCGCGGAGTCGGTGGCGACGGGAGCGGCGTCGTTCCTGGCACTGGGGGACGGGCGCGGAGACGGGGACGGAGACGGGGACGGGCCCCCGGCGGCGTACTGACCGGGGGCCCGTCTTTCGTGGGGGGCGTTCGCGTTCGTACGGGTCACGTCCTACTCCGGGTCGCGCCGGAACGCGGCCGTCGACCAGCGGTAGCCGAGCACGGTGAGGGCCAGGGACCAGCCGACGGCGAGCCAGCCGTTGTGGCCGATCTCGGTGCCGAGCAGCAGGCCGCGCAGGGTCTCGATGGCCGGCGTGAAGGGCTGGTACTCCGCGACGGGCCGGAACCAGCCGGGCATCGAGTCCAGCGGCACGAAGGCGCTGGAGATCAGGGGCAGCAGGATCAGGGGCGTGGCGCTGTTGCTGGCGCCCTCGGCGTTGGGGCTGGCCATGCCCATCCCGACCGCGATCCAGGTGAGCGCGAGGGCGAAGAGCGCGATCAGGCCGAGGGCGGCCAGCCATTCCAGGACGGTGGCGTCGGTGGAGCGGAAGCCGATGGCGAGGCCGACGGCACCGACGAGGAGGACGCTGGCGAGCGACTGCATCACGCTGCCGACCACGTGCCCGACGAGGATGGAGCCGCGGTGGATGGCCATGGTGCGGAAGCGGGCGATGATCCCCTCGTTCTTGTCCATGGCCACGGACACGGCGGCGCCGACGACGGTGGAGCCGATGGTCATGAGCAGGATGCCCGGGACGACGTAGGCGATGTAGGCGTCGCGGCCCCCGCCGCCGGCCAGGCCCGCGCTCATCGCGTCGCCGAAGACGTAGACGAACAGCAGCAGGAGCATCACCGGCGTGAGCAGCAGGTTCAGGGTGAGGGAGGGGTAGCGGCGGACGTGCAGGAGGTTGCGGCGCAACATCGTGGACGAGTCGCGCACGGCGAGGGCGAAGGTGCTCATCGGACGGTCTCCTCGGTCTGGGCGGGCCGGCTGTCGTGGGCGTTCTGGGCGGGGACGTCGGCGGTGCCGGTGAGGGCGAAGAAGACGTCGTCGAGGTCGGGGGTGTGCACGGTCAGTTCGTCGGCCTCGACGCCGGCCGTGTCCAGCCGGTCCAGGACGGCGCGCAGGTCGCGCTGGGTGCCGTCGCTGGGGAGCTGGAGCGTGAGCCCCTCGTCGTCCGTGGTGGCTCCGCGCAGCTCCGCGGCGGCGGCCCGGTAGGCGACCGGGTCGGAGAAGCGCAGCCGTACGTGTCCGCCGGGGATCAGCCGCTTGAGCTCCTCGGCGGTGCCCTCGGCGGCGATCCTGCCGCCGTGCAGGACGGCGATGCGGTCGGCGAGCTGGTCGGCCTCCTCCAGGTACTGGGTGGTGAGGAAGACGGTGGTGCCGCCGGCGACCAGTTCGCGGACGATCTGCCACATGGTGTGCCGCGAGCGGGGGTCGAGGCCGGTGGTGGGCTCGTCGAGGAAGATGATCCGCGGGGAGCCGACGAGGGTCATGGCGATGTCCAGGCGGCGTTTCATGCCGCCGGAGTACCCGGCGGCGGGCTTCTTCGCCGCCTCGACGAGGTCGAAGCGCTCCAGGAGTTCGGCGGTGACCCGGCGTCCCTCCCGCCGGGGGAGGTGGTGCAGGTCGGCCATCAGGAGCATGTTCTCCTCGCCCGTGATCAGGCCGTCGACGGCGGAGAACTGTCCGGTGACGCCGATCGCGGCCCGTACCGCCTGCGGATCGGCGGCCAGGTCGTGGCCGCCGACCCGCAGGTCACCGGCGTCGGCGGTGATGAGGGTGGAGAGGATCTTGACGGCGGTGGTCTTGCCGGCGCCGTTCGGGCCGAGCAGGGAGAAGACCGTTCCTTCGGGGACGGCGAGGTCGACGCCGTCGAGCACGACCTTGTCCCCGTAGGACTTGCGCAGCCCGTTCGCCGCGATGGCCAGGTCGGTCATGGTGATGCTCCTTCGGGAGTGGCGCGGGAAGGGGTGGAGAGCTCAGAGGCTGCGGGCGGTGATGTCGCCCCGGGTGGTGGTCGCCCGGATGGCGAGCACGGTGGTGCCGTCGTTCTTCAGCTCGTTGCCGACGCGGCCGAGGGTGGTGCCCGCGTCCAGGGAGGCGGAGACCCCGGCGGCGGCACCGACCGCGATGTCGCCGTCCTGGGTGCGGAGGACGACCTCGCCCCGTACGGCCTCGGCGATCCGGATCGAGCCCCGCGCGGTGCTGATCTCGGCGGGGCCGTTCAGCCGGCCGACCTCGACGTCGCCGTCGGTGGCGGTGAGGCGGACGGCCGCGGCCTCGTCGATCTTGATCCGCCGGTACGCGCCGTCGAAGGAGACGTCGCCGAGGCGGCCCACGGCCCGGAACTCGGTGGCGGCCGCCTTCGCCTCGACGCGGGAGCCGGTGGGCACCCGGACCGTCACCTCGACGGACCCGGAGGGGCCGAAGTTCCCCTTCTTGGCGGGGACTTCGATCCGCAGGACGCCGTCGGCGTACGCGACCGCGGTCTGCTCCGCGGCCTTCACGTCGCGGCTCTTGGCGGGGTTCGCGGGGAGGATCTCGACCACGGTGTCGTCGCGGTCGGCGGCGATGACCTGGATCCGTCCGGCGGGGACGTCGAAGGCGGTGGTGATCGGGGCGGGGGTGGCGAAGGTCTGCATGGTGGGTGCTCCTCGGTCCGCGCCGTCTCCGGCGCTTCCGTCGTTTCCGATGCAGGAAAAGCTACGTTGCGTTCGAGGGGTTGGCAACGAGGTAGTTGCGAAGAAAGTGCATCACCGCAGCTCAGATAAGCTAAATCGTTGCACTGGAGATGGATTTAACGCAACGACAGGCGGTGCATGCATTGCAATGAGATGAAGGTGAACGCTATGCTGAGGGCCTCAGGGAACGAAGGAGGCCGTGATGCCGGGAGGCAGGCTCACTCAGCAGGACCGTCAGCAGATCGCGCTGGGGCTGGCCGAAGGCCTCGCCTACGCGGAGATCGCCAGGGGCCTGGACCGCCCGACCTCGACGATCACCCGCGAGGTGATGCGCAACGGCGGCCCCGCCGGGTACCGCGCGGACCTCGCGCACCGCGCCACGGAGCAGCGCGCCCACCGGCGCAAGCCCGCCGCGCCGCCCCGGGGCGCCGCCGAGCCGGCCCCCCAGCCGCACGGGCGCGACCCCGAGGCCGTGCGGGCGTACGAGGAGCTGTTCACCACCGTCATGATGCAGTCGGGCCTGCCCAAGATGATGTCCCGGGTCATGGTCGCGCTGCTCCTGACCGACGCCGGCAGCCTGACGGCGTCCGAGCTCGCCCGGCACCTCCAGGTCAGCCCGGCGACCGTCTCCAAGTCGATCGCGTTCCTGGAGAGCCAGACCCTCATCCGCAGGGAGCGCGACGAGCGCCGCCGTGAGCGGTACGTCGTCGACGCCGACGTCTGGTACCAGTCGATGGCCGCCAGCGTCCGGTCCCTCCTCGACCAGGGCGAACTCGCCCGGCAGGGCGTCGGCGTCCTCGGCCCCGGCACCCCGGCCGGCGCCCGCCTGGAGAACGTCGCCCGCTTCCTCGACTTCGTCGCCGAGAACCTCGCCCGCGCCGCCGAGCAGGCCCGCGAGGTCCTCTCCACGAAGGCGGACCCGGACCAGGAGGCCGGTGCCTGACGGGCCGTCACCCTCCCCGTACACCCACTTTTTTGTGGGTACTTGCCGGTGCCCGCCGCCCGGGAGAACCTGGTGGCGGGCCCGGACGCGGAAGGAGCGAGCAGGGCCTCAGGAAGCGGTCCGCGCTTCCGTGAGCCGGTCCAGACGCCGGTGGCCCCAGTCCGACAGGGGGCCGAGCAGTGCGGACAGTTCGCGTCCGAAGTCCGTCAGCGAGTAGACCGTCTTCGGCGGCAGGACGTCGTGCGCCTCGCGGTGCACGAGACCGTCCTCCGCCATCTCCCGCAGCGCCTGGGACAGCACCTTCTCGCTGAGCCCGGGGAGCTTGCGGCGCAGTTCGCCGGGCCGGTGCGGTCCGGACTCCAGCAGCCACAGCAGCGACGTCTTCCACTTGCCGTCGATCACGGAGATCGCGGCCGTCACGCCGCAGACGTCCGTGTCCTGGCTCCGGCGGCTCGCCATGCGCGCCCCTCTCCTCGCTCGGTCACCCGCGTACGCGCCCGATGGGACGCGCATGCACCCGATGACATCGATGACAAAGGAAGCACACCCATGTCTTCTTCCCCCGAGCAGCACCCCTCCCGCCCCGCCGTCACGGTCCTCGGCCTCGGTCCGATGGGCCGCGCGCTGGCCGGCGCGTTCCTGGACGCCGGAGTGCGGACCACCGTGTGGAACAGGACCCCGGGCCGGGAGGGGGACCTCGCCGCGCGGGGCGCGCTCGTGGCCGCGAGCGCCGAGGAGGCGGTCGCCGCGAGCCCCCTGACGGTGATCTGCCTGGTCAACTACGACGCCACCGACTCCGTCCTGCGCCGGCCGGCCGTCACGGACGCGCTCAAGGGGCGGACGGTGGCGAACCTGAGCGCCGACGTCCCGGAGCGGTCGCGCGACACCGGCCGCTGGGCGGCGGAACACGGCGTCGGCTACCTGGACGGCGCCGTCATGACCCCGGCCCCGACCATCGGATCGCCCGAGGGCGTCTTCCTGTACGCCGGTCCCGAGCCGCTCTACGGCGAGCACCGGCCGGTGCTCGACGCGCTGGGCGGCTCCCACACGCACCTGGGCGAGGACATCGGCCGGGCCGCTGCGTACGACGTCGCGCTGCTCGACCTCTTCTGGACGTCGATGACGGGGTACGTCCACGCCCTCGCGCTTGCCCGGGCGGAGGGGATCACGGCCCGGGAGTTCGCGCCGTTCGCGGCGGGCATCGCGACGATCCAGCCGCCGCTGTTCGAGGAGTGGGCGGGGGACGTGGACGAGCGTACGTACCCGGGCACGATCAACCCGCTCACCTCGGGTCTTTCGACCATGGAGCACGTCGTGCACGCCGCCGAGACCCACGGCCTCGACGCGAGCGTCATGCGCGCCGCCGCGCTCCTGACCCGCCGCGCCGTGGACCGGGGGCACGGCACCGACGGCTTCACCCGCGTGACGGAGCTGCTGGACCTGCGCTGAGGGGGGCGGCCCGGCTGCGGCGGGGCGGGCCGGGGACGCCCGGTCACAGGCCCGCCCCCGTCACCGGCGGTAGAAGATCCGGTCCCCGTACTCCGTCATCACGCGTCCGTTCCACTCGTGCCCGCCGTCCACGTTCCCCGAGCGCAGCAGCGGCGGCTCGATGCCGCGCCGGACGAGCTCCTCGGCGGCGGCGGCGAGGGTGGCCTGCATGAGGGCGCTGGTGACGACGGTGGACGCGGGCGCGAAGGGGGCCTCGATGCCCTCGTGCGTCAGCTCCGCGTCCCCGACGGCGATCCGGGAGTCGAGGACGACGTCGCAGTGGTCCTTGAGGTACGTCCCCGAGACGTGCCGGGACTTCGTCTCCGTCGCGTACGCCACCGAGGTGACCCCGATGACGGTGAGGCCGAGCGCGCGGGCGTTCATGGCCATCTCGACGGGCAGGGCGTTGCGTCCCGAGAGGGAGATGATGATCAGGACGTCCCCGGCCTTGGCGGGGGAGGAGTCCAGGACCGCGCCCGCGAGGCCGTCGACCCGCTCCAGGGCGGAGCCGAGCGTGGCCGGCATGACGTCGACGCCGACGACGCCGGGGACGGCGAGCAGGTTCATGAGGGCCAGGCCGCCGGCCCGGTAGACGACGTCCTGCGCGGCGAGGGAGGAGTGGCCCGCGCCGAAGGCGAAGAGCCGGTTGCCGTTCGCGACGGCCTCGGCGATCGCCTCGCCGGCGGCCGCGATCTCGGCGGAGTCCCCGTCGCGCACCTCCTGGAGCAGGCCGATCGCGGCGTCGAAGAACTGTCCGGCCAGCTTGCTCTCGCCCATCGCGGCGACTCCTTCTCGTCGTGGTCGCCGCTCACGGTGCGGTCTGGACCATTGCTCTGTCAATACCGCCGCACCCGGGTGAGGCCCGGTTGTCGGTCCGATGCGTCAGAATTGGTGCAGGGCCAGCGCACGACTCATCGAGGGGCACGTATGTCCGGACTGATCGACACCACGGAGATGTATCTCCGCACCATCCTCGAGCTCGAGGAGGAAGGCGTGGTCCCCATGCGCGCCCGGATCGCCGAGCGGCTCGACCAGAGCGGGCCCACGGTGAGCCAGACGGTGGCCAGGATGGAGCGCGACGGCCTGGTGGCCGTGGCGAGCGACCGCCATCTGGAGCTCACCGACGAGGGCCGCCGCCTCGCCACCCGCGTGATGCGCAAGCACCGCCTCGCGGAGTGTCTGCTCGTCGACGTGATCGGCCTGGAGTGGGAGCAGGTGCACGCCGAGGCCTGCCGCTGGGAGCACGTGATGAGCGAGGCCGTGGAGCGGCGGGTCCTGGAGCTGCTGCGCCACCCGACGGAGTCGCCGTACGGGAACCCGATCCCGGGTCTGGAGGAGCTGGGCGAGAAGGCGGAGGCCGAGGCCTTCCTCGACGACTCGATGGTCTCCCTCGCGGACCTGGACGCGAGCGGCGGCAAGACCGTGGTCGTGCGCCGGATCGGCGAGCCGATCCAGACGGACGCCCAGTTGATGTACACCCTGCGGCGCGCGGGCGTGCAGCCCGGCTCCGTGGTCTCCGTCTCGGAGTCGGCGGGCGGCGTCCTGGTGGGCAGCAGCGGCGAGGCCGCCGAACTGGACCCGGAGGTCGCGGCGCACGTCTTCGTCGCGAAGCGCTGAGACGGGGCTCCACCGGAGAGCGGTGGAGCGACGGACGGGGCCGCACCGGGCCGAAGGGCCCGGGGCGGCCCTTTCGCGTGCGCGGCGCCTTCGCGCGTGTGCGGCCGTACGGTGACACCGCCCCGGTTTACGTCGGAATGGCCACGCCCGCCCCTTCGCCGTGCCACGCTGGTACGAGCCGGGTGCGGAGGGGTGGGGGCCATGAGGACGACGGACGACGCCACCGACAACAGAGGACCCCGGCGCCCGTGGGCGCCGGGGTCTGTCCTCCCCGGTCATGACCTGGAGCCCCGAGCTCTCAAGGTCATTCCCTTCGGACCGTTTTTCCCCGAGCGGTCCGCCTCCCGCTCGAAATCTCCCCTCGGTCGCGCCCGTCAATCCTTGAGCGCTGTCACTCGAACGAGGGGTGTTGTGTGGCAGGAGAGCATTTTCGAATGCGAGTTCGATACTCTGGCGAGGTTCGACGGAAAAGAGGGGGTGCCGGAGACATGGCGCGACGACTCGACGTCACCGGGGCCGACGGCGTCCGGCTGACGGCCTGGGACCACACGCCCGGACCCACGGGCGGCGGCATCACGAGCGGCGGCATCGCGGGCAGCGGCATCACGGGCCGGAGCGGCGCTCCCGCCCAAGGCGCCCCCGCCACCCCCGCCCCCGGCGTCGCGGGCATCGTCCCGCAGCCCGGTCCCGGCCGGGGCGCGGTCCCGCGCCCGGGCGGCCGCCCCGCCCCGGAGCCGCCCGCTCCGGACGCCCACCGGGCCCCCGCCCCCGGCGTGTTACTCCTCCACGGACTGATGGGCCACGCCGGGCACTGGGCCCGCGCCGCGAGCCGCCTCACCGGCGGGCACCGGCTCGTCGCCCTCGACCAGCGCGGCCACGGGAGCAGCGGGAAGCCCGCCGCCGGACCGTTCACGCGCGAGGCGTACGTGGCGGACGCCGCCGCCGTCGTCGAGCAGCTCGGCCTCGGCCCCGTGACCCTGATCGGCCACTCCATGGGCGCCCTGACGGCCTGGCAGCTCGCCGCCGAGCGCCCGGACCTCGTCCGCGCCCTCGTCATCTGCGACATGCGCGCCTCCGCCCTCGGCGCGGCCTCGCAGCGCGCCTGGCAGGACTGGTTCCGGTGCTGGCCGGCGCCCTTCCCGTCCCTGGAGGCGGTCCACCGCTGGTTCGGCGACGAGGACCCCTGGGTGGAGACCCCGAACCCGGCCCGGGGCGCCTTCTTCGCCGAGGTGATGGCCGAGCACGCCGACGGCTGGCGCCCGGTGTTCGACCCGGAGCAGATGCTGACCTCCCGCGAGACCTGGGTCCACGACGCCCACTGGGACTCGCTCGCCCAGGTCCGCTGCCCGACCCTCGTCGTCCGGGGCCTGGACGGCGAACTGGGCCGCGCCGAGGCCCAGGAGATGGTCCGGGTCCTCCCCCACGGGGAGTACGCGGAGATCCCCGACGCCGGCCACCTCCTCCACTACGAGCACCCGGACGCGTGGCGCGAGGCCGTGGAGCCCTTCCTGAACGGGGTCCTCACCCCGTAGACCGGGCGGTACGGGCGGCCCGCCCGGCTCACCGGGCGGGCCGGACCGGCCCCGGCGGGGCGAACCGGGCCAGGTCGCCGACGAGTTCGCCGAAGCGCTCCTCGCCCAGGGCCTCCCGCCAGGGCGCGACGGCGTCCCGGGCCGCCCGGTCGGCGGCCCGCGTGGCCTCCCACCCGCTCCCGGTCAGCCCGAGGAGCTTGGCGCGGGCGTCGTGGGGGTGCGGGAGCCGCTCCACGTACCCCTTGCGGACCAGCTCCTCGACGAGCTGGGCGGCGGCCTGCTTGGTCACCCCCAGGTGCGCGGCCAGATCGGCCGTGGTGGCGTCCCCCCGGGAGATCCGGACGAAGGCGAAGCCGTGCGCGGGCCGCAGGTCCTCGAAGCCCTGCCGGGCCACGCGGGTGTGGATCTCCTGCACCAGGTGTCCGGAGAGTGCGAGCACGAGCGAGGAGAAGGCCAGGGCGTCGTCCATGCCCTTGACTATAACTCGACAAGTTGCTTGTCTATATGGACAAGCAGCTTGTCCATAGTGAGGTCGACATGCCCTTCATCCGCAGCACCGACGCCGCCGTGCACGAGATCCACGGCGTCCGCTTCGTCTCCTACGCCCGTACGGACACGGGCAGCCGCGACCTGGCCGCCTGGCGCGGCGAGGTCCCGGCCGGCACGCCCGGCCGGGCCCATGTGATCAGCCGGGAGGAGGTGTTCTACGTCCTCTCCGGCCGCCTGCGCTTCACCGTCGACGGCGAGAGCGCCGAACTCGCCCCCGGCGACGCGGCGGTGGCCCCGGCCGGCTCCGAACTGACGGTCACCAACGCGACCGACCGGCCCGCGCGGATGTGGGTCACCACCCGCACGGGCCTCACCGCCGCCCTGCCCGACGGCACCACCCTCACGCCGCCCTGGGCCGCCTGACCCCGGGCCCCCCGGGCGCACCCTCAGGAGGAGTACCCCAGGGCGGTGTACAGGAGGGCGGCGACGACGTTGGCCAGGGCCACCGCGACGAAGAACCCGGCGTGCGCCCGGCCCCCGCCGCCGGACGACGGGCCCGGGGAGCCGGTCGTCCCGGTCCGCCGCCACACGAAGGCCGCGACCAGCACGCCGGCGGCCGGGAGCAGGACCTCGTTGCCCGTGAAGTGCGGAACGGCCCCGCTGATCGCGGCGATCCCGAGGGCGCCGCACAGCACCCCGGGCCCGTCGGGGCGGACGGCGGTGCGACCCGGGCGGCCGCGCACCAGGACCGCCGCCCCGACCAGGGCGACCACGGCGAGGAGGACCTCGGCGAACAGGATCCAGCGCCAGTACGGGTGGATCGGGAGCAGCCAGAAGACCGTCAGGCCGAGCGCCGGAGCGCCGCCCGCGATCGCGAGGTGGGTCCCGAACGCCCCGCGGCGTTCGCGCGGGTCGGGGAAGGAGGCGGACACCAGGACCGAGGCGGACGACGAGACCAGCGCGGCGAAGGCGCCCTGGAGGGCGCGGCCCGTGGTCCACACGTCGGAGGAGGGCGCCAGGGCGCTGAGGGCGGTGGCCGCCGCGAACCCCGCCAGACCGGCCACCAGCAGCCTCTTGCCGCCCAGGAGGCCGGCGAGGCGGGAGCCGAACGGCAGCAGCACGACGAAGGCCAGCGTGTACGCGATGGGCACGACGTCCAGGTAGACGGTGGAGCTCACCTTCACGCCCTCGCGGGAGATCCCCAGGTCGTCGCCGGCTCCGCTCCAGACCATCGCCTGGTAGGAGAACGCGGCGTCGAACAGCACGACGAGCTGGGCCGGGGCGAGGACCACCAGGCCCCACCACCGCCGGGGAGGGGGAACTTCCGGGTACGGGGTGTGGGCGGGGGCCGTCGGGGCGTACGCGGGCGGCGGGGGCGCCGACGGGACGGTCCGGGCCCGGGGGACGGGCCGCGCGGTGAGGAAGTCGACGGCGGTGGGTACGGGCGCGGGCGCGGCGGGGGCGTAGTCCAGCAGATGGGCGGCGCGGCGGCCCAACTGGGCCAGCACCGACCCCGGCAGCCACTCGCCGTCCTGGTCGCCCGCCGTGCGCGCGGCCACCTCGCGGGGGGTGGGCCGCTCGGCCGGATCCTTGTGCAGACAGGCCCGTACGAGGTCGACGAGCGGCTCCGGTACGCCGGTCGGGTCCGCCTCCTCCTCCGCGATCCGGAAGAGGTGGGCGTTCAGGCCGCTGTCCGTGGCGCCGAAGAGGAGGCGCCCGGTGGAGGCGTGGACGAGGAGCGCGCCCAGGCAGAACACGTCGGACGCCGGGGTGAGTTCGAGGCCGCGCACCTGCTCCGGCGACATGAAGCCGGGCGAGCCGATCAGCATGCCGGTGCGGGTGTGCAGGCTGTCCCCGGCCAGGCCGTCCATCGCCCGCGCGATCCCGAAGTCGATGACGCGCGGCCCGTCCACGGTGACCAGGACGTTGGACGGCTTGAGGTCGCGGTGGATCAGGCCCGCCTCGTGCACGGCCCGGAGGGCGAGGGCGAGGCGGTTGGCGAGGGTGCGGACCGACCGCTCGGGCAGCGGCCCGAAGTCCTCGGCCACGACCGTGGTCAGGTCGGGCCCGGGGATGTACTGGGTCGCCACCCACGGCACGGCGGCCTCGGTGTCGGCGTCCAGGACGTCGGCCGTCCAGGCCCCGCCCACGCGCCGGGCCGCCGCCACCTCACGGGCGAACCGGCGGCGGAACTCCGGGTGCTGGGCGTGCTCGGCCTGGACGACCTTGACGGCGACCGTGCGCCCCAGGTCGGAGCGGCCCAGGTAGACCAGGCCCATACCGCCCGCGCCGAGACGGGCGATCAGGCGGTACGGGCCTATGCGGGAGGGGTCCTCCCCTGTCAGCGGTTCCACTGCGGTGTTCCCCCCGGGCGGCTGCGGAGGTCCCAAACTAGAACAGGGACCGGAGCCGCCGCCGCGGATTGCGGAGGAAAGCCGGGCCCGCCGTCACACGCCGGAGACGAAGGCGGCCCAGGCGGCGGGGGAGACCTCGAAGGAGGGGGGATCGGCGTCCTTGGATTCCTCGGGGAGGGCGTGGCGTACCGCCTGATGGCGTTCACGGACTTCCGGGCGGGACCGATCGTCCGGGAGGCGAAGGGCGCGCGGAACTGTACTTCCTGCTGCCGCCCCGCACGGCGGCGGCGTACGCCTGGCCCGCTCCGGCGCGGGCGCTCAGCGGCAACGGCAACGGCAGGGGCGAGGCGTACGTGGGGATCCCGGCGCTGCACGGGGCGACGCGGCCGCTGGACTGGAGGTCACGTCCGACGCTCGAAGGTCCGTTCGCGGAGCCGGAGTTGTTGCATCAGTTCGTGAAATCTGCTGTACGGTAAATACGTCGTCACGCTCTGTGAAAAGAGCGGCCCCCGAGGGTGCGGCAACACACCTCGGGGGCCTTCACTTCTGGCCCACCAAAGAAAGAAACCAGAAATGCTTCGTCATGTTATCTCTCCCGTTCGATCGTTCACCAAGGCATCGAACGAACTCGTACGCCATCGGCACCTGAACAGCGACGCCAAGGTCCTCCTCCTCTACATCCAGGGCCTGCCCGCCTCCGAGTGCGACAAGCCCCTCGGCGAACACGCCGCCGAACTGGGGCTGTTGCCCCGGGAGTACCAGCGGGCGAAGAAGGCGCTGGCGGCGTCCGGGCTCCTGCACGAGTGGAAGACGCAGGGCCACCGGGGGCGCTGGAGCACCGACCAGCTCCTCTCCAACGTCACCCTGACGCGTGAAGAGGCGGCGGCGGTGCGGAACGGCGTTCCGGTGGAGGAGTCGGAGACCGACGGACCGAGTGGGGCGAACCCGACGGTCGGCCCGCCGACGTCACCGGCACTCGGTCGCTCCAACCCCAAAGACGAAGACTGGGGAAAGACTTCTTCCCACCCACCCACCGAAGAGCCCGCCGCCGAGGCGTCCGCCGTCGAAGAGCCCGTCACCGAAGAGCCCGCCGCCGAGGTGCCCGCCGTCGAGGCGCCCGCTCCCGAAGTCGCGACGGCCGAGCGCCTGTTGCTCTCCCTCCGGCACCAGAGCCGGGACCTGCTGCTCGGTGTCCGGGAGGCCCGGGGCCTGGCCGAGGCGGCGGCGGAGTGGCTGCGGCGCGGGGTGTCGGTCGCGGAGCTGCGGCACGCCCTGACGTCCCACCTGCCCGTCGACGGCGTGCGGTCGGCGGTCGGGTTCCTCCGGCACCGGCTGACGGTGAAGCTCCCGGAGCGCCCCTCGGAGCCGGCCGTGGCCGCCCCGGCCGGGGGCGGGATCGTGATCTGCGAGGGTCCGGGCAGGGAACACACCTTCCGGCAGGTGGCCGACGAGACCCGCTGCGGCCCCTGCCGCCGGGAACGGGCCCGTACGCTGACCGAACCGGTCGGCGGGCCGGTGTCCTGGCGGGACCACTTCGACAAGGTCGCCCAGGGGCTCATCACCTGAGCCGTGCGGCGGTGCGGAGGAGGCGCGGCGGCGGCGCGGCGGCGGCGCGGAAAGAATTTCCGAGAAAAGTCGCCGCCGGATGTAGAAGGCTCGCTCCCGGCTCCGACTGAGGGGTGACAGCGCGCCGACGGGGCGCGCGGGACCGAGGGGACACCCGACATGAAGTACGTCGCGATGATCTACGGCAACCAGGCCAAGTGGGACTCCTTCCCGGCCGAGGCGTGGCCGGAGGCGATCGCCAAGCAGGAGGCGTTCAACCGGAAGTACCGCGAGAGCGGCGAACTCCTCGGCGCCTACGGCCTGGCGGACGCGGCCGCCGCCCGGCTCGTGCGCCGCGAGGACGGCGTCCCGGCGGTCACCGACGGGCCGTACCTGGAGACCAAGGAGTACATCGCCAGCTTCTACATGCTCGACTGCGACAGCCTGGAGCGGGCGCAGGAGATCGCGGCGGACATGCCGTTCGCGGACGTGGATCCGGTGGAGCTGTGGCCGGTGCTGCACGAGTCCGCGGCGGACGCGTGACCACCGCGCACTCCGTCGCCGAGGACCTGCTGCGCGAGCTGGCGCCGCAGGTCCTCGGCGCGCTCGTGCGCCGGTACGGCGTCTTCGACGCGTGCGAGGACGCCGTCCAGGAGGCCCTCCTGGCCGCCGCCCTGCAATGGCCGGAGGCCGGCGTCCCGGAGAACCCGCGGGGCTGGCTGGTCACCGTCGCCTCCCGCAGGCTGGTCGACCAGGTCCGCGGCGACAGCGCCCGGCGGCGCCGCGAGGACGCCCTCGCCCTCGCGACTCCGCAGGCCGCGCTGCTCGACCGCGCCGCCGACGCCGTGCCTGAGGGGGACCGGGACGACTCGCTGGCCCTGCTGTTCCTGTGCTGCCACCCCGCGCTGTCCCCGGCCGGCCGGGTCGCGCTGACCCTGCGCGCGGTCGGCGGCCTGACCACCGCGCAGATCGCGGCGGCCTTCCTGGTGCCCGAGGCGACCATGGCCCAGCGCGTCAGCCGCGCCAAGCAGACCGTCAAGGCGTCCGGGATCTCCCTGGCCGTGCCGGAGGGGGCCGACCTCACCGAGCGGTCGGCCGAGGTGCGGCACGTGCTCTACCTGGTCTTCAACGAGGGGTACACCGCCACGGGCGGCGCCGACCTGACCGTGCCGGAGCTGTCCACCGAGGCGATCCGGCTCACCCGGATGCTGCACCGCCTGACGCCCGACGACGCCGAGACCGCCGGGCTCCTCGCGCTGATGCTGCTGACCGAGGCGCGCCGCCCCGCCCGTACGACCCCGACCGGGGAGCCGGTGCCGCTGGCCGAGCAGGACCGCGGCCGGTGGGACGGGCGGCTCGTCGCCGAGGGGGTCGACCTCGTCAGCCGGACGCTGCCGCGCGGCCGGGTCGGGCCGTACCAGCTCCAGGCCGCCATCGCGGCCGTGCACGACGAGGCCGAGGACGCCGGTGCCACCGACTGGCCCCAGATCCTCGCCCTGTACGACCTCCTGGAACGCTTCGGGCCGAACCCGGTGGTGACCCTCAACCGCGCGGTCGCCGTCGCCATGGTCCACGGCCCGGCCGCCGGACTCGACCTGGTCACCGCGCTGGAGGCCGACAAGCGCATGGCCCGCCACCACCGCCTGCACGCCACCCGCGCCCACCTCCTGGAGCTCCTCGGGGAGCACGGGGCCGCGGCGGCCTCCTACCGCGAGGCCGCCCGCCGCACCGCCGGCGCCCCCGAACGCCGCCACCTCACCGCCCGCGCCCACCGCCTGGAGACCCCGGCATGACCGAAGACCACCGTGCACCCGCCCTGAGCGTGGGGGCCGAGGACACCGAACTCGGCGCGTACCTGGAGGCGCGGCTCGACGCGTACAACCTCGCGGCCACCGGCACCACCCCCGACGACCGGGGCGAACTGTCGGTGAAGGCCGTCGACGCGGAGGGCGTGCTCGTGGGCGGTCTGACGGCGTCGACCTGGGGCGGGCTGCTCTCCGTCGACCTGCTGTGGGTGCGGGAGGACAGCCGCGCCGACGGCTGGGGGAGCAGGCTCCTGAACGCCGCCGAGGCCGAGGCCCGCCGCCGGGGCTGCGACCGGGCCTGCGTCTCCTCGTACACCTTCCAGGCGCCGGGCTTCTACGAGCGGCACGGGTACGTGGAGAAGGGCCGCGTGCCCGGGGTGCCGGGCGGCGCGGAGGACGTGTACCTGTACAAGGAGCTCTAGGAGGCCGGGGGCCGGGTCCCCACGGCCCGCAGGAAGTTGTCCGCGAAGAGTTCGACGGCCTCCTCGTGCGAGGGCAGGTCCGTGACGGACAGGTGGGCGGCCGCCGGGCGCATGAGGAAGTGGGAGGCCAGCGGGCCGAGCATCTGCTGCACGAGCAGGAGCGGGGGGAGGTCGCGGATGCGGCCGGCGGCGATCTCGCCGGTGAACCAGGTCCCCACGCCCTCGACCATGCGCGAGAAGGCGTGCCGGAAGACGCCCTGGACGGCCGGGTCGTCGGGGCGCGCGAGGGCGTCGGCGAACATGGCGGGCACGACGCGCGGCTCGCGGACGAGGGCCTCGGTCAGCAGGCGGTAGAGCGTGCGGATCGTCTCCCGGAGGTCCTCGCGCGGCGCGGCGAGGACGGCCTCGACGTCCAGGATCGGGCTGTAGCGCTCGTACACGGCGTGCAGCAGGCCGTCCCGGCCCCCGAAGGCCGCGTACAGGCTGTGGACGGAGCACTGGGCACCGTCGGCCACCCGTTCCAGCGTGGCCGCGGCGAGGCCGTGCGCGCTGATGAGGTCGGCGGCGGCGACCACGGCCCGCTCGCGCACCGGCTTCTGCCCACCGGGGTCCACCCCGGCGGCGCGCACCGCCTCGTCCAGGGCGCGGCGGGAGCCCCCGAGGCGGCGCATCAGGGTGCTCCGGGAGATCCCGGCCTCCTCGGCGACCGCGAGCAGGGGGACGTCGGCGACGGGGACGTCCCGGGCGCGCGCGACGCGCAGCGCGGCCCGCACCAGGTCGTCGGGGACGGCGTGGGATGACGAATCGCTGAGGTTTGACACATGGATAAGTCTACCCTGTAATCGTGTGTCATGCTGGATGTTCCGTCCGGCTGCCCTGCCGTCCGGCGCGGCGCCCTTCCACGCCCGCTCCCGCGCCCGCTCCCGTTCCCCGCCCTGTCGACCGCCCAGTCCGCTCCCGCCGTGAGAGGCGGCCGTCGGACGGACCGGAAAGAGGTCCCCATGTCCGAGCAGTACCGCACGCCCCCGGCGGAAGCCGTGGAAACCGACGCCCCCCGCCCGGGCCCCGGCACGCCCCGCAAGCTCGCCGCCGTCCTGCTCGGCCTGACCGCCGTGGTCGTCCTGATGCTCTGCGCCTTCGCCCTGCCCAGCGTCAACGGCGGCCCCCACGAGGTCCCCGTAGGGGTGACCGGCCCCCAGGCCGCCGCCGAGGGGCTCAGGGCGAAGCTCGACGGACCCGAGTGGGACGTCACCGTCTACGAGGACACCGCCGCCCTCACCACCGCGATCCAGGAGCGCGAGGTCGCGGGCGGCCTGGCCCTCGGCACCGGCGGGATCGACGTCTACACGGCCACCGCCGGAGCCCCGACGGCCACCGGCGCCCTGACCGCCCTGGGCAACGCGGCGGCGGACCGGCAGCACGTGAAGGCCACCGTCCACGACCTCGTGCCGTTCCCCGGGGACGACCCCCGGGGCGCCGGACTCGCCGCCGCCGGACTGCCGCTGGTCTTCGGCGGGATCTTCCCCGCCGTCCTCCTCACGCGGCTCTTCCCGGGCCACGCGCACCTGCGCACCCGCTTCGCCGGCGTCGTCCTCTTCTCGCTGCTCGCCGGGGCCGCCATCGCCGGGTGCCTCCAGTACGGAACGGGCTCGCTGGCCGGGAGCTACTGGCTCACCGCCCTCGGCCTGGGCCTCGGCATGGCCGCCCTGGCCATGACGTTCATCGGCCTGGAGGCGCTCGCGGGCTTCGCCGGACTCGGCGCCGGGATCGCCGTCATGATGCTCCTGGGCAACCCCCTGTCCGGCCTCGGCAGCGGCCCGTACTGGCTCCCCTCCGGCTGGTCCTCCCTCGGCCAGGTCCTGCCGCCCGGCGCCTCCGGCAGCCTGCTGCGCTCCCTCGCCTTCTTCGACGGCACCGGCGCGGCGGTTCCGGCCCTCACCCTCGCCGCCTGGGTCGCTCTCGGCCTCGTCCTGCTCCTGGTCGCCGACCGCCGGGGCGGGAAGACCCGCCACGACGGAGCGGCGGGGGCGGCGGAGGCCGAGACGCACGCCGTCACGGCCTGACCCCCCTTCGCAGGAAGGGGCGGCCCCGTCCTCCCGGGCCTCAGCCCTTGCTGACCGCCGCCAGGATCTCCGGCAGCCGGTTCGCCGTGCGCGGCGCCGCGAGCCGGAGACCCGCCCAGGTCAGGAGCGCGCCGTAGAGGGCCCCGGCCGGGAGGAGGAGCCAGAGGAGGGCGTGCTGACCGGTCAGGTGCAGGTAGACCGCCGTGCCGATCAGCGGGGCGCACAGCGCCGCCGACACCAGCACGCCGCCGAAGATCGAGATCCAGGCCAGGCCCGCCTGCCCCGGCGCCACGTTCTTGTAGCCGCTGTCCTGAGGGATCGAGTACGGGAAGAGGGCCGAGGCCAGCGCGCCCGTCCCCAGCATCGCGCCGAGCAGCCCGAACGCCAGGCCGAGCCCCTCCGCGAGGAGCCCCCAGTCGCCGAGCACCGCGGCCGTCAGGACCGTCACGACGAGCGTGAACGGCAGGGTGACGGCCAGCAGCGCGAACGCCCGCCCCCGCAGCTCGGCGTACGCGTCGGCCGGCGTCGAGACGGTCTGCGCGACCATCCAGAACGCCGACGTGTCCTGCCCGAACTGGTTGTACATCAGCATGCCGAGCATGAAGGAGGAGAAGCACGCCCAGTAGATCGAGCCCGCGCCCTGGAGCGCGTTGAACAGCGGCACGATCAGACCGACGGCGAGCGAGGTCACCCACGCCGCCTTCGTCTTCGGGTCCCGCCACATGTACCGCAGGCCGCGCTCCATGACCGTGCCCGTGCGCCCGCCCGGCAGGATCCGGCCGAGCAGGCCCGTGCCGCCGTCCTTCCCCCGGGCGCCCCCCTCCGGGGCCGCGCCGATCGTGGAGCCGTCCGGCTCGACCATCAGCCGCACCAGGCTCCGCCGCCACCAGTGCACGAGCCCGGCGAGCGCCGCCGCCGTGAGCAGCAGCCGCGCCGCCGCCACCGCGTACGCGCCCTCGCCCGCCGCGTCCACCGCGCCGATCGCGGCGGCCGGCGGCAGCCAGCCGACGACGGCCGCCGCCGGTTCGACCGTGTCCATCCCGCCGGGCCGGGTGAGCCGCTGGGCCGCGAAGTTCACGACCTGCATGCCGACCGCGATGACCAGACCGCTGAGGAGCGCCAGGTCCCGGCCCCTGCGGGAGGTGAGGAGCCGGATGTTGGCGGCGGCCACGGCCCGCGAGAGCGCCACGCATGTGACCGTCACCAGCGGCACGGCGAGCACGGCGGCGACCGTCCCGGCGACGCCGTGCGCCACGGACAGCGCCGCGCCGAACGCCAGGAACAGCGTCAGTACGGGGCCGATGCCCACGAGCGAGGCCACGAGCAGCGCCCGGACCAGCGGGCGGGGGAGCAGCGGCAGCATCACGAGCCGCGACGGGTCGAGGGTCTCGTCGCCGCTCGGCACGAAGAGCGGCATCACCGCCCACGCGAGCGCGACCACCCCGGTGAGCAGGATCGCGACCGTCCCGGCGTTCTCGTGGCCCCGGACGAGGACGAAGGCCAGCAGCATCCCCGCCGCGAAGAGCACGCCGAAGACGAAGGAGACGACGTACGCGGCGGTCCGCCCGCCCGACTGCCGCAGCCCGTTGCGCAGCAGCGACAGCTTGAGCCGTACGAAGACGGAGGTGAGGGAGGGGACGGCGGGGGCGCCCGTGGGCGCGGGGGCCGGGGCCGGGGCGGAGGCGGGGGCACTCATCACTGCGCCCCGCCCGTGGAACCCGTACCCGTGCCCGTACCGCCCGCGGAGCCCGTACCGCCCCCGCCGGAGCCCCTCGCGGCCGTCGACCCGCCGCCCAGCCAGTCCAGCGAATCCCCCGCCGCCGCGAGCTCGTTCGCGCCCACCAGTTCCAGGAAGGCCGCCTGGAGCGAGGGCGCGTCGCCGCGGACCTCGGCCAGCGGGCCCTGGGCGCGGATCCGGCCCGCCGCCATGACGGCGACCCAGTCGCAGAGGGACTCGACCAGCTCCATGACGTGGCTGGAGAAGACGACGGTCGCGCCGGACGCGGTGTACCGCTCCAGGACGCCGCGGATGGTCTGCGCGGAGACCGGGTCGACGCCCTCGAAGGGCTCGTCGAGGAAGAGGACCTCGGGGTTGTGCAGGAGCGCCGCCGCCAGGCCGATCTTCTTCCGCATGCCGGTCGAGTAGTCGACGACCAGCTTGTGCTGCGCGCCCGTCAGGCCGAGCACGTCCAGGAGCTGGGCGGCGCGCTTGTCGACCTCGGCGCCGGGCAGGCCCCGCAGCCGGCCGCTGTAGGCGAGGAGTTCGCGGCCCGAGAGGCGCTCGAAGAGCCGCAGGCCCTCCGGCAGGATGCCGATGCGGGACTTGACCCGGGCGACCGACTCGGGGCCGGCCCACACGTCGCTCCCGGAGACCAGGACGCGGCCCTGGTCGGGCCGGAGCAGGCCGGTGATCATGGAGAGCGTGGTGGTCTTGCCCGCTCCGTTGGGCCCCACGAGCCCGATGAACCTGCCCGCGGGCAGGTCCAGGTCGATCCCGTGCACCGCGATCTGCTGCCCGAAGCGCTTCCACAGCCCCTCGACCCGCACCGCGGGCACCGCCCCGTCCTCCGGTGCGGCGCCCGCCTTTCCGAACACTCCCTCTGATGCCTGGTCAGGCATGCTGCGTCAGCCCCTCGTTCGTCCCCGTGCTTACGGGCCCCACCTTAGAGGCGGTGCTCGCGGGGCCCCAGGGGCCGGGAGTCAGGACGCGCGCGACGCCCTCGCGTCCGCCGCCTCGCGGCCGCACGCGTACGCGAGGGCGCTGATCAGCTCCTCCGCGTCGGGGAGCCAGCGGTTCGCCGGGGTGGGGCGGCGGGCCCACTGCACGGCGCCCCGGCCGCCGATCCGGGTCGGCGGGGCCGCCACGCAGTGCCCCTCGCCGCGCGTGACGAGGTCGAGGGAGGAGGGGATCCAGCCCAGCTTGCGGACGAGGTCCGGGACCTTGGCGGCGGCGCCCGGCAGGACGAAGAAGTACATGCGCCGGTCCGGGGAGCAGGTCACCGGGCCGAGCGTCAGCTCCATCCGCTCCATGCGGGCGAGCGCGAGGAAGCCGGCCGACTCGGAGACCTCCAGGGCGTCGAAGGTGCGGCCGGTCGGCAGCAGGATCGAGGACCTCGGCTGCTTCGACCACATCCGCCGGGCGCCGGCCCCGCTGCCGGTCGCCTGGGTCGACCAGTCGGGCCGGGACGGATGGGCGCCCGGCAGCGCGCAGTCGTCCGCGCCGCAGGAGCAGCGCTCCCGGCCCTCGGCGGCTTCCAGCCAGGTCCCGGGAAACACGTCCCAGTGCCGCTCTTCCGCGTACCGCACGGCGCTGTCCAGGAGCTGCTCGTTCCGCTGCTCGGGGACGCGCGCGGCCGCCGTGACTCCGATGGTCTCTTCCACGGTGAGCACAACTCCCGGCACCACCCGGGGTTACGGGCGGGGCGGAGAAGCGGGGTGACGCAACGATTCCGCACGCGGGGCGCACCGGTGCACGGGCGGGGGCGCGCGGAGGACCGGGGCGCCGGGAGGGGTACGCACGGGTGGGGACGCCGGTGAGGGCTCACGGCCGACGTGTCCGGTTTCGCGTGTTCACATCGGCATTGACCGGATATCCGCCGGGCAGTGATCCCTTCCCAGTGATCACCCGCACGGCCTCAGGGGGTACTTCATGGCAGCCAGGCCACTCGTTCCGCGTCAGGTCAACGAACGGCTCCGGGCGCTCATCCAGGAGGCGGCCTGCTCCAACGCCGGCCTCGCCCGCAGGGTCAACACGGTCGGCGCGGAGCGCGGCCTCGACCTGCGGTACGACAAGACGTCCGTGGCGCGCTGGCTGCGCGGGCAGCAGCCGCGCGGCCGGGCGCCCGGGATCATCGCGGAGGCGCTGAGCCGCAAGCTGGGCCGCACGGTCACGATCGACGAGGTCGGCATGGCCCACGGCCGGAACCTCGCCGCCGGGGTGGGCCTCCAGTTCGCGCCGACCGTGCCCGGGGCGATCGAGCAGGTCTGCGAGCTGTGGCGCAGCGACGTGGGGCGCCGCGAGTTCCTGTCCGGCTCCGTGGTGGCCGCCTCCGCCCTGGTCGAGCCCAGCCGCGACTGGCTGATCACGGTGCCGGACGCGCACGTGGCACGGACGGCGGGGGCCCGCGTCGGGGTCGCGGACGTGGCGGCGGTGCGGGAGACGACGGCCGCGCTCGTCGACCTCGACCGGCGGTTCGGCAGCGGGCACGTGCGCCCGGTGGTGGTGCACTACCTGGACAGCGTGGTCTCGGGGATGCTGTCCGGCTCGTACCGGGAGGCGGTGGGCCGGCAGCTCTTCGCGGCGGCCGCCCGGCTGACCGAACTCGCCGGGTACATGGCGGTGGACACCGGCGAACCGGGCCTCGCCCAGCGGTACTACATCCAGGCGCTGCGGCTCGCGCAGGCGGCCGGGGACCGGGGCTACGGCGGCTACGTGCTGGCCGCCTCGATGAGCCACCTCGCCGCGCAGCTCGGAAACCCCCGGGAGATCGCCCAGTTGGCGCGGGCGGCGCAGGAGGGGGCGCGCGGGAAGGTGCCGCCGAGGGCGGAGTCGATGTTCCTGGCGGCCGAGGCGCGCGGGCACGCCCTGATGGGCGACGTCCGGGCCTTCGAGGAGGCGGCGGGCGGCGCCGTGCGGGCCCTGGAGCGGGCCGATCCGGAGGCGGGCGACGAACCGGTGTGGATCACCCACTTCGACCACGCGTACCTGGCGGACGAACTGGCCCACTGCTACCGGGACCTGGGGCGCGCGGAGGCGGCGGCGCGGGCGGCGCGGGAGTCGGTCGCCGGGCACCCGGAGACGCGCGCGCGGCGGCGGGCGATCGGCCTCGCCCTGCTCGCGGCGGCGCAGATCCAGCAGCGGGAGGTGGAGCAGGCCTGCCGGACGGGGACGCGGGCGCTCGAACTCCTGGGCACGCTGCGGTCGTCGCGCGGCATGGAGTACCTGGAGGACCTGAGGGACCGTCTCGAACCGTTCGCGGGGGAGGCGGCGGTACGGGAGTTCGGGGTGCGGATGGAGCTGTACGCGGCCTAGGGCCCGTCCGGCGGGGGCGGTGCGGCCCGGTTCCGTGAACCAGTTCTGTAACCGGGCTCACACGTGTGTGCGGACCCCCGGGCCCACCCGGTAGCGTGAACCGACGATTCCGTAGGTCCATCAGTAGGAGTCCCGGTGACGCAGAACGGACAGGGTCCGGAGCCGCAGTACCCGGCGGTGCCCCCCGCGCACGACGGTGCCCACGGGGAAGCGCGGTCGTGGGACGGCGGCTGGGCACCCGCCGGCGGTCAGCCGGGCGGGCGGCCGCTGCCGCCCGCGCAGCCGCTGCCCCCGGAGGCGGCACCGGGCGCCGCCGACATGCAGTCCACGCAGTACCTGGCGCCGATACCCCAGCAGCAGCCGGGCTACGGCTATCCGCCGCCCCAGGCGCAGGCCCAGCAGCCGGGCTACGGCTACCCGCACCCGGCGGCCCCCGCCTCCGACATGCAGGCCACGCAGCACATCGCCCCGGTGCCGGGCGCGATGCCGCCGGTCCAGTCCCAGCAGCAGCCGGGGTACGGCTATCCGCCGCCCCGGGCGCAGGCCCAGCAGCCGGGCTACGGCTACCCGCACCCGGCGGCCCCCGCCTCCGACATGCAGGCCACGCAGCACATCGCCCCGGTGC
Organism: Streptomyces sp. NPDC007872; assembly: GCF_042868165.1. NCBI lineage: Bacteria > Bacillati > Actinomycetota > Actinomycetes > Kitasatosporales > Streptomycetaceae > Streptomyces > Streptomyces sp. NPDC007872. The sequence continues at coordinate 263,135 of NZ_JBIAEA010000004.1, forward strand.
CGCCGCAGCAGGGCGGCGGGGACTCGACCCAGTTCCTGGGCACGGGCCCGCTGGCGCAGCCGGGCGGACCCGGCCCGGCCGGGGCCTCCGACGCGACCCGGTACATCGCCCCCGTACCCCCGGCCGAGCCCGGCGAGCGGCAGCCGCCCGCCGAGTTCGACAGCCTCTTCCGCACGGAGGCGCCCCGGGCGCCCCAGCAGCCGCAGGGCCACCGGACGCCGCCCCCGGCCCCCGGCCCGTACCAGCAGCAGCCCCCGCAGCACCAGCAGCAGCACCAGCCGCCGCAGCCCCCTCAGCAGGGGTACGCCTACCAGGACGCCTACTACGACGACGAGGAGCCCGCGCCGCGCCGCAAGTCGCCGGTCGCGCTGATCGCCGCCGTCGTCGTCGGCTGCGCGGTCGTCGGCCTCGGCGCCGGGGCGCTGCTCAGCGGCGAGGACGAGAAGAAGGAGCCCGAGAAGAGCGGCTCGACCGTGGCGGCGACCTCCTCCGCGACCCCCGGCGGGCAGCCCTCGCAGAAGCCGGCCGACCCGGCGGAGCCGCAGGCGCGGGAGCTGGGCAAGCTCCTCGCGACCAGCAGCGACAGCCGCGACACGGTGATCAGCTCGGTCGAGTCCGTCAAGCAGTGCAAGAACCTGGACCAGGCCGCCGCCGACCTGCGGGGCGCCGCCGAGCAGCGCCGGGGCCTGATCACCAAGCTCCAGTCGCTGTCGGTCGACAAGATCCCGGACAACGGCCGGCTGACCGCCGCGCTCACCGAGGCGTGGAAGGCCTCCGCGTCCGCCGACGACCACTACGCCGCCTGGGCCGACCAGATGAAGACGAAGAGCGGCTGCAAGGACGGCAAGTCCCGCTCGACGAACCACCTGGCCGCGGCCAACAAGGAGAGCGGGACCGCCACCAAGGCCAAGAAGAGGGCGGCCGGGCTGTGGAACCCGACCGCCGAGAAGTACGGGCTGGAGAAGCGCGCTTACACCCAGCTCTGACGGGTCAGGAGACGCCGAGGAGCGTCTCCCCGACGTCGACGAAGCCGGGCCTCTGCGCCACCAGGCGCCCCTGGCGGACCACCTGGAAGGTCACCTGGTGGTTGACGATCCGGGGGAAGCCGGAGGCGCCGAGCAGGTCCGTGTACTTCCAGCGCAGGGCCGGGGTGAGGCCGCCGGTGTCGATCCGCTCGCCCCGGTCGAGGGCGTGGGCGATCTCCGTCGGCGTGATCCGGTCCCGGTCCAGGGCCTCCACGACCTCCTTGAGGACCGTGTACGCGATCCAGGTGGTCTGGACGCCGGTGTCGGCCGGATCGACCCGGTTGTCGACGAACGCGTACTCCTGCACGACCTCGCGCATCGGCGCCCAGCTCTTGTCGGTCGCCTCCGGGTACCAGCCGGTGACGAACGCGCCCTCGAAGGGGCTGTGGGCGCCGCCGGTGCGGTCGATCACGGGCTGGTCGACGCTGCCGAGGACCGAGGAGATGCGGACGCCGCCGCCCTTCCCGTCCCTCCCGCGCTTCTCCTCCTCCGGCAGGCGGCGGAAGGAGTCGAAGAAGGTCTGGGTGCGCTCGCCGAGCACGGCGGTCACGCAGCCGTCCCCGCCCTCCGCCCCGGACCTGGCCCGGTCCGCCTGCCGGGTGTACTCGGCGGCGTCCTCGGCGGCCGGGATGTCGACGGCGCCGCCGTGCTTCGCCCGGTGCAGGCCGGAGTCGAGCAGGGCGGGGAGCTTGTCCCCGGTGACGTTGTCGGGCCGGACGAGGGAGACCTTGTCGCAGATGCCGGCGAGCTGCACCCCGTGCCCGGCGACGAGGGAGGCCTGTCCGCCGTTGACGGGGTACGAGAGCGGGCTGGTGAACTCGTCCTCCGTGACGCCGTAGCCGCCGATGTACGGGATGCCGGCCGCCTCCAGGGAGCCCATGAAGACGCGCCCGTGCTGGCTGTACGAGCCGACGACGGCGACCGCCTCCTCGTCGATCGCCCGGCGGGCGCACTCGGCGGCGCCCTCGGAGGTGTTGCGTTCGTTGCAGGTGAGGACGCGCAGTTCGTGGCCGTCGATGCCGCCCCGGGCGTTGACCCAGCGGGCGAAGGTCTGCGCCATGGCGGGCATGCCGGGCATGTTGGTGGCCTTGGTCCGGTCGGGGGCCCAGGTCATCACGGTGAGGGGCTCCCTGGAGCCCCCCGTGGCTCCGGGGAGCACGCCGCACCCGGTGAGCAGCGACGCTCCGGTCGCCGTGGCCGTGACGTACGCGAGGAGTGGGGTCAGTCGCCTGCCGGTCATGGACACGACACTTCCTCCCCAGGGGTAACGCGGGAGTGAGTGCGGGTCGACGGTGGGTGACGGGAGGGTGAATTGCGGGGGTCGGGCGGGGGTGGCTCCGCTTGCCGGACAGGGGAACGTACGATCGAAACGTGTCCAGTCCCGCCATCGACCCCGCCACCGGTCCGGTCCCCGGTTCGGTCCCCGGTTCGGGGAACCCTTCCCGTCGCGGCCGTCGCTCCTCCACCATGGGCGGCATGCCGCTCAACGACATGCCGTGGTGGCGCTGGCGCAGCAACGTGCGCTCGGCGCTGCACATGCTCTCCGACCCCGCGTTCCACGAGACGACCTGGCTGGCCGGCCGGGAGGGGTACGGCGACGTCACCGACGCCGTCTACCGCCTGGTCGAGGAGACCTGGCTCGACAACTGGTCCGCCGAGAAGTACGTCGGCGCGATCTTCCGGGACTCCGGCGAGGCCGCCCTCGTCGACGTCGCCGTCCTGCGGGTGCTGCGCATCCTGCACCAGGTCGGACCCGACGCGCCCGTCTCCGCCTACCTGGAGCACCAGGGCTGGCCGGAGGCCGTACGGGCCGCCCGCGAGGCCCACGTGCGCCTCGCGCTCGCCGACGGCGAGGACCCCGATGCGCCCCCGCGCTCCCTCGACCTGCTCCGTATCATGACGCGGTCCTGAACCGGTCCGCCTGACGGACGGTGCGCCTCGCCCCCGGCCGGGTGTGGCAGGCTGGCGGGATGACCGACCAGTACGTCCTCACCCTCTCGTGCCCCGACAAGCAGGGCATCGTGCACGCCGTGTCGAGCTACCTCTTCATCACGGGGTGCAACATCGAGGACAGCCGGCAGTTCGGAGACCGGGACACCGGTCTCTTCTTCATGCGCGTCCACTTCTCGGCCGAGGCGCCGGTGAACGTCGAGAAGCTGCGGGCCAGCTTCACGGCGGTCGGCGACGCCTTCGGCATGGAGTGGCAGATCGACCGGGCCGACCGGCGCACGCGGGTCGTGCTCATGGTGTCGAAGTTCGGGCACTGCCTGAACGACCTGCTGTTCCGCTCCCGGATCGGGGCGCTGCCGGTGGAGATCGTGGCCGTGGTCTCCAACCACACCGACTTCGAGGAGCTCGCCGGCTCCTACGGGGTGCCGTTCCGGCACATCCCCGTCACCAGGGACACCAAGGCCGAGGCCGAGGGCAAGCTGCTCGACCTCGTCCGCGAGGAGGACGTCGAGCTGGTCGTCCTCGCCCGCTACATGCAGGTCCTCTCCGACGACCTCTGCAAGCAGCTCTCCGGCCGGATCATCAACATCCACCACTCCTTCCTGCCGAGCTTCAAGGGCGCCAAGCCCTACCACCAGGCGCACGCCCGGGGCGTGAAGCTGATCGGCGCGACCGCCCACTACGTGACGGCGGACCTCGACGAGGGCCCGATCATCGAGCAGGAGGTCGAGCGGGTGGGCCACGAGGTGACCCCGGACCAGCTCGTCGCGATCGGCCGCGACGTCGAGTGCCAGGCCCTCGCCCGCGCGGTCAAGTGGCACGCCGAGCACCGCATCCTGCTCAACGGCAGCCGCACGGTCGTCTTCGCGTGACCCCTCGCCTCACAGGCGGCTGAGGGACGCCGCCGCGGCCAGGACGTCGCGGATCGCCTCGCGGTCGCCGTCCTGGCCCGCCGCCGCTTCCGCCGGGGAGACACGGCCCGCCACGAGCTGGCAGAACTCGACGCCCTCCATCGCGACCTGGGCCACCGCCTGGCCGGGGTCGCCGATCGCGGCCGGGGAGTCCAGCGCGATGTACCAGTGACCGCCGCCCGCCCCCTCGACCTCCAGGTGCAGCGAGCGGCCCGGCGCGCCCGCCGCGACCAACTGCCGGGCGGGCGCGGCGAGACCGGTGCGGCGGCGGCCGGCCAGGGCCGCCGGGAGCAGCCGCGTCGCCAGGTCGATCATGTCGTGCAGGTGGGCGCCGCAGGGCGGCTCGTACGGGTACGCCACCGCGTTCGCGATGTCGTCCGCGTGCAGCCAGCACTCGAAGGCCCGCTCCAGGAGCGAGTCCCGCAGCGGCAGCGCGAAGTCCTTGTAGGTGACCGTGAGGTCGGCCACCCCGCGCCCGGCGAAGGAGACCGTGCGGATCAGGGCGTGGCTCTGGTCCCGCCAGGGCTCCCGCAGGGCCCGGCCCGGCGGCCGCTCCAGACCCGACCAGAACGCCTCGGTCCGCTCGGACGGCGACAGCTCGGGCGTGCCGGCGCCCAGCGGGTCGTCGAGGCCGAGGGTCCCGGCCACCAGGCCGTCCACGGCGAAGAGGTGGCCGATGACCCCGGCGACGGTGGCCTTGCGGCGCACCTGCCGCTCCTCCTCGTACCACGTGAGCCGCACCGGCGCGTGCCACTCGGCGTCGCCGATGTCCCGCAGCAGCGCGTCGAGCCGGGCGGTCTCCGCGTCGTACGGCGTGACCCAGTCGGGGATCGGGATGCGGGCCGGGCGGCGGCCCAGACAGTTCTCCAGGACCCGCGAGCGCAGCAGCGGGTCGAGGTCCAGGTCGCGGTCCCGGTGGAGCAGGGCGACGGCGTCGCGCAGCCGCAGCGCCTCGTCGGCGCACGGGCCGCACTCGGTGAGGTGCGCCTCGACGGCCGCGGTCTCCCCGGCGGAGCACGCGGAGAGCGCCCAGGCCCCGAGCAGGGACTTGAGCACGCCGTGGGAGAGGACGGGCACGTCCGGCGCCTCCCCTCCCGGCTCCGCCGCCGGCCCTCCCGGCTCCGCCGCCTCCCCTTCCTCCGCCACGTCCGGTTCCGGCCTTCCCGTCAGGTCCGCGTGGTCGTCCGCCGACGGGCGGGGGCCCGGTGTCCGGGGAGCGCGCGCGACGCCTTCCGCGCCCTCGTCCGCCGCGGTCACAGGGCCCGTCCGTAGCCGGGCGGGGAGGCCCCTCCGAGCGGCCGGGTGTTCGCCGTGGAGAGCAGTTGGAGGCCGAGCCGGAGGCGCCGGCGCGCCTCGTCCTCGGTGACCCCGAGGTCGGCGGCGGTCTGGCGGTAGTCCCGCCGCTGGAAGTAGGCGAGTTCGAGCGCGGCCCGCAGCGGCGCGGGCATCGACGTCACGATGTAGTCGGCGCGGGCCGCGATCGAGGCCCGGCGCACCTTCTGCTCCAGTTCCTCGGAGGAGCCGAGCCCCGTCTCCGCGTACGCCGTCGTCTCCGCCTGCCGCAGCCGGTGCACGGCCTGCCGCTGGGCGAGTCCGGCCACCCACGCGCGCATGTTCCCCTGCCGGGGGTCGTACGCGTCGGGGTTCTCCCAGATGTAGCCGAAGACCTCGCGGGTGATCCGGTCGGCCGCGTCGTCGTCGTCGAGGACCCGGTGGGCCAGGCTGTGCACCAGCGCGGCGAACCGGTCGTACAACTCCCCGAGGGCGGCGGCCTCCCCGCGCGCCAGCCGCTGCTGCATCCTGCGGTCCCAGCGCGGTGGTGTGTCCTTCGCCATCCGACCCTCCACCCCTGCCGACCCTGCGGTTCCCCTCCAAAGTAGTGCGCCGTGCCGAGAACGCACTCCCGTTTGCCGCAAGTGCGCCCTTGACGGGGGCCCGGATGATAAGGAAAGCGTCATCCCCCGGTGCGCCGGTTTCGCGGGACGGCGGTGGGGAATGGGGCGTTCCGTGGCGACGATCGAGGTCGACGAGGACGAGCACGGCTCCTGGACGGTGTTCCGCGTCCAGGGGGAACTGGACCTGGTCACCTCCCCCGGGATGCGCCGCCGCGTCCACGCGGCGGTCGCGGGCGGGCGCCACGACCTGGTGATGGACCTGTCCGGCGTGCGGTTCTGCGACTCCAGCGGCGTCGGCGTCCTGGTCGCCTCCCGCCGGCTGCTCCGCTCCTGCGGCGGCCGGCTCCGCCTGATCCTCCCGGAGTCCGGGGACGGCCACGTGGCCAAGGTGCTCGCCGCGCTCGGCGTCCGGCGCCTCTTCGAGGTGTACGAGGACGTGGACGGCGCGCTCGGCGGCGGCGCGCGCTGAGGCTTCCCGCGCCGCCCGTGTCGTCGGGCCGCCCGCGTCACGGAACGTCGATACCGGGTCGTGTCCTCCGGCTGGGCCGTCACGGCCCGGAGTCGGCCTCCGGCTCCGGTACTCTCCGTGGGATGCGAGTGCACGTTGACCCGGATCGTCCCGGTGTCGCCCCTGCGGTGACTCCGCGCCCCGGAATGCGCCCCGCTCGCGCCCCCAGGAGGCGTTCCGCGCGCTCCTGTTCGACTCCCCGCAGCGTGCGTCGCACAGTATGGACCATGCGTACTCCTTCGCGCTGGAATATGCCCGAAGCGCTTGTTGCGGTGACTGTACGTCAACCATGCTGTCTCGCAAGGGAATCACGTTCCGTGAGGGCGTCGATGGCTGTGAGGCGCGAGGCGATGTGTCCGCCGGTTCGGGTGGTGTGAACGGTGCAGGTGCTTCAGGTTCAGTTGGAGGTCGGGCCGGACCCGGCGGAGGTGGGGCGAGCCCGGAGGTGGGCCCGGTCGCGGCTCGCCGGTTCGGGCATAGGGGAGGACGAGCCGCTGGCCGAGGCGCTGGTGCTGATCATTTCCGAGCTCGTGACCAACGCCGTGGTGCACACGGGCTGCCCGGCCGTGCTGCGGATGCTGTTCGCGGCGGAGGGCGGGGTGCGGGTCGAGGTGGCCGACGCGAGCGACCGCCCGCCGAAGCCCCGGCACGCGCACGGCGACGACACCAACGGGCGCGGCCTGGAGCTGGTGGACGGCCTCGCGGACCGGTGGGGCTGGCAGCCCGAGGGCCGCGGCAAGAGCATCTGGTGCGAGGTGGACCGGGCTCCGGTCGTGCCCGCGCCGGTGGGGCCGCCGGGGGTCGCGGTGTCGCCCGGACGGGTGCCCTGTTGACGGTTCGTTCCGTTTTGCCCACCCTGGGGTGAGCGATTCGTGGCGAGGGGAGCCGAGGGCCGTGTGCCCCGGGCCTGTCCGGCCCGGGGACCGGCGGGCCCTCGGCGAGTGCGGGTCGCGGCCGGGTGGCGGCGTGACCGTGCCGTGCTCGGGGCGCGCGCGAGCGCGCCGCCGCCCGGACGTCAGCCCTTCGCGGGCAAGGGCGTTCAGCTCGCGGCCACGGCCTCCGCGCCCGTCACGCGGAACGTGCGCCGGTACGAGGTGGGGGTCACCCCGATCGCGGTCATCAGGTGCGTCCGCAGCGACTGGGCCGTGCCGAAGCCGGCGTCCCGGGCGACCCGGTCGACGGGCAGGTCGGTGGACTCCAGGAGGTACCGGGCGCGTTCGACCCGCTGCCGGACGAGCCACTGGCCGGGGCTGACGCCGACCTCGTCGCGGAACCGCCGGGTGAACGTCCGCACGCTCATCGCCTCCTTCTCCGCCAGGTCCCGCAGTTGGATCGGCTCGTGGAGGTGGGCGAGCGCCCAGGCGCGGGCCGCGGTCGTGGTGTGCGTCCCGTCCTGCGGCAGGGGCCGCGCGACGTACTGGGCCTGGCCGCCGTCCCGGTGCGGCGGCACGACCGTCCTGCGGGCCACCTCGTTGGCGACGCCCGTCCCGTGGTCGCGGCGCACCAGGTGCAGGCACAGATCGATCCCGGCGGCCACGCCCGCCGAGGTCAGGACGTCGCCGTCGTCGACGAAGAGGACGTCCGCGTCGACCCGCACCTTCGGGAAGAGGCGCTGGAAGTGCTCGGCCGAGGACCAGTGGGTGGTGGCCGGGCGCCCGTCGAGGAAGCCCGCGGCGGCGAGCACGTACCCGCCGGTGCAGATGGCGACCAGCCGGGTGCCGGGCCGGATGCGCGCGAGGGCGGCGGCCAGGTCGTCGGGCAGCCTGCCCTCCTCGTAGACCGGTCCGAGCTCGTACGAGGCGGGCACCACGACCGTGTCGGCGGTGGCGAGGGCCTCCGGTCCGTGCTCCACCTGCACGGCGAAGTCGGCGTCGGTGCGGACCGGGCCCGCGGCCGTCGCGCAGGTGACGATCTCGTACAGGCGCCGCCCCGCGGAGTCCCGGGCGCCGCCGAAGATGCGGTGCGGGATGCCCAGTTCGAAGGGGAGGAGACCGGGCAGGGCGAGGACGGCGACGCGGTGCGGGGACGGGGACGGTGACGGCACGGGTGGTACTCCCTCCGGAGGGCGGCGGCCCGGGACGGCCACGGGCGGCCGCTCCGGAACCGTAACCCCCGGCGCTCCTCCGGCGCCCGGGGGCCGTCCCTCCCGCCGTGCGCCCGAACCGGCTCCGCCCGAACGGGCTCCGGCCGAACGGGCTCCGGCCGAACGGGCTCCGGCCGAACCGGCTCCGGCCGAACCGGCCCCGCCCGAACCGGCCCCGCCCGAACCGGCCCCGCCCGAACCGGCCCCGTTCGGCGTGGTGGCCCGATCCTTTGGAAAGCTGTCATCCGGGCCAATGGCCGGGGGCGGGAGCGGGCCGGGATGCTCGTGGCATGGCTCAGACAACCGAGACCCCCGCCCGTACGCCCGGGGGCGGGCCGGTCCGCACGCCCCGCGTCCACCGCGCCTGGTCCGTCGCGGCGGTCACCTTCGTCACGATCATCGGGGCCGCGGCCTTCGCCTCCCTGCCGGGCCTGCTCATCGAGCCGCTGCACGCCGAACTCCACTGGTCGCGCGGCACGATCGGGTTCGCGATCTCGGTGAACCTCGCCCTCTACGGCCTGACCGCCCCCTTCGCCGCCGCGCTCATGGACCGCTTCGGCATCCGCCGGGTCGTCGCCGCCGCCCTCGCCGTCATCGCGCTCGGCTCGCTCCTCACCGTGGGGATGACCGCCGCCTGGCAGCTCGTCCTCTACTGGGGGGTCCTCGTCGGCCTCGGCAGCGGCTCCATGGCCCTCGCCTTCGCCGCGACCGTCACCAACCGCTGGTTCGTCGCCCGCCGCGGCCTGGTGACCGGCCTCCTCACCGCCGCCGGGGCCTCGGGCCAGCTCGTCTTCCTGCCGCTGCTCTCCTGGCTGGTCGAGCGCCACGGCTGGCGGCCCGCCGCCGTGACCGTGGCCCTCGCCGCGCTCGCCGTCGTCCCGTTCGTCTGGCTGCTGCTCCGCGACCACCCGGCGGACGTCCGGCTCGCCCCGTACGGCGGGGAGTACGCCGAGAAGCCCGCGCCCGTCCCGGGCGCCGCCCGCCGGGCCGTCACCGTCCTGTCCAAGGCGGCCCGCACCGGTCCCTTCTGGCTCCTCGCCGGGTCCTTCGCGATCTGCGGCGCCTCCACCAACGGCCTGGTCCGCACCCATTTCGTGCCCGCCGCCCACGACCACGGCATGCCGATCACGGCGGCGGCCGGACTGCTCGCCGTCATCGGCGTCTTCGACGTCGTCGGCACGGTCGCCTCCGGCTGGTTCACCGACCGCTTCTCCGCCCGCCGCCTCCTCGCGGTCTACTACGCCCTGCGCGGGATCTCGCTCTGCTTCCTGCCGATCCTGCTCGCGCCGTCCGTGCACCCGCCGATGCTGTTCTTCATCGTCTTCTACGGCCTGGACTGGGTGGCCACCGTCCCGCCCACGATGGCCCTGTGCCGCGAGCACTTCGGCGCCGACTCCGCGATCGTCTTCGGCTGGGTCCTCGCCTCCCACCAGGTCGGCGCGGCCGCCGTCGCCTTCGCGGGCGGCCTGGCCCGCGACGTCTTCGGCACCTACGACGTCGTCTGGTACGCCTCGGGCGCGCTGTGCGCGGCGGCGGCCCTGATGGCCCTGGTCATCAGCCGCCCCCGGCCGGAGACGGTGCTCCCGGCGGGAGCGTGACGTCCCCCGGGGCGGCGGTCCGTCCGCCGCCCCGGGGGCTTCTCGTCGTGCCGGGCGGGTTCAGCCCGCGACCGCCCCCGTGGCCGGGGTCCACGCGGTGCCCGAGGCGTGCCCGGTCCGGTGGGCCGTCACCCGGACGGTGATCCGCAGCCCGCGCCGGGCCCGGGCCGCCGTCGGAGCGGGGCCCGCGGCGACGGCGTCTGGCATGCGCGCCCCCACCCCACGGGCAGTTTCGGCCGACCCTCGCGCGCCTACTCCGCCGCCGGGCCCTCCTCCAGCCAGGCCGGGTCCGCGACGAGGGTCTGCAACTCGTTGACGAGCCGCGCCGTGTGGAACCCGTCCGCGGCGGCGTGGTGCACCTGTACGGCCAGGGGGAGCAGGGTCCGGCCGTCGCGCTCGGTGTAGCGGCCGAGGGTGAAGATCGGCGCGAGGTGGTCCCAGCCGTTGCCGCCGATATTGAGGTTGAAACCGGTGAAGGGTGCCCAGGGCAGGCTCGACACGTCGAACGCGTTGGCCGGGGGCGCTCCCTGCGGGAAGAGGTCGGTGGCGCGGCCGTGCTCCGCGAGCAGCGGGGCCGCCACGTCGTGGAACGCGCCGAAGTCCGGGTCGTGGGGCGCCCACACGCACGCGAACGTCTCGCGTTCCGGATGGAACACGGTGAAGGCGGGGTGCACGACGGGCCAGACGGCCGGCTCGCCCGACGCGGTGAGGCACATCCTGAACTCGTCGTGACGGTTGACGACCGTGGAGAGCGCCCAGACCTGCGCGACGTAGGACTTGCGCGGCGACCGTCGCAGGGCCGCGGCGAACGCGGTCACGTCCAGTTCCACCGTCATCGAGTACGTGCACGGAACGAGCCGCCGGTAGTGCTCGAAGTGCTGCCGGCGCGGCCACGTGGCGAGGTCGATCGGGGTGGGGGCGTCCATCCGCCCATCGTGTCAGCGGCCGGGACGCGGCCCAACCGAATTGCCGGGCCCGGCCCTTCGCCCGGCGGCCACGGCGCCCGGGGGCCGGGCCGGACGCCGTCACACGGGGGTGCGGGCGCGCCCGGCCTTCGCGCTCCGGCGCGCGATCGCCCGCGCGATCTTCTCCGCGTCGATCGCCAGCTCCCGGAACATGCCGCTGATCGGGTTCGTGAAGCCCGTGAAGTACAGGCCGGGGGCCTCGCGGGGGCAGCGGGCGCCGTGGACGACCGGGCGGCCCCGGTCGTCGAGGACGCCCAGGTCGCCCACGAGGGGCTCCAGGGCGCGGCGGTAGCCGGTCGCGGCGATGACGGCGTCCGGGGTGATCCGGGTGCCGTCCGCGAGGAGCACCTCGCCGCCCTCGAAGCCCTCGACGGCGGCGACGACCTCGACCTTCCCGGACCGCACGGCGTCGACCAGGCCCACGTCCTGCACCGGGATCGCCCCCTGCCGCTGGCGGGTGGCGAGGCCGGTGTCCGGCCGGGGCAGCCCGTGGGCCGTGAGGTCGGGCGCGGCGAAGCGGGCCAGCACGGCCCCCAGCCTGTCGACCACCGGCACCGGCAGCCGCCGCACCAGGATCCCGGTGCGCTGCGCCGGCCACCCGCACGTCGTGCGCCGCACGATGTGCGGGACCGTCCGCACCGCGAGCCGCACCCGCTTCGCGCCGCCCCCGGCGAGGTCGGCCGCGATCTCGGCGCCGGTGTTCCCGGCGCCCACGACCAGGACGTCCTTCCCGGCGTACGGCTCCGGATCGCGGTACGCGCGCGCGTGGCTCACCTCCCCCTCGTACGCGTCCAGGCCGGGCCACTCGGGCAGGCTCGGGGTGTGGTTGAAGCCGGTGGCCACGACCACCGCGCCGCCGACGAGCCGGCGCCCGCCGGTCGCGTGCAGGACCCACTCCGCGCCGGAGCGCTCGACGCCGAAGACCTCGACGCCCGTCACGACCTCCAGCTCGTGCTTCTCCGCGTACTTCTCCAGGTAGCGGACCACGTCGGCGCGGGCGACCCAGCGGCCGAACGAGCGGGGGATCTTCAGACCCGGGAGGCCGGAGAGCCGCCGGGTGGTGTGCAGCCGCAGCCGGTCGTAGTGGGTGCGCCAGGAGGCGCCGACGGCGTCGGACTTCTCCAGGACGACCGCCCGGACGCCCCGTCCGCGCAGGGCGGCGGCGACCGCGAGTCCGCCGGGGCCGCCGCCGATGACGTACACCGGAGGGGCGGGGTGGGCGGGGGGCTCATGCGGGGTGGTGACCATGAGAACCGAGCGTAATGACGTGTACACGTAGTGGGTCTCGGCCGGGCGGGGTTTCGGTTGCGAATCGGTATACACGCGCCCGCGTGCCGGTCACAGGGCCCCGATGTTCCGCCAGACCTGGCCGCCCTGGTTCGCCCCGCACGTGTAGGTCGACGCGAACGCCCCCGCCGTCAGGCACTTTCCGTCACTCGTGTTCCTGAGGAGGCGCCCGGCGGACGACGAGGAGAAGACCTTCCAGGACTGGGGGGAGGAGCCGTTGCAGGCGGCGGTGGTGACGCTGGTGTTGCCCGCGGGCTGGAGGCAGCGGCCGCTGTACGTGTTGACCAGCCGGAACGTGCCGTCCGCGCCGGACGCGTACCGCCAGGCGAAGCGATAGGGAGTGCCGTTGCTGCTCTTGGAGCCGCACGCGACGGACGTGACGAGGACGCCGAAGCCCGGGTCGTACTCCGCCAGGCAGTCGCCGCTCGTCCCGTTCTCCAGGGAGTACGCCCCCGAGGGCGGCGGGGGAGGGGCGGGCTTCCGCGTCGTCGGCCGCGGGGCGGGGGTGGGGGCCGGGGGCCGGGTCGTCCGCGTACCGCCGGCGGGGACGGCGGCTCCGCCCCCGGAGGCGGATCCGGAGCCGGAGGCGGAGCCGGATCCGGAGCCGGAGGCGGACCCGGAGCCACCCGGCGGGGCACCGCCCACACCACCCGCACCGCCGCCACCGTCAGGCGATGGCGGAACCACACCCGACGGCGACGGCTGCTGCTGCCGCGCGGACGGCGCTCCGGGCGGAGGCGTCGCCCCCGGTTTCGACGCAGGGGAAGAAGGAACCGGGGACTTGCCCGAAGGCCCGCCCGACGAAGGCACGGCCGCCGGCTGCGAGGCCACGGCGGACGGCGAGGCGGAGTCCTGCGGGGCCGCGCCGAGGCGCCCGACCTCGTACGGCCCGAGGGCGACGGTCAGGGTGGTGCCGGTGGCCACGACGACGGGCACGGCGAGCATGACGAACCGGTTCCGCCGCCGCTCCGGCTTCCCGGGACCACCGGCGGCGGTCACGGCGAGCACGTCCGGCGAGGCCGTGGCGGGCTCCTTCCCGGCCTGGGGGGTGAGCGAGGCGGTCGGCACGTCCGCGGCGGGCTCGGCCGCCTCCGGCTCCGCGAGCTGTTCGGCCGTGGGCGCTCCGGCCGCGAAGGCCGCCCGTTCCCCGATCCGCGCGGCGACGGCGTCCGGCCAGGCGGCCCCCGCGGCCCCTTCCTCCGTCAGATCCACCAGCTCGGCGGCGGTGGGCCGGTCCGCCGGATCCTTCGAGAGACACTTCTGTACGAGCTCCGCGAGCGCGGGGTCGGCCTCGGCCAGGCCCCCGAAGTCGGGTGCGGCGTGGACCACCCGGTAGAGCAGGTCGGGGCCGGAACCGTCGCCGAACGGGGGCCGTCCGTTCGCCGCGTACAGCAGGAGGCCGCCGAGGGCGAAGACGTCGGCGGCACCGGTCAGGACCGGGTCCGCGACGGCCTGTTCGGGGGCCATGTAGGCGGGGGTGCCGATGACCATGCCGGTCCTGGTCAGCCGGCTCTGGTCGGCGGCGCGGGCGACGCCGAAGTCGATGAGGGAGAGCCCGTCGCCGGTCAGCATCACGTTGGACGGCTTGAGGTCCCGGTGCACCATGTCGGCGCCGTGCACGACCCGGAGCCCCGCCGCCGCGTCCCGCAGGAGCCGCCACAGGACGCCGCCCGAGAGGGGGCCGCCGTTGAGCCGGACGGCCTCGTCGAGGGTGACGCCGGGGATGAACTCGGTCGCGAACCACGGGGGCTTCGACGTGCGGTCGCTCGCGAGCAGCCTGGTGCTGGCCCCGGCGGGCAGCCGGGCCAGGTTGTCCAGCTCGTGCCCGAAGTGGCTCAGGAAGTCCGCGTCCTCCGCGAGGACCGGCAGCACCCGCTTCACGGCGGCGAACTTCCCGGGCACGGCGCCGAGATAGACCCGCCCCATGCCCCCGGACCCGAGCACCCCGAGCAGCCTGAACGCCCCGATCCTCCGGGGATCCTCCGCGTCCAGCGGCACGGCTCCGCTGCCACTCAGACGGTCCGGGCTGGAATTGTTGTTCGACTCCCCCTGCATGCGCGCCACGATAACCGAGCGACCCGCCGACCGGACGCCCTTCAACTGCTCATCACCGCAAAGCAGTTGAAGGAACAATGAAAAGCGGATGAAGAGCCTGGTGGAGGCCGCGTCAGACCGGCGCGGGGGGACGCGGGCGGTGATCAGGAAGGCGGCGGCCCGGGGAAAGGGGAAGGGTGCCGGCGACCGCCCGTCATGAGACGGACCCCGCTCCGTGCAGGAGCTAGGCGGACGCGGTCGCCGGCCGGTTCCCCGAGCTTGTCAGCACCCGGGGACGGCAGGAGCGTAGCCGAGCCGCGGTGCCCGGGGCGGGTGAATTACGGCCGGGTCAGACGCCGAGCGCCGCCAGGACGTGCGGTGCCGCCCCCGTCAGGGTCGGGAAGTGGCGGTGGGCCTCCGGGTGCGGGGTCGGGGTGTTGACCGTCCAGACCGTCATCCCGGCGTCGAGGCCCGCCCGTACGCCCGAGGGCGCGTCCTCGATCACCAGGCAGTCCGCCGGGTCCGCGCCCAGCTTCCCGGCGGCGGTGAGGTACGGGACGGGCGACGGCTTTCCCTCCGCCACCGAGGCCGCGTCGACGACCAGCCCCGGCAGGGGGAGTCCGGTCCGCTCGAACCGGCCCCGCACCCGGTGTGCGTAGTTCGACGTCACCAGCGCCCACCGGTCCGCCGGGAGCGCGGTCAGCAGCCCGGCGGCGCCGTCGAAGGCCGTGTACGTCCCCGTGCGCACGTCCTCGTCCTCCAGGGCGTGCAGGAGGGCGAGGCACCCGGCCGGGTCCTCGGCCGGTACGACCGCCGCGAACGTCTCGACGGGGCGGGTGCGCAGCGCCACGGCGTACACCGCGTCCCCGTCGAGCCCGTACCGCCCGGCCCACGCGTGCCAGACGCGGCGCTGGTTGGCGACGGCGTCCACGAGGGTGCCGTCGACGTCGAAGAGGACGAACTTCTTCCTGGTCACACGGTGGAGGGTACGCCCGAAAGAAGGTGCGCTTTCCGTACAACCGTTCCCGTGTTCGGGAGGTCGTATTCGTCGGTGCGTACGGGCAGGCGTGCCGCTCCCGCCTCCTCCGGAGGGCTCGCGTGGTCGTCCCACGTGAGACCCGCCGCGTCCTCGAAGGCGCGCGCTCCGGGGCGTGCGGCAGGGAGGGGAACGCCGCCCGGCGCGAGGGGACCGGGGGACGGCCGCACGCCGTGCGCCCGGGCGCCTCGCGCGTCCGCTCCCCCAAGACGCAACCTCCGGAAGGTCGTTCCACACGTGAAGCACCGCATCTCCGGCCGCCGGCTCGCCGCCGCGGTTCTCACCCTGTCCACGGTCACGGCCGTGACGGGGACCCTCGTCACCGCCCCGGCCGTCGCCGCCGTGCCCGCGGCCCGTACCGCGCCGGCGACCGGTGCCGAGGCCGCCGACGCGGCGACGCTGCCGGTCGACGCCGACGTCGTCAGCGTCGGCGACACCGGGTACCTCACGTCCCGCAAGGACTCCGACGGCAAGACCGTCCTGGAGTGGCGGAAGGCGGACGGCTCGGTGGAGCCGGTCGGCGCCGCCGCCGTCGCCCACGACAGCGCGTCCGACTTCGTCGTCACGAGCGACGGCGGCACGGCGACCGTCCGGGACATGAGGACCCCCGCCGCCGCGCCCGTCACGGTGGACCTCGTCACCGAGTTCGCCGCCGGAGCCAAGCTGGTCGGCGTGATCGGCAAGGACCTGTTCGTCCAGGTGCCGAGGGAGGGGAACTACCAGGACCTGTGGCTGTACACCCCGGACGGCGAGCGGACCAGGAAGGTCAAGCTCTCCGGACAGGGCAGCCAGGTGAGCTTCAAGGTCGTCGCGTCCGCCGGCAACGAGGCGCTCGTCCTGGTCACCACCCGGTACGAGTCCGGAGTGACGTTCCGCACCCAGGACTCGCTGGCGCGGGTCGACTTCGTCCACGGCGGCTCCCTGCGGCACGAGAGGGACACCGGCAAGCTGGTGAAGGACGCCTCGGGCGCCATCACCCACGACTACACCGCCCGGGTCGAGTCCCGCACCGAGGGCAACAGGATCATCGTCGACCGGGCCGGCAAGCTGCCCAAGGAGATCCTGCTCGACAGCTTCAGCCAGAAGGCCGTCATCGTCGGCATCGTCGGTGACGTGCTGCTGTACGGCGTCCCGGGCGAGACGGCCGGCGCCTCGGTCAGCCCGCTGTACGCCGTGGACCTCTTCAAGGCCGACGCCCAGCCGTACGAACTCCTGGAGCGTTTCTCCGGCTTCGCCCACGCGCCGGACGGCGCGGTGCACGTGCGGGGCGTCAAGGACGACGCCGACGGCCTGTACCGGCTGTTCGACGGCGTCCAGGGCAGCGTCCCCGTGGTGACCGAGGTCGCGAGCACGGGCCGGAACTTCGCCGTCACCGTCCTCGGCTCGAAGGTTCCCACGACCGTGGACCTCCAGCAGCCGGGCACCCGGACGCGGTGGGAGTGGACGATCTCGCGCCCGGCCTTCGCGATGGTGACGCTGACGCACGTGGCCACCGGCAAGAAGGTCACCCTGCCCGGTCCGGACGACCGCTCGGTGAACCCGGTCATGGAGTGGGACGGCCTCATCGAGGGCGCCAGTGCCCCGAACGGCGCCTACACCTGGAACTTCGTCGCCGTCCCGGGCGGCATCGGCAGCGCCGCGCGCGCTTCCGGCACGTTCCGGGTCACCCGCCAGGCCAACCCGCACGACTTCACCGACAACGGATCGACCGACCTGCTCGCGCGGGACTCCGCGGGCACGCTGTGGCGGGACGACCTCTTCGACGGGCCGGTGGACGGGCGGTACGAGTCGGCAGGCCGTACGGCCGTCGGCACCGGCTGGAACGTCTACGAGCACATCGAGGCGGTCGGGAACATCGGCGGCGCCGCCCACGGCGACGTCGTCGCGCTCGACGCCGACGGCGACCTGTGGAGCCACCTCGCCAAGGGCGACGGCACCTTCGCGCCCCGGACGAAGATCGGCTACGGCTGGGGCGTCTACGACAAGATCACCGGCGGCTCCGACCTGACCGGCGACGGCAGGCCCGACCTCGTCGCCACCGACACCACGGGCACCGCCTGGCTCTACAAGGGCACCGGCGACTGGGCCAAGCCCTACACCGCCCGCACCAGCCTCGGCGGCGGCTGGGGCGTCTACAACCAGATCACCGCCGTGGGCAACATCGCCGGAGCCACCGCCGGCGACCTCGTCGCCCGCGACACCAACGGCGTCCTGTGGCTGCACCTGGGCAAGGGCGACGGCACCTTCGCCCCCCGCACCCGCATCGGCGGCGGCTGGAACATGTTCACCCAGCTCGTCGGCGCCGGCGACGTCGACAACGACGGCCGCCCCGACCTGATCGGCTACGGCCCCCAGGGCACCTACCTCTACCGCGCCACCGGCAGTTGGGAGACGCCCTTCACCCGGGCGGACACGCAGCTCTACGACGGCCCCGGCGAAGGCAGCGCCTACTCCCACCTCGCCTGACCGGACCGCCCCGGCGCCGGGCCGTCCCGCGAACCCGCTCGGGACGGCCCGGCACCACCCCCGGCCGCGGTCGCGCGCCCGGGGGCCCGGAGTCAGGACACCGAGTCGAACTTCGTGCCCTCGCCCCGGTACAGGCTGGTGGAGATCCGGGTGAAGGGCGCCGACTCCGTGCCCGTGCCCAGGTAGACGTACGTCCCGCCGGAGCCGTACGCGAGGAGGTCGGCGCGGCCGTCGTTGTCGGCGTCGCCCATCCCGACGAGCTGCGAGAAGGCGTTCCAGCCGCCCCCGATCCGGACGCGCGGGAGGAAGGTGCCGTCGCCCTTGCCGGGGAACAGCCACAGCACGCCCGTGGTGTCCCGTGCGACGACGTCGCCCGCGGCGCCCCCGGCGACGTCGCCGACGGCCGTGAGCCGGTCGTAGGTGTTGAAGCCGCCGGCGGCGAGCTTGACGCGGGGGGCGTAGGGCGTCTTCCAGTCGCCGGTGGCCTTGTGGAGCCAGAGGGCTCCGGCGGCGTCGACCGCGACGAGGTCCGGGCGGCCGTCGCCGGTCAGGTCCGAGCCCGCGGCGATCTTGTTGTACGCGTTCCAGCCGCCCCCGGCGCCGGTGCGGTTGGCGAAGGTGCCGTCGCCCTTGCCGAGGAAGCTCCACAGGACGCCCGAGGAGTCCCGGGCGACGAAGTCCGCCGCCGGGCCGCCCGCCAGGTCACCGGCGCCCTCGATCACGCCGTACGCCTGGAAGCCCGCGCCGACCTTCACGCGGTTCACGGCGAACAGCTCGCCGGCGGCGAGGTGGTCGTAGGTGTCGTCCCGCCACAGGGTGCCGGAGGCGTCCCGGGCGAGGAGGTCGGCGGAGCCGTTGTCGGTGAAGTCGTGCGCGTTCGCCCTGCGGACCAGCCTGCTGCTCCCGGAGACGGCGACCGGGCCGCCGATGCCGTTCCCGGGCGTGGCCACGGCCTCCCAGGTGTAGTCGCCGTTGGGGGCGGGGGCGTCGTCGTCCATCACCCCGTTCCAGGGGATCCGCTCGCCGGTCAGCGGCAGGAACGCCCGCTGCGTGGACGTCCTGCCGGTCGGGACGTGCCGGAGCGTGAGGGTCAGGGAGACGTTGGGGCGGGAGAACGCCCACGTGGTCCAGATCGCGTTCTGATCGCCGTCCATGACCCCGGGGACCTCGTGCGTGACGAACTGGAGCGCGGTCGGCGCGCCCGTGCTCGCGATCATGGTCGCGGTCGGGGTGCCGCCCGTGTCGGAGATCCGGTACAGGCCCTCGCCCTCGGCGAGGGTCCCGCCGCGCACCAGCACGCTGCCGTCCGGCGCGACGGCGGAGGAGGTGACGTGGTCGAGCAGCTTCACCTGGGAGGCGTCCGTGAGGGAGCGGGCGGTCAGGGAGTACAGCGGGTTCGTCGTGGACTCCCGGATGCCGCCGGGAAGTCCGTAGAGGAACCAGTGGCCGACGACCCCGGCGACGGCCAGGTCCTCGTGGGAACCCAGGGGGAAACGGTTCGTCGTGTAGTCGGCGCGGTCGTACACGACGGCCTCGGTCGTCGTGCTCGCGCGCTCGGTCCACACCTGGTACGCCGACGAGATCCCGCCCGTCGCGTTCGCCGGCCACTTGCCCACGGGCCTCGTGTAGTCGTAGAGGCCGCCCAGGGCGCCGCCCGACAGCTTGTACGTGGTGGAGAAGTAGGACGTCCCGCCGTTCTCGGCGGTGCCGAGGACGAACGCGTCGGCGGCGCTCGACGCCACGATCCGGTAGCCGGTGTTCCGGGTGCCGTACGAGATCTTCTGTTTGTGGACGGTCCCGCCCGACGGGAAGAGCCGGTACAGGTCCAGCTTGCCGTAGGAGTCCGGCTTGGTCGCGAACAGCAGGTTGCCGACGGCGCCGACGAAGGCGGCGTCCGGGCCGAGTTCCTTCGTCAGGTCGACGCCGGGGGTGGGGGTGCCGGGGGTCGTCATGTCCTGCGTGTAGTACGTGGCCCCGTCGCTGGTGACGGCGACGTCCGAGTGGGAGTCGTGGCCGACCGAGCCCGGGAGGGGCGTCGTGGTCTCGGTCGCGAGGTCCGTCCACGCGAGGCTCTCGCCGCCCGCCCCGTCGGGCCGGGAGGTCATGAAGCCGGTGGCGCCCGCGCTGACGATCTCGGCGTCGGCGGGCAGCGCGACGGTGGCGCCCCGGGGCTGTGCCGGGGCGGTGGTGACGGGCGCCGCGACCGCCGGGGCGGCGGGCAGCGCCCCTCCGACGGCGGTGGCGGCGAGGGCGGCGGTGACGGCCGCGGCGAGCCGCCGGCCGGAGGTGCGACGTGCGGAGGTCATGGCGAACCGCTCCTTGGGAGGAGGGGCGCGGCGGGAGTGCCGCCGCGCCCCGGGTGTCACGGCACGGACCGGGGTCCGGCCGGGGTCAGGTGACGTTCCGGAACTTGGCGCCCTCGCCGTAGTACAACTGGCCGTACAGCTTCGGACCGAACGGCGCCGACCACACGCCCGTGCCCAGGTACGGGTGCGTCTCGGGGCCGTAGCCGACGAGGTCGGAGCGGCCGTCCCTGTCGATGTCGCCGGTGCCGACGATCTGGGAGAAGGCGTTCCAGCCGCCGCCGATGCGGGTGCGCGGCGCGAAGGTGCCGTCGCCCTTGCCGAGGAAGCTCCACAGGACGCCGTCGGTGTCCCGGGCGACGACGTCCCCGGCGGTGGCTCCGGCGATGTCGCCGACGGCCGTGATCTGGTCATAGGTGTTGAAGCCGCCGGCGGCGAGCTTGACGCGGGCGGTGGCGTAGGGCGCGTCCCACTTGCCGGTCGCCTTGTGGAGCCAGAGGGCTCCGGCGGCGTCGACCGCGACGAGGTCCGGGCGGCCGTCGCCGGTCAGGTCCGAGCCGGCCGCGATCTTGTTGTAGACGCCCCAGCCGGTGCCGAGGCCGGTGCGGGGCGCGAAGGTGCCGTCGCCCTTGCCGAGGAAGCTCCACAGCACGCCGGACCTGTCGCGGGCGACGAAGTCGCCGGCCGTGCCGCCCGCGAGGTCGCCCGCGGCCTCGATCAGGTCGTACGCCTGGAAGCCCGCGCCGACCTTCGTGCGGTAGCCGTTGATGCCGTCGGACCAGCGGGAGTGGAAGACGTCGTCGCGCCACAGGACGCCGTCCGCGTCGAGCGCGAGCAGGTCGGGGGAGCCGTTGTCGTTGAAGTCGTGCGCGTTGGGCTCGCGGACGACCGTGAGCGTGCCGGTCTCCTTGAGGGCCGGGCCGATGCCGTTCTTCGGGGTGGCGTTCAGCTCCCAGACGTACTCCCCGTTGGGCGCGTGCGCGCTGCCCGTGCGGTCGTCCCACTCCACCTCCAGGAACCCCGAGCCGCCGGGCCAGTTCAGGGAGGAGTCGAAGGGCCGGTCGACCACCGTCGTGCCCGTGCGGACGTGCCGCACCGTCAGGGAGCCGGAGGCCAGGCCCCGGGACAACTGCCACTCCATGCTCGCCCTGCCGTCGGTCAGGTCGAACTCGACCGTGTCGGGCACGGTCTTCGCCAGCAGCTTCAGCGCGGTCGGCCGGCCGGTGCTCGCGACCAGGGTCACGCTCGGGGCGCCGCCGGTGTCGGAGATCCGGTAGACGCCCTCGCCCTGCGCGACGGTGCCGCCGCGCACGAGGACGCTGCCGTCGGGCGCGGCGACGGAGGACAGGGCGGTGTCGAGGAGCTTGACCGTGGCGCCGGTCGTGGGGTCGAGCGCGGTCAGCGCGTGCAGGGCGTTCGGCTCGGTGGCCATGTCGGCGCCGGGCGACGCGTACGTCAGCCAGCGGCCGACGAAGGCGAGGCGGGTGCCCGTGCGGTTCTCCAGCGGGATCGACCCCGTGGTGGTGCCCGCGCCGCGCTCGGCGTACCGCAGCGTGGCGGTCGTGCCCGCCGTCTCCACCCAGGCCAGGTGGGAGGCGGAGAGCGCCGTGTCCCCCGAGTAGATCGCGTTGCCGATCTCGCGGTCCTCGGCGACCGAGGCGGTGGGGACGTCGACGACCGCCAGGTGGTGGTGGACGGCGGACTCCGCGTCGCGCGTCGAGTAGCGGACGAGCACGGTGGAGGCCGAGGCAGCCTTGGACGAGAGGACCCGGGCGTTGGCGGGCAGGCCGGTCACCGGACGGTCGCTGACGTCGTGGGCGTTCCGCGTCACCAGCCGGAGTTCGCCGGCGCTGCTCGTCTCGTCCCAGGTCGAGACGACGAGCGTCGAGCCCACGACCGCGCGCAGGGTGGGGGAGCCGCTGACGCTGAGCGACAGGTAGGCGCTGCCCGGCTGCGACATGTCGTACACCCGGTAGGTGGCCCGCGTCGGCTCCTTGGTGACGACGACGTCGGAGAAGCCGCCGTAGTAGGCGCTCTGGGCGGGCAGCGTCGTGGTGGTGCCGTCGACGGTGCTGGTCCAGCGGTAGATCGGCTCGCTGAACGAGCCGTTGGCGCCGGGCCCGTAGGACAGGAACCCGGACGGGCCCGCGCCCACCACGTGCGTGAGGCCGGGAATGGAGATCGCGTTGGTCGTGGTCGTGGTCGTGGTCGCCGTCGCGGCGGGGCCCGCCGGGGCGGCGACGGCGGGCACGGCGAGGGCACCCGTGCCGAGGGTGACGGCGAGCACGGCGGCGATCGCCGCGGCCGACCGGCGGGAGGAGGAGAGTCGCACGATGGGTCCTTCGTGGGAAAGGTGGGAAGGCCGGCTCGGGGTCAGGTGACGTCGATGAACGAACCGGTCTCGTTCACGAGGAGCCCGGTGGGCGTCGGCTTGCCGAACGGGACCTGCCAGGAGCCCGTGCCCGGGTAGAGGTACGTGCCGCCGGAGCCGTACGCGACGAGGTCGGCGCGTCCGTCGTCGTTGACGTCCCCGGCGCCGGCGAGCTGCGTGTACACGTTCCAGCCGCCGCCGATCCGGGTGCGCGGCGCGAAGGTGCCGTCGCCCTTGCCGAGGAAGCTCCACAGCACGCCGGACTTGTCACGGGCGATCAGGTCGCCCGTGGGGTTCCCGGCCAGGTCGCCGACGGCGGTGATCTGGTTGTAGGTGTCGAAGCCGCCGGCGGCGAGCTTGACGCGGGGGGCGTAGGGCGTCTTCCAGTCGCCGGTGGCCTTGTGGAGCCAGAGGGCTCCGGCGGTGTCGACGGCGACGAGGTCGGGGCGGCCGTCGCCGGTCAGGTCGGAGCCCGCGGCGATCTTGTCGTACGTGTTCCAGCCGCCGCCGATCCGGGTGCGCGGGACGAAGGTGCCGTCGCCCCTGCCGAGGAAGCTCCACAGCACGCCGGTCTTGTCGCGGGCGACGAAGTCGCCGGCCGTGCCGCCCGCCAGGTTGCCCGCGGACTCGATCCGGTCGTAGATCCGGAAGCCCTCCCCGATCTTCTCGCGCGGATCGCGCGAGGAGGTCGTCTCCGTGTACAGGAAACCGGAGTAGTCCATGGCGAGCAGATCGGGGGTCGCGTCGTCGTCGTAGTCGTGCGGGTACGCCCACCGGGACAGCGCGAAGGAGCCGGACGCCTTCAGGGCCGGGCCGATGCCGTTGAGCGGTTCGGCGTCGAGCTGCCAGGTGTAGTCGCCCTCGGGGGCGACCTCGCGGGCGTTCGTGAGGCCGTCCCACCAGAGCTGGACGTACCTGGTGCCGTCCTCCCCGTGCGTGGCGTAGGGGGAGGTGGAGGTGTACGACTTCCCGGTACGCGTGTGACGGAGCGTCACGGTGACGTCGGCGTGGTACCGGGAGAGCGACCAGCTCAGCTTGATCTGGTCGTGGTTCCCCTTGAGCACCTGACGGGCGGGCGCGTCGGCACCCACCAGGGTGAGGGCGGTCGACCCGGCGGTGCGCGCGACGAGCGTGGCGGCGGGCCTGCCGTCCTCGCCGAGCGCGATCCGGTAGATCCCCTCGCCCCGCTCCAGGCTGCCGCCGCGCACGAGCAGGGTGCCGTCGGGGGCGGGCTGGACGTCGAAGACGTGGTCGAGCAGGGTGATCCGGGCGCCGTCGACGGTGTGGAAGGCGGTCAGCGCGTGCCCCGGCGACGGCACCGTCGCGTCGTAGCCGCGGCCGGAGGCGTAGGCGATCCAGTCGCCCACGGCGCCCACGACGTTGTCGTTGCCGACGAGACCGGCGTCCTCGACCACCGAGGCCGGGCCCTCGCCGCCGCGCTCGGCGTACATCAGCCTGGCCGTGGGGCGGCTGGACCCCTCGGGGTGCTCGACCCAGGCCAGTCGGGAGCCGGAGAGGGCGACGGGCGCGAAGTACTCGGTGCCGTCGCCCACCTGGCGCCGCTCGACGACCGCGGCGGTGGCGGTGTCGACGACGGCGATGTGGTGGCGGACGACGGAGTCCGTGCCGGGCGCCGTGTAGTGGACGAGCACCGTGGAGGCCGAGGCGGGCGCGATCAGCAGGACCTTCAGGTCCGCGGGCAGACCGGTCACCGGACGGTCCGACCCGGCGCCGCCGTCGGGCGTGACGAGGTGGGGCGTGCGGCGGACGCGGGCGGCGGCGTCCCACTCCGTCGTGATCAGCATCTGGCCGACCGTTCCCCACAGGGTGCGGTCGGTCCTCCTGGGGACGGTCCGGTAGGCGCCGTCCGGCGACGACATGTCGTACACGCGGTAGGGGGCCGTCGCCGTGTCGCCCGAGGTCACGAGCAGGTCGGAGGAGCCGCCGCCGTACCAGGCCGGCCACGGCAGCACCCTGCTGGTGCCGTCCACGGTGCTCGTCCAGCGGTGGACGTCGCCCCTCTCGCCCGGCTCCAGGGTGAGGAAGCCGGAGGGCCCGACGGAGACGAGCCCGATGGTGCGGGGCAGGGTGATCACCCCGCCCGGGGCCGGGGCGACGGCCCCGGGCCCGGGCCCGGTCGCCGGAGCGGCGGCCGCGGGCATCGCCGGGGCGGTGCCGCCGAGGGCGACGGAGAGCACGACGGCGATCGCCGCGGCCGTCCTGCGGGACGGAGAGGACTGCTTCACTGGTTTCCTTCGGAGGTGGTCACGGAGGTCGCGGGGACCGGCCGGGCGGGCGGGACGGTCAGGCGACGGAGTCGTACGGCACGTCCCCGGCGGACAGCGAGAGCGTGCCGTCCGGCGTGCGGTTCAGCGGGCTGCGCCAGTCGCCGGTGCCCCTCCGCAGGTGGACGTCGTTGTAGACGCCGTAGCTCAGGAGGTCGGCGTGCCCGTCGAGGTCGGCGTCCCCGACGCCCACGAGGCGGCGGTCGTTGCTGAACCTGCCGATGTCGCTGCGCGGGGCGAAACCGCTCTTGCCGGTGCCGAGGAACTGCCAGACCGTGCCGTTCCTGTCCCGGGCGAGCAGGTCGCCCGTGGGGTTCCCGGCGAGGTTCCCGACGGCCGTGATGTCGTTGTAGGCGCCCCAGCCCGCGCTGACCTTCGTGCGCGCGGCGGCGAAGGGGGCGGTGTCCTTGCCGGTGCCCGGGTGGATCCAGAGGACGCCGGCCTTGTCGATGCCGAGGAGGTCGGGGCGGCCGTCGCCGGTGACGTCGCTGCCGCCCGCGAGCTGGTTGTACGCGCCCCAGCCGGTGCCGACCCGGATGCGGGCGGCGAAGGTGCCGTCGCCCCGGCCCTTGTGGAGCCACAGCACGCCGGCCTTGTCGCGGCCCACGACGTCGCCGACGCCGGAGCCGCCCAGGTTGCCGGTGGCCTCGATCCGGTCGTACGCCTGCCAGCCGGTGCCGACCAGGACGCGCGGCGCGAACGTCCACGTCTCCTTCCAGGTGACGGGGTCGCGCCGGAAGAACGTGTCGTGGCGCCACAGCCGTCCCTGGGCGTCCCGGGTGAGGACGTCGGGCGTGCCGTTGTCGTTGAAGTCGTGCGCGTTGGCCTTCCGGACGACCGTGAAGGCCCCGGACGTGTTCAGGACCGGCCCGATCCCGTTGAGCGGCCGGACGCTCAGCTTCCAGGTGTAGGCGCCGTTGGCGGGCGGGCCCGCCGGCAGGTCGCGTTGCCAGTCGTAGGAGATGTCCCGGTATTCGTACGACGGGTCGGGCCGTTCCACGAAGGTGGTGGTCCTGCCCGTCGCGGTGTGCCGCAGGGTGACGGTCGCCTCGACGTTGTCCCGCGTGAAGCTCCAGTACAGGACGGGTGCCCGCGTGGCTCGGGTCAGGTCGAACGTGGTGGGGGGCGAGGAGACGAGGCCGACGGCGGCCCGCTCGGGGAGCTTCGACCGGAGGGTCGCCGCGGGGACCCCGCCGGCGCCGGGGGCGAGGCGGTAGTAGCCCTCGCCGGTGATGAGGGAGCCGCCGCGCACCAGCGGGGCCCCGTCGGCGCCGGGGGCGAGCGAGGTGACGTGGTCGAGGAGCTTGCGCGTGCCGCCCTTCGTGAGGTCGTACGCGGTCAGCGCGTGGTACGGGCTGGGTTCCGTGGCGTGGAGGCCGCCGCGTCGCACGTAGAGCAGCCAGTCCCCGACGAACGCCAGCTCCAGATCCTCGACGGGCTTCGGCAGGACGATGTCCCGGGTGGCCCCGGTGGAGCGGTCGGTCACGGTGATCCTGTCCGTGTTCGTCCTGTGCAGGGCCGTGCGCTCCGGGGACGAGGCGGACGTCCCGCCGCCGGGCGCCGCGGGGGACGACTCCGTGACCGCGCCGGTGGCGAGGTCGAGGACGCCCGTGTAGTGCTTCCGGGCGTCGGAGGGGCCGGTGTAGTAGGCGATGACGGCCCGGCCGGGAGCGTTCCCCGGGGAGACGTGTGCGTCGCGGACGTCCGCCGGCAGGCCGGTGACCGGGCGCCGCGTCACGGCGTCGCCCTGGCCGACGAGCATCTCGAGCGTGATGACGTCCTGCACGGTCGGGCCGGAGTCGAAGAGCGAGGAGCCGACGGCGCCGGCGTACCGCCCCAGCGGCACGCTCTGCAGGTCCTTGCCCGAGACGGCGTCCCGCAGGACGGACCGGTCCTCGGTCTCCACGACGATCAGGTCGCCGGGGAGGACGGTGTGGTACACCAGGTTGACGCCCCGGATCTCCTTGGTGGCCCCGCCGTCGTACGGGACCCAGCGGTAGATGCCCCGGTAGTCCGTCGCGAACCCTCCCCCGCGGCTGCTCACGAATCCCGTGGCGCCGGCGACGACCACCTCGTCGATCGACGGGTTCACCTCGTTGCCCGCCGGGACCATCGCGGGCGATCCGGTCACCGGCCCGAGCGGCGCCGTGCCGCTCAGGACACCGGTGCCGAGGGTGACGGCGAGCGTGAGGGCGACTGCCGTGGCGAGACGGCGGGACGTGGCGGCGTACGACAAAAGAAACGTTCCTCCCCCGTGGGGGCGCGCGGCGGAGGGCGCGGCGCCCCGAGTCTGGTGCGACACACGGAAGTTCGATCGCCGTGTGTCGCACGGTCAGACGTGCGAGGGAGGGGAACGGTTGTACGAGATCAGAGGGATCCCTGGAGTACCTGGGATCCCTGTGGCACCTGAGATCCCAGGGATCCCCGGGATCAGAAGTAGAAGCCGTCGACCCACGGGTCGGAGATGGCGTTCAGCGGCACGGGCCGGACGGCGCCGAACGGCTTGGCCGCGTCGTGGGTGCCCTTGTAGAAGGCGGCGGTGCCGCTCCGGGTGAAGCCCATGAGATCGGCCTTCCCGTCGCGGTCGGCGTCCCCGACGTTGAGGACGGACTCGTAGACGTGCCAGCCCCAGCCGACCTTCGTGCGGTTGGCGAAGGTGCCGTCGCCCTTGCCCTGGTGGAGCCAGAGGTCACCGCGGGAGTCGACGGCGACGATGTCCGCGGCCTTGCCGCCGGCGAAGTCCCCGAGGGCGAAGGACCAGTAGACGCCCCAGCCGGACGGGCCCGCCTGCTTGCGCGCGGGGGCGAAGGGGGCGGCGCCGTTGCCGGTGCCCGTGTGGTACCAGAGGGAGCCGTCCATGCCGACGCCGAGGAGGTCGGGCTTCCCGTCGCCGGTGACGTCCCCGCCGCCGACGATGATGTTGTAGGCGTGCCAGCCCTTGCTGATGTCGACGGGGGCGTCGAAGCCGCCGTCGCCGCGGCCCTTGTAGAGCCGCAGGACGCCCCGGTAGTCCTTCGCGACGACGTCGCCGACGGAGGAGCCCCCGAGGTTGCCGGTGGCCGTGATGCGCTGGCCCTGCGGCCAGTTGGTCGCGGCGACGACGGGCGCCTTCGCCGAGACCTTCCCGGTGGCGGCGTCGTACGAGGTGTCGTAGCGGTGGACCTTGCCGGCCCTGTCGATCTGGAGCAGGTCCGGCGTGCCGTTGCCGTTGAAGTCGTGCCCGTTGGGCGACGCGGCCGGGACCGTCGCGGCACCGGCCGCGGGCGCGGTCAGGACGGCGGCGCCGAGGGCGGCGGCGAGGACGGCGGTCACGGCGGCGGTGACGCGCGGACGGAACGCGACGGTGTTGGACATGTAGGAGATCCCCCCGGGGAAAAGCCCCGCCGACCTGCGGCGGAGCCCATTGGTCCGATCGGCACGGGACGATCACCGCGTGCCGGTCAAGGAGACACGGGCCGGGGC
The DNA here is from genome assembly GCF_042868165.1 of Streptomyces sp. NPDC007872. NCBI lineage: Bacteria > Bacillati > Actinomycetota > Actinomycetes > Kitasatosporales > Streptomycetaceae > Streptomyces > Streptomyces sp. NPDC007872. Next base: position 291,314 of record NZ_JBIAEA010000004.1, read on the forward strand.
GGAACGGTTGCGGCGGGCGCGGAGGATTCTGAGACGGACCCCGCTCCGAGCGGGAACCGGGCGGACGCGGTCGCCGGTCGGTTCCCCGAGCTCGTCGGCACCTGAGTTCGTCAGCACCCGGGGACGGCAGGAACGCAGCCGGGGCCCGGGGCCCGGGGTCCGGGGCCCGTGGACGACGTGCGGGGCGAAGGCGATGCCGTGGGCGAAGAGCGCGGCGCGGACGCGGTCGTCGACGCCGATCTCGCCGTACACGTTGCCTACGTCGACCCCTGGCCTGCCTGGCGTGTGCGACCGGGCTGATGACGATCTGCGTCTGGCCCGCCGGTTGGCCGTTCCGCCTCGACGTGCCGGCGGGCTTCGTCGCCGTCCCCGCCGGCACGCTGATTCCCTCCGGTCACACGGTGGAGGCCACGTCCACGAACGCGGTCCAGGCGGCGGGGGCCACGGCGAGCTGGGGGCCGTGCGGGACCTTGGAGTCGCGGACGTGGACGGTGGTGGGGTGGGCGGCGACCTCGACGCAGTTGCCGCCTTCGGAGTCGCTGTAACTGGACTTGCGCCAGTCGTAGGCGACCTCGATGCAGTTGCCACCTTCGGAGCTGCTGTAGCTGCTTTTAAACCAGGCCAGTTCCGTGGTGTTCATCGTTCTCCCAGCAGTTTCTCGATCCAGTCCAGGGACTCGCGAGGTGTGAGTGCCTGCGCCCGGATGATCCCATAGCGCTCGGTGTAGGCGCGCACCTCTTCCGGGTCGGTGATCAGCCGTGAGTGGCCGTAGATCTCGGTGTACGCGACCTCCCGCCGCCCCTTCGCGGTGATCAGAGTGAAGGCGCCGTCCAGGTAGGGGTGCTCGTTCTTGTCCTGCGGCATGATCTGGAGCTCAATCGTGCGCCGTCGGGCCACTTCGAGGATGCGCAGCAACTGTTCGCGGTGTACTTCCGGGCCGCCGAACGGCCGGAGGAGGACGGTCGCCTCCAGGACGAAGCTGATCGTCGGGGCGGGCCACTGGTCGAGCAGTACCTGCCGCGAGATCCGGTCCGCCACCCGCTTCTCGATGGTGTCCTCGTCCAGCATGGGTCGACGGTGCTCGAACAACGAGCGCGCGTACGCAGGTGTTTGCAGAACACCCGGCACCGCCTGCACCTCGTAGTAGTGCAGCGCGACCGCCTTCGCCTCCTCGTGGGCGAAGTCCCGGAACCAGTCCGGGTGTCGTACCCGTGCCTTCGCCAGCGCCGCCCGCACGTCGTCCGCCGTCGCGGCCAGCGCCCCGCCCGCGTTCACGAGCGGATCCACCCGCACCAGGAAGTCCGGCTGCGGAGTCCGTACGCCCCGTTCCACCGAGGAGATCAGGTCCTCGCTGCAATGCGCCAGGTCGGACAGCTCCGCCTGGCTCAGGCCCGCGTTGCGGCGCAGGACCTTCAGGATCTTGCCCAGCGCCTGGAAAAGGTGCGCCGTACCGTCCGCCTCGGAGGGCCGTTCCGGCCTCTCCTCCTCGTTCCCCGACATCCGTACCGCCTTCTTGGCGTGCCCGTACCGTTACGCAGCGTCGTCGCGTCGCTGCTGGTCAGCGTAGGGGCGACGGCCACGCTCGGGGCATGAAGTCAGAAACCACCACCCCGACCGGTGAGTTCGTCCTCCGGCTGTCCGCAACGCGCCGGGGCGCGCGCCTGGCGCGTCTGCTGGGCGTGCAGCAGTTGCGGGAATGGGAGGTCACCGGGGCCGGGGCCGAGGCCGTCGAGCTGGTCCTCGCCGAGCTGGCCAACAACGCGGCCCTCCACGGGCGGGTGCCCGGAAGGGACTTCGAGGTGCGGATGGAGCGCGGCGCCGACCACGTGCGGATCGAGCTGTCCGACGCGCGCGGCGAGCGGCGGCCGTTACCGTCCGCGACGCCCGACGAGGGCGGCTACGGGCTGCTGCTCGTCGCCGCCCTCGCCACGGCGTGGGGCGTGAAGGAGCGGGAGGTCGGCAAGACGGTCTGGGCGACCGTCCCGCTGGCCTCCCCGCCGGCTCCTCGGGAGTAGGGGCCGCGCACGGGCGCGGCCGCCCGATCGGACTTCCGGGAGGGGGGCGTGGTCGTACGGCTGTTCCGGGAGGTCACGGGTGCTCTTCGGGCCCCGACCCTCGCGCCCCGGGCCCAGGGCCGTGAGGCTCCGGGCCCTACGCCCCGCCCCGCTCCACCACGCCCCGCACGTACGCCGCCTGTCCCGCGTGCTGGAGGTCGTCCGCGATCACCGACACCAGGCGGACGCCGAGGGTGACCGGCGGGTCCCAGGCCTCGTCCACGATCCGGTCCAGGTCCGCGTTCGTCACCGCCCCGACCAGTTCGGCGGTCCGGTCGTGCACGGCGTCGTGGTAGCCGAGGAGCAGCTCCGCCGGGGCCCGCACCCGGCCCGCCCGGTCGGGCGTCTGGCCGTATCCGGTCTCCTTCTCGGGGAAGGGAAGGCCGAAACGGTCCGCCCAGCCGTCGGCGGTCCACACCTGCGCGGTGCCGAAGGCGCCCGCCAGATGGTCGTCCTGGACGCGGGTGAGGTGCCAGACGAGCCAGGCGATCGAGTTGGCGTCCGGGTCGATCCGGGCGGCCAGCTCGTCCTCCGTGAGGCCCTCCACGGCCCCGTGGACGGCCTCGCGCACCCGGCCGAACGAGTCGACCAGCAGACCGGCGCTGTTCATGCGGACTCCTTCACTTCGGACTCCTTCACCTCGGGCTCCTTCACCTCGGGTCCTTCGCTTCGGGGTCTCGGAAAGTCACGACCGCTCCGCCCGCCACCGCGCCACCGCCGCCTCCACGTCGAACGGCTTCAGCCGCAGCGGCGGACCGGCCGGCGGGCGCAGCAGGGCCTCGGCGATCTTCGTGTTGATCCCGCCGAGGATCCGGCGGACCTGGCTCTCGGAGACGGCCGCGGCCACCGCCGCCTCCGCGTCCTCGGCCTCCTTGCGCAGGGCGAGCGCGGGCGGCAGCACGGACGCCCCCTCGCGGTGCATCTTCCCCTTGATCCACCACAGCTCGTCGTACGGCGCCGAGTCGTCGGGGAGGGGCTTCCCGAAGCCCGGCAGGCTCCGGAACTCACCCCGTTCCGCGGCCTCGCGGATCTGCTTGTCCACGAACGACTCGAAGCTCACTCCCGGCGGCTTGCGTTCGGTCATGTGTCCAGACTACGTAACCGGCCCCCTCCGGGTGTGGCCGTCGCGGTCTACTGCGCCGCGCGGTCTTCCGGCACGCTGAGGTCCGTTCCACGCGCGTCGACCCTTGTCCCGCCACGTCCCACCGCCCCCGCCACCCCACGCAACCGGAGGACGCATGCGTGCACGGATCACCCCGCTCGGCACCCTGCTCGCGCTCGTCGCGGGCCTGCTCACCGCGCTCGTCACCACGACCCCCGCCCAGGCCGCGCCGCTCTTCAAGGCACCCTTCCCCTGCGGCCAGAAGTGGACCTACGGCCACCATTCGGCCGAGGTCCGCCAGGCCCTCGACTTCGTCCGCTCCGACGGCGGCGCCACCGCCGGGGCCCCGGTCCTCGCCTCGGCGTCCGGCACCGCCCACCGCTACTCCCAGCCGTCCGGCGCCGGGAACTACGTCGTGATCGACCACGGCGGCGGCTGGAAGACGTACTACTTCCACCTCGGCGCCTACTCGGTCGCCGACGGCGCCGCCGTCTCCCAGGGCCGGCAGATCGGCACCACCGGCTCCACCGGCAACAGCTCCGGCGCCCACATCCACTACGAGCAGCTTTACAACGGCGTCGGCCAGCCCATCACGATCAACGGCGCCTCCCTCGCGCCCTACCCCGGCTCCTACGGCTCCAGGCACCTGACCAGCGACAACGGCTGCTCCGGCGGGGGCGGGAATTACTGGGTCGACACCTTCGCCAACGCCACCGGCTACGCCCAGGCCAACACGAACGACGCCCAGGGCGTGCTGAACGCCGGCACGAACTACGTCTACTGCAAGGTCTGGGGCCAGGAGGTCCGCGACGCCTCCGGCAACTACAACCACTGGTGGCTGCGGACCGACCTCGACACGGTGTACGCCGGGAAGAACGGGCGGAACGCCCACGTCTCCGCCTACTACCTGTCCCGCTGGGGCGACGACGAGGCCCGTGACAACAACGGGACCGTGATCCCCACCTGCTGATCCCGGCCCGTGCGCTTCCCGTAAAAGGGCAGGAGCCCCGCTCGTGCCGCGAGGCACGGAGCGGGGCTCCTTGGGTACTGCTCTCAGTTGTGCGTATGCGCCGACCCGGGCAACTTAGGCCGGGGTGACGTTCTCCGCCTGCGGACCCTTCGGGCCCTGCGTGACGTCGAACTGCACGACCTGGTTCTCCTCGAGCGAACGGAAGCCGTTCGCGTTGATCGCGGAGTAGTGGACGAAGACATCCGGGCCGCCGCCGTCCTGGGCGATGAAGCCGAAGCCCTTTTCAGCGTTGAACCACTTGACGGTTCCGGTAGCCATAAGCCCTCCTTGGGCCAAAGGGTTGCCCTGCTCCAGAACCTGCAAACAAGTCTGAAAACTACAAAAGCCTGCGGGTCACATGCTCCGCAGGCTCTGTACTGCAAGGGAAACCAAACTGCAACTTGCGTTGAGCGTAGCACGCAGAACGCTCGGGGGGGTAGAGGGAAAGATCACGTCACCCGCGTGTTTGAACTTCTTCCGCGTGCTGACGCGCGTGCCCCGGCGATGCCCGGTCCGTGAGACGGGTCTAGCCTCACGATGTGGACAAAGCAACCGACGACCAGCGCAGCCGGCCCCGCGTCGGACACATCCAGTTCCTGAACTGCCTCCCCCTCTACTGGGGCCTGGCGCGCACGGGGACGCTCCTGGACCTGGAGCTCACCAAGGACACGCCGGAGAAGCTCAGCGAGCGGCTCGTCCGGGGCGACCTGGACATCGGCCCCGTCACCCTCGTCGAGTTCCTCCGCCACGCCGACGAGCTGGTCGCCCTCCCGGACATCGCCGTCGGCTGCGACGGACCGGTGATGTCCTGCGTGATCGTGTCGCAGCGGCCCCTGGAGGAGCTCGACGGCGCGCGCGTCGCGCTCGGCTCCACCTCCCGCACCTCCGTGCGGCTCGCCCAGTTGCTCCTGTCCGAGCGGTACGGCGTGTCGCCCGACTACTACACCTGCCCGCCGGACCTCGGCCTGATGATGCAGGAGGCCGAGGCGGCCGTCCTCATCGGCGACGCCGCGCTCCGGGCCTCCCTGCACGACGCGCCCCGGCTCGGCCTCCAGGTCCACGACCTGGGCCTGATGTGGAAGGAGTGGACGGGCCTCCCGTTCGTCTTCGCCGTCTGGGCGGTGCGGAAGGACTACCTGGCGCGCGAGCCGGAGACCGTCCACGAGGTCCACCAGGCGTTCCTGGCCTCGCGCGACCTCTCCCTCGAAGAGGTCACCAAGGTCGCCGAGCAGGCGGCCCGCTGGGAGGCCTTCGACGCCGAACTCCTGGAGCGGTACTTCCGCACCCTCGACTTCCGCTTCGGGCCCGAACAGCTCGCGGGAGCACGCGAGTTCGCCCGCCGCACCGGACCCACGACCGGCTTTCCGGCGGACGTCGCGGTGGAACTCCTGAAGCCCCCGCGCGGCTGACCGCACGCGCCGGGAAGCACCGGAACGGACCGGGACGCGCCGGAACGCGCCGGGACGCTCCGGAACAGGCCGGAACGGGCCGGAACAGACCTCCGGGAATTAATTCACACGAATGTAATTCCCACGCGTCCCCGTCGCCCGCCCCGGACCCATTCCGGAGGCGCGCGCAAACGGCCGGACGGAATGCGGACGCCCGAAAGGGGAAGGCGGTTTCCCGTCCGTTCACCCGCCGGGCCGACGCCCGGCCCCGGCGGGATCCCCGGTGTGCGCGCATTCCCCGGAATGACCCGGCCGCTCCCCGCCGGAGGCGGCCCGGACCCCTGGCGTACGCTGGTTCGGTCTGTCAGTACCCCTCCGAAAGGGACGAACCCGGTGACCGAGAAGGCCGAACTGCAGTCCGTTCTGGACCGCGCCGCCGCGGGCGGCCGGATCACCCCCGAGGAGGCGCTCGACCTCTACCGCTCGGCGCCCCTGCACGCCCTCGGCGCCGCCGCCGACGCCGTGCGCCGCCGCCGGTACGCGGGGACCGAGCACATCGCGACGTACATCATCGAGCGGAACATCAACTACACGAACGTCTGCGTGACGGCGTGCCGGTTCTGCGCCTTCTACGCCGCGCCGAAGGACACCGCGAAGGGCTGGACCCGGGACCTCGACGACATCCTGCGCCGCTGCGCGGAGACCGTGGAGCTCGGCGGCACCCAGATCATGTTCCAGGGCGGCCACCACCCGGACTACGGCGTCGAGTACTACGAGAAGCACTTCGCCGCGATCAAGGCCGCGTTCCCGCAGTTGGTCATCCACTCCCTCGGCGCCTCCGAGATCGAGCACATGGCCCGCATCTCCGGCGTCCCCGTCGAGGAGGCGATCGGCCGCATCCACGCCGCCGGTCTCGACTCCTTCGCCGGCGCCGGCGCCGAGCTGCTCCCCGAGCGGCCCCGCAAGGCCATCGCGCCCCTGAAGGAGTCCGGCGAGCGCTGGCTGGAGATCATGGAGATCGCCCACGGCCTGGGCGTGGAGTCCACCTCCACCATGCTCATGGGCACCGGCGAGACCAACGCCGAGCGCATCGAGCACCTGCGCATGATCCGCGACACGCAGGACCGGACGGGCGGCTTCCGGGCCTTCATCCCGTACACGTACCAGCCCGAGAACAACCACCTCAAGGGCCGCACGCAGGCCACGCTCTTCGAGTACCTGCGCATGATCGCGATCGCCCGGCTCTTCCTGGACAACGTCGCCCACATCCAGGGCTCCTGGCTGACCACGGGCAAGGAGGTCGGCCAGCTCTCCCTGCACTACGGCGCCGACGACCTCGGCTCGATCATGCTGGAGGAGAACGTCGTCTCCTCCGCCGGTGCCAAGCACCGCTCCAACCGCCTGGAGATCATCGACCTGATCCGCAAGGCGGGCCGCGTCCCGGCGCAGCGCTCCACCACGTACGAGCACCTGGTCGTCCACGACGACCCGGCGAACGACCCGGTGGACGAGCGCGTCGCCTCCCACATCTCGTCCGTCGCGATCGAGGGCGGCACGGCCCACCCGGAGCTGAAGCTCCTCGACGCGAACTGAGATCCGTGCTGACGATCCACGTCGCCGAGGCGACGCCCGAGAGCGCCGTCCTGGTCGACGGCGCCCTCGTCGCGGCCGTCGGCCCGTACGAGGACCTGGTCGCCGTCCGCCCCGGGGCGCGCGTGCGGCGGTGGCCCGGCATCCTCACCCCGGGCCTGCTCAACCCGTACGGCCCCGAGCTGCTCGAAGGCACGTACCACCCGGACCCCCGGGAGGCCGAGGGCTTCGGCACGGAGCCGATCACCGGGGAGCGGGCACAGCGGATCTTCCGGGCCGACCCCGCGCGGCGCGGCGCCTCCGCGCGCCGGGGCGTGCAGCGGCTCCTGGCGCACGGCACGGTCGCCGTCGCCGGTGAGCTGCGCGGCCGGGCCGCCGTGGACGCCGTCCGCCGGGCCGGCCTCGCCGTCGGCCGCCGCCCGGAGCGGCTCCCCGGCCCGCCGTCCCTCTCCCCGGTCCCGCTGGTGCTCCTGCCCGCCCCGGCCCCGGGCGGCCCCGCCCGCTTCGCCGTCTTCGACGTCCCCGACCGGGCGGCCCTGGTCCGCCTCGGCGCGTCGACCTGCGTCGCCACCGTCCTCGGCGGCCGGCTGGTCCACCGGGCCCGCTGAGCGCCCGGCGCGCCCGGCGCCGCCGAGCGTGCCCTGCCGACCGGGGCGCGAGGGGTCCTGAGACAATGGGGCCCGCCCGCCCGTCTCCGATTCTGCGAGGCCGAACGCCCGTGACCCGCGCCACCCTGGACAAGCAGCCGCACGAAGTCGCGTCGATGTTCGACGACGTGGCGGCCAACTACGACCTCACCAACGACGTGCTCTCGCTCGGCCAGGACCGCCGCTGGCGCAAGGAGGTCGCGAAGGCGGTCGACGCCCGCCCGGCGCAGAAGGTCCTCGACCTGGCCGCCGGCACGGCCACCTCCTCGCAGCCCTTCGCGCGCGCGGGCGCGTACGTCGTCCCGTGCGACTTCTCGCTCGGGATGCTGCGGGTCGGCAAGAAGAACCACCCGTGGATGCCGTTCACGGCGGGCGACGGCACGAAGCTGCCCTTCCGGGACGACGTGTTCGACGCCGTCACCATCTCCTTCGGGCTGCGGAACATCCAGGACACCGAGCAGGCGCTGCGCGAGCTGTACCGGGTGACGAAGCCCGGCGGCCGGGTCGTCATCTGCGAGTTCTCGCACCCCACCTGGAAGCCGTTCCGCACGGTGTACGAGGAGTACCTGATGCGCGCGCTGCCGCCGGTGGCCCGGGCGGTCTCCTCCAACCCCGACGCGTACGTGTACCTGGCCGAGTCCATCCAGTCCTGGCCGGACCAGCCGACCCTGGCGGGCCTGCTCCAGGAGGCCGGCTGGTCGAAGGTCGCCTGGCGGAACCTGTCGGGCGGCATCGTCGCCCTGCACCGGGGCTTCAAGCCGTAACCCCCGCCGCCCCACCGCCCCGCACCTAGACTTCCCCCATCCTTCCCTCGACCCCTTAGGGAGACCCGCCGTGACCGAGCAGCCCCTCTCCGAGCACAGCGCGGACGTGATCGTCGTCGGGGCGGGCCCGGCCGGCTCGACCACCGCCTACTACCTGGCGAAGGCGGGCCTGGACGTCCTCCTCCTGGAGAAGACCGCGTTCCCGCGCGAGAAGGTCTGCGGCGACGGCCTCACCCCCCGTGCCACCAAGCAGCTCGTCGCCATGGGCATCGACATCTCCGAAGAGGCCGGCTGGCTGCGGAACAAGGGCCTGCGGATCATCGGCGGCGGCGTCCGCCTGGAGCTGGACTGGCCGGAGCTCGCCTCGTACCCGGACTACGGGCTCGTCCGCAAGCGCGACGACTTCGACGAGCAGTTGGCCCGCCAGGCGCAGAAGGCCGGCGCCCGCCTGTACGAGCGCTGCAACGTCGGCGCCCCGGTGATCGACGACCGCACGGGCCGGATCACCGGCGTCCACGCCAAGCTGGGGGAGGAGAAGCGCGAGGTCACCTTCCACGCCCCGCTGGTCGTCGCCGCCGACGGCAACTCCAGCCGCATCTCCCTCGCGATGGGCCTGCACCGGCGCGACGACCGGCCGATGGGCGTCGCGGTCCGCACGTACTTCACCACCCCCCGGCACGAGGACGACTACCTGGAGTCCTGGCTGGAGCTGTGGGACCGGCGCGGCCCGCAGGACCGGCTGCTGCCGGGCTACGGCTGGATCTTCGGCATGGGCGACGGCACCTCCAACGTCGGCCTGGGCATCCTCGACTCCTCCTCCGCCTTCAAGGAGCTGGACTGGCGCGAGGTGCTCAAGGCCTGGTGCGCCTCGATGCCGGAGGACTGGGGCTTCGTCCCGGACAACATGACGACCCCGATCCGGGGCGCCGCCCTGCCGATGGCGTTCAACCGGCAGCCGCACTACACCAAGGGCCTGCTGCTCGTCGGCGACGCGGGCGGCCTGGTCAACCCGTTCAACGGCGAGGGCATCGCGTACGCCATGGAGTCGGGCCAGATCGCGGCCGACGTCATCGTCCAGGCGCACGCCCGCGCGACCCCGGCCCAGCGCGAACTGGCCCTGCGGAACTACCCGCAGGTCCTCAAGGACACCTACGGCGGCTACTACACGCTGGGCCGCGCCTTCGTGAAGCTCATCGGCAACCCGAAGGTCATGAAGATCGCGACCCAGCGCGGCCTGACCCACCCGCTCCTGATGAAGTTCACCCTGAAGATGCTGGCGAACCTCACGGACCCGACGGGCGGCGACGCGATGGACCGGATCATCAACGGCCTGTCGAAGGTGGCGCCGAAGGCGTGACCGGTCCCGGACACGGCGGGAGGGCCGCCACCCCACGGGGTGGCGGCCCTCCCGCCGTTCACGGGCCGACGGCTCAGCCGATGGCCTGCTTGTTCATCCAGCCGACCCCGTCGGAGGCCGAGATGACCTCGAAGGGCGCGGCGTGGCCGGTGGCGCCGCCCGGGTAGAAGCGGGCGATCTTGCTGCCCATCACGGCCCACATGTCGGGGATGCCGTCGCCGTTGGCGTCGGCCGTGCCGGTCAGCAGGCGGACGTTGGCCGCGTCCCAGCCGCCGGCGCCGTAGACCTCGTCGATCCCGGTGAGGGAGTTCGCCGCGATGGCGAGCGAGGTCAGGTCGGTGCCGGTGCCGTCCGCGTCCTTCTTGCCGAAGCGGATGAGCAGCCGGTCGCTCTCGAAGGTGCGGTAGACCAGGTCGGCCGCCCCGTCCTTGTTGTGGTCGCCGACGGAGACGATGTCCCGCTCCAGCCAGGGGCTGCTGGTGAGCCGGACGGCCTGGGTGACGCTGCCGCCGGTGTAGCCGCGCAGGACCCACAGGGCGTCGCCGACGGTGGCGAAGATGTCCGGCTTGCGGTCCCCGTCGACGTCGCCGACGGAGACGATCTGGGTGAGGTCGGCCGGCTTCGGGGCGCCGGGCGGCAGGAGCAGCTCGGTGCGGCGGTCGACGTCGACGCCGCCGAGGCCGTCGCCGGGGTAGATCCACAGCTTGCCGTCGGGCATCCGGGCGACGAGGTCCTGGAAGCCGTCGGCGCCCCAGAAGTCGCCGTTGTGGGTGATGAGCGCGCCGCTCCAGTAGCCGCGCTCCACCTTGCCGGTCCCCTGTCCGGCGGCGTCGAGCGAGGAGTGGATGTCGCCCTTGCCCATGTTGGGGTAGAGCCGCAGGTCGCCGTAGCCGTCGATGACGAAGAGGTCGGCGAACTGGTCGCCGGTGGTGTCGCCGGGGCCGTCGAGGACGTCCTTGGGCTTGGCGTACGTCAGGTAGACCGTCCGGTCCGACCAGTTGCCCGCCTTGTCCTTCGTCTTCACGTAGAGGACGTTCGGGCCGGCGTGGGCCGGCTTGAAGTCGATGTACCAGACGCCGTTGGCGAGCGTCGCCTGCTTGTCGTACGAGGTGGTGTCGACGCTGTACCAGTAGGCCCCGACGTCGTTGCCGCCGCCGGTGACGGTCACCCGGCCGGTGGTGCCGGCCGCCGGGCCCCAGGTCTCCGTCTCCTCCCAGTCGGGCCAGACGGCGGAGGTGAGGACCGGCGGGCCGGGCTTGCTGGTGTCCACCGTGAAGTAGCAGGTGGAGGAGTACGCCGAGTAGGCGTTCTCGCTGTCGCGGGCCCGCGCCTGGTAGGCGTAGGTGCGCACGCTGTTGGCCGGGAAGGTCGCCGAGGTGATGCGGCGGCTCACCGCTCCGGTGCTGCTGAGGGTGGGCTCGGCGTCGTAGAGGACGGGGCCGCCGGCGGGGCTGGTCTGCCAGATCTTGAGGCGGACGCCGTCGAGGTTGCCGTCGGGGTCGGAGGCCTTGGCGGAGACGGTGACGTCACCGATGCCGAGGGTCGGGCCGGGCGACTTGGTGTTGCAGGCGCCGCCGGGGCTGGTGGCGAGCGAACCGGGGGTGTTCGGCGGCCGGTTGTAGACCGTCGACAGGACGGGGGTGTCCTTGAACTTCTTCCAGGCGTAGACGTCGGTCTCGCTGGTGGAGCGCACCCCGAGGGTGATGTTGCTCCAGCCCGCGGTGTTCGCCTTGACGGCGGCGTCCTTGGCGTTGAACCCGATGTAGTCGTCGGGGCAGCTCGAACTGTAGCCGTGGGAGGCCGACACCTTGTCGAGCTGGTCGGCCCAGGAGGGCTGGTCGTTCCAGGTGGTGGAGGAGGAGATGCCACCGGTCAGCCACAGCTCGACGTCCCGCTTGGAGCAGGACCACGAGTGGGTCTCGTACAGCCGGAAGGTGGAGGACTTGATGAGGGCGCCCTTGAGCTTCCACTCGACGCGGAAGAAGGACCGGCCGGTGCCGTTGCTCTGGTTCTCGTATCCGGCGCGGGCCTCGTCGGTGCCGCCGTTGAAGCCGGCCCCGTTCCAGAAGTTGGAGCTCGGGTAGCGCTTGTAGGCGAGGGTCCACGCCTGGGTGTGGCCGTTGATCGAGGGGTCGACGAAGACCGGGTAGGTGGTGGCCGGGTCCTCCAGGAGCCGGACGTCCGGCTTGAGGGTGAGCGTGCCGTCCTTCAGCTCGGTGCCGACGAGGGCGCTGCGCGTGCCCGGTTCGGGACCTTCGAGGGCGTGCAGTCCGGCGAGGCCCTCGGGGAGGTTCTCCGGGTCGGGCGCGGCGCCGGTGTCGCTCGCGGCGTCCTTGCGGCCGGAGGAGTCCCACATGACGGGCGTGGGGGCGGTGACGACCTCCTTGCCGGAGGCGTCCGTGCCGGAGAGCCCGCCCGCGGCGTTCCGCCGGATCGTGAGCGTGGGGGAGGCGACGGACATCGTCAGGGTGCGGACGGCCGGATCGGCGGCGGCCTCGCGGTTCTTGATGATCCAGGACTGGGCGAAGCCGTCGTTCTTCGCGGTCAGGAGCAGGTCGACGCCGGGCAGGACGTCGGGGTAGAGGGCGCGGGTGCCGCTGACCCGGGGTGCGGGCAGTCCGGCCGCCGGCCGGCCGAGGACGACGGTGTGGCCGCCGGTGGAGAAGCGCACGAGGGCGTCGTCCCCGGCGGCGGGCGCCCGGTGCGGCGGCCGTGCGGCGGCGGGGCGGACGGCGGCGGACCGGGCGGCGGTGGAGCGGTCGGCGCGGGCGGTCCCGGCGCGCGCGCCGGCGGAGCCGCCGGCGAAGGTCAGGGCGCCGGTGGTCGCGGTGGTGCGGTAGCCGCCCCTGCCGTCGGCCCGCAGCGCGGTGTCGATCGCGGTCCACGTGCCGTCGGCCGCCCTGACGCGGACCGGCGCGGTCGCCTGGTCCAGGGTGAAGGTGCCGTCCGGATCGGCGTAGGTGGTGGCGTGGGTGGTCCGCAGCGCGACGGCCTCGACGCGCTTGCCCGTCCTGCGGGCCTCCCGCATCGCCCCGGCCTCGTCGAGCGGCCCCGCGGGCGCGGCCGCGGGCGCGGATCCGCGCGCGGGCCGCCCGTCGGGCCCCTCGTCGGACTGCGGCAGCACGGTGAGGCCCGTCGCGGTGACGGCGGCGGCCGCGAGTGCGGCCACCCATATCCCCATGCGCCGTTGCGGCTTTTCGGGCCGTGTGGTCGTCACGGCACCCCCCCAATTCTTCTTCTCTTGTTCCGGCGCGCGGCGTCTCGCGGCGTCCCTCGGCATAGCGGGCGCATCTTTGCACGGCATTGCCGCAGGCTGCGAATCGCCTCTGACGTGCGGTCTTTGATTGCGCATTACCTGACGTTTGGTCATGGAGCGCTGTTTATGTGCGCTTTATGTAGGTGATTTTCCTGTGGTGCGCCATCCCGGGCATACTTCGGCGACCTTGCTTCGATCGACACTTTGGGGGAATCAGCGTGTCTGTGTTCCGGTCCGGACCGCCGAGGGGAGGAGGCGGGAGACCACGCGGAGCCGTGGGAGCCGTCGTCGCCCTCGCGATCACCGCGACCCTCCTGCCGGCGGGGGCGTGGGCCGCCGTCTCGCCCCGCGGCGGCGTCACTCTGCCCGACCTGCAGAGCACCAAGCCCGTACCGGGCGCCGACAGCGAGGTGGACTACCAGGTCCCGCCCGCGCCCGAGACCCAGGGGGAGTACGCGGTCGAGCGCACCGCGGCCCCCGTGAGCGGTACCGGCACCGTCGTCATCAACGGCGGTACGGCGACCGCCGGCCAGCAGCAGACCATCCAGCAGTCCGTCGCCCGCCAGGCCCTGTGGGGCGGCCTGCGCGCCGCCCCCGCGCCCGTCACCGGCAGGCCCGGCGAGATGGTCCGGGTCGGCGACCTGCCCGTGATGCTCGGCGCCGCGCCCGGCACCTTCGGCGGGGACACCGCCGGGGCCCCCGCCGGGACGTCGGCCGTCGAGCCCGCCTCGGCGAAGACCGCGGGGAAGACCGCGGCGAAGACCGCCGCCACCCCGGTGGAGGACCCGGCGCCCGGCGGCACCTGGCAGGTCACCGTCGCCGACCGCGAGACCACCGAGGCCGCCGGCATCGACGGCGTGCTGATGAAGCTGGAGCCCGCCGAGGGCACCACGGGCCCCGTCCAGGTCGGCGTCAACTACAAGGCGTTCGAGCAGCTCTACGGCGCCGACTGGGGCTCCCGGCTCCAGTTGATCCGCCTGCCCGAGTGCTTCCTCACCACTCCCGACGCCGAGGGCTGCGCCGACCCGATCGAGACCGATTCGGTCAACGACGCGGTCGCCGACACCGTCTCGACCACCGTCGACCCCGCGGCCGCGGGCGAGCCCGGGGTGACGCCGTCCGCCTTCCGGCAGGCCTCCTTCAGCACCGCGGCGGCCGGCGGCGGCGGTTTCGTGCTCGCCGCGACCGGCGGCGGCGCGAGCCCCTCCGGCGACTACTCCGCGACCTCCCTCCAGCCTTCCGGCAAGTGGACCCACGGCGGCTCCTCCGGCGGCTTCAACTGGAGCTACCCGCTCCAGGTCCCGCCGGTCATCGCCGGCCCGAAGCCCGAGATCGCGCTGTCGTACTCCTCGCAGATGGTCGACGGCCGCACCTCGACCACCAACAACCAGGCGTCCTGGATCGGCGACGGCTGGGACTACCACCCCGGCTTCATCGAGCGGCAGTTCCGCACGTGCAGCGACGACCGCGGCAAGGACGCCCAGGGCCGGCTGCCCAACACCACCAAGAAGAAGGGCGACCTCTGCTGGTGGGGCAAGACCGAGAACGCCGTCCTGAGCCTCAACGGCTCCACGGCGCCGCTCGTCAAGGACGACACGACGGGCCTGTGGAAGCTGGCCAACGACGACGGCACCCGGATCGAGCACAAGACCGGCGCCGACAACGGTGACAAGGGCGACCCCGACGGCAAGGACACGGGCGAGTACTGGGTCATCACCACCCCGGACGGCGTCCGCTACCACTTCGGCCGGCACAAGCTCCCCGGCTGGACGGACGGCAAGCCGACCACCGAATCGGTCTTCACCGCCCCGGTCTTCGGCAACCACCCCGACGAGCCCTGCTACAAGGCGGGCGACTTCGCCGGTTCCTCCTGCACCCAGGCGTACCGCTGGAACCTGGACTACGTCGAGGACACCACGCTCAACGCGATGGCGATCTACCACAAGAAGGAGATCAACCACTACGCGCTGAACGAGAAGGTCAAGACCCCGGTCTCCTACGTCCGCGGCGGCCACCCGGTCCGCATCGAGTACGGACTGAGCAACCACGGCGGCAACGTCTACGCGGCCCCGGCCCCGGCCCGGGTGGTCTTCACGACCCCCGAGCGCTGCATGGAGACCGAGACCTTCGACTGCGACCCGGAGAAGTTCACCAAGAAGGGCCAGGACGCCCAGCGCTGGCCGGACACCCCGTCCGACACCTTCTGCGCCTCCGGCAAGAAGTGCTACGTCTCCTCCCCGACCTTCTGGACCCGGGTGCGGCTCAGCGCCGTCACCACCGAGGTCGCCAAGACCCCGGGCGGCACGGACTACCGCAAGGTCGACGGCTGGGAGCTGAAGCAGAACTTCCTGCACACCCGCTACGACACCAACCCGCCGCTCTGGCTCGACCGGATCGTCCGCACCGGCTACAGCGCCGCCGGCACCGCCAAGTCGCTGCCGCCGGTGGTCTTCCACGCCAACGGCGACCCGATGCCGAACCGCGTCTCCCGGCCGACCGACGACCGCCCGCCGTTCGAGCGGCTGCGCATCGCCGCGGTCTACACCGAGACCGGCGGCGGCGTGAAGGTCACCTACTCCAAGCCGTGCGACCCGGCCGCGGCCAAGCCGAAGCCCGAGGCGAACGGCAGCCGCTGCTACCCGGTCAACTGGTCCCCGTCGGGCGAGGACACCACCAAGCCCGAGTGGTTCAACAAGTACGTCGTCGAACGGATCCAGGAGGAGGACCACGTCGGCGGCTCCCCGCCGGTCGTGACCACCTACGAGTACGTGGGCGACGCCGCCTGGGCCAAGGACGACAGCGAGTTCACCAAGGCCAAGCAGCGCACCTGGAACGAGTGGCGCGGCTACGCGGCGGTCCGCGTGCGCACCGGTGAGACCAGCGCCGACGAGGGCACCGCCCGCACGCTGGTCGAGCACCGCTACTACCGCGGCATGCACGGCGACCCGCTGCCCGACGGCGCCGTCCGCACGGCGCGCGTGGACGACCACGCCGGGGCGAAGATCGACGACGACCTGCCCGCCTACCAGGGCCAGGTCGCGGAGACGGTCACCTACCGGGGCGACGCCGCGACGCCCGTCATCGACGGCTCGGTGGTCACCAAGCTGTGGACCCGCGAGGCCGGACGGCACGCCCGCACAGGCGCGTCCCCGCTGATCTCCCGGCAGACGGCGACGCTGTCGTCGACCACCACCGCGCACGTCAGCGGCGGGAAGACGCGGACGACCAGCAACACGACGCTGGAGTTCGACCCCGCCTACCCGCTGCCGGTCCGGACCCAGACCACCGGCGACACCGAGGCGCCCGGCGACGAGACCTGCTCGGTGATCACCTACCGGCACAACACCTCCGCCGGCCTGCTGGGCTACCCGGTCCAGGTCCGCACCACCGCCGGCACCTGCGCCACGGCCGCGACGGCCGGGCCGGACCGGCTGATGGACGACACCCGCACCTTCTACGACGACCTCGCCTTCGGCGCGGCGCCGACGAAGGGCCTGGTCACCCGGGTCGAGGACGTCCAGGCCGACGGCACGGGCCACTCCCTGTCCGAGGCCACCGCCTACGACAAGTACGGCCGGGCCACCGCGACCACCGACTCCGACGGCCGGGTCACCCGGTCCGAGTTCACCCCGACGGACTCGGTGCCGACCCGCGTGGTCGTCACCAACCCCAAGGGCCACAAGGTCACCACCGACTTCGAGACGGGCCGCGGACTGGCCCTGACGAAGACGGACGCCAACAACCGGGTCTCCCGCCTGGAGCACGACCCGCTGGGCCGTCTCGTCAAGGTGTGGTCGCCCGGCCGCTCCGGGGCGGGCCAGCCCCACAACCTGGAGTACGAGTACCGGATCGACGGCCGCGCGCCGACCGTCGTGACCGCCCGCGCCCTGCGGGACAACGGCACGTACGCCCTCACCAAGACGCTGTACGACGGCCGGCTCCGCGAGCGCCAGAGCCAGACCGAGGCCATCGGCGGCGGCCGCATCGTCACGGACACGCTCTACAACTCCAACGGCGGCATCCGGCGGGCCAACGCCAAGTACTTCGCCCTCGGCGAGCTGTCCGACACGCCGTACGTCCCGAAGAGCGACACCGAGATCCCGTCCTGGACCGCCTCGGTCTACGACGGCATGAACCGCTCGGTGCGGCAGACCACCTGGCACGGCGACGTCCAGGCGTTCACCGCCGGCACCGAGTTCGGCGGCGACTACACGACGACCCTCCCCCCGCCGGGCGGCACCCCCGTCCGCACCTGGAAGGACACCCTCGGCCGGGTCGTCAGGGTCGACCACTTCACCGACGCCGAGCGCAAGAAGTTCACCAGCACCTCGTACCAGTACGACGTGCGGGGCCAGCGCGTCCGGACGACGGACGCCGACGGCGTCCAGTGGTCGTCCACCTACGACGTCCGGGGCCAGGAGCTCACCGCCACCGACCCGGACCGCGGCACCTCGTCGTTCACCTACGACAACTCCGGCCGCCAGTTGACCGTCAAGGACTCCCGCGGCGTCGTGCTGGAGACCGAGTACGACGAGCTCGGCCGCAAGACCGCCCAGTACCGGGTGGAGGGCGAGAAGCGCACCAAGCGCGCCTCCTGGCTCTACGACTCGGTCGCCCTGGGCCTGCTCACCTCCTCCACCCGCTACGAGGGCACGGCGGAGTACGTCAACGAGGTCACCGGCTACGACGCCGAGTACCTGCCGACCGGCCGCAAGGTCGTCGTCCCGGAGGCCGCGGGCGCCCTGAAGGGCACCTACACCTACGCGTACACCTACACCCCGACCGGCAAGCCGGCCACCACCACGCTCCCCGCGGGCGGCGGCCTGACCGCCGAGCAGGTGGTCAACCGCTACACCCCCGAGGGCCTCGCCCTCACCACCTCCGGCACCGACTGGTACGTCAACGACACCCGGTACGACCCGCAGGGCCGCGTCCTCCAGACGACGGCCGGCAACGCCCCGTACCGGATGTGGACGACCAACTTCTACGACCCGCACACGGGCCGCCTCACGCAGCAGGTCAACGACCGCGAGGTCGCGGACCACCGCGTGAACGACGTCCGGTACGCCTACGACACCATCGGCAACGTCAAGAAGGCGACGGAGTCCACGGGCAGCGGGACCAACAAGGTCACCGACACCCAGTGCTACGTCTACGACACCCTGCGCCAGCTCACCGAGGCGTGGACGTCGAAGACGCCCGACACCTGCGCCGCCGCCCCGGCGGCGGACCAGATCGGCGGGCCGCAGCCGTACTGGCACTCATACACCTTCGGTCCGACGGGCAGCCGCCTCACGGAGAAGAAGCACGACCCCGCCGGCGACACCGCCAAGGACGTCGCGCGCCGCTACGGCTACCCGGCCCCGACGGCCCTCCGGCCGCACACCCTCACCTCCGTCACGACCCAGGTCGGGACGGCCGCGCCCACCACGGCCGACTACGTCTACGACGCGGCGGGCAACACCGAGGAGCGCACCGAGGGGTCGGTCCGGCAGAAGCTGGACTGGGACGCCGAGGGCCGGCTCCAGCGGGTCGGCGACAAGACCACCGGGGGCGAACTGGCCTCCTACGTCTACGACGCCGACGGCAACCGTCTGATCGGCAAGACGCCCACCGGCAGCACGCTGTACCTCGGCGAGACCGAGATCACCGCCCTGCCGAACGGCACGCTGACCGGCACCCGCTACTACACCCACGTCGGCGCGCCGACCTTCGTCCGCGTGGCGACCACGGCCGGCGGCGCGGACAAGGTGTCCGCGCTGATCACCGACTACCACAACACCGCGGGCTTCGCGGTGGCCCTCGCCCCGGGCATGAGCATCACGCAGCGCAAGCTCACGGCCTACGGCCAGGCGCGCGGCACGGCCCCGGCCACCTGGCCGGGCAAGCGGGGCTTCGTCGGCGGCACGCTCGACGAGACGGGCCTGACCCATCTGGGCGCACGCGAGTACGACCCGGCCCTGGGCAGGTTCCTGAGCGTCGACCCGATCATCGACATGCTCGACCCCCTCCAGATGCAGGGGTACAACTACGGGTACAACAACCCGCTCGCCTTCACGGACCCCGACGGTCTGTGGGGCTGGTCGGACGTCACCCACGCCACCCTCGACGTCGTCGGCATGGTGCCGGTCGTCGGCGAGGCGGCCGACCTGGTCAACGCCGGCATCTACGCGGCCGAGGGCGACTGGGAGAACGCGGCGCTGTCCGCGGCGTCGGCCGTGCCGGTCGCGGGCAACGTCGCCACCGGCGCCAAGTGGGCCAAGAACGCCAGCAAGGCGATCGACGCCACCACGGCGGCCGGCAAGAAGGCCGACGCGCCCAACCTGTCGAAGCAGGCGCCGCCCACCAAGGAGGCGCCGGCCAAGAAGCAGGAGAACAACAACCGCAAGAAGGACAAGGACGACGACGAGGAGTACGTCGACCTGTACCACGGGACGACCCTGGCGGCCGCCAAGAGCATCCAGGCCAACGGCGTCGACCCGGACTTCAAGCCCCGCAACATGGACTTCGGGACCGGGTTCTACACGACGAACCTCGAGGACCAGGCCAAGGAGTGGGCGGAGCGCCAGGCCCGGAGCGCCGCGAAGAAGGGCGTCCGGGGCGACGGTGCCCAGCCGGCGGTCATCCACTTCCGCATCCCGAAGTCGGAGTTCGCCAAGTTCAAGGGCAAGGTCTTCACGGAGGCCAACGACGAGTGGGCCAAGGAGGTGGCCAAGTTCCGGGCCGACTCCAACCCGCCGAAGCTGCGGCAGAGCCGTCCCTACGTGGAGGGGCCGATGCTGATGAACAGCCGGTCGTACCCGAAGACCAGGGGCGTGAAGCCGGTGTCCGGCGGCCACCAGATCTCCTTCCACGTGGTGAAGAAGTTCAGCGCCTCCTTCTGGGGCCGCTGGTTCGCCAGGTGGTTCATGGGGATCAGCACCTGGAAGCTCTGGTGATCACCGGCGGGTGACCCCCGCCGATCTCCGGTGATCTTCCTCCGACACCGCCCCGGTACGCTCAGGCGTGCCGGGGCGGTGTCTTCTTCCCCGTACCCGACGCGAAAGGCGCGCAGGACCGTGCAGGCCGACGAGAACGACGACGAGTTCGCCGAGTTCCCCGAGTTCTACGACGACGAGGACGACGAGGACGACGAGGACGACGACGAGGCCGAGGACGACGACGAGCAGAACGGCCCCGAGGCCCTGGAGCCCGTGGCCTTTCCCGAGGGCGCGCAGCGGGACCGGGTGCTCGCGGCGGCGCTGCTCGCCGTGCGCCACACGGCGCTGTTCGAGCCCGTGGTGGCCTCGCCCTGGGTCGGCCCGGTGCGCGACGCGCTGGTCCGGTCGCACTCCACCGCCGTGGTCATGGTCCGGGAGGGGTACGGCCCGGACGGCGAGGTCGGCGCCTTCGACATCGGGCTCACCCGCTGGATGCTGGCGGGCCTGGCCGAGCTGCCCGAGGCGGTCCGCCGGCCGGAGGAGGCCGTCGACGGGCAGGTGGAGCTGGCCCGCGCGGTCTTCGACGCCGTCGCGCACCCGGACGACGAGGACCGGTTCGCCGGGGCGTGCGCGCTGGCGGAGCGACTGGCGGGACCGGCGGCGGAGGAGGAGCGCGCGCTGCGGGCCCGGGACCTCGCCGACCTCGCGGCGGCGCGGGAGGCCGGCCGCCGGCCGGACGGCGCGGCGCTGGAGGAGCGTTCGGCCGTCTTCGGCCGGGAGCGGGCGGACCGGGTGCGGGCGGAACTGCGGGCCCGGGGCCACCGCATCGGCGAGGTGCTGACCGACTTCCCGGTGCCGGTGACCGAGCGGGGCGCGGAAGTGGTGCGCGCGATCGTGGCGGAGATGGCGGGCCGGTTCCGGGTGTCCGAGGAGGAGGCCGCGAGACGGGTCTTCGCGTACTTCTCGGACATGGACCTCACGGACGAGTCCGACATGGGGGACCTGGACTACATCGACCACCAGAAGCCGGACCAGTGGGCGGGCGGCATCTACCTGGGCCTGGAGTTCCACGAGGTGCGGTGGGACGTCGACCTGAGCGGCCGGACGCCGGTGCCGTTGCCGCCGGAGTAGCCGGGCCGCCGGAACGGCCGGAAGGGCCGGGGGGCCCCCCCGGGGGGGGCCGGCCCAACCCCGGGGGGCCCCCGGGGGGGAGCACCGAGGGGGGGCACCGCGGCCCCCCGGCGGGGCCCCCCCCCCGGCGCCGCGGACACCCCG